>CAWDYC010000006.1:0-189544 GCA_963806535.1 Candidatus Bathyarchaeota archaeon
TTCCAATTCTTTAATGTCTCATATTACCTATCTAATTTCTTTTTTGTTACATACCATCATGTTTGAAACGCCGTAGCAAAAGACCTTGGCAGGCGGCATGTTGATCTCTACTCAAACAAAATAACCCTGTCGTTAGTAATTCTTGGAAATCAACTAGAAGTGTGATAGGTTTTCTATGCGGTATTTTCGTCCACAACTTTGCTTCCCCTGAAACACGAAGCATCACTACTTCACGGTCCTGCCTTTGATTTCTATTTGTTCTATTGGTCCTACGACTTCTTTTACTTGCATTTCTTTCTCTATTACATACTGAAGGCGTATTTTTGCAGTTTTCCCGATGTCATCTAGCAAAACAATTCCGCCTATTGGCTTGATTTCTAAGCCGTCGGCTAGAAGTCCATCTTCAGCAGTTAAAAGGGAAGTGACAATTCTTTCACCAATCGAATCAGCTTGATTCAGATCTACCCCAAAAATGTCAATTGCGTAAAGTGCTTTGACTTTGATGGTTCTTAGGGTCATCACGTTTTTTGCGGACTCATATCTCACACAAACATTACTTTTGCCTCTTACAGGGGCTTTTTTGAAATCTATGGAAATCTCCTCAGAATTAACCAAGTAGTCAGTTTTTTGGCTTAGGGCCTCACCCAGTGGCGATTCAACGCAGAGACTTTTATTCAGTGGTCTTTCTTGAAGCTTGAACGATTTCTTGACGCCGTCGCCGTCGAATTTTTCTTCAAATTGAATCTTGCCTTCGTCAAAATTTTCAGATAGCTCTGATTTCTTAAATTTGAATTTTAGGTTTGAGATAGTTATTGATGGTGGCTTCGTAGGTTTTTCGTTGATAACTATATTCCCAGGTGGGATATCGGTTAGTTTTTGGCGAATAATGGTAGCTAATTTGTCTTCGATTTCTGCAAGCATTTTATCACTGGGTCAAAGCTTTCGTTGGTATAATCTTTGATCTGTAATGAATCACGTTGCCGATTCTTGGGGTGCAGTCCGAGATGATGTTTTTGAACGTGATGGAGAGAACTTCTTTGTCAGGATTTGGGTTAACGAGTTGGTAGCGGTACCAGACATACTCGTTTGGCGATAGCAAGTACTCTAGATAGGGGTTCTGTAATCCTTTTGGTCTAAGTTTTCGCCTGTCATGCACAAAAAGTTCGTTTACGACTGAGTTGGTTCCGTCGATATAGTTGAATGTAGCTTCCAAAGCTTTTTGATCTCCCTTCTCTGCGCCAGCCCAATAATCTAAAAGCACCAGACGCGCCACTATGCTGAATCTGCATATGTCACCTATATCTCCTTTCGATCGCAGCAACTGTTTCGTTAAGAGCCCCACTATTGGCGCTTCATAGCTTGAGTTCTCTCCAGGAATGACTTCGTCTAGATTGTAGGCTTTTCCGATTTGGCTGTCCATGTTGAGCATCGTTGCACTTTCCTCCATGTTGTCCATGTACTCTTTTAAGACATCAAGTTTGTGTGCGAGTTCTTCCATGTCAGCTTGGATGTCTTGTTGCATTCTATTCCAATCTTCAGATCGAATAACTTCTCCCGGGTTCTTTACTATCGGATTGAATTTAGTCATTTTTTTCACTCCGTTAATTCGATTATCGCTTTCACTCCCGCCGCTTTCAGGTAATTTGCGGTTTTCTCCAAATAAGATGTTATAAGTCCTGAAGCAGCTACCGTTTGAGAGTTCAGTTGAAGAGTGAACGTTGCAGGTTGAGATCTTGTCCATTCGAAACGGACCCTGACCGTTGGAACTCCCAGGGCAAAAGTGTTTTCGTCAAATTTCCCGCTGTCAAACACTCCTATTAGTTCGAGAAGTGCTTCACTATATTTCCATCTCGAACCTTTTCTTTGGAGGGTAAACAGTTTGGTAGACGTGATTTTTTCCGTTACGTCTTTGTCCCCAATTGAGGCACCATTCTTGTTAATTATGAGTTGTTCGCCTTGTTTCAACTGCCCTTTGTAGGTTACAAACTCCCCTGTATCCGTGTTTGTTATTTTGGGGTTGCTGACTTGTCCTTCGCCTTCCACTGTGAGGCTTATCGTGGCCTCTTCATCTTTTATGCTGCTACTGCCAAGGAACCATGTGTCGTTTGCTATGACAACAAAATCCGTTGATGCTTCAGCCAAGGGATTTTCGATTAACTGCAAGTCTTTACTGTCTCTAAGCACACGCCTGAACTCTTCCAGAATTGCAGAAACCGTGCCTCCTCCTTTGTACTCATCCACTGCCCTTTTCAGATGTGCTCTTAAACGCGAATTATCTTCGTCTAAGCCACGTTTCACTCCGACAAGGGTGCCTATCTTGTCAAGATCTTCGCCCTCAGCAGTGTCAATCCAATGAGCCTTCATCAATTCGGTTATCCCTTCATCCGCATCGTCCAACTGATTGCTTACCGACTGCAGCAGAATGGCTAAGAGGCTTTCCTTGTCCCAACTTCTGTAAATTCTTGGAAATCGGTTACCGATTTTTTCTCCTCTGCTCATCGCTACCCTCTCCTCTCAAAAGAAATGTTAACTGCTCTGGGCTCAGCCCTCTCGATGTTTTCAATATCTACATTTTCCATTCTCTTTTCAAGAATTGATCCATCAGCTCTTTGAGCGGTCAACGTGAAATCGGTTACATCCCAAACTCCATTAATACTAACCACTGATTCTACAATTCTTGAGCAAAGCACGTCAGCGCCTATTCCCAATGAGGAAATATAACTTCGTATACGCTTTTCTGTTTCAGCTGCTGCCAAAGCTGGAACAACCTCTTTTTCTAGCACTAGATTAAGATCAGCGTTTATGTAGACGATTTCGGGTCTGAAAACTTCCACTTTAATTCCAGCTGCCCTTGTGTCGTCTATAACACGCATTATTTTTTCCATATCGCCGCCGTCGATTATTGCCTTCACGACTCCTGGAACGTTTTCGGGCATGTCTTCGATTAGGATAGATTTGACCCCTTCCACGGATTCGATAGCGGTTTCCAAGGAGGAATAGGTTGCTTTTCCTGCAAACTCTAGCGAGTGTTTCGCTCTTTCTCGCAATTCGTTGTCTTCCTCTGCTTCAACGCCATTTGTTATATCCCCTTTGTTAATTACGTATTCAACTCCAGGTATTGGTTGTGGCATAACAACTATGGTGCCTGCGAAAACATTGCCTTTTTGTCCAGCAATAGTGCAGACTATTGGAACTTCAGCCTCCCATTTCCCAGGAGCTGTTTGGGTAACCAGCGCTTTTTCGACGGTTGTAAATATCGTGTTTTCCTCGGGTTTCGTTGAAGGAGCAGAAACATTCGTCCCTTTCGGGATTTCGATTTCACGGTAAGCTTCGTAGTCGATTCGGAAAACTGTTTTTGTATCTGGCTTCTTCCCTTCAGGAAGCCATCGTAAGTTCCTTCCGAAAAGAGCAAAATCTTCACTTGGCACGAAGACTATTGTCTTGTCTTTATAGATGCCTTCGATTTTTGTGATGCCTTTAATGAGTTGTCTGGTTATGGGGTATTCCAGAGAATTATCATAAAGATGCACTTCGCCTGCTATCGGAACTATCTCTGGTTCAGTGTTTCTTCCAAAAGTCACACTACCAGATGAGGGTTGAGGGGGTTTACGCTTGATTCCGAGAATTGAAACTACCAAATCCAGCGCTTTTCCAGTTGCTGTGTCTAAAAATCCTGCAAAATAAGCTTGTTCCATCTCAAGATAAAGGTACTCTATTTCCCTGCTTATCGCTTCAACAATTGTCCTAGTAACGCTCCCAGCGTTTACGTCGGTAATTCCCGAATTGATTGAAAACAAATAATTCACGGTGAACAAAGTACTATCGTCGGGATTAGCGGTTTTGCTCACCCACTCAATCGCGTCAGCGGTCAGCCGGTAATCAATGCCTTTTTCAAATAGCTTTGCAGCACCTTCGAAAGTTCCATTCACCGCGTCAATCCGAGTGATTGGAACGTTGTGCAGTTTATAGACTCTATTATTTTTGTCGAAACGTAATGTTTCAGAAACAGTTCCGCCCGTGATCTGTGATAAAATTTCTTTCGCGATTTGCCTGTATTCTTTTTTTTCAAACGGCATTTTTTTTATCCCTCCAAACGAAATGGATATGATAAAGTTAGATAGTGGTTACTTTCGATTGGTAGAACTGTGATTTCGATGTCCACTCGTTGTGGATCAGATTTGTTTGTTAGCACGGAAACATTGATAACCTCCTTGATTCTTGATTCTTGAGAGAGGCATTCTCTTACTACCAATTCAATTCTTTTTCTTGTAACTTCATTGTTTATTTCGCCTACAACTTCGAAAAGGTGTGAACCATAATCTGCGTGTCCTATATCGTACAATTCACCTTGATCGGTTGAAAGTCTCATCGTGATTGCTTGGAGAAGGTTGTCTTCGTTTTCAACCGTATCCAGATCACCTTTTCTTGTAGGCGATAAATCAGCACCCAACTCGACAAACTGCAATCTTAGGTCTTTTCCTATTCCAAATTGTTCAGCCATCATAGGTCACCTTAGTTTATGCTGACGGTTGCCCCCTTGATTTTCATAGTTGCACTTGCTTCAACATTCATCGTGGCTGAAGACTTGAATTCAGCTGCTGCTCCGGAGTTGACTTTTAAATCAGTCCCAGATTTGAGGTTCATATCTTGGTCGCTTTCTATTTTTACACTTGCACCTGTAATGGTGAAGTTGCCCTTAGATTTTAAGGAGGCATCTCCATCGGCCAGAACGTTTACATTCGCCTTTGACTCTATGAGAACATCGCCATCTCTGGCTATAACTATCTTAGTTTTTCCAGCTTTAATGTCCACTTCGTCATCAGTTACCTTGAGAATTATTCCCTGAGGGAACTCCACGTAGATTCTTCTGACTTTAGGATTCGTATTGTAAGGTGGAACGTAAACTATTTCTTCGGCATTATTTAGAGGCGGTCTGTCTTCATCGTTGTAGAGTCTTCCCGTGACGATTGGCGCATTTATGTCGCCGTCAATGAAGACTACAACTACTAGGTCGCCGACACGAGGGATTCCTGCTAAACCTATGCATTGAGTCGAGATTGGCACTTTTCTTAACTCGAGTTCAGTGTTCTTCAATCTCACATTACACTCGTAGTTGTCTTTGTCACTTGCCCCAGAATGCGGAAAGATTGATGTCACCAGACCTAACGTTGGCAAATGAACCTTAGTGATTTCTTTCTGTGCGACGACCCTTATTGTTTCAACTATACTCATTATGTCACACCTTACTCCAGCATGTAACGATTGACACAAATCCTCTTTCTTTACTCAAGTTGTGTTCCAGACTTCGCACTTCTAGCGTGCTATTTGAAAATGGATAAGGGGCATTCTCAACAGTCACGGTGTCTCCAATTTGTATTGAGGGATTGCCCACAGTGTCAACAATCAACCCAAAAGTATACTTCAGTTTCTCCATCTTTGCCTTGGCAACTGTCTCTGCAGTTTTCTGATCTCTGATAGCGGGGTCCTGAACAAGAAGTGCCATGCCGCTTCCAGCTTCGCCTTTCACCTCTTTCTTAGTCAGCCAATGATACGTATCTGATCCTTTGATGCTTGAAGGGCTTTCTCCGTAAACTTTGGTGCCAGTGTACAAAGGTGAATAGTCTAAAGCCTCAAGACGGATTATTTCTTTCCCATACCTGAGAGAGTGATTCTTGGATTTTCCCCACTCTTTAAACACGAGCAGTTCATCTTCAGTGAAATAGGCATCAAAGTTGCATCTTTCAGCCAACCTCAGAATATGCTCGTAACCATTCATCTTATCCGTTATTGCATAAACTGGAAAGGTAATTCCGTCAGAAGCGGTTTTCACCTGGGCTTTTGCTTCTTGAGCAATGTTCTTAACTATCTGTCCCGCCGTCTGGCTGAGGTAGATTCTGTTAAGCCTTAAACGGAGAAGCTTCGCGCCTAAACCTAGCGCAGTTATTCGCACCGTGTTAATTTCTTGGCTTATGTTCTCAACTGCTCCTTTAAAGATTGGTTGCTATTTTATCGTCGTATCCGAGTTTGACTTTGGTGTCGTCTCCTTTCTTAAACGAGTACGCTTTGCTTCCGATTAGACAGAGCTCCGCTGAGTCTGTGGGCAACCCGACGTTTCTGGAGACTCTTAGACTTACGAGTTCAGAACCGGTTTCTCGGCTAAATTTCTTCGACCCCACTGTGACCTCATAGTTTGGGCGCATTACCTCGTCGCTAGCCATTTGATTCATCTCCATGCCTGTTTTCTTCAAGCACTTTGTTTATTTTGTTTTGAACTTCTCTCTTTGAGTCTGCTTCCTGATTCGGGGGCGGTGTCTCACCTGGACCTTTTTTCCAACCGGTATTTGCGGAAGTGTATTCTCTTAGGACTATCGAGTATCGAATACCAAGGCGGTCACCCTTAGCAAAGTGAATTGTGAAGTTATCAATCACAATTTCCGTAATTCCACTAATTGTTGCAATGTCAGTTGAAAACTTGATAGGCTTCTTCATTTCAAACTTGGAATTCAGGTCCTCCAAGATCTTTGTTGCTTGTAGTCCTGTGAGTTCGCCGTTTAAAGATATTGTAATTGGGTTTCTTCCCATATCTTGGAAAACGTTACCCACGGAACCTGGGATTTGGAGTTCCACTAGTCGACGTTTCCCATAGACGACAAGATTTGAGATGCTTCTGATTTCATTTGCTTTTCCGTCTTTGTCGACCCGTTTTATGAGTTCAACGTCGTCTAGTTTCATTTTCATAGACTATTCTCATAACCTCGAAGTTCCATAGTATCCGCAAAGCTGCTTTGCAAGGATTTGACGGATCTTCTTTTCTAATTCTCTCAAATCATCAGCCTCCGCAAAGACATTCAGATTTATGTTTCCGTGGCTGCCCTGCCCAACTAGTCTAACAGGTGCTGTCTGCGAAGCATACAGGTCAGGCAAACCTGAACTACCCAAACCGGATCTAGCTTCGCTTGGAATCACGCTTGTTACTGGCGGAGCTAAGCCATTGTCTGAGAGTTGTTCCGACAGAATTTTGCCAATCTTTCTCTCAAGCTCCATTAAGTCTTCATTGGCTGTGTTGGCAGATACTGAAACGTCAATAGACTCCGACTCAAACTCTCTAAAAGTCCGAAATGAACTCTTCGAAGAATCAAATTGTTGGTCGAAATAAACTGGTTCACTGGTTTTTTGAAAAGAAGGCTCCTCTTTGGCTTGAGGTTTAAGCATTTCCGATACTTTCATCCCGGCGGAAAGCTCACTGAGCTTTGTTGTCCTAATAGGACCTGCGACAGCTAAATCGGGCAGATTTTTGGCATACATTGCCCAGACATGTTGAATGTCTTCAATTAATGTTGCAGGCTCTCGCCTTTTTGGTTTCTGAGATATTTGTTCGGCAAATGAAAGGGAAGGCTGAATTGGAGTGTATGAGAGAACTTCTGCCTCTTCAATTGCCCTTCTTTGAAAAACTTTACTATTTTCTTCTCGATAAAGTTGTTTATTCCCTTTTCGTCGTTGAGGCCCTTGTCCTAGCTTTTCACGCCTTTTCAAAGCTGGATGGTCTTCCACGGTTTGTTGAATCTTCCGAAATGACTGACGTGGGGTATTAGCGAAATTTGAAGGAAGCAGCGAAATTTTATTTTCAGGCGGTTCAGCCTTCAACTCTGTCATGTTAGCAAATGGTTCTTTTGTCTTTTTTACTAAATCTACCTGTGTTGCTTGAGATTTTCGGATACGTTCAACTAAACTATTTGTTAGCGTTACCTTTGATCTTGAATATGAGGCAAGAATAGTCTGTAATTTTTGGAGGTCAACGAGTAGAGGTTTTAGTGTTCTTGAAAAATACGAAGTTGGCAGCGTTGCCGAAGGCATTAGAGAAGCATTTAATCGAATCTCAGTCGCTTGAGTCTTTTGGTCGAGAGAGGGAGCGGACAATGACGCAGGTATTACAAAAGGAATATCAGCCTTCTCGGTAGTGATGAAGGCTTTACGCCCTTCAAGAGTTAAAGCAGGCAACGAATTTAGGTGTGCAATGAGATGAGATATCACTAGCTTGTTTTCAGCGCTTTCGACATCAGAAGTGTGAGGGCTCTGGGATTGAGCGGTTTCATCCGCTACTTGTATATGCGGAAGACGAGGAACTTGTGCTTCCTCAATACTTTTAGCCAAAATGAGAGCAGGTACCATTTGGACATATTCGATTAGCGAGGGAAGCTTTCGTAAGACGACTGTTTCTTCAAGAATATGAACAGCGGGCCGACGCGAAACCACTTCTTCTCTTTCAGCAGATGATTCAATCAATCTTGACGATGGAGTTTTTTTAACATTTAATGATATCTTTCGTTCTGCAGGAATGACCTCTTCAGTTGCAATTCCTACTGGAAGTGTGGTTTGGTTTTTGGACGAGACAAACGTTTCAGAAACCAATTTTGCAGGTGGCAGTAACTGCGTCTTTTTTTCCATTGTTGAAAGGGTTCTTGTGGCGATTCGCTTTTGGAGTTCAATAATCCATTGAAGAGGTGCTAGTTCGGTTTCTTCAAACTCTTCCGTCACAATTTTCCTATCTGTTTTCTGCTTCTTTTGACAGATGAGTGGCATTTGTAGTTCCTTGGTCTTTTGTGATTCGATTTCTTCGGGAGCCATAAATGCTGAAACTTCAGGAATAACAGATGCGAGAGTAATGGTTTTGCTGGGAATCGCAGCCTTTGGTTCCGTGGCGACTGATGTAAAATGCATTGCCTGTTTTTGGATTTCTAAAAATGCACCCGAGGCTTTCTGAACCTTCCCTGATAGTATGGTTGCTAGCTCTTTCTGAAGATTGATTACATGGTTGAAGATGCTTTCAGGCTGAGGATGCCAAGCGATTTTTCGTGAAGTTTCAGCTGTTTCTTTGCGATCTTTAGATTTTGGACGCCCTGGTGTTTCTTGCGGTCTCAAGCCTTTTTCTGCTTGAGGTTTCTCAGTTTGAAACATTGAAATGTTAAAAAGGAAAGAAATAGGAGACATCCTCGTAATACGATCAGCGCTTTTTTCTTCATGTTCATTTGTCGCTTCAAGTCCAAAATAACTCGGAAATAAATACTCAAAATGGGTTATTGTGAATCCTTGGATGGCTCTGTAGACATCAACTTCATAAGTGATTACTCGGTAGACTATATCCAAATACGAGAAAACTACTGTAATTACAGCTGGAACTTTTTCGACGCTTTGACTATTCTCAAGTAAGCGTTCTATAAGGTGTTGACTAGACAACGCGAGATTGAATGGTTTCTGGAGGAAATTTTTTTCTCCCATGTCTTATTCAGTCTCTTCTTCGTCTGGGGTGACAACTATTCTCGAATATCCCTCCGCCGCTAGCTTCGCATTCTGTTGCTGTTCGATGCGATACGCCATGCTTGCTGTTAGAAAAAGTATCTGGTCTCTCGTGAGGTCTCTGGGGTGCTCCGCGAATTTATATCCGCAGTCGATGCATAATGCAGCTAATTCAATGCCGTCAGGGGTTCTAACGAATTTTTCGATAGTTAACTTTTTTTTTGTGCGTTTTCCCCAGTTACTCCGCTTAACTCTAGGACTTTCATTCCAATGAACTCTGGAACTCCAAACTTCATTTTGGCTACATCTTCTGCGCTAAGCTTGGGGTCTTCAAGTCCCATGCTAGGAGCTAATCTCAATGCTTCGAAATTCTTGTAGATGTCAACCTTGTTCAGGTTTGGAGTTCCATCCTTTTTCAAGGCGACATTTCCGATAACTTCGAAGATTTTAGTTAATTCTCCGTCGGATAAAGGACGGATTACAACTTCGGAGTTATCGTATTCTTTAACCACTAGCGTCTCTCTTGAATTGGTGCCTTCAAGGATAGCCTGTTTAGTCAGTTTTGGCATTTACCTATCTCCTCTCATCAAATTTGACAGCTGTTGCTCTTTTCTGCATTAATATTTGAAGTATTAAACGCCTGGAATCTTTCCAAAGTCTACGGTAGTGTCACCCATTTCTTGCCTAATTCTGGTCGCTGTGAAAGCGTACTCGGTTAGTGCTGTTCCATTCACTTCCATGGAGAAACTTTTGCTTTCGATGTAGCATTCATCGAATGTTATTTTTCCGACGGTGCTTGTCTGATCTTTAAGTTCAGTGACCAGTTGGAAACTCTTCTCGTCGCCCATGTATTTGTCAAATTTGGGATAAGCCGACCTAACCCTTAAGACACCCGTTACATACATGTCGCCGTAGTGTATTCCTAGTCGTTCATGAATGCCTATTGCATGGACATTTTCTCTTCTCTTCATTATTTTAAAATCGATTGATTGAAGACCTTTGATTACATCTCCATCACATTTTACGTTACTAACGTTTGCTGCAGCCATAAAAGTTGATTTAACCGGCATAAGTGGCATTCTTTTTCACCTCCACCTAAGCTTGCACAGTGATTGTCGCGTATATGTAATCTATGGCTCTTACGGGTCTGACTGCTAGGTCAACGCGAACGATGCCTTGAGCGAAATCCATCTGTGATGAGTATACGTCAACGAGAAATGCTGGTTCTTTGCCATCTGTGCTTGGAACAATTGCCTCTTCTCTTCCCATGCTAAGCATGAACTCTGTGATTTTCTCCTTTAGAGCAGCTCGTCCTCCAGCAGTGTTCAAGGTGCCAATGAAGTTTTCAGCAACGTTTTTTACTCCTCTAACAGCGTGGTCCGCAACTCGCATAACACTTATCTGCTCTTTGCTTGTTGTGATCCCTTTTTCTATTATTATGCCTCTGCCTGGTCTGGTTTCAATCGCTAAAATACCGGCTTTCAGTAGTTCCATCAGCTGTGACGGCGTGTATCTTGTTTCAACATCAGCGATTCCAGTTAACGGTTTGAATGTCGGCGAGTCGTAGTAGTTTAGCTTGCCTATCAATCCTGAAATTGCGCCACTTAGCCCATACGGAGCAACAATGACAAATCTATCACTTGCAAGAACACTGGTTCTGGTTACGATGTCTTCGATTTTCTCATGAGGCCCTACTGTACCAACGCCGATGCGATTTTTAGCATCTTTACTCATGTTTTGGCAATGAGCATCAATTAGAGCATGAACCTTAGGATCCCATGTGTCACCTGCATAAACTAAATCGATGTCAGGCTCCATTTCTAACATTTCGAGCGCTTTCTCATAATCTTTCATTTCTGGCTGTGCCGTTACGCCTCCAGATAAGGTGATTTCTCCCATGCATAGCTCTCTTTTTTGCGGCTTTACATCTTTGCCTTTAGGTTCCTTCCACTTGTCTGACGCATTCACCATCTTTGAGCGATTGCTTAAAATGCTGGTCACATACATGTCGCTGGCTTTGTCAGCCACTAAGTTGTCAAAAACCTCAAAGGTTACGCCATTTGTTACTTGAACAGACATAGTTCCTGCTGCGGTTCCTTTTGATACCCCTACTCTAAGGGCGTTGCCTGCTTCGCCCATATTTTTGTCTTCAATTTTGATGGCATCTTCGCCATCGCTGTTTTTTATGATTCCACTCGCACTTTGTGACCCGGCGGCTTCAATTCTGGTTGCAAAAACCTCAAAAACACCATTTAAAAAGCAAAGGCGTACTTCTTTAGTCAAGCTTTTACTTACATCAGACCCAAAGATTTCTTGAAATTCTCTAAAGCTAGTGACGGGCTTAGGCATTAATACTGGTCCTTTTTCAGCCGATCCGATGATTCCAACGATTCCGGATGGATTGAGTTGTTGCGGGACTATTTCTTTTACGACTTTAATTTCTACACCAGGTAAAATTCTTAGCCAATTCTCATTTCAACTCCTCTTAAATCCTCCTCAATCTGGTATAGCATTAATCAATTTATAAAACTTATGCAAGTGCCTGAAAAATACTGGAAAACTGAGCTTAATTTTCAAATAACAACAGGAAAAGTGCAGGATTAAGCAAAACAGAAGACATGAGGAAACGAATCAATTGGACAGAGTTGGGATATGATTTGAAAAATAGCAAATTAATTCAAATTCAATCTCAGATTTCAAAAAATTGAACCTTTTTTGCAAGTAAGAAAACACAACGTAAGTTAACGGTTTTCACAGAACATTTAATAATTATAAACCTTAATATTGAAGTGGGATTCTCACGACAGAAGATATCTCGCTTTCTAAAGAAAATATTGAAAGCAAGAGTAAAGATGTCAATTATAGACCCAAACGATACTCTGATTTGTACGAAGATTTTGATGAAGCGTTCATTGCGACTGATTGGGACTTGACTATTATCCACTGGAATAAGGCTACCGAAAGAATTACAACCGTGAAAGCTGAAGATGCCCTAGGAAAAAAATTTACGCTGTCTTACCTGAAATGATTACTGTTGACGTAGCGCCTTACTTAACTTTGCTTCAACAAAGAAAGCGCGCTCGTTTTATGATGAATACAATCAGCAGAGAGACCAAAAAGCCTTCAACATTTGAAATTTCACTGTATCCTTCTGAGAGAGGTATCATAGTAGTCGTTGAAGATAAAACTGAGGAAGAGAAAACCAAGAGGCTATCTGCTATTGGCGCAACTGCTAGCATGGTTGGACATGACATTCGCAACCCCCTACAAGCGATTGTTGGAGACATTTACTTGCTTAAAGAATATCTTACATCAATGCCAGAGTCAGAAACAAGAAAAGAGGTTTGCAGAGTTTAGATAATATAGAAACAAACGTTAACTACGTTAACAAGATTGTGGCTGATTTGTAGGACTATTCGCGCTCAATAATAACGGAATATTCAGAATTTAACTTAGATGATTTAGTTACGAGTATTTTACAATCGGTTAATCGCCAAAATAATTTGGATGTTTCAGTGGAGATCGAGCCCTCATTTACAATTCAATTCAGACCGCTCATTAATTAGGCGAATCTTAACTAACCTATTTATTAATGCTATTCAAGCTATGCCGACTGGGGGCAAATTGAAATTAAGTAGTAGCAAAAATGACAACAATGTACAGGTAATAATAGAGGATACTGGTGTTGGGATTCCTGAAGAAATCAAGGATAAGTTGTTTTCACCTATGGTAACGACCAAAGCGAAAGGTCAAGGATTAGGTTTAGCGGTTGTTAAACGTCTAGTTGAAGCTTTGAATGGAACAATCAGTTTTGAAAGCCAAGAATGAAAGGGAACCAAATTTGTTATTACGTTTCCAATTAATAAGTAATCGCTTTATCAAGAAAATGAAGAACTTAGAGTCTCATCGATAGAATGGAATGATACTTATAAAAGGATAAAGAAGAAGCCAAACGGATAAGAATTACTAAGCCCAAAGGCGGGTAACGTCCAGCACACCGGCCCAAATTAACTGTATCCCGCCCGAATTCTAAACGTATTTATACAAATGGAAAGCGACAATTCTCTTCAAAGCAAAAAAAGTAGCTTCTTTGCAAGTAAGGAATAAGTCAAATCTTGACTTAATTCCAGTCAACACACGCGAAAGGAAATAGAAAAGATAAAACATATATTGAAAACAAATCAAAATAAGTATTAGGTGAAATATTTGATAAATTTTGAAGAAATTATAGGGTTACAGGTAGTAACTTCAGGTGCACATATCATTGGAGAAGTAAAAGGAGCAAAAATTGACACCGCGACTTGGGTAATAAAATTCTTGAACGTGAAACTTACCGGTGATGCTGCCGAGAGTCTCGGAATGAAGAAGAGATTCAGAAGTTCAAAAATATGCATTCCAGTTGGTATGGTTCAAGCAGTCGCGCATGTGGTGACGATATCTAGGTCTATAGAAGAGTTGGAAAGCTCTCAAGAGATTTCAGAGTGCTAAAGTAAAAAATGCAGTAAGACTTTAGGGATTGCGTATTAGCGAGGATAATAAAAATTACTAAGCCCAAAGGCGGGTTACGTCCAATTCATCAGCCCACAGAATAAGATAAGTTTTTGATGATTTGCCTCCCTTTCTTTATTTAAGGAGAAAAGAGAGAATACCATAAACCCAAAAGAATAATTAGCCAATTGCTTAACTTAAGTAAAAACAGTACAACGCAATGGAGCATTGATATTTGTCCAGAATTTTAAAGGACAATCTTGCAAAAGCCATCAGCAAGGTTTTGCCAAGATTGGCTTCGGACAAAAAGTGTTATCGCATATTTGAGCAAGCTGGCTTTCACATTACTCCCAACCATTTCTATTTTCCAATTCCTGATTCCAGCACTTTAAAGGATGAATTGTGGGAAAAGGATTCTGATCTTATTGGAGTAGACATGAATACAAATTTACAGTTAAGATTCTTGCATGAGGTATTTCCCAAATTTATCAATGAGTTTGATTTTCCGAAAGCAAAAAGTGAGTCAATGCAGAATTATGATTTTTACCTAAAGAATTCATGTTTTGAGGCCGGCGACGCTGAAGTCTTGTACTCAATGATTCGCCATTTTAAACCTAAAAGAATAGTTGAAATTGGCTCTGGATTCTCAACATTTCTTTCAGCAAAAGCATGCCTTCTAAACATGGAAAAAGAGGGAATCGAAAGCAAACTTATCGCCATTGAACCATATCCAAATGATACATTGAAAAAAGGTTTTCCAGGATTATCCGCATTAATTCAAAAACCCCTCGAAGAAGTAGATTTAGATTTATTCCGTGATTTAGAAGCAAATGATATTTTGTTCATAGATTCAACGCATGTCCTTAAAATTGGTGGGGATGTAAAATACGAGTACCTAGAGATCCTGCCTAGACTTAAAAATGGGGTTATCGTTCATTGCCACGACATTTTCTTGCCTGGAGAGTACCCTAAAAACTGGGTAGTTGACAACCATTGGTTTTGGACAGAGCAATACCTCATACAAGCGTTCTTAGCATTCAATAGTGCTTTTGAAATCTTATGGGCAAGTCAATATATGGCTCGCAGATTTGCAGATGAATTAACAACTGTGTTCCCTTCTTACCGAGATATTTCTCTAAATAATGCAGAAGCTACTCATGGAATAGGTTCAGGCAGTTTATGGATAAGAAGAAGGACAGAGAGTTAAGTTATTTTGAAAGAACCAGTTTAAGCTGTTATTTCTCCATTAGACGTAATACGAACGGATCAAATTGGCATGTGGGCTTTCTTTTTTGTCGGCACTCTTTCGTTCATCAATGATAGAAACCAACCTATGGAAAATGTGAGAGCGAGGAATGGAAACATAACAAACCTAGGTAATCTATTTCGTTTAGACATTTTATATCGGATAAATGATTAGATCATAATTTTAAAATAAGGTTTGTTGAGAAGCATATTTCGCTAATTTTGTCAAGTCTTCTTTGTACATTGAAAAAACATCTCTTGGAGCTTGCAGTGCTTCAAAGATAAACCTTATGAAAAGCATATATCTAGAAAACAAAATGAAAACTATAAATTAAGATGCTTTGCTTATAGCGGGAATCTTGTCCTTAGGTTTATAGATAATGAGCGTATCGGGTTCTTTGGCTTTTGTTCGTTTTGTTTTCCACAGGTTGCCTGATTGATACGTAAGTTGACGTTTCACTAGTATGGACTGTATGCAGTTTCTTGTTTTTTCGTCAAGAGCTTTTCCAACAATAATTTGATACCCACCTTCAGTAGATGCAAGTGCGCTTGGCGATGTTAACTCTAAATAATGCCCATCAAGGCCCTTGCAATTGTCAAGAAGTTCCTTTAGGACTGATATCGCTTCTTCGCGTTTCAAAATAATCCCTATCAATCTCTAAAATCCTTCTCATAAAAAGATTCGGTAATGCTTCCTACAAGAGGCACAGTGTGGAAGATTAATTAGACATTTCAATCATTATAATATTGAGGGATTTTTTTGGCGACACCTCAAGAAGAAATAAAAAGAAAGTTGCCGGGCGTCGTCGATATTGCTTATGAGCAATACAAGCGTGATTTGCCACGTTATCGAACAACTAAGGAACTTATGAGCCACTGATGTTGTTACCATAACTCCGGAAGCTTCGCTTAATGATGCAGCTCGAATGATGGGTGAGAAACACATCGGAAGCCTAATCGTAGATGAAGTATAGAACGCCTGTGGGGATAGTTACTGAGAGGGATTTGTTAAGCAAGGTTTTAGCTCTTGGACTGTTTTTGAAAGATGAAAAAGTCGAAGATGTGATGTCTTATCCCTTATCTGGTGTTTCTTTGACAGCTAAGATAAAAGAAGTTGCCAAACTAATGATTAGTAAGAAAAGCAGACTTGCGGTGTTTGATGCTGGAAGCCTTGTAGGTATCGTAACTGCTTCGGACTTAATCAAGAGTTTACCTGATGTTCCTGAAACTGAGGTCAAAGTTGATGACTTCATGACAAAACAGGTTGTAAAAGCTGATGAAGAAACATCTGTGTTCGATATAGCTAAAATCATGGGTAAGGAACGCATTGGCAGTGTTATAATCACCCGCAGGGGAGAACCATTTGGGATTTTCACTGAACGAGACCTGCTAACAAATTTCTTAGCCAAAGGCAAAGCGTTGTTTACAGAGGTAGGACCTGAATGTTCACGACCTCTAACCATGATTCCTGCCGGCACAAGCGTTCATAGAGCTGCCGCTACAATGGCTCTAAAACACATACGACGTTTGCCAGTAGTCAAAGACGAAAAGTTAATAGGCATTATTACTGCACGCGACCTCGTCGAAGCTTACACAAAATAATCTTCTATCTTTTTTTGTGTTAGAAACGATACAATACAAAAAAATAGATGTCATTCTTCTGCTTTTTTATATTTAATTTTTAGAAACTTTCATCACAAAATTCCAATCTATGTATTTTTCCCAAAATTCTTTAAATGACTTTCTGTATTTTGGTAACCTGGATCTTCCTCTCCAAGTGCTATTGTTTGCAAACTTTTTTATTTCGGCTGATGGTCCGAAATAAGGAATCGCGTTTTTTTCACTCAGAATGAAAGGTGGATACCCATAGTACATGTTGATCCAACTAGAAATAATGCTGCCTGTTCTATGATTGCCTTCAATAAACAATTGGGGGTATCCAAGTATTGCGACATATACTTCTGATGCCACTTTTAGTGGATGAGGCTCATTCTTCATATGGTTGACGTACCAATGAATGATTGGATCAATGTTTCTGTAATATTTTTTTGAATTAGCAGTAATTGCTTTAACATATTCTTGCCTTAATCGAGTATCTAACCCGTAATGCACTAAATTATTTAATTCGCAAATGTCTTCAAGACTTTCTTTTGAGAAAGGTTCAATGCCCTCACTAAGTAAAATGTCTAAAAAACCATAGGCACTCATCATTTTTGATTTAATATCGGCGTTGAAGGGCGTATCTTTTCTTCCTATCTTTCTTGAATCTAATTCATCATCAATCTTTTTCCAATTTTTTTCCACGCTGGTCAAAGATTGCTCAACTTTATCCAAATTTAATCTCAATACATCTTTTTCTTTACGCATTAACCTATCTGGAGTATTTTCATATCTAAAATAGATTGCTTGAAGGCTCTTTGTAGATTGGATAATAACTACAATTGTAGATTAGCCGATTCTATTTTTCTGCGAAGGATCCTTGACCGAGTTTCAGAATAAACTTTCTTGTCTGCTACTGGAAGATCGAGATCTTTGGCGGTTAGGACTAAAATTTTTTGTACGAGTATTTGGGCGGCTTTTGCGATTTCTTTTACAGGCAATTTTGTTTGGTCGCATATGCCTAAGCAGCAGCTTGAAAATGGAAAATTTAGTTCCAATTCTATTCTGTTGTTCTCGTAGTCATAGTCAGCTATGGTGAATGGTTCCAATCGACAAACGGAAGGTCTCAATTCGTAAATTGCACATTTATTGTTTTTTGTAAGAAAAAAGCAGCTGTCATCTTTTTTTCGGCGTATCCAAGCAATTCCTGTTTCGTTAGGATGTTCTAAAAAATTCTTGAAGCCTCTTGATTCTATCAGTTTTTGTTCTTTCGCGTTTACATCTGGTGGCTGCATGCGGCAGCACACTCCACAGTTTTTACATTGAAAGCCTACAGAATCAGGGAAGATAACGTTCTCGAAGTTCAAGGTAAATGAGATTAGGAAAAATGGTTTATTTAGGTTATGTGCTAAAAAACAATGTTCTGAGAGGAATCGTTATGAGGTACGGTGTCTAATTCTTGATTCATTAGCATCGTTATGAGGAGTGGCGTTTTTGACTGTTAAGACTCTGCTTTGCGGTTGTGTTTATGAGGAAACTGAGTGGATGCTTGTCAGAATAAAAGAATGTGAAAAGCACCATAAAGATAGAAACAAAAAAGTAGAGTACAGGCCAAAATCGGAATGTTGTAGAAACGATACCAGAGGCGAATAAATCTACAACAAACACAAATGCCGATTTCGTTACTAGCCGTTTGAAGAAACGGTTGGAGCTGTTGAAGTTTGAACAGGAGGTTGTGTTGGCGTCTGTGTGGGATTTAGTAATGGGCTCAAGTTTTGATAAGGCTTTGAGGAACCCGTAAAATTGGCATAAACGAAAACCAATGTGATTATTAAAGAAAATATTACAAGGGCTGCCAAAGCTTTCTTATTAATGTCTTTTCACCGATTTGCTATTTCGTAATAGTTACATAAATAATTTTAGCAAAAAAACCAGTTTGGAATGTGTTTTTTCTTGGCTTCTTCAATTCAACAGAGGTTATTCTTGATATTTAGGTCGCTTAGATTCTCTCTGCCAAAAATCATGATCAGCAACCAAAATTACTTGAACCTCAACTACATTTCTTGGATTAGTTATAGCAGCTCTGAATTTAAGGGATAAATCAGGTTTATGCACAAATGCCATTCTGGCCTCTTCAGCTCGATCCGCTATGCGCTCTTGTTTTTTATTAGCGTAACCTCGGTACTTCACACTTTTTCCTTCGACGATAGCTTTGTCAAAATCGTCTTTAGTGCATTGAATTAGTTTTTCCCCGTCTCGAATGAACCAGAATGGAGAGGTCTTTGGCATTATGATCGAGGCAATAGGTCAGTTTACTGTTAATTAAGATTGTCATGTTAAATCCGAAAAATGTGCCTCAGATAAACCGCTTTGTTTTTCAGTCATTTTGGAGAAACAGAATATACTGTAACTCCATTACTTTCGTGCAATTGTCTTCATTGGCAAATTATTAATTTCTGATCTTGTTAAAATTGGTAGCTAAAAGAAAAGGTTATGGCTCTTGTGTTTTTCGCATTGATGATTTTGCTCGGAGTACTGATCCTTGTAAATTAATCCTCGCGGGACAGACATAGCTGCAATGTCCACAGCCGTCGCATAGGTCTGCTTTGAGTTTTATGAGTTTTTTCGCGTTGTTTTTGTCAAATGCTTCTTTGATCAATATTGGGCTTAAATTATGGCAGCATACAAGCATGCATTCGCCGCATCTTATGCACTCGACTGTTGTTACGGTTTCGAATTGCTTGGCTTTTGGAAGATGAGGCGTTTTCTTTTCCAAAGTTGGTTTGCGTAGTCCTATATTATCAAGTAATGGTGTAGTTAAATTCATTATTACAAGTGCAAGTATTGAACCTCCTAAAAAGTTCATGTATGTCTGAATAACTACAGTTAATACGCCTACACCTACTCCGAATATGGCTTGCCCAGTAAATGTCAATGGAGTAGTTGCGGGATCCGTTGCCATGAAAAACGCTAAGAAAATTGAGCTTCCGATAAACAATTCAAAACCTAATCTGAGAAGCGGATCCCCCCCATATGCAAACGTCATGAGAAGGGACATCAAAGTAACTGTTCCCAAATAGGCTGCGGTTACTCTCCATTTAATGTACTTACGACATAGAATGAATAATGCCACTCCAACCACAATAACGGCTAAGCTCGAAGCACCGCCCACCCAACCGTGAAATTTCTGAACAAAATAAGTATAGAAAACATCCGAAGCGGCTGGAGTCGATTGAACTGAGGAGTTACCAAGACAAGACTGTATCCAAAAAGCAAAAGACCCTGAACCAGAATATCCGATTCCACTAGTTAATGGAGGCAATCCTTGGCCGTTGAAGCTTGTTACAAGATGGTCTTTGGCAATCAAAATCACATTCAAGAAGGGAATCAGAACCAAAAGCTTAGCCGTTGCCGCAGGATTCACATATTTTCTTCCAAGCAAGTTTTGACCCTTCTTTAAAACAATAATGCCTAAAGCCGTAATTCCAGCAACGAAGTAATATGCTTGAGGAGCCGTAAGCGGCAATATCTCTACTGTGTTTCGCGCAGGCAAACCTAAAGAATATGAAAGAGCTACAATCAACCCAAAAACAGCGGCAGACATCATGTTCACGGGTCCTTTAGCCTTCATCACCTTTGAAAGCAAATAATCTATAGCAACAGCAACCGCGACGGCAATAACCGAGATGATAATAGAAGTAGGCCAGTAAGAGATAGCAGAAACACCTGCAAGTATAACGAGCGCCCCAAATGTGTAAGTCATCAACTTATTTTTAGTCATCCACGAATATTCTTTTGGTTTCGACATTCCCGCGCCGCTCCTTCTTAATGAAAATTAGTTTCTCCATAAGCCCTGATTAGTTAAATAAGATTTTCCTAATTATTCAAGTCAGTCATCGATTGGGTTCGATATCGAACAACGCGACGAAAATAACTTCAACACAGTTTGCAGATTTGAATGCTTTTAATAGATGAGAGAAATCTGCGGGAAAGAACAAGTATTAAATTTACCAATATCCACATACTTTGGCTGAATAAGAGATGAGAAGATTGGCTTCGCGTTCATTCCTCAACAAGTCTCGAACTATTTTGATATGCTTTTTAGTAATTGGTTCCTTAGCTGAGGTAGGCGCTTTCTACTATGTTCAAAACAACACTATCTATTCCTCGGCTGCTCCAGCTGTAAGCTCATTTCAGGTAGGTAACCTAACGGTTGACCCTTACGAAGCGCTGGTTAATCATCCAGTAAACGTTTCAGTAGGGGTAGTTAACTTAGCAAATTCTCAGGGAAGTTATTCTTTAAGCATTAAAATTAACGGTACAGTTGAAGAGACAAAAAAATTAACGTTTTTAGCAAATGAATCACAATTAGTCTCGTTTGCTGTAACCGAAACAAACGTGGGTGCGTATAATGTTACAGTAGGTGATCAGTTAGGATTGTTTACAGTTGTTACTACGCCTACTCCAATGCCCACTGAACTTCAAATATCCAACATGCTTCTAAGTCCCACAGAAGGCTGGCCTTCACAACCAGTTAACGTTTCAGTTGACGTAATTAACACAGGAAACGAAACAATCAGTTATTCATTACCCGTCTCAGTGAATGGCCAAGTTGACCAACACGTTCAAGTGGACTTGGCAGCAGGAGCTTCGACAACCATAAATGCAACAATAACTGAGGACAGTATTGGAAATTATCAAGTAACTGTCGGGGGTAAAACTGGGCATCTTACCATTGTCCCAACAGGTCAACACACTTTGCACGTAATCATAAATCAAGATGGAGTGCCCTTTACTTTGGACGGCGCACCTCATAATAGTCCCTACACGTCTCTGGTTACTGCTGGACCACATACAATTGTTCTTCCGCCAAATACACTTGTTATAAAGGGCGGATGGGGTGAAATAAATTATGCGTTCACAGGCTGGAATGACGGCTCTACAAGTCTCAGCAAAACAATAGATGTAGAAAGTGTAACTTATGTAACCGCAAATTATGTTAGAACACAGAATTCCTGTCCTGTGCTGTCGGCGTGGAATGGAATAAACTATAATTACGTTGCAGATGTCAATGATGGAACAGGCTGGCTAGGGTTCTTAGAGTACTTTAAGCCAGATGGCTCTATGGTTTTCTCCTACAACTATCCGTTTGATTACATAAAATTAGATTCAACTCAACTTCAACCGCTCAATGGAGTCTATAATTTACAAATTAGCGAACCCCAAGACGAAATATTTTACATGGACTCAGTTAAACTTCTTGCAGTTGATCACCCAGCCAATACTGATGTTTTTTCAACAAAAAGCACATTTGTCTATAATCTCACAGATCAAGGAACGATCTATACAGTAAGCAAGAACGCGGCAACTCCAGTGTCAGCAGTAGATGGGAAAGGACAAAATGTTCTGCCCATAATCTCCAACTTAGATAATAATTTCACAACAGCCACAAGATGGACCTGGAATAACATTACGCTTAACCTTGGCGACTTAACAAATGCAAAGCAAATCAATCTTGTAGTTGGCGCCAAAATTGTGTGGCCAAGCACTTCGTCTGGAGGCTCGAACTTTATGAGTTACGCTAATAAACCGGGAGTAATGCCTTCACCGCCACCATACATGGAAGTTAAAGCTGAAAACGGAAGCTGGATTCCTGTTCCTTCAGACAGAGAATTTCCAATACCTGCAACAACAGACCAAGTTTTTGTGGTCAACTTAACAGGTCTGTTTCCAACCAACAATTACGAATTAAGAATAAACTACTATCAAGACGTTGAGTTCGATTATATAGGGGTAGACACGACAGCCCAGCAAAACACAATTGTTCACACTCTATCCCCCTCAAACGCTGATCTCCAACTGGCATTCAGCACAAACTCAACTGCCACTGGGGCCTTCACAAGATACGGCGATGTAACCTCACTGCTGCATTCAACCGACAATCAATTTGTTATAGGACGCCAAGGAGACCAAGTTTCTCTACAGTTCCAAGCAAACTTACCTCCAGTTCCAAAAGGCATGGTCCGAGACTACTTTGTGGTAACAAACTGTTGGTTCAAAGGCTTGGGCTTACCATACGTGCCATTCACCGTTGATCCGCTTCCATTCCAATCAATGACCAGCTTCCCCTATCTCCAGACAGAAAGCTATCCCACCGATGCAATTCACCAAGCATACATCAAAACCTACAATACAAGAATAATCAATTCACCATAGGAATCAAAATTCCAAATCTCTTTATTATTTTTCTATTATTTTCCGTTATTTTGAAATCAGTTGAAGAATAAAATATTTATTAAATAAAAACTAGAAAGGGAGAAGCATGAGCAAACTTGCTTAAAATTTCTAAGAAGTCTGTGTTTTGCTCTGCTTTGCTTTTTTTGCTTTTCTTTTCTCGTCTCTTTCTTTCTTAGTTAACGGTTTTTCTTTTTTGGGCATTATTATTCTCCGCTCTTTATTGTAGATAGCAAGCCTTTAATAACTTTCGAAAAAACAAGCAAGTTAACTGTATTCTCTGAAGGTATGCCCACATTTTGTGCAGCGCATAAACTGAGTTGAAGCCTCGTCTCCACCTCTTGTCTGCACTTGCCAAACATAAACTGTTGTGTTGTCGCATTTTTCACATTTCATGTGGATAGTTGGTAAAGTTTTTACTTTTTGGTCTTCCTCGCTAATGATAGTCATGAATGGCTGAGATTTAGGTTGGATAACTCTTACTACTCTGGCTTGCGATCTGTTACTTTCGGCCTGTTTAACGTAACTGCATTTTGTGCATGCAAGCACTACGCCGTCTTGACTTTTTTTAGGTTCAAGCCGACAGCCGCAGTCTGGACAAAACTCCATATTTTAGAGAACTCCCTTCCGTATAATTATCTTTCAAACTAAATGGAATTATGGATATAAGCATTGTTTATAAAAAATAAATAAATTCGGGTAACAACAATGGTTCTGAATTTATTAAGAGCACAAATTAAATACATGATGAAATCTTTAAGCAAGCGATGAAAAATGGAGAAAGAAGGCAAACCCACCAGCGAATGGCAAACAATTGACCATGCTCTCGCGTATCTAGCAAGAGCAGACAAACTTCCTCACAGAACAGAAGGAGAAAGAGCATTATTGGAACAAATTCCAACGCATACTCGGCGAGTACTTGATTTAGGAACAGGAGACGGACGGCTACTGGCGCTAGTTCAACTTGAGAGGCCAGAAGCTGAAGGTGTTGCTTTAGATTTCTCAGAACCCATGCTTGAACAAGCCCAGAAGCGTTTCTCCCAAAACAAACAAGTGACCATAATAAAACATGATTTTAGTTCTCCACTGCCCCAGGAGCGACTTGGAAATTTTGACGCAATAGTGTCAAGTTTAGCAATTCACCATTTAACTCATCCAAGAAAAAAACAGTTATACAAAGAAGTATTCAAATTGTTAAATTCAAAAGGGGTATTCTGCAATTTAGAACACGTCTCTTCATCAACACAAAACCTTCATCTTAAATTTCTAACAGCAACAGGTTTTACTCCCGAAACCGAAGATCCATCAAACAAACTCTTAGACGTCGAAACACAACTTAAGTGGCTAAAGCAAATAGGTTTCACCGATGTAGACTGCTATTGGAAATGGCTGGAAATAGCGCTTTTGGTAGGATTCAAACCCTAAAACCTTGCCTTTTTCGGAACTGTAAAGTTCTTTGTGCATATCTTCTAAAATCTTTTTTTGTAAAGTTTCGAGGCATACTTCTTAAGACAGCCACAGGGTTGTTCGGGCATTTAGCATCGAACAAAAGGTTCTGTGCAACTTACTGCTGTCAGCCACTTTTCATGGGAGACTGTGAAAAAGTGACTGTTGCAGTCGAATAGAGCCATAATTAGAACCTTGTTTTCTTGCTGGATAACTCAAAATCAATCAACCTCAAAAGAAAAAACAAGTAAAAGAGTTCAGTGGACAGATTTTAAATACTTAAAACAATCAGACAACAAAACGTAAAGAGTTGAGAATATGACTGTTGATGAAAGGCTTGCGCTGATTCAGTTCAAAATTGAACGTGCTAATGAGCACATCATTAACCTCAACATTGCAATCAAAGATTTCTTCGATTCTAAACCCTATCAAGTTAGCACCAAGCGCGATGCGAACCGTAGATTGATTTATTATGTATCAAGTGTGAAACCTGCTCCAATTTGTTTGGCTATAATTGCAGGAGACGCTATTCAAAATCTCAGGAGTGCTCTCGACCACTTAGCATGGCAATTATTCCTCGTTGGACCACAACGAACGACTACGAATCGACAAATTCAGAGGCAAGTTAGTTTTCCGATTGGAAGTGATGTTTTAGGATTCAACTCTCAACTTGGAAGATTTAGAAGTATCTTCAAGCAGGATGCTATAACAACTCTGAATATCATTCAACCCTATAAATTAGGAAAAGGACATAAGATTTGGATGCTTAATGAACTTAATAATATTGACAAGCACAGATTTCTCGTCACTGTTGCCTCCATTTTGCAAAGCACAAATATTGGAGCTTACATGTGCGCTCAGATGAACGCTACTGGAGCGTCTCAGATTCTAGGTTTTCCTGTTCCTAAATTGGACGCTTATTTTAAAACCAGTAGTAACCATTTTCCTTTGAAAGAGGGTGACGAATTATTCACAGATGCCGTAGATGCTCAAGTGAATAAGTGGTTGGATTTTCGTTTCAACATTGCGCTCAACGAGGTGGGGGTTATTGATGGCGAGAATTTGCTTAATGCGTTAAGTGATTTTTCTGACATTGTTAACAAAACTGTTTTGCTTTTCAAGTCTTGCCTAACATAATTTAATTTTGAAATTTAGGTCATGCCTCGAAAGTTTACATGGAGAGTCAAGCCTTAAGAACTTTACATAACCCTTTTTTCTAGCGCTTAATTGTCTATATAGAAAATGTTAATAACTACTGCAACAACGATTTATGTAGAGGATTTTATTAAATGACAAGTAGCAGTAATAGTGCACAAACTAGTGGACAACTTGATTTTTCCCTTTGGCTAATACGCTTAATCGCTTACTTCATTGACGGCCTAATAATATTTGTGGTTACAGTCATAATAGGTGCTATAATAGCAGTCGCAGCGCTTGCAACCGGAAACTTTCTCTTATACGGTGGAATCTGGGTAACCTTTGGAATTTTCGGATTGCTTTCAATACTGTATTTCATCATCTTAGATGTAGTTTGGGGCGCAACAATAGGCAAAAGACTCATGGGATTAAGAGTTCAAACAAGAAGCGGCAATAGAGTAACTTTTGGTCAATCAATCATCCGCAATATCAGCAAAATTTTTTGGCTATTTCTCTTGCTTGACTGGCTAATAGCAATCTTAACAAACGGACCCGACAAACGACAAAAATTAACTGATCGATGGGCAACAACTACAGTAGTTCAGACAGGGAAGGCACCGATAAATTTTAGTGAACCGACCTCCGCTCCTCCGCCATCACCTCCACCACCACCTCCGCCAACAACTTAAAACAAATTAAAAACCCTTTTTTTCTTTTTTATTAGTTAAATTTGAATTTTCATTCGTTGCTAAAAAGAGTTTTTACTAATTTAAGTTTTTAAGCCACGCGTCAAGCTGTTTTTCATTTAACCCTCTGCCAAACTTTCCATCAAGTCGTTTGGTGACCTTGCTTTTCTTAAATAAAATAACAGTTGGCACAGCCTCAATATCGTAATCATCCCATAATTGGTTATCATAATCATCTAAGAGAACGTAGATTACGTTTCCAAAATCAAAGTTTACTATTTTCTTATTAAAGATCGGAACAAAACTTCTACAATATGGACACCAGTTTGCATAAAACAAAACAAGAACTTTTTCGTTTTTCTCTAATATTGAATTTAACTCTTCTGCAGAATCAATTTCTATCATAGTTCTCTTGTTAAATCAGTTTTTGCGCTTTCATAAACATGCCGATTTTACTTTATTTCTTTGGAGATCCTTATGCTAAAGCTAAATACTGTACATTGGTACTTTCAACTTAGGAAATAAAATGTCGCCGAAATCTTACAAACGTGGATATCCTGTAGCCGTTCTCATAGGAATAGAACAAAATCACGCTGCCTTATGGCAAATTTTCAGCCAAGTGGCAAAACACCAACAAAATATAGATTTAAACGGCGACAGAAATGACCCAAAAGCACAATACAATTTTCACGAATCTATCATAAACGCGATACGACCAATTTTGAAGGAAGGGATAAGAACCATAATAATCGCTTCTCCCCCAAGATCCGATTTTGCGCAACAATTCCTAAACCATATCAAAGGACACCATAATTGGCTTCTTCAAGGACCCAACAAAGCGGTTTTCTCACCCATAACAGGTTCAGCAAGTACTCCGCAACAAGTGGCAGTGCTAACTCAAACCTCCACCTTCAAACAATTAATTAATTCTTCAACTGCTGAAGAAACAGAAAACTTACTTGAAATCCTTGAAAAACGATTGAATGCAACCGACAATCTCGTGTTTTTTTCGCTTCAAGAAGCCGAACACCAAATTTTGGACGTTCAACAAGAATCAAAACCTAAGTCGGAATTTCTCATGCTTACAGATGAATATCTTTCACAAAGTCGGCAAAAATATCGAGTTCAAAGACTAATGCAGATTGCGGCGAACAAAGGAGTAAAAACACGCGTAATAAACTCTGAATCAAAAGCAGGTATACGTCTAACGCAGCTTGGCGGCCTTGTATGTTTAGCAAAACAAAACTAGAGCAACTGTGCCCTCTTTAATTCTTCAATTGAAACTTTTCCCGAATGCAAAGCAGTTGCAACCAACGCACCCGAAACTCCCAAATTTTTCAACTCGATCAAGTCATTAATATCTCTAACCCCGCCACCAACATAAACATCCATGTTTTCTTTAAGAGCCATCTTTAGAAAATCCACTCTAACTCCTTCATTGCTTCCAACACGATTCAAATCTAAAATAATTACTCTTAAAACACCCATTTCACGAAACTCGCGAAGAAGAAAAACGGGGTCTTTGCAGCTGACAAACTCTGATCTAACAAGCATTTCATCGCCTTTAAAATCCATGCTAACCACGACTTTTTTGCTTCCCAAAACCTTTACTGCGTGACCAACAAAGCTTTTGGTCCGTAAGGTTTCTGTTCCAATAACAACAATAGAAATCCCTGCTGTAAGAAGTTGATTTGCCATTTCAAGGTCACTTACCCCAGCATCAACCATGAGATTAAGGCCTGTTTCATCTACGATATGTTTGAACATTTGAAAATTTGCTTTGGCCTTCATGATTGCATCTAAATCTGCAACGTAGAGTTCGCTAAACCCCAGTTTCTTGAACGTTTTTGCAACATTTCAACGGCTCTACCGAATTAGTTAGGGTACTTTCGAGAGGCTGATACTCTCGCCTTTTTCCTTTAACTGCATGCACCACTAAGCCATTTAGAATATCAATTACTGGAATAACTTTCAAGTTCTCAACCTTACTCGTGAATTGACTCTCAACGAATAGAAAAACCTAACCATCAGTAATAGCAAAAGTTTTAAAGGCGTCATCAATGCGCATGTTTATGATGCCCAGTTGAAGCTACTCATAAGTCCCATGAATGAAAAAGAAGCCTCTGAAGCCATTGCTGGGGGCGCAGACATAATTGACGTTAAAAACCCGCAGGAGGGTCCGTTAGGCGCCAATTTTCCCTGGGTGATTAAGCGAATAAGAGAAATAACGCCAAAAAACATTCAGGTCAGCTGCACAATCGGCGAAGTTCCGAACCTGCCTGGCTCCATCTCATTAGCCGCGTTAGGTGCAGCTTCACTTGGGCGTTGATTACATTAAAGTGGGACTTTCCGGATTAAAAACAGCCCAAGAAGCCATTTGTTTTCTGCAAAATGTCAACAGGGCAGCCAAAGAATGCAATCCTAACATTAAATTGGTGGCTGCTGGCTACGCTGATGCAGAAAGAGCTTGCACTTTAGACCCAATGCTTATTCCTGAAATCGCAAGCAAGGCAGGTGTTGATGTTGCAATGCTTGACACGGCTGTTAAAGACGACAAAAATTTATTCAGTTTCTTAACTTCCCAGCAACTTGCGAAATTCGTGAATTGCTCGCACAAGTTTGGATTAGAGGCTGCTTTGGCGGGTTCATTAAGAAAGCAGGATTTACCTTTAGTTTACAGTTTAGGTGCTGACATTGCAGGTGCGCGTGGAGCTGCATGCACAAACAATGACAGGGTCAAAGGTCAAATTACTGAAAAACAAGTTCGTGAACTGGTTGAAACGCTCAAACAGGCAAAACAGGAAGCCAATAAGTTGAGGGTTTAGCTATTGCAACCTAAGGGTTTAAACCGAAAAACTGTGCTGGCCGAGCTAAAAAGAATTCGACGACAAGACAAGCGCTACGAAGACGGCAAAATTTTGTGTTCTATGTGCACAAAACCTCATTCTATTGCAAGAAAAGCATATCAACTCTATTTAGACTCAAATCTGGGTGATCCCGGTCTTTTTCCGGGAAGCGTTCAGACTTGAAAAAGAAGTCATAAATCAATTAGCAACGCTTTTGCATGGCAAAAACTGCGTTGGCTCTATTGTTTCAGGCGGAACCGAAGCGAATTTGCTTGCGTTGTTAGCTGCACGAAATAAGGCAGGTGCCAATCAACCCGAAGTTGTATTGCCCGAATCTGCCCATTTTTCCTTCACTAAAATTTGCAGCATGTTGAATGTGAAACCAGTTTACGCAGACTTAGACGGCTCGTTTAAGGTTGTTTTGTCTTCGGTTGAAAAATGTGTCAATAAAAATACTGTTGCTATAGTTGGCACAGCTGGCACAGCTGAACTGGGCACTGTTGACCCCGTCGAAGAGTTATCGAAGATTGCTTTGGAGCATAATGTTTGGTTGCATGTTGACGCTGCTTTCGGCGGTTTGGTAATTCCTTTCCTGAAAGGTTCGAAATCCCAGTTCGATTTCAGCCTCGAAGGGGTAAAATCCATAACTGTTGATCCTCACAAGATGGGTATGGCTGCAATTCCTGCCGGAGGAATCATTTTCAAAGATGCCGAGGCGCTGGATTTCATTAAAACTGAAACGCCCTACTTGACTGACCAATTTCAATACACATTTGTGGGAACAAGAACAGGTGGCTTCTGCAGCTTCGGCTTGGGCAGTTTTCAAGAATCTTGGCATGGACGGGTTCAAAAAAATCGTGTCCAACTGCATGAAAACAACACTACGTGTTAGCTGACGGCCTCAAAGACGCAGGTTTTAGCCTCGTTGTAGAGCCAACGCTAAATATGGTTGCTTTTCGAAGTACAGATGGCACAAGACAATTGGCAGAAAAACTTTGGCTACAAGGCTGGTTTGTATCGTATGTTCCACGTTATGACTGCATTCGAGTTGTTGTAATGCCACATGTAAAGAAGAAACATGTTTTGGCTTTTTTGAAAGATTTAACCCAAATCAAAGATGCCTTAAGCGTGAAGAAGAAACAACCATGAAGGCGCTTTTATCGTGAGGATTATAGTTTACGAGCATATGTCAAGCGGCGGATATGCAGGTCAACCAATTTCAGACGGCGTTTTATCGGAAGGATTCGGAATGCTGCGGACAGTAATTTCTGATTTTAAAGCGGCAGGTCATGAAATAACAGTTTTGCTTGATAGTAGAATTTCAAAATTGAACTCGCCCATAAATGCCGACTGCATCGTACCCATTTTTTATCCTCAGGAAGTTAAAAATTTCTTAACCAACATTGCCAAAATCAATGACGCTGTTTTGGTTATAGCTCCTGAAACAGGTCAAACTCTGCAGTCCTTTGTAGAGCTAGTTGAGAAAACAGGTAAGGTTTCGCTTAATTGTGAATCCAGCGCTATTTCAAAGGTTGCGAATAAATTACATCTTTATCAAGTTTTAGAAAAGAATCATTTGTCAACCCCAAAAACGTTGACATTTAGTAGTCAAAGATGATTTAACAAAGGTTAATCAGACTATCAAAACCAAACTAAGCTATCCTTTGATCTTTAAGCCTGTGGACGGCGTCAGCTGCAGTGGCTTAAGCATCGTAAAAGAAGAAGCCCAAGTAAGACAAGCCATAAAAAAAATAAAAGCGGAATCAGCAGAAGACCATTTTATTGTTCAAGAATTTATTGATGGAGAAGCCGCTAGCGTCAGCTTACTTTGTACGAAAGGCAAAGCTCTAGGAATTAGCCTAAACCAGCAGACCGTATCAGCTGGTACCCCAGACGATGATTCTTGTTATGAAGGCGGCTTAGTTCCCTTCGATCACCAGCTTAAGCAAGAAGCATTTGCTCTATCTGAAAAGGTTGTTGGCTGTTTTGAAGGTTTAAGGGGCTATGTTGGAGTTGATTTGATTTTGACGAAGAGATAAGGTTGTTTGTGGTAGATGTTAATCCACGATTAACAACATCTTACGTGGGCTTGAGCCGAGTTGCCAACTTCAATGTTGCAGAAGCTTTGGTCACTGCCGTTGTAAAAGGTGAATTTCCAACTAAACCTGAAACTACAGGTTATGTTTCTTTTGCAAAATTGAAAACGTCCAAGCCAACAATAAAAACTTTCGAAAAAATTGCTAAAATAAGCGAAGTTGTTTCACCGCCTTTTCCCTTAAAAGATAATCAAAAAGCTTGCGGGTTAATTGCTGGACAAGGAGATTCCATGGAGCACGCCGGGATACAGTTAGAAGAAGCTAAAAAGCGCATTCTTAACATTATCAGCGGAGGAAAATAGCTTGGTTAGCGTGTTAGGCTTCGATATTGGAGGCGCCAACACTAAAGCTGCCTACATAACCACAAAAAATGCGCAGCTTCAAGAGGCCAGAGGAGAAATGGAATATTTCCCCATTTGGAAACAACCAGAAAACCTTGCTAAAGTGCTTTTAGTGCTTAAAAATCGGTTAAATGTCGATAGCCTCGATGGCTTAGGTGTAACTATGACGGCTGAATTATCTGATGCCTACGCCACCAAACGTGAAGGAGTCCTCAAAATTTTAGCAAAAGTTAAAGATGCTTTTGCTAATGTACCAATCTACGTTTTGAATACAGATGTCAAACTCGAACCAATAAGCTATGCAGAATCCAAACCGCTTGATTATGCTGCAGCAAATTGGGCTGCAACTGGATGGTTGGTTGCACAAATGGTTAAGGATTGTGTGGTTGTTGATGTTGGAAGCACAAGCGCCAGCATAATCCCAATAGTGGATGGGCAGAGTTGTTGCTAAGGGCAAAACAGATTTGGATAAACTCATATGCGGAGAACTTGTTTACACTGGAAGCTTAAGGACAAATGTTGCAGCAATTGTCCATTCTGTTCCATTAAAAAATGGCGTTGCAGGTGTCGCATCTGAATTGTTTGCGTTATCTGCTGATGTCCACTTAGCATTAGGAAACATCAGCGAGACACAATATACTTGTGAGACGGCTGATGGTCGAGGAAAAAAATTGCCAGAAGCTTTAGCACGATTAGCAAGAGTAGTGTGCGCAGACACTGAAATGTTGACAAAAAAAGAAATTATGGATATGGCAAAATACATTTATGACCAACAAGTCATACAGGTTGCCGAGGGCTTAAGCAAAGTCTACTCTTACACGAAAAAACTAACTTCCAATAAAGTTCCGGTCGTGGTTACTGGACTTGGCAAAGACTTTCTAGCAAGAAAAGCCGCTGAAAAAGTCGGCGTTGACGACATAATTGATATAGCCACATTAATGCAGAACAAGGCTGCAATGGCTACTCCAGCGTTTGGCGTTGCCTTAATGGCTGCCAGCAAACTTGAAGGAGAAATCGTCAGATGGATGCCACAGTAGTAAAGATCGGCGGTAGCTTAGCATTGTACCCTGAAAAACTAAAGATCCTGTGCTCTAAGTTAAGTGCTAAATCAAAGAAACATAACATAATAGTGGTTCCAGGAGGCGGCGAATTCGCTGATGTTGTGCGGGTTTTAGATAAAAGGTTCAGTTTATCTGATTCTGTTTCACATCAGATGGCGATTTTAGGGATGGATCAATATGGTTTTTTGCTGTCAGATTTGATAACGGGTTCACAAGTGATTAATCAGCTTGAGCATATACAGAAGATTTTTGATTTACATAAGTTGCCTATTTTTTTGCCTTCAAATTTTATGTTAAAAAATGATCCTTTAGAAAACTCTTGGGATGTAACTTCAGATTCAATTGCGGTTTACATTGCAAATCAACTGCACATAAAAAAAGTGATTTTAGTAACTGATGTTGACGGAATTTTTACACGCGACCCAAAAAAGTATTCAGATGCCAAATTGATTTGCAAGATATCAGCTAAACAGCTTGAGAGCAATGAGTAAGCGAACAAGTGTTGATAAGTTTTTGCCGAAATTGCTTTCAAAAATGCAGATTGAATGCTTTGTTGTTAATGGATTATTTCCTGAGCGTGTTGAAGATATTTTAGATGGGCGAAATGCTGTTTGCACGTTAATTAATTGACAAAATGCACACGTGAGCTAACTTTTATTTATTAAATCGACAACAACACAAACTTGAAAAATAGAAAAAATAGAAAAAGAAACTGGAAGATATTCTGTTTAGATTTTTTTCTTGTCTAAGACTTCGCGGAAACTCTTATCACAGCACTTGTATAGCGCTATGGTAAGTTGTGTTCTTTTTCCTTTTTTGTCTGGTTTTCCAGCCATCTTCCAAGTTTTTGTAGCGTTTTTAACTTCTTTTCCACAGGTTGGGCATTTTGCCATGATTATCCCTACGGTTCAATGTTATCATATGGATGTACATAAAACACTTTCTATCCATTGCCTGTAAAAGGGCTAAAAAAGCGCTCTTTTGATGGTTAAATTGATGGGAAAACCCATTTTTTTGTTGACAAATAAGCCTTAAAACCTCTCGATTGCGGGGCGAGGCATGTTATTTTTTGATTGTTTTATGTAAGAATTATTAGCAGGCTTCATTTTCTATGTTAAACACAATGTCAATTATTGGTTTAGATTTAGCTGGAGTAGAAACACGACCAACAGGTTATTGTACGCTTTTAGATATGAAAGTGGAAACGTCTTTAATCTATACAGACGCAGAAATATTATCAAAAATCAGTCAAATCCGCCCCAGAGTTGTTGCCATTGATGCTCCTTTGAGTTTGCCTCCTGGAAGAAAGTCACTTGAGGAACGAAACGGCAATCATCTAAGAGAATGCGATAGAGAGCTTTTGAAAAAAGGCATAAAATTCTTTCCAGTGACTCTTGGTCCCATGAGAAAATTGACGGAACGAGGCATCCGCTTGAAAAAAATTCTTGAACAAAGAAAACTTCATTACTTTAGAGGCTTATCCTGGAGGAGCCCAAGATGTACTTGGGATTCCTCGAAAACAGAAAGGGCTCGAAAAACTAAAGGACTGGCTTAGAAAATTTAGGAATAAAGGGGCTTACAAGTGGAATGAGTGATCATGAACTTGACGCCGTTACATGTGCATATGTGGGAAAACTGTTTTTGGAAGAAGAAGCAGTTTTTTACGGAAGTCCCGACGGAATTGTAATGCCAAAAGGCGAAAGAAGAAAGTAATTTTGACTTTTTATTGCGAATTGTCGGCTACTTCTTTGCTTCAGTTTGTTTGTTTTCCTGTAGTTTATTTCTGGATAATTTATAGGGCCACCAGTTGAATTTTTGTGCTAAACCCATTAGTGAAGGAACGAAGAAAAGAATAACGATGGTTACATCTATTACAATAGCTGCTGCGACTGCAAGAGCAATTTCTTGAAGCAATGGAATGTTTGTTATAATGAGTGATGCGAATACGGTGGCAAGTACAAGTCCTAAGCCGAGGATGGTTACCCAAACTTTGTCAATGGCGGTAACTATTGCTTCATTGTCTGTTTTGCCGCTGAGAACTTCTTCACGGATGCGAGTTAGGAAGAATATGTCATAGTCGATTCCGACCCCTAGCATTGTCACAACCACGAATAAAGGCGCAAAGTCCAAAATTGGCAGATTAAGTATGAAGTAGAATGTAATTGAAGTGATCGCTAAAGCAAAAACAACACTACAAAGGATTGTAATTATTAGGCGAATAGGTGTGAACGCAGATCTTAACTGTAAAAATAGAATTACGTATACTGCTGCTGCAAGAATAACCACAACCTCAGGAATCAGGTTTACCATGAACGTATGATTATCATATGACGACTGAGTTTCTCCGCCAAAATGAACTGTTACACCATTTATTAGAGGTAGCTTATTGATGTTCTTCTCCATTCCCTGTAAAGCATTACTAGCCGATGCACTCATGGCAGCATCTGAAAGACCCACCGTAATCACCACTGTTTTGTTGTCTTTTCCAATCGTTGAAAACATCTGGCTTTCATATTGCATGGACAATGTTTCAGACAAGTTTTCCACGGTGGAGTAGTTAAATAAATTGCCAAAAGGTCTAGTTGGTCCTGTAACTGTACTTATTCCTTTAGAGTCCTTCGCGGTGGCCGTGATTTGTTCAATCTGATTAAGTAAGGTTTGGTTAAACTGGTTATTTCCATATGTTATCTGAGTGGGAGTTGTTACAACGATGGAGGTTGGTGACATTATTCCGCTTCCAAAACTATCTGCTAAGACGGTGAGCCCTTGATTGCTTTGGAAGTTTGGCATAAGTTTTAGAAAATCTTCGTTAGTAGGTGCGTTATACATGACAACGAAGGCGCTAAATGCTATTATGCTGATAACGATTATTATTGGCACTTTCCGTTTAAGTGTGCCATGCGCTAAACGTCTTAGAAAGGTCTGGTTTGAATCAGACTTCGCTTTCCCAAGCTTTTTGATTCCTGGCCAAAATATTTTGTCACCTAACGCAATCTCAATAGCCGGCAGCAATGTAAGTGATGCCGCAAGCAAAATGGAAACGCCGAGCGCTATTGCAGTTCCAACGTCGCTAAAGATGGGAACGTTAGCCACTGCCATAACAATGTAGGCGACAATTACAGTTGTACCCGCTGTTAGAACTGCTTGGCCAGCCCATTTAATTGAAATACTTACGCTTTCCTCGATTGATTTGCCCTTTCGCCGTTCTTCTCTTGTGCGTCTAAGTTGCAGAACTGAGTAGTCTACGGCTAATCCCAACATGAGAAGTATCGTTAAGGTGGGTGTAAGGAACGTTAAGTTCCCATGACCTATTTTTACAATTGCACTGTAAATAGCGGCAAGAGCAACTGAAACTGATATTCCTCCGAGAAGAACTGGAATTAAAGCAGCAACAGGCGCCAAAAACAGAAGGCCAACGATTAAAAGTGAAATTGCTATTCCGGGTCCAACTGTTATTTCAAGTGCAGGCACAAATGCTTTTTCTAAATCTTTAGTCAAAACTGATCCACCAGTTACATAAACTGATCCCAAGTCTCGTAAGCCAGAATTCTGATACATCAGATTCAACACGTGCAATTGTATTTTGATCTGGATTCGATGAGAAACCAAAAATTATGAGCATCGTGTTATTTTGTGAATTTACAAAATTGCCTGACAAAGCGGTTGATGGGATGTAAGGGTAACTCGTGTAGGGTTCCGTATTAATTACGTTGTTGATGGCAAGGTTCACGTCAGTAACAGTTGAGTTTGGAGAAAGCTCTGACAGAAGACTGCTGAGAGATGTAGCGTTTATAGTGAATAGTGGAGCTTGTGAAAAAGTGCTTTGGGTAGCGTTTGAAATAAATTCGCAAGCTAAGCTCCATGTCTGAGTGGCGTTCGGTGATGTACCTAGATCATAGGTAGAATGCATTAAATCGTCAACTGTGAAACCTGCCCCTGAAATAGTCAAGTTTGAGTAACTGTTTTCTAAAAGTGAAATTGTGTAATCTTCAAGTGTTGCATTTGATGGTGATTGCCCAAGATAGTACAAATGGTTTACTAGACTTAAGGGGTGTTGTTCCAAGTGAAGAGACAAGTTCAGAAGGGATGTTTGATTCCATGGTTGTAATTGTCAAGTTCTGTAATGCTGTAAATTGATTCCAATTATTGACATTTAGGCCTGATGCGACTGTGTTTACCATTTGGCTTGTTTGGGCATCAAGTTGTCCACTGCTTAACATTGCCGTGACGGCTTGGTTTACAGCAAAAGCTTCGCGGTCAAGCACTGTTGTGCTGCCTGGTAGAGCTTGGAAACTGGCCATCCACGCTCCGAAAAACGCCATATAATACCCTGTGGATTGAGCGTTGTTTCCAAAATTGGAAGTTAAACTGTAAATGGTTGTATTCGCGTCGATGCTAGCCATTTCGGGGTCAGTTACGCCTTGCGAAGTTATTTCCTGCCAAACACCCACGTACGTTGTCGGTATACCGTATATTAGTTGGGCTGTTTGGTTTATGCCGGCTTGCAACTGAAACAGGTTTGAAATTAAATAAGACAGGTTATCCTGAAGTGTGAATAGTCCTGAGTTAATTGCGTTTATGTTTGATTGAAGACTTGCCGTTTGATTAATTATGGCAAGTATCGATGAGTTAAGTAAACTTGCTTCCAAGGAATAAAGGCTTGTTTCTCCTGTATAATTGCCGATTTCTTTATCATTAGATAACGTAGTGTTAAGTGCCATTGCCTTTTGTTTTAATAAGTCAGAATATACTTGAGTGCCTTGGATTACAACTAAAATGCTGCCTTCACTACTTGTATTTGAACTTGGGAATTGAGCACTAATTATGTTTGCAGTTTTAGCCGATTCTGTGTTTGAGGGAGCTCCAAAACCGCCTGTCAAGTCATAGGAAACAGCTGAAAAGAAGCTTGGAATAAGAACAAGCGAAAGCAGCACCGCAACTATCCATGCGATGATGATCCATCGGTGCCTCTTGCGGATGAAATTGTTCAGTGAATCAAAATATGATTTTGGCAATTAATATCAAATCCGTTAAGTAATTAGTGCTTTGTCGCCGTGTCTGCTACTATTCATAACCAAAGGCGGTTTGCGTTGCCTTTCTTAAGGATTTCCCAAGATTTTACCAGAGACTTATGACAATAGAATGGATTAATCAAAGGTTAAATGCCAAATCAAAAAGCGTTAGAAAATAAAGAAAAAAAACTGATTTTGTTAAATGAAAAGCGGGAGCTTTTCACATTTGAACTTGCCTGTAAAGCTTTAATTACTTAATCCATTTCAGAACATTCGGTTTCTTTCTTTTGCCTGCACCTTGTTTTGTTTTAGGGTGACCAAGGATAAAGGGAACCAACAACTCGTGGTTTTCAGGGACTCCGATTTTCTTTAGAATTTCTGGTTTGCTATTTAGTAGACTAACAAATCCCATATAGCATGTTCCAAGCCCAAGTTCATATGCTTTCAAAAACATGTTCTGAGCTCGCAAGAACGCTATCAATCAGATTCATGGTGCTCCATTGTGGATCTTTTTCTGCACAGATGAAGAATGAGGGTACAGGTGCATTATAGCAAATTATGTCTTCTTTTGTGTTGTATCGTTCGGCTAATGGCGGCATCATCTGTTGGACTGCAACTTTCGTTTCGTCAGAGACATAGTTAATTAATTTCTCATCTTCTATGATGATAAATCTCCAAGGTTCTCTTGCCATGGCAGTTGGAGCCCAAACTCCAGCTTCAAGAATTGCTTCAATTTGCTCCTTCAAAACAGGTTTGTTTGAGTAACATCTGACGCTTCTTCTACCTTTAATACAAGAATCAAGCTCCATAAATAATCCTCAATATTTAGCATGGCAAAATCAAGTAAATAAATGTGAGCCACCTCCGAAAAGGGGTCTTAAGAACTTGTGTTGTATACGTCACGGTTTGGACCAAAGATGAGTTTGTGAATATCAGGGCTTCTTTATGCCTAAATTTTGTAAAGTTTTCGCATATTTCTAAAAAAACACAAATTTTCTCGCTTGGGATTACCACCTAAGTATTAACTTGAAAATGCCTAATGCTATTCCCAAAGATACCACAGCACTAAGGACTGTAGCCCCGATCAATGGACCATAAAATTTGCTCGACCTAATTCCACATAAACGACCAATAACTGCTACCTGTATTGGCGACAGCACAAAGACCCCAGCTATTATGCCTATTACAGCATATTTGTCAATGAGTCTTTGCCCTCTAGCTGTTCTTTTTTCGAGCCAGATTCTGAGGCCTTTTTTCCATTCTAATAATCTATTGATCAAGAATATGGTGGCGAGAACAGTTAGAATATTTATTGTGAGAGTTGTTGCAAAAACCACTAGTGGGTTGAATCCAACTGCGACGCCATATAACATGCCGCCTCCGGATTCAAAGACGATGGAAATTAGAAGATAGATGTATATCTCGTACATCACTGCATCTCTTCATAGAATTATTGCTTGTGCTAAATATGGCTTATTCTAAAAACTTGATCTAAATATTTCGCTTTATTCGTCGTTCTCTTTCTCAACGGAGCGCATCTCAGCAATTTGGTGCTCTAGCTCTTCTTCATTTCTCTTGATTCCATTATCTATTGCGCGCTTAGCACTAACTGCCATACCATAAGCGACGGATATAAGAAAAGGAAAAAGCAACGCTACGACAGTTATTCCAAGATAATAAACTTCTGTATGGAACGCATAATTTAGAGACCAATACAGAGTAGCTGTCGTGATAAAAGCTATTGAAAAGAATAAGCTGGTTATTTTGATATTTTTCTGGATATGCATTCCTACGTTCATTTTAAATGCTCAATAATAGTTTAAGTATAACATATAAAAAATTTTGGTAATTCGGAGAAGTTGTTTGAATTAAATAATTTCTATTTGAATTCGATTACTAAGTCGGTATGTTTTAGCACAAATCGGTTGGCAGTTTTAGGTATAGCTTCCTTTCAGGAAAAGAAAGAAACCTGATATAAGTTTATTCTAGGTTAATGGTGGTGCCGAGGGCAGGGTTTGAACATGCGACGACTCGGTCTTCAGCCGAGCGCTCTCCCAGGCTGAGCTACCTCGGCACATATTTGTGATTTCAGAGATTTTTTTTCGGGAGAGGCTATTAAGTTTGTGTCACAGACACTTATTTACGTTTTCGTAGGAACATCAAATTGTTTTTCTGGCAAGGAGATTCAAAACCAATATTGATAAAATTTGAGCTTTTCAGTTTTTTTAATTTGAAAGTTTTGATTTTAGAAACCCTATCCAACATGGCGTCCTGGTCGGAGAATGAACCCGAATAAACTTTGTTAAACTGGTTCCAGCACTACCTCAATTAAACTATCTTTCAAATTAGACAATATTTGGTTCAATTGAACGATAATTATTCTTGGAACTGTTACGCGACCGGCGGGAAGCATTTTGCCTAAAAAACTTTCACAAAAACCTAGATTGAATATTCTTAGGGTAATTTTCATTGTTTGTGCAGGTTCAAGTTTGTATTCCCATCGAACCGTTTTTGGGATTTGGAAGCGGTTCTGTTTTTGCAGCTGAACTTTAAATGTGACTCTGTGAGTTAGGGGCAAATCAACTTCTCCTCGGAAGTACTTTTCTGTTCTTTTTTATACTTTTTTGTTCATTCCCATTCTTTTCCATTCATTTCTGTTCTTTTCTAGCCTTTTCCATACTTTTTGGTACGTGACCTGCAGACAAATCAAAGCCTAAATCAAGAAAGCAACCTAAAGCACAAAGAAAAAAATTTGCGCGCAAAATCCGTCAACAATTGGTTCACAAACAATAAAGAGAATAGATTAGTTAATTATGTTTTCTCGATTTTTAGGATCAAGATTGATTATTTGTGTTTTTTAGAATTTAGAAAAACAAAAGGACTCATTTCCTTTTGTCTAAGTATCAAATTCCAAATAGTCCGAAATGATTCATTAAGATGTAGCCGGCTAACGCACTGCCGATAAAGCAAATAAAAATCAATATATCATCATGTTCGTGATCTAAGTTTCTTGGATTTAGCATTTTAATTTCCCTTAACCTACATTTTATGTGCTAGATAGGGGAAAAGTTTTATGAAAGCACACTATGTATTTTGAATCTAAACTGATCGGGCCGTTAGTCTAGCTGGCTAGGACGTCGCCCTCACGCGGCGAAGATCACCGGTTCAAATCCGGTACGGCCCACCAGCCATTTCTTTTGCTAAGTCCTGTAAGCGCCAATAGACAAAAGTTTAATGCTTATTACTAAGTGCGAGAATACTATTTTTGATATTTATGCATCGAAAAGCTGTTTTTGCTCTTGCAGGAGTTTTTTTAGCTGTGGCTTTAATTGTGCCTCCGCTCATTTTTGTTTTGCAGGCGGATCATGACTTAGACAATTTGATTGTTGCAAGGGATAATCCGGGGCTTGTAACAAGCGGTAACCTACTATAACTGATGAGACGACTGAAAATCATAACACAAACATTATTTACGCAGCTATAATCGAAGCAGTTTTCGTGGCACTGTTCGCGGTAACATTGTATTACGGCATAAACCATCCACATCCAGAGCATTAAAAACGATATTTCAAGTTTTTTTAGCGAAGCGGCACTATAGTGTTAACTATAAGAAATCTGATGAAGTTCGCCCTGCAATTTTTTTACCTTAGTAATACACGACCAACGTTTTGCTGTTGTGCTTGCACAGTCACATATTTTTAAAAGCAGTTTAGCGTTTGTTTGCTTTTAGATTACTTTCTGTTGTTTGGGAGGTGTAATTTGTGCCTGAAACATCAATTAACATAACTGAGAAATTACAGAAGATCGGCCAAACTGCTTCAGACTATAAGGATGCTATTGTTAATCAATTCAAAGACATGGAAGTAGAAGTAAAAGACTGGAACTTCTCAGTTGGAAAAGCTGATAAGGAATATACTGTTGAGGTTAACCTTAAGCTTGGCATTAAATCCAAAAAGGAAAAGGCTTAAGTGATTTTTCCAGAAAATAACAAACCCATTTTCTTTTGTTAATATCTTATTTTAAATTTATTTTTCGTTGATAAATGAAGTTTTTAGGATTTGATACATATTGGTTGACGGGGATTTGCTTCGGTGATTTGTCACCAAAACAGATAAAAACTCGCTTTGCATCCATCAAGGCTACCTATAAGAGGAATGCATATGCCGTCTGAAATTACCGATGTTGATAAGTTCGTGGCTATGAGCGCCAAAGCAAAATATTGCTCAGTGAAAAGACTTAAAGATACAGTCAAATTGAAGCTTCGCACCCCAAGCCAACTTTACACTTTAAAGATTGAACCCCTGAGGGCTGACGAAATAATCAAGAAGCTTCAATGCGAAATCCAAGAGAAACGAAAAAGAATAGTTTTTTCTAAACAATTCTAATTTTTTGTTTACTATCTCAAGGTACGCTCTATTAATTTCAAGTTAAAATTCTCTATTTGTATACGATAGCATGGACAAAGTATCGCGCTTTTGTTTATCCAAGTTTGCTTAAACCCTCAAAATTGTCGAAGATTCACGAACCTTAAATATACATGACTAAAAAATAGTCAAAAGGCTAAGTGGGAAGAGTTTTTGAGTCTAAAATTGAGTGATTAGACAAGCAAAAGGAATAAAATTACTAAAAAAGGAATTATAAAACCTATTTAGCGCATCATCGAGGCAAAATTTTGCTTTTGGTAGTTGTCTCGAGCGCTTATAAAATCTAAACTTCGCTAGTTAGCTGAGCAAAAGGTTTGTTAAAGCCTATTTTGTTGAGCGAAAAACATCCGAATGGTCATTTTTTACATTTAAAAGTTAAATTAACCTATTGTATTGTGACAATAATGATTTGAATCTGATTAATCATCCATTCTCTCTTAGCTTATTTGGAGCTACGAAATGCGAAGGCAAATATTTTCTTTTCCTGTAAAAAATGAAAGAAGGTTTTTCTGCACGCGCTACATAAGCGTTTAGGGCTGTCCAAAATGGATTGGCTAAAGAAATGTTATGTTTAAAGAGGGGACTAATTGATTTTAAGAAATCTTAAAATGGGTTTGGTTGATGCTTTTGTATACTGGATTAGAGAGGGGATAGATGGCCAAAAAGCATTTTCTGATTGTTTGGATCATAGATTTAACATAATCTTTTCAATTTTTGAGGTAATAAATATTGAGTGTTGAAAGCAATCTGATTATTTCGTTGCTAAAATTGACTAAAGAAGGTACAGTTTTAAATGAAGATATAAAAAAAGACTCAAGGATACCCGCCATAGTAGCAAAGAATTTGCTATCAAAACTGCAAAACGAAGGACTCATTTATCTAAAATCACGACTGCATTGAAATCAACAGCGCAATGAGAATTAAATTAGCCGTCAAAGCAGTATCGCTTAGGCTCCGATATAGAGTACATCAGCAATTTACTTTGCTGGCAAGAGTTTGAGGAAATAACCGCTTTTACACTTAAAAAATTTTGGGTATAACGTTGCAAAAAACGTAAGATTCAAAAATGCAGAACGCAGATGGGAAATAGACGTGGTTGGCTGCAAGAAACCTTTAGTCGTTTGTATAGACTGCAAGCATTGGCAGCATGCAATTGCACCTTCAGCTTTAAGAAGAATTGTTGATTCGCAGGTTGAACGAACAAAAGCTTTGGTAGATTCCTTACCAAACGTCCAGCTGCACTTAGAGTGTACTAAATGGAATGATGCAAAGTTTATTCCAGCAGTGCTATCACTTATGCCAAGTTCATTCAAGTTCTACGATGAAGTTCCAGTGGTGCCTGTGCTTCAGATGCAGGATTTTCTAAATCAAATGCCAATGTACATTGAATCGCTAAAATCTTTTTCTAAACGCTTCAACAAGTTACCCATTTCTAAAAAATAAATTCCAGTTTCAGCTTCAGATGAGCTTAGGTAGATTTTTATGAAATCTATTTAGGGCAGCGAATTTTAAAGAATACGTAGTGTCCCCCCCAGAGGTTTCTTCTTTCTGAAGCAGAGAAGAAGTAGGATGTGTTATTTCCAGCCGTCCTTCTTCTTTCAAGAATGTTGATCAGTGGGCTTTTGGCGAACCGCTTGCTCCAAGTACTCATCACCAAAACAAAACCAAAACAAGCTAACTATAAGTTGTATCTATGTTAAGGTTCCCACGATCACGCTTAAGGATCCTAACTTTTTCAGGAAGCTTATTTTTTTCCCAATCCGTCCAACTGATTTCTTTAAAAAGCCAACGTTTGCCCAGGTGTGCTGCGACAACGGCGTGCTTGTGAGAGTTATCTGAAGGTATAAATTGATCAAGAAACCTGAAAAGTTTGTCGATTTGCTGTCTAGGAAAGTAGGCGTAGTAGCTGGCGTTTTTTACTTCAAAAGCGTAATTGTGCCCACCTTTTCTAGCCATTATGTCGGGCAAGGGGTTGAGGCTTGGATTACTTACTGGAACCCGGACAGCGTAGTAACCCTTTTTCTGGAGCAACTTGACTAATACGGTTTCACTGTAGAAACCTCTTTTCCGCCAGCGACGTAGTCTTATGCGATCAAGGTCTGTACTCACATTTTCACCTGAATGTTTGCTGAATTATCGGTGCTTTAGGCATAAAAATTGTTGCTCTTGTACACCAAAGAATTGTGTTATGTTGATGCTTTCGTATACGCTTGTTATTGGTTAGTGGTTCAGGAGGGCACTGGTGAACATTAAAACTCAATATAATACTAACTCCACCAAAACCACTGACTTAGTTGCTATGGTCATTAACACTTTAATAATATTGCCAAATTAGGCTACTCTAAGCGCTTGAAAAGTAAGTGCTGAACCCGAAAAAACTTGAATGAAGAGCGTTAAAAGCAGAATTTTCACGCGCCGTCGAAAGGTTAGAGGACATAAAACTATTTCAGCAACTTGGCGGTATGCAGAGGCATCAACCAGATTACCTCATACGGAACCAGTATGATCCGCTCTCTCATCAATAATGGCAGACACACAAATTTGGTATCGCAACACTATTTTGGTGATCCACAGATTTAGCGAGCAAACTTCGCGCAAAAGTAACTCTGGGCCTAGGAAAAATTTGTTCAATTTCTTTTCCCAAAAAGAGGATTTGACCATTTGTCCTTGAAGGGAGCTGAAAAATCTGCAACACTAAAAAATCTTGCTCGTTTATAATAAAAATTAATTTCTTAATTTCTTCTCTAAAATCGGCAAATTTTTTATGATCTTTGGGAAAATTGCGAAAACACTCGAAGAGCGGACGAAAAAATCGGCTTTTGCTTCGCATGGAGATTTTCGGGGGTACTTATATGAGGCCCCGATATTCCCCATGCCAATGCTTTGGCAGTAGTGTAAAAACGTCTAAATTAAGGCTTTTTAGGTATTTTAAGCTTAAATCATCGTTTTAAATTATCGTTTCCATAGAAAAAAATTGGTTGTTTTTTAGCTTCCATCATTTCGGAATAAAACACCATTATAATGCTTAATTTATGGAAAAATAAGCCATAATTGAGATTGTTTTATCAAATAGGGTTAAACGCTACAGCGTTTACTGAACGTTGCGAGAACTCAAGAAGAACCTGAAAATTTTCTGTTAATAAAATAATTGTCTGGTTTCACTTGCGCCTATAAAGTAATTTTTCTTTAAAACCTTGACCGCTAACGTTAACTTTAATTTCGCAGAATTATCTTTGCTTACTTAGGCCTCTGAATAGATCTCTTAAGAAATTGGTAGTCTGACCAGGGGAACTTTTTCATTTGAAGCCGATTAATTTAGAATTGCCAAAAAATTGCGCGAATGTATGTTTTTTTGTACTCGGCTAGAGTTATATTTTTTATGATTTATTTGTTTTGAAAAGTTAAGCTATTTTTTCCGGATAGACTGCCAATTAATGACAGATTTTCAGGTTGCAGAAAATTGTCAAAAAAACTGAAGCTGACAATATAGTTCCACTCTAAAGTGTCCTAAAATGTTTTTTCAAATAATAGGCTAAGACGCTGATTTGAGAACGATAATCTTCGACCTGGTACAAAAATGGATTTCAAATAAAAAAATGGTGTTCTTTACTTAAACTAAATCATCTTTGTCATCTTGGGGATAATGGAACTGCACTATTGCATGTGTTAAGCTTGCCTAAACAATACTGATGTGGAATCACTGCTTGAATCACAGATTGATACTGGCGGGTATGGTGGCATTCGTATTACTGAATTATTCACCTATCACGAGTCACAGCGAGCCAAAAAAAAGAGAATAATAAAAAATGAAAAAAAGAAATAAGCTTAAGTTTTTTAATTCTAAGCATAATTGGAGTGTAAAATTCCCGCTGCAGTTTCTAGCTTCGTGGATCATTCTTGATAAGCCTGCTTATTTTGTATACAAAAGCATCAACCAAACCCATTCGTTAAGCGTATGAGTGCTATGTTATAGCACGGAATAACACCGTTGTTATCAATTTTGATTCCGGACAAGAAAAATATTTAAAAAATTATCAATTGCGTTTTCTGAGTAGTTGGATTGTATCTCCATAATTTGAAGCGGTGAATTGATTTATTCACGATTCGTCAAACTCACTGGGTAGGTCGGTCCCACCCTGTACTATTATTGTGAGCAATCAAAGATTATGTGTCTTGGACCTCGATTTGTATGTAATCTTGATCTCACTAAACATTTATTATGAGTACTTGTAGGTGAACCCGCGTGAGCAAAATGCTCGTTTCAGAAACTGATTTCCGGAAATCATGGGCTCAGGAAGAGATGTAAACCGCGCAAGCAATATGGCCATTGTTTTATTTTGATCGATATGAAAGCGCTACCAGTATTAATGAAGTTATTTAGAACAGCTGTAGACCGGAGTTAACTTGGCTTTTAGTTTCTTAGGTCTATGAAAGTATTCGAATAATTGCGAAGGTTAAATATACATGCGGTCCAAAAGCCAAGATCTTAAAATAGCCATTATCTATTAGCACATAAATGTTTTTTCGGAACAAAAAATGTGGTTCAGGGCCACGAAAATGCGCTTTAGGCAGGTTAAAACTGTTATTCTGATTAAAATTAATGCTTTTCTTGAAGATGCGAACGACATCTTGGTTTTTAGCTACTTGTTTAGGCAAAGTTGCCATTGCAAAATCTTTTTTGTTAATCGAAAAATGGTTGGAATGGCTATTTTATACATTTAAAATTCAAAATACAGATCAAATCCTCACCAATAATTAAACATTGCATGCTAATTATTCATGTCTTGTCTCTTTTTGGCACTTCGGGGTCCGAAAAGAAAAGCCATTTAGACGAAGTAGGACGCGGTGCTAATTCCATCTGTCCTCATTCTTCTTTCAGAGAAGAACAACAACCGGTGCTAACAGCGATTGTTATTATTCTTCCTTAGATTAGAAACATTTTTCAACAATATACAATTTAAAAATACTTGAGAGAAGGAGCAAAACATGTCAAACTTTAAAGTTGTGAACCGCAACATCAATTTCACCACGAAAGGCGAAATAGATTTTCTGGATCTAACAGACAAAATTCAAGAAGAGGTAACAAGTTCAGGTATAAAAAACGGGTTAGTCCATGTATTTGCGCCACATGCGACAGGCATCCTAATTTTAACGGAAAACGATGACGCTCTCCTCCTTGACGTCAAGGCATTGCTCGAAGAACTCGCGCCAAAACAAAAAGCGTACCAGCACCCATCTAATGCTTATTCACATTTGCGATCAATACTTCTTCCACCAGATAAGACCCTCCCAATAATTAATGGCAACGTGACGTTTGGAACTTGGCAATCTTTGCTATTTGTAGAAACCGACGTTTATCCCAGAAAAAGAACGGTAATTATTCAAGTCTTGGGTGAACAGTAACCACGAAAAATAAACCAAACGCTTCTTTTTAATAGCTACTTAATTTTAAAGTTTCTGCCTTTCGTTTCTCGTACCGCAAAAAAAACACCCCTTGACATCCTAATTTAATCTTTTATATGTAATTAGGCAAACAAGCATGAGCTTTTTTAACTAATTATTGTAAAAACTGATCATTCGAAGAAATTTCGTAGACTGCCTGAGAAATATTTGTCTCAACTTTTCTAAGAAAACGTTGAAGGGAGAAATAACAACGCAACTATTCAATCATCCTAATTCAAACACCAGCATTTTTAACTTGTGACACAGAAAAGAAGCGCCTGGAAGGGAAAAAAACTACACCAATCTTTTAGAGAAAGAAAGAAAATTTTATAACAGGTTCTAAAAAGCCATATTTGTAGCGTAATCAGACACATTTTTAGCGCAGATGTCTTCCAAAATATAGTTGAATCATATTTGTTCTAGTAAAGCCGAAAAGGGAAGAAAGAAATGTGGTTTTTTGTGCCTTCAAATTCTATGATTATATAAGCTTCGCTGTACTTCGAGAAAGGTTAGCCTTTTCTCTCTGTGCGGATCCTTTTAGAGGAGCCTCGGGGGCGCATCCGTGCTTTCTTCTTTACGGCAGACCTCTCTGTAGGTTTCTCCTCCATTATGTCGGGGGCAGCTTCTTCTAGAGGTAAAGTGTCAACAACATCTGGAAAATCATCGTTTTCAGCTTGTTCAGCTCCAGCTTTGAACATCGTTACAAACGCGCGATCTACATCCCCTGGCTCTGCGTTAATACCTAAAGTAGCGTCTGTAAGTACCACTGTCTCGTAACCAAGTTTGCGGGCATCAAGAACCGTGTTAACAACGCAGTAATCAGTTGCTAACCCCCCAATGAAGAGGCGTTTAACCTCACACATCTTTAATTCGTGTGCAAAGCTGGTTCCATCAAAGACGGAATAAGATTCATGTTCAGGGTTTGTAGCTTTTGAAATAACTCCAATGATGGAGGACAGTTTGAGGTCAGGACTAAATTTGGCGCCTTCTGTATCTTGAACGCAATGGGGAGGCCATGGCCCACCTTGTGCTTTAAAGGAGATGTGATTTATCGGATGCCAATCTCTAGATGCAAAAATGTGCGCTTTGGCATCTGCAAAATGTTTTATGTATGCGTTAAGTACAGGAATTATTTCGTTTCCTCCTTCAATGGGGAGAGCGCCTCCTGGCAGGAAATCTTTTTGGATATCTGTTATCAACAGGGCATCAGAATTTATTGTATTATATTTTGTTTTCAATCAAGTCACCTTATTTTTCCTTCAAGAAATTGTTTAGAAATTAAGATAAAAATAAGTAGATACTATTGAATAAACATTTTGAAATAAATAAAGCGCTCAATGGAAAAGTAATTAAAGTTTTATGACTTTAATGGAATAGTGAAAAAACATGTCAGTTTTAGCTTATGTTCTTTTTAAAGTTGCGTCTGGAACAGAACGTGAAGTTGCTCAGAAAATGATTGAATTTCAAGAGGTAATGCAAGCAGACGTGGTTTTCGGCGAATACGATGTAATAGCAAGGGTAACAACAACCGATTTGGAAAAGCTGCAAGATTTCGTTTCAGACGAAATAAGAACGGTCCCGAACGTGCTTATTACTTCTACAATGATAATTTCAAAAGAATATAAAGGAAAAGTCTGTCGGCCTAAGAACAAGTGATTTTTAGTTGTTTTGTTGATGCTTTTGTATACCATTAAGGATAGGCTTATCTTTTAACTAGTCGCAATAAAATAGAAGGCGTTAAACATGCAGAAAAAAAGCAGCAACGAGTTCATTACAAGTAGGGAAATGCGTGCCCTAGAAACCAATGCGGGATACTTCGGCATTTCTTTGCTTCAATTAATGGAAAACGCCGGACGCAATATAGCTCAAGAAGTTATTTCACGTTTCCCAAAAGGAAAAAAAATCGCTATTTTCTGCGGTTTAGGTGGAAATGGGGGTGATGGGTTTGTTGCAGCAAGACACCTTCTGATCGCAGGGTACGCCGTAACCATAATTCTTATTGGTAAAGCCCGTGATATCAGCCATGAAGCTACATTGCAGAACTGGTCAATTCTTCAGCATTTGCAGGAAAAGATTTCACTGAAAGAAATAAATGATAGCTCAGAAATACCTAAAGTATCAGTTGACGTTATAATTGATGCCTTGCTTGGAACAGGTACAAAAGGGCAACTTAAGTCACCAGTTTGCCAAGTGGTTGAGTACATTAATTCTTTGAAGGCTTTCAAACTATCGGTTGATGTTCCTACCGGCATAGATTCAGACACAGGAGAAGTTTTAGGAACAGCGGTTAGAGCTGATCTCACAGTTACTTTCCATAAAAGCAAAATAGGTTTGGACAAAGCCAAAAAATATGTTGGCGATTTAATTGTGAAGGATATTGGCTTGCCGACTGAATTAGAGAAGTTTGCCGGTCCTGGAGATGTTAATCTTGTCAAGAAACCGCGCAGTCCATCTGCTCACAAAGGCGATTTTGGACGGTTGCTAGTTATCGGGGGAAGTGAAGTATATTCAGGTGCTCCAACCTTAGTTTCGCTGGGTGCATTGAGAACAGGTGCTGATCTTGTTTATCTTGCAGCGCCAATGAAAGCGGCATATTCAATTTCTTCAATTTCTCCAGACCTGATTACGATAAAGCTTGATGGTAACAATCTAAACCCGAGCAACATTGAAACAATAAAACCTTATTTGAACATGGTTGACGCTGTTGCACTGGGTCCAGGCCTAGGACAAAATATTGAAACCGTGGATTTCGTTAAGCTATGCATTGAAGAAATTGAGAAGGCAGATAAACCCCTACTTTTGGATGCTGACGGTCTTAAAGCATTTGCAAAGTTTAAAAGAGTCCTGAAAGTGCCTCTGGTTTTGACGCCTCATTCGGGAGAATACACCATTCTTACCGGTGAAACTCTCGCAGAAAATCAAGATGAGCGTGCTTTGGCAGTCCAGAAAAACGCGAAAAAACTCAAAGCAGTGATTTTGGTAAAAGGGAAAGTTGATGTCGTTTGCAATTCTGAAAAGATTAAGCTTAATTTTACGGGCAATGCTGGCATGACAGTTGGTGGCACAGGGGACGTTTTAAGCGGAATCGTTTCTGGTTTGATTGCTCAGCACGTTGATCCGTTTGAAGCAGCAGTCGCTGGTGCCTTCGTTAATGGAGCTGCGGGCGATTTTGTCGCAGAAGAAATAGGTTTTCATATGGTAGCGACGGACATTATTGATTGGATTCCTCGGCTTTTGGATGATCCAATGAGTCACTTGAAGGTGCGCAAACCAATTGGAAAATAACGCCGAACCTGCAGCTCCAAAATTTCCTTTGCGAATTACAATTTATCATGCAGCCCAAGATGATCCTAAAAAAAATACTGCATTAAGACTGAAACGTCGAGGATTTGCCCGAATAGTTACTCGGACACGTTTTCTGCCAAAACGAGCATTAGTGCTAAATCCTTTCGGCGAAATAGCATTTTCGCCAGCAGACAGAGAACGAATTCAGAAATTCGGGTTGGCCGCCGTTGATTGCAGTTGGGAACATGCCCAAAAAGTCATGAGTACTCGTGTAAAAGGAACCAGCCGCTGCTTACCCATCCTAATTGCGGGAAACCCCGTTAATTTCGGGAAGCTAACCAAACTAACTACTGCCGAAGCAATTGGAGCTGCCTTGTATATTGCAGGTTTTAAAAAAGAGTCAGAAGATCTTTTGTCGATTTTTACTTGGGGCCATTCATTTTTTGAATTAAACGGTATGTTACTTGACAATTACGTTAAGGCTAAGGATAGCGGTGAAATCGTTGAAATGCAAACAAAACTTTTGAAACCCAAAAAATGCCTCTAACTGTGTTTTGTTGATGCTTTTGTATACGAAACCTGAATGCTTATAGCAAACCACGGTAAAAATGATTAAAGTGCTATGGTGAGGATGGTGGAAGCTCGGAATACATAACGGATTTCTATCTATTCTTAGCTTCAGTTGTACTTATCTCACTCTCAGGAGTCCTAGTGCCTGGACCATTGTTTGCAGTAACACTCAAAAAAGCAGCTAAAAGCAAAGCGGCAGGCGTTTTAATTGCAATTGGTCATGGGATAGTTGAGTTTCCGATAATGTTTCTGATTTTCTTTTTACTAAGTCAATTTAATATTCCAAATATTGTTCAGGTAATCGTGGGTTTGGTAGGCGGCTTCTTGATGATTCTGATGGGCATTCAAACATTTAGAAACAGACATGAAAAAGAAGAATCGCGTCTAAGTTTAAAACGGGATTCTGTGTTTGCTGGAGTTTACACGACTGCAGTTAATGCAGGTTTTATTTTGTGGTGGTTAACGATTGGCACTACCTTGATACTTAATGCTCAACTTTTCGGCTTTTTTGGTTTTTCGGTTTTTGCGGGTGTTCATTGGCTATGCGACTTCTCTTGGTACAGTGTTGCGGCATTAGTGATTTTTAAGTCACAACGCTTTTGGAACAATCGAGTGAGAATGGGGATTACAATTTTTTGTGTGGCAGTTTTCATTGGTTTTGGAGCATACTTCATGGGTTCTGCCTTATGGTCCTTAATTGGTACAGTTATATAGAAAGATGAAAGAGTAATATTCATGGAGTTTCAAGTTGGAAATTCAATTGTGCAGCTAATAAAAGGCGATATTACAGACATCGACATAGATGCAATTGTTAATGCAGCAAATTCGTCTCTTATGGGTGGTGGCGGAGTAGACGGAGCCATACATGAAAAAGGTGGACCTAAAATTCTTGAAGAATGCAAACGAATAAGAGCAACTGAATGGCCTGATGGATTGCCAACCGGAAAAGCAGTAATTACTTCAGGCGGTAACTTGAAGGCTAAATACGTTATTCACACGGTTGGGCCAGTGTGGCTGGGAGGCTTCCACGTTGAAGCCGAACTACTAAAGCAAGCATATAGAAACTCGATGAAGCTTGCAGTTAGCAAAGGAATTAAGTCGGTTGCGTTTCCGTCGATTAGCACTGGAGCTTACGGATATCCCGTAGATGAAGCCAGTCGTATCGCAATAAAAACGGTGAAAGAATTTTTGGAAAAAGACGAGAGGCTTACAAAGGTTATTTTAGTTTTGTTTTCTGAGCGAGATTTAGAAGTCTATATAGAAGCGGCAAAATCGATTGTGTATTCAAAGGGCTTCCGTCATTCTTGACCAATTTATTTGATCAATTTCAGATATGTCTTTTTTATATATATCAATTTTTGGAATATATCAGAAACAAAAATAATTAATATATTAATACTTACGATAGGTTTTCCGTATTCAAGAACAACACAACAACAAATTAGGAGATTAAGAAAAATGACTCAACAATTACCTGCATTAAGTTTTGAAACATCCTTTATCACGGAAAAGCAACCAGTTAAAACGACTTTTGAAGAAGAAATTTCAGAGGCAATCGAAACTGTATTTTCACTTCTTGGAAATGTCAATAAGCAAGCAATTTATCGTTTTCTCGAAAACAGATGCAACATAAAGAAGGAAGAGATTCCAAATAATATTGCAAAATTTTCAGATGCTTTTGAAGAGACATTCGGTTCGGTTGCAAAGCTTATAGAGATAAAAATAATTGAAAGACTCCATGCTAAATACAAAGACTTCTCTTATATTCCAGTTAATGGAGATATTGATTTCCGAGAGTTTATGTCTAATTTTCAGTCTGTATTTGGATGGTTAAACTACCGTCAAGGTCAATGTTGACGTGATGCTGCTCAGATTTTTTATCTGCTTAAAAACGACTTCGCGAAGGTGCTCCAAAGATTCGCCGCTGACTTTTGCGATAATGTCGTATGCTCCGCGTGAATGGTAAAGCTCAAGTACGCCATCAACTTTTTTCAAATCTTCAAGTGCACTTTTGCTTGAATCTGTCTCGGCAGTAATAAAAACAAAAGCGTGTCTTTTAGGAGTCTGAAGTCTCTTTTCATCAAAACAATATGCGTTTATTGTAGTGCCTAAATCACCAAAAACATTTTCCAAACAATTGCACCTCAGTCACAATTAAACTGCCAGGATCATCACTATTAAAGCTGTGTTACCGTCTAGCTACAACAACAAACCAAAAACACTCAGCATTTGAGCTGGGGTTTGATAATCACTGTCATCTTACCAGGGTATGAAGAAGTCAAACCGCGCCTATTTGCAATTTTATGCCACCATAAAGGGAAGACCATGAATGGATCTTGTTTTTACTCTATTGACGCAAGCCTAATTACATAATTTTTTATACACTTGTTGTTTTTAACTGAATCAGTGAGTACACATCGTACTTATTGCCCAAAACTTTTCTACCGTCCAAATAACCTAATTCAATTAGAAAACCCAAACCAACGACGTTGCCACCTAATTTCTCAACCAATTCAATGTTTGCCTTTACGGTTCCACCTGTTGCAAGTAAATCATCTATTATCAGAATGTTCGCACCTTTCTGAATGGCGTCTTCATGGATCTCGATTGCGTCGCTTTCATATTCTTTCTTGTAAGTTAGGTTAACGCATTTGTAGGGAAGCTTGCCCTTTTTGCGAACGGGAACAAAGCCGACGCCCAATTCGTATGCCAATGCTGCGCCAATTATGAAACCTCTTGCTTCATTTGAAACGATTGCGTCGATTGATTTGCCTTTATAATGGTCAGCTAATTGTTTAATGGCTGCATGGAAGCAGACTTTGTCTTTCAAAAGTGGCGTGATATCCCAGAACACCACACCTTTAAACTCTGGAATTCTTCGAACTTTAGATTTTAGGTCAATATCAATTGTTTTCTCAGGTTTAGTCATATTCTTCGCCTTACACAAATGCTCCTTTTAGCGCTTGATTACATGTACAGCTACATTCATTGGGAGTTTTAGCCACTGTTTCAGCGATTATGCGCTTGACCTTTTCGATATTAGATTTCATTGTGTCGAGGATGTCGTCAACGCAGACTACATGGTCTTTCCAAACGTCGTAGTCGGTGACTGTTGATATGGAAGCATAGCAAATTTCGGCTTCTCTTGCCAAAACACATTCAGGAACAAGCGTCATTCCAACCACGTCTGCGCCCCATTGACGGTACATTTTTGATTCTGCTTTGCTTGAGAAGCGAGGCCCTTCGATGCAAACGTAGGTTCCCGTTTCATGCATTTTGATGTTCATTTCCTTCGCGACGGATATTATGGTTTTTCTTAGGTCAGGGCACATAGGTTCAGCCACAGAAATATGGCAAACCTTGTTTTCCGTGTAAAAAGATTGTTCTCGTCGAGTTGTCCGGTCTAGGAATTGATCAACAAAAACGATTTCGCCTGGATGATACTCCTCTCGCAAAGAGCCAACAGTTGAAGGGGCAAGAATACGTTTTACACCAAGCCGCTTTAAAGCAAAAATGTTTGCCCTAACGTTGATGTCAGTTGGTCTGATAGTGTGTTTTTTTCCATGTCTGGGTAAGAAGGCCACGAATTTACCGCCGAGTTCTCCAACGGTTATGGTGTCTGAGGGCTTGCCATAGGGTGTTTCCATTGCAACTTCTTGAACGTTTTTGAGAAGTTTAGGATCGTATAGACCTGTTCCACCGATTACTCCAAATTCAGCTTGCATGTCATTATCTTCAGGCGTTCACCTTATAAAAATACCGACAACAAACTTAGTATAATCCAATTTAGCAGGGTTTTTGCTTTAAAGAACAATAACAGTTGGTGTTAGCACTGGTGTTGTTCTTCTCTGATAGAAGAAGGACGGCTGGAAATAGCACATCCTACTTCTTCTCTGCTTCAGAAAGAAAAAGAAAACATGTGAGGGCACGCTTCTTCTTCTTTTTCAGATAGACTAAAAATATTGATTTAAATAATTACGTTCATTGAACAATCACAGAGGCAAGCGTGTGTGAAGAGCGTGTGTAAAATTGAGTCATAAACACGAAATTAAAAAAACCCACATCACAATTGTTGAATTCGACGACGTCATATTCACCAAATTAGCAAAAGACACCCGATATTTTGGCGAAGGTAACTCGAAGGGAAGAAAATTGGAGTTTGATTTTGAATATTGTCTTGGCTGTGGCCTAAGATTGCTAGATGGCAAACCGATTATGACCAAGGATATATTAGAGGAAGAATTCGAAAGATTAGTTGCTAAAGCAAAAAACAATAACTATGTTAGCTCTGAGCAAACAACCATGCAGCATACCGACTTTGAAACATTTGAACGATTAATTAAAAGTGCTTTAGCTTTTGGTAAACTCAAAGAAAGCAAACCCTAACAAAACTCATTAAATTTTTAAAAAAAATAGAAAAAGAAAAAATTATGATACTTTACCTATGCTAACTGAAATTGTTTGTGTTTGACCATTCCGAATTACAGTGAAATCAACGGTTTGACTAGGAAGCGTATGCTGTTCTAAATAGGACAGCAAATCGTCAGTGTTTGTTATTCTTGAGCCGTTAATGGCGATTATGATATCTCCGCCTGTCACAACGGTTGAGCCTAAGACTGAGGTTTGGGTTGATCCGCCTTTGAGCCCGTTTTGCGTTGAAACGCTTTCTACGAGCCACCCGTATGTTGTGGTTGTTCCGATGGCTTGTGCAATTTGGTAGTTCATGTCTGTTCCTTGTGCGTTGATGGTTGGATGTTGGTTGTATGAACCGGATGTTACCAATGAGGCGAGTTCACGCATTATGGTTTCGGACGGGATAGCAAATCCTAAACCGTTAGAGTTGCTTACCCCTGCAGTGGTTATGCCGACTACGTCGCCTTCATAGTTGATTAGTGGTCCTCCAGAGTTGCCTGGGTTGATTGCAGTGCTTGTTTGGATTATGTCTGGGATTGTGGGTCCTTGAGATTGGCTTGTGCTTGAATCTTCAGTTATGGTTCTGCCAAGAGCGCTGATTACGCCTGTTGTGAGTGTTCCTGACAGTCCGAATGGAGTACCTATGGCAACGACTGGGTCGCCGACTTGCAGACTTGACGAGCTAAGCAAAGTCAACGAGGGCAAATCGGTGGGCATTTGGTTTGTGGTGACGACGGCTAAGTCGGCTAATGGGTCTGAGGCGATTTCTGTTGCAGGGTAGCTTTCGCCGTCCGCAAAGGTTACGGTTATGTTAATTGCGTCTTGAACGACATGGTTGTTAGTAATGATAACTTGTTGGTTGTTTACGGTTGTTACGAAGCCGGAGCCTTGCTGTTGAGAACATACAGTTTGACCAAACATTGTATACTCTTTTAATATGTCTTGGATAACGACGACCGAGTTTTTCACTTGTGAATATAGTTGAGCTAAGGAAACGTTTCCGTCTAACTGATAGGTAGTATTTGAGGAAGGAACATACGCGGAGTTAAAAGCGGCATTCTGTAAATCCGACTGCAAAGTGTTGATTTTGCCATTTAGCGTTGAGTAGCTAAAAGCATAGCCGATTAAGCCGCCCGTCATCAATCCCACCAGAACTAGCCCGATTAAAAACAAAGCAGAAAAACGCTTCGTCTTGGGCTGCTGAGCGGGCGATGGAGAAGATGAAGGCGCTTGAGGTAAAGGAGAGGGAGTCTCCGTCAGGCATCACCTTTAGCGTCGTCAGTGTTGTTTTGGCTGCTAGTGGTTTGTAATATGTTGTATTGTAATTTGTGTGTTGGCAGACTTTTTCCGCAGGATGGGCATGCTTGGTTTTCAGGTTGTAGTTTGGCGTGGCAATAGGGGCAAATAAGTTTTTTTGCCAAGTGTAGTCCTTCTTTTTCTTTGGTTATTTTTCCGTCTGTAAGGAATAGCATTCGTTCGGTGTGAGCTGCGACTTGTCCGTCATGTGTTACCATGATTATGGTTGTTCCATGTTTGAGGTTGAGGTTTGCAAGCAGCTTGACGGTTTCCTGTTTGTTTTTTATGTCTAGGTTTCCTGTGGGTTCGTCGGCTAAGATGATGGCTGGGTCATTGGCTAATGCTCGGGCTATGGCTACTCGTTGTTGCTCTCCTTGGCTGAGTCGTTGGGGTCTATGTGATTCGCGTCCAGATAAACCGACCATTCCAAGCAGTTCATTGGCTCTTTCGCTTCGGTTATCGCTGAATTTTCCTGCAAGTTCCATCGCTAACTCAACATTTTCCCGTGCATTTAGGTATGGCAAGAGGTTGAAGCTTTGGAATACGAAACCTATTTTGTCTCTTCGAATCTTGTAGAGTTGCGATTCAGGTAAGGTTGCGATGTTAATGTTGTCTATGAGCACTTTGCCTTTGGTTGGTTTGTCGATGCAGCCCATTATGTTTAGCAGGGTTGTTTTGCCGGAGCCTGAGGGTCCCATGATTGCTGTGAATTCGCCTTTCTTGATTTCAAGGTTCAGATTGGTTAGGGGCTGTACTTCTCGTTTGCCAAGGGTGTAGGTTTTTGTCAGGTTTTCGATTTTCAATACTAGCTCACTCATAACGCATTGCCTCCGCTGGTCTTGTTTTTGCTGCTCGCCACGCTGGGTACAAGCTGCCAACTATGCCTAACAGAACTGCTGTACCAAAACCAATGAGCATAAACTCAGGGCTTACGTTGATTGCAGGAGTTGAAGCTCCAGAGTTAATTGATACAATTGTAGCGCCGCTGTAGGACCCTAATGAATTTCCCAAAGCTGGAAGCAGAAGTGATGATAGGTATGGTGCTGCAATTGTGCCTATGACAACACCTACTACTCCTGCAAGAACGCTTAGCAGGATGCCTTCGACTAGGAATTGGCCCATTACGGTTCTGTTGCTTGCGCCCATTGCTTTGAGTGTGCCGATTTCTTTGGTCCTTTCTCGAACGGTGTAAAGCATAACGAAGAGCACGATTATGCTTGTTGCTGTGACTGCTATGACGATTTCTTCAAGAGCTTGTGTTTGAGTTTGATTCATCGTGTCTTGAGCACTTTTTAGTTGGCTGTCGTACATTGACTGCATTTGGTTAAGTTGGCTTAGTCGATCCTGCGCTGTTTGGACGTTGATTTCTGGATGCAACGAACTTATTGTTGTTGCATCTGATGTTACGTCGTTCTTGTTGTCTGCAAACACGTTAAGTTGGGTAATAATGCCAGTGCTATTGGTCAAGGCTTGTGCTTCTGTTAGGTCCATGTAGACTAGCTGGTTGTCTGAGGTTCCTGTAGGTGAGTATATTCCTACTACTGTGAAGTTAGTGCTTAGTATATCGACTGTGTCGCCTACACCTTTTCCGAAATATGCTGAGCTGTTTTCGCTAAGCAACACGTCTCCTTTTTCGCCAGGTATCAAGTTCCTTCCTGCGGTAATGTTTGTGGGTAGTATTGGGTAATTGTCGATTAATGATGAGTTCAAAGGTATGCCTTCGATGATGTAGTCAGGCACTGTGATGTTGAAGCTCGTAGGTATGCTTGAAGGTACTGTTCCTTCGCTTGTCATGATATGTGGAGTTACTGTTTGATTGTGGCCCTCTACCACTTGGAGTATTGGTTCTACTGCGGCTATTCCAGATACTGTATTGTTGATGTCTTCGTATTGGCTTTCATTCATGGGTTTCATTGATCCGCCGCCGAGTGCACCACCACCGTAGTTTATGACAGGGCCGTTTCCTGAACCTCCGATGGGCCCGCCAGTAGTGCTGGTGCTAGAGCCCGAGGTGCTGAAACCGAAACCAGTAGGTGCGGATTGGGTGAGGCTGCATTGTATTTGTGTTAGAGTCTGGTTGATTTTTGCCTCAGTTTGAGTTATCGTGTTCCCTAAACCGTTGGTTAAGTTGTTTGTCGCTGATTGGCTAGCGGCTATGCTTGGTGGTATGGCGATTAATATTGCCATGCAGAAGCCTAGGGCGATTACTACCAGTAATGCTCTTATTTTTCGTCTTGATAAGTTTCTGAACGCTCTGCTAAGTATTCCCAGTTGAGTGCACCTTCTTGTTTTTTGTTAATTGTTGTTGTTTTGTTGGGGTTTGTTTCATTTAGATCCCATTATTTAGATTCATAGTAGTTACTACTATTGATAGTAGCAATAATATAAGCGTTACTACTGCCAATAGTAACTTACTTCAACGCAAAAAACAAAAAGAAGCAACAAAAAATTTAACAAATAAAAAAAGGCTCAGGGAACAAAACTAATATTTTGAGGACCAAACACAAAAAAATCATTCATTGGACCGAAACCTGCCTGAGAATCAACCAAAGTACCATTATTAGCTATCAAAACCACCGCATTACTGTCGACACCAGAAAACATTTGACGCATCGGCGAATCTATGTATAAAGAACTACTCGAATTTCCTCCGACTACACCATCAGACCCGACTCCGCCTAATCCAGCAAAACCATAACCAGTAGTTTTCAAAGCCGCTGGAGAAGGAACCTTGAGTTGATGTGAAGCCGTGTAGTCTGTTTGTATGTTAACCATTGCGAAGCTAACAGCAATTACAGAACAAAGAAGCACCAGAGTCAAAACAAAACTAAAAAAGACCTGGCGCTGATTTAAATGACCATGCGTCTTTGGCTCAGAAATATTTCTTAGTCGCTTATCCAAACGTGGATGAGTTGAAAGAATGCCGAGTCTATGCAACAGCGAGGAGGTAACTAAAAGATTTGAAGAGAAATTAACCAATATGCTTTCTTTAGGCAAACTTTCGATGGCTTTACAAATTTTTGCAAGCGCATTCCCAAACGAAGCGGGCTTTTCAGATAATTCGACGGCACGTTCATCAGCGTACATTTCTCTTTCCCTTTGGCCTGTTGACGAAACAACATAGGCAAGCGGATTGAAAAATGAAACAATCGTTAAAGCGGATGACACTATTTTGTAGAAGAAGTCATGGTGTTCTACGTGTCCCAATTCATGTGAGGCCACAGCGGCTATTTCATCATGGTCAAGTATGTTTAGTAGGCCAATTGAAAAAACAATTGTTGACGTTTCCCCATAGCCGATGGTGAAGGCGTTAGGTCGCAGATCCTCGACAAGCCCGATTTTCGGAGTTGAAATCGATAATTTGCTGGATAATTCTGATACTTTTGTTTGAAGCCATTGATGCTCGCCTGGAGCAAGCGAAATTACATGAAGGACTTTTCTTGCAACTCGGTCATCAGCTGCTAGCATGGATAATGTAAAGAATCCGCCTGCAGCTAACCCGATTAAGCACAATATTCCAGTTACGGAGAAAATTGAGGTTGTCGGTGCTTGTGCAGTTGAGATGACAAGACCTGGAGGCGGCAGAGAGTGCAAAGGCAAATTAAAAGCAAGGGCATTGAATGCCCCCCTTGTGTCAATAGCGTTATTGCCAGTGGTAATTGAACCTGTAACGGCTTTAAAGAGGGGGCTGCTTGTTTGAATGGTTGCTGAGGGTACGAAGATAAGCATGACTATAAATGGAACAGCTAATGGAACAAGGTACAGTAGGCTTTTTGTTCGTTGCCCGAGGAAATTGGTGAAACGTGAAAGAGCTTTAATGCAAACAAACGATAAAACCAGAGATAATACTGAATAGTAGAAATACGGTTGAAAAATCTGGTTAAGGATTGTTTCAAAGATCATTCAGGCACTTTCCCCGAATCATTGGTTTTTTTCTTTTTTGCCATATTCTCATTTAACTGTAGTTTTAGGGCTTTGCGTTCTTCTTCGCTTAAGCAAGTTTCATCTACGAGACAGTTAGCAACTACTTCGCCAAAATTATCGATAAGACTGGAAAGAACTTCCCGAACGGCAGATTTCTGAAAATTCAGTTTTTCAAGTGCTGGCCAATAAACATAATATAGGCCACCTCTGCCCTTCTCTATTTTACGGTCAAGCAGATGCTTCTCGAAAAGGCGGTCCATGGTCGACATAACTGTTGTGTATGCAATGTTCTTTGTTTTTTTGAGTGCTTCATGGATTTCTCTTACTGTAATAGGTGTTTTCTTTGAAGCCCAAATTGATTCCATAACGCTGGATTCTAATGGGCCTAAAAAAGCTTCTAAGGCTTTGCCGTCTATGTTGTATTGTGAGACGTCTGGTTTTTTGTCTTCAGCCATGGGTGTTGCAACCGCACTACTATCACCTATAGTAGCTATTTAAGTTTTCGAAACATTACTTTTTCCAAATTGGAAATCAGCCAGTTCAAGCTAAGACACTTTTCCGATTGTAACGTCAACTGTTTGCGTTTGCCCTGTTCTTACTACGGTGAAATTGGCTGTTTGACCAGGCAACGTATGCTGCTCCAGATAAGACAACAAATCATCGGTGTTAGTTATTCTTACTCCGTTAATGGCGGTTATTATGTCGCCGCCAAGGACTACGTTTGATCCTAAAATTGTTGCTTGCGTTGAACCACCTTTAAGACCATTCTGTGCTGATACGCTTTCAACAAGCCATCCGTAAGTAACGGTTGTCTTCATGGCTTGAGCAATCTGATAATTCATATCTGTTCCTTGTGCGTTAATTGTTGGATGCTGAGTATATGAACCGGAAGTAACTAAGGAGCTGACTTCACGCGAAATGGTGTCAGAGGGAATTGCAAAACCTAACCCTTGGGAGTTACTTATTCCTGCAGTTGTGATGCCGACAACCTCGCCCGCATAATCTAGGAGGGGACCTCCTGAATTGCCTGGATTAATGGCTGTGCTTGTTTGTATGATATCTGGAATTGTTTGGCCAGCACTGTTTGAGCTTGATTGTTCAGTGATTGTTCGTCCTAAGGCGCTAATAACGCCCGTTGTTAAGGTTCCAGATAAGCCGTAAGGTGAACCCACGGCAACAACTGGGTCTCCAACATTCAAAGTATCGGAGCTAACAAGCGTCAAGGAAGCTAATCCACTGGGCATCGGAGAAATTGAAAGAACTGCAAGATCAGCAAGTGGGTCAGAACCTAATACTTTGGCTGGGTAAGAATTGCCGTCGGCAAAAGTAACCGTTTCGTTGATTGCATCTTGAATTACATGGTTGTTAGTGACAACTACTTGTTGGCTGTTTACAGTTGCTATGAACCCTGAACCCTGTTGTTGAGAGTAACCAGCTAAATTGCCAAAGAAATTGTAAGCAGGAACGAGATCTTGAACTATAACCACTGACGATTTGACTTGTTGATAAAGACTGGAAAGTGATACATTCGAGCCGATTACGTATGTGGAGTTCGGATAAACAGTATTCGTTGGATTTTGAGTAAAACTTTGTAATTGACTTTGCAGGGTATTGAGTCTTGAATTGAAATTCGAATAAGTCAAGGCAAAACCGATTAAGCCTCCTGCAACCAAGCCTATGAGAACAAGAACTACTAAAAGAACTGCTGAAAAACGCTTTGTTTTTTGTGGCGGTGGAATTGAAGGAATTGTTGGTATAGGTGGAGTTGGAATTTCCATTATATATTCCTCAAATAAGTCTCAATTTGTGACATTTATAGCCTCAGAATATTTCATCGTTTGCGTAAATAGACTTTTTGCAAGCTGGACATTTATCGTCATTTATTTGAATATTGCTTCCACAGTGTGGGCATTTATGGTTCTTTTTGTTTGAATGCAGACCTTGCATCTCTTTAACTATTTTTCCGTCTTTGAGCAGAAGCATTCGTTCCGTATTGCGTGCAGCTTGACTATCATGCGTGACCATGATAATAGTAGTACCTTGTGTGAGATTGAGGTTTGCAAGCAACTTGATAATTCCTTGCTTATTCTGGCTATCCAAGTTTCCTGTAGGTTCGTCAGCAAGAATAAAAGCGGGATTATTTGCCAAAGCCCGGGCGATTGCCACTCTTTGCTGCTCTCCAGCGCTGAGACGTTGCGGTCTGTGTCCTTCTCTTCCTGAAAGACCAACCATTTCTAAGAGTTCGCTTGCTTTTTTCTTCCTTTCGCTCTTTGATTTGATTCTTCCTTCCATTGGTAACTCGACATTTTCTCTAGCGTTTAAGTATGGCAATAGGTTGAAGGTTTGAAATACGAAACCCATCTTGTCTCTTCTGATCTTGTAAAGCTGGTTTTCTGGGAGGTTTGAAACTTCGATGCCGTCTAGAAGGACCTGACCGCTTGTGGGTTTATCAATGCAGCCTATAACGTTTAGCAGTGTCGTTTTGCCTGAGCCTGAAGGACCCATAATTGCCACGAATTCACCAGAGTTTATCGTTAGATTCAGATTTGATAGAGCTTGGACGTCGCGTTTGCCAAGATGGTACGATTTACTTAATTTTTCGATTTGCAATACTGGTTTACTCATACTTCATCGCCTCTGCTGGTCTTATTTTTGCAGCTCTCCACGCAGGATATAGACTTCCTAAAGTTCCAAGTAGAACGGCTGCACCGAACAATATCAAAACAAGTTCGGGATTCAGTGTTGCTACAGATAAACCACTGATTCTTGTAGTGCCTGAAAGGAATCCAGCTGTTCCGCTTCTTACTCCAACGCTCGGAAGTAAAAGCGATGAAAGGGTTGGTGCTGCAACGCTACCTATTGCGATACCAACAACACCTGCAATTATGCTTAAAAAAATGCCTTCAAGCATAAATTGGCCCATAACTGTAGAGTTGCTAAAACCAATCGCTTTAAGTGTGCCAATTTCTTTGGTTCTTTCCTTGACAGTATAAAGCATGACAAATAACACTATCAAGCTTGTTGCTACAACCACTAAGATAATTTCTTCAACTGCAGTTGAGTATGTTTGACTGTTTGATGATTGTGCGTTTGCCAATTCAGTATTATAGGTCGTTTGTAGGGTTTGAAGTTGACTCAAACGAGTTTGATCGGTAGTAACTGTGAGCTCTGGATGCAATGTACTTATGGATGTTGCTACTTGCGATACCGCATCACTGTTTTGGGCAAAAACTACGAGACTAGTTATGTATCCAGTATTGTTGGTTATTGTTTGTGCGTCGGATAGGTTCATGTACAATGTTTGCGTTTCAGAAACGGATGATGGGCTGTAGATACCTACCACAGTAAAGGGTTGGTTTAAAATGGTAATGGTGTCACCTACTCCTGCATTGAAGTACGCTGAGTTGTTTTCGCTAAGCATGACTTTCCCGCTATCGCCTGCCTGCAGGTTACTTCCAGCAGTTATATTTGTTGGCAGTACGGGATAGTTGTTTACCAGATCAGAAGTCAAAGGAATTCCTTCAATCGTATACTCGACATTGAGACGCGTGATATCTCGCGTGTACCCGTTAAATGACACGGTGCTCGTTACGTTTTGTCCTTCAGAGGCTTGCAGGATAGGCTCAACAGTTGCAACTCCAGTCATTGTACTGTTGATATCCGTGTATAGGCTCTCATTCATAGGATTTGATTGACCGCCACTAAACGCACCACCACCAAACTGACCACCTACAGTGCCACCGCCGAATTGACCAGGCGTAAATCCTCTGCTGCCAGATGGAGCACCACCGGTTTGACCACGACTAAAGTCACCGCTGCCAGCTGTCCCGTTGCCGAAACCAAAACCTGAAAAACTAGGCGCAAGACTACAATCTATTTGAGTTGATGTTTGGTTAATTGATGCGCTAGTTTGGCTAATTACGTTGCTTAGATTTGTTGCTGCCGTGCTAGCTGTCTGCTGGTTAGCCAAAACACCTGCCGGAATTGAAACCATAATTGCCATGGAAAAACCCAACGCAATAATTACTAGTAACGCTCGAATTTTTCTTCTTGAAATATTTCTTATTGCTCTATTCATGATTCCCATATATTATCTAACCTTTCATTGTGTAATTTTGAAAAAGGCAACCAAAAAGAGAATCGAAGGGGTTTTATTTGGGCAGTTATAGGGCTTACGGCCTTATTTTTTTCCAATCCTCTTCTTGATTGCCTTTTCCTTCATACTGTCGAAGAGTTATTAAACAATTTTTCACAATCTCTCCCAAATCTAACCCAAATTGTCTAATCTAACTAATTTTAATTGGTGTAGAATTTCATAAAAAACAAACTTCAGTGTTAAGAATTGAAATAAAAAAAATTTTATGATATTTTTGGTAAGTTTTGCAATAGATGAAAGAAAAAGTTATGTTGGAGGCGGAGGTGGCGGCAGTTCCATTTCAGCATTTCTTTGGCGTCTTCTAAGTAACATGAAAGCAACGAGAAGGACTAAAACTACTATGACAACTATTATTGCAGCGTCAGTAACCAGCGACGAAGAGATTCCTAAAGGCGGAGATGCAGTAGCTGTGGGTTGATTGGAGGAAGTCGGAGAAGTGCTGGGCTGTTCAGTGGGTGTAGTTGTGGATGTTGTGGGAGTAGGTGTTGCTGATGGCGTTGAAGTTGACTGAATCAGAATACTATAGCTAGCTATTGAATTTGATAATTGGGCTGTGTTGTCTAGAGGTGTAGCTGTAAATGTTGCTGACTTTCCAGGCAACAGCGATTGAGAAATATAATTTGTGTAATTCAGACCCACAACCTTTCCGGCTCCGTTATAAAATGTTGTGATAACCCAAACGGGTCCTGTTGTTTGATCACCGGTGTTTTGAACAGTACCTGTTAAAGTATATGTGCCCGTGGAATTCGATCCAGAAGCTGATCCAGCTGGAACTACCAGACCAGCATACTGAGTTTGATTTGTATCAACTGCATACAGCACACGAGCAGTAACATTTGTTACTGAATAAGCCCAGTTTGGATCCACAGTTGTAGTAGTATCAGTAACAATTGGGGCGAAATCAAGACAAAAAGGAGCCTTTTGCCCTGGACTCAAATCAGGTATATAAGGTGGCAACGAACTCCCTGAAGACAAATAACCACCACTTGAATTGTAGGCATCTGCGCCTACAGCAACATTTCCTATTGTATTTGTACCAACATTTTGCACTTCACCGATAACAATCAAATCCCCAGCATACTGTGCTTGTGAAGCAGTATCTGCAGGAGCAACATACCAAGTGTAACTGAGAACTGTGGCTTCCGTAGCATCTGCTTTTACATGAGGAACTGACAACAAACTTACAGAAGCGACGATTAAGATGACAAGAGCTAAAGCAATAAGTATCTTTTTCAATTACTTCCCCTCAATATTCCTTAAAAGACGTATTAACTTAATGATAAGTTATTAAACTTTTTTCAAAATTAGTCCCGAATAGGTAACGTTAGTTTTAATAAAACATTATAAAAAAGAGAAAAAAAAATTATTTATCAATTTCAGTCATATTCATTGTAACAATCTTTGTTACTTTTCCTTGGATTAAGTCAACAACTACGAGAGAGCGGCCAGTAGCGCTTTGCAAAGTTAAGTCTGCACCTGTGGCTTTGTTTACCACGTTACCGTTTCCATCGACCACCATGCTAATTATTGGTCTAACCGAAGTAATGTTGAAACCTTGGCTAAGCAAATTCTGAACGTCTGAATCATTTTTAGCAATATTAGTTACGTTTTGTGTGAAGTCAACGCTTAATTGGATTGAACTGAATTCGCCTAATCTTCCGTCACCTCGGCATCCTCGACCCACGCCACTATAATCTCCGAATCCCAAATGACTGTTGATAAACAATCCAGCATTGCTAGTTTCGTTTACAGATGAAAGTGTGGACTGAACGTCGGATGCTACCGAGTTGTTAGCATCGGCTTTAGCAGTTGATTGCGTAACAAGCACAATTGACGCAGCAACTGTCGCTGCTATGACAATTGAAATTAATGCTAAAACCTTAATTTTTTTATCCATATCTTGAATTTTCACCTCCATCATTGAAAAACGGTTACCGATAAATTATTAAATGATTTTTCAACATTAAACCACAATTAGCCCCAAATTAAGCACAGATTGTGTTTTAGTCCAATTCAAAAGCGCACATTTATAACTTAAAATAGGTTAAAGTGACAACTAGTCTCTTCAATACTCGGAGCTCTTTGAATGTCTTCAAATGCCCGTTCTCTAAAATACTTGCTAGGATGGTTGATAGCAGGTACAAGAGGAGGGCCAACTCGAGCGAAAATTATAACTGCACTAAGGCAGACTCCGCAGAATGCAAATCAACTGGCCACCTTGCTAAAAATGGATTATAAAACAATGCGTCATCACCTTGACGTTCTTGAAAAAAACAAGATAATTACTTCCATCGGAGACAGGTATGGTGCAACCTATTTTCTTTCACAAACTATGGAAGAGAATTACGGCATGTTTGAGGAGATTGTACATAAAATCGGGAAAAAGTAGAAAAAGGAGCAAAAGGAAATGAAGAAACAGATGGATAATAAAGTAAGAATCGGTCTCATATTTGCGATTTTAGTAGCAGTCGCAATTTTCGCAACATTTTTAGTTTTAATTGAAAAAGCACCTACTTTTCAACCAAGAGGACTCCCAGGAACCACTTTCATCCCAGGAGACCTTGAATTTTTCTACGCTGCTTATTCAATACTCTCTGCAGTCAATATTGCCCTTTTAGTTATCTTGACATTAATTTACCTGGACATCTACGTTAAAACACGCTCACAATTTACCATAGGGCTCGTAATTTTCGCCTTGGTTTTTCTAGTAAAAGATTTAACCTCTAGCCCGCTTATAATTTCGCTATTCAGATTTCGGGCTTATGGGCTTGGACCATTTGAGTTTCTGCCAGGGTTGTTCGAATTCTTTGCCTTATCAGTATTGCTGTACTTGAGCGCCAAATACTAGAACATACATCAGGTCTACGCATTTGACGTTTGAGTTTTTCTAGCAACTTTCAGACTCAAAAAATGAACAAGATTGGGCAGAAAGAAAATCGGAAGATAGAAATGTAATCTGCTGAAAGTTTTTTTGTTTCAAGGAATTTTAGGGAAAAAACTAAATCAACTAATACTGATACCTTTTTCTAAACATCCAAATCAACTTAAAGCCTCAAAAAATATTGCTTGGCTTTATAGCGTTTAAGCTAAAGAAAAAAACTGATGTAGAAAAACTAATGAAAATGCCATGGAGAAATGACAAAGAAAAAATTATCGCAGTAATCTTGATAGCGTTAGCTTTGAATGCAATCTCCTTCGGCATTGCATTCTCTGAAACTTTTAAGCCAGTCACGGGGGCTTGGGCAAGAGATTTCTCGGCGTACTACATCGGTGAATGGCGATTATTTCATAATCCAACAACAATCTATTGGGGCGCGGTTCAACCTGGAGATTACCCTATTCTACCAGCTCCTCAAACGTTCAAATATACACCTTCCTTTTTGATTCTATTCGCGCCGTTCTTAGCCTTAAGCTACCAAAATGCCCTTTCCGTTTTTGATATTATACAATTTGCTTCAATTCCACTCTTGGCGTTTTTTGTTTACAAAATAGTTAAGGGCAAAAGTTTAGTTTTTGCCTCTTTGGCCGCCGTCACTGTTTTGATACAGCCGTTACCTACGCCTCCATTGAATCACAATGCATTCAACTTTCTTCAATTCCGATTTTTCAGCTTGACTCTTCAACCATTCTCTCCTCCATACTACATAAGCTATTTTTTGGCTAACGCCCATGTGCTTCAAGTCACCCTTCTTGTGGGAGCTTTATACTTTGGGTTTACCAAAAAACCTTTGATCTCAGCGCTACTTTTTTCAGTAGGTGCGTTTGATCCCCGTGGTGCACTTATTGCGATTCCATTGCTTCTATTTTACAACAGGAAAAAAATAGTTACATTTATTGCAAGTGCTGCTTCATTTCTTGCCCTAACAAATCTACCCTTCTTCTACTACTATAACATTGGATATACTTTTTTGCAAAGCGAAACTAGAGGTTCAGTTATTTCGCTGATGTATCCTTATGATTGGCTTCCCTTATACGCCGTTCTTGCTTTAACAGTAATGGAAATAGTCGATGCAGGCAGAAGTACAAAATCTCAGAGTCTTCCTTTGAAGAGCAAAATTGAAACGAAATAATTTGCGTTATTCTTTACGGATTACTTCGAATTTTTTGGGATCTCCTTTAAACAAACCTATTAAATGAGTAATAAAATTCAGAAACACAGTTGGGTAGCTTAATGCTGTCCCTGCGAGTGCATGTTTCCAACCCATGCATGCACCAATAGTGTAGGCTCTTGTTGCAAGCCAAACTACTAGACTGAGATACACAAAAGGCAATATTGCCGCCGGTATATTGATGATTCCTAAATAGTATAAGGGCAAACCAATCGTTCCAATCGAGAATAACCATAATCCTGAGAACCCAATGATACTTAATCTAAGTCTGTTCGGTAAAGGCAACATTTTTAGCCTTAAAATTGATATTTGCCCCCAAAGCCATCTGCGCCTTTGTTTTATTGCATCGCGGAAACTTAATGGCGGTAGTATGAAAATCCTCTCTTCTGAATTAAATATGCTATAACCCATAATTGATGCTTTATGGAAATAAAATGAGTCTTCGTTGAGTATTAATTTGTGTTTAGTATTATGGGTGAAGATACTTATGTCATAGGAAACGTTCCGGTCGACTTGGCTGCTCATGCATGTTCCTTCGCCGTGAGCCCAAAGTGGTTGCCCAAAATTAGTAAAGAAATTGCAGAAAATACCACATGCAACACATCGTTCATAGTCAAGAATGGTGCTCCAAGCGCTTTGAACTTTTGGGGTAATTGTTCCAATGATAATGTCTGCTTGCACCGTTAAACATTCTTTTATGAATTCAAGGCTTGGCACCGCGTCATCGTCACCTTGAAGTAAAAGGTAGTTTGAAGCCAACTTATTTTCGTCAACTAAGTTCTGTCTTAGCCTCCGAGCGTATTCCAATGCACGACTTTTGTACAAGTCTTCACATACAAAATCTTTAGGAACAACAACAATCTTATCACAAACATATTCAGTTTTATGCATGTCCCAATCTTCAATAATTACCCATGTTTCCAAAGGCACAGACAACGCGTAGTTTTTTACTGTCTCAAATATTTTATTTACTGATTTAACATTACCAATCGTAGGTATTTGAAAAATAATTTTGTCAACTTTCTTATCAACTTGTCCTTTCTGCTTCAAGAGAGCTGATTTTCTTGTTTTGTTTACTATTTTTCCTATTCCTAAGACAAAAACATATAGAAAGGGTGACAACCAGATTATGGAAATTAAATAGTCAAGTATTATCATTACTTTCATTAGACCATTAAATTATATGTTTTAGAAGCGTCAGACAAAGATGGATTTAAACTTTGATGCGGCAAGCTAGAAATCAATTCACCTAACGTACCATATTTAATGATTTCTATTGCCCTCAACTGAGCTTACCTCTTTCTTAGTTAGCGTTTCCCCTTTCTCTGCATAATTTAAAAGCTTTGCTACAAAATCCCGCCAATTTACATTTTTATCTATTATCTATAATTGGGAAGAACTAAGGCGCCGAGGATGGGATTCGAACCCATGCGGACCAGAAGGTCCACGGGCTCTCAAGGCCCGCGCGTTAACCACTCTGCCACCTCGGCACTGACAAATCAACACTTCTATTTCGCCCGCTCTTAAAATGTTTACCGACCGCTCATGAAACTATCATCTTTTGTCGCCAAACTTATAGAGTTGAAGGTTAAGTCAAGTAAAGTAATTAACTAACGATGCCTCTTTTTGTGCATGGCAAAGACAACAATACTTATTCAGATACCTCAGGACATATTAGACACGGTTTACTCAGGAGCTAAACAACTTTACCCAAGAGAAAGCTTTTTGCTATTAAGAGGCAAAAAAAGCAAAGGCTTAATCAAAATAACTGACCTTGTTTTAGCTCCATTTGCAGTACATGGTGAAGGAAATGTTCATTTTAACCCATACCTCTTTTCTGGCGACTATTCATTAGTAGGCACTGTCCATTCACATCCATCAGGCAACATTTCACCAAGCCATGTAGACATGAACTACTTTTTTGGAAGAATCCTAATGATTGTTGGCTACCCATTTGAAGGCAAAAACTGCATTGCGGCATATGATTCCAACGCCGAAAGATTACCAATAGAGATTACTGCTCCAATAGGCTATGATTCAGAATAAGAATGCCTTACAATAAAGCAGCTTTCTTGTAAGCTTCGATAAATTCCACAGCAAATCTGTCAGCATTCTTTTCAGTGCCACGATGCATTTTGTCAGCCCCTTTGCTGCGTAAATGATGGTAAAACTCATGAATAATAACAAATGGGTTTACCAGAATATCGCTGTTCTGAACTGAAATGGTCTCATTTTTGTTCGTATAGCAGCCAAACGCCTTAATCTTGTGACCTTTCGGTAAACCAACTTTCAATTCAGGTACATTAACCTTATAATTTTTTGATAATAGTTCAAGTGCGTTTTCTGTTTTTCCGTTTAGGATAAGCCAAACTACTAAAGGTTTGAAGTTGTCTTGTTCCATCGTTTGTCAGCAATACTGGGTTTTGCCGCCTAATTAACTGCTCACAAAAAAATTAGCTTCATTCACCGTAGGTGCCTCTTCTGATCTTCTCAGCCAATAAATGAATAAACTCAATAGGCCAAACGTCATCACAAACATCATCAGTCAAAATTTTTCTTTGATGATAAAGAGGAATCAAATCATTTTTCAGCAAAAGTATCAGAATGAATTCATGGCCATAAGTCCTTTTGAAAAGCGCATATTTGCGAGCTTGCGTTTTTGTCATTTCGAAATGTGGTTCAAGAACAATTTTTCTTCCGTTAACTTTTTTTTCTAAAATAAAATCAGGTGTGTAAACTTCATTGTCAGGCAAAGGAAAACTAATAGTTTCATAACCATAAGCAATATGCATTTTCAAAAGCACAAGCGCTGTTTTCTTCTCCCATCCACTCTTGTACCGACTCATTTTTTGATAGTAAGCGTGGGATTGTCCAGTTATCGTTTGCATGCGATCAAGAAAGTCAAGTGCTGTTTTCAGTGTGTAGCGGTTTAATGTTTTTTGTCTAAGCCATCTGCCTAAGAGAAAGAAGGGATAGTCAACTTTTGCTGGATCCGAAGGAAAAAGGCGTTTAGCAAAATCAGTTATTTTTCGCCTTGCAGCAGCTGCCGTGGCTTCATCTCGCCAAAGAGATGGAGAAGCAGAATTTATTAAACCTAAGCTAGCGGCCACATTAGCGTTCTCTTTTGTTAATGGAACATAGAGGTCTTCTGGCAGCAAATGATCATAAATTTGTAGGTCAGGCTGAGGACGAACCATCCAACGCATGTAAATCCACGCCTTATCGACGTGTGGTCCTCCGAAGGCTTTGATATTTTGTGAAATATCACCAACTAAATCGATAGGTTTAGTAAATTTTTGAGCATATTTCAGCATGTTTCTTTCAGCGTTTATTCTCACAAATAAGTTAACTGACGCCAAAATTTCTGAAGCAGCTTTTTTGTTTGGACCTAAGTCATGGTAAAAATCGAATTTTACAATTTCTTCTTCGAAAATATGTCCTTTCTTAATTTCAAAAAGGTTGTTGCCAAAAGCCTCATGCAGATACCCAAGAAGCATTCGAGCATTTTCGGGATATCCTACAACTGTATCATCTAATATAGACGAAGCCATCAAGAAATAGTGGGCAATGGTTTTTCGCTCTTCGTATTTTTCTGAATAAGGATTAAAAAGCAATCGTGGGCTCATGCGTCGATCCCACTGGATATCCGCAACATTCGAATTCTTGTTGATGAAATCAACAAGCAGAGTGAACACTTCGTCAGTTGCCATAGGCCCTTTGTCCTAAGTATACTAATACATCAGACAACGTACATTAAAACATCTCTCATGAAGAATAGACTTAGTAGAAATACGCCAAATTTTTTGAACATGGAAATAGATTAATAGAAGCGAGAATTTTGATATTGCAACAACCTATTAGACGAAGCGCCTATATAGGAAAAATAAGCATTGTGGGCCGGTCGTCTAGCCTGGTTAGGACATCTGCTTGACGTGCAGAAGGTCGCCGGTCCGAATCCGGTCCGGCCCACCAAGAACTTCCATTTTCTAATGTTGTAGTTTTTTGATTGAACGATTGATAGCTGGAAAATCAATTGTGTTACGTGATTTTCGAATGGATAACTGATGTTGAACCCAAGTGCTCTGGATTTATCGACTAATTCCTTGTCTAAGTTCAACACGGCATTACCAGCTGTGCCCAGTGCATTGGCACCCGAGGGGCACGCAAGAATGTTCATTATATGTTTGGTCTCTTTTGCATGTTTACGCGTTGATATTCAATAATCTTAAATTCGAATCGTTTTTATAGCAGAAGGAGGACCGCTATCATGTTTAGCTCAAGAGAGAAATTCGAAAAAGAAGTAGCTGATTATAGAAAGCAACAGGAAGAAATTAAGCGAGAGATTAAGGAAAAAGAAGCTGAACATGCAAAAGAAGAAGCCAAACCACCAAAACTAAGAACAAGAAAATTAAGCGAAATCAACGAGGAAATAAAACAACTACAAACATATATTTGGAAATCAGAACCTAAAAAACGCTGTCCACATTGTAATATGGAGCTCTCATACGATGCAATCCTTTGTTGGGAATGCGGAGAAGTCTTTTTTGATGTCTGCCCAAAATGTAGCAGTATCCGAATTGGAATGAATGAATGGGGAGCCATCACATGTATAGAATGTGGGTTCGAGTATAGTAAACATGAACTGTTTCGAGAGCTACTCATTGGCTGTGCTGATCCAGACTCTCAATACCTGAGAATACTTAATCAAAATCAATTATCAGGTTTAAATTGCTATAACATAGGAACCAAAAAGAACACAATTTGGGAGCTTTGCAAAGACTACAATTGTCCGTTTGAGGAAAAATGCGAATATTATTGCCCAGCGTTCTTAGCAATATTAGGCCTCATAGAAAGAGGAAAGGTAACAACAGGCTTACCTTGGGGGATATGACCAAAGGGGCAACTTAAATGGGTACAAGATTAGATGGAAACGACCGAAACTACTTTTGTAACTTTTCAACGCTTCTTCATAAATAGAACGCAAAGGCAAAGAGAGAAGAACTATTTCTTAATATGATAGCAATTTTGTACTTCAGGGTTAGTTTAATCAAACAAATGAGCCTTAATCAGTTTGCAGTTCTAGCATTTTATCCGATTAATGGTGCATTTTAATTGCGCGATTTTAATAATAAGGCTTATATTATTTTTCGATTGATAGGCTCAGGTTATACGTGTGTTGCTTGAGGCCCAGATTAATGGTAAGTATAATTGAGAAATTGCCAACAAACTTATCGCTCCGTCGATGTCAATTTTGCTTGCACCTTTCCAGTGATCTTCATGAATATATTGCCCAAGCTTAAGCACAAAACGAAACGTGTATTGTTCAACGGATTTACTCCAACTCAATTTATGGTTTTCAAACCCATCTATGAAAAACTAAAGAGCGATGACCGATTTGACATTTTCTTCATGAATTCTATGAGAGACGCGAACATTTTTAGAGAATTCGGGATTCCTAAAGACAGGTTTCTTAAAGCGAAAATCGCTTTTTTCGTAAATTGGGATTTATATATTGCCTCAGATATCTTTCAACCCCGTTTTCTAAACAAGCTTTTTTTCAGGTTCGCAAATGATAAAAGGTTAGGTCATATAAGAAAGACACAAATGGTTTTACTATCTCATGGTATAAGCGAAAAAAAATATACTTTTGAGGACGACTCTAAGCGCTTCTATAGCCTGCTTGCCTAGTTATGATAAAGTTTTCTTCTCATCCAAAGCCCAATATAACAAGCTAAGCAAGCTGTATGCTGGACGCTTTGCCAAAAATTTCGAGTATGTTGGTTACCCCCGGCTTTTTCAACTAATTAATGAAACTTACGATAAAGAAAAACTCAAGAAAAAACTGAAAATACAGAATAACTTCCCTATAATCTTGTTTGCGCCAACTTGGGGACGCTACGGAAGCCTAGAGCAGTTTGGAGCACGAATAATTGAGCAATTACTGTCACTAAACGCAAATGTCTTGTTCAAAATGCATGATAATACTTACCTTAAAATCTCTTATACAATTGAGAAAAATCAAATAAACCTTGACAAGTTCAAAAGGATTCCAAATTTTCACATAATTAATGACTACGATATTTACCCATATTTGCACTTAACTGACATGTTGATTGCTGATTACGGTTCATTAATTTTCGAATATCTAACACTACAAAAACCAGCTATCTTTCTGGATTTAAGCTTACATAACAGCCAAATCGTGAGCAATGTTCACAAGCTTGAGCTTCTCAGAAAATCATGTATTACTATTTCCTCGCCCAACGAGTTAGAAGAAGCTTTGAATTTGGCTAAGGCAGACTCTAGCAAATTAAGAGGTTGCAGACAAGAATTAGTCAAAGAATATGTTGAAAGTGCTCCTTGCGCAGTAGAACATATCGTTAAATCTATCTGCAACCTTTTGAATTTTAGCAACTCAAATTAGCGAGAGTGTTATAGCTGAAAGCAGTTAACGATGAATTACAAGAACAAGTTCAAGACACTGATAAACAAAGAAGTGTTGATGACCGATTCAATTCAGAAGTTGAATTTTGGAACGACATTTATAAAAAAGAAACTGTACTCTCGTATATTCTAAGACAACGTCAGGCCACAGTACTTCGATTTATTGACGAATTACCACTTCCTAATGGCTCACGAGCACTTGAAATTGGCTGCGGAACAGGATTATTGGCAATTTCTTTAGCTAAAAAGGGTTTTACTGTAAACGCTGTGGACCATGCAATGGCTATGGTTGAGCGTACCAAAAAACTGATATTACAAAAAAACATGAATGAAATCGTTTTTGCAAGCATTGAAGATGCTCACGAATTCACATTTAAGGATAATACTTTTGATTTAGTAGTTGCAATAGGGGTAATTCACTGGCTACACAATGTTAAGCAAGTCCTCAACGAAATCACACGAGTTTTGAAGCCTCGAGGATACGCTGTTTTAAGTATAGATACTCGTTGGTTATCGCAAGTAGATTTTCCAATGATAGCTCGAGGAATAATAAATAGTAAACTTCAGCAAATAGGACTCTTAACTCAGCATTCAAATAGATATACGGGTCCGATCTGGTATTCCACAAAGCAGTTTAACCAATACCTTACAGAAACAAAGCTGGAGCTTGTCAAGAGAAAAACTGTGGGTTTTTTGCCTTTCAACCTTTTCAGTAAACAGTTGTTATCTGAAAGAAACAGCCTGAAAATAAGCTTGAAACTTCAAAGATACGCTGACGTCGGATATCCTATCTTGCGTTCACGAGGAGCAATTTACGTAGTCTCATTAAGAAATCGCAAATGAATGGCAAGGACTAAATCGATTGACAATTAACCTATTAGTATTAACAAGCTATTTTGCAATGGAACCAATGGATATTCAGGGCGGAGTGGGTTACAGATATGCAGGATTATATGGTTTATTAATAAAAAAATTGCTGGATACAAAACCGGAGTCAAAAGTTTTTTGGTATTCACACAGCGATACTTTAGTTCGAAGCATTGACAAAAAAGGCATTATTAATCAAAAAATGTCCATGTTACAAGCTGTGTCCTATGCATTTAACAAAAGTTCGAAAGAAAAAACAAAGCTTGTTGTAATAATAGCATTTCCTCACGGTTGCCCCAAAACAATAAAAGTACTTGATTACTTATTCAGCCTCATAATTTTGAGGCTCGCTTATCCATATGTCAAGATCTTTGTTGACTATTTTGACCCTCCAATTCAAGCAAGATATGCCTTCAACGCAAGACCACCCTCAATCTTTACGAGAGCATATTTTCAATTACTAGAAATGTTAACTCTAAAATTCGCAACCAAGATAATTTCGCTCAACAAATTTTGGGTTAAAGACTTAGTTAAACGGTATAGATTGAGCTCTCAAAAATTTTTAATTATCCCCAACGGTGCCCTAATTAACTTAATTGAGTATCGCCCGCCTGTTCTTCAAGGGCCAGTTAAGATTCTGTATGCAGGTATAGCAGCTAAGAGCAGAGGCATTGATAATCTGATACATGCGGTCTCTAAATTGAATAAAGAGGGCTTGAAAACCACTCTATACATTGGAAGTGGAACCATGCCATTACCAAACTGGGTTAGCGCCTTTCAGCTTAATTGGCCAGAATTCGTTCAAAAGATACTTTTGCCCTCCGATATTTGTGTGCTCCCTTACCCTCCTGGCAAGATATTTTTTGACCGTATTCCTTCCGTTAAGTTATTTGACTATATGGCCGCAGGAAAACCAGTGATATCAACTGACCTGCCAGAAGTCGAAGAAATTTTTACTTCTTTCAACTGCGGACTAGTAACTAAGGATTGGAATCAATTCAAACAACACATAGAAAAACTAAGTCATGACAAAGAACTAGCCAAAACTCTTGGGATGAACGGACGTGAAGCTGTCCTAACTTATTTTGATTATGATAAGCTGGCAAAAAAGCTTTTACAAAATGTTCTCAAAGAATAGAAAGAACAATAATGCTGGGTAGAAAAAAATGAGGATTGCGATTTACGCTCCTTACCTTCAAGTTTCAGGGGGAGGAGAGAAGTACATAGGTAGCATTGCCGAGATTCTTAGTGCCAGGAACACAGTCGATTTCATAGCATTCAAAAAACCGAATTTAGAAAAAATTGGCAAGAACTTGAACCTCAACTTAACCAAAGTTGGCGTCCAACTATTAGCGCTAGACAAGCGCCCACACGTAAATGCTTACAGAGTTTCTCAGGCTACTAGACATTATGACCTTTTTCTTAATCAAGAACATTTTACAGTGATTCGATCTTTGGCTAAAACAGGAATATTAATTTGTGAAGTTCCACCAACAAACACCAACACTAAGCCGATGCTTTCTCCAGTTACATGCAGGAGCAAAGGGCAGATTCTCAACCGAATGGTACTCCGAGCATTTTTTGATCCCGCACTTAAGAGCTATGACAAAGTATTATGCAACTCCGGCTTCACACAAAAATGGGCTGTTCGATGGTACAGAAAAAAAGTAGAGGTACTATACCCTTCTGTAAAAGTAGAAGAAATTCGACCTTTCCAAAAACAAAAAATAATCTTAAATGTAGGCCGTTTTTTTGTTGGAGGAAATTGCAAAAAACAACTTGAAACCATCAAAATCTTCAAAACTCTTTATGACGAAAATAGGTCTCTTTTGAAAGAATGGGAATATCATTTGGTTGGAATGTTATCTGAGGACCCGCGTGGCCAAGAATATCTCAACTCATGTACTAATGAGGCAGCTGGTTATCCAGTAAAATTTCATATTAATGTCTCTTTCCAAACCCTCAGAGAGCTATATGGCTTTTCGAGAATACTCATACATGCAACTGGTATGGCTAAGAACGAACTAGAGTCTCCTGATCTCATGGAGCATTTCGGGATTGTGCCAGTTGAAGCCATGTCCGGCGGTTGTGTTCCAATAGTCATATCTAAGGGAGGGCTTTCAGAAATAGTACAAGATGGAGTTAACGGTTTTTTATGGAGTTCTGAACAGGAGTTAAAACAAGAACTGCTAGCTGTAATTACTGATAACGAACTATGGCAAAGATTAAGCAAAAATGCCGTTGAAAGGAGCCAACAATTTTCAGTTCAAAAATTTTACGATAGATTGAAACAAGTGCTTGATTATCAAGGATTAGACTTTGCATACTAAACTTTGAAGAATGAACCAATTTTGCCCTCGCACTAGAGCAGTTCTCAATAGAAAAGCCAAGTTCAAGAACACCATCGATTCGTTCAGCCATTTTCAGACTAACCTCCTTTCTCATCGGAACAAATATTTGGCAAAAAAGCTGGAACTAGAAATAGTCTTCGCTTGAATACACTCCTCGTGCATTTCAGAGTAAACTGAGCCAAATCAAACACTTGCACTAGGGTACTATAACTTGCCGAGAAAAATAAGTTCTAGGCAGTTAGCAAAAAAACTCAACCTTCAAAAATCCACTTTGGCGACTAACTGCATAAAAGCAGAACTGCGTATACTAACTAAGATACTAAAAGAATAATGCCGAGCTAGGCACTTGCAATTAAAGAGATTTCTTCCATGAAAACGCTGATTAGAGCTGAATCAAACCCATTAAGCCAAAATTCAAAAAAGGAGAAACTCGTTTGTGACATCGTCTTTTGCCTTCCTGCAAATCATAGCGGACTTACCATAATCCTGCGCTTAGTAAAACCGCAATCTTCAAATTTTAAGCAAGGGACTCAGCCCGTTTTGGGTTAGACCAAACTCGTCTCATGCACATCTACTTCCACGTTGCTGACAGCCTGCTAACTGGCATGTTTGCTACGATAAACTGCAAAACTGATTAAGCTGCAACCTACACCGACAAATAGGATTGCCCAGAGCCACCATTGCATCCACAGAGGCTGCGTTTGTTGCCCAATCATATTGCTGACATGCAACTCGTCGATATTAGTGATAGAGTCGTGCCCAATGTAGAGTTCGTTTTGAGCCATAATTGGACCACTTGGGTTGGCTATTCCTGATGATACCTGGACTGCTTGTTCGGTTCCGTTAACGTAGATGTGCATTCCTGAGGTTAAGCTTCTTGTGAAAACAACATGAATCCATTGATTGAGCGGCAAAGGCTTTGTGGTATCTATTTCGTTTAATACTCCGTTTTGAGTCATGACGTAGCCGCGTAGGGCAGCCATGGGAGGTGAGCTTGAATTCTGCGGTGTTTCTCCATTAATAGCGATTCCAAGTGTTCTAACGGGCAATGATGCGGTGGTTCTTAAGCATTCAACTATGATGTTATTGTATGGAACGTTCTTAATTTGTTGTACATTTACCCAAGCATCGATTGTTACTTCTTGGGTCGTTTGCAAACTAGGAGAAGGGGGTACAAACGCGTATGATAATCCATCGAAACTTAAAGCTTGACCAAACATGCCCTGGACTTGCTTAGGAACATATGATTGGTTGCCTGCTGTTGACGCCAAGACTGCGGGGTTGTTGCCGGTTGAATCCGGAATAACACCATCTGTGGCAATATTGTCAAATGTCCAAGAAGCAACAATGCTGTTTGATTCTACTAACGCTGGATTGATTGGTGACGGTGTTTTTCCAGGGTTTGAAACATCAAACTGTGTGATGAGTGGGTATTTGTCATTGTTGTTAGAGTTAATCATATATGGAGTATTGGCTATTCCCGAGCTGTCATTTTCAACTGCATTGGGGTATTTTGTTTGGTAGTCGCTCCAGTAGTTTCCGCCAGATGGAAAACTGTTGTCCCAGCTCTCAATAAGGAAAGTTGAATTGCCGAAAGCGTTTCGGCCGTTATTTTCAAAGTTGTTATGGTAAAACTGGTTTGCGCGAGGAGCAGCCCCCTGAGTAGTAATAAAAACACCATATTTGTTTGCAGCAAGGTCATTGGCGGCGATTATATTGTTTGACCCCGAAAGCCATATCCCCGATTCATCATTAGACACTATCTTATTGTCAAACACCACTGAATATGAGGAACCCAAACCTATGCCTCTAAAGTTGTTCTGAAGAATGTTTCCGCTAATAACGTTCAAGTATCCGCCTAAAGCAATTCCTGAAACGGCATTCCCAAGGATACTGTTATTGCAAATGTTGTTTAATGAACCAGCATAAAACCGAATCCCATCTTTAATGCTTGATGAGATAGTGTTGTTGATTACTGTTGTAGACGATTGAAGGGCACAGAAAATTCCAATATAGTTATTCAGAAAAATATTATCTTCGATTGAGCAGTTATCAGCCTGAACAATTATGCCAAGAGCGTTCTGCGAGCGAACCGAACTATTGGCACTTTCAATAGTAAATCCAGACACTTTCACCCCATTAGCGGCCAAAGTGAGAACGGCAGGCTCATTCGCACCTCCTTCACCAATTATTATTGTATTTTGGTTGTCTTGGCCTTCAAACGTTAACGATTTATTAATTTGTATGTTTTCATGGTAAATTCCTGATTTTACAAATATTATGTCGCCTTGAGAAGCATGATTAACTGCCGAAGCTATTGTCGAATAGTCATCGGGAACTACCAAAGTAGCCGATGCTCTGCTCACTTGAAGGTTAAGTGTCCATAATGCAGAAAGAAGAATAATGGTTATTGCAAGGGCTTTGATGAATTCTTTTTTCATTTTTGTCACCGTTATCTGCAAGTAAGTAGAGCTATGTGCGATATTACTCTCCCTAAAGAACAGGCTGTTCTTTTAGAAGAACACCACCAAAAAACAAAATTAAGAACTTATCGAGGAAAGACTCGTTTTAATACTTCCAATATTCTAAGCAGTTTTTAGGAGATTAGGAACTTGTTAGAGCTCGTATCGCCCGAAATCAAGAGAGCCACATTCTGGAGTAACAAAATAGAAGATTTTTCCGCAGTGGCTACAACGATACTCCTGATTTTTGTTTTTCTCAACTTCTAAGGAGCCACATTTAGGACAGCGAATTTCAACGTTTGTCGTTATTCTACCTTCCAAGTTTAGCGTTAAACTAGTTTATTATTAAAGATTTTGGACAATATTGACTTTAGTAAAGGGGCAAGGTTTTTGAGCATCGTTGTTTTCTATTGCCTGCCAAGGTTGAAGAATTTGTCTAAAAAAGCAAAGAAAGCTGAAGGTTTAGAAAAGCATAAGCAACTACAACGAGAAAAAGATCAGAAACGAAAAGAGAAAAAACAGGTTTCTCTCCCAGCAAAACACGCCTCTAAAGGCAAAAAATAGTTTTGCTTGAACAGATTTTGCATTAATCCACTTTTTCATTTGTTGACTTTTTGTTTCTGATTTTTGGTTAATCGGCTTAGTTTTTCCAGGAAATTATTTTAGTCGTAGCTTTCGCGGATGACAATAACAATGAATTGCCCTAGTTTTGTCTTTACCAAATTAGAGTATAATTTTACGTGCATTGGAGATTTGTTCTTGCGCAAATGAATCATTTCAAGACTGGTCTCTCCTTTTTCAACAATGTGTCTTAGGAACGAATTAACTGAGGGAGCATCTTTTGATGGAAGAAGTGAGCGAATATTCATGTTGAGGAATTCGTCAAGGCTGTAGCCATATACTTTTGATGCTGCTTCATTTGCATATTCAAAGTCGCCTTTGTCATTTAGAAGAAATATGGCTTCTCCTGCATTGTCAAGAATTGTTGCTCTTAGTTTAAGCCCTTCTTCTGTCTTTCGATGTTCTTGAATTTCACGACTTAATTCTTCGTTTGCTTTTGCACATTCAGCTGTTCGCTCTGCCACTACATGCTCAAGTCGGTGTCGATATTTGTTTAGTTCAGCTTCGATCTCTTTGTTTTTGGTGATGTCTATGGATAAAATCAGGATTCCTTCAGGTACAGGGTTAATGTGAAGTTCAAACCAGCCTTTGGATCCATCTGGGAATGTAAATTCGTTATCCAATTGATGCGGGACACGATTTGTCATGCAGTTTCGTAGATGACTGAACATTTCTGTTCTATCTATACCTGGATAAACCTGCATCATTGTGTAACCTAACAATTCTCTCTTTGGTTTTGCGTCCCTGTTTAGCCGCAGCCTCATTTACGTATACATAACGCCAATCATAATCGATAATTTGGCAACCCTCAATCATGTAATCAAGTGAAATCTGAAGTCGGTTTTCAACTTCTTTTAACGATTTTTCCTTTTGTTTCCGTTCAGTAACGTCATCCGCTGAGCTAAGCATGCCAATGGTGTTACCTTTTTCGTCGCTGACAAGCAGGTTATGGAAGTTAAATGTCCGTTCTTCTCCTTGTTTAGTAATTAATGGATATTCAAAATGCAAATGACGAAGATTTCCACTTAAGGCATCATGAAATAAACGTTTGGCTTCTGCTTTTTTTGCTGTTGGAACAAAGTTTTCAAACCAATTTTTGCCCTTTAATTTCATTGCTTGAATAGCCGAGAATTTCGCATGCTTTTTTGTTTATGTCGACGACGACTTCATCGCTGCTTATGGCGATCATGAAGACGTCTGTTTGGTCAAAAAACGATTGTGCTAAACTATTTTTTGTTTCCAACTTCTTTTCCCTCAGCTACATTTGTTTTTGTTTCTTCCTGTCCGGCGGCAGGCAAATACATTTTTTGAGTGTATTCTTTCATCATTCGGCAAGCGTTGAAAGCAGGAGTGATTGTTTTTATTGCTTCTTTAACGAATTTTATCCATTGATGCGGCACTCCTCTTCGGTCTCGGTCATAGTAGAGCGGCGCGATTTCTTTTTCAAGCAAGTTATAGAGTGATTCGGCATCTGTTTTGTCTTCTTCCTCAGGGCTGCCTCCTTGAAAATCGTCTATTGCCCATCCATTTTTGCCGTTGTATGCTTCGTCCCACCATCCGTCGCGAACGCTAAGGTTTACCACGCCGTTCATTGAAGCTTTCATTCCGCTTGTTCCACATGCTTCTTGCAGTCGTCTGGGTGTATTGAGCCAAACATCAACGCCGCGGACAAGTTCTCGTGAAAGATTAAGATCATAGTCTTCAACAAAGACAATGCGTCCTTGAAATCCTCTATCTAAAGATGCCTGATATACCCGTTTAAGAAGCTGTTTTGATTGGTAATCGGCTGGATGAGATTTGCCTGCAAAGATTATCTGCATTGGTCTTTCTGGATTTGTTATTATTCGTTTTAGCCGATCAATGTCGGATAGCAGTAAGTATGGTCTTTTGTACTCGGTAAATCGGCGTGCAAAAGCAATAGTTAAGGCATATGGATCAAGTAGAGAACCCATCGCAATCACTTGTTGAGTTGTTACAGCGTCTTGGGTCCAGCGTTGCTGTGCTCTATCTTGTATAGTATTTATCAATCGTGTTTTTAATGTTTGACGCATCTGCCACAATTCTTCATCAGGTAGATCTTCAATGCATTTCCAATATGCATCTTCGTCTTGTTTTTGCAGAAATTCTGAACCAAGGTATTTTTCGCAGAGCGCGCTGATTTCTGGTGCTTGCCAACTTGGTAAGTGAACGCCGTTTGTTACAGATAAAATCGGCACTTGGTCTTCCTGCTTATCTGGCCAAAGGACTTGCCACATTCTCCTAGTTATTTTACCATGAAGTTTAGAGACAGCGTTATGATTGAGCCAGATAAACGAAAAGCGAAAGCTGTAAGGTTGAATCTTTCGGGACCAGAGCCTTGATACTGACCTAGCTTTAGGAAAGTTTCTCGATCAATTCCGAGAGGTTCCCAAAGATTACGTGCATAGTGGTCCATTAATTGAAAACTAAAAACATGGTGACCTGCTGCAACTGGAGTATGAGTTGTGAAAACTGTGCTTCGCCGCACTTTTTCTATAGCGGAATCAAAAGATAAGCCGTTGGCTCGCTCTATACGGAGACGTTCAAGCATCATGAAAGCTGTATGGTCTTCGTTAGCGTGCCATACAACAGGTTGAATGTGAAGCTCCCGCAATGCGCGAACTCCACCTACGCCTAGAACAATTAGTTGACGAAGTCGTTCTTCTTGATCAGCAGTATACAGGCGCGCTGACAATGTTCTATCTTCAGGACGATTTTCTTCAACATTAGTATCCATCAGATAAAGAGTTAACGCGACCAACATTTACTTGCCAAACTTTAACGTAAATTTGGCGGTCGGCAAGTTGAACTGGAATAAGAGGCCCACATCCATAGGGCCAAGCGCAAGGTGAAATAGGCGCATCATCAAAGTTTAGTTGTATGTAATCTTCTTGTTGATCGCCTTCAGGTGAAATACGCTGCCGAAAGTAGCCTTGAGGATACATGAATCCAACTGCAACGAATGGTAACCCCCGATCTGAGGATTCTTTGCATATGTCTCCTGCCAATACGCCTAAGCCGCCTGCGTAAATAGGCAAGGAATTATGGATAGCGTACTCAGCTGAAAAATAAGCTATTTGCCCATTTGGTTTGCCAGGGTTTGTTTGGCCACACCATTCGTGACCTCTCGCCATTTCTTTATCAAATTTTGACATCACCATATCATAGAGTTCTAAAAAAACGGGGTCTCTTGCTGCGTCCTCCAGCTTTTCTTTGCTGATGCTGCGCAGTTGTTTGACTGGGTTATGTCCGCTGGTTCGCCATAGACCATAATCTAAAGAGCGAAAAACCTGTCGTCCTTCCTCATGCCAGCTCCACCACAAGTTGTTGGCAAGCTCTAATAATCTGCCAATTCTTGACGGAAGATTTGGCGATTCTATTTCAGGGTTATTTACGGTCATGAAGTGAAATTAGCCTCTGCTTTTTGGTTTTTTAAACCTAATTAAAAGAATTCAAGACGTTGAATTCTAACTTAATATTTTAAGCGCCAACTTAATATAGATAATGTGAACGGGCACGTTAAATTTCTTGTAATTTTCTGAAAGATTGAAATTAAAAAAAAGAAAAACAGTTGATGAAAACTTTGTCGGCTTAAATTGGTGCCCGCATGAGCAACGTATAATTGACGTCTTCTGTTTGCAGTTTAGCTCCGATTCTAAGAGTGCTTCCACCAAACCAGGAGTATTGTCCTGCAAGTTTCAATGTTACTGCTTGCCCATCTGGGCTTGTGCCTTGAGCCTGCAGCAAAACGGCATGTCTGCCTGTTAATACGCCTCCGTTTCCGCTTGTAAATGTGTATGAAACACCATTTGCCACTAATGTGCCACCTGTAACGTCAAATTTCTTGACGGGACCATTGGTTGATGTGGGCTGAAGCGTTAAAGTTAAGCTTGCTGGGTAATACTTTATTGTGTTGCTGTCGATTGTTTGGTAGATGTTGCCTTGGGCTTTTAGCGTTTTGATGTTTGAAACAGCGTTATTTGTTGCTTGAGCACTTGCAAGAGGTAGGGCAATTGCCAATACTGCTGCAATCACAATTATTGTTGTGATGGCTATCTTGTTTTTTCTGCTTAAGGTGACCATTCATTTTTCACCTCCAATTTGCTTCCATGATCACTTCTTTGTTTTGGTCTTTAAAAAGAAAGCCGCACTTTTGATGTGCACCACAAATGTATACTAAGGCTTGGTTTCTTCTAGTTTTTCAGACAGCATTTGCTCTTCCATATGCAGAAGCAAGCCTACTCGACGTTCCCACCTATTAAAGAATCGAAACTGCGAGTACATTGCGTAAATGCTGTAGCCTAAAAAGATGCCTGCAAAAATCAAAACAACAAAATCTACCAATCCCAACCCGAAATGCCTGGTTCTTAGCAGCAACCACAACGACAATTATGAATAAGATTCCTGAAGAAACAAGCCCTATTAGAGTGCCATTTCGAAATTTTGTCCATTCTTTATCTAACTCAAATAGAAAGTCATGCAGAGACTTGACTGGGTAGAGCTTTTCTTCATTGCTTTCTTTAGTCATTTTCTTTCCTTCCTTATTTCATCGATTTTTTTCTTTTATACCTGATGCACCAAAGATGAACGTGATTTTTAGAGTATTGAAGGAAGCGATTTGCGAAGTTCAATGTAGATTTTTCTTCCTTCTTCCGTTAACGAGCAAAAACCTTCCGATGTTTCTTTCACCAGTTTCTTTTCTTCAAGAAAAACTAAATGTTTTAGAAAATCGTCGTAGGAAAGATTTGTTGATTTTCGCCAGATCACTGTTCTTAGCTGAGGTTTCGAATTGAAAAATAGGTATTCCAATATTTCAAATCGAATTTGAACAGCGTTTTTTCTAATCCTTGCCATTCTTCAGATGCACCAGTAACGGATGCTAATTATTTAGTGCGCAAGTATATAATAAGGTAATTTAGCACTCATTAATTGCTTTCTGAATTTTTTGGGGTCTGTCAACTTTCATTCTTCATCTTTCCCGATCAGACTGGGACGGCGACATCATCCCCCATCGAATCAACACCGTCCCAGTCTAAAAGGGCTTTGGTGAAGGAAAGATGAAAAATGAACAAAAAAATCGTAAAAGAACTCTTAAAACAACTCCAACAGGAGAACCAAGACCCCCAAGACATAGGAAAACTAAACATAGCAAACGTAATGCTCTGGATGAAAAAAGAAGCCTACGAACCAACAACCATAAAAAGAGTAGCAAAAGAACTAAGACACTTAGAACGCAACTGCAACACAGCCAAACCCGAAGAAGTAAAACTCTACATAGCCAACAAAAAATGCTCAAACGCAAGAAAAGAAAACCTCATAGAATCCTACAACATAGCAATCCAATCCTTAGGACTAACATGGAACAAACCCTTTTATCAACGCCAAGACAAAAAACGCAGAGCACCAAAAGAAGAATCAGTACAATTTATCATAAACCACGTTAAGTTTCCATTAAACCTTAAACTAAAAATGTCAAGAGACTTAGGAGAACGACCCATAGAATTAACATGGCTAAAAGTCCAAGACATAGACTTAACAACAGGAAAAACAGACCTTACAGGCGCAAAACACACAATCGGAAGAGAAGGAAAACTTAAACAAGACACCTTAGAACTGCTAAAAAGATACATCAAAAGAGAAAACCTAAACCCAACAAGCATAATATTTCCAACAACATCAGACAACTTAAGCACAGATTACAGACACGCAAGAAACAGACTTGCAGAAAAATACAACATGCCCGAACTCAAACAAGTACAACTTTATGATTTTCGCAGACGAAAAGGAACAAGAGAATACAAACTATCTGGACACAACTTTTTACACGTTAAGAAAATCTTAGGACACAAAGACGCACGAAGCACAGAAAAATACATAACCGAAGATGAACAAATCGAATGGCTACCAATCAAATGCACAACAGACGAAGAAATCCAGCAAGCAATCAAAGACGATTGCATCCTTGTAGGACACGAAAATGGAATATGGTACTTCAAAAAACCAGTATAGCAATCTGAACTTATATTTTTCAAACTTTAAGAAGCAAAACAGAAATAGAGGGTTTAAGTGTAAATTAAGTCGAAGGTCATGCAAACGAACGAATTAGAAACTGCGATTTCACAGGATTTGAAAGCCGCAATAGAGGCTTTCAAGGGAGATTCTTTCGATAATGTTAATGCTTTAGCAAATCGAATGATGTCTAATGCGATTTTTGGAACAAATGAAAAGATTATTTTACCAGGATTTTTCTTAAAAGACGTGGCTTTCACTTTTATGATTATTAAGAGCGGAAAAAAACCTAGTGCCTATGCAACTGCAAAAGCGCAAGGATATTCTTATGTCCAAGGCTTAGAGAAAGCACTGATTGAACTTAACGAAGACCAAATCTGGAAAGAATTTCTGGATTATGATAACAAAATTCGAAAATACCAAATGTCCGAATGGGAAGAAAGAAGCTACTCTGATAACACCAAATTTACTAATGAATCCTATAAATGGCTAATAAGTTACCTCGTTTCCCATAAGCAACTACTATTATCCGACCCACGGAATCAATTAATAAAAGGTATTATTAATGAAATGGTCAGGCTATATCGAGTTCATTCAGCGACTTTAGAAGACGTAATGCTTCTCTGTTTAGTAATTGCTCTCGATAGAAATTATGATTATGCTAGAAGGGTTTGGTATCAACCAGATGCTCGAATAATTGATGAGAACCAAATGAATCAATTGATTATTCCCGCGATTGATAAAATCGCAAATTTGAGTAAAGAAGGAGTAAAAATCAAGGAAGTCGATACTTTACTTTGGCAGCTGGTAAAGGCATGGAGAGAATTTTTTATACAATTTGGTGAAATGCTTCCCCAAGGAATCGCTCTTCAAAAAGGAATTGAATTACCTGATGAGTTGAAGAAAAAACTTACGGAAAGTTTAACAAAAACTCTTGAAAAAGAGGTGTAGTGGTTAATGATTTCTCTAAATCCGCTTCAGGAATTAGCCTCATACATTAAAAGTAATTATCCAGAAGCATCCCCTGAAGAGATTTCTGAAATAGCCTTCGCCATATTAAGCCAAGAAATTCTTCCAGAAGTATTCAAAAGTATTAAACTACCAGATTTCCCTACTTATCGTATGGTTGCAAAAAACAAAGCTGATACCCTGAAAGGAATAACAACCGAGAACCCCGTAGATTTAAACAATAGACGAAGAATAATCCAGCAAATAGAAGATGTCAGATACGAAATGGGGTGGGACGGCATAGATGATTTAACATCAAGAAATTTCCATGTGACCAATTCAACTAATCTAAATAATTTCACCGAAAACATTTCGGCAAAAGCAAGAGATAGCCAGAAAAGAACGGAAGTTGAAACTGAGCCTGATAAAAAAAGAGATAACAAACGCAGTGAAGGAAATTCAATTAAATTGGAGGAGCCATCCAAAGATTACATTTCCTTGTCAGATACAGCCCAAAACAAAGTTGTATCAGAGCTTATTTTTGAAGAACTCTTGAGAAAAATCGAAATTGAACTTCGCAAAACAGTGATATCAAGAAACCTAAAAGCCGAAATAGAGTTAATCTGTAAAACCGACGCTGAAATTTCTTCATGGAATAAATGCATTTTAAAAATTCGTCCGTTGGATAACCTAAAATTCGAGGAAAGAATGAATATTTCGACAATAATCGACCTACTTGTGCGGAAGATTATAACCGAAATGAAAAAAACCGCCGACCAAGATACATCTAATTATCTTAGAGATATTACAAGAAACTTCTTTGTTCATATTGATTTATAGGTGGAAGAAAATGGCTTATCGTGTCCGTAGTTTTCCGCCAAGAAGATTTCAAGTATTGGCAAGTAAATTGCTCGCAGACCAAGACCCAGAGTATGATTCAGACTGCAAAGCAAGAACGGCAATCGGTCGCTTTTACTATGCAGCCCTTTTGATAGCACATCAAAAACTTAACCAACAGGGAATAAGTGTTCCAAATTCTTCTACAATTCATCAAGACGTAATTACATCGTTTAATGAGCAAAACTCAACAATTGGAAGCTTGTTAGACCAATTACGTGAAAAAAGAGTAGATGCCGATTATTACATGGCAGCTCAAGTAAACATCAATATTGCAAAGAAATATGAATTAATGGCAGAACGTGTGATTGCATTAATAGACCAATGGAAAGTTTCAAAATAGATACAGTTCGTACCAATTAATACTTTACAATTCTTTGAGACTTTGTCAAAGTGATTTTGCAAAAAATTGATTTAATCTAAGCGAGTGCTTCATCCTTGTCGAAATATTGCTATTTTGTTCGCTCCGCTTGGCTTCGCTTGCGCTTGCGCGCTCGCTCCGCTTTGCCAAACGAACCGCATGCTTAATTGCAGCAAAAACTGTAAATTTAAATTTCTTCGTAAGCAACGAAATTTTCCTCTGGAATAAAACCAATTTCTGCCAAACTCACGCGATTGAACAAAGAATTTGCGAATTGATATATGGCAAGGCGCTCAAGATAACCAAGCCCATTTCTAAAGCCAAAAACGCTAATATGATATACACCCGCTAAGTCGTCGCTAATTTTGACCGCTTGCAAAGTTATTGCGTACGGAATCGTAATCAAATTATTTCGCTCTATAAAATCGGTGCATACCCTGTCCAATCGAATCTTTTTCCATTCACGCTCTAACCTTCGTTTCTGTTGACGATTCAAAAGATAGTCACCCCATTTTTTATTGCTATCATCAACAATTTCCCAAAGCGGTGTCCCATCCTCTGCAAACATGCTTAGGACTTCGCCCTTTCGAGTAAGCAAGAGTTTAGAATTACCTAAGTATCGGATATGAACTAACTCGGAATTGCAGATAGGACACTTATGTTGAATTCCAACGTCATTTCACCGTTAATTATCTCCAGCTTTCGATAGGAGCAAGCACCGAACCATGTTGTCGCATGAGATTTTTTGGAGCCTCTTTGAATCGAGCAGTGATTTAACTGATACCAGCAAGTTCCGCCAACAGTTTTGCGTTTATCTAAGACCTTGACAACCCAACCGTCCTTTTTGTTCTCACGTCTTGTGACACCTTCAAAGCCTTTGCAGGCGTAGCAGTCACCGCCTTTGCATTTTCGGCATAAGACCGTAGCCTTCGCCACCGACAAAACCGAGTATGTGGAAGTGTGGACTCCAGCGCCAGCCAAAAGGTACACCTTTTATTCGAGCTTCTTTTCGGTTGGCATAACGGAAGCCATGAAAGATTATGGAGCCACCGATGATTCCACGATTAGCCATTAATCGGACTGCTTTCTTGCGTAATGCATCAAGACTTAAACCGTAATCTTCGCTTCTGATGCTTACTACTATGTGTTCAACTGGAAGCCCAAAGCGATTAGAAGCTACTTTTAGGCGTTCTTCCATTCGATAGGCTTCTCTAACAGCCCAACCGTACTTGAAGCAAACCGGACAAGTTGGTTTATCGCAGGAGTGATAAATCGGTTTAACAAAAACGGAATCTTTCGCTAAACCTTCATTAAAGAAACGAGCTTGATTATGCGCCTTATAGTTTAGGCAACCCATGTATTTGTTGAATGTTCCGCATTTAGGAGATGTTTGTTTTCCATGACCAACAAGAACGTACCTTCCCCATTCAAACCCAAATTTGTTAGCTTTATTATATTCGACAGAAGACTGAGCGTACGAACTATTGGAGTCATTTTGGTTTTGAAAACTTTCAAACTCATTGAACTCGTTCTGTTTGAGAGCCATGTTAATCAACGGTAGGTTCTTAAAGCAAGACCTCAGATAAACAGTCAAGTAAATTTACCAATATGGTTAACAATGATGAACCAACGAAAAAGTAAAGACAAAAACTTTCAAGATATAAAGAACGAGTATCAAGAGTATCTTGAACATATAAGATAGGGGTGTGCAGAATTTAAGCTGCTCCTCAATTATATTTTATTATGGAAGCCTGTGAGGTTGTCAGGCTTTTCGTCAACAAAGCGATAGTTCCAGCCGAACCCAAAAGAAGAGGAAACCCTGGTTATGGTCGAGTTAAAGCAATCAGAGTTTTAGTCTACGCACGGCTCAAACGGTTAGGGAATGACACGCGCATAGTTGAGTATCTAAAGAAGCACATGGATGTTTCAAGAATCTTGGGGCTTTGCAGAGCACCCAATAGAACCACTGTTGGAAGATGGTGGAAACGTTACATGAGTCTTTTGGAAGAAATTTTCATAAAGACAGCAGACATGCTTCAACTCATTGAGCCAACAACTACAGTTATTGTTGATTCAACACCTCTTGTTGATCTCGACGATATTGAGGCAGAATGGGGTTACACAAGCAGGGGAAAGTTCAGAGGTTTTAAGCTTCACGCAGCCGTAAATCAGTCGGGTTTGCCCTTGAGGGCTATAATTACGCCGGGTAACAAGTATGATGGACCATTTCTTCCAAAACTAATTGAGGATTTGGAGGCAGATTACGTTTTAGCAGATGCAGCCTATAGTTCAAAAAGGAATTTTATAGCTGTTAGAGACATCGCTGCTGTGCCAGTTATCGCTGATAACCCTCGGAAAAAGGGAAAAAGCCGAAAAATCGAGTCTAATGAATTGTTGAAGACTAAGCGTTATGTCATTGAGCAGTTCAACGGACATCTAAAAGATAATGTTTTGGACAAGTGTTGGATTAGGCCAAAGGGATTAATCAAAAAGGCGGCTATGGTTATAGCGGGATTGATTAGTTATGATGCTGAAGCCATAAGATCGCTTGTCGCTGGCGAAGAAAGTCTAAAAAGCATAAGCAAGTATTGGGCTTGACGCAATAACAATGGTCATGGAGCCCGCAAAGACACCAAACCAATGGTATACACGCGTATCAGCCCAAACCTGCTCAAAGATAGCTTAGCTAACAAACTATAAAAAACGAATTGTGCACATGCCTATAATGTTATAGTGAAATAAATATATAGTTAATTGAATATTTGGTGATAAAGTATTAAAGTAACTTATTCTACTAAATTACTTGTGTCATAAATGACTGTGGCAATCAAAATTGAAGAAGCGAAAAAAGCTAAAGTTGAAAGGTTTCAAGCCTCTCTCTTGCTTCAAGAAAACATAAAGATTACTATGCAAGAAGTCTTAGGTCTAATGATCGATTACGCTCTCGAAAACGAAGAAGAAATCATCAAGAAACTTAAAGAATTGCCCGCTCTCGAAGACGACCCAGCGTGGAAAACACTGAATAATCCAAAACATTGGGGCATCAAAGACTCTTCAAAAAGGATAGATGAATTTATCTACGGTTGCTGAACATTCATGGCGGTTTTTGTGGACACAGGAATTTTCGTAGCCTTACACAATGGGGACGACGAGTTTCACTTAAGAAGCAGAGAACTCATGAAACAAGCGTTGAAAAGCGATTTTGGTCGAATATTTACCTCAGATTACGTGATAGATGAAGCAATTACTACAGCGCTGGTGAGAACCAAAAAACATGACATAGCCTATGATTTGGGCAGGTATATAATCGAGTCACCCAGAATAACAAAACTTTGGATTGGAGAAGACTCTTTTGAGCTGGCGTGGAAAAAATTCAACGTGTTCAAGGATAAACCTCTGAGCTTCACTGACTGCACCTCTCTGGCTATTATTGAAGCGAAGGGGATTAAACAGATTATGAGCTTTGATGGCGGTTTTGATGGATTGATTACTAGACTCTGTTAGCTACGCTCTATGAGCCTGGTGCTGTTTTGAGGGCGTTAAAAAGTTATACCTGCCTGTGGGAAAGTATAAATAATGTTCCAACTAGTTGGATAATCAGTGACTAAGATGCCTAGGAAAAATGTTGGTTCTAAAGGTCAAGTCGTGATTCCTAAACTGATGAGAGATAGATTGGGGTTGAAGCCAGGTGTCGAGGTAATTCTTGAAATGCGTGAACAAGAAATAATAATAAAAAAACCCCAAGTTAGAGGTAGCTATACTGAATACTTCATAACTACTTCCTCTCCAAAAATAAAGAAGCCAATAGATATTAAGAAATTAATAACTCAAGAAGTCGAAGAAAGACATGCATTACATTGATTCAAACGTTTTCATTTATCCAGTATTATACGCAGTGGAAGCAGAGCCGAAAGCAAAGAAAGCTAAACAAATTTTGATCAACATTGAAAAAGGAGAATTGACTGCGTATACTTCAACGTTGACGTGGGATGAGGTTGTTTGGGTTATCAGTAAGACACTTGGAAGGGAAGAAGGGATAAGTCAGGGTCAGAAACTGCTTGGTTTTCCAAATTTGGGATTCATTGCTGCTGACGCGAATATCATTGGTCAAGCCCAAGCCCTAATGGACAAATATAGTCTGAGTCCACGTGATTCCATCCATGTTGCTTCGGCAATTCAAAGAAAGATCAAAACGATCATTAGCGACGATAAAGATATTGATCAAGTTAGGGAAATTGAGCGGTCTCCTCTTGGTAAAACTTAAAGCTTGAATGAATGGACAAATATTTGCGGTTGGCTATTCATCAACCTGTCTTTTTTCCTGGACTTTTTCCGACTTTTTTAGACTTTATTCGACTCAACTTGCAGAGAAATCAGACTCTAAATTGAAAAAGCAACTTAATGCACAAAGAACAAAACATAGCATAACATTTTGTTTCCCTCCCTGAGTGCAGTTTTAGTGAGACTTTCAGAAGATTTTTCAATAATTTTAGCATCACAATAATTTTATATACGCTATTTACCATACAATATTTGTATGTCAGAAATACTTACAGTAAGAGTTGACAAAACTCTTAAAGGGAAGATAAAAAAATACAAACTAAGCGTTAGCAAAATCACACGACAAGCACTAGAAGAAGAAATTAAGAAACGCGAAAAACAAGAACTAACGGATGCGATTGTTGAAATGAAGACGCTGCTTGAAAAGATTCCCGACGAAGAAATAATAAAAGCTATAAGAGAATCAAGAGACCAACGATGAAATACCTTCTAGACGCAAGCTCGCTTATGCTGTTAATCAAAAAAACCGAGGTCGAATCAACAGTCAAAATTCTGCAAGAATCTTCTATTCTAAATCTTACATTTTACGAAGTAGGCAACGCACTTTGGAAAGAAAGCACCCTCTTAAAGTTCTTAACGCCGCAAGAAGCCAAGAAACTAGGAGCCATGGGGCAGATTATTCTCGCAAAGATTGATAAGCTGTCAAGCGAGAGTGAAGATTTTCAGAAAATCCTGGATATTGCACAAGATGAAATCCTATCTTTTTACGATTCAAGTTATGCATTTTTCGCAAAACAAAAGGGACTGACACTAGTTACTGAAGACAAGAAACTTGAGTTGAAAGCCAAAAAATACGTCACAGTTCAAAAGCTTGTAACATTGTTTTAAAGTGAAGATAATCTTTTTCTAATGATCGACTAATCAAAAATAGTCAGAGTCTTTTTTGGACTTATTTAGACTTTTTCCGACTTTTTTAGACTTTATTCGACTCAACCTGAAAGGATTTAAGTTTGTTGCCACAGGAATTTTTCTGACAAATTATATATCGATTTAAAGCAGTGTAATATTCAAGGCGATTTGTTTGGAAGAAATTGCGGATAGGATAGTTATTGATCCCGATGTTATGGTGGGGAAGCCTGTCATTAAGGAACTCGAATTCCAGTTTACCTTATTGTTGAATTCATGGCAAATGGCATGACAGAAAATGAGGTCTTAGAGGAGTATCCACAATTATGTAAAGACGACATCAAAGCTGCGCTTCTTTACGCTTCGAAATGCTTAGAACGCGAAGTCACTGTCACGCTTTAAGGTAAAGCTTTTGACAAATATTCTGATAGACGAAAATGTGCCAGGCGATTTTTTTGCTTTTGAATAATAAAATCCTTATAAGATAATGAGGACTATTTTAATGATTATGTGTGAGAAGATTCCTCTTCCAATTCTGATAACAAAAGAGGGAAAATGGTTTGTTGCTTCCTGTCCCACCTTGGACATTGCTACCCAAGGAAAAACAGAAAAAGAAGTAAAAGAAAACATGGCTGAACTCATAGATGAATACTTAAGTGACCCAGATACTGCAAAGCCTTCTTTGGATGATTTAATGTCTTTTTCAATAACGAACATTCCCGTCAAGGTTCCTAAGAGTGTTATGCATGGCAAAGCTCCGACCGTTGCCCCAGCGAAAAGTAATTGAAATTCTTAGGTCTAATGGCTTTCAAGAAGTAAGGTCCAGTAAGCACATTACATTCAAGAAAAAGGTGGGTCACCATATTTTAACAACATGGGTGCCGCATCACAAAGAAGTTACAGTCTTTGTGATCCAATACATTATCAAGCAAACGGAAAAGCCTCGCTCCGAATTTGAATAAATCTATTCATGGGATGGTTGATCATTCAAATCTGCAAATAGGCGATTTGGGTGCTGCTTACTTATTTGTTTTATTAAATGTCGTAATAAACATTTTTATATACTTTTGTATATTATAATAGACATATGTTAAGAGATGTTATTCTCGGCCAAAAAACAGAGCTTGAAAAGGTCCTGAAAGAAGTCTACATCGAGCGCGACATAGAACCGTTTTCACTTGAACATAATCTTATTAAAGTTATCATGGGTCCTAGAAGAGCTGGGAAATCCTTTTTTGTTTTACACACCCTAAAACGCATGGGACTATTTGGATATGTAAATTTTGATAATGAAGCTTTAGTTCTTCTAGAAAACTACGATGATCTTATCGCTGAAGTCGACAGAGTGTATGAAAAACCAACAACCATTTTTTTTGATGAGATACAAAACCTGCCAAGATGGGAATTGTTCGTTAACAGGCTTCAACGTCAAGGCTATAACATAGTAGTGATAGGAAGCAACTCAAAGCTGCTGAGCAAAGAACTCGCAACACATCTGACAGGTAGGCACATTCCCACTACAGTACTTACATTTTCATTCAAAGAATATCTTAGAGCTCGAAAGATAGATCTATTAAAGTTAACTACGCAACAAAAAGAAGAACTGTTACTTGAATACCTGCGCTCCGGAGGCTATCCTGAAACAGTGATGAAAAAGCTGGACGCAGGCCAATATCTTGGAGTTTTGTTTGATTCTATACTATACAAAGACATAATCAAGCGTCATAATATCAGAAAAGGACCAGATATAGAAAAATTAGCTATCTTTTTGCTCTCAAACTTGGCGTCAGAATTATCTTATCGTTCACTTGCCAATGCAATCGGGCTAAGAAGTAGCATAACAGTCCAGAAATACTGCGGATTTTTGGAAGAAGCGTATCTGATGTTTACAGTAAGCAGGTTTTCTTATAAAACCAAGCAGGTAGGGCAAAACAGAAAGATGTATTGTTATGACAATGGTTTTGTCGCTGCAAAGGCATTTCAAGCCTCCCCAAACTTAGGCAAACTTTTTGAAAATTCCATTGCAATACACCTCAAGCAAAAAGAAATAGCGAAACGATTTGAGCTCTTTTATTGGAGAAACCAGCAAGGTGAGGAAGTCGATTTCGTTATTAAAAAGGGAACGAAAATCGTAGAATTAATTCAAGCATGTTATATGCTGGATAATGAGAAGACACGGGAAAGGGAAATTCGAGCGTTACTGAAAGCAGGCAAGGAACTGGGATGCAATAAGCTCACCGTTCTCACTTTACGAGAAGACAAAGAAGAAGAGCGGGAATGGTTTGGAATCAAAGGAAAAATCACTTACATTCCATTTGAAAAATGGGTTCTGGAAGGAGCAGTCACCAATTAGCGGTGGAAATTGATAATGGTGCAGGTCGTAAATCTTCTTAAATTATGGGTCTATGAATTTGGCATCTTTGAAATCTTTCAGGTGTCGGTCGCTGGTAATTATTTGAGCGTTAAAGGCTCTGGCTGTTGCTACAATTAACGAGTCTGCCATTCCCAAGCTTGCATTTAAACTAATTTCCGCTGCTTCTATTGCTATTTGAGAGGTTAATTCTATTATTTTTGTTCGGTTTATCTGTGCGGAGGCTTCTAGTGCACTTTGCTCGCCTTGGATACTTCGAATCCGTTTGTAGACTTCATACATGACAATGGTTGGTGTTACGTAATTTTCCTCGTTTGCATCTTCAATGTATTTTGCATATTTTTCTGCAAGTGGGCCTTCGAGGAAATATTCTAACCAACCGTGCGAGTCGAGGAGAATCAAATTCGATCCTCTTCTTCTCGGATGTTTTGTGTATTTCCACCTTTCACGAAGCCGCGCATTTGTTTTATTGGTCTTTGTGGTACTAAATGTAAAACTCCTGCGGTTTCTATCATAATGATTTCTTCGCCGGCTTTCAGGTTCATTTTTTCTCTGATTTCTCTTGGAATTACAACTTGAAACTTAGAGGACAGTTTTACTTTAGCCATATCGATCTCCAATAGTTGAACAGAAACTAATCGATATAAAGATTTTCGTAAAACACATTTAGGGTCGCAGTCTTGCAAACAAATCAATGTTACCTGTTTCAAGCCCGTTCTGCCTATTCCGCCCGCGCTAAACAGCAACAGTTAAAATAGGGAAACTAAGGCCTGAGTGGGACTCAGCGTGCGCTAATTTATAATTCCGTCAAGCCATGATAGATGCCCAGTGTAGGGTTGAGTTCCAACATCAACAATGGTGCTGAGACACGTTGAAGGCAGTCCAACCACGTATAACCCTTCTGACCCTTCTGAAGTGACAGTGTAGTTAACAACCACTTGATAATAGCTCACCCATGTCGCACTTGATTCAGTAACACTCAATCCTGAGCCAGTTCCAAGCGTGCCATTCGACAAAACATTTAACACGCCAACGGGATTTCCAAAAACCGGATTGAATATCGGCATCGTCAAATTGTTAAAGGCGATTCCCGTATACGTGACCGTAAATTCACCCACGCTATTCGGGAGCAGAACAAATTCAATCGTATCCGAAGTAGGATGGACGGTCTTCACGAAACCGGTCGCGTTCGAAAAAGACAATGTCGCGAAGATGGCGGGGCCCCCAGCGATGTTAGGACCCCCAGCTGAACCAACGATTCCCTGAGAAGACGTTCCATTTTGCCCCCCAACTGAACCAACAGTTTCCCCAGAAGACGCCTCATTTTGCTTCTGAGGCAGGTAGCCAAATTGATAGCAAAGCGAAACCAACACTACAACGATTAGAACTGCCACTATTACGTAAAGCCATGAGTGTTTCCTAATCCTTTTTTGCATCTGAAGATCACTAAGCAAAGATGGATGGATGAACGTAATTATTAATCCTACAGTATAGAACATATTACTGTCAAGGTGTCCAACTTCTGAACGGACTCATTTTTGTATTGTTCGTCTTTTTTTGAAAACTAAGGTAATTGTGGTTATAATGCCAAACATGACTACGATTGTAAGTGCGCAATAAGTAAACTCAGGAACAGCGGGAGTTGATGAAGGATTTGCTGATGCAGGAGTTGTGTTTGTTGAAGAGCTTGCGGTCGGAGTTGTGGTCAATGTCGGTGTGGGTGTCGGCGTTGGTGTTGGCGTAGGGGCTGTTAGATTTGAAGCTTGAGGGTTTGGCTCTGTCAAGAATGGGACAAAGTTTACAGAACCCACGTTGAAGTCGTTCTTGGTGTCGTAAATGGTTTGATTTATTGCTTGGGTATCAGTTGTTCCCCACCAATTGTAAGTCGCATTTACGCTCATGGGTACCTGTGAGTAAAAGTTGTAGTTAGAGTTGTTTTGGAGATTATTATTTTGAATTGTGGGCGTTGCGTTATAACCGAGTTCAGATAGAGATATTCCAATGGAATTTCCTGCTACTGTATTATTTTGTACGGTTGGAGTAAATGTCCCGCCTCCAAAAACTTCGGTGAGGTCAATACTAATGCCTTTAGAATTACCAACCACTAGGTTGTTTTGGACTGTTGCATAACAGGGAAGGTTTCCGCCAAAAACTCTCTCAGTATAGAGGCTTATGCCTACTTGGCATCCATAGACATGATTGTTGTAGATTGCCCCATAGCCGTCGCAGAAAATTCCTCCTTCGTTATTAGTGGTGCCATTTACTATTTGAGGGGGACCGGTAACAGTGTTATTGAAGATTCTGGGTGTGCCTTGGGGGCTGCCCGATATGATTGAACCTTCAACTACGTTGTTTGAAACTATACAAGCTTCTGCAGGGGCTGTAATGGCTCCCAGATAGACCTCCCCAAGAACGATATTACCTTTGACGTTATTGTTTGAAATAACCGATGAATCTACGACAGCATCACTCTCCACAATCGGTATTGCAGAATGGCAGTTAATATCGCCAGTTACTATATTGTTTGATATTATTGATGAAGTGACTGTGATTTGGCTGTTGATGATGCTGTTGTCAATTTTTATGGGGTTGCTGCTGGAGATTGAAGTTTGATTGATAATTGAGTTTTCAATTAAGCAGCCAGAATTAGTTTGTTCATTCCAGCTGTTACTAGCGATTGTGAAGGTGATTTGTCCACCGTTAAAGGTAATCTCTTCATTTGGATTGCCAATTGCGCTTAAGGTGCCGTTTACTTCAATGTAGTAGCTTCCAAGGTTCACTATTACGCCTGGCTGGATCGTTAATGTTGCTCCTTGATAAACAAGAGTATTGCCTGTTAGGGTGTATGGACTGCCTGACGTAGTCCAGGTAGTGTTTGAACCAATAATTCCACTTATGTTTGTTCCACTTTGAGCCAATCCTAACGGCTGAGTATTGAACAAGAATGCACCTGAGACAGCCACAACGAGAATAAAGATCAAAGCAAAACTCTTGTCTAAGGTTCTCATAGTCACCACTTGGATTAAATTCGAATAAAAGCCTTCTCGTAAAGATCTCTTGACTTAATTTTAGTCAAGGTTTGTTTACTTAGGGGGAACTCTGGGAAGTGATGATGCAATTTTTATCTTTTCTTTGTTGAAGGGTTCGCTTAAATAATTAAACGCATCCATAAGCCGCTTTGTTGGGGTTGGGTCGGCTCGAATCCGCTTAATTTCGAAGATATAACTCTTTTTTTGTGTCCCTTGAGCTCCGGGAAAAAAATAGCACCAAGCATTTTTAGGATAGACAGGGGGTCGGACCGGAAATTGTTTTTCAGAAGGTTTGTGGTTGCTGTGGAGGCGCTGTTCTTGCTTTCATCGAGTAGTAATACAGTGTTATGGCTATTGCAAAGATTGGTGTTATGAAAGCTGTCAGAATGCCGGAAATAAGAGGGCTGACTACGCCAAGTGGGGCAGTGATAAATCCGATTACGCCATTTACTATGCCTACAATAATGCCAAGTCACAAGCAATAAACCGAAGGTTTTTAGCCATCTGTTGCTAACGAGAACGCGACTTCTAGAGACGCTCTCAGAAACGCCTGTGCCCTCAAGCATTATGGCTGGGTAAACAAGCGAAAACATTATTGCAAGGATTATTCCGGGAATAACTAACGCAATTAATCCAAGAACGATGAGAATACCTGTGATAATGCTTGCTGCCAACAAGGAAAGTATCTTTGTCAAGGTGAAATTGAAGGATGTTTGCAGGTTTGCTTGTCCTTTTTCCAGCAAATCTGAAGTGAATTTTATTGTGATTCCTGTAGTGATGCTGTTGGCGATCCAGCTTACGATTCCGGAAAAAATAGAGACCGTTACGGTTGCTGTCAGGTAGGTTGGAAACCATGCTAATAGTTGCTGCGACGTGGGATGCACTGGTGCTACAGGTATGACTATGGCTGACCTCACAGCAATGGTTACCAATCCCGTTAAGATTCCTGCAGCAGGAACGGAATTAAATACTGTGCAAAATTTCGCGAATATAAATTGAACGTTTGCGTTAATATTTCGCCTATGGAGAGCTCGCTTTGCGGTTTCTTGCTTTCCACTAACTTCTGCCTCTGTTGTCCTCTTGCTGTTTGAGCTTATTAATTTTGTTAGTCAATAAAGTCTGTTAACCAAACGCTTTCTAAGTCACGAAAGAAACCATCACGAAAAAGGTTAACTCTCTCGAAAAGCGTTGTCTGATAATTAGGCTTAACCATTTTTCAGACTGTGTTAAAACTCATAGCTAATTCCTAAAGACATTTGAGTATCCGAACTGTACTTGTGGGATACACCCAAAAATGGGAAAAGGTCCACTTAACGGTCTTTCGATGCCTTAGCTTGAACGCCATTAATAGTAGCACAAGGGCAAACAAGGGTAAAATTGCTAATGCTGGAAACTCTGGAACGGTTGGTGTTGATGTTGGGTTTGTTGATGTCGAAGCTGTTGGATTGGTTGTTGGGTTCCTTGTTGGTAATTGCGTAGGTACATTGGTTAGTTGGGAGGTCGGTGTAGCTGCGGGAGTTGAAGTAGACATAGGCACTGCAACATTGTAGCTTAGCAGTTCTGACGAAAAAGCAAGATTTCCGTCTTGAAAATAATCAAGCTCTTTAACCTGCATATTTGCCTTTGTCGAGTAATAGATTTCAGAACTTGAGCCGCCATCATTTGTCATTCTAATTACAAATGTTTGAAATTTACCTGCTGGAACCGTGACATCTTCAGACCTTAAAACTGTAAAGTTGAAGGTTGTTTTTTGAGAATCTTTACCTTCAGTTAAGACGCCATTCAAGATGTGCTTTGTAGTCAGCGTTTGAGTCGTTGTTGCTGTCCAGTTTTTTCCAACATAGAATGGGAAGTCACTATTATTCATTGGTAGATTGTAATCGGTTATAGTCGTGATAGTTTCATTAAATGTCGATGTCTTTGTATCTAATGTTATTTCTGACTTAGGCGTGCTGTAGTCTGTTTTGGTTTCATATTGCGTGCCGTTTGTTGTCCAGGTCCCTTGTCCTGAAGTGGTTCCTCCACCTGTCAACGTAAATTCTGTACAATCATAACTGGAAACAGACACAGATGTACTCGTAATCTCGTTCGTTGTAGTACCGGTCATTCCCGAAGTCTGTCCATAGTTGACGCGATACGTCCACTTGTCGCCCAGTGTGCGTACAGGCGATGTAGCCGTTTGATTTTCAGCTATTGTGAATGGAATTGTTTCTGAACTTATAATAAAGATTGAGATGATTAAAGCCACAATCAAGGATGAACATTTGATGGTTAACTTTTGCAATACATTCCTTCAATGTTCAACTTGTATCTTCAATTTTTCTATTTAATACTTGTTATCTTAGTGAGTTCACTGCATCAGGAGACCATGGGGCAGGTGTTTGTGTTTTTTGAAGTAAACCAACAAACCAGCAACTATCGTTAACACAAGAAAAGATATAATTGTTAATAATGGAAACTCTGGAACGGTAAGAGTTGAAGTAGGAGAAGAAGAGGTAGAATTTTCACCGATGGTTATTGTTCGTGTGTTACTCCAACCACTTGCTGAATCATAGGCAATGGCCGGTTCATATAAGCCACCAATGGTAGGGAAAAACGGATGTTGAATATACCAGTATGTAGAGTTGTGCCCAATGAAAGCTTGTACTTGAAAATCAACCTGACCACTATATGGAATTGCGGTTAAAAATGACCCATATCCACCATTTTGATTTTCATTTCCAGAGTAGAATGTTTGAATGTCATAGCCTGATGCTCCGTAAAGGTCTGTGGGCAATACAGGGAGAGTACTAACTGTATAACTTGAGTTTGACTGAGGCAAAGAATCGTCAATATACCATGCAAAAAGAGAAAGTGCCATCTCCATTGTAGGAACTAGTTCTGTTTTGTATTGGGTAAACTTCAGTCCAGTTTTCTGCAAAGTGTGGTTTGGCTCTGATGTCAAAGTATATTTGGTAAGCTAAACCGTTGATTGGAGTAGTCAAAGGGCTGGTTCTTAATTGTAACTTCAATAGAGTTATTACTAATTAGTTGTGTTTCATTTTCTCCAGTGTAAGAATTTGTTGAAGTTACACTATAAGAAGCATTTACGAACTTAACGGTGAACTGGGGCATAGATGGTGTAGGTATTGATTGAGCAAATACAGGCTTTATTATCCATAGACTTAGACCTGAGATGACTATGATTAGAATAAATAACAATGCGTGCCTTTTGTTTATTCTACTCATATTTTACATCTGGGACTGGCTTTTGTTATAAGGTTTCTCGTAAAGGTCTCTTGACTGAAGCTCGTCAAGGTTTCTTGACCAATACTAATTCTCAAGACGGTCGGGGCATTTCTTATGTTTAAGCTTGAACGCCATCAAGAGCACAAACCAAATAAAAAATACAAACTGGAATACAAAGAAAATTGCACTCAGAAGCAGTCTTAAACTAAATCTTTATGGAAAAAGCTGCCTTAGGTTTGCGCAGGTTTACGTGCTTGTGCTTGCTTTTGCTTGTGTGTGCGTGTTTGTGCTTTGGTTTGCATCCTTGTACGTAGCTTGCAAGAGATTTAGAAACAAAATCAAAAAAGAAACTTAAATTAAAGAAAACAAAACCTGCCAAAAAACCATCAATAACTATACATCGTTATTGAGAGATTTTCAAAAAATAATAATCATAACAAAAATAACAACACTTCTCACTGATACACTGTATTTCTTGGACCTATTGCTACAACATAGATGATTTTATCTTTCTCCGAAATTGTATAAATTATTCGAAGTTTTTCAACCCGTAGACTCCAGTTTTCTTTTAAATCGCCGTGAAGTCGTTTTCCGCCAAAGGGGTCTTCTTCTAAACTGATTAAACATTCTAGAACTTTGGATTTTGGCTTTTCCTTCTAACTTCTTATAGAAATGTTCTGCATGTATAGACAAAACAACGGTGTGCTTCGATTTCAACGGGCTTCTTCCTTTAGAAGCGAGCGTAACTCTTTGACTCTTCCAGCTTTAATGTCTTCTTGCCTTCTTCGATTGCTTGCATCATTTTTGGGTCGCTTAAAATCTCCAAAGTTTCCATAAGTCCGCTCATGAGTTTGGTTGCTTCATCAAGCTTTTTTTTGGTTTCGCAGAGGAGCTTACGATCTTTGTCATCTAAATAGACTGTTTTAGCCATCTAACCACTTGACTATACAGATGAAAACCGTGCTTATAAATTTGAAAAAACTGCTAAAACTTCTTTTTGTTGTCAATATCTCTAAAATTTCTTATTCCAAATTATCTCATTTGCTCGTGACAGTTTGCAATAACTCCTTATTGAATCCGCAGATGATTATGGCTTAGATTAAAAAAATATCCTTAAAAACAAAAAATGTGATCCTTCTGATTTTTTTTTCATTTAATTTCACTTTTCTTCACTCAACCTGCAAAAAAATCAAAGTCTTCAAATTGAAAAAGCAACTAAATGCACAAAGAACAAAACTTGCCAAAAAACCGTCAATAACTGATTTGGTCGTTGATTTCCTGTTTTATTTTTTTTGTTGCGTTTATCTTCAGATTCTTGCGGTTATTTGCGTTTTCTTGCAGATAAAGACTCAACCTGCAAACGAATCAAATCCTGAACCAAAAAGAGCAGTAAAAAACGCGAAGGACAAGCTGCAGAAAAAACAATTAAGGCGATAGATAGCATAGAGAGAAACAATGGCAAAATTGCTAACCATGGAAACTCTGGAACGGTTGGAGTCGGAGATGGTGAAGCGGTTGACGTTGGGGTTGGCGAAGAAGTAGGGCTGGGTAATGTTTGAACTTCAACAATGTTGGAGAAAGCTCCACCAAGGTAATCTGCTGCGAGAATATAGAAGTGATATGTTGTGGAAGAAGATAAGTTAGCTATAGTAGTTATGGTCTGCTGACTATCTGTTGAAGTCCAAATGTCTTCGTAATTTGAAACTCCATATAGGGGGGTTTGAGGGTCAAAAGTTTTGTTTGACATACGCAAAGTGTAGTAGTCAAAAAAAGGGTGTCCAGGAATTGGCACAAAACTTGCTGGGGGCTTGTCACTTGTCCAATACAATGTAACTGATGTATCTGTAATTTCTGTTGCATTAAGTGATATAGTCAGTGGTGCTTTAACATTTTGTGGCAAGGCTATCACTGAAGCTACGAAAACCAGAAGAAACATTAAAGCGAAACTCTTGCTTATTTTACCCATGCTTAGTGTTAAGAAATTATAGGCGATAAAAGGCTTCCAGTAAAAGTTTCTTGACTGAATAAAGTCAACATTTTTTGACAAAGAATTGGGCTATTTCAAGCCATGCAGATTTAGGAGTTATCAAAATTGAATTTATTTGTTAATCATAATTATGGAAAAATATTGGAGACTTACGAATCCCCGTTTCCGTTCTCTTTCAAAACCCGTTCTAAATCTTTCTTCTTATAAACTTGAGCTAACTTATCGACGGCATCATTTAGATCAAATTTTGAATCTTCATGTTTTATAGCTGTGATTGTTTTTAGCCCTAAGTCTTCCATTACTTCTTGAATCATTTTTCTCTTTTCATCCTCAGTCAGCAGCTTATCAAGCATCTTGATCAACACTTGCTGTTTAAATCGTTCTTTTTTGAGTTCTTCCAATTCCTTCAGCAGCGTTGTGTTTCCGTTTCCGTTGCCTGGCGAAACTATTCAGTGTCCTGACTGTGGTACGGAACTTAAGGTGGGCGCGGGTAAGCAGCTTAGCGCTGTTGAGCTGCAGGATTTGTATTGGGGCGAATCTGATCGGGATTCAAAATAATTTTTGTTAGGTGCTGTGGAGGTTTTTAAGATTTGAGGGCTGGGGAGGGTCTTTTTGTGACTTTCTGTGACTTTTTATGACGCGTAGTGACTTTTGGTGACTTCCTATGACTTCTAGTGACTTATAGTGACGCGTCCTGCAACTAACCCAAACCCCAAACCAAAAAACCAAACTGAAACACAAAGAACAAATTTGCGTAAGAAAATGCAGTAGAGACGCCTAAGCTTCACTTCTTGAAAGTTTACGCCAACTTCTTCCTTTTTCTCACATTTTATATTACTATAAATTCTTGCTGATAAGGAATTACTGCATTTATGTAGGAAATGGATATGACTGATGTTTCATTATTTTATAAGATAACTTTCTGATGCAAAGGAGGACTTAAGATCCTATGGCGCAGGCATGGCGTCAGCGTGTGTAAAAACTAAAATCAGCTCAGAAAATTGCTTCAAAGGTCTTCGGGCTGTGTGGCGCACCCAGGAAGGGGAACTCGTTCAGCAGGTCAGTGTGCGGTCCGCATTTGTCCCATGTCAGCCTGCCATTATACACGGTTAGAAAGACATCTTTCGAGTCATCTATAGGTGTGCGTCCGTTTCCGGGATATGCCGCGGCCTTCTTGGGGTCGTATGGTAAGACATCAGGCAGCAGGCTCCTGGCTGCTGCTTTGGCCCCTTCAGGGGTGTAACCGCCAGTGTGCTCCAGGACGTGTGCGAACATTGCTACAAATCTCTCGTCTTGCGCTGGTTCGCCTTCGAGGTACGCGTCTTTTTCTGCGTCCGTCATAAAGGGGGTCTGAGTGGGCCGTGCTCCGCGGTCGGCTTGTACCCAGCTGCCGTCAACTAGCAAGAGAGACCTATGCCATAGGTTCACACTCACTCCGCCGCCAAGGTCGCTGACGGGCAACTCCAAGGCTATGCTGCAAACATCTTTGTCTGCGAAGAAGTCTGTTCCCGTGAACTGCATCTTGTTCTGAGCACCAGCCAGATCAAAGAAGAATGGGTCGCTGCGCCAGCCGGCAAACAAGCGATATGCACCAGACTCAGTTATCCGCGCCTCGTGACCCATCGACACGGGCGCTCCCTGGAATATGACTTTTCCTTCCTCACCTCTGCCGGTAACTTCGGATCCTTCTACACGTCGCACGGTCGCTGTCATTGAACCATTGACGTTGCGGAAGAAGCGCGTTCGATACGCGATGTCTGCGACCATGTCCTCGTTTGTATCCACTCTTAGTTCATAGAGTGCCTCTGGTGCGAAGGGGTCGGTGGTTGTCGGTCCTGGTGGATTGAGCCCAAATGAAGGATGCATGTTCGTAATTACGATTGACTTGCTGGGATCGCCGGGTTTGGGGAATGCGAAAAGGTCAGTTATATCTAAACGAGCGTCTCCCCGAGGGAAGCCAAAGTTCGGTCCAGAATAATGGTGTGTCATGTTCTTAACCTCTAAAAACGCTGTTTGACTATTGAGTTTTCTAACATACAAACTTTTGTGGTTACATTAAGTTGCTACATTGGAAAACAAAAACCACGACCTAGTCATCATTTTTCAAGTACATGACATAACCTTACGAACCATTTGGCTCTTGGACCGAGCGATTCCAACAAACTCCAGTTATTCATAGCTTTTCGCGTAGAATTCAAAGGTGCATGTAAACCTAACCCCCGGCACCACTATTTTGAAAACCACTGGGCGTTTGTCTAGGCGATGAATTTTGCTTATTTTGGAATTGGAACTCCGTGATTAAGCAAATTTTATATAACGGCCCAGTTTAAGAACAAAGATAAGTAAACCTGAAAATCGGGTTGAAAACTCTTTCCAAAAATGTATCCCATTGAGGTTAAACATGATCTCAAACATTTCTAATCGAGCAGGGACGAAACTTTCAAGAAACGTCATTATATTTGCCATAGTGATGATTGTGAACGTCGTGGTAATCATCCTCTTAACCCCAATCGGCTTTGAGACCCGCCCGCAATCCGACTTAAAGCCCTTAGGCTACATCGCGATTGCCACTATTTTTGTCGGTCTCGCACTGGACATAGCGTCAATCGGACTTCTCTTCAAGAGAGTTAGATTAGCTTCGAGCCTGGCGATCGTCAGCTCGGTCCTCTTCTTTGTGATCATTTCAGTAGATCGAACCGGATCCTTTTTCTCGGTGCCGATTCCCCCTGCAATTAATACCCTCGAATACCTCTTAATTGCTGTACTAATCGTTACTCTCTTTATAGCGTCAGTGGTCTACAGAGGAAGTAAGCCCGCTTCAAGCAAATGAATTCTGTCGAACAAGTCCTTTCCGTTAAGCTTTGGAGATTCTAAGTCATATTCGAGTTTTTTTTGGGTAAAAACATTGCTAGAATTGAACCTGAAGGTTCAAAAGGTTCTTTTCTCCAACCCACCTCAAACCTTAAGGAAGTCACTCGATAAAGTTTCTTTCCAAATTCCCTTTATGTTTAAGCTTGAACGCCATCAAGAGCACAAAACCAAATAAAAAATACAAACTGAAATACAAAGAAAAAAATTGCACTCAGAAGTGTCTTAAACTAAATCTTTTAATGGAAAAAGCAGCCTTAGGTTTGCACAGGTTTACGTGCTTGTGCGTGCTTTTGCTTGTGTTTGCGTGTTTTTGCTTTGGTTTGCATCCTTGTACGTAGCTTGCAAGAGATTTAGAAACAAAATCAAAAAAGAAACTTGAAACAACTTGAACAAAAAATTCGATACATGCATAAGTCAATCCAACATAGCATAAAGCTAATCAGATGTTTATCTGCAAAAAATTAGATCGATTGTTCAAGTCACTGCTAACCAAGCGGCGTCGTAAGCCGTCAGTTGCGAAGGAACGAGACTAACCTCCACTATGTATGTTCCAGCAACATTTGGAATATTCCAAGCGAAACTGTACTCACTCACTGAGTCTGCAGTCACGTTTACTGTTTGAAAATCAAAATAATAGTATTTGTTGGGACCAGTAACCGTTAAAGTTAGAGTTGAGTTCAGGGCAGGATTCAGCTGGTTAAGCACATCTACGGTAAACGTCAAAGGTTGTGCTCGACTGTACTGGGCTTGGTTTGGGTTAACACTCAAGAAGAGATGTACGGTTGATTTGGGTGTGCTTGTTAAAGTGAATTGTCCGCTGCCGGAGTCTTCTCTTGCAAGTTTTACGACGAGGTAGTATTCTCCTGAGAATGTTGGGGTGTAACTGATGTTTTCAAAGCCGCCCAGAGTCGTGTTAGTGCTTTTAGCATCGATGATTGGTTCACCGTACAATGTTCCCGTTGTAGTTGTAGAAGTACAAGTCGTAATCTGCACCCGCCGGCACTGTCAAGGAAAAATTATAAGTGGTTCCTGCGAGTAACTGGACGTTTCTTGCCCACGCGAGCCTCTGACCAAGAACCGCAATGTTGCTGGTGGTAGGCGGCGAACCCAAACTGTCTGTGACTGTTGTTCCAACCTTGTAGGTCTTCAATACGGCATCTGCCGCTGCGTCAACGTTTATTCTTCCATAACCTTCCTGTACGTCTTTGCCTCCGCGGTCAAGCGTCGGGCTTGTCGCTGTGGTTCCTCCTTCTCGAAGATTCGGATAAGTTTCTGTGGCTGTCATCAATAGAGTCGTTTTGGGCATGAGAGCTTGACTTCTCGTCCAATTCCACGCGCTATATCCTCCAATAGCTTGCTCAACCAATTCGGCAGCTCCCGAAACCACAGGCGTAGCCATAGATGTACCCTGCATAGGCGCAGCATCGTTAGGCTGCAAATCGGAAAAACCGCCTTCAGCATCATTATAATTTGAGTCAGCACTGAATAGCGGCGCAGCAAAGAAGCTCCCTCCAGGAGCCGTTATGTCAGGTTTTACCGTGTTCCCGGTGTATAAGGAAGTGCCTCCTTGGCTGCTGAAGCTTGATATGTCGTCAAACTGGTTCATCGCCGCGACAGTTATGACCTCATCCACTGAACCCGGAGTAAAAATGTTGTTAGCGCCTGAACCACTGTTGCCAGCCGCCACCACAGTGCTAATTCCAGCATTCACAAGATTAACCACTGCTGAATCAACCGAAGTCACCTCTGATGAGAACCCTAAGCTCATGCTTGCGACTGTTATATGATAATTCACTCTGTTTGAAATCACCCAATTAATACCGCTAATAAGTCCATTTGAAGATCCAGAACCAGTAGAGTCCAGTACTTTTACACCGACCAACTTTGATTGAGGCGCTAAACCAGTCCAAGCCGAAAAGCCATCCGAAGGCGGCGAATAAGGCCAAGACATGGTGAAAACAACATAAAGATTTCCTGTTCCGCTTGTTAGCGTGAGTGAAGGATGGTATAGATCAAAGCCACCCGAAGGCGTCGAAGCCACGTTATAGGTTAGACTGTAAAGTGTGTTTTTACTGGGTGTACTAACGGAAGCTACTTGACTCCAAGATCCAGAGCTTAGAGCTTTTGCCGCCATACAAGAGCGGAAGCGCGGAGACCTTTGCTGAACCCGTATTCGTCCACTCGACCTTCAAAGTTATTGGACCCGTCTTGTTCACCATCATACCAGTTATGAAATACGTGCCTGGAGAGGTCACTGCTCCAAGGTTAGCGCTCCAAGTAGCCGTCGCGTAACCAGAAGAGTCAACGCTGAAAAATCCGTCTCCAGCCGCCAACCCAGAAACGTGGGAACCATGCCCGTTATCGTCATAAGGGGTTGTTGTTGATGTTACTTGGTTGTTCCAACCTACTATCTTATCTGAGAAATTCAGGTTTCCATAGCCTGGAGAAAAGTCTGGGTGGGATGCATCAATTCCTGTGTCAATTATTGCGGCTGCCGAATTGGGATCTCCTTGGAGTCCAAGGCTGTTCCACACGTATGGTCTGGCGCCCACTTGTGTGGCAGCGTAAGCTAAACTGGCATTGCAAACTGCTTCTTTCTCAACCAGCAGCAAATCAGGACAGCTCTTTGCGAAACCCAAGATTTTGCCGTATGGTATGTGACCGCCAAACCCGAAAATTGCATCAGTCCAAAGCGAAGTCGTTAAGATGCCTTCTGAAGAAGAGAAAGGCAACACATCGCTGGTAGTTGGCGCTGCCTTCAACATAACCGTGACATTCACATTCTCTGCCAAGCTACTTGTTAAGCCAGCCCGCGCATTGATTTCCGCGTCCAAACTATCAGCAACTCCATTATGATCCTTATCAACATCAGAAGGGACGACCATAGAAGGAACGAAGTTTGCTACTGAATTAGAAGGAGAAGACTGAGCGAGAGTGTTGATTTGCATAGCATTCATAGGAATAGCAGCTAAAACCAATAGTGCGACGATTATTAGCCCCGACAAAATTGCCTTCCTCAAGCTTCGCCTTCCCCAAATTCATTAAAACAATTATCCAAAATCATGAACAACCCCAAATATAGCTCTTATTGCTTAGGCCGAGCAGCTGCTTGATGTCTCCCTAATACAATTTTTGTCCTCTGGTCGATTCCCACAAGCTAATTACTGCTCGCTTCATGCGCAATGCATAAGAATTGGATATATTGCGTAGTTAGAAATACCCCTTAAATTTACTCATGATGGTTGGTTTCATTGGGAAGGCGTACAAAGACATGAGTTTTCCTAACAGACAAATAGCAAGAGCCCTAAAAAAACCGGCAATATGCATCTTGGTATTTCTAACCCTGTCAGTTGTCTTCACAAATGTCCACGCCGCCACAACTGGAATGTGGACAACAAAAGCGCCTATACCAGTTAATAGAGCAGATGTACCAGCTGTTCCATACAATAATATGCTCTATATTTTTGGCGGCTACGAGCACTCTTATGGCGGCGGCCAAGCCGAAGTCTACGCTTACAATCCAGCGACAGACTCTTGGGCTCAAAAAGCTTCAATGAATTATGCCCGTTGGGGTGAGGCAGCAGCAGCCCTTAATGGATTTGCTTATGTTTTTGGTGGAGATAACGGAGCAGATGTCTACCCGGTTGAAGCTTACAACTTTGCAAGCAACAGTTGGACCATAAAGAATGATTTGCCAAGCGACTTGGTTGGACAAGGAGAAATGGCTGTTGCTGTTGGTTCATTGATCTATGTTTTTGGTGGATGGAGCGGACAAAGTGCTTATTCTTACAATCCTTCTACTGATTCATACACTCAATTAGCAAATATTCCATATTCAACCAGATGGGGGGAATGCGCCTACGTTAATGTCAATGGTCAGGATCGAATATACATTATGGCTGGATTCACTTCCGGTGTAGCCGAAGTAAACACAATGTACTATTACACACCAGCTAACAATCAGTGGACTTATGCCGGAACAACTCCATACGCAGAATTCGGCGGATTAAGAGACAATCCAGTTATCAACGGATTAATATACTTCGGATACGGGCAAGCAAGCAACCTTGGAACCTTTTATAGCAATTTGTATACTTACGATCCGAATACTGCTACTTGGACTCAGCTTCCAAGCGGAACATACCAAAGAGATGGTGTTGGTTGCGCAGTAGTCAATGGCAACCTCTATGTTATCGGTGGAAGAAATTCATATACGCCTGACATCCCCGGGTTAAACTATAATGAACAATATAGTTCTGGTTCACTAAGCGTCAGTATTAGTCCAACACACGTCATAATGTACCTTAACCAAACAAAAACATTCACATCTTCAGTTTCAGGCGGCACCGCTCCTTATTCATATCAATGGTATCTAAACAGCAACGCTGTTCAAGGAGCAAAAAGCAGCACGTGGAACTTCACACCCACCCAAACCGGAACCTACAACGTCTACGTCACCGTCACCGACAACCTCAACAACCACGCTCAATCCAACATAGTAAACAACATAATAGTTAACCCCCCGCTACAACAGACCCCTCTAGTCCCTGATTGGTCAAATGTTACCCAAGATTTCTTCACACTAGTTCCCGGCACAGTGGAACCAGTTCTATCAGGAGCCAGTGTAACTGATCGAACCGCCGACTTTGTTGCCGACCCCTTTATGTTTCATGAAGGAAACACGTGGTACATGTTCTTTGAAGTCGGTCAAAACAACGGTGAGTATTCCGAGATTGGTTTAGCAACAAGTCCTGATGGATTTACCTGGACTTATCAGCAAATAGTACTCTCTGAACCCTTTGCTATGGCGTTTCCTTACGTCTTCAAGTGGCAAGGCAACTACTATTTAATGCCTGAAACATACTCTGAAAATGAAGTAAGACTTTATGAAGCCACAAACTTCCCATACGATTGGACGTTTGTCAACAACATAATCTCAGGCCAAAGCTTCATACCTGTAGACTCCCAAATCTTCCGTTATAACAACTTGTGGTGGATGTTTACCGGGGACGACCGCAATTGTTATGTCTTTTACTCAAACAACCTTATCGATCCATCAGCTTGGCACATGACATCGTACAGCCCCATAGTTACAGACGATTCTTCAGAGGCGCGTGGAGGCGGAAGAACCATTGTATTTGACAATGGCACAATTATCAGATTAACTCAAATGAACAATGAGTCATACGGTCAAGCAGTTCGGGCTTTTCAAGTTGACACGTTAACTCTAACTAGTTTTTCAGAGCACGAAATTCCCCAAAGCCCGATTGTGGAAGCGACTAACAGTCCTGACGGCGGCTGGAATTACTATGCTATGCATACTGTTGACCCATGGTGGACTGGCAACGGCTGGATAGCTTGCGTAGACGGGGGCGGAGACGATTGGTGGACCATTGGAATCTACGTATCACCTCTAAACGCAACTATAAGTCCAACTCAAGTTAGAATGGACCTCAGCCAAAAACAAGTCTTCACTGCATCAGCTTACGGCGGCACCCCACCCTACACATATCAATGGGTTTTGAACGGCACAAACGTATCTGGAGCAACCGGCAGCACTTGGTCATTTACCCCCACTCAAACAGGACATTACAATGTCTATGTCACAGTAACTGACAGCTTCAGCACCCAAGTCCAATCCAATATAGTAAACAACATTACAGTTTACAATCCCCCTTCAGTCTCGATTAGTCCCTCTTCCCCAAAGATTACTTTGGGAGCTTCACAACTGTTCAGCTCCACCGTTTCTGGAGGAGTTACACCTTACACTTATCAATGGTACTCAAACAACACCGCAGTTCCAAACGCAATAAATCCAACATTTAACTTCACCCCTAACGCGGTGGGAACCTATAACATCTTTCTCAACGTAACCGACAACTCCAGCTACAAAATCCAATCCAACACAGTGGTTCTTACCGTTTATTCACAGCCTTCAGTAACGATCAGTCCAAACTCAGTGAACATGACTATTAATGCCACTCAACAATTCACCTCCACTGTAGCCGGCGGCCTCTCACCCTACAATTACCAATGGTACTATTCCAACGGCACCGCCATTACGGGAGCCACAACTTCAACCTTATCGTTTAAAGCAAATTCTACTGGAACCTACAACATTTACCTAAACGTCACTGACAGCCTCAACTATAAAGTAAAGTCAAATGTGGCAACCATCAATGTTTATTCGCAGCCTTCTGTAGTGATTAGTCCAGTTTCAGTAAGTATGACTGTTGGAACCGTGCAGCAGTTCACTTCTTCTACAGTGGGTGGCTTAATCCCTTACACTTACCAATGGTACCTGAATGACTCCGCTGTCTCAGGAGCCACTACCAGCACCTGGAACTTTACGCCAACAGCAGTTGGACACTACAAAGTCTATCTCTATGTAACTGATGCCCTAAACGTCAGAGTACAATCGAACATTGTAACTAACATTGTAGTTAATGCTCTCCCAACGGTTACGATTACTCCAACAAACGTAAACATGACTGTTGGCGGGTCGCAGATCTTTAATTCAAATGTTGTAGGCGGCACTACACCTTATTCCTATCAATGGTACCAAAATAGCACAGTCGTATCAGGGGCTACAAGTGCAAGCTGGAACTTTATGCCAACAACCGCTGGAACCTATGTCATCTATGTAAAAGTTACTGACATCGACAACACTGCTGCAAACTCTAACACAGCCACAGTCAAAGTCTACTCACAACTAATCGCAACAATCAACCCTACTAACGTTACAATGTACTTTGGTCAATCACAAACTTTTAACGCGTCCGTCAATGGAGGCAAAGCCCCATACACTTATCAATGGTACCTCAACGGCACGCTCGTTCAGGGAGCAACCAACACAAACTGGACCTTCACACCTAATGCAAACGGCAACTACCAGATTTACGTTTACGTTACAGATAGTCTTGGAAATCACTCTACATCCAACATAGCCACACTCAACGTTTGCTCAGTCTATCTTATGCTCAGTACCGATCAACAGAACTACTCAAAAAGCCAAAATCTAACCTTCACAGTGACAGTGTTAAACCAGCAAAACCCACTGCTAGAAAGCAGCCTATCTCTAACTGTTACGGGTCCTGGAGGCTACAGCTTCTACGATTTTCAACCCATAAATGTCTCCGCTAATGGAGTTGGCGAGTACACTTTTACCTGGACTGTTCCCAACGTAGACGGCGTATATGTGGTAGAGACAAGTCTGACTCCTACACAGTTAACGGCTTATGACGCAAAATATCTAAAAGTATCCGAATCCACTCGGATCATCGCAGGGGAACAGTTTGGTTGTTTTAAAAGGTCTGCTGAGCCAGGTTTCTGTTATTTCTGTTTTTGTGGGAAGTCAAGTCTTTGTTAGTGTTTACTCTTTACGGTTGTCTCCGGAAAAAGGTACAAAACTACGGAAATTCTCGCGTACCTGGTTAAGGCGGCGGATTAACGAGCCCTAAGGACCTGACCTTGGCGGCATCATGTTGCCCAATAATTGAGTCAGATCCGGCACAGACATCGGATCATCTTCCACGATCTTCCCGTTCGCGAGACGATAATACGTAATAGCTCGGGCAGTGGCTTTGTTCCCATTGGGGAGGGTTACGTTCAATTGGCCCCGGAAAACGACCGAATCGTTTTCAGCGATTAGATCCTCGATTTCAATATCTAGTACAAGCTTGGCAGATTTCATGTTAGAAATCAACGCTTTAAAGCCAGCTAAATCGATATTGCCCATTCCGCGGTTCACGTAATTCGGCGCAGCCAATTTGTCTAGGCGGTCGATATTGCGGCCCATCAAAATCTCCTTGACAAATTCACGGACCACAGCTTTGTTTTCATCAGTGGACATTTTGGATTCTCCTCTGCTTCAAAAAGTGGACACGGTTAATAATAGTATGTTAGTGTGATGTTGCAGTCACAAACTTGAGCGTGTACTTAATTTAGGGACGAAGCGGCGCACAATAAAGCCCAAACCAGGCGATTGGTCGTTGCGAAATTAGTTTGAAAAGCAACTGATGTTTTTGGATCAAATAAATTTAAATGTTTATTTCTTGGAGTGGCGAACTTAGACCTAATGTATCTTCTTGGTCACATTGCAATAGGGTATCTTATTGCTTGGGGTTTTGCTAGGTGGCGGAAGGAGAAGCTTTCGTTGTGGTTGGCTTTTACTGTCGGGATTGTTCCTGATTATGATATTCTGTTTCGCGGGTTGGGGCTGGTTCATCACACGTATACACATTCTCTTCTCTTATGGGCTCCAGTGGCAATCGCCTTAGTGTTATGGAATAGAAAGTCTCTGCCCTATGTGGCTGGTATTTTGTCGCATCTTTTGATAGGGGACTTTCTGGTAAGCAGCATTCCCATTCTTTTGCCGCTGAGCAATATCTCGGTCGGGTTGAGATTTGGCATGCCCTCGTTTGTTGATGCGATTCTGGAATCTTCCTTCCTTGCATTGATGTTTCTGCTAATGTGGTGGAACGGAGACCTCCGTAGAATGCTAAGCGGACAAAAGGCGAACTTACTGATAGTTGTCCCACTTGTGTCAATGGCCTCACTGACCTTGATAGCCGCTAAAACGCCCAATGTGGAACAATTAGTGGCGTTTGGTTTCTCTAAGCTGGAGCTTGAGGTTGTGTCGGTGGGTCAGATTTTGCTAATGATTTTATTCATAACATCCATTGCGCTTACATGCATCAAGATAGCCAGGTCCCAGAAAAGGCATGAACTACAAAAGAAAGGCTTAAAGCCCGGCTGAAAACAAAACGTTTTTTACTAGTCTTATTTTACCAAATCATCCGAGCTTTCATTCAGAACTTTTTTTGATTTTTTCGAAAATTCAAAGTCAAGATTACTGCACTTAAAGCGGCTCCGGCTGCTATAGCTCCATAGGCTACTTCATGAGCTGCATTATAGCTTAGTATGAAAAATGGAGCGAATATGGGCAACCCAAAAAAGTCACTCGCAACTCCTAAAGCATAAAAAATTAAACCTGCTGCTGCAATCAACGAAACAAGCAGGATTCGTTTCTGGCGCATATTTTCAATTGGCGTTTTGATTGGTGTATTTTTTTTCAAGGCTTGGTCCATGAGAATTTGCGGTGTGATTTCATTACATTTATTCTGGAGAGTCAGGATTTCTGATTTCAAAAGTTCAATTGCTTTCCATCTTTTGTCCATTTCTTGTATAACTTTGGATCGAAGGACTTTTTCTGATGCTTGCAAGTCTCGTTTTTGAAGGTTTAACTCTTGTTTTTCTGCTTTAATTCTTTGAACAGATGATACTAATTCGGGAACACTGGTCATACTTGAAGAATCCTCAGTTGCAGGCTGATCTAAATCTATAAGTATTTTGTTTGATTCTGATAACCGTTCTTTTTGAGGAAATTCTGCCAATTTAATCCCTATTTTAGTATTAAAATATCGTGTTTTATTTTAAAGATTATGAAATATCAGTAACTACCTCAAATCAGTAGGATAAATCATTTTCACTAAACCTTTTTCAAACTAGACAATGACCGTTTGGAATATCGTCATAACGGCTCAGCACCCATCCTAATGCATCGAAAACAACGTAAAAACGGCTAACCTAAAAAATTAATTCCCATTTTTTAGCCTACAAATGCATTTGAAAATAGATGGGCTAAGTAAGCTCCGGTTTGATCATAATGATGCATTATCCTGGCACATTTGCATTTTCATGTTTTCTCCTAAAGTAGGTTTCCAGAGCCTCAACTCGCAATAATTTCTTTCTAATCAGTAAAAACTAGTTCTCCGCCACACATGGGGCATTCTAAAGGCAGTTTCATCTGCATTGACAATAGTTCGCATGAACATGGGAAGCAGAAGTAGATTTGGCATTTGGGACAACATTTGGATGCTCCGCCTATATATCTTCCGCAAGAACTGCAGGGACTAGACAAATCAACCATAAGTTTCCTTCAAGCTAACTTCAAGATAAAGCCGTTGGCGAAACGACCTTTCATTGCAGTAGAGAGGTGGATTGAAGTGAAATAGTATCGTCTTTTTTTCAGACTTTAGATTAATTTTTGATTAACTTTTTTCGGGAGGTATTTCACCGGACGAAGGCAAATGAGGCTTTCTGACCAATGTTGATTTATCTGTTGAAGCTAACTCAAAATTGGTTGAATTTTTTATGGCTTTTCTGGGGCAGTCTTCAACACATTTATTGCAGAAGATGCATTTGGCAAGATTGAATTGTGGATACTGTTTTCCCTCTACATTAATCATTTCGATTGCCTTTGCTGGGCAACTTCGGCTACATTGACCGCAGCTGACGCAGAGTTTAATGTCAAATACTGGCTCGCCTCGAAAGTCGTCAGACAATTTTGGTTTCACAAAAGGATAGCCTTCGGTTGCTGGTTTGCTAAAGATATTTGAAACCGCCTTCTTGGTAAGTGGAGATATGCGACGAGTTTTCTTACCGTTTTTCCTGTTTTGCATACAAAGAATTAGTTCTGGATTGTTTTATTTTTTACGATTTTGTGGCTCCTTTGCCTGAATGACCTGAACTTTTTTGGACTTCATTCGACTCAACCTGCAACCGATTTAAGCCCTAAATCAAAAAAGCAACTTGAAACACAAACACCAAAATTTGCCTTCTTTTCACAGTGTTCTTTCAAACACCTCACAAAACGCGTTATGATTGTGTTTTTGCCTAATTTTTATAAATGCCGTGGCGATTCCAGAGTTCAAGACTTCAGGGTGAAATACGGTTGGCGATTTTAACTGCATCGGACATTTGGAAGACATACGTTGATGACCAATTCGTTCTGAAGAACGTGCAGCTTACTTTAGACGAAGGTGACTTTACTTCAATACAGGGACGATCTGGCGCCGGAAAATCCACTCTTCTTAGGATCGTAGGTCTTTTAGAAAGGATGGATCGAGGAGAACTTTATCTTTTTGGTCAAGCCACAAACGGTTTGAGCGAGAAACAGCGTGCAAAAATTAGACTTGAGAAGATTGGGTTTGTTTTTCAGGCTCTCAATTTGATACCTCACATAACCGCGACTGAGAATATTGAGGTTCCTTTGTGGCTGAAAAAAGTAAATGCTGCTAAGAGAAAAGAGAGGGCTTTGGATTTGCTTAGTAAGTTTGGGTTGAAGAGTTTGGCGGATAGGTTTCCGCATCAGATAAGTCTTGGTGAGCAACAGAGAGTGGCGGTGCTTAGGGCGTTAGCGAATGAGCCTTCCTTAATATTGGCTGATGAACCGACGGCGCATCTTGATGAGGATAACGCGGAGATTTTGTTTGACTTATTAAGGCGGTTGAACAAGGAATTCGGCACATCTATCTTGATGACGACGACTAGTGTTGAGGAGTCGGATGTGGCTAGAACCCGATATCATCTTACGCATGGAACTCTCGAAATCAAAACGTAAGAATGATGACCCTGCGCTAGTCATCGGGTGTTTCTTCAAAGTTGATTCTCCAGACACTAACCAACACGGTTGATACGATGAGGGCTACGGAAAATAAGAGAACCAACGGATTGAAGGACACAACCATTGTATGAAAGAGAACCTGCAAATATCCTGTGTTTGTGAATACCATTAGCAAGCCGTTTGCCAAAGAATATCCCAAGATGCCGAAGACAAGAGCAAGAGTAGCGGCAAAGGCAGAAAACAGACCAACTTTCCTTCGCTTGGTAATGCCGAGCGAAGTGAGTACTGAGAAGAGACAAAAGTTCTCTTTGACTCCCCATGCTAGACTGTAGTAAAGTGAGAGGATTGATCCGGTGAAGACGACGAGGAAGAGTGCCCAAAGGGCGGTTTCGGATAAGCCGATGCTTCTTGAAAGTATTTGGCTCATGGCGTCAAGCGGATTGCCCACTAAATACTGACCGATGTTTGTTATACTCGTTATGGGAAGATTCTGCAGTGCGCCGTTTGAGTTTGAAGTGCTGTTTGTTTGGCTGCCTGTAATAAGATTCTGGATGGAACTGAAATGAAATGTGGCGGGGTCAACTTTCATCCTTATTATTGAAACATAGTTTTCTGTTGTTCCACGCATCATCTGTCCTATTGGGAGAGAAGTGATGAGTTCATCGTTGAGTGCATCATTGGTGTTGAAAACTCCGGAGAGCGTTATGGTGCTGGAGAAGTTTCCAAATGAAGATTGAACTGTAATATTTTCGCCCGCGGTCAGGTGAAGACGGTTTGCTAAACGCTGACCAGCCATAGCGCCGATGCCTAATTGGTCATTAGACCAAACTCCTGAGTCCAAGCGTCGAGTCGTCTAATTCCTTTAAGAGACTCATGTTCATGCCTCTTAGGTAGATAATTTGGCCGTTAACTGCAATTGAGGCGAGAACTTCAGGACTCACAATTTGAACCCCAGGCGCGCTAGCTCAGATTTGTTGCTAACTGGATTGGGATTAAGCTTGTTTGGGGCAGTTGTGAGTTGTTTGAATAAAGTGCGATGACGTTATTGCGTTCGCCGATTGAATAGGGGACAGTTGACAAAGCCCCCATCAAGAGCAAGCCTGTCGTTGAGGTTACGGCGGAGACGGTAAGCACGCAGATTGCAAAGGGAATCAGGGCGCGTTTTGATAGAAGCCGCAGGAAGAAACGAACCATTTAGTCATTTACGCTCCTGACACATCTAGTCGCCTGGTTTTTAATACGAAATATAAACCGCCTGCGAAGACGGCTGTAAAGGTGAGGGCAAGAAGGTTTAGCAAATCCGTTAGCAGGAGAGTTGGAATTGCGTAGGGCGCTTTTATTACGTATGCTGCGAGTCTGTAGGCCATTTGGGATGCGACTAGTCCGCCGGTCCATCCGAAGAGCCAGCTTAAGGTTGCTAGAAGTAGTAAGCGAAGGGTAATCATTGCTCGATACATTTTTTTTGAGGAACCTGTTTGCCAGAGGATGCTCATGGTTGGAATCATGGAGCGAATTGATTGAAGGCCTACAACGTATGAGGATACTGCGAGGAGAGACCAGGCTGCTATAAGCCAAACCCAGAAGATACTTGTTAATTCGGATAGGAGACTTAGGGTTACTACTGCGAATCTTGAGGCTGTTCCGGTGTTGAAGAAGCTGTATGCCATGTTGCTTATGGATAAGCCGCTGGTGATTAAGCCGACGATGGTGGCTAGGGTTAGTATTTGTTTTATGAAGTCGTTGGGTCGGCCGATGCATAGGCGGAATGCAAGCGAAGACATGGCTTATTTCACTTTTCTGAACGGATTATGCTGGTTCTTAACTTATTAGTTGTTGCCTTCGTAAGGAATTAAATGCTAAGATCTACCCTTAGGCAAAATTGTTTACATTCAATAATTGAGACTTGGTTTTTCTATATCGCGTTTATGACAAGTGCCCATTGCCAAAGCAGAAGAATTGTGCCCCCAGAGGTTTCTTCTTCTTTTGAAGCAGAGAAGAAGTAGGATGTGCTATTTCCAGCCGTCCTTCTTCTTCTATTAGAGAAAAACAACACCCAGTGCTAACACCAACTGTTATTGTTCTTTTTGAATAACGCAGTACCTAAACCCAAAGTTTATCGTTCCCGTTAGAGTAAACAAGCGACATGCCGTAGCATAGTTTACTCGACCAGTCAGCAGGCAATGGTTCACCATAGGCAATCATGTCATAGCCATTTTTGGACATTAAATTGTAAGTAAAGAATGGTTCACCATTCCATGCTGAAACGCCAGTTAGGTAGGCATATCCATAGTTTATGTTTGGTTTAATTCCGAAGTAGTTGAAAAGCCCGTAGACATGAGAGTCTCCCAAAAACGTTGTGTTTGAAGGAAGAGAGGCATTAACCCAACTGGATGCAGACAAATCCGACGGTTTAAAACCCCATTCTCCGCCTAAAAAGTTGTTATTGTCAACAACCGCGGAATAGCTTTGGAAAGAAAGCGCAAAAACGATAATAAACAGAAAGGCAACCGCCAACGAAATCTTGGTCGCATGACGGATTCTGCTTCCGCCTTTGACGAATCTAATCAAGCCAAAAGCGGCAAATATTCCAAGTGGCATAAAAAGAAATGTAAAGAGCCTGTAAATTATTCCAAAGCCTTCAGTGGATCCGAAGACACCAAAAGCCACCAACACCAAGATGACGCCAAGCCACAGCGACATGAAAGTGTATGATCGATTCTCCGATTTTTTTAGCAATAGATACCCTACAGCCGCCAACATGGCAACTGCAAAGTAAGGTGCCGCTTCCATAACCAGATCAGAGCTAAGTGTCGGGGCAAAAGGAAGGATTGCAGTTCTTGTTCCTACAGCAAGCAATGCAAAGGCAATGGCTATGGCGATGATTGGAATTGCCCAGCGTTTTGACGAAGTTTTTTGTCCAGAACTCAGTTGAAAACCCACTTGAAACCCAGCGAGCAGACTGAGGAAGGCAAACAACGACAAACCATCACTCAAGCTAAAAGAAATCCCCACAGGCTTCGCGTTAAGGTAGATGAAAAAGTACGCGAGACCAACCAATCCCATAATTGTTGGGTAAAGCAGTTTTTCCGGTTGAAGCCTTTCACCGCGGGTCCGCATAAGCAGAGGAACAATGGAAACTTCAGCCGCCAAAACGAAAAGAATAAACGCCAAAGCAAAATGCGCCAAAATTAGACCCAGAGAAACAAACGAAAAAAGAATCAAGTTAGGCATTTTTCCTTTTTTGAGAAGTAGTAATACGCCAATCATGAAGAGGGGAAGCGCAAAGGTTTCTTTGGTTACAGACGCTGTGAATATTGCGTCAAACGAGGCTGCAGCAAAAAGAATAGATGCCGCTGAGGCAAGAACGAAATTTCCCGTTAACTTTCTCACTACGACAAAAAGAAATAACGTGGTTAACGAGCTCACTAGCGGAATTATTAACGGCATCAAATTCAAAGGCGCCACACCGAAAACCAAAGATGCCACGGCTCCAAAGACGCTTACTGCTGGCCAACAAATATTGTAGGTGTCGAAGGTGGGGTTGCCGACAAGTTGTGTCGGAGAATTGGATAGCAGCAGGTTTGAGTTTCTCATTAGGGTCCAGCTGTCTACTCCCCATGGTGCGCCAGTTACCAGAGTGGGGTAGATTCTGAGAGCCATGGCTATTAGCAGGGGTAAAAGGATTAGCAGTAGTTTCCATCCGAGGCGCACGTTGAGTACCTACACAGATAGATTTCACTAAAAAGCCAATTAACTACAAAAGCTTTGTTGAAAGGTGACTGATTGTTTTTACTAAAAATTTAATGGTTCCGGCACGTTTTTGAAGTCCGAAAAAGATATTCTTTCTTGTTTTTTCCTCTGTATTTTCACTTTCGAGATTATCTGTTAATTCCTGGGGAATTGGCTGAAGGCTCGACACTAACTGATGCTTCATTTGATTCTATGTCTAATCTTCAACAGTAACTGTTTCATCTAGTACTTTGTTTGCGGATTCAACTGATTTTTTGTTTGTTTCTGAAGCCATTGTTTTTCGTCTTTTCATAAGAAATATGGCTAGAATCACTATGTCCAGCGCAATCGCAGCTCCTATGGCGGCAAAAGCAGCGACATTATGAGCGGCGTCATTGCTTATTATCCAGAACATTGAGAATGAAGGATTCGCAAACAGGTTAGTTGCAATCCCAAAAGCATAAAAAATTAAGATGCCTACAAAAACTATCAATGCGATTTGCAGTTTCTCCATTGGGGATATTTTTCTCACTTGTATTCACCTAAGGTTTGCTACATCGTTATGAGATTGAATTTTTCAAAATCTCTCAGAAATATCAATTTCTTGCCGATTACTTAAAAACATTGTGTGCTAGGCAACCTTAACTGACCTTTCCAGACCTTTTTGGGCCATTTTGGACCTTTTTGGACCTTTGCGAACCTTTCTGGTCCGCAACCTGTAGACGAATTAAGCTTTAAAACAAAAAAGCAACCCAAAATACAAAGAACAAAATTTGCAGCAAAAAAATAGGTGAATATTGATATATGATTCATAAAAACTTAAAGATGTGGAGCAGTAGTTTCATGGGGTTTAGTATGGTCGCTTCAGTTTGGGTAATCGCTAAGAAAATTTTCAGTGTATCTTTGATTCTTAACGCACTTATAACTTTAGCTACAGTAGCCCAAATCATTTTTTATCATTACCAGGCTTTTCCTTATTGGCAGCCGTATTCGCCATACGTTTTTAATGGAAGCGTTTTTTTCCTGGTAATAATCGCGGCACTCATGAATATTTATCCCAGCGCTAGCTTGGGTCGAACTCTGCATACTGGACGATTCTTGTTCCATCATTATGTGTATGGTTTTTTTGTTTTGCTCTTTTCCGCTGTTTTTGTTGTGGTTTTTACGTCTGTTTCGTTGTTTAGTCTTTTTCTGGTATACAATCAAACTGTTGCGGTTAATGCTGGGAAATTTCTTTTCTTAATCGGATTTGCCCTGCTCCTGGATGATCTTCCTGATGTTTCAAAAAGAATCGATTCGTTCTTGAACACTGTGAAGTTTAAGGCTTACCAGGGACGAAAAGTTCTTCATTTTCTTCAACTGATCGTGGGGTTGGTTTCGTTCTATGTCTTTCTAGCGGTCAGCCTCTGGACCACACAACATCCCGAGCTTGCCCTTCCAGCATCTTTTACAAGCGGCACCTTTCTCATAACCAGCCTCACCTCACTTGCTTTTGCAAAAAGAAAGGCATGGCTCAAAATCGCTCCAACTGAATAGGTAGAAGTGCAATCGGATGTATGGAAAAGTTCTTTAATCATTATCGATTGACACTTTGTATTCTTGACGAAACTATTTTTTTTTCCGAACGTTTAGGAGTATTTTTTATCTTGAGAAATTCCGATAAATTTTGTATTGAAGATCATAGCGACATTGAAACTGTAAAGATTCTTCAAGTTTTTGAGAGAAAATTCAATCTCTACGTAGTGTTCTCTGTTGTTTATGGGTTTGTTTTTGTAAATTATATAGATATTATTTCAGGTGGTTTTAATGGTTATCACCTGTGGCTTATTATCATGTATTTTTTTCCTTTCATAACACTGTCAATATTTTTTCCCAGAAACTGGCAGTTGACTTTGGGGTTGGGCTTTATTGCTTCGTTGATGAATGATTTGTTCTATGGAGTTGTTAGAAACTTGATGGGTTTCCCGCTTGATTTAAAATGGTATTACATTTCTTGGCTTATTCCGGGCAACGCCACTCTATTTCATTTGAACCTCGGCTTCGCGGTCCTTCCTGTTATTTCATGGATGATGGCGCTCTCTATTTATGCAAGATTCATCGTGGTTTTCTTCTTACTGAGAACGTGGAAAATACAAGCAAAAGTTAGATGTGTAAATGATGCACGGACAAAAAAGAAAGCTTTACTAAGTAAATTGGCAGAAAAATTCTGATCGAACTCATTCACTACTTTCAGGTTTGCGTTGTCGAGGTTAAGTTGCTGGGGCGGTTACGTTAAGCCAGATTTGTCCCCATGTTTGTTGGTATTGGTTTTGGTTTAGGGTTTGATTGTAGAGGTAGAGTTCAAATATTATTCTTTGGTTCAAGCCTGGCTGTGTTAAAGTTACGTTTACTGGAAAGGTCCATGTTTGGTTGTTAGGTAATATTTGGCTAAACTGTTGAATTGGCGCTATAGGAGCTGGGTTTACTGCTGTATCATTATTTCCAAGTTTTACCATAATGGTATAGTAAATTGGGCTGCCCATTTGGTTGCCAACATAACAATACAGGTTAACGGTGTCACTTGCAACTACTTGATGAGGATAGTCGCCTAACTTCATGTTTGGCCCCAAGACACCTAATTCTGAGAATTGCTCACCTTGATTTTCTAGGAAGCACAAATAATGAAACCGAAAAAAACGCTATAATAATGGTTATGCCTAAAAATATGGCACATAATTGTTCTGCTGTAATGATTAAGGATTTGTTATTTGCTAGGGGGTTTTTGGTTTTTATTCGATAGTTCTTTCGTAGATTAAACCAGATTCTCCAAAGTAATTTTGGACCAAAAGCATAGACAAGAATTCCTGCCAATATTAGACTGACAGCAGATGCTACTGCAATTATAGGCAATACGTTTGATGCTGATTGCTGAGCTGCAATTGCTTGCTGCGTAACGTTTTGAGCAATTATTTGCGCTTGATCAACTAATGATTGTGCTCGTTGCGGATTTGTTGAATTCAATTGTTGGGCTTGCGCTGTCAAGTTTATGGCTTGGTTTAGTTGCTGTATGAGTTGGTTTGTGTCAGCGCCAGCGTTGGAAGCTTTGAGGATTGCTTTGTAGGCGCTATAGGTTGCGTCTTGTGCACTGTTGGTTGAGGCTGATTGACCATAGGTCATTGCGATCGCTGGAACTGTAATTAATAATAGCAGAAGAACTGTCATTAATTCTGTTGTTCTTTTCATACCCTCTCTCGTTCTCTGAAATAACGATTTCTAAGCATAAGACATATATAAAAATTGATAAGGATTACCTGTATTATCATCTCATTTGGAGGGAGCAGAGGGTTGAGTGCTGATTTAGATAAAATTATTTTGGAAACCGCTAAATCGCTAAATCAACCTATTGTTTCTGATCTTGTTGACAATTTGGTTAACAAAAAAGGCTTGAAATTCAAAGAAGCGACTAAAGCTGTCTACATTGAATGGAAAAAAGGCACTTTAGACCTAACTGAAGCTAAGCCTTCTTCATCCTTAGCAAGTTATCTTTTCAATCTGGAAAACATGTGGTTCTGGGGCACAACCATATTAGTAGCTTTTACGATGCTCGTTGTTTTCACTGTTGATAGCACTGTGCTGCTTTATGTTCGATATGTTTTAGGCGGCATTTTTATTTTATTTTTGCCAGGGTTCATGCTTGTCTCTGTGCTTTATCCAAGGGGCCGAGAGATTGATGAGCTTGAAAGAGTGGCTCTGTCAATAGGTTTGAGTCTCGCTATCGTACCGCTTGTCGGACTTGTGCTAAACTATACTCCTTGGGGAATAACTTTAACGCCAATTATGATTTCTTTGGCTTTTTTTTCAGAAGCACTGGCGTTTAGTGCGTTTGTAAGAAAATATCAATATTACAAGATAGGTTCAAAGTAATCATTACCGAACTTCGACACTTCTGCAAAATGTTTTGTTTACTCTCTTTTATGGAAAAGCTTTAAACTTTAATAAAAAGGATGATACCGTAAATGGTCATTTAGGAGAGACGGGTGGGAATAGAGGGCGCTCCGACTTACTGGTGTAAACAATGAAACCTATTAGCAATTCATTCACTCTGCTTGGCGTTTGTTTAAGTCTGTCAGGCTTAACGCTGGTAGCTATAGCTTTCATTATTTTACAATCACCCCCCATCACGGCACTTGGACTATCAACCATAATTTTAGGTGCAGTTTCACTTGCTCTAGGAAGAGGCCAACCGAAAATTTCTCCAGAAGCAAGCGAGATACTTTTGCAGTCTGGAATAGAAAATATTTCAGCAATAGTGGAAGAATTAGGCTTAAAATCCAATGCAATTTATTTGCCCTCTTCGATGACTTCTGGAAAGCCACAGGCTCTTATTCCGTTACATTCGAATCCTCATCCACCCAAACTTGGGAACATTGTTTTGCCAAAACGGCTGATTGTTAAGCATGGTTCTAACCCTGAAGACATGGGGCTGTTGGTTACAACACCGGGATCCGCAGTTGCAGGCATGGTGACAACAAAATCTGATGCAGCAGAAGGAGACTTAGAGGCTGCTCTCACATTTGTTCTTGTTAGCACAGTGGGCTTGGCCGACGGTGCGAAAGTAGCAATGGATGAAGAGAAAATTCGAGTTGAGATTTCTAACCCGCGTTTAGAATTCAAGAAAATGTGGGTTTATGAAAGCTTAGGCAGCCCTATCGCTTCCATAGTTGCTTCCGTAGTTGCTGAGGTCTTAGATAAACCAGTAACCGTCGACAACGAGCAATTCAGCAAGGGCAAATGCATTATCGAGCTAAAGTTGGCGGGGCGAAACTTCTGAAAATTATAGAGAGATATATTCTATCTTTAGCCGTCACTTATGCCTTAACCACTTTTGCGCTTTCGTTCTACACCGCAAGCGGGCTAGATCTATTTGTTTCGATTTATATTGTTGAATATTTTATCTTGACGCTTCTACATTCTCCATTTAACGTGAAGACTCAAAAAACAACCAATTTGATCGGCTATTCGCTTTTTGGCATTTTCATAATTATCGTGGCGTTAAAGGTGCTGGAAATACTGATAGGAGTAAGGTTATGAAGCGCCTTGCGGCTGTTCTAATTCTCCTTTTAGCCGTTTCTTTTCTTTCTCCGGTTATCACGGTTAAAGCTGCACCGGCACTCATTCCACATGAGGACCCTTCAGGTGCCCAAAGCACCATGGATGCCTATTCTTTTCTTTCCCAGTATGCAGGCATTATGTCTCTTATTGCTAACGAACAATACGATAATGCCAGTAAGCTCACTGCACAGCTAAGTCATATTACTGTGCCACCAGACCTAAGCTATGTCATAAACAGATACAACAACATCACTCAACAACTTATCGGCACGTTATCAGACCTTCGAATTGCATTAGATAACGCCACTTCTCTTCTTAGTCAAAACAGATTAAACGAAGCTTCTCAAGCTCTCGATAACGCAAGCGTTTTGGTTGCCAGAGCCCAGATATTACTAGGTGACTTGCAAGACGCTACGGCGACCGTGAGTCAAAGGCTCGGCGTTTTTGCAGCGCCAGCTCAAAGCAACATTAAACAATCATATGATACCCTTCAAGGTCTTTTACAAAAACTAAACAACCTTATTAATCAATACCATCTGCTTTTACAGAACGCTAACAAACAAGCTGATGATATTAAGGCTAAACAACTTGATTCCACTCAACTTTCACTTAGCGTAAATCCAACAACAGCATTTGTCGGCGCGACAGTTACAGCTTCAGGAGTGCTCATGAGTGGCGGACAAGTTTTGCAAAACCGGGCTGTAGCGATACTTTTAAACGGAACTCAAGTTGCAAGTTTTGACACTAATTCAAATGGGCAATACTTTGCAGTTTTTACTGTTCCATATCGCTACGTAAAATCGATTACCGTTCAGGCACTTTATGCGCCTACAAGCAGCTTCGACAAAGCAACGTATCTAGCAGGTTTAAGCACAAAAATCTCGATTAGCATATTGTTCTATCAAACTTATCTTAACGTAACGATGCCTAATGTTGCTTATCCAGGTTTGAATTATATTGTAAGTGGAGTGGTAACATCCCAGAATGGATCTATTCTAAGTCAGAGAGCAGTCAACTTGCTTTTTGATGATAAAGTGGTTGGGCAAATTGAAACCAATCAGTCTGGCTTGTTTTGCATCGAAACTACTCTTAGTCCCCAAGCAGCGGTAGGAGTTCACAGCTTAACCGTAGGCGTTGATCCAGAAAAACTCTACGCAGGAGTAAGCCAAAATACAGCTATATCAGTCACAAAGCTTACTTCCAAACTAAACTTTAATGCGCCCTCTTTTGTTTTCCTTCCCTCAGCGTTGCATATTTCTGGAACTGCAAGTTCCCCTTCAGGACCTTTAAAGAACGCTTTAGTTACACTGGAATTCGCAAGCATTTCAGACACAATTTCAACGATGGATGATGGCTCTTTCAACTCAACAATGAATATACCATTGAGTACAATTTTTGCGGGAACTCAAGACATTAAAGTTTCCGTTCAGCCGGCTGAACCTTGGCAAGCATCGACTCAGAAAGACGCTAGCGTTTTTGTTTTGAACTCGGTTAGTACCGCATTTTCTCTTGTTGCTTCCTTCTCGATAGTTGGAGTTTTATGCCTGAAGTTTGCTAAGTCAAAACCCAAGAAAAATAAGGAAAAATTGGTTCAAGATTATTATTCAACATTACCGCAGACTTCAGCAATTAATGGAGCTGGGGCTTCCATTAAGGCTGAGTTCAAATTTGAGGGTATTAAGGGCAAAGTCTTGGAGGCTTATATTAAAGCTCTAAGAAGCATCGAGTACCTTTCCGGAATTACAATTAATCAAGACATGACTTTGCGCGAGTTTTTGCACATTACCGAACGCAGTCTTGGTAATGCAGTTTATCAATTTACAGAGTTGACATTGCTGGCTGAAAGAGCCCTTTATTCTAAACACATGCCTGAAGAGCAGGATTTGTTAAAAGCACAAAGTTTCGCAAACGAAATTGGGAGGATACTGAATAATGAAAACAAGTAAACTCCTGCTTGCCTTAACCTTAGTCATCATAATTTCAATGTTGACTTTGATTTGGTTCTTCCCGCCGAACGGAGATTTCAGGGTTGAAAATCCATCTTGGAACGGGCTTTCAACACTTAACTCAAAGGCTAAACTCACTGTTATAGACACATTTGCTAATTTGCCCGCTAATCCTAAAGGAACTGCACTTCTTCTTGTGCCTTACGAGGCATTTTCTTATTCAGAGCTTTCACAACTAAAAAATTACGCTTTGAATGGGGGAACGTTGGTGATTCTTGACGATTATGGCTTTGGCAACCAAGTTCTGAATGGCATTGGATTGAAAATGAGATTTACTGGAGTGCCCATGTTAGATCCCCTTTATAATTATAAGGATAAATGGATACCGAAGATTACAGATTTCTCAAATTCTTCAATTGCAGAAAATGTTAGTAGCATTGTCCTTAATCATGCTTCAAGCTTGAACAATACATCAGATTCTACCGTCATAGCTTATTCTTCCACGTTTAGCTTTCTAGACGTCAACGGTGACGGATCATGGAATAATAATGAACCTAACGGGCCTTTTCCAATCATAGCGTATAATACATTAGGTCATGGCAACGTTGTTGCAATTGCTGACCCGAGCCTTATGATTAACAGCATGATCGTTTTAGACAATAACTTACAACTCGTTAACAATGTTGTTAGTATACAGGATGGTAGCCCTAAGATTTTTGTTGATCAATCTCATTTACCCAAGGAACCATTAGATGATGCCAAAGCTACTATTGCAGCATTCTATGGAGCGATTTCTTCTACTGTTGGCACGTTAAGCTTAATAGCAGTGATAATAGTTTTATCTCTAAATTCAATGTGGCGGAAGGGAAAGAGCAATGGCAACAAACATTAAAGACATAACTGGAATACCTGGCAGAATCCTTGATGAAGTATCCAAAATTGTTATTGGCAAAGAAGAAATAAAGGAAATGCTTCTGGTTGCTCTATTAAGCGAAGGTCATGTTCTGATTGAAGGCTTACCTGGAACAGCCAAAACCTTACTTGCAAAAACATTTTCCAGTGTAATAGGTGGAGAGTTCAAAAGAATCCAGTTTACGCCAGATATGTTACCTGCAGACGTAACAGGATTTAATCTTTATACTCCTGACGGGAAGTCCAGATTCTTAGAAGGCCCATTGTTTGCGAATGTTGTTTTATCTGATGAGTTGAATCGAACAACACCAAGAACACAAGCAGCTTTAATTGAAGCCATGCAAGAAAGACAAGTAACTATTGAAGGTAAAACCCATGTTTTGCCTAGACCTTTTATGATTATAGCAAGTCAGTTACCTTACGGATCTGAGGGAACTTATCCATTAACTGAAGTGCAGGCAGACCGGTTCATGCTTAGAGTTTGGAGCGACTACTTAAGTAAGGAAGATGAGGAGAAAGTTATTTCCAAGTTAGATTATATCGAAGAACCCGACATCAAAGCCGTTGCTTCACTCAAGGAAATTGCGAACCTTCAATCATCAGTCAAAAAGGTCCACGTGTCCGATGAAGTTAAAAACTACATAGTTTCGTTGGTAAGGTTTGCGCGTGAAGATCCAGATATTTTCACTGGCCCAAGCACCAGAACCAGCGTTTCATTTTACAAAGGATCAAGAGCATTTGCCTTTTTGCAAGGAAGAGATTACGTGTTGCCAGATGATGTGAAGAAGTTAGCTATTCCGGTTATGATTCATAGGGTGCGTGTTAAGCCTGAAGCCGAAATGGAAAATGTAAAGCCTATCAACATTGTTGAAAGGGTTCTCAAAAGTGTCGCTGTTCCAAAAATATAGTTAAGTCTAAGCTAAGCAGATGAAGAATCGATGGCAGCAGTTACTGTTAAAATGGTTGCTAAAGTATATTATGTATCTGTGCTTTTGCTAGCTATTCTGGTTTCTCCGCTTCCACAATTGGTTTTGGCTCTTGTTTTGTTGGCGATTCAGCTTAGTTTGGCATATAGACAACCCAGAGGAAGCATAGGTTTGGTTTTTGCTTCTTTGATTTTTGCTCCCTTAGCACTTACCGCTGCGGTCGGTGGGGTCTTTGCTGTTTTATTGGCAGTTCCTATCTTATTGCTTTTAGACGGGAGCCTTAAAGAGAACGCTTCGGACCAGCGTTTTGGATTCAAGAGAGTCGGCAGAAGCGCCTCTGATGTTTTAAAAATCTTGATTGTAGCCACGGTCATTGTATTTGTGTCTTCCGTCTTTTTGTGGAACTTAACTCTAATATTGACTGTTGCCATTTTAGCCGCCTATTTTGTACTTAGTTTGGCAAATGTTTTTCGTAAAATTCCTAGAAGACCTTTTGAGGAATCAAAGACTTGGAACAGAACAGTAGTAGGTGAAACTGCAAGTAATTTGTCTTCTCTCAAGACAAAGTGTAATGTGCCCATTTTTGTTTCTCTGTCCTCTGCGGCTTCCTGGGTTAAGGTTGAACATTCAGAGTTTGTTTTACCTTCCGGTAGCGAGATGAATGTTGCTTTGAGTTTTACGCCACCCTTAGCTGGGCCAAGCAAAATTTCGCTTCATGCTTTGGCCGTTGATTCTCACGGTCTAGTTTTGACTGGTCAGAATTTGGAGCCTGTTGATTTGCATATTATCCCAAGGGCTCAATATGCTCGTTGGCTTGCTGTGAAGTATCTTGAACGTACTGCGTCCGAATCAAATATGGTTAGTTCTGTTGTTTCTACTTCCGCTGGTAAATCAGCTAAGAAAGAGGTAGAGTACTATGGGAGTCGTGAGTATCAGCCAGGAGATAGATGGAAGGATGTTGATTGGAAGCACACGTATCTTTTTGGAAAGCTAATTGTTAAGGAGTTTGCAGGCGCTCAGGGACAGAATGCTATTTTGGTTGCAGATTTAACTGCCAAGAATGCTGAGGAAGCCGATAAGTTGGCATTTGATTTAGTAATGTCTGCATATACTTTTGCATTGGAGTCTTTGCCAACTGCTCTTGCAGTTTACAATTGTGATGAGGTGCTTGCAATGTCTCCACCACTCAATCCTAGAGAAGCATTGAAGAAAACACTACAATTAACAGAGAAGATAATCGTTGTTGAACCTTCGGAAAAAGTTTTGGAGCCCACTAAAATGCGTAAGATTCGACGGTCAATAATTCTACTTGAGCAATCAAAAATGAACTCCAGTCAGAGGTTAGCTGAAGTTTTAAACCTTGAATATGAATCAAATAGGAAAACAGCACTAAATGACCCAGTCGGCAAAACGTTAATAAGAATCGTTGAAAGCATAATGCCACCTTCAACCATAACCGTTGTTTCCTCTTCGTCTTGCAATGAAAACATATTGAATGTAATTCTAGAAAAATTAGAAGACAAAGGATACAAAATCATAAGAACAGAAAGCACGCCAAAAAACAAAATTACTTCTATTTAAGCTCCAAGTAGAAATAATATTTAGCTGAGATACATAATCCTAATTAATCGTTTAATTTCTATTTACCATTACTAGACGTTAACAAACACCAATTCATAGGATAAACAATCAACATTCTGGCGAAAAAATGTTAGAAAAATTCAAAGAACAAAGAATTCGCATAGCGATCATAGTTATCGCAGCTGTCTTAATTTTTTATGCTGTTGGAAATGCTACAAACCTGTTTGGGAATCCTGTCTTCTCAATGTTTTGGGTATTAAGCAATGAACAAGCTCATAGCGTGGCCATTTATGGCGCCGTAGCAGGAGTAGTCGCCGTGCTGGCAATTGGCTTAGCCATGACTCTTATCAAGAAACGGAAGACCCTAAAACCAGGGACAACATATAAGCCCGCCATTTCTAGCTTTAAACCTGCTACTTCCAGCATTAAAACACCTATTCAAACACCAGTTAAAGCCGCTCCTCCAACTATTTCACACCCAACTATTACACCAAAAATGAATAGCAAAAAAGAAGAATACAAAACAGAACAAAAAATTGAGCCGATAAAACAACCAATCATCCAGCCTACAATACCGTCGGCGGCTCAAAAACCAGTTACACCAATCAATATACCAACCAACGGTCAAAACAAGACAAACAACCAAAAAATCAATACAGACAAACCAACTAGCGATAAATTATCTTGCCCGAACTGCAAAAAACAATTCGGTACACCCCTCTTCATGCTAGAATATGTTCAATCAAAACCAAAACTGGTTGGGCATTGCCCATACTGCGACCAAACTCTAGCTAACGTCCAAAAAGATGCTTAAGTATAACTAATCATTTTTTAAATTTTAGAGAAATAAGTTACTCTTTTAAGCTTACTGTATCTAATAAGAGCATGTCAGTTGCTGCAATCCAAAGAGGTAATTCAAATAAATGGAGTGGAAATGCGCTCAATGAGCAAACCAAAGGTACTTTTAGGCTTGATCGGAGTAATAGTTTTAGTTTGGGGCGTCGGCATTGTAACTCGCGTTTGGGCTAATCCAATCTTCGCCTCTTTTTGGGTTGTAAGCAACGGAATGGCAGAAGTTTTGTCTTATGTTGGAACAGGTTTTGGAGGCTTGTTGCTTGCATTGGCAGTAATAGCTTACTATCAAAACACCAACAGAGGGATAGCCAAAAATAGCATACTTGAAGCCTCACAAATTATGCGCCCAATGAGCAAAGCAATTGTACTAGTAGGCATAATCGGAATAGGTTTTTTAGTTTGGAGCATCGGCACTCCAATTCATCTTTGGGCTAACCCAATATTCGCTTATTTCTGGGTTACAAGCAATAATGTGTCAAAAGCTTTGTCTTATGTTGGAACATGTTTTGGAGCTTTATTGTTTGCATTGGCTGTAATATTCTATTATCAAAACACACACAAGAGACCAAGCAAAAATAACATTGTTACAGCCTTACAAACGATGCATCCGATGGGCAAATCAACGATATTGCTAAGTTTGCTTGGAATGGTTTTTTTAGTTTGGGGTATTGGCATTTCAACTCGAATTTGGGCTAATCCAATTTTATCCTCTTTCAATGTTGTAAGTAACGGTGTGGCAGATGCTTTGTCTTATGTTGCTTCAGGTATTGGAGGCTTGTTTCTGGCGTTATCTGTGATAGTTTACTATCAAAACACAAACGGGCGAACAGGCAAGATTCTTGTAGCTGACTCTTCCCATCCAACTAGACTCGATAGGTCTGAATTTTATGATGATAATTGGCAAAAAAAACTATTACACCAAACAGAGGCTGATAATGATGAGCATAGTCCATTTGTAATCATAAATGGAAGACGCACAAACTTAGGTTCCGAAGAGATGGAAAAAATTCTAGAATAAATTTATTGATTTTTTAATTTAAGTCAGCGTGTGGGTCCAGGTTTTCTCCAGCATTCGGGGTTTTTGTAGGCTGTTTTTGGCCCTTCTTTCCATATTGTTTCCCAGACTTTTTGGAATTCTTGGCTTGTGAGTTTTTCATGATTTTGAATTTTAGTTATGATTTGCGTTGTTTCATCGTCTGGTTTATTTCCGTTTTGAGTAATTCTTAATGATTCAAGTAATCTTTCTTCGAACATTTTTCTACCTTCTTTTTCATATTTTTATATATTTGATTTTTTACTGCAGGATTTTGGCGCTGGAATATCCATTCCCCAAGATTTTTGGAGCGCTGCTCTGCATTTTTCAGCAAATTCGCTGTTTAGATTCTCGGAGAATTTTTCATGGGTCATTTTCCTTTCGCCTGTTCTCATACTTGATTTAGAGAGGATAAAAGCGATGTTTCAACCAATGGCATATGACAAAAGAGGTAATATTGCCGTAAATGTTGGTTTCCTAAAAAAGAATATGTTGATAACTGGATGGATTCGTTCAGACTTCAAACACTTGACATAACTTAAAAGAATAATTAGATTAATTAAATCTCTGAACTGAGGTCGGGTCTTGTGGTTTCTCTGTTTAGTGGGTTTATTTGCGTTCTTTAAGCTCTGAGAAACAAGTTGTTGACGGTTTTTGGGCAGGTTTTATTTTTTGTGCAATAAGTTGCTTTTTCAATTTGAAGCTTTAGATTCTTTGCAGGTTGAGTGAAGAAAAGTGAAATTAAGTGAAAAAAAAAGGAAATTTCAATTAAGGATTTGTTTTGCGTGTTCTAGTTTGCTCTTATGAATCTGAGCTTAAATCTCTCATAGATACATTATTTTTAGACATTTTAGGGTTAATTGACATTATTAGACAATCCAAGTTACGAGGATGACGGGATTGCGTTCGTGTCTAATCAACTGAAAAGTATTTGTTTTAGGGCGGCTGCAAAAAAGTTCAAGGATCGGCTGAGTTAATATCAAAAAATATTTGCTTACCCGATTGGTTAAATAGCAACAGAATCAACCCTTGAATATGGAAGCATTCAGATGACTTTTAAATCTGAATTCTTAGCGTTAATCTTCGGTTTACTACTAGTTTTCATAACTTTCGGAGACCAACCCTTAGGAGCCCTGCAAGGGACAACCATAGGCAACCTTGACACCATATTTGGACTACGATTTTGGCCAATAATGGACATAATTTATCCTTTGTCAGCAATCGCCGTCTTTTTGTTATACGGTTGGGTAAAAGGTGGTGAATTAAGAATTAAACTAACAACTCTTCTGGTGTTCACTTCCTTTCTTGCGGTCCTTTTTCTTGTGAGCACAGACGATATTGCGCAAGTATTTGATCTCACAGTTCAACTTTCTAGAAACTATTGGATCTCTGTTTCGTTGACTTACCTTGTTGTCAGTAGCTTTGCTTTTTTCATTTATGGAAAACTTAATGAAAAGAAAATCAAATCAACATCATAAGGAATAGTAATATGCACATCTAAGTTTTTTCAAAAGATTCAGAGTTCATATGATAGCCAAAAAACAAGACTGAATTCAATTCCGAATCATCTTTTTGCTCATAGAGGCTCGCCATAAAAACTATTAAATTGTGGGAAAGGTTAAAAACAGTGGCAAGTTATAGCTTTTGACATTAGCCTCCAACTAAATTAATTAAAACATCAGAAGAACAAACATGAAGAAGCTACAAATCTTAATAATTATATTTCTAATTTCGTTAGCAGTCTGCACTTTTGTGAGCATCCAATCTGCAAAAGCTGCACAGAGCAATATTACTTTAAACCCAAATACGGGTCATATTGGTGACACAATTACGGTTTCGGGCACAGGTTTTGCCATCCTTCAGCCTATAACTATTAAATTTGATGGCACCACGGTTCCAACTTCTCCGCCTGCACAAGGAGGAATAGATGGTTCGTTTAGTGGTGCAAGTTTCACTGTTCCAACTACTATGATTGGTTCTCACACAGTTTCTGCCACCGACGGCACTAACTCTGGGAACGCTCAATTTACGTTGACTTCTACTTTAACTGCGCCTACAATTTCAGCTTCTCCCAGCACAGTCGACCAGACTCAAACTTCCACTTTGAGTTCTACTACGGTGGTAACAGGTACTTCTCCATATACGTATCAGTGGATTCAGAAGGCTCCTGGCACCGGTAGTTTCTCTCCTATCTCCGGTGCAACTTCCTCTGGTTATTCTTTTGTAACAACCAGTTCTACCACTATTGGATCATGGAGTTTTGAGCTTCAAGTAACTGATTTAGCCTCGGCAATTGTGACTTCGAATGCCGTTTCTGTAACGGTGAGCGCTATTCCGACTGTGGGTATTGCGCCTGTTGGCCCATTATTAATGGATGCAGGTCAGAACCAAGTGTTTACCGCTACACCTGGCGGTGGTTACGGAACTCTATCATATCAATGGTATTCAGGCAGCACTCCGGTTTCTGGTGCCAACAGTTTAACTTACACTTATACTGCATCGGGGGCTTCTGTTTCTATTACTTGTAAGGTGACTGACAGCGCTCCTACTCCTATTACTTCTACTTCAAACACTGTTGCAATTACTGTGAGTGCTACGCCGACAGTGAACATTACGCCGGTTGGTCCTCTTAGTATTGATGCAGGGCAGGCTCAGACTTTCACAGCTGCTCCGTCTGGCGGTTCAGGCACGATTCATTTTCAATGGTATTTAGGGGGATCCGCTGTCTCAGGCGCTTCTGGTTCCACATATTCTTTCAGCCGCTCGGTCGGTTCTTACTCGGTTACCTGCAAGGTGACTGATAGCGCCTATACTCCAATTACATCTGTTGATTCAAATGCGGTTGCTGTCACGGTGAATTCTGCTTTGGTCGCTCCAACGGCTTCTGCTACTCCATCCACGATGAATAAGGGTCAGACATCCACTTTGGCTTCTACAGCGGTTACAACTGGAACTTCACCATACACGTATCAATGGTTAAGTGAAGCTCCAGGAGAATCAAGCTTTAATGCACTTGGCGGTGCCACTTCGAGCAGCTACAGTTTTGTCACTGATTCTTCCACGGCTAATGGTATTTGGAGCTTTGAGCTTAAAGTTACCGACGTTACAGGTGCTTCAATAACTTCCAACGTTGCAACTGTCTCTGTGACCGCTGCGCTTACTGTGAGTGTATCACCTACTTCCTGGAGTATGGATGTTGGGCAGTCCAAGACGTTTATTGCTACTGCAAGCGGTGGTTCAGGCAGTTACTCTTCAACGGGTTATCAGTGGTATGTAGGTGGGTCTGCTCAATCTGGTGCGACTTCATCTACGTTTAGTTACTCTCTTGGATCCATAGGTTCTTACTTGATTACTGTTACAGTTACAGATAGTTTAGGTTCAACTTCCGCTCCGTCTTCACCTGCTTCGGTTGTTGTTAGTGCTTCACCGACAGTGAGCATTGCCCCTGCTGGTCCAATTACTTTGGATACTGGTCAAATCCAAGTGTTTACAGCTACATATAGTGGTGGTTCAGGCTCTCTTTCTTACCAGTGGTCTGTAGATGGTAATGCGGTTGGCTCCAATAGTGCAAGTTATTCCTATACTGCCACTGCTTCTTCACACTCAATTACTTGTAAGGTGACAGATGGTGCTTCTACCCCCGTTACATCTTCTTCGAACGCAGTTTCAATTACGGCGAATTCTGCTTTGCTCGCTCCAACAGTATCAGCTTCTCCCAACACAATTAATCAGGGCCAGACCAGTATTCTGACTTCACCTTCGGTGACGACGGGTACATCTCCATACAATTATCAATGGTTTGAAAAAGTTCCATCAGGAACCTACACTACGATAGGCTCAAATTCTCCAAGTTTCAGTTTTGTAACTTCAGGTACAATGGTTACTGGCAGTTGGAGTTTCATCCTTCAGGTCAAGGACGCTTCAGGTAATGCAGTGAATTCTACTGCCGTCTCGGTTACTGTTAATACTAGTCCATTGGATCACTTTATTTTCGCTTCTTTCGGCGTTCAGACTGCAGGTACACCCTTTAGCATAACGATAACAGCTAAAAATGCTTTTAACAACACGCTTACAAACTATAGTGGAACTAACGCTTTGAATGTTTCAATTGGAACTATTAATCCAACCATTACTGGTAACTTCATAAATGGTGTTTGGACTGGTTCAGTGACAGTCACAGGCGCTGGTTCAGGAGTTTGGCTTTCTGCATCTGGTTCTGGTATGACTGGAACCAGTGGCAGCTTCACGGTTAATCCTGGAATACTCGATCATTTCACTTTTAGTTCAATTAGCGATCAAAGTTCAGGTTCTCCCTTTAACATAGCGGTTACTGCTCAAGACGCATTTAATAACACTGTTAAAAGCTATGTTGGCACACCATCTTTGACGTGCTCTGCCGGCTCGATCAATCCATCTATTATGACTGCTTTTGTTGGAGGTGCCGGATCAACTTTGGTTACAATAGCTTCTAGCGGTTCCAGCGTGACCATTACTGCCACTGACGGCAGCCATACGGGTACGAGCAACTCATTCACTGTGACACTTGCAGCAACATCTAGCCCAACGCCAAGTCCCTCACCTCTACCCACTCCAACTCCCTCCACAGGTCCTACTGCAAGCCCTCAACCAACACTCACTCCAGCACCTACACCCGTACCAAACGCAATAACCATAACCACTTTGACGGATAGCGGCCAAAATGTATCTCTAACATTTCAGGGAGACATAACAAGTTCGACAATATCAAGCATCAGCATCACAACAGACGGATCTAACACAACAACAACGGTATCTTTAGCCATTGTCGCGCAAAGCAAGACTAATGGTTTTAATAATGTGACCATTCCAATTTCCGCCATTCCATATGGAACGACACCAACCGTTTATGTCAATAATGGAGTTGCTCAAAATCAAGGGTACAGTCATGACTCCAAAAACTACTATATATGGTTCAAAACAGACTATTCTACATACGAATTATCAGTTGCTTTCGAAACACAACCTGCGCCCGCTAACTTTCCGATATGGGTGATATTAGCCATAGTCATCATTGTAGTCGTCTCTATTCTGGCAGTGTTTCTTCAAAAAACCTTTAAAACCAAAAACTTTAGGTTAGAAAAATATGAAAAAATAGCGAATAAATATTCTTGGTTTACAAAATCTTAATCCACATACAATAAGATGAAATTACAGAAATGTAGGTTAACTCATTATGCAAAATATAGATTGGCAAATAAGAAGCCTTAATTTTATTGAAGAAAAAATGTTTGCTGTCGAGCGTGATTTGATAAAGATTTGATGAGCAGTTAACCGTCTTTATTTCAGGTCCACTTCCTTCAGGAAGGGATTTTATAGCTGCGTCTAATTAGGAAAATGCTTTTTTGCTTGCGATAGAACTCCTCTAAGCCGATAAAATCATTAGATTTCTTGATTTTCGTTTCAATGACAAAATTAGAAATAGAAAAATTAAAATTTGACTTCGATATATTACAGTACTTTATATATAATCTTAAATAAGCGCCAGACTTCTTGGTTGCTAAACAAGGGATTGTAAAAAGAGAAAAGAGATGATTAGTTGCAAACAAAAGGAGAGCTTTTACCGTCAATGCAAGTTGTAATAGCTGCATTGAACGAAGAAGAAGGCATAGGACGTACGATTGCCGAAATAAACACTGAGTTAAACAATCCTCTTGTACTAGTAGTTGACGGTCGAAGCACCGATAGAACCGTTGAAATAGCCAAGAACATGGGTGCCGACATCCTTCTTCAAGATAAGCTCGGCAAAGGAAATGCCTTGGCAAAGGCGGTTGAACATTTGGATTCATCAGTTGAATACATAGTCATCACTGATGCAGACTACACTTACCCAGCGGAACATGTTCATGAAATGGTTCGCATTCTGCAGAACAACTCCAATGTCGGTATGGTCTGTGGCAACCGATTTAACGGTCATCTTGATAAAAAAGCAATGCATGATGCTTTTTACATTGGCAACCGACTCATTGCTCTGACCCACAACTTACTAAATGGAGTTCCATTGAATGATCCACTTACAGGCTTGAGAGTGGTACGTGCCGAAATTCTCAGAAATTGGAAAGTAAAATCGCAAGGTTTCGATATAGAAGTAGAGCTAAACCATCATGTTGAACGTCAAGGCTTTACTATTTTCGAAACGCCTATTCAGTATAGACCTCGGTTGGGACAAAAAAAGTTGGGCATCAAACATGGTGCTGAAATTTTGAAACGAATAATGATGGAAACAACTTATTGACTCTGGCAAAATATCAAAATTGCTTGATCGCTAAACAAACTCGGAATCGTGTCCATCCGATCTTTCTTGAGCTTAAGTTGAAGAAGGTATAAGTTAAGGCTTCAACAAACGATGCGAAATTATCCCTAAAATTAGGTGTCATAAATTCCCTTAACATTTTGGTTTTGTGAACTCCTGGCCTCTTAGCGATAATATAACCACATAGCAATTTACGAAAACTTTAAATCAAATCAAAAGGGAAAATATGTTTAAATTGGTGATGATCTCAGGTTCAGGCTATTTAGTCCCATTTTTTTCTTATCTACTTCCTTCAGGAAGGGATTTTATAGGTTACTTTCTTAACCTATAATCAATCAAAATCTTCAAATTTTTATTAAATTCAGAAAATTCTTTTTTTAATAGCCCTACATAAATAAAAAATGAGTTTAAACTTTTTGATCTTAAAAGGTTTGGTTTTATTATAGACTTAACCTAAAACCTGTAAAAGGATCATTTAGTCGAGGGATTAGTTCTGAACAAACATGTTATCATAGTACTAATCGTGATGCTTTCGGTTTTGGCAGTATTACCCGGTTTTCACCTACCATTGGTAAAAGCTAGTAATGAAACTACAAGCTTACAGGCGGCCGACGCTTCTATCAATCAGGCGTTTACAAACGTCTTAGCGGCAGAAAAAGCAGGTGGCAACGTAACGCAGCTATTAGCAAAGCTAAATACTGCAGGAGCGCTTTTGGCGGAAGCTGAAAACGCTTATAACACGGGTAACTTGAATAATGTGATTTCAACGGCTGACAGTGCTCGATTAGTAGCCAATCAGGTTAATAGTGACGCGATAGGGCTTCGAAATTCAAGCATTACTCAATCCCAAAACAATCTACTATTTACCGTAGTTTTTTCTGTAATATCAGCAATTACTTTTGTTGTTGTAATGTTTTTAATTTGGCGCCGATTTAAACGTGGATTTACCGAAAAATTGCTATCTTCAAAACCAAAGGTGGTGGAAAATGCAACTTAAAGACTACAAAATTTTGTTTGTTACCACTGTATTAATCGGTGTTATAATTCTTGCATCACCAACCATAGCGATTTTCATAAAAACCCCAGTTGGGGAACAGTTCTCTTCAATCTATATGCTTGGGCAAAATCATACATTTGATAATCTTCCGTTTAATGTCAAATCAGGCGTAGTTTATTCAGTCTATCTTGGAGTTACAAACTACTTGGAATCCTCTAATTACTATACTTGCTCTGTCAAGTTAGCATCTCAAAATGATCGTCTCCCTGATCCGATACTTGGAACGCCAAGTTCATTGCCCACCTTGTATCAATACAAAACTTTTCTAGCTAATGGAGGAACATGGGAAGTGCCATTAACATTCGAAATAAATAATATCACTTTCTCAAACGAGACTTCGACGCTTTCTGACATAAGTATTAATGGCTTAGATTATGCTGTTAATGAAATCTCAGTTTTCGATTCTAGCCGAGCCGGATATTATTACAACCTATTTATCGAATTGTCATTATACAATTCAACCTTGAACAGTCTAAATTATGATGGCAGATTTGTTACCTTAAATCTAAATGTTATTCAGTAAATCTAAGAAAACAGCATCACAAAATAATATTGCATAATTTATTTTAAAAAACTCTTAGATATCTAATTAGATATTTTGGCGAAATAATGTTAGAAAAATTCAAAGAGCATAAGATTCTTATAGCGATAATAATTGTTGCAGGTTTTTTAATATTTTATGTTCTTGGTATTGCGACTAACCTGTTTGCGAATCCTGTGTTCTCCATGTTTTTTGTTATTAGCAATGATACAGCTCATGAAATTGCATATTTAGCGGTGGTGGGAGCAGTCGCCGCAGTTATAATCGGTCTAATTCTTCTTAAAAAACAAAGGATCATAGAACCAAAGACAATGTACAAACCCGCCATTTTTAGTAATAGAGCAACTAACCAATTACCAGATAAACCTGTGGATTTTTTGGGAAAAAGTAAATTCGCTTTTGTATCGCTTTTGATAGGTTTAGCCCTCTTTTTCTACTCTTGGTATAAAACTTATCCAATATCACTGAAATATCCTGGCGACGCTGTTTTTTATCATATATCGCCGTTCTACTGGATCAGCATTCCTGTAGTATTAGGCTCACTTTACTTGATAGGTGTCTTTTCAAAAAGTCAACCTGTCAAATGTGCCATAACTGTTGCAATTATATTATTTGTGTACTCTTTATCCTTCTTCTACTTTACAATGCCTACATCTGATTCATCTTACTTTAGAGGATTATCTCAAAATTTTATAAATACTCAAAGCTTGAATCCATCTCTATTTATCCATGAATATTATCAATGGCCATCTTTTTTCTTAATAACAGATATTGCAACATCCGTAAGCGGTCTACCTCTTATTAGTTTCGAATTTTTTCTATACGCTTTAATCGGCTCCTTGATAGCTGGATCATTATATGTTTATGCGGCGAAGCTCAACAAAAATGGCGCAATCATAGCTGTACCTTCATTTTTCTTTGCAATGTTTTACTTCTTAAACTATCAAGCCGTGCCTTTTTCACTCGCACTTGCTTTACTTTTTGCAATCTTCATGTTGGAAACCAGAAAAAAAACTACACCTGTAATAGTAACTATTCTAATTTTGTTCTTCTGCCTTTCAATCGCGCATAGCTTTGTGGCTTTATTCTATATTCTGTATCTATTGTTCCGAAGCCTTGTAAGCAGAAGTAAACTTTATGCGGAAATCTGCTTGGTCGCTACGAACATTTTTGTAATAACACAATTCAGTTTAAGCTCTTACTGGATTGGCCTAAATATAACAAACCTATTCCGCTTGCCAACAGAATATAGTTCAATAGTAAGTGCAACGTTGACTGCAACATCCACAGTTCCAACTCCTATAGATACACTGTCTCAAACACTATCAAGAGCATCTACAATCATTATTCTTCTAATGTGTCTAATTGGTTTCGTTGTTCTTTTAATTAAACGAAAACTAAGAGCCGTAGATGGAGCCATTTTTCTTGCCGGACTAGCTTACACAGTCTTGGGCCTTGCTTTGTCCTCTTTAGGCTCAAGGGCTATATCAATCCTTTTTATTCCTTTATCTCTTGGAGCTATGTATTTCCTTGGTACAAAACTAAGACCTTATATAATAGCCCTTTTTCTGATAGTGTTATTACTGTTTGTCGCCATCCCAATTCATACTTCATTTACTAGTTACCCAATAACATTTCAAACAAAAGATAATCTTACCACATCAAACTTTATGATTGAGAAGTACAACTGGACTCCATTTAGCACAGTAATCGCTGACTCTGGCATGAGATGGTACATGCTACCACAAATCCAGGGAAAGGCTGAAATCGACACTAACCTCCAACCTCGTTTTTCACTTACAAATATTACAAATTATGACTCTATCATCTACTCAATCGGTCTAGCAAATACCCTTCAAAGCAATGGTATTTCCCTTGAGAATAATTCACAAAGCATTATGCACAGTTACAGTTTGGTTTACAACTCAGGTCAATCATATATAGCGATAAAAAGCAAATAAAAACTATCAAGTGGCTATTTCAAAATTCAGTCGATACTTACCCAAAGCTTAGTTCAAACCCAACTTAACATCTATAAAAAACTGTAGCTACCTTTTTGTTGCCAAAACGATGTATTGCGATCCACTTGAGCGTAGAATCGGATATCCCTTATCAGCGTACCCTTGAAGTTTTTGTTGTATTTTTATTGATGATTCTCCCGGAAATAAATTGTAACCGCATAAAGTAAATGGACCAAATCCCACACTTGTACTCTTTAGCACTTTCATACCGCACTGAACCAGCGTCTGGTCGAATTTTTTGGGCGAGTGCTGACGATAGGGAGGAGCGTTTTTCCAACAATTCATCGATGTGAGTAAACCTGCTCTTTCAAGTTTATATCTAAGAAATCTTCGAAGCTCTGCTATTGCAGGGAAAGTTATCGGATCAAGTAGGGTTGTTGCTCTTAACGAGTTATCCACGGTTAAGATAGCATGTCCGTTTGGCGATAGTACCCTTACTATCTCTGAAAGTGCCTTCTTAAAGTCGTGAAGCCATGGGATAACTCCTAAAGCAACAATTAGATCAAAAGATCTATTGGGGTAAGATAACTTATGTACATCTCCAGTATGAGCATTAATCCTGTTAAGATTCCCTGTTCTTTTTGCATTTTCAATTGTAAGATTTACCATTGCCTGAGTATGGTCAATGGCTTCCACGGTAAATCCACGTTTTGCAAGAGCTACAGCAAGATAACCTGCCCCGGAGCCGATTTCAAGAACACGAGTTGATTTTGGAAGCGATAGTCCATCTACGTAGCTTAGAGCTGCAGTCTGCCTTTGCTGATAAATGATCCCCTGAATATCATTGTCTTGGTAGGTATCCCTCCAGTAAGTAGCCTGGGTATCAAAAAGATCATCTACACGTCTCTGAGAAAGGTTGGTTTCGGCATTTAAAGGTGACATATACAACATCTTAACTTAAATCTTCTCTACTTAACAAATAAACGATTCAAATTGTCTTTTATCTTTATTTATTAGAATATCAAGAATCATTGGAGAAAAATAGATAACTATGAGCTTCACTTAATCGACCCAAATGACTTAACAATCGGTGAATAAAATGGTTAACGTTAAATCAAATTCCCAACATAGGTTGCATACCACAGATTATCTAAAATCAATTGGCGTTTCAGAAATTATGCCCGCAACAAGTCCATTCGACCCAGGTTATGACCTCGTTACTTTAGCGAGTCATCTCGAGCAGAGCCATCATCTTATTTCAATTCTAAAGGTTTCTATGGCGTGCTGGATGATAGCAAATGAAGATGTCAGTCGAAAAAAGATATCGGCCGCAAAAAAATATGGCGTGCCAACAACAACCGGTGGAGGACCTTTTGAGGTTGCCTATGTCCAAGGTAAATTAGATAAATATCTTGACTTAGTGGCTGATTTTGGCTTTACCCGAATCGAATGTGGAGAAGGTTTCACTGACATCTCTCTAAACGCTAAAGAAATTGTGAAAATGGCAAACGATAGAGGCTTAGAAGTTCAATTCGAACTTGGCAAAAAACATGAAGGCGCCTTTACAAACGACATTGTAGATGCATTGATAGATCAAGGAAAAAAATGGCTTGAAGCTGGAGCTCTCCAACTAGTTGTTGAGGCAAGGGAAAGTGCAAAAGGAGTTGGGCTATTTGACAACGAAGGAAATCTTAACATTCAATTCGCAGACAGATTTGCCAATGCTTTTGGCCACGGAACTGTTATGTTCGAAGCACCAAACAAGCCAAGTCAATTCGCCCTATTAGACCACTTCGGCAGAGATGTTCATCTTTGCAATGTTCGAATCGAAGAGTTATTGCGAGTTGAAATTTACCGAAGGGGCCTGCACTCAGATGCTTTTAACAAAGAAAATCTCCGTCCGAGACTGCCACAATAAAACAGGAGAGAAAACAGTTGCCGTCAAAAGTAGTTGCTATCGATTGCATAACCGAATGTTCAAAGCAATATGATAAAGAAACAGCAGTTATAGTCATTGATGTAATTCGGTCTACGACGGTGGCAGCAACAATTGTGGAGTCTGGAAGAAGATGTTTTTTTGCACCTTCAACTGAAGGAGCTATTCTTCTAAAAAAACGTCTCCAAAGGCCATTAATGGTAGGCGAAGTTGGCGGCAACATGCCCTATGGTTTTGATTTTAAAAACAGCCCAGTAGATGTTAAAAAATATCCTGATAAATCCAGACCAGTAATTATTGTATCTACATCTGGAATACCGCTACTTTATTCCTTGAGAAATTGCGGTTCACTTTACGTTGGGTGCTTGCGAAATTATACCGCGACTTGCAATTACCTTGCTAGACGTTATAGTCGCGTGAAATTGTTTGGAGCGCCCACCCGTGGCGAATTTCGTGAGGAAGATAAGTTGTGCTGTTCCTGGATTGCAGCAAGTCTATTGGAAGCCGGTTTCACTTGCGAAGATGCGAAAACCCTGCAAATTGTGAATAGTTGGAAGGATAAGTCAGTTACCGTATGTGGTGAAGGGAATAGTGCAAAATATCTTATAGAAACTAGGCAAAAAAGAGACCTTAATTTCATACTCAAACATGTAAACGACTTTAATTACGCTCTCACTATTGAGGGCGATGAGATTGTTAAGATACCAACTTAGACTAGGTGACGAAAGCGTCTAAATTCACTATATCGGACACAAGAGTTCCTGTTGTTGTTTTGTACACTTATCATTACGGTCAATTAGGCCTTCTACGCACATTTGGGAGACTTGGAATTGAAGTGCACGGCGTAGATCCACATACAACTTCACCTGGCTTATTTTCAAAATATTGTCGAAAGAAATTTCTATGGGATGTTGACGGCAAAGATCCTCAATCGTCAGTTCAATATTTACTAGCAGTTGCAAAAAAGATTGGGAAGCGTTCTATTCTGATACACACTACAGATAGTGGTTCAAGCTGGCTTGCGGAAAATGCCAACTCTTTGAGTGAAGGCTTTATCTTTCCAAAACTTCCAGCGCAGCTTGTTTATGCGCTAGCCGACAAAAAGGAGATGTATTTTTTAGCGAAAAAGTTTGGGATTCCGACTCCTGACGCATGTTTTCCCATTTCAATGGATGAAGTTCAAACCTTTTCAGAAGAAGCAACTTTTCCATTAGTCATGAAGGAAATGTATCGGAGTAGGTCCCCACGCTTTGGCAAAAGAATGTTTATAGCAAACACTAAAACCCAATTACTGAACCTATACAAACTTCATGAAGACTTCTCTGAGCCCAGCTTTATGCTTCAGGAGTATATTCCTGGCGGAGACGACTCTATTTGGATGTTTAACGGTTATTTTAATGAGAAATCAGAATGCTTGTTTGGCATAACAGGCAGGAAAATACGTCAATCTCCAATCCACAAAGGAGTCACTTCTTTAGGTATTTGCCTTCACAATTCTGATGTCGATCAATTAACAAAACATTTCATGAAGAGCATAGGTTACAAAGGTATACTTGATATTGGATACAGATACGACTCTCGAGATGGAGAATACAAAGTTCTCGACGTTAATCCTCGCGTGGGATCGAGTTTCCGTCTATTTGTTGCGTCAAATGGATTAGACGTTGCCAGGGCTGCATATTTAGACCTAACAGGTCAGCCAGTTCCGAAAAGTGAAATTATTGAGGGAAGAAAGTGGTTTGTTGAAGACAGGGATTTAATTTCCAGTATTAATTATCGTTTTGAAAAGAGCCTAACGTTTAGGCAATGGATGACTTCATATCGAGGCGTCCGAGAGAGCGCCTGGTTTGCATGGGATGATCTTCTTCCCTTCTTTGTCCAAAACTTAAGGTTTTCAAGAAAATTCATTTCAAGATCCGACAAAAGCACGTTAAACCCCTATAGAATTATCCCTAATTAAGGCGTTTTTCTGGCTCTAAACGATTGATTATAATCTGCAGTTTTAAGTTTTATTAAACTTGCATTAAATCTGCTTCTATAAAGGGAATGCTTAAAGACTGAGAGTTAATTTGGATGTATGCTTAAATGACTAATAATATCCTTATATGTTCATCAATTTGAGTGATTAACTGTGACCTCTAAAACGAAAAGAACCTTTGAGAAAGCTGCTACTTGGACTTGGCTCGAGCTAAACAGGTTATATAATGAAATTTCTTGGTGATTAAAATGGTATTTGCTTTAAAGACTATATTAGCTGTTGGAGCGCACCCAGATGACATTGAACTAGGCTGTGGCGGGACTATATGCAAATCTATCCAAGCAGATTCAAAAGTTGTTGCTTTGTATATGACAAAGGGCGGGAAAACATTTGATACTAATGTGCGAATGAATGAAAGCATAAAAGCTATGAATATACTGGGGGTCAAAGATATTTATTTTGAAAATTTCCCTGACACTGAAATTCCCGATTCTTATCAAGCCATAAACTGCTTAGAAGAATATTTTACGAAGTACCAGCCAGACATCGTACTTACGCATTCGGTCAATGATACTCATCAAGATCATAGGCGTGTAGGGTGGCTGGCTATGTCAGCGTTCCGGAACGTTGCAAAGATTCTTGCCTTCGAAACGCCTAGAGTGAAGGCCTGCAAACTTTTTGCCAACTTTTTTTGTTAACATTACAGGATTTGTTGATAAGAAATGGGAAGCATTGCGCTGCCATGTTTCTCAAAACGAAAAGCGATACCTCGCATATGAATCAACTGTCAATCTAGCGTTTTTTAGAGGAAGCCAAGTTGGAGTTCAATCAGCTGAGGCTTTTGAAATTATCAAATATTTAGATGCATAATTTTGTACATGCCAAAACACTGGAGTTATATAGATTGGATGAAAAGTTTAAGGTCGCTGTCATTGGATTAGGCAAGATGGGCCTATTGCACGCAAGTATATTGAGCACTCTACCAAACGTTGAACTGGTTGCCCTCTGTGATAAGAGTTCGTTGATCAGAAGATTCGGTCGAAAACTTCTCAAAGGGATACAGGTGGTTGATGATTCAGCGAAGATTTTAGATTTTAAACCTGACATCGTTTATGTAACAACCCCAATTCCATCCCATTATTCAGTAATATCTGGTTTATGCTCCAATGGAGAGATGCCTCACTTGTTTGTTGAGAAAACGCTCTCTTCAAAATATGATGATTCGGTTAAACTAATCGAACTTGCTCAGAGATTTAAGAAAGCAAATATGGTTGGATACATGAAAAGGTTCTCAGTTACATTCAATAAAGCCAAAGAATTACTGGAGCAAGAGGCAATTGGTCAAATAATTTCTTTTGATGCTTACGCTTTTTCGTCAGATTTCTTTGGGCTCGAAGAGAGCAAACAAGCTTCATCAAGAGGTGGGGTCATAAGTGACTTGGGCTCTCACGCGATAGATATGGCTTTATGGCTATTCAAGGAATTTGAACTCAAATCTGACTTAGAAAACAAGGTAACTAAGGATGTAGCACATTTTAATGTAGAAAATTCCAAGGGAATTAAAGGAAAGTTTGAGATGTCATGGTCAAAAGAAGGCTATCATATGCCTGAAATTGGAGTATTAATCAGCGGAGATACAGGTAAAATCAAGGTTAATGATGATTTGGTGGAATTGCAATCAAATTCCGGATCCACAAAGGCGTGGCATAGACATGATCTCCAAGATAATGTGGGCTTTCTGTTAGGAGATGCAGAATACTATCGAGAGGACGAATACTTCGTCAATTCAATAACTAAAAAATCTCAAATTGAATCGGATTTTGTTTCCGCCTCCAAGGTTGATTATATAATAGAGAAAGTATCAGACAGAGCTGAAAACATTGCAGAAAAATCAAGATAGACTATTACTTGTCGGAGATAACCCGTTCCATGGTATTAGTCATCTCTCCCAAGAAAGGGTTAGAAATCGGGGCAGACCGATAAATGACCCACACTTTGCCGCGAATTTGGTTGAAACTTCTATTCATAGCGGTGCTAACGGCTTCATGTTTTCAGTTAGCGACACCACTTTATCAATACTAAACATACTAACTAAAGACACGACTATCGATCAAGTCAATCTCTATCCCCTAGTTCCTTACGCTTACGAATATGTCAGACTTGCTACTCACGCAGGCGGAATACCTGGGCTAGGAAAAAGAATGGCTAAGCAAATTGTAAAATCACGAAATGCATCAGCAGCATTTTTTGGCTTAAAAGGAATCCTGACAGTAAACGGCATGGACTTAATGAAAGCCTATTTGGCATACGAAATTTCCAGAATAAAGACATCGGTCCATAAGAAAGGAATTGTGCGCTCAGTACTACTTCATGAAGTAGTGACTGATATGTGTCTAGCTTTAAACATAGATTCACTCTTCAAGTCCTACATTGAATTTTTGCAAAGTAGAAAAATTAAGCCAGGCTTTGAAACAAGAAATTTCCCCTTCCTTTTGAAAAAATTGGGTGAATGGGAGATTAATTCAGACGATATTCTGATCGCGGCTCCATTTAATAAAATTGGTTTTTACATGAATCCATCTAAAAATGAATGTGAAGTAGCCCTCTCAACTCTCCATAAACCCAACGTTATAGCTATGAGTATTTTAGCAGCAGGCTATCTTAAGCCCTCAGAGGCTATAGAATATATTGATAACCTCCCAAACATCAATTCCATAGTTGTAGGTATTTCAAGCGGGCAACAAGCGAGTTCAATATCGCAATTCCTTGTAAATAGCAGGCATTCATAGCATAGATAAACTAAATTTACAAGAATATAAATCTCAGTTTAAGAGCAAACACCAATACTAAATAAGGGATATTATATGGATAGAACTGCGCTGTGTATGCTTGCTCCAGAATTCTTACCCGTGTGGGGTGGCACAGGCTCATACACAGTTGAACTAATCAAATCATTGCCAAAAAACGTAGACATCGATGTTATCACACTAAAACGAAGCATTGATGGAATGGCTAACGGTGCTAATAATCAAAGCATCATTGATTCAATAATAAAACGACCGATAAATGTTCACTATCTAAGTGAGTCTCATGAAACATTTTTTTATAATTTCGCATTCCAAAGTGCTTGCTTCTTTAGGCTTCCACTCATAAACAAAAAAGCTAATTTTGACTTGATTCACTCCCACTTAGTCCATATGCCGGACGTTTATCTGCAAATATTCAGGCAGGTCAATGTACCCACAGTTGTTACTTTGCATGGAACAATACAAATGCTTAGAGATCACGCTATAATAGCACGCGAACTATTTCATGATCTTGAGGCTGGGGAAAAATCTATCCTCCGCTTTTATCCAATAATTAGGCAACTGCAAGAGTTCTACGCAAAGCGCATAACGCGATTTATCGCTGTCTCTAAAGTGACCAAAGAGTTGGCTGTAAAACATTTAGGTGTTGATCCAAGCAAAATCAGCCTGGTATATAATGGAGTTGACACGGATCTATTTCATATTCCAGATGAAGATGAATTAAACATCAAGAACTCGAGACCTTCAATTGTCTATGTAGGCCGGATTATTTCCAAAAAAGGGATTGATGTTCTTATCAAATCGATGCCCGAGGTTCTCAAGTTTTGCCCCAAAGCTCGTTTTATTTTTGTGGGCGGCGGCAACATATCCTTTTATAAAGAAATGATCAAAAGCAAAGGAATATCTAAGGACAATTATTTGTTCACAGGTCACATGGGCTATTCAGAACGCTCAAAAATAATGCGAGAGGCAACCATCTTCGTAAATCCTTCCTTCTTCGAGAACTGTTCAATAAGTATACTTGAGGCAATGAGTAGCGGCTGCGCGGTTGTTGCTAGCAATGTGGGCGGAAATCCTGAACTGATACATTCTGGGCAGAATGGTTTACTTGTACGTCCGTTTGATCATGATGCTTTTGCAAAATCAATAGTTTCATTATTACAAGACGAGTCAGAAAACAGGTTAATAGGAAAAACAGCGCGAATGACAGTAGAAGAATCTTTCTCTTCGAAAAAATGTGCAGAAGAAACATACAAAGTATACAAGAAAACCATTAACTCGCATCAATGAAAACCGATCACTAAAAAATATGCGCCTTCCTTAAACTCAAATCTAAAATTTTTCATCTTTGAAACCAAAACTTAGGAAAAGTCAAATAATGGCGATAATTAGCGAAACCCCTGAAATAAGCGTTATCTTGGCAACTAGGGGCGACAAAACAGATTTATTAAAGAACTGTTTAGATTCATTGAAAAAACAAAAGTTTAAAGATTTCGAAATCATTATTGTGGCAAAAAAATTTCCCCAACAATTTCAAAGTGTTTTAGAAAGCGAGCAAATTAAATTTGTTGAGGAAAAAGGAACAACACTGGGTGCAGCTCGAAATTTAGGAGTAAATAATGCTACAGGGAAATTGGTTTCTTTTATAGACGATGACGCAGAAGCATCGCCTAATTGGCTAGAAAAAATAAGTTTGACCTTCTCTCAATTTCCATCAATTAGCTGCCTAGGCGGACCACACTTTACACTTCAAGACAAATCCAAAAACGACCCCTTAAATTATGTCGAGGGTCTTTTTTTTGAAGGTCGTTCCCAAATAGTCTATTTTGACAAGTCAGCAATTGGAAAAATTGCGGGTTGCAATGTAACTTATAAGAAATCGGTGTTTCAAGAATTAGGTTGTCTAAATGAGAATTTAAGAACTTGTGAAGATTGGGATCTTAATGGCAGATTATTAGAAAAAGGGTACACTCTCCGTTTTGATCCGGAGATTTGGGTTTGGCATCGCAGGCAAGGGTTAAAGCATGCTTTCAAAGGTAGTTCGAGAAGTGCACCGTTTTTCTTATCTTGGAAAACGCTTAAACTCGCAAGATACGAGCCTATCATTGCTTCGTTTTATGCTTCAAATTTACTCTTTATTTTACTTGTTATTTCTTTGTTTATTTCTCCATATCTCACTGTATTTTTATTCCTTGCATCTTTATTTGCATACGTTATCTTCAACGCGGTAAGAACTCATACTTATAATCGTAAAATCATATATTTTCCACTGGTAGTTTTACTTACAGTTGCAAGAATTCTAGGATTCTATTTTGGCTTAGTTAAAAACGCAGCCTTTAGGTTACGTATTCTGATTTCACGTAAGTAGCAAATGCAACAATTCAGGCAGCAAATTCCACAGCAAAAATCTGCACAAAAAATTACGCCATTAAGCAAATACATTATGTTCATTTAATAATCAAAAATCGCCACAAGGTAAAATTTTAGATGAAAGTATGTTTCGTTACTAACATCTTCCCACCAGACTCTTTGGGCGGTCCCGGAGAAGTTGTATATAACCTTCAAAAATTTATGATTAAACAGGGAATAGAAGCTTACGTATTTACATGTGGCACAAACGACCGAAGGTACGCCAAAACTATAAGGACTTTCGGGGGTAAACGGCTTTTCCCTATTGTGAGCCCACTTTATTTCAAGAAAATTAAGAAAAATCACTTTGATATTATTAATTTCCATAGCGAAAGCGGTATGGGCATTGCTCCATTGATGTATTTTAATAGAACTTCTAAAATCATTACAACTTTGCATAGTGAAGTTCTGACTGAAAGCAATTCAACAAAAGCCGTTATGATCGCTGATTCAGTCATAGAGAACCTTAGTCAAGAAGAATTAATAACAAAACACCTGCTTGCTCTAATCAAAATCACCGGCATTTACATGGATATTGCAGTATCAAAACGAATCATCGCCGTATCAGAAAAAACTAAACAAGATTTCCTGAGACAACATCAAATTCCTCAAGAAAAAATATCAGTAATCCACAACGGTGTTGACTCCCAGAGATTCAACCCAAAAGTTTCAGGAGAAGCTATCCGAAAAACTTACTCTTTAGGCAGTTCTCCGCTTATTCTAACAGTCAGCGGTAATATATTTATAAAAGGCACAGTTTTTGCTCTTTACGCTTTAGCCGAAGTTGCAAAAACTTTTCCTCAAGTGAAGCTTATTGTCCTTGGAGTTAGCGACAAGAATAAAGAGCGCCTCTACCCGATATTAAAGAATCTTGGAATTCAAAAAAATGTTTCTATTATAGGGTCGATTCCTAATTTTGAAATGCCTTTTTACTATTCATCTTCTGATATAGTTCTATTTCCTTCTCTTTCAGAGAATTTTCCAATTGCTCTGTTGGAAGCCATGTCTAGTGCAAAGCCAGTCATCGCATCAAGGGTTGGGGGGATACCTGAAATTGTGAGCAACGGCAATAACGGAATTTTTGTTAGCCCAGGTAATATTGAAGAAATAGCCAAATCTCTCTTATATCTTCTTGAAAATCCATTAATCGGAAGAAAAATGGGTGAAATGGGGCGAAAAATAGTTCAAGAAAAATTTGATTGGGAAAAAGTAGGGAGAGCCTATTTGAAAGAATTCGAAAGTGTAATGTGAGTATCTCCTTAGGTGAGAATTTGAATATATTATGTTTCTTTCCTGGAATGAGCATGCAAGTAAACGATAATGCTCATATGCTTATCAGACTCAAGGAAAGAGGCCTTAAATTAGTAATTGTAACTGGTAAGTCGATGGCTTTGAAAGGGGAAGGGAATCTTCCAATTTATGAAGACATGGATGGCATTCCTATCCATAGACTTTATGAAAATCCTCAAGAAATGTTTCTTTTTCCAGGAAGAAGATTAAACGAGGTCTTGGAAATAGCTGAGGATCTTAAGCCTGATATAATACTTTGTGAGCCAGAGCTGAATATTAGGTTAGCACTTTTGGTTCAAAAACATCTGAAAAAACCCATAGTTCTCTTAGTTGAAAGTGCAGGACGACTTTTGTCAGGCGAAGTACATAGCACTCTTAAAATGAAAACTGTCATGTCTCTGTTTGGAATACCGCATGGCCCAAAATTCTGGTCCTGGTTATGCGAAAAAGCCGACGTTTTGATTACAAGTAGTCCCAAAGATAACAAAATTCTCGATCAATTGTCGAAACACAATAAACCGGTATTTTATCTTCCATGGCCTTCACATATACCTGAAGGTTTCGAAAATGCCGTCAAGCGTGAAAATGGTGTTGGTCTGTATATCGGGTCACTCTATCCATTCAAAAACACACAAGAATTTGAAAAAACCTTACCGCTAATTTTGGAAAAAACGAAAACTAAACAATTTGTTGTGGTTGGGTCGGGCCCACATGCTTCTGTTGTTAGAAAAATCCAAAAACAATACGGTCAATCAATACGTTACATAAGTCATTTGTCAAGAACTGAGTCGCTAAGATTGATGTCAGAGAGTTTCTACGCCTACACACCAATAAAAATAGGTGGATGGGGCTTCATTGGCGATTGTTGGAGTACAAAAACTCCTATTATAATGACTCATAATGATGACGATTATGTGCTTAACAATGTAAATGCTTTGGTTGCGGAAAATGAGAATGATTTTATTGAAAATATTAACCGCCTTTACAACGATAGTGAATTATATCAGAAGCTTCAGACGAATGGGTATGAAGAATACAGAAAGAGAAATGCAGCGGTCGTTGGCGACGCATTATATGATATTTTAGGGAAGGGATTACGATAATAATATTTAGGGGTTTTGTATTTTTGTTGAGCAATAACACAGAAGTCTTAAATTACAATATCGTTTATATTAATCCTTACGATATCCGAAGGCATGCTTAAGAAACATGCCTTTGCGATATGCCTTTGTTTGATAACTTGTTTCTCATCTTTAACTTTTAGCGTAATGGCTTTAAATTCAGCTCAGATCGCACTACCTTCGTATGGTAACGTTTTACTTACACCTACGTCGACTCCAACGCCTACATCCACTCCATCGCCAACACCCACGCCTACACCTAATCCAACTGCAACCACATCACCAACTTCCACACCTCAGCCCACCACAACTCCGACACCGAGTCCAAAACCTACACCTTCTCCTACTCCAAAACCCACGTCCACTCCAACGGCAGCGCCCACATCAACACCAAAACCCACGTCTACCCCAAAACCAACATCTTCTCCCACGCCCTCTCCTACCTCAACACCAAATCCGAACAATTTGGAGCCGCTAAACGCTTTCTACGCGGATATGAATGGTGCAGCTTCGTCGTATGCGTCGCTTGACACTACAGTTCAGCATAATGGGTATCCAAGCATCAAAGTGGGTCCAGATTACGTTCGAGGCACACGGGAAGTTGATGGAACATGGATAAGCGTAAAACCTGGCGACCATATAGTGTTTAGCTGCTGGATAAAAACGGCTGCTTTCAGTACGCCTTATACATGGGGTGAAGGTGGGAGTATTGGAATGGATTTCTATATCCAGAGCAACTTGGGTTACGGAATAGCAACGTTGGACAGTGCAGGACATCAAGCTGGGCATCCTAGCGATGGTGAAAATGTGAATGATGTGTGCCGTGTTAAGTGGGGCCAAGATTGGACACAAGTAACCTGGGACATCCACGTACCAACACAATACTTCACTTATGTAACTATTTCAACCACTTCGCTTCCATACGCACCTTATACCTGTAATCCAGTCCAGATTAATTCAATGGTTCCATGGTTCGAGGTTCGAGACGTAACTGATAATGCTTATGCTTGGTTTGCTAACCCAACATTTTACGTAAACCCATAGGTTTACTTTAAAATCAAAATGTAAAATCATAGTTAACCTGCCGGCTCAAATCTGACTAAACCATTATTTTCAATTTTTCCAATCATCGAGAAAAATGTTTAGTTCAATTAGTAATCCATTAAAAAGAAGTTGAATTAGACATGAACGTTTTGTATTACATGGAACCAGAGTTACACGCAGGCTCGCAAGGCGGCGGCGTTTCTATGGTTGCTTACAACCTAACAAAAGCTCTGGCGCACCACGCAAATGTAACCTATTTTCCTTCGTATAAGGTGACTTCACGAAGTTATCCATTTAGACTCTTGAAAGTATTTAGCCGATTTGCAGCAAAAGACTTCAAAATTATCCATTTTAATTTCAGTCCTGTCTTGAATAATGGAAGCTACCTCTTGCTAAGATTGGCAAACAAAACAGGTGCTAGTACCCTCTTAAATATTCACGGAATAATTCAAGTAGAATACTTGTTAGATCGTCCACATACGCGAAAGCATCGTTCAATTATGGAAACGGCTTTAATCAATACTCTTAGGGCGTGCAAACGTGCAGACCAAATAGTCACTTACTCCGAGTTTATGAAAAACCAGATAGTCAAGTGGTATGGGCTAAGTTCCCAAGAAATTGCTGTTATCCCTAATGGAGTAAATATAAAGAAATTTACCGATTTCAATGGTCAATTTTCCTTAGACGGGGATCCGGCAATTTTGTATGTAGGTCACCTATCAAAGTTCAAAAGTGTTGACATTTTAATTAGTGCTGTTTCAAGGCTTCGTTCTCAGCTTCCTAATATGAAATTACATATTGTGGGTTGTGGCAATAAAGAGCCTGCGTTGAGGTTGCTAGCGAAGGAAAACGATGTGGGAAATATAGTCATTTTTCATGGGCAAGCTTTTCCGGAAACTATCCCTCTATACTATAAAGCGGCAGATTTTTGTGTTTTTCCCTCTATCCGTGATTCTTTTGGTTTGACGCTTCTTGAGGCGATGGCTTCAGGCGCACCAGTAATTGCTTCTAACAGAGGTGGCACGCCAGAAGTTATTACTCAGGGTGGAGACGGTATACTTTTTGAGCCCGATGTTGATAATTCATTGGAAAACGCTATACTTTCTTTGAGTCAAAACCAAGATTTAAGAAAGAAACTTTCGAGTAATGGCTATAGAAGGGTAGCATCAAACTACAGTTGGGATAAAATTGCTCAAAAGTACTTTTCTTTGTATAAGAACCTAAGTGAATAAAAATAACTTGTTAAAAATACGCATGATGTAGAATCGGATTCCTCAGGCAATATTAAAGATCGGGCTTTATCGTGATTTTATGGATGTTAATATAACAGTGGCATTGTCCGTTCACAACTCTGAAGATCATATCAAATCATGTATTGAATCTATTTTGACTCAAACCGTAAGCGCTTTTGAAGTTGTGGTCGTTGAGGATCCACCATTTGATCGCACTGAAAAAATAATCAATTCGTTCAAAGACAACAGAATTAGATATTACAGAAATGAGATCCGACTAGGGCTTTCTGGCAGCAGAAACAAATGTTTGAAACTTTCAAAAGGAAAGTTTGTGTTTTTTACAGATGATGATTGTGTTGTTTCTCCAGATTGGATCAGACAAGGGATGCTTTCTATTGAAGAAAAGGATTGCATAGGTGTTGAAGGTAAGACATTTTATGTATCTAAGACATACACCCCAACAATGGTGGATAATGTTGTTGAAAATAAAACTGGCGGGCAGTACCCAACATGCAATATGGTTTATAAGAAAACTGTATTGGATGAAATTGGTGGTTTTGATCCAAGATTTTCCTATATGGAAGATAGAGACCTCGCGTTGAGGGCGAAAAAGGCTGGCAGAATTGTATTTAATCCTGACATGATTGTTTACCACCAAAAAAAGGCTTTCACCCCTAAGGAATTTGTCGCAACAGGAAAAGAAGTTCGAAACCGTGTGCTGCTTCGAAAAAAATTTAATGATAAAACCTTCTTCGCGTGGCGCATAGTCTATCCAATTAACTTATTGGCTATTCTTTGTCCTCCTCTAATTCTTAATAGTTTTTTTAGCAATAGATATAGAACCAAGGAGGATTTCGATTTATTTCCATTTGTTTATGTGAGATTAATATATGAACGCTTAACCTTCTGGGACATGTGCGTAAGAGAAAGAATTTTCTTAATTTAACGTTGAAAACTTAAGAAATAAAAAACTAATTGTTGGCTGAGGAAAATTTGGAGTAAAATGGAATAAATAAAAATTGGGCTGATTGCAAGATGCAAACTACACCTGTCGAGAATAAGAAAAGTGAACCTTTTTTGAATCAAACTATTTCCTTTATTCCTGAGCCAACAATAAGTGTTGTAATTGTTAACTACAACAGACCCCGCGAAGTTAGGGACGCGGTTGAAAGCTTGCTAAATCAATCTAGTAAACCTTTTGAAATCATTATAATAGATGATGCTTCTACCCCTCCTTTGGACATGAAAACGTATAATTCTAAAATTAAAATAGTAAGATTTGATAGAGAAGTGGGCCTAAGTGCCTCAAGAAATTATGGCATAAATATTGCAACGGGAGACTTTGTGGCCTTTATTGATGATGATTGCATAGCCAGTAAGCAGTGGATTAAAGAAATTCAAAACGGAATTAACGCGGGTGCCGAAATATTGGGAGGTACCCTAAAACCATTTTTTAAGGCAACACCTCCGAAATGGTGGAATGAAGATGACCTAGGTTATTTTGTGGGTGTAGGAAATTCTGAAAAACAGCAAATTTGGGGCGCAAATATGATTTTTAAGAAAGAAGTATTTCAAAAAATCGGTGTTTTCAATCCAAATATAGGCAGACAAAAAGGAAAACTCCTAGCATTTGAAGACACAATTCTAATTTCTAAGGGTAAAGAGAATTTCAAAACACTATTCTTGCCAAATGCTTTGGTTTTACATTTGGTAAATGCTCGAAGGTTAACTCTTAGGTATATAATTCGCTGGTCTTATAATCATGGAAGAAGCCGAAGAATCTCATTGGATTACGGCAAACTATCATTAGGGCATTCTTTGGCGGCGTCATCATTCTCTATCTTTAAGGCTATGATATTGTTGCTTGCCCCCATAAAATCTAAGAAGTCGTTCAAGATAATTCAAGTTTCAACTATGGTTGAATCATTCGGGTTTTTAATATAATAGTCAAAACCCGTTTATCAGAAAATTGCGGACGAAAAGCGATTATCCCCCATTAATTTGAGTGAGTAGGAGACTTTCCTAATTGATTATTTGTCATGTTTGGCCCATCTTTTTCCCCATTGATGTAGCGGGTGTGGAACGTTACATATTGAATTTGTCTGACTTCTTGTCAAAACAAGATGAAAATCTGCATTTTCAATTACTTACAGACAAGTCTGAAATTAGTTTTCTAAAATCGTTGACAATTTCCAAAAAAGAGAGAATTAATAGCTTAGAAGTATATCGATTAGGTCCTAACTTATCAAGCCTTGTAGTAAAGGCGTCTTACAAAGTTCTTAATCACAAACCAGAAGTCATGGAGGACTTACTTACAATTAATCTTTATAGAGAGGCTGTTAAAACTCCAGGAATCGACAAAGTTGATATTTTTCACGTTCACGGGTTTTGGCAACCAACCTTCCCAATGGTTGGTCTAATGTTGAGCCAACATTTTCATCGCCCCTTAGTTGTCACCCTTCATGGCGACTCCGTTGACCCAAATAATTCTTACTCTATGCCTCTAAGGTCTCCAAAAACAATTAAGGTGCTTAGTAGCGCTGCCGTTATAACTACATATTCACAAGATGCACTGAATACTCTTAAGGAATTAGGGTTGGTTCAAAAAAGTAGGTTAATACCTAATTTTGTTGAAGGAACACTATTCAGTCGTCCATCCCCAAGAACTAATGATGCCGGAACACGAATAGTTATGGTGTCTAGGCTCAGTCAGGGTAAAGATCCCATAACTCCTATCCGAGCTTTTGCTCTAGCAAAAAAGGAGGTGCCTGAAGCAACTCTTCAAATTGTCGGGTATGGTCCACTTTATCCGTATATTGAAAGAATGATTCTAAAACTAAATCTTACTGGCTCAGTTACGTTAGTAGGTATGAAGTCAGATGTAAGAGACTTTTTATGGAATAATGATATCTATATTGGAACACGAGGCAGTTACATTGCTACGCTTGAAGCTTGGGCGGCTGGTCTGGCAGTTATTGCACCTAAGGCTGGAATAATGCAACAAGTAGTTTCTGATGGCAAAAATGGTTTGCTGGTGGCTCCCAATGATATCAAGGAATATGCATCTGCAATGGCAAGATTAATGAAAGATAGACCTCTTCGAGCGGCAATTGCAAAAGATGGTTTGGAAACTTTGAAAAACCATGATATCAGAACTATAGCGCCTTCAATAGCTAGAATCTACAAATCACTCATTTAATAAAGCTATAGCAGAAAACGTAAATGAAATAGATTTTCAATAAATTGAAAATAAGGATTAAGTCATGGCTATCTTAACGAATTGATATGAAAATCTTAAATCCCATTTTAAATCTTGCCAATTCAATAAAAAATTAAATTGTATTTGAGCATCAGTCTTTAGATGCAGTTCCTAAAAAAAATCAAGTAATTTTGGTCTTTCAGACAATTGGGTCTCAAATTTGAGCATCAAGTTTGAAGAGTCTTAGAGATATATTCTCGCAAATTATTCAAAATCTTTGCCGAGGCCAAAAAGTTGTTTATTGAAAAAAATAACCGCCTTGTGTCAGTTATTGTTCTAAACTTTAATGGAGAAAAATATTTGATGCCTTGTCTTTCTTCTTTGCTAAGCAACAAATACCCAAATTTTGAAGTAATATTTGTAGACAATGCATCTACTGATTCAAGCTTAAAAATGGTCGAAAAAGCCTTTGGAAATGATAAGCGGGTCAGAATTTTCAAAAATACAAAAAATCTAGGTTTTAGTGCTGGGAACAATTTTGGTTTTAGTCAAGCACGAGGAGAATATGTTGTTTTTCTGAATAATGATACAATTGCAGATCCTAATTGGCTTGCCTCTTTGGTTGACGTAATTGAAAGAGACCACACCATTGGATTAGCAGGAAGTACAATTCTATCAATTGATGGCAAGAAACTTCGGGGAGCAGGTGGACTTTGGAGCGATTATCTTCTTTTTCTGTATCCTATAGTCGCTGGAAAAGTGGGCGATTTTAAGTTTATTCCGACGATTGAAGTTTCATTTGCATCGGGTTGTTCAATGATTGCCAGAAGAGATTTTCTTGCAGAAATTGGATTATTTGATCCTGAAATACCTTACAATTATGATGATACTTTGTTATCTCTGAAAACTTGGCTGGCTGGCAAACAAGTAGTAACAGTTTCAAGTTCAAGAATATGTCACATTGGCGGCGCAACTACCAAAAAATTTTGGAATAAATATTCAACAGCTTTTTCTCTTATGAGTGCTAAAATGTGTTTAATATTTGACGCTTATTATAAATTTACAGACTTGTTCACAGCTTTGTTCGTTCTGTATTTTTCAATTGCTGTTGAATCGGTGTTCTTAATAATAAACAGTAACTTGCCAGAAACTTTGGCAAATATTCAAGCTTCCATGTGGGTGCTTAGAAATTTTGGACATGTATGGACGAATCGATTGAAGCATTGGAGTAAGTCGAAAATCTCACCTGAAAACTTACTTGAAAAATATGTTCGGATAAAACTTCAGTTTCCCCTTTGTGCGACGCCGTTTGGATTTAGACGCGTTTTTTACAATAATGCTTGCAGACAATACGAGAGCAAATTTCTACAAGCGGCAACTTGAATTTGTAAAGTTTCTAACCATAAGGAGACCTTAAAATGCCAAAGCTTTTTTTGACATTCGATACAGAGGATTTAATAAGCGAAAACTCGGTTCAAGGTCTCAAAAGACTCCTTGAAGCTCTGAAGAAATATGGGATGACAGCTTTATTTTTTATAACAGGAAATATGGCTGAAAAACTTTCTGATTTTCCTGAAACCATAGACTTGCTAGACGAACATCAAATTGGCTATCACTCTTCAAGCCATTCCGTTCATCCGAATATTTTCGAATTCACAGATGTGAAAGTTACTCGGACGCCATTCGAATTTCACTTATTCGAGAGACTTCTCATATCAATCCTTTAACAGGTGAGATTGAAGGGCCAGGAGGAATTAAATCGCTTCAAGCTCTTTTTCCAAAAAAACAGATTAATGCATTTCGAGCTCCCGGATACTGTTGGAGCCCCCCTCATCTGGAGGCACTTAAAAAACTAGGCATAACCCATGATTTCTCAGCACAAATCTGCATATACCCCATAAGCTATCGTGGAATAACTTTCTATCCATTCACTTCAATGCTCAACAACTGGGATGGGTATTGGACCGGCGGAATGGGTCAACACTTTCGTCTTCAGCTATTCGTTCTTAAGCGTGAAACATCAGTTTTAACAATTCATCCAAGCAAAATGGTGAACAAATTTGACTGGGATTCAATTTACTACTCAAAAACTAAATACGTTCAACAAAATCCTAAAAAACTCATTAGACTACCAACTAAAAGCCCCATAGAAGTAGAGTATGTGTTTCATAAATTTGACTTGTTGCTCAAGCATCTATATACCCTCAAAAAAACACATCTTTTAGAAGTTACACCTAAACCAACAGCAACAAGTAGAATTTTACCCCCTACTATAAATGACCCCGAAAAATATTACAATCTTAGCATTAAATGGGCACAAGGGTATGGATACAATCCAAAGTTTATTAAAAGCCATTTCTTCCAGTTTTTTGAGAAAACTCCATGAAATAGTTCAGTGAAATTGAATAAATGCCTAAATTTAGAAATATTTTAGTTAAGTTTTCGTTCATAGGTGATTTCCTGTCGCTCAAAGAAACGATTGCCAATACATTGCGTTATAGTGCGCGTACCCGTTCGGGAAGAGCACTCTGTTTAAGACTCGAGGACTATCTTCGTGCTACTTCGCTTAACAGTAGTTCGAATCTGATACCCAAGGGTGCGCATTCAATAAAGGTTTCTAATATTATTAATATAGGCGGAGTAAATTCTCAAAATGTGTACTCCTTGTCGCTTACCTATGTGGAAGCAGAAACCGCTCGACATCGCAAGCTTGTCTTAAAAACTTACCGCCCTCAAAACATAGATCCCGTGTTAGAAGCGTACATTTACAATGAAGACCTCAGAAGATGGGTAAGAGAATTTCAGACTCTAAGAAGTCTTGGGCGTGTTGGCTTCCCTGTCCCAGAAGTATATCTTTGCGAGAATGATTCTAGTTTTCTTGGCTTCCCCTTTGTAATAATGAATAGAGAAGAAATTGTTCAAAAAATACCGACTGACTTGGATTCTTTTGCTGCTACCCTTGCCCATCTCCATAATCTTAGTGTGGCCGATTTAAAAATAGATGTTCTAAGATCTCCTGAGGACGAGTACGCCTTCGCGAGGCGTTGGCCTATTCACTTCAAGCATTATCTAAATCTTGAAAACAAACATGACAAAAGAATTAGGAAAGATTTTGATATAGCTGTACGATGGCTTGATTCAAATGCACCTAACACCTACTGTCCACAATACCGTTTGATTCATGGCGATTATCACCCAGCTAATGTCTCCTCGACCAAAGATTCTAGAATGATTGTTTTAGACTGGGAATCGGTCGAAATAGGAGATCCCGCATTCGATGTCGGTTATGCGTATCACTTTATTAAGTTTTTTAGTGATCCCACAAATCCAGATTCTGCTGAGAAAATTGCCGAACGATTTGTATCAGAATATACGAGGAACTTTCATGGAGACATTAGTCGAAGTCTTGAATTTTACAAGATCGTTGGAATCTTAAGTATATCAATTTATTGCAGTTCGGGCTTATCGAGTTTCACAAAAGCGTATAGTTATCACCAGCGACAAATTTTACCCACAATTCCCTTTCTTAGTGGACTGATCATTTTTCTGGGATTTCCATTTATTCGATGGCCATGGGTGGCTCGACAGCTTGGCGCTTCGAGTGATATATATTGGTTAAGATACTTTGAAAGCTTCATTGAGAAGACAATGAAACTGTAAAAAGCGAAATTGCGCATATTTTTACGCCGTTAGAAAGGATATTCTCAAAGTCACGTAGTAATTCGAGGCTGTATTGCCATGAGTCGTTTTCTTGTGCTGTATACTTTTCACCGCGTGGATTCGTTGTCTTTGCATCGCTTAATGCGCATTGCAAAAATGAATCCAAACGTTACCATTATTCCTGCTTTTGGAATAGGAATGAAAAAATCCTATCTGAACGCATTTTATTCTGGGTCACTCCGTTATCGAAAGCTAGTGAATATCGTTAGCAAAAGAGTGGATTATGTTCGTCGTAAAACTGAAATCGATGCACTTGAAGAGTATCTTGGAAAGATAGGGTTTTCACTGCATTGCGATTCTACACCAGACGGCAAGAACAATCAGGACTTAGCGATAGTTAATTGGTTCGTGACTCAAGGAAAGAAATATGATTTTGATTTCTTAATTTACTTCGAATATGACATGTTTACTACTCAAAACATCGAGAATTTGTATGGAGAATACTCACATTTTGATGCGGGTTTTGTGAGTTATGGGAAAGCCAATCCACTTTGGTATCATTATAACCATCCTCCTGAAGCACGCCAATCAATAATTCAGTGGCTGAGGAAACATGGATCCAGCCCCATTCCTCATTCGTGTTTTTTCCCAGGGAATATGATTTCACGAAAAGCGCTATCTCGCCTTTCAAAGGTAGATTTCCCAATTGGATTTTGCGAATTACGATTACCTTCAGTTCTGAAAGGGTTAGGATTTTCATGCGCGAAACTTAATTTTCCCATGATAAAGTTCTGCACTAGCAAGAATCAAGGATTTTCGAAGACTGAGATTGAAAAAAATCCGGAATGCGGTATCTTTCACCCGGTATATGACGATTTTGAAGCTTAGGAGCGAGACTATGAAAATAGCTATTCTTGGCGGAGGGCTAACAGGAATTGTAGCCGGCTACTTGCTAAACAAAAAAGGCCTGGAATTTGAAGTTCTGGAAAAAGAGAAACAGCCTGGTGGTTTGGTAAGGACACTCCAAGAAACTGGGTTCACTTTCGACATAGGAGGGTCCCACATAATCTTCTCTAAAAACAGCGATGTCCTAGATTTCATGCTTGCGCTACTGGGTGAAAACAAGACAAGGAACATAAGAAATACAAAAGTTCTCTATAATGGCTATTACATAAAATACCCATTTGAGAATGGCTTGGCAAATCTTCCAAAAGAAGAGACTTTCGAATGCTTGAACACCTTCATTCAATCCCTAATCAGGAAAGAGAAGGGAGAACTTGTTAAACCCAATAATTTGAGAGAATGGTTCTATTACACATTTGGAAAAGGAATAGCTGAGAAATACCTAATTCCTTACAATGAGAAAATCTGGAAATACCCAACAGAAAACATTGGCCTTGATTGGGTAGAAAGGGTTCCAGCTCCACCAGCTGAAGATGTAATAAAATCAGCTCTAGGAATAGAAACCGAAGGTTATACGCATCAACAACGCTTCTACTACCCAAAGACGGGAGGTATTGAAGCTTTAATAAAACCTATGGAATCAGAAATAAAAAGAAAAATAACATGCAATTTTGAAGTCAAACATTTGAAAAAATCGGGCAGCATTTGGAAGATCACTTCTAAAAGAAATGAAGAAAAATCCTTTGACAAAGTGATCTCTACTATCCCAATACAAAGACTGGTCGAAGCGGTCGAAGCACCGACTGAAGTTAAGACCGCTTCAGCTCTACTCAATGTTAACTCTTTAATCACGGTTATGCTCGGAATTGACAAAGAAAAAATCAATAATTTTTCGTGGCTTTATTTACCTCACATTGGCGTTCTACCTCATAGAGTGAGTTTCCCCTCTAATTACAGTCCTCTGGTAGCACCCCCTGGAAAATCTTCAGTGTTAGCTGAAATAACCTGCCAGTTCGGAGATAGAGTGTGGAACATGGCGGAAAACAAATTGATGAATCAAACAATAGAAGATTTGCATAATCTTAGAATAATAGACAAAGCAAATGTATGTTTTTCGAAGGTTAAGAAATCGGAGTATGCATATGTAATAAATGATTTAAACTATACTCATATGTTACATATTGTAAATAAATATTTTAGAAATATTGGAATAGACATTCTTGGGCGATTTGCAGAATTTAAGTACCTAAACATGGATGCTTGTATTGAAAATACAATGAATTATGTGAAGACGCTGAATTCATTATAACATACCAAGTGACTATTGTCAGGTTTTTTGTTCTCGATAAAGTGTTTTCAATTAAAAAACTTGACGAACTACTTTTCTAATATGTGGGTAAAGATGGACATCTTTTTGCATTTGAGTGATTATTATGGAAAGGCCTTTGGTTTCGATTATCATTGTGAACTTTAATGGAAAACGCTTTTTGAACGAGTGCCTTTCTACTGTGTTCGGGTCAAAATACCCTAACTTTGAAGTCATCTTTGTTGACAATGCTTCTACCGACAAAAGCTTAGACTTCGTAATTAAAGAATTTGCAAAGGATAGCCGTCTGAAAGTAATCAGAAATAGTGAGAATCTGGGTTTTGGTCCAGCCAACAATGTTGGTTTTAAACAAGCAAGAGGGGATTACATAGTTTTTTTGAACAACGACACTTCAGTGGAATCTGAATGGTTAACAACTTTGGTTGACGCATTGGAGAATGATAGAACAATAGGTTTGGCTTCAAGTCTGGTTCTTAACATGGATGGCCAAACAGTCCAGGCGGCTGGAATTCTGAAGTGCGATGTTTGGATGCGGGCCTGCGCCGGCTGTTGGATTGGCCAGGGTAGCATTAGGTCCAAGGATGAATTTCCGAAAGTTTTCGAGATATCATCCGCAATTGGGGCTGTGATGATAGCTAAACGAGAATTCCTCAAGAAGATAGGTTTATTCGATCCAAAATATTTTTACTACTATGACGATGATTACCTTTCTTTCAAAACTTGGCTAGCAGGTAAGCGCGTTGTTGCAGTCTCAAGTTCCAAAATACGTCACTTTCTTGGCGGAACCAACAAGGTTGGTTCTAATGGGCATTTTGAATTCCACCATGGAGTAATTGGTAGCGTATCCCTTATTTTCGATATTTATCATAACTTGTTGGATTTAACCAAGGGGCTTTTCATTTTTTCTGCGCGCACCTATTTTTACGATTTGACGTCGGAGATTGTGCAGTCCCGAAGAATTACTGGATTTTGGGGAAGCATATCTGGTGCACTTTGGATCCTGAAACACTTCAAGTATATATGGGGAAACCGATTGAAACATTGGAGTAAAGCAGCCGTAGACGAAAAGACACTAAGGCATAGAATGATTAGGATAAGTATTCCTGCTTCTTATTACCTTGTTCCAAGATTGTGGCGCCTGTATTTTAAAAGTGAAACTGACAAATATCTAAAGTGCCTAATGTTGCTTCGCCAAAGGGAGTGCCTTTGACTTGGGTCTAACGGTTAAACATCGGTTATCCAAATACTCTCAGACTTTTCCGGGCTCTAAAGAGCTCAGTAGGTTTTGGTTTGGCCTCAGAGGCAAAAGAATTTTCTCGCAAGAATTGAATAATCTTGCAGTTAAACGTGTGATTCCTAATAGATCCGAAAAGTCTGGAAATATCGGCGCTGCTTTCTGTATCGTGCATTTTAACGCCCCTGACTTTCTACTGCTTAACATCAAGCAACTCAACCTGATTTATCCAAATAACAAAATATACGTCCTAGATAACGGCTCACAAAAACTTTGTCTTGAAGAACTCATCTCTACACTTCGAGAGTTCAAGAACGTTGAATTATTCTCTGTTAGCCCTGAAGCTATTTCCGATCACACCCTCGGACTCCAGTTTTTGTTGAATTATTCCGCTTCGAAACAAGATGAGTTTTCAATATTCTTAGATCAAGATTGTATTCTTTGCCGCAACTTGGATGATCTTTTGCTTAAATTCCAGTCTCAGAAGGACTTGCTTGTAATTGGAGCAAGAGATTCCCGCGTGCCTAAGATGATTCACCCGTCATTAATGATTGTGCAGCCAAAAAAAATCGTAAAAATTTTTGGGCAAATTGCTTTTTCTCCTCATCCGATGGCTTGGGAAGAACCAAGGGACAACAAAGGACATTTACATTTTAACGAACGGTATTACAGCATCTCATACAAATTTCGAGGGCACATTCTTTTCCTTGAACCGAAGGAGGAACAAAGCGAAATCCCGAATTTTACCAGCTATTATTATAAGGATATTATCTATGCATACCATGCGTGGTATAGTTCAAGGACAACCAATTTGTCAGTTCAAGATTCAATAGACGGAGTGCCAGTTTCTTCGATTCTAAACACAAGAAAAAAGGCATATGAATACATGGAGCAAACTCACAAATATTGCAGTGAGTGCTTACCGTAAAGAGTTCGAATTAACGCCTTTGAGAGAATATATTCATTGTTTTTCAGAACAATGCTAAAACTCCTAATAATAATTACAGCCAGATAGAATAGTTTGTTGAATAATCTTCTTTTCCTGAATGCGGTAATCTTCCGTTAAATCAAGTCTTGCCTTTCGAAACTTCTTGAAAACGTTCAAAATTCCTTTGCAGCGAAGGATTAACTCTATTATTTGGCTTGACAGTTTCAAAAATCTCGCGATGCCTAAATTAGTCTAATTAATCTAAATCTTATTAAATCCTTTTAACGGAAAGAAAGATAGAATTTAGTTGGAGGCAGATCTCAGTGAAGAAGAGCGCTAGGGAAATTGTCATTAAAACTTATTTAAAGCTGAATATTTTCAAGTATCCGCCTATAGGATGGGTGAGATTTGGCGGATTGAGACGATTAGAACCTGTAAGTAGGTATTCAGCCGGTAGAGGCATTGCTGTAACGCGATATTATATTTACGATTTTCTTGCTTGCCACAGTAATGATATTAAAGGTCATGTTTTGGAGATCGAAGAGAATACATGTACAAAGAAATTTGGCGGAAACAGAGTAACACAAAGTGATGTCTTGCACGTTTGGCCAGGAAATCCTAATGCAACAATTGTTGCCGATCTGACCAATTCCTCTTCCGATGCGATTCCTTCAAACTCATTTGATTGCATCATTTTTACTCATACACTCCAGTGTATTTATGATGTGAAGAAGGCAATTCGAACATTACATCGGATTCTAAAACCTGGAGGAGTAGTGCTCGTTACAGGTGATGGAATCAACAGAATCAGTAGAGGCAATATGGACAAATGGGGCGAATACTGGAAATTTACTTCTCTATCTTTACGTCTCCTTTTCGAGGAAGTATTCGCGCATGAAAATGTCGAAGTGAAAATATACGGAAATGTGCTTGCTGCGACATGTGTCTTGCATGGAATATCAGCTAGAGAATTAAAATCTAATGAACTTAGTTATCGTTCTCAAGATTTTGAAGTGGTCATAGGACTCAGGGCACAGAAAGAATGAATGTTCCCCTCGGACACCTCAAGAGGTTATCCAAAAATTATTATCGCAGATTTGTGACCCCTTTTGGAAATCACGTCTGTATAACCTTTAAAACATTCAGATCACGGTGCATTTTGCACGTTAATTGTTTAAATAGATGAAAGAAGTTGAGCAAAGCATAAAGTGAACTAGCTTGCCTGTTACTATTTGCCTACGAGTTTTTGCCCATAGTAATCTAATAGAAGATTAGACTTGTAAAAGAGCGAAAAAATGATTAAATCCAAAGAAGACTACAAATTCTATTTGGCAGCCGACAAGCTCGCACTATGTATCGAACATAAACGTCCGCGCATGTTTCAAGACGATACCTGGAAATTTGAACGACAATTACGCAAAGTTGAATATTTGGAAAATTGTGGTCATTCTCTAGAAAAAATTGAGGTTCTGCGCGCAAGGTTTAATCTTCAAAAATTAAGCGTAAAATTGGGTTTTGCTATTCCACGTAACGTGTTTGGCCCTGGGCTGTCAATTGCTCATGGAGGCCCCATAATTGTTCATTCAAAAGCTATAATTGGTGAAAACTGCAGGATAGATAGGTGTGTCTCCATTGGAAGTATTCATTATCCAGCTGCTGCGCCAATAATTGGTAATAACGTCTACATTGGGCCAGGAGCAGTTATAGATGGACCAATTGAAATTGCAGACGGAATAGCCATTGGAGCAAATTCGTACGTTAATAAATCTTTTAAAGAAAGCAATATTACAATTGCAGGGTGTCCAGCAAAGAAAATATCCGATAAAGGTTCAAGCGCCTGTTGGTTTCGAGCAACCGAGCTTTTGCGGAAAGCTTCGTTGAATTCGCCCACCCAAAAATGAAAATCCAATCAAAATTGGCCTAATTCTTTGATAAACTTTTTTTTATTAAAGAATGAGTCAAAAACGTTGCCATAAAATCGATGGAAACTCGAAAAAACCAGGTTAGCAACAGATATTTCTTTGAAAGCTGGCCAATCATTTTGAATTTAAGGCTTTAGTCAGAATCGAAAATTAAGGTGAACAAGATGAATAAGCGTATAACTGAAGTAAGGAATGCTTTGGACTCTTTAACATTAAGCGATGCAGATAGAAATCACATTGCTAGCGAGGGTCTGGACAGATTGGTCGCCGCAGTACTAACCATGGTCTCGTTAAATGAGAAATCAACTTTGCTTGATGTTGGATGCGGGGATGGAACTGGTTCATATTGTATAGGAAAGATTTTCAACATAAAAGTGACTGGGTTAGATTTTGACTCAATATTTCTTCAGAGTGCTAGTCGAAAAATAAGCACCGTTGGCTTAAACATAGAAACACAAGATTTTCCCTTCCCTAATGAATGTTTTAGTAATGTCACTCTTATCGAGGTGATAGAGCATCTTGCAAAACCTGAACACTGTCTCAGTGAAATAGCACGTGTTCTTGCACCTGGAGGACAATTGACCATAACAACTCCTAACCTTGGATGTCTCTCAAACAGATTATCGATAATCAGGGGGAAAGACCCATTAAAAGTAGTTATTGGCGAACGGGCATATGACAGACATATAAGACTTTATGCAAAAAACAGTCTTCTAAATTTATTAGCAAACTGGTTCGAAATAACTAAGGTTTCATATTGCAATCCGCATGAGAGAGAAACATGGAAGGGAGTTTTTCGAGACGGACTTTGCATTTTTGACAATTCGTTAAAAGAAACAATACTAATAAGTTGTAGAAAATCAATCATCAAACACTAAATAATTTAGGAAATTGGCAAAAACAAAAAATTGTATTTTTCTGCTGTAGTCACATCCAAACGTTTCTTTGCTTACCTGAGATAACAAAAAAAGGGAAAAGTGGTTTTTTCGCAATATCATGGATTGATGAACAGTGTTGGGTTAGCAAACCAAGCATTGGCATTGTAATATGTTTCGCGAACTTCAAACCAAGGAACAAGACTGTTAATGTGGACAGGATTACATGACTGTGCAGACCCCGCAGCGCCTGTTGTTACATAAGTGAAGTATTGTGTTGGTACGTGGATGTCCCAGGTTACTTGTGTCCAATCTTGGCCCCACTTAACACGGCACACATCATTCACATTTTCACCATCGCTAGGATGCCCAGCTTGATGTCCTGCACTGTCCAACGTTGCTATTCCGTAACCCAAGTTGCTCTGGATATAGAAATCCATTCCAATACTCCCACCTTCACCCCATGTATAAGGCGTACTGAAAGCAGCCGTTTTTATCCAGCAGCTAAACACTATATGGTCGCCAGGTTTTACGCTTATCCATGTTCCATCAACTTCCCGTGAGCCTCGAACGTAATCTGGACCCACTTTGATGCTTGGATACCCATTATGCTGAACTGTAGTGTCAAGCGACGCATACGACGAAGCTGCACCATTCATATCCGCGTAGAAAGCGTTTAGCGGCTCCAAATTGTTCGGATTTGGTGTTGAGGTAGGAGAGGGCGTGGGAGAAGATGTTGGTTTTGGGGTAGACGTGGGTTTTGGTGTTGATGTGGGCGCTGCCGTTGGAGTGGACGTGGGTTTTGGAGAAGATGTAGGTGCTGGCGTTGATGTTGGCTTCAGAGTGGGTTGTGGCGTTGTTGTTGGTTTAGGAGTGGATTGTGGTGGTGTTGTTGGTTTAGGTGATGAAGTCGCTGTTGGTGTAGGTGTTGGAGTCGTTGAGCTATAACCGGTTGCATATATGCTCATTGATCCGCGGTCGTCGGTTCCCCATATGGGTCCGAATGGATTCGCAAAGCCATTGGCAAAAGAACTGACAGCATTATGGTAACGTTGACCTGTTCCAGTAACCTCCACAATATTCACTTGAACGTTGCCCATTATAGCTAGTCCGTAAGTTTGACCTGAAGTTATTGTGTATCCGACTGGCAGCTTGAAATCAACCCATGAATAGCTTGTGCCTATACTCATACTGATAGATTGTTCAAGCAAAGCACCCGCTGAGTTCCCATTCACTGCATATAAAGCTGTGATAGCATTTCCTGGTGATGCGCCCTCAACGTAAGCCACTATATCTGTTATTGTTTCAGAAGTTGTGCATTGGAAGTATGAAATAGATTGAGCATTGGGGTCATTACCATCAAAGTTACTGCCTATTGTTGTGTTTCCAAAAGTAAATGTAGTTGTTGCGTTGACTGCAATCACTGAGAACATGCCTATAATAAACAGTATGCTTAGGATCAGTGACACTGGTTTTTTCATGCTTCTAAGACTTATAGATTTTGGTGTCTTTTTCCATTTGATAGTTTTCATTTTTCCTCTCTCTCTCTCTTGATTTTAGAACCTAATGGACGCTTGAGTGGTTTTATGGGTTTTTGCAAAACTGGTTAGACTAACTTGTCAACTTTGAATTAAAATTGCAAGAATCAATTTGACAACTTTGCAAAGTTTGCTTGACGTATAAATCAGATACATCTGTAAATTAGCTTGATTTAAGAAAGGATCAATTTACAGACTTTTTACCTTAGCTATTTGAAAAAACAAGAAAGCTAATACTTCGCAACCAAATGCCAGCATTTCTGGAAAGATGTTAAAACTTATTAAGAAAGATCACTCTCCCGTAAAGATTAAAAATGACTGTTTCAAAAGGTCTTACAAATTGACAAACCATATTCCATTGTACAAGCCTCAAAACTCGATCGGAGACGAGGTCCTTGCTTCCATAAGAGAAGTTCTTGAATCTGGCTGGTTAACAATGGGTCCGAAAACGTTAGAGTTTGAGAAAGTGTTTGCTGACTATATTCGATGCAAACATGGTATTGCAACTAATTCTTGTACTTCAGCACTATACTTAGCTTTAGATGCTTTAAGTATCAAAAATGGTGCACCCGTTGTAATTCCAGTAAACACTTTTGTTGCTACTGCAAATGCAGCAAGATTGCTTGGCGCTGAGGTAATATTTTGTGATGTTGCGGAGGACGGAGAAATTGATGTTCAAAAATTAAGAATTATTCTTGAAGGGAATAACAAAGTAAAATGCGTTATTCCAGTTCACTTATACGGTTTCCCTTGCAAGATGAACGAGATAATGCGATTAGCTAAAGAATATGACCTAAAAATTGTTGAGGATTGCGCTCAGTCAGTTGGTGCAGAATTTGAAGGTATGAAGGTTGGTAGTTTCGGCGACGCCAGTTGCTTTAGTTTCTATGCAACAAAAAACATTACAACTGGTGAAGGCGGCATGATGGTTACCAATAAAGAGGAGATAAAAAATAGGGCTTTGCTCATCAGAAACCATGGTCAAACCAAAAGTCCAAAGCAAAAAGTCGATAATTGGCGTTACGACGTTTCTGATTTGGGTTTTAATTTCAGGATGAGCGAGGTCCAAGCGGTAATGGGTTTAAAACAAATGGGCAGACTTTCTGCTATTACGGAATCCAGGCGAGAGATTGCGAAGAGGTACCATGAAGAACTAGAAAGTATCGATGGCATAAAAATGCTTCATGATCCAAACTCAGATTTTTATGCACAAGGAGTTTTCCATCTACTAGAAGTCGAGGTTGAGAAACCATATCCTTTGAAAAGAGACGCACTATATAGGTTTCTTAAGAAGAAAGGAATAATCACAGGGGTTCATTATCCTCCCGTTCACTTGTTCACCTATTACAAGAAGACAACAAAATATAGAAAAGGAGATTTTCCGCAAGCAGAGGCTTTGTATTCAAAGATTCTTTCTCTTCCTATGTTTCCTTGGATGACGGAGCAAGAGTTCCAGACGGTAATTTCTACTATAAAAGCAGGCGCTCGCATAAGTTAGTTTTTTAATTTTTAGATCTTGATTATTTGATTATATTTTCGTGCTTTTGTGTTTGGCATAATTTTAATGTATGGAGCTACATGTTAAAAACTAAAAGTTGTTTGTTGTGCAGCCCAATTGTAAGAGTGATCCGCTGATAATGAAAATTCTTTTTACTGGTGTGGTACTTCAGCCTTCATGGCCTGGAGGAGAACCAAGCATTGCTCGTTTGTTAGACAAAGTCTTTACCGCTCAAGGCATTCAAGTGACCAAATCGTTTGTTCCCCGTGATCGTCCACGCAAGTGGAGTCCTCTAAATCCTTGGGTTGCACAATCTGTGTTGAACCAAAAAGTTGTTAGTCTTTATAAGCGCCAGATTGAAAAGGTTCGACCAGATATAATAATGAATTGGTATGACTTTGATCTATCTGCTTTTTGGGCAGGCGTAGTTTCAGGAATATCAACAATTGCTCAAGCTCAGATTCTTTGGCCCGTCTGCACATTAAGCTGCCTTTTTAATGAGATAACAGAGTCGCCTTGTAATGGACCAAGCAAGAGCTGTGGTCTGTGCTTAGTAAAACGAGCAAAATATAATCAGGAAATACCATCTTTCATACCATCTGTTGCATGTTTACCCTTTACTCAACTCTCAATGATGAGAATCAATAATATCAGAACAAAACTTAGTCGTGCTTCGGCAATAGTTAGCGATAGTCAATTTCTGAAAACTATGATGGCAAAGCTTAACTATGATACTAGCAGGGTCCACGTGATATATAATGGGGTTGATTTGAACGCGATCAAACCAATTTACTCGGTAAACAAGCAAAAAACAGTATTATTTCTTTCTAATCAAGTCAATAGGCAGAAAGGTGTTTACCATTTTATTCAACTTTCGAAAAACCTTAAGCCAGAATTTCCCGCCGTGCGTTTCCTTTGGGTTGGTCAAACAGATGTGATAGGCAGTACGTTTGAAACCCAAGGTTACATTCACAATACTCAAGAATTACGAGAAATGTACAAATCTATTTATTTGCTTCTTTTGCCCTCTTTGTGGCCAGAAGCTATGAGTTACTCAGTTATACAGGCAATGGCTGCCGGCAAACCAGTAGTTGCATATGATGTAGGGGCAAATAGGGAAGGAATTGTTCACGGAGAAAACGGTTTGTTAGCTGATTGGGGAAACGTTAACCAACTTTCGTCACATGTGAGGATCCTATTAAATGACGAAAAACTTGCGGAACGAATGGGTAGGAACGCAAGAAAACGCGCCGAAAAAATGTTCGGCTTGGACCGAATGATAAACAGGTATAATAAACTTATAAAGGAAATTTAAAGTTTGGTTCAGTGAGCTTGATACTACAAGGTAGCCAAAAAATCGAAAATCAAGTTAACACGTTTAATAACAAAATCAATAATTGCTCGAGATAAGCAACAAATAATTGTTATTGGATTATGAAACAATGCCTCAAATAATCTTTAGCCCGAAAAAAATTGAAGGCTACCTGTGCATGTCCTCTGAAGGTGGAGGTTTAAGCTTTGTTCCCAGTGGTGCGAAGGCTCTTCGAGTATTAAATCTAAACGCTGCTTCTGGAGGTATGACTAATAACGTTTATTCGTTTCTGGTTAAGTTTTCAATAAATGGAATTGAACGCCATTTTGATCTTATTTTAAAAACTTATCCTAAAAACATCGATTTATTATTTCAAACCTGTCGTCCAAATGAAGACATTAGAATTCACGTAAGAGAATTCCAAGCACTTAGAAGTCTGGAAAGCGCAGGTTTTCCAGTACCTCATGTCTATCTTTGCGAATCTGACTCTTCTTTCCTAGGCTATCCTTTTGTGATTATGCAAAGAGAAAAAGCCTTAATGCAAAGCACAGACAATTTGGATTGTTTTGCTAAGACTCTTGCTCGACTTCATAATTTGGACGCGAACTTGTTAGATATTCAATCAATTAAATTCCCTCAGGATAACCTTGCCTATGCGAAAGAGTGGCTAGCTCATTTAAAATACGCAATGACCGCGACCAGGCACTACAGATGTCTCAAAAAAGATTTCGAATATGCAATTAGATGGCTTGAGTTGAATTTCTCAAATAGTTTCTGCCCACGATATAGTCTGATTCATGGTGAATATCATCCAGGTCATACCATAATGACGAGTAATAATACAATGAAAGTAATTGATTGGGAGAGAGTGGCCATTGGTGACCCAGCCTTTGATGTTGGATACGCGTATCATATGGTTAAGCTTATGTGCGACTTAAAAGGATCGAATTCAGGCGATGAGGCTGCTGCTTATTTTGTCGCTCAATACTCGAAGAACTTTGAGGGTGATGTTCAACCTAGACTCAAATTCTATAAAGTGGTCGGAATTTTGGGAGTTACTATAGCGGTTAGCTCGTTTATGTCAAAACCGTTGGAAGCCTATAAACGATTTGGCTCCAAAACATTAGCGCGTTCGCTTGCTTTTCCATTTTTGCCCTCTATTTTTTTGGCAAAAAAATGGATGAACTCTGATTTTGTTGTTTCTTATCTGCAATATTGCCAGAATTTTATCAAAGAAACTCTAAAACAATAAGCATAGGCATCGTTTTGGGCTTCATAGAATCAAAAGGGCCGAGTTTCCTGATAACGCTCTTTCTCCAAATACAGTTGAGACAAATTAGAAATACTTTTTATCTTAAAAGTTGATTAAATATTAATTAGTTGCACTTCGGTGTTCTTTAGCTCGTGATTTTTCCCCAGATCGGCCAAGTTTGAAAACATTAAACTTAACACGTTCTTGAAGCAGGTATACTTATGCTCTTGTTCGATTCAATTAAAGAAAACAAAGAATTTATTCGAGCCATTATTGCTAAACATGGATCAAACGCTAATGCCAACAAATCATTATATGATTCTGAAGAAGTGGTAAATCTTTTCATTCCTTATTGTGATTTGCAAAAACCTGAGGAAACAATATTTGCAGAATTTCGAGAAAAACTTCACACCATGAAGATGCTTGATATTGGGGTGGGCGCAGGACGCACTACTGTTCACTTTGCTGGTTTAGCCAAAGAATACTTAGGGATAGATTGCGCAAGCAATATGATAAAAGCGGCCAGAAAAAAATTCGAGAATTACCCCCAGAACATTTCTTTTGTGACTATGGATGCTAGTAAAATGAATCTTTTCAAGAATAACTACTTTGATTTTATTCTGTTTAGCTGGTGCGGAATAGATTACGCAGAACATGATGTTCGATTGAAAATCTTATCAGAAATACATCGTGTTCTTAAAATTGGGGGATTCCTTGCTTTTCAAACTCATAATTTAAATTACCAATTAAAAAACTGCTCCATTGAGTTATCCAAAAATCCATTCATACTTTTACCCAGAATTAATCATCTTCTGCAAATAAGATTGTTAAATAACAACGATACGTGGAAAACAATAAGAAACAGCTCTGGAAAAAAACGTTATCTAATTTTTCGAGACGAAACTCATAATTTTAGATTGATAACATACATTATTAGTCCTATTGAACAAATCAAACAACTAACCCTTTTAGGATTTACAGATATCAGAATTTTCGATTTACAAAATGGAAAAGAAATTCGGAATCCAAATTCAACGACAGATCCATGGCTATATTTCGTAGCGACAAAAGCTGTCTAAGAATCAATTATTTTCTTCTCAAATGATTAAAGCGAAAGGACAAACTACCTCAATTGTTCTGAATGTCAAAACGGCAAGTTAGTGAATAATCATCATACACATTTGAATATTAGCATTGGCAAAATTATTTTTTAAAAAAGAGGCGTTTTTTTAGTTTGCCTAGGCGATGAATTTAGTGTCTGAGCTATTTGCTGAAGTGCAAATTTTATTGAAATAGACAAACCTTTTAGACTCCTTTTGTGAGTTCTTTTCGGCAATAAATATCGTCATCGATCAACTGTTTTTTCTGTATTTTCATTAATCCTACCGAAGGATAGGAATCTTGAACTAAAACAAGTTAACCGGCTCTGGCTAGTTTTATAACAAAAGCAGAACAATGCTTTTATTGAAACGTTTCTACTTGATATGAAACTACAGGCGACCGATTCCATACGACAAGGCTTGCCATTATTTGAGTAGGATAAGGGAGGTTGGTTTCGTGGATAAAGCAACAGAAATGGGCAAAACTTCAGCAGTTGGTAGTGTACATTTGTTTCTTGGGGTTTCGATTTCTAGTATTATACTGGCAATTGGGACAGTAATTCTTGGCATATACATTCTTCCGGGCGCTTATGGACTTTATGCTGTTGCTCTAATACCGATAGCAACTCTTTCACTACTCCAGGATTGGGGTATAGGTTCTGCTTTGACAAGATTTTGCGCCAAATACAGGGCAGCAAATGATACGATAGGACAACGAAACGTTATAAACGCAGGATTAATTTTCGGGGCTATCACGGGTTTGGTTTTGACTGTAATATCTTTATCACTATCCAATTTTTTTGCTTTCACAGTTTATAACAAACCAGCTTCAGCGCTCCTAATCGCTTTCTCATCAATGACAATTTTTCCTGCAGCACTAATTTCTGGCATAGGAAGCATATTTACAGGTTTTGAAAAAATGAAACTTAACAGTTACTTAAGTGTGCTTTACGCCATCATGTATGGAGTATTAGCTCCCTTGCTTGTCTATTTTGGATATGGAGCCGAAGGTGCCATAATAGGTTACGTTACTGCTATCATATTTCAGGCTGTAGTTGCGTTACTCTTTCTGTATTTTTTTATACTAAGAAAACTTCCTCATCCTAAAACAAGCAGGTCTGAGATATTTAGAACACTAAAGCCATTACTAAGATACGGTATCCCTTTGGGCATAGGTAATCTCATAAGCAATTTGGGAACTCCTGTTTTCTCTTTTCTTATGGCTACGTATGTAGATGCTTCAGTCATAGGAAACTATAAAATTGCGACCAATTTCGTGGTTATCATAACTTTTATTACAGTTCCAATAAACAACGTTTTATTTCCAGCATTCTCTAAGATCACTAAAAATGAAACTAACCTTGTCAAAACCGTATTTGCTTCATCTATCAAGTATGCTAATCTTTTCTTAATTCCAGCAACATTAGCCCTAATTGTACTTGCAAAACCACTTATTGGTACCCTTTACGGAAACAAATGGCCCTCTGCTCCGCTTTTTCTCGCATTAAGCTTAGTATTTTACTTGCTCTCGCTTTTTGGTAATCGTAGTACATCGAGTATCTTGTCTGCTTTTGCCGAAACAAAACTTTTAATGAAACTGAGTTTGCTAAGTCTAATTATTGCAATTCCAATGGCTTTTCTTTTGGTGCCTTGGCTAGGCGTAATTGGACTAATAATAGGTCTCCCAATCGCGGCTTTGCCAAGCACATTCATAGCACTTTATCTAATATGGACTCATTATGGAGCCAAAGCTGACTTTGGCGTCTCAGCGAAAATCTTCCTTGCATCTACCCTTTCTACAGTTGCGGTTTATCTTTTCGTCAACTTTTTCAATGTTGCATACTGGATACTATTAGTGGGAGGGGCAATACTTTTTCTAGCTGTCTACATAGTTTCCGCTCCATTAATGGGCGCGATCAATCAGTCAGACGTTAACAACCTTAGAACTATGTTTTCGGGCTTAGGTATAATATCAAGAATACTGGATATTCCATTAAAAATAATAAGAAAGCTAACAAGAAATAAAAAATGATAGTGAAGCCCATTTTTATGTAATTCAAGGTCGCTTGTGCTTAGTTCATCCGCTTACTCCATTCCAGAACCAGTAACGCTTGTTACATACCTTCGTTTCTCAAATTAGGTCAAGTTAACAATAAAGAAAAGGGGAATTTCCTTATTTTTATTTTCGAAATAACAACTGAAATTATTGTGATAAGAGGCTAGGGATTGATGTATAATGATGGGTCTGCAAACCATGCATAGGCATTATCAGTTACGTCTCGCGCATCAAACCATGCGACCACGGAGCTAATCTGTACTGGGCTGCAAGTGTGGACTCCATTGGTCGTAACATAAGTGTAGTAATTAGTTGGAACATAAACATCCCAAGTTACTAATGTCCAGTCGTTTCCCCATGGTACACGGCAAGTTCCCGCCACGTTTTCGGCGTCATTTGGATGTCCTGCTTGGTGCCCTACACTATCAACAGTTGCTATTCCCGTTCCCTGCGAACTGCTTAAGTAAAAGTCTAACCCGATTCTTGCGCCAGAATATGAGTCTTTACTTGAAAATGCCGCTGTTTTAATCCAAGCGGAAAATACTATGTGGTCGCCTGGGTTTACGCTTAACCATGCTCCGTCTACTTCCCGTGTGCCTCGAACGTAATCTGGACCTACTTTGATGCTTGGATTTCCATTGTGACTAATTGAATTGTCAAGAGTCGTGTAAGACGAAGCTGCACCGTTCATGTCTGGATAAAAAGCGTTTAGTCCCTCCAAATTGTTTGGAGCTGGGGCTGGGGTGGGAGTTGGAGTTGGTTCAGGTGTCTGAGTTGGAGTAGGGGAAGGTGTTGGCGTTGGATCTGGTGTTGGGATTGGTGTAGGTGTTGGAGTAGCTGTCGGGGTCGGACTTTCTGTTGGCGTTGGTATAGGGGTAGGTGAAGGCGTTGCAGTTGGGCTCGGTGTCGGATCAGGGGTTGGCTCTGGTGTGGCATTTGGTGATGGTGTTGTTGTAGGCGTTGGTTCTGGCGCTGCAGTCGGAGTAGGAATCGGCGTAGATGTTGGCGATGGAGTTGATGTGGGCATCGCAGTTGGACTTGGTGAAGGATTTGGGGTTATCATAATAGGACTGGGAGTGGGGGTTGGCGTGGCAGTAGGTGTTGGCGTTGGGTTATCGGTTGGAGTTGCAGTAATGGAAGGTGTAGAAATGGGTGAAGGTGATGAAGTATCAGTTGGGGGTAGTAAAGTTGCATATAGATTTGATGTTGGATTTGGCTTTATGCCAGGTAAATGTAGAGAATTGGTTGATGTCGTTGAGTGTATAATCGGTGTTGGTCCTGGAGTAGGCGTTGGAGTACCTGTCAGTATTCGAAGATTTAAATCAATTGCAGTTGAATTTTTGACGGGGTCAGGTGTTATCCCTTGGGCGGCCGTCACAATAAAGATTGACACCATACTTACTACTAATAATAGGCTTATGAAGAAAACTGCCGGTTTTTTAAGATTCTTAAAGCTGATTTGATACAGCTTCTTCATTTTGGAACTTAACGAAAATAGTAAACGAAAAAATAAACCAAGAAAAAGAACCAATAGTTTTTCGAATTTGCGACTACTTATCTTTTGATATTTTTTCAATTCCTCTCTCTCTCGCGTTGCTGCAATCCCTTAAACACTTGTTATGTTTTTAATATTTTTTTGAGAATTGAAATTACGTACTTTGTCAAGTTCAGCAAAACGGGGTTTATTGTCTTTAACAAGATTTGTTAACTACACTTAACAAGCAAGTGAACGATTATTCCCCATTAAGGAAGGCTTAGATGAAAGTTTCTTGGTACCTGGATGTTTTCTTCCGTTTTATTCTGGCAGAGATTTGAAGATTATGATGGTTAATGTATGAAGCAATAGACGGCAGTTATTTTTTAAGCAACTTAGATTGCATTATTCATTTTTCTTCACTTATTTTGACTTTATTTGACTTTTCTCGACTTATTTTAACTTTTATTGACAATTTTTGACGCAACCTGCAAACAAACCAAAGCCTAAATCAGAAAAGCAACTCAAAACACAAAGAACAAAAAATGCACAAAAAATCCGTCAATAACTTGCTGCATAAGTCCTGACAAGGCATCCGTCTTGGAGTCAGGGGCAATGTTGTTTGTACCACATTTTCATATATGAATTCACTACATCTCCGTGGTAGCAGTTTCTCGCTGAGTTGAAGCTGAGGATTTCTCTGTTTTTTTCATTTAGATTGTAATAAGTGATTTCTGAAAACATGCTTTCTTTGTCTGTGACTTCTTTGTTTCCGAAAGCTGCAAGTTTTGATGCTTCGTTGACTGCGTTGCCCATCCAAACTACTTCTCCTACGCTGCTGCCTTTGTAGCCGGCTTTCACTGCTAAGGCTTTCCCATATGACACTCCAATGCCGATCTTTATTTCATTTATGTTATTTTTCTTAAATTTGTAATTAATTATGTCAACCAATGTGGAGATTTTTGCTCCAGTAGAAAAAACCTCGTCAACGTCCTCTTGATATGGGGTATTAAAAACGCCCTTTACACAGTCGCCTACGATGTTTATTTCTGCACACTTTGGGTTGCCATTCATGACTGCCATAACTTCAGAAATGGACGCTCGGTAAAGTTTAACGTGCGCAATGTTTGTTTGAGAATCGGTTAGTTCGGGTGACTTTCGTATATCCACGCAGAGGACACAACATTTAACGTAGAATCCATTGATGTATGTTAATTCGTTGCGGGATGGGATCTGGTCTCGTTCCTCATAACTGCTGTCTTGGGCGGATAGTATTTGGTTGATTCTGTCAACGCTGTCTTTTACATTGTACTCTGCATGGTCAGTTTTCATTAAGTTTCATCTCATCTCCAGCCAGCCGATTGATATGAGTCTTGCGCTTGCTATCGCTAAGATTCTTTCGCCTAAGGTTGTTCACTCTTGTTGTTTAAACAATTGATGAGGTTCTCTGAACTTGAGCGTTTACAGCATCAGCCAAAGCTTTACACGCTGCTTGCCTAGCATCTAACGAGGTATCAGTCTCCAACTTTACTAGCTCTTCACGCAAACTCTCCATTTGCCCCATAACAGCCTTCTTTTTTGCCTCATAATCCTCATCTAGTTTACGTTGATCGGCGGCAAAATTCTGCTGTTCACTCTCTAGCTGATTTTTGGCAGACTTTAGGTCCAGCCTCATTTGGGGAACTTTATCATCAGTCTTCTTTTTGAGAATTTTCCGTTTACTATCCTCTTCTACTTGGCTTAGAACCTGACGTTCCAGGTCGCGCACACGATTTGAAAGTCGTTGAAGTTCCGAGTCTTTTTCATCGCTGAGTTCTCTCGCTTTTTCAGCATACTCCTTATCCGTTTCCACAAGAAGATGATTATGCTCAGTTAAGGCCTTCGCAACCGTAGAAATGTTTGATTCCTCCATTTTCTTCTTTGAAAATACATTTCCAACTTCAAGAACAATCTGCGAACGATCCTTGACAAACTGCTCATCCACCTTTACTTCAGAATCAGACTCAAAATCCGAAATCACCTGATGTAGATTAGTAAGCCAAGCATCGTAGTTTTCAGAAAAAGGTGAAGTATAAAAAACCTGGGACCCAAGCTGATTTGACTTTTTAACCGTTTTCTCCGCAAGCTCTTTTACATGAACTAAATTTCTTTCTGAAACTGACTCATCACTCGCGGGTAATTGAGGTTTTTCTGCTCCCATCAGCGCTCTTAACGAGTTGATTTCCTCCTTCAAAGCGGCGATATCACTTGCTAAGACGTTAGATTTAGCTTCCGCTATTCTTTTGAGTTCTTCTATTTCTGCCAAAAGGTTTAATTTTTCAGACTCCAAATTTTTAAGTTTATCAACTGTATTCTTAAGACTACTCACTTGAATATTCCCCCTTTCTTCTTGGGACACAATATCTTTTTTTACACTTAAAACTTTTGCATCTATGACCGGTAAACAACAACGCTGGGCTGCAAAAACGAGGCCCAATGCGCTTAGCATGATTTGCCCACAAAAAATTCAAAGCCAATTACAAAATCGCTAAAATATTAACAGGTATTCTTGAACCATATAAATAATATTTCAACAGTTTTTTTAAAAACATTGCTTTTTATAAAGAACAACATTTCAAATATAACAATTCTGATCTGATGCTAACGACAATCAAACAATTTAGCGCTATTTATGAACAGATTTATAAATAGCTATGGACAACTAGGCAAACAAATCAGTATTGAGGGAGAAGGGGAAGATCTCAAGTGAAAACAATCAAAAGAATTAGCGCTAAGGGTATTCTTTATTGCCTCTTCTCCACAGCTGCAAATTCAGTCTCTGGTGAAGAAAGTGAAAAAATCTAAATTCTTAACATTAATCATTGTCACAATAATTTTCATACAGTTATTTGCATTTTCGAGTCTAATTCAAGTAAACGGTTATTCAACCTCTTTGCGAGCATCAGATTCCAATTCCCAAAATAACATTCAAAAAGCCACAATTGCCAGCGGTCAAAACTTGTACAGCTTTCTCAACTTGATTAATCTTAACAAACATGACATTTTTCAAAACCGCAGTGTAGATCATATAGTCATAAGTCCAAAGAAGGCAACGATTGTTGCTGGACAATCCCAAACATATGTAGCTTTTTCATATAATAGAGCAGGACATAGTCGCGACGTTTCGACTCTTCCAGGAACAGTTTGGAGTATTGACAGTGGCGCCGGAACTTATGTTTGGACAGGCAACTCTATGCAAGTCACTAAAGAAGGCACTTGGACAGTTACCGCAACTTACAAAGGAAAATCTGATACAGCTTCCTTAACAGTAACTCCTGCAAACTCTATTTCCCCAAACTGTGATGAACTGGATTACATCACCGCTTCCATCGATCCAACAACTGTTTCGGCACCCGACATTGTTACTGGAACGGCTACCGCATTTGACACCTCCGGAAACAGCTGGGATATAAGCAATCTGGCCACCTGGAGCATTCTCGAAGGCAACGACGGCGGATCCTGGTCAGGAAACATTTACACGTCCAATACCGCTGGAACTTATACAGTTCGAGCTCTCTGTGAAGGCGTGAGCACAACTGTTTCTCTGACTGTTACTCATTCCACCGACGCAGCATATCTATCATACATTACCGCTTCAATAGATCCAACAACAGTTGCAGCACCAAACATCGTAACTGGTACAGCTACTGCTTATGATACGTTTGGCAACAGCTGGGATATCAGTACGTTGGCAACTTGGAGCATTCCTGCTGGTGGTGACGGCGGTTCATGGTTAAACAATGTTTACGCTTCGAATATGGCAGGAGATTACAATGTTCAAGCTGTTTACGAAGACAAAGTTGCTTCTGCAAGTTTGACCGTTACCCACGCAACCGACGAAGCTTATCTCACCTACATTACTGCTTCGATGAATCCAAATAATGTCGCCGCACCCAACATAGCGATTGGTACGGCAACGGCTTATGACTCATTTGGAAATAGTTGGGACATAAGTACCATTGCCATGTGGTCTATCCAGGCTGGAGGAGATGGAGGCTCTTGGTCTGGAAATATTTACACATCACAAGTAGCTGGCACTTATACGGTACAAGCAGCATATCTTAGCAAAACTGCTACTGCCGAGCTAACTGTCACCCATGCAACAGGCCAAGCTTATCTTGACCACATTTCCATCGCACCTAAAATAGCCACAGTAAATGCTGGCATTTCACAAGCATACACTGCCACTGCATATGACATATTCGGTAACAACTGGAGCGTAACCGCAGTTTACAGCAGTATGAATTCAAGCGTTACTGTAACTGGTAACTTAGCATACTCAAATTTCACCGGTAGCTATCCACTGAAAGGAACTTACAATGGACTATCTGATACTGCTACATTAACAGTTACTGGGCACTTACCGAACATTGCCTCTATTGCGGTATCGCCCAAAACAGCTTTGATTTTAGCCGGAGCAACTCAAACTTTCACTGCTGCTGCTTCAGATGGGTACAACACATGGGACGTTACTAGCATAGTTACATGGAGCATCGACAGCGCCGCAGGCGGTTCTTGGAATCTAAATAAATACACTTCGGCCTACAATGGGACTTGGACAGTAAAGGCAACTCTTGGAACACTTTCAGACTCTGCAACTTTGACTGTAATAGCAAATTCAGGGCTGTTAAACCATATAGTCATCAGTCCAAAGACATCGTCGGTTGCTGCAGGAATACCGGAAAAGTTTACGGCCACAGCCTATGATCTATTTGGCAATAGCTTAGGAGATGTTTCTTCGCTAACAACCTTTAGTTGTCTTGGGGCTACAGTAACGGGAAACTCTATTAAAACAAATAATGTTGGTTCCTACATTGTTACAGCAAATTACACTGGATTAGCTGATGTCGGAAGTTTAACGGTTACTGGTTACGTCGTAACTTTCACTGAGAGCGGATTGAAGACCGGAACAAGTTGGAACGTAACTTTCGGAGGCCAAAACTACTCTTCTATAACTAGCACGATATTCGTCAGTAATTTATCAGCACAAAGCTATACATGGAACACTTCAAACAACATTCAAAACGGCCAAACAAGATACATTCCAGGTCAAATATCCGGCAGTTTTTCAGTTCCAAGCCAAGTGGCACAGAACATAGTCTATTCGACGCAATACTTGGTCACCTATGCAACGACTGGAAATTTCTTATCTGTCTCAGTTACAGCAAGCGAGTGGGTTAACTCAGGCGGCAAAATTACCGGTTTATTCCCTACTCAAGTCATTAACGGACTTCAGGATACACGATGCAACTTCCTAAGCGATAACCGTTCAGCAACCATTTCCCAGCCAACGACAATTACAGGAACCTACCAAACCCAATATTACC
>CAWDYC010000007.1:0-397042 GCA_963806535.1 Candidatus Bathyarchaeota archaeon
CTTAGCGAGCTGTCTTATCCTAAGCCGTTTTCTCTTAAAGAATTTGAAGAGGAAATGCAGGAACTCAGTGTTATGGTAATGGATACAAGATTGCCTTACGCCTATGCTGGGTCACATATTCCGAACTCTTTAAGCATGTGGCTTGGGGGAACCAGCGTTTATCCAGGTTGGTTACTGAGAACCCAACCAATACATCGTTTTTGTCCTTGAACGCCCCAGTGACATCGACATTGTAGCCCCTCGACTGCGCCGATTGGGTTTTGATAATATGTGCGGCTACCTCTGCGGAGGCATAAATGAATGGCAAGAAGCAGGAAAACCCATCAACCGAGTAAGTACAATGTCGGCTCTCGATCTCAAAAGAAAACTGGAGAAAAGTGAAGTTTTACTTTTGGATGTTCGGGAACCAGATGAATGGAAAGAGGATGGGATTGTAGAAGATGCAAAATGTATTCATTTTGCAGACTTACCAGACAAAATAGATTCTTTGCCAAAAAGCAAGCCGATTGCTGTGACATGCTCTGTTGGAAACCGCGCAAGCACCGCCGCAAGCATATTGGAAAGAGAAGGCTTTACTGATGTGAGCAATGTACTTGGTGGAATGACCGCTTGGACAAACCTCGGTTATCCAATAAAAAAATAGATCTGTTCGCCGATTACTCTTTTTTGGTGTCTTGCATTCCTAATGCCATTCTGCTGGCTTTGTCCTTGGGCTCTAAGAGTTCATTGACTAAGTTGTATTGACGTTTGTAAATATGGCAGTTCTTTGAGTGAAAAATCAGTTTGCCCGTTTTCAAACCGAGATTTGCTCTCTCATTGATTTCAGAAACAAAAGCCTCATTAAACATTTGTAAGCCGGCAATGTTTGCTGGTAAACCTGCATAGGCATCCCACGATCGGAAATAGCATGTTAAATGCATTTTGCCCTCAAGAAGTTCTGTGTCAATGAGACTAAGACAGGGAGGTTCATGGCGTTCTTTAGTACCTGGACGAAACAGTTTGATGTCGTCAGGCAGTCTTACAACCATCGTTATTTGTCGGTCATTTTGCTCTTTTACGTAGCGCTGGATAGCCTCTTCGACTTGGTCAACAGGCTCTCTTAGTCTACTACCGTAAGTGTAAGTCTCATCCTGTTTTCCTTCTCCGCACCACAAGTACGTTAACGCATACCATTGAACATACTTCATATCGCAAGGCGCCTTGTCCGCAACAAGCGGCCGGTTTTCTGGACTTGTAATTTCGATTGATAAGTTAAGTTTCTTAGTTTCAGTTACTTCAGAACCGTAACCTACATTGAAGTTTTCGCCCTCTTTCCAAATTTGGTTTAACGTTTTGAACCAAGCGTCAGGGCAATCGAAGGCATTGATCTTGACATGCTTCATAGTAGGTCTCCAAGATACCGAATAATGTCTATTCATTTGAATAATAAGTTTACTAAAAATGACTAAAAACAAAAACGACGTAAAAGTCTTTTTGAAAAATTAAAAAAGAAGAAAAGTTTGGGTTTTAGTAGGGCATTCCGCCGCCCATTCCACCCATTCCACCCATACCGCCCATTCCTCCAGGAGGCATTGGGGGCATTTTGCCGCCGCCTTTTATGCTGATTAAGTCGTCGATTTTCAGTATCATGTTTGCTGCTTCTGTGGCTGATTTTATAACTTGCTGCTTTACACGGAGTGGCTCAATGACTAGTAGGTCTTTCATGTTTTTGATTTTTCCAGTGGAAACTTCTATTCCGAAGTATTGGCTTTCAGGTTTCTCGTGTTGTGCTCTGAGTGCTACCATGATGTCTATGGGGTCTAAGCCTGCATTCTCGGCTAATGTTAGTGGAATTGACTTCAATTGCATCGGCATATGCTTCTACTGCAAGTTGCTCTCGTCCGCCCACTTTAACTGCATAAGCTCGTAGGCCTTTGGCAAGTTCTGCTTCTGGTGCACCGCCGCCTGCAACGATTTTGCCGTCTTCTATTGCATTGCGTACAACGCATAAACCGTCGTGTAGTGAACGTTCTGCTTCATCAATAACTTGGTTGGATGCGCCTCTGATGACGATGGTTACAGCTTTTGGATTTTTGGCTTCTCGAACATAAAGAAGTTTATCGTCGCCGATTTTTACTTCTTCAACACGTTTAGCTTTGCCAAGAACGTCAGCTCTAATGTCTTTTACGTTTGCAACTATTTGGGCGCCTGTAGCTTTGGATAGTTTTTCTATGTCGCTGCTGCTTACGCTTTTAACAGCAAGAACTCCAGCTTTGCCAAGAAAATGCAGTGCCGTATCATCTATACCTTTTTCGCAGAAGACAACGTTGGCGCCAGCTTTTGTAACTGAAGTAACCATTTCTTTGAGCATGCGTTCCTCTTCGTCGAGGAAAAGTTGCATTTGATTTGGACTTTCAATGTTTATTTTAGCGTCAAACTCTGTTTTTTCAATTTCCATCTTTGCATTCAACAGAACGATTTTAGCGCCTTCAATGATTTTTGGCATTTGTGAGCTTGCAATTTCTTTGTCGATTACCATGCCTTTGACAAGTTCTGTTTCATCTAGGCTTTTTCCATGTTTCTTAACGACTTTTATTAGGTCAATGTCCGATACGTATTTGCCGTCTATTTTTTCTGTTACTTGTTTTACTGCTTCAACGATGATTTTTGCGAAGTGGTCTTCTGCAACGTTAATGCCTTTGCTAGATAGGGATGTGATTGCTAAATCCCTCAGAGTTTTGTCATCATCAATTGAAATGGGAATTGCGATTTTATCTAAAATTTCTTGAGCTTTCTCACTTGCTTTCTTAAAACCTTCAATTATGACGGTTGGATGAACGTTTTTGTCAACCAAACTTTCGGCTTTTGAAAGTAATTCGCCCGCCAAAATCACTGCAGTTGTTGTTCCGTCGCCGACTTCGTTGTCTTGAGCTTTTGCAACTTCAACGAGCATTTTTCCTGCTGGATGTTGAATGTCAAGCTCTTTCATTATAGTTGCGCCGTCATTGGTTATGGCAACATCGCCCATGCTGTTAACAAGCATTTTATCCATACCGCATGGACCAAGCGTGCTTTTTACTGATTCAGCAACTATTTTTGCCGCCATGATATTGTTTTTTAGTGCTTCGCGACCGGTTGATCGGCCTGTGCCTTCTTTTAATACTAGAACTGGAATGTTTCCTCCACCTTGAGACATAATTTTCACCAATAGTTTATTTTTGAGTAATAACGGAATTCATCAATCGAATATTTAAATATAAATTTTTCTCATGAGATAAATATTAGAATACATAGCGAAAATTCAGAATTCTTTAATTTTAGCTTAGTGAGAGGTGACTATAAGTGAGTAAATTGACCGATGGCGACAAAGCATAGCTCTTGGGGTTTGAAAGCGGAAGAAACTTTTATAACTCAAAAATGAAGAACCGCGAAGTCACAGAAAAAACCTATACTCGCTGGTTTAAGAAATACTCTGACGATTTAGGTAAAACTCCAGATGAATTGCTTTTACTAAAGCCTAACGTGGTTGAGGTTGCATTGATGATTCAGAAAGGCATAACGCGATAAATCTGAATGAAGCCGATAAAGTTCTTGAGAATTACATAGAGAACGATGAGATAACTCAAAGTAATAAACTATTGATTTTAACAACTGTGAAAAGTTTCTATTCAGCCAACTTAATAAGAATAAGATACGGAAAATATGTTTCGATGTCCTAAATTTGAAAGTTCCTTGACGGGAACTGAAGTTCATATTTATTCTATTTTTCTATTGTGCGATTCAGACGGTTTAATACATCAAAAATAGGAATGTGAGTTTGTAAGAAAATATGACTACACCAAGTCAAGAATCTTTTACGAGAAGGCTTTTATCGCTACGGCTTTTAACAACTAGTATGCGAAACAAAGTCAAAACTTTTCTTTTACTTGTTGGAATATTTCTTTGCCTAACCAGTCTGCTTCTGCCTTGGTGGAGAATGAGCGCTTCGACACAAAATTCGGGTTATGATGGTCATAGTGTGGGGTATGGAGTAGACGCTTCCGCTAATTTGTATTCTTTGACGGGTGGTGTAGGGTTCTGTCGAAGTGTCGGTGAGGATGATTATAAAATTGCGATTACAAATGAAGGAGTAGAATATTGGTTTGGGTGGACTGCGCTTACATTAATCAGCTTGGGGATAATATTAGCTATAGTGGGAAATAATAAGTTACGAACTAGAAAATGCCTCATGAGTTTTGATTCTTATCGGTATTCTAGTTTATCCTCTTGGACTGGAATTAAGCTTGAATTCAGAGTGGTTAGTAGGGAACCAACAATCTTATTCAAATTTTCAAGTTCTAAATGCATTGTCAGGAAGCTTAGGTAACAGTTATTTTGGCTTATTCTCTTCAGGCACAGGTACTCAACAATTGCCAGCAATGTCATTTCGAGGAGAATTATTTTTCCCTAATGTAACTATGTATTATATGAGCTATCTTTCGGATGGATTTTTTACTGCCATTATCGGTGTTGTTTTGTTGGCTTTGGCGTAAATAAAGGTAAAACCAGAAAGTCCTTCTAATTGTAGGTTATGGACCTTTTCCCAAGCAACTGTATATCCATCTCTGTTTGGTTGTTTGGTCAAGAAAGTTTGACTTGCCTTAGTCAAGAGGTTTAACGAATAACCTTTTATCGCCAAGAAATACCGTATATTTGCTATATGGGTAATATCAGTAAATCCTTTGTTGTATTACTTATCGCCTTATCTCTTATGCCAATGGTCACTCTCCAACAAACCGTAAATGCTCAAAACTCACAAAATGCTCTACCTCCAACAGAGTGGCAAAATAGCTATAGTAATAATGAATCAGGTTTTATGGGTGGGTTTGAGTCAGCTTCCAATGTTATCCAAACTGCGGATGGTGGATATGCTTTCATGGATTTAGGTTGGTCACACTCGGTTAGCTTTCAGCCAGCTACCGTTTACAAACTAAATTCAACTGGTTTTATAGAATGGAAAAAAACAATTGATGACCTTCAAGCCAAAACTATTATACAAACAAATGATGGTGGATTTGAAATAACGGGCTGGTGGTCATCTTATGGTACAACTTACCAATTTACTCCCAATCTGGTTAAGACCGATTCCCAAGCCAATATTCAATGGGTTGAGAATTATTCGAGTGACGGGATTGAGAACCCTTCAAATCTTCCTAATCTTGGCGTTACTTACCCTGTTTGGGAGCACGGAGGTTCTTATTCTACAGTTGGAAGCATTAAAACCAGCGATGGCGGATTTGCTCATTGGTCTCTTGGAAACATTACCAAGACCGATTCTTACAACGACACTCAATGGGTAGAAAACATAACTTATGTTAGCGATAGAGGAGTTTCTCCTCTTGGATTAACATCTGTTATTGAAACATCGGATGGAGCACTTGTGTCATTAGGTGTTGGATACTATTCAATTAGTAATTCATTGACAGGCAAAATTTATTTAACGAAGACAAAACCATTTCTGCCTATACCTTCACCCACTCAATTGCCAACTCCTTTGGCAACGCCTTCTTTATCAATAAGTAGTTTAGTAGCTAAACTAGCGATTCCAATACTTGTCGTTTCAATTTTAGCAATTATAATTATCTCTTTGCTGCTTTATAGCAGGCATCGAAAAACCTCTAAACTAAATCGATAGACCTTTTCTCAAGCAAGGTTATTTTTGCCACTTATGTTTCTTGAAGTAAACCAACAACCCAGCGGCTAATGCAACCACTATAATAATTGCTGAAATAATGACTGCAAATTGTAAAGGTGAAATTTTCGAAGTAGATGTTATAGTTGGCAGAGAAATATCGACTTGTTGAGTAAGCGGATGATGGTCAATATTGTTTTGGTCAATATCGTATGTTCCGCCACCATTATAGTCAAACCAATAATTGCCGATTGCACCGTTATCCCATGAAACAATTGCTGTTCCAGTTGTATAGTTTACCAGATATGTGGAGTTTTCGCCTGACCATTTATGCTCAACATTAGCGTTTTTGGAATTATTGATGAAATTGTTGTTATAGATTAAGTTGTTTGACCCTAGAAATGGTGATTCACTCGTTCGGTCAGGGTAGTCAATCACAAAGTTTCGCAGGTTAATACCGTTGGTATTCCCGACGATGTAGTTATCATAAACTGCTGAATCGTTACTATTGGCATCGAACTCAACGCCGTACCCATAGTCTTTAGAATCACTATCATACCCAGTATTGAATGTTATGTTATTAGCAAAAACATTAGCATTCAAAGCATACTTCAGCGATATGCCAAAAGTATTATTTGTTATCTGATTGTTAAAAACCTTGACATTCTTTCCAGATAATTCCAAGCACCCAAGGTTGCCCGAAAATACGTTGTTGGAGACAATTCCATCGACAGAATTAATACTGACCTCAGTTGAACCTCTTTCTCTATTGCTTGAAAAATAATTCTTAGAAATCACCAAATTGCTAACTTCGCCAGCGCTTATGGCAAAGGGGTTTCCAAGAAACTTATTACCTATAATTTGAATATTTGAGCATTTAGTGTCTTCATATACTGTAATGGCGACTACACAACTAACAAAAGTAAGGTTGCAAACACTCACATCAGAGGAGTAAATCTTAATTGTGTTATATGTCCCTGCCCAACCATGGGGTTGAGGTTCGCCATGGATTATTGTTTTGTTCCAGTCTTCTCCTATCAATGATAGCGGTTTTCTAATTTCCACAGAATAACAATAGTATTCTCCTTTTTTTACAAAAACCTTGTCTCCTGCACTTGCATTGCTTACAGCCGATTGGATAGTTGGGTATTGTTCTGGAACAATGAGGGTTCTGGTTTGGGCTTTAACGGTGAAAGATGGTAGCAAAACTAAGGACATTATGAATAATAGAACAAGCAACAATGCGAAACTCTTGCCGATATTGCCCATATTTAATGTTAGAAACTATTAGCGATAAAAGGCTATTCGTAAAAGTCTCTTGACTGATTTTAGTCAAGGTTTGAGACTGGATAAAAACTAATTTCAGGTTCAGAAAATTGTTATTTTTATGGCGATTTTGCAGTGATTAAAACCTTATTTTCAAATATAAGTAGCAATTTCCAAAACTGAATTCGTGTTTTCACACAGTCTCGTTATTGACTAGGCTGTAGCTTTTTGGTTTAGATTTCTCAAATAGCTTTTTGTTATTTTCGTTACTCTATTTTGGCTGGTAATCTATTGTCTTCTATTTCTTTAAGCTGCCAAACCCTGAAGCAGAGACGGCTCAAACTTTCTATACGTTCAAAACATGCAAGTACACGTCAAGTATGCCCAGATTCACGTCAAAACAGCGCAGAACCACGTCAAATTTCTTCACAACTTCAAAAGCAAAACACCGCCAAATCCAATCTTTCTCCAATTCAAGCCTTTTCCAAGCCTATTCCAAAACGAAACAGCGCAAAATTGAAGAAAAAGCTTCAAATTTAAAATTTCTAATCTTTCAAAAAAGAATGCAGATTTCAAAAACCCAGACACTGAACTCGATCTAAGGAGTCAGCCTTGCTCGATCCCGCGGATACGGGGTTACTTCTCGGATATTCTTTTTTCCGCTCAGAATCATCGTTAAACCATTAACGCCAAATTGCCCAGCCGACATGAGGTGGTATTCCATAGTCGAATGCTTGCAGATGATATTTGAAGAATTCAGAGTTATGCCCTTTCTCCTACATCCTCGGCATTAACAGGTCTTTCTGTCTAATTCTTGTATCGCATGGAACAAACTCAATATTCTATTAAATTCATATGTTGCGTTATTCGGTCTTAATTATGTGGTAGCTGGATGCTTTGCGAAGTCTATTCATGACAGCTAAGCCCATACCTTCAGAAGGAATACCCTTCAGTGATAATGACATCAACGTTTTCGGCGTCAACTTCTCTTAATAAGCGAAATAAGTTTTGCGCAATAATTGGCAAACTGAATCGGCTACCAAGAGATTTAACCACGGCGGCCTTGTACGATTTTTGAGTTTCATCGGTAGCCAAAATCCCTACTTTTGAACCTCTAAGCGCGTAAGAATCAGCTAGTTCTTGAATTCTGCTTTTAACAGTTGAAACTGTTCCTTCGACCAAAATGACTTCTGCTTTTGGCGCGTAATGCCTATGTTTCATTCCGGGAGACTTTATCTTTTCAAGAGGCAGTTCCTTTTCTGCTTCAACAAAGGGATGAAGCTGCACGTTGCCAAAAACTTGCTTCAACGCTTCAAATGTTGTTCCGCCAGGACGAAGAACCATCGGAGGATCAACACTCAAATCTAAAACTGTAGATTCGACACCGATTTTGGTCGGGCCTCCGTCAATGATGGCGTCGATTCTTCCGTTGAGGTCTTCATAAACATGCTTTGCGGTTGTTGGACTGGGTTTGCCTGCCAGATTCGCGCTTGGCGCAGCGATGGGACAATTGCTTTGTTTGATTAGTGCGAGGGCTACTTTGTGTTTTGGCATTCGAATTGCAACCGTCTCTAAACCCGCAACTGTTTCTTTTGGAACTATGTTTGAACGCTTAAAAATTAGGGTTAACGGGCCAGGCCAAAACTCTTTCATAATCAATTCAGCTTTCCGCGGCACTTCACGCGATAGCTTGTAAACTTCGTTTGTGTCTGCAATATGGATTATTGGAGGGTTATCTAACGGTCTTTTTTTAGCTTCAAAAAGCGCCAGAACCGCATCTGGGTTGAGGGCATTTGCGCCTAAACCGTAGACAGTTTCAGTTGGAAAAGCTACCAAACCGCCGTTTTGAATAATTTTGGCCGCAATCTGAATTTTTTCTAGGTCAGGATTTTCCGAGTTGACTTTTAAGAGAAGAGTTTGTTTCATTGGAGTTGCCTTTTTAGTTCAAGTACTACTGATGTTTCAATTTGGCGTTCAGTAATGCACCAATATTTTTTTAAGAGTTTATTTTTTTCTTCTTCACATACAAGTTGGAACCCATGTTTTTCATAAAATTTTATTGCCCAACCTGCAGCTTCCCACGTTCCGACGTACACACTTGAGGTTTGAACTAAACTGAGCAAGTGGTTGAGGAGTTTTTCGCCGAGTCCTATTCGCTGGTAATTTGTCAACACATAAGCATGCCTGATTAACGTTACATCACTGACCCGTTGTATCCCCATTACGGCAATCAATTCACCTTTTTCTTTTAAGCCATAAAATTGGACGCCTCTTTGGATTTCTTCTTTGAGCTCTTGCGCTGGCATGTAAGGAATTTTCCACATATCCGTTGGGATTTTTCCATTGTAAATCATTGCGGCATCATTCACTACCGTCAAGATGGTTTGAAAATCAACGTCGGTTAATTTACAAATCATCGGGGCTTTCACGGTTTAAATTCTGCAGGAAAATGGCTGATTTTTAAGTTGCGGTTGGTTCCTTCTGGCTTTCGGATTTGATAAGTTTGTCAAGTAAATGCATGAAGAATTCTTGCGCCTGAATTTCACCTATTTTTTCTAAGTAAACCGAAACCATAGCGATTTTTCCCTTCTTAGAAGCAACATATTCTGCAAACATCCTTGCAGAAATTTCATTCTTATCTCCTAAAAGCACAGAGGAAGTTGCTGCACCAATCGAGTCTTTACTTTTAGGAACAGCAATTGCCAAGGTTCCAAGTTTATCTTCTTTTTCGCTAAGCATAATCATGCATGAGTTTTTCGCTTCCACGTACACTGCAAGAAAACGCATGTCTTTTTCTTGTATTTCTTCCTTAACGACTTTGGCACGTTCCACTCGTTTTTCCCTCAAAGGTTGCTATAGTTTAGACTGCTTAAAAAGACTTCACCCAACAATTACACTTAAAACCGTAAAGCAAAAGAACTTCTATACACCAACCTTTCGTTACCAACACAGGTCAATTAACAGCTCGGACGTCAAGAATTGAAATGAACACAAAAACCAAGAGAATCGCAGCAGTTATCATAGCTATTCTAATTTTGACTTTAAGTTTAATAGTAGTCTTTTCACAAAATCTTGCAAGTACAAGTGGCGATAGCAAATTAGCGCGTGTAGCATGCCTTGGTGATAGTATCACTGAGTTGACAGGGTATCCAGAATATCTGCAAAAGCTGATGGGTAATGCATCAGTTGTATGCAATTTTGGTTTTAGTGGTTCCACTGTAATTTTCAACACAAGTGAACCATATTATTTTAACCACGAATTCAAAAATGCCAAATATTTTGAGCCGACGACCGTTATTATAATGCTTGGAACTAACGATGCTCATCCGGACGTTTACAGCCAAATCAGTGCTTTCGTACCAAATTATGTGACATTAATACGAAGCATACAGGCAATAAGCAGCAAACCCCAAATTTTTCTGGTGGAGCCGCCGCCAATATTCAACAACACCCTCGGAGTAGGCATCGATGGCTATTTGCAAGGTGTAATCCCCAGCATAAAAGAAGTGGCAAATCAAACTGGCTTACCTATAATAGATGTTTACACACCTTTGATTAACCATCCTGAATATTTTACCGATGGCCTCCACCCAAACGGTGACGGTGCTAAAATAATTGCCAACACAATTTATGCGGCAATCACTTCAAATTCATCATAGATTGTTATCCTATCAGTTTTTTGAGGACAGGCACTTTCTTCATTAATAAAACTAAACCTAAAGTAATGAAAAAAGTCAGCACCGCAAGCAATGGAATTTCAATAATAGGGTTTAACGTGGTAAAACTTAGTTTGAATCCTAGCAAACCTCTCTCGAATGTCTCTAAAATTATTACATGAAACAAGAAAATAGGCAGAGTGTTTTTGCTGATGGCTCGAACAACTTTGCTAGATGTCTTGTGGTTAGCTCCAGGCCAATCTGGACGAAACTTTAGCAGAATCAAAAATAAAGCAGCAGACCCTAAAATTGCGGGTATTGTGAGGTAATCAAAAGAGTAGCTGCCTTCCCCTATGAAGTTTAATGGATAGTTCAATACCCATATGCCAAATATTGTGGCGACAAAACTTGCGATTAACAATCCATACAGTAGGGAGGAGCGCAACTTTATTTTCTGCAGGTATGTGCCTAATACAAAGAATCCGGTGAAACCGCCGAGAAGGAAGACCCTATTGTCCAAGGTATAACCGACGGCCAATTGTATAAGAGGCACGATTGTAACGCCTGCAAACCAAAGACCAATTAAGTAACGAATAACCCGCTGATTTCCACTAGCTATTACCACCCTCAAAATTGGCGTTATCAAATAAAGACCAGCGATAAGATAAATAAACCAAAACTGGTAGTCGGCGCCAGTAAGCAAATCCCTCAGTATTCCTTGACCGATATTGCTCAATGTTACCGGTAAATGGCTGAGGTAAAAACCCCACGCGAGATAAACCATGCTCCAAAACGCAAAAGCCACCCCTAGACGACTTAAACGCTTCTTAAGAAAAACACGTATAGGTTCATTGAGTTTGGCTGGCTGGAGCAAAAATGCCCCGCTTAACATGACAAATAATGCAACGCATGAAAGCGCCAAGCTTTTGTAAACCGCTGCGGTCCACCAATAAGATACGGGCACAGAAGAGGCTTGTAGTGCTTCATTTGATGCGTGAAGCAATATGACCAAAAAAATGGCTAAGGTGCGGATAAGATGGTCTGGAATTGCAAGCCTCTTATTTGTATCTAAACTCTGCCCTTCCAATTAAAAGCGCCCTATAGCGTGATATAGAGTATTTGCCTAGGAAATAACTTATAAAAGTACTTGTTTGTTGCAGAAAATTGATTTGAAATGATTAAAGTTGAAAAGTAATTTTTCATTCGGAATTTTAATTAATCTGCATAATTGGTCGTAGCGAATTTTTGCATATCTTAAGGTAATTACGTTAACCCTTATTAGCAAAAAGGAGTAAAATGTAGATGTATTATGCAGCAGGGAAAGAAGTTGAATCAAGAGAGAGGACTTTCTATTCCCGTTGACCTTATTCGAACAATAGCTATAGTTGGCGTAATTTTGCTTCATGCTGCAAATGATTTAACTATTCAACAAATGGGTCAATTTGAAATCGTTCGTTGGGTGACTGTTGATATTTACCAAAGTTTGGGGCGAATAGGGGTTCCATTGTTTGTGATGTTAACTGGTGCTCTTCTGCTTCAACCTTCAAAAAATGAAAGCATCAATGTTTTTTTCAAGAAAAGATGGGCTAGAATAGGGCTACCGTTCATCTTCTGGGGAGCAGCTTATTTTGCATATGACTTTTTCGTTTTACATCAAGCAATTACTACAAGCGCAATCGTTCAAGGTATACTAACGGGTCCATACTACCATTTCTGGTACCTTTACATGCTGGCAGGACTGTATCTTCTAACGCCGATCCTTCGCATACTGGTAGCTAATGCAGACAACAAGATAATGAAATACTTCACGATACTTTGGTTTCTGGGTGCATCCATCATACCGTTCGCAGGCTTGCTCACAACATACCATTTAGACAGCAATGTTTTAACAATTACGGGTATGGTAGGCTATTTCATTTTAGGGGCAGTTCTTCTAAATATAAAAATGCGCCGCTCAATTGTCGTAATGATAATGTCTATTGGAATAGCCCTAACTGTAATTGGCACTTATGCGCTCGCTGCCACTATAGGAGGAGTAACAATGTTTTTCTTCCAACAATATCTAAGCCCAACAATGATTCTTGCGTCGGTTATGTTGTTCCTGCTTTTAACCACGCTCAAACCGCCCGAAGATAACAAAGAAGTCAGTCCGCAGACTAAAGGTAATAAATTTCTCAGAGTAATTAGTCAAAATACGTTGCCGCTATTTTTATTCCACGTAATGATCCTTGAGTCCCTTCAATCAGGCTACTTCGGTTTCGCAATTAATGGCAATACAATAAATTCGATCATTGGAGTTCCTTTGATAACCGTTGTTACATTGTTCATTTGCCTTGCCGTGATCCTTCCGTTGAAGAAGATACCCGTGTTAAAGCAATTGATCGGCTAATGCTCATCTGCTTTTTTGGAGTTAATTGGTTTAAAGGATGAAGTATCGATAATAAGATAAGAGAGCTATCGGTAGAGTTCATTAAGTCTTAGGCCATGAGTAATCCCAGACAAGTTAGGAAATATCTTCTTCCAATCTTGCTGATCCTTATTCTAGCGATTTCCATTGCTGCAACATACAGTTCATATTCAAGCGTAAACACGCCTAAAGCTGACCCAGGCGCTTACATCGGTGTTGCTTTCGGCGGAAACACCACTCAAGAAGCGAAACTGCTTATTGACAGAGTAAAAAGTTACACGAATCTATTCATCTTGGATTCAGGCAGAAACCCCATCAGCGAAAACCAAACGACCGTTGAGGAAATTTGCGATTATGCTGTTTCTAAAGGTTTAAGCGTTATTATAAACATGGGAATCAAAGACGTGACTAACCCCGCAGGTTGGAATTGGTTCTGGCAAGCACAATCTCTTGACGCCATTAAGCAGCGTTGGACCCAGCGTTGGGGCGATAAGTTTCTAGGTGTATACTATAATGACGAAGTTGGTGGATTACAGTTGGATGCAAATTGGAGAAATTGGTACACACTTTTTGCGCCCCGTCTAAACCAAATAGGAGTGCCGATAGCCAATGACTTGTATGCCATTTACCTAAAAATGAAAGCTGATGTAGACAACGGCACGTTACCTACAAACTATGACATAGAAGCCAATTTTTTTGTAAATGACGTGATGGGGATGGATCCAGGAGTTCAAAATTTAACTGCAGCGAAAATCCCAATGTTCATTTCGGATTACGGTTTGTACTGGTGGGATTACTTGGGCGGATACAGTACCGTGTTTGCCGAGATAGGAGGGAACCGCACAAGTGTTGCAGAGCAAATAGCGGAAGTAAAAGGTGCAGCGCGAATGCAAAACAAAGATTGGGGAACAATAATCACTTGGAAATATAACCTACCGCCTTACCTGGAAGGAGGAGACCAAATTTACAATGAAATGTTGACGTCTTACGAAGCAGGTGCCAAATACATCACAATTTTTGATTACCCATACAATCAAACTATTTATGGAGGTTTAACGAACAGTCAGTTTCTTGCGCTACAAGGATCCTATAATAACTATGGAGTTTTAACGGACAGTCAGTTTTCTGCTATGCAAAGATTCTGGAATGACGTAACGACTAAAAAATTCACTGATTTAAGCACTCCAGAAGCCGCGTTGGTGTTGCCTCATAATTTTGGTTGGGGCATACGCAACCCAAATGATACCATTTGGGGTTTCTGGCTAAGTGATAACAGGACTCTACCGATTGCAATTGACATAAGTCAACTTCTAATCAAGTATGGTCCAGTTCTTGACATAGTTTTTGACGATTCAAGATACCCTGTTTCTAATGTGCCCTACCAACATGTTTACTATTGGAATCAAACAATCAATCTGCAAGGCTAATATTCGCTGTTGTCTTGTTGGAAACGCTTAATTAAGAGCTTATCTTATTGCTGGATACGGATGGATAAAATTTGAGTGACGAAATTTCCAAGTTACCGCCTAACGTGCAAGAAAGGCTTCTTAGATTACAACAGTTGCAGCAAACCTTACAATCAATTTTGGCGCAGAAACAACAGGTTGAAATGGAAAAAACAGAAGTAGAACAAACAATAGCTGAACTTCAGAAAACTGCCGAAGATGCAGTGATTTACAAGGCAATTGGATCATTGTTGGTTAAGGCAGAGAAACCAAAAGTTACTGAAGATTTAGTTGAGCGAAAAGAGCTTTTGGACACAAGAAGCACTGTTTTGGCAAGGCAAGAAGAAAGAATGCGCAGCCAAATAAAAGAAGCGCAGACTAAACTCCAAGAAGATCTGAGTCCAGTTTCTCAGCCATCATCTTAAGGTGAAGCTTGTGGTAGAGCTGGGAATACCAGACCTAACCACTGAGCAAATAGAAACTTTATGTTCAACAGCTGAGAACGCGGCAAGAAAACTTATTCTTTCTAAGGTTTCTTCAAAAATGGTTGATAGATTAGATATTAGTGTTGAAGCTGCAGGGTCAAAACCAGTAAACGTTACTGTAGAAGTGGACCTTGTCCTGTCGCCCCAATCAGAAGACGTCGATGCAGAAGGGTTGGTTAAGGAAGCCACAAATGAAGCTCATAAAGCCATTGAAAAGTATTTGAGAAAAATAAAATGAACGATTTCCAAAAAATAATTCAAGTTTTAGATCAAACTGATGCGGCTTTTGTTCTTTTATTATGTCATCGCAGTGCAGATGCTGATGCAATATGTTCAGCTTATGCGTTACAGTGTTTGCTGAAGCGGTTCAAACCCGATGTTGTAACTGAGATCGGCTGCCCTCAAGGCGTAAACAAACCATCTAAAGTCCTTCTCGAACATATGCCCATCACAGTAAATCTTAAGCCCAACATTGAATCAGCAGATGTAATAGTGCTTTTAGACCTAAACACAATTGACCAGCTTGACGAAGTAGCAGAAGTGATTAAGAAATCTAAAGCGCCAAAAATTATAATTGATCATCATTATCCAAATCCAGAAACAACAAAAATCTGTCAAGCATGCGTTATCGATGAGAAAGCAGCAGCCAACTGCGAAATAGTCTACAGGCTTTATGTGCAAGCTAAAGCGAAGCCTAACATCAATGAAGCTAAAGCCTTGTTTATCGGTATAGCTTTTGACACTCGTCATTTTGCGTTGGCAAGCTCAGCTACTTTACAAATTATCGGTAAATTAGTTACTTTAGGGATAGATGCCCAGGAGACATTGGCGACGTTTGCCCTGCCCATTGATACTTCTGAGCGGTTAGCTAAGTTGAAAACTTGCAAAAGAGCCAAAATAATACGAATCAATGAGTGGATAATTGCACTGTCTCATGTTAGTGCTTATCAAGCGTCAGGAGCTAAAGCCCTAGTTGATTTAGGGGCTCATATGTCAGCTGTTGCAGGCTTGAAAAATGGAAAAATCGAGATGAGCCTGCGTAGCTCTCGCCAGTTCATGGAAGAAACAGGCATTAATCTTGGAAAAGACATTGCGACGCCACTCGGCGAGTGGTTGCAGGGAGTCGGCGGAGGACACGCAATGGCAGCGGGAGTAAGCGGAACAGGCGAAATAGAACCAACACTAAAACAGTGTCTTGTGCTATTAAAAAAGAAAATATCCAAAAAAGCGTAGCTACCCTTAAATGAGAAAACTCTCACGCTTATGGTTAGCAGGCACAAAAATTGGCTATAATCGAAACAAAAAACCTCACCTACACCTATCCTGGCGCATCCAAACCATCAATTTTAGATGTTTCCTTTAAAGTAGAGAAAGGCGAGTTTGTTCTAATTACTGGGCCAAGCGGCTGCGGCAAAACAACCTTGTGCAGATGCTTCAACGGGTTAGTACCGCACTTCTATCAAGGCGAGTTAAAAGGCGAAATCTCGGTTGCAGGTGTAGATCCGCTTAAATGTCACACTTACGAGATGGCGAAGCATGTCGGCTTGGTTTTCCAGAACCCAGAAAACCAGCTGTTTGCACTTTCCGTTGAAAAAGACGTTGCTTTTGGTCTTGAAAACGTCGGGGTGCCCAGAGAAGAAATTCGAAAAAAGGTTGATTATGCTTTAAATCTAACAGGCATTTATGATTTACGTGAACGTTCTCCTCACGAGATTTCAGGAGGACAACAACAACGAGTTGCAATAGCATCAGTTTTAGCGATGGAACCCGAAATCATTGTTTTGGATGAGCCAACTTCTTTTCTTGACCCGTTAAGTGCAGAAAAAATTTTTGAAGTAATTAACGATTTAAACAAGAAACAAGGAATAACCGTAATCCTTGTGGAGCACCGGCTGGATTTAACAGCGAAATACACAAATCACCTTATTGTAATGGACAAAGGAACAGTTCGTTTCGAAGGAAACCCAAGAGAAATTCTTGCAGCAGATGAAACACGTTTAATGGGTGTTGGGATCCCAAAAGCAACCTTGCTTTACCAAATGTTGAAAAAGGACGGCTTAAACCTTAGCGACACAACACCTTTGTCTTCTGAAGAATTAGCCGACCAACTGCTGGAGGCTCTTAAACCCGAATGATTGAAGCAGAAAACGTTCACTACTCTTACCCCAACAAAGTGGAAGCGCTAAAGGGCGTCTCAATCACCATAAAAGACGGCGAATTCGTCGCAATCATGGGACAAAACGGCGCGGGAAAATCAACATTCGTTAAGCATTTCAATGGTCTATTGAAGCCCTCAACTGGAACAGTAAGGGCAGATGGAGTAGTAACAACTAAAACAAGTGTAGCGACTCTAGCCAGAAATGTCGGTTTTGTTTTTCAAAACCCAGATCACCAATTATTCAGCGAAACAGTGGAAGACGAAATTGCATTTGCACTTAAAAACTTTGGATTTAAACCACAAGTAATTGAAGAGCGAATTACATGGGCGTTGAATCTTTTATCTTTAACTCAATACCGCAAGACCTCACCTTTCCTTCTTAGCGGCGGAGAACGGAAACGAGTTGCTTTAGCTTCCGTTTTGGCTTGGGACCCTAAAACATTGATTTTAGACGAACCTACTATTGGACAAGATCATGAACAGAAAGAAATTCTTCGCCAATTTATTTTGCAACTTCAAACTCAGGGAAAAACAGTTGTTATTGTCACTCATGATGTAGAATTTGTGGCGGAAAGCAACCCACGGGTTGTTTTAATGAAAGAAGGCAAAATTGTGGCTGACGGTATAGGAAAAGATATCCTTACAGACCCCGCTCTGCTAGAAATGTCGTCTATTGTTCTGCCTCAGATTGCGCAATTATTCATGAAACTTTCGCCTCTAGGGCTTCCCAAAAACATCATTGACATTTACGAAGCTAAAGAAATAATTTTGAAAGCCAAGGAGAGCAAAAATTCGAAATGAGTGTTTTTGACGGATTAAGGTTTAGGAAAGTTTACTCTCCGATTCACAATTTAGACCCAAGAATAAAATTCGTCTACGTAATTTCAATTTTCGTTGTTGCCATTTTATTCTCACAAATTATACCGTTGCTTCTACTTTTTCTCTTGCAAGTTCCTTTTGTTTTGTTAGCAAGAGTTCAGAGACAGTGGCTTCGTTCACTGCGAGGAGCATCTTTTTTGGCGGCGCTCATTTTCGTTATCAATGTTGGGACAACCTATTTCACTTCAGGCTATACAATATCGGCTCTAAGCATAGAGAATGCTGCCTCGCTTACACTTCGTTTCGTAGTGCTCGTTGAGTCCTTCTCAGTTTTCTTCCTCACCACTTCCCCAGACCATTTAGGCTTAGCTTTGGAAGAATCGCGAGTGCCCTACGAGTTTGCTTTCGCCTTCACCACTGCAGTCAGGTTTGTCCCAGTTCTAGCGGAGGAAGCCCAGACAATTATGGATGCACAAAAAGCCAGAGGACTTGAACTAGAAAAGGGCGGCTTACTTAAGAGAATTAGAAATTATGTGCCCGTTCTGATTCCCCTGATTGTTAGTGCTATACGAAGAAGTTTGGAGTTGGCAGAGGCTATGGAGTCTCGAGCCTGGGGAGCAACAAAAAAACGCACCAACCTGTATGCGTTAAAACTTCATCGCGGAGATTACGCTTTACTCGCAATCAGTGTCGGAATTTTAGCAATAGCCGTTTATATACATTTTTTTGTGTCGGTTCCAACTATAATCAGTTTAATATAAGATTAAATATTACCTACGAATGTCGGAGTTGGGATAAAATCTATTTCAAATAGCCGAGCACATAATTTGATGTCGGCTATTTTCCTTAATTGAAACAAAAAAAAGCTTAAGAATACCAGTTTTTCCTTACTTTCGGAGCTACTATGCTTGAGCATGCAACTGATTGATTCCTTTACAATAACATTGTCGGTTGTTGCAGTATTCTTACTAGTCTTGGGATTACCTCTTGTCAAGGGAATAAACACTAAAAAGAACCTGATAAGGCACGGAATCTTGACGATTGTAGCATTAGCACTCCAAGCGGTTTTGATTTTTGTAATTATGGTTCCTTCTTTTGTGAATCATTTTGGTGAGATTGTTTCTCTCCAGAAAATGTTTTCTTTTAACATATGGCTTCACGTTATTTTAGGATTATTGGCTTTCATTTCAGGATTAGCGTACGTAGCTTTGTAGTTAACGTTTTATTCATCCGGAATGAGATGTGCAAGAGCAAAAAAATACATGATGCCAACATTGATAATTTGGATAATAGCGGTAATTAACGGAGCTCTAATTTTCCTGTTACAAATGATTTGATATTAATCTTGCTTCTTAAAAGGGGAAAACGATATTGACAACTTATTCCTCACTTATGGCTGAATAAAATGACAGAGCAAACTCGTTTTGGTCCAGCAGGAGTGCCGCCGATGTTTAGGCTTATGGGAGCAACAACATTTGATACCCCGAAACTTCTGCGTGAAGAGGACTTGGACGCTTTTGAGTACGAAGCAGTTCAGTGGGGTCAAAAACCACAGATAAAACAAGAACATGCCCAAAAACTCCGCGAAGAAACAAGAAAAAACGATGTAAAGCTCAGCATGCACGGCTCGTATTACATTAACTTGGCAGGCAAGAAGGAGGTTGTAGAAGCAAGTAAACGCCGCTTGATTGCTTGTGCAACAGCTGCCGACTGGATGGGAGCATACGTCTTAGTTTTTCATGTCGGTTTTTATGGACTTTTTGAAAAAGAGTTTGCATTCAAAACCTGTCTTGATGCAATCAAAGAAGTTAAGGCTGAAATGCAGAGCCTTGGTTTGAAGGTGAAGTTGGGTCCTGAAACTATGGGAAGAAAATTTCAAGTCGGCAGCCTAGACGAAATTTTAACCATCAACGAGCAAGTAGAGGGCACCCAACTTGTAATCGATTGGGGACACCTGCACGCAAGAGGACTTGGCGCTTTAAAGAAGGTTGAGGATTTTCGGGTAATAGCTGAAAAAGTTGAGCAGCAGCTTGGAACTGAAGCCCTCAGAAATATGCATTGCCACTTCTCAGCTATCGAGTTTAACAATCAAGGAGAAAAAGAGCATCATACGCTTGACGAGAAAAGGTATGGACCAGACTTCCGCATGCTAGCCCAAGTAATCGCCGACTTCCAAATGCATCCCACAATGATATGCGAAACACCAAATCTCGACGTAGACGCAAAAAAAATGAAGTCCACGCTCAAAGAAGTACTGGAAAGCAAGCCGCAAAAACTGTAAGCGTTACAAATCGTTTTCGTAAACAATTAATCTATTAGTTTATTTGGACAATAATCGTTCAGCCAATTGCAGTTCTTTTATTGTGTTTATGTTTACGGCTAATTCGGGTAAGTCGAGAAGGAAGATATCTTGATCAAGCCATTCATCACCGTACCGTTTATGCCCATCGATAACATTTATTCCGACTGGAACAACATCTTTATCATCCATTTTGAAGGAGTATTCGATACTCATGCCTAATTTGGTTTTGGTTTTGATCGGAACAGCGACAGTCAATGCTGGCTTGCCACAACGCTCATAGCGTTCAACGATAGCATCCAATGCTTGGCTTGTAACAAGCGGCAAATCGGCTGCAATAGCTAAAAAAACACCCAGCTTAAGATTTTGGCTGGCATACCCCATGTCTGAAACATAATCCTTTCCAGGTGTCTCTATGATTTTGACTTGGAAATGGTTGAGGTATTTTGCAGTGTTTGGTGTGCAATCAGTTACAGCTACAACTATGGAGTCAATGTTTTTAGCGTTTTTCAATGCTGCAATTACGTATTCGATGACTGGTTTCCCGCAGACTTTGATGAGTGGTTTTTCTTCTGCGAGACGCATGCGGGTTCCTTTACCGCCTGCCATAACTAGCGCCGTTACGCCCATGCGACCACCGCCAACAAAACAACTATTGATACCATTCGCGTTATCTCGTTTGTTGCGCCAAACACGTCGCCTGTAACTCCGTTGAAGTGCCTCTGTGCAATCGCAGTCATGATTAAGCCAGTGAATACGGCTGTTATAATGACGAAGACGCCTGCCCAACGGAACAATGGCAAAGCAACCGCCAATGAAATTATTAAGGCTAAAACCAAGCGCAAGTCACCTTTCCCTCCATGCATGACTTCAAGAAACGGAGAGTTCATTCCTTCATGAACTGATTTTCCAGCCCAAGCCATAACAACCATTGAAAGCTTCGTTGAAAGCTCAATTACGATGATTCCGCCGATTATTAGACCTATATTTAGCTGGCCGATCGCCAAAGCTGTAATTAACATAGTCATTATACCCATTGACAGCCCGCCAGCCCCTGTTAGCTGGTCATGCATAACCTCAATTTTATGCTCAGCTGTGCCATGAGCCATAATTCCATCGCCAAAATCTAGCAAGCCGTCAGTGTGGTGTAGGCCAGTAATCAGCAACAGCAAAGCCAACACTAAGCCGCCTACAACTATGCCTGGCAAAAAATGATATGCAACCCAACCGAAAACTCCAGCCAACAAACCGATAAATGCACCGATTAAAGGAAAAAGCCACATATATTTGGCGCAGTCCGTGAGCATGTCTTTGTCCATTGTTACTGGAAAGATCGTGAGGAAAGAAAAAAGGTTCTTTAACTCTTTAACAACCAAGCCTATCTCACTTCAAACCCATCAGAGAGGCATAATTGCTTTCTATCTCTTTAAGCAATAGGTCTTTTGTTACTGCCCCGCCAAGTTTAGCCATCGCAGCTATAGATGCTCCGCCTGCACCGACGCCTTCTTTCACCAGCCCAGTCTCATAGATCTGCAAACCTGGAAAACGTGAACAGGTAAAATTTAAGTCGGCAGCTAAAACTGGGACGTCACAGAACTGGGTAACTATTCCTTTGAGGTCGGAGGATTTGTCTTTCGCAACCCATCGTGTGGTGCCGACTGCGACGTTGCAGAGAACATCAGGATTCAAAGCGTTTACGAGTGCCAAGATTGCACTCATCTGAGTTCCACCAGCCATGAGCACTGGAACCTGAGATGCAGCGCCGATAACTAAGCCTGAAAAAGCCGCCATCATCGGATCGCCAACACAGGAAATGGCTTTAACAGGATTTTTTGCTAAACTGCCAAAACTCTCGCCCGCAGCCTTCAAGCCGGCCTTAACCGTTTCAGCCTTCAAACTATGCGGATTTTCGGGCAGGGTACTGCTTACCTTTCCTTCAGCTTTCACGCCTAAAGCAGATAAGACGCCAAGAGCGGTTGTGGTTCCACCGGGGATGCTTTCGCCAATAACAAGATAATCAACAGCCTTAGCCAAGTTGAGCCCAGCAATTTTGGCTCGCTCAATAACCTCTGCAACATTGTCAACCGAGTTGCCTGTTCGGATGTCTCTTCCTTGGCTTCCCCCGAAGTCCAGAAAGGGAATTTGAGGTTTTACCTTTACTCCGCCGCTGGCAATCAACACTGGAATATCAGCTAAATGCAGAGCCGACATTGTTATCAGAGCTGGTGTAGGAATTCCGTCAGGAGTTATCGGTACTCCAGAAATGGATTTGCAGCGTCCAAGCAGAAGCAATTCAGCATCAGCTGGCGGCGTGTAATCAGTAAATTCTGGGTTTGCTCCAGCCGCCGATATGCCAGAGATCTTGCCTAGTTTCCGTTGTGCCGATTGTGCAAATGAAAAGGGGGTTTTTGCCGTCGATTTCTTCGAGGAAAGCTTTCGCTTTTAATGGGTTGTTAGCTATTAGGACGTCAAGGGTTGTACTCATTCTACGGTTTTACCTTGCCTTTCGGCTTGACTTCGAATTTCTTAATTTCTAAATATCCGAAGCCGCCGTCTAGCTTGTGCTTTGCCGTTTCTAGAATTTCAATCTTTTTCTTGAAAGTGGGTCCATCTGTCACAACAGTATGGTATTCGCCGCCTTCGCCGCAGGGGTCAACATTTCCGAGCTTGAGAATGTCGTCATAAAATTTTTTGTCTAGTACTCGTCCTAGCCACTCAACGCCTAGCTTTTGCAAATTTGTGCGAACGACCGTAGCTTTAAAACCGGTTTTTAAATAATCTAAGTAAATTTGTTTTGTGTCACCCATCCACAGTGGCTTTAGGGGGTTTAAGCCGACTTCTTTAAGCACTCTTCCCAGCCAGCCTTCTTCATGACCTGCAACTTCGTAAATGTCTCCTGTAACTAAGCCTTCAGCACCTTTGAGTTTTAAACGCCTAAGTGCGCTTTTGAAGTCGTTTTCGTAGGTTTCGGGAGTAGCTTGCTGTTTTACCAATGGAATTCCAATTGCGTCTGACTGTGCATCTAGGATGCCGGATGGAATCATGTGGAAGTTTGATTTTTCTTGACTCATCATCATAGTTAATAGGCTGATTATTTCATTGCCTTGCTGACTTGCTAGATAGTATGCGTAGCAGCTATCTTTGCCACCACTCCATGATGCAATAACTTTCATTTTGTTTCGCTCTCCTTAATATCACCCTTGACTATTATTTCTTGTAAAGAGTGAATGTAAAAAATATTGTTTTTCATAAAAATATCTTGAGAAACAGGTAAACATGAAAACAATGTTTTGTTAGTCAAACTTTTAGATAATTTGCTTTTCAATTGAATATTGTACGGTAAACAGATTTTTTTCTCGATGTTTAGCAAATTATCACACCAAATGCATGGTTGGTTTATCCACCCTTTTCATATAAGCATTACGGTAATTTGGGGCGAGCAATGCTTAAAGCGCACTTCACCTTCTAAAAACAAGGTTGAAAAAATGTCCAAAAAAAATCTCACGCTTCTCGAGTTTTTAGAAAACCATGAAATTTCCCTAAAAAGCCTTATCGATTGCGCGCTTGAAATGTACGTTCCGCACCCAGGCATTGAGAGCGAGGAAAAAGCTACTGAAATGCTAAAAGAAGAATTCCTTGACGTTCTTAACGACGTTAACATATCCATCCTTGAAACTGCAGCTTTTCATGCACAAGAAGATGCAGAGAAAGGCTTGATTCCGGGATTAACGCAAGAAAGGTTCAGGGGGAGACCGGGACCAGTTGCTGACGAGATTTTGGGCATAGCAATTGCGACTTATATAGGTGGAACCCGAGCAGTTTTCGAGTACGTTCGGTTTGACCAAGCAAAACCAGGGATTCTAAAGAAACTAGGTTCAATAACAAACGACGCAATCGGCGCATTGGTTGCAGGTGTATCGTCCAATGTTTATACTCGCGCAACTAAAAATGCGAACACAAATCAAACGAGACGGGAAGCTCCAGTGTTTTATTAATGGAGAAGGGCGTAAAGCAGTTTTTTATTTGACAGTTCAAATATCAAAAATTTACATCGTTAAGTTGCGTTCTTATTCCAAGTTTTGTTTTACCATAATGTTATAATACTATTATCGATTGAGGAGTTAACGTTGGGCGTCCATGGTTCATACTAAGCTGTGCATTGTTACACACACTTTTCTACCCCATGTCGGCGGCATTGAAAAAGTCGTCAACGAACAAAGCAAACGGCTGCTACAAAAAAACTTTGAACCCATGGTAGTCACGAATCGTATTGGAACACCTAAACATTATGTGGTTGACGGCGTAAATGTTGAGTGTTATGAATCTTTAAACACAGGTTTTCGTCTCGGTATTCCTTATTCGATTCCGACGGTGCCGAGTTTTAAAACATTTCTTAAGGCTGTAAAATCAAGTAAAATTGTTCACGCTCATGGTCACCCCTACCTGACTTCGCTCATTGCAGCTAAGATAGCCAAGAGATACGATAAGCCATTTGTTTTAACTCAGCATAACACATTCATTGAATACGAAAATTTTTTTGACACTATTGAGCGGTTAAATGATTTAGCAGTTGGGAAACAGTCGATAAAAGATGCTGACAAAATAATCACTGTAAGCAACGCCACTAAGGATTATGTTTTAAGTTTAGGCGCAAAACCAAAAAAAATTAAAGTCATATATAACGGAGTTGATTTGGAACGTTTCAAACCTTTAGCGGGAAAACGGGAGGAAATGAGAAAAAAACTCGGAATCCCCAAAAACTCCAAAGTAGTCATAACTGTTAGGAGATTAGTTTTCAAAAACGGCATCGACACTCTGATAGAGTGCGCAAACATCGCTGTCAAAAAGAACCCAAACATTATTTTTCTAGTGGTTGGGAAAGGCCCAGATCAAGTTAGCATTCAGATGAGAGCGCAACAAATAGGCATAGAAAATAATTTTAAGCTTGCTGGATTCGTAAGAGATGAAGATTTACCATTCTACTATAACACCGCGGACTTCTTCGTCTTGCCCTCAAAATCCGGAGAAGGCTTGCCTTTGGTTGCCCTTGAAGCTATGGCTTGCGGATTACCGGTAATTGCGACAGATGTTGGTGGAATTAATGAAGTATTAATGGAGAAATGGGGAAGATTGGTTCCTGCTAACCAGCCCGAGAGACTTGCAAAGGCAGTTTTGGAGTTTGCAGATATGGATTTTTCTTCACGCCGAAAAGAGTTGAGGGCAATTATGGAAGAGAAGTTCAGCTGGGACAAAAATGTTGAAAGACTCGTTGAAATATACGAAGAGCTTATTTAACCAAACTATGGAATCATTATAGCCTTTATATGGAGAAGCACGGGATGACATCTAAAGTTGATTTGGTTTCGGTTGTAATTCCAACATTAAATGAAGCAGGCAACATTCGTCAAATATTAACTACAATTCACAACGATGTAACTTACCCTAAAGAAATAATTGTGGTGGATAGCAACTCAACTGATGGAACTATAGAAATAGTAAACGACACAAGTTTCTGCAGGCTAATAATTGAACCAAAACGTGGCTACGGTGTTGCCCTTAGAACAGGCATGAAAAATGCGAAAGGTAACATCATCGTTATGGTTGACGGCGATGGAACATATGAGGTTCGACATATTAACCGTCTTGTGGAGAGGATGCTTGAAAAAGACGCTGATATGGTTTTAGGTACTCGCATGTACGATCCAAACAAAGCCATGGGCTTCCTTAATTTCTTGGGAAACAAAGTGATAACCTTCACCTTTGACTTTTTCTATAGTCAATTCCTCAGCGACAGCCAATCCGGCTTTCGAGCAATATCCCATGAAGCCATCGACGAAGTCAAATTAGTAGAGCAAGACATGGCCTATGCAACTGAGATGCTAATCAAATTCGCTAGGGAAGGCTATAACATGGTAGAAATCCCTACAACTTACAAATCCCGAAAATACGGCAAAACAAAGCTTAAACCATTTAAGTCAGGGATTGAAATATTTAGCACTATATTCAGAGGAGTGCTGGATGCCAAAACAGTCAGGACATGTTATGGGCATTGGAAGAAAAATCGGCATAAACGATGAAAAAGGCTATGCAATCGCCATTTTTCTTGTTTTAATAATTGTATCCGCACTCGTCGCAAGTTACTATTTGGTTTTTAATACGCAGCCAGCAGGATACAATACAATATATATACTTGACGCTCAAAAACAAGCGGTTGATTACCCAATTACATTGGTTGCTAACCAGAACAGCACTTTTGATCTCTGGGTCGGAGTTGTTAATAATATGGGAGGAAGCGGAAACCAGACTTATCAGGTTCTTTTGAAAATTACACCGAATCTTTCCGATTTCCCAATTGACGTGCAGCCAACCCAAACATACCAGTTAAGCTTAAGAAACACCGATACTTGGCAAACTGAATCGACTATAACACTAAATGAGGTTGGAAACTACTGGGTTGTTTTTGAACTCTGGCACCAGAATTCTTCAGGAAATTATAATTTTACAAATGATAAAACTGCCTTGAACGTTCAAGTAATAAGCTAAGCCTTCTTCTGTCTTTCCGCGAATTCTTTTTCAATGGCCACTCTGTGAATGTTGTTATAAGCGCAGAATGGTATGATTTTAAGGTCAGGTGTAATGTAGTGGACGACGCAGCGTCTTACTCGGTTTACGTCGAAGTTGTAGGAATCCATGAATGCCATGCAGCCTAAAAGAAAGATTCTTCTGCGGATTTTGCCCAGCGATTGGTAAGACGGTGATAGATGCATACGCATGATCGAGTTCATTAGGGTTAAAATGCCGACTTCTTTTGTTACTAAGAACATGTCCATTGAAAGCATAGAAGCCATAAACAGGGATGAGAGCAAAGAGAGTTTACCTTTAGACTCTGCGGTCTCAGCAGTTTTGCGAATGCTATTAAAGAATCTGTCAAAGTTGACGAAGCGGTTGATTGGGAACATTTTGCCATCTTTTGAAACATAAATCCAATTTACAATGCCGCATTGCGGGCTGCAGGAAAAAAGTGGCCAAGGTTTCTGCATGAATTTACGCATTATCTTGATTGGAGAAGTCATCACTGACATGGGGTACAAGTCCGTGCTCTTGATTTCGCCATGAGTTTGCTTCTCCACGTCTTCGGCAAAGTGAAATTCACGGAAGTTTTCCCTAAATCGGTTCGCCGTGGCCCGACCAGTAAAAGCGATAGGCTGGAAAATCAAGCCTCTAACAATATCAGTGTTTTTGGATGCGAACCGAATTATATCGCCAACCTCTTCATCGTTTAAACTCTTCATTAGAGTGTTAACCAGGATTACTTCCATGTCGTATTTGCGGCAAACGTCTAAGGCTTTTAGTTTGTAGTCAAAAAGCGCTTGTCCACGGACCTTCTTATAGAAGTCATCATGAAAACTGTCAAACTGCAAGTAAACAATGTTTAGCCCGCTTTTCTTCATCCTCTCCGCTAACTGGGGGCTTTCAGCTAAACGCACACCATTAGTAGCAAGGATTGTCATGAACTTGAGTTTATGTGCTGCCGCGATGATTTCAGGCATATCTTCACGTTCGGTCGGTTCTCCGCCTGAGAAGAGAATAGCTGGAGGCTTAGGGTTGGCTTGACTTGCGAATTCAAGCATTCTTATTAGGTGTTCTTTGGTCGGTTCGTAATCGATTTCTTGCTCGGGAAACGTTGAGAAACACACGGCGCATTTTAGGTTGCACCGTTTGGTTACATCGATAACTCCTATAACTGTGCCTGAAGCGTGTTTTGTGCATGTTTCACAGACGTAGGGGCAACCTTGCGGATCTTTTGGAGCATTCAAGTCGCCCAAGTACTGGAACTGGTCGTAGGTTTGCATGTGATTGTAAACATCTGTGCTCTGCCAATGTGTTGCTTCGAAGTTTCCGTGTTCGGGGCATTGCTTGGTGATCTGGATTTTGCCGTTTGCTTGTTTTAGTTGAGCATCGATTTTTTTCTGGCATTCAGGGCAGATGCTCTTAGTGTCGGTCATATTAGCCCTCCAAGTGTTGCCTCGATTATTAATGCTAACGGAAGAAGAATCATCGACATTGTTACTAAACGCTCATATTTCCGCACATTCTGCAATGTGGAAGTGGAAGTTGCGAGGCGAGCCGAAGAGTAAATTAGTAGAACACTCCATAACAGAATAAACGGCAAATAAGCAACTGTAAACTTGCCTATGAGGTAGGGAAGAGGCGCAAGCACTCCGGTTAGAGTGAAAAATACTGCCGCCATCTTTGCTGAATTTATGCTGCCGATTTTTTGTGGAAGCGTTGGATAACCAACTTTTGAATCTCCTTCTATGCTGAGGATATCCCGCAAAACATTACCACCGATTGTGCCGAAAGCGATTGGGTAAAGACTTAAAGAAATTAAGTTGATTGTGCCGGAGATTGTGGCTTGTCCATACATAAATGCTGTTCCAGTTAATATGCCGACTAAAATGTTAGCGGCAAAACCTGATTTACGTTTTACAAGCATTGAGTAAATCAGAAGTAACGCTGAATCAGCAGCGATAATTGCGAAGCTCAACCAATTAATGAATGCAGCCATAATCAGACCCACTGCAAAAAGTATTCCTGAAATCGCCACTACTTGTTTTAATGAGAGAGCACCCGAAGGAATAGGGCGTTTTGGCTTGATTACAGAGTCGCTCTCTCTGTCGAAATAATCATTGATCGCAAAACCTGCAGAAGTAATAAAAGCCATGGAAAAGAAAATGAGTAAAACTGTTTGTATACTGAGGCTAAGAGGATTTTTCGTTATGGCAAAAGCCGTTAGGAGTGATAAGCCGCCAGTCATCAGCCAGTAGGGAAGCCGCAGTAGAGCGATCAATCCTCTCGCTGGCGCGGCAGACATCATACTTTGATTTTCCTGTCGGCGATTACTTCTTTGATGCTGTCTTCAAGGCTTACCTTCGGGTTCCAATTTAACTCTGCTTTGGCTTTGGAGATGTCAAACCAAATTTTAGTGACGTCGCCCTGCCAAGACTGCCCCGTTGTGGTAACGAACGTTTTTTTCTCCAAACCGAGGATTTTAAGCATCATTTTGGCAAGGTCAATAATGGTTACTGTTTCGCCGTAACCTAAATTGTAAACTTTGCCATTGGCAGAATCGCTGGAGCCAACTTTTACCAAGGCATCCACGACGTCGGAAACATGAACGAAATCCCTTGACTGCATGCCTGTCCCGATGATTTCAAGTTTGCCCGGGTTCGCCGCCAGTTTATCTAGAAAGTCATGGATAACACCGTGGCATCTTAACCCGTAAACGTTAGCGAACCTTGTGATAACTATGTCTAAGCCATATTGGTCTTTGTACATTTCACAGTACTCTTCACCCACCACTTTTGACAGGCCGTAGCATGAGAATGGATGAAACCCGTAGCTTTCAGGAGTTGGAAAAACCGTAGGATTGCCGTAAACTGCGGCACTTGAGGCAAAAACGAGTTTGGCGTCGTTTTTGCGCGCTTTTTCTAGTACGCTCACGGTTCCCTTAGCGTTTGTGTCGAAATCTATCATAGGATTCTCCATAGAATAGGGAACCACGACTTGGGCGGCTAAGTGATAAATTAAATCAGCCTTCTCTTGAGAACAGAGCTTATTGGTGTCAAGTATATCGCCTTTGATAAGTTTGGCTTTAGGAACGTCTTTGACATTTTCCATTTTGCCGCTTGACAAGTTATCGTAAATCGATAAGTTAGAAGTTAGTTTTGACAGCTTACTGCAGAGGTGATAACCGATAAACCCTGCGCCGCCAGTAACAAGTATTTTTTTCCCCTCAAGTTCTCCCATGCAAATCACGATAAAGTCTATATTTCTTCAAGTTAGTTGTAGGGTATATGTCGCCAGTGAAACCTATAAAAACTTTTAGGGATTTGCTGTCTTTCCTAACCATTATTCCAGTTGGCGGAAAAGAAGATTTTATTTTCACCACAGCCGAAAATGTGTATCTTTTTCCATTGATCGGCGGCTTTATTGGGCTTTTGGCGGCAGCTTACTTCGTTGGTTCAGGCTTTATTGTAAGGTTTGTGCTTGGTTGGGTGAATTCGGTTGTGGTATTGCCGACTGATTTTTTATCTAAGCTTGCAGTTGCCGCCATGACTGTTGCGTTCTTATTGGTTATTACTGGGCTTCAACATTTTGACGGTTTAATCGATTTAGGTAACGCCGTCGGCCTTGGGAACCTGCATGACCGAAAAATGGTTGCGCATGCTTGGACTGTAACTTACTCAGGAGCAATACTTGCGATTATTGTGGAGTTTGCGGCTTTTTTGGGGTTATTTTTCATCTTCAGCCCATTGCTTGCTTTCGGCGCAATAATCGCCGCTGAAGTCTCAGCTAAATTGGCGATGGTAACCATTATTTGGGTTGGAAAACCTACGCATAAAGGGTTAGGCTCAATTTTTCTGGCAAAAGCAAAAAAGAAATTAAATCTTATTGCATATGGACTTTCGGTTTTCATTGTTTACCCATTTTTCGCTTACGCACTCAGTCCACTTCTGGGTTTAATCGGCGTTGCCGTGATGCTGGTGAGTATTCCAGTAGCGCTTGTGATGGAGAAAATTTCAGAAAGAGTCTTTTGGGGAGTTTCAGGCGACACAATTGGGGCAACAAACGAGGTAGCTAGGGCAGCTACGCTTATTTTGCTTGCAGCCGTGTTTGCAATTTTGGCGGTGTTGAAGTGAAAGTTCCTGCTTTGATTATGGCTGGTGGAAAAGGCACTCGCATGGGTCTGCCTTCAGAGAAGCCGCTTTTGTGCCTCTTAGGGAAACCTCTAGTTGATTGGGTTGCGGAAGCAGTTAGCAGTGCTCAAAACATTTCAGAATTTTATATCGTAACAAGCCCGAATACTCCTGAAACTGAGAAGCACTGCCAAGCGAAGGGATGGAAGATTTTGCGCACAGATGCCAAAGGTTACCATAACGACCTCAAACAGGCTACACAAACAGCTGGCTTGATGAGTCCAGTATTAACTGTTCCGGCGGATTCCCCCGCAGTTACAAATAGATTTCTCGATAAAATTATTAGCCAGTTTGAATCATGTGGGAAAGATTTCTATGCAGTTTTTGTTCCTATCAAAACCCGTGAAGAATTGGGTCTTTCAGTGGATTCTACCGATGAATACAATGGCGAATGGTACGCGGTTTCAGGAGTCAACATAGTTAATGGCAACAAAATCCAAGGTGAAGGCAAAATAGAAACAAGCGCATTAATTACAGAAGAAATTGAAGTTCTCCTAAATATTAATACGCTCAGAGATTTGGAAATCGCAGAAAAAATAATGCAAGACAGAAATTCAAGTTAAATGGAAAGCAATATGGTTTTTAGAGAAATATTTAACATCCCAATCACCTAATCTAAAACAGTTGCAGTCTCAGGAGACCAATTTGGATGAGTTTACTAAGTCACGATAGTTTCTGGAATGCAGTGATAACTCTGCCTATGACAAAAAAAATGCTGCAACTATCACTCAAAAAATGTCCCTCTTGCGGCAGAACGGTTCTTGAAGCGGCATTAGACGATTATTCGGGAAAAACTGAGCGAAAATGCGAAAGCTGCAGTGGTTTTTACTCGCAAATTATTGGTTTCTGGGTTGAATTCTTAAGGCGCAGTTTAAATTTTAAGCGGGAAAAAGTTGAGAAGCTTTTGGCTGACCCGTATGCAAGGCGGGCTGTGATGAATTTAACCAAGAGTTTTACTTACATGGGAATTAAAAAGCCAATGTCCCTTTACGCGCCCTTCCTTATCGTTTGGGATTTTACCCATAAATGCAATTTGAAGTGCAAGCACTGCTACTCAAATAGCGGCGCAATCAGGGAAGAAGAATTGACAACGCAACAGGCTAAAGATGTGGTTGATCAAATTGCAGACGCTGGAGTTACGGCGCTTGCTTTTTCAGGTGGTGAACCCTTAACCCGAAGTGACTTTTTTGAGGTGGCCCGTTACGCAGCCGACCGGGGGCTCTACATATCCGTTGCCACAAATGGAACTCTCCTCACCAAAGAAACGGTCCAAAAACTCAAAGCCGCCAAAGTCAATTATTTGGACATCAGCATTGACGGCGCATGCGCCAAAACACACGACGAATTCCGAGGAGTGCTAGGAGCGTTTGATAAAGCGGTCGCTGGTTTGAAGAATTGTATTGAAGCAGATCTATGTGTGTGCATAGCGACGACGGCGACAAAAAATAATCTTGAAGAAATGCCTGCAATAATTGATTTAGCTGAAGAGTTGGGAGCAGAGAGGTTTACTAACTTTAATTTTGTTCCAGCCGGCAGAGGAAAAGCACATTATGAACAGGATCCGTCTCCTGAAGAACGGGAAAAACTTATGCGCTATTTGCTGGCGAGAATGTCTAAGGGATGCAAAACAACAATTCTTACAACCGCGCCTCAGTTAGCGCGCGTGGGTATTCAGTGTCAAGGAGAAATGGGTACGGGCGAGTTAACAATGTCTATGGCACACATGCAAACCGTTAAGGTAACGAAGAAAGCCATTCCATTGGCAGATTTTATCGGCGGATGCGGCGCAGGACGATTGTATTGCTCACTCTCACCCCAAGGAGATGTTCACCCATGCGTCTTTCTACCAGTAAATGTTGGCAACCTCAAAACGGAAAAATTCCAAGACATCTGGCTAAACGCACCACTCTTCAATGCTTTTAGAAACAGAGCAAACCTCAAAGGAGCATGCGGAAAATGCACATACAAATATATTTGTGGCGGCTGCAGAGCCCGTTCATCAGCATACCATAATGGTGACATGTTAAATTCCGACCCCGGCTGCATAATGGGAGTGAAAGGTGCCAAAAGTGCCTAACCCACAAACAGTTAAAATTTTCCGTGCAAAAGACGACATAAGCGAAATTGTCAAGGAAGCCGTCGCTAATTCAGGGCTAAGAGGTAAACATAGAATTTTCATTAAGCCAAACTTAAGTCACCCAGAATATCTGCCAGGTGTAGTTACTAGTCCTGAATTGATGAAGCAACTCGTGGGTTTGTTGCGTGACGGAAATAGCGAGGTCATTGTGGGCGAATCAAACGGCTTCAACTATCCTTGCTGGACAGCCTTCGATAAAACAGGAGCCGAAGCCGCAGTCAAAGCTGCTGGCGGCAGTGTCATTAACCTATCCGAAGACAAAGTCGTTGAAGTAAAATTCCAAGGCAACACTCCCTTGAAACGGCTGTTTCTTCCCAAAACCATCCTCGAAGCCGATGCTGTGGTCGATTTGCCGTTGATGAAAACGCATGAATTTATGGCTTATAGTGGTGCCATCAAAAACCTTTTTGGTTGCGTTCCCAGCAACAAACGAATTTATTTACATCCTTACTTGCCTGAAGTTTTCTATCGCTTATACACTCTTTTCAATCCACAATTAACCATTATGGATGCAAGAACAGGCATCGAAGGTAATGGACCTACTAAAGGCAAACCAGTCAGAATGGGGTTAATGTTGACTGGCAATGATGCGTTAGCCGTAGACATAATCGCTGCCAAAGTCATGATGCTTAACTGGAAAGAAACCTATCTGAACTACATCGCTAACAAAACTGGCATGCACGAAGACGACATCGGAGTTGAAGGTGTACCGATTGTCAAAGTTGAGCACAGGTTTGAGCCTCCACGGATTGATTTGCCAGTGAAAGCACAAATGTTGATTTATCAACATGAATACCTGACGAAAGTTTTCTTCTGCTCGCTAGACTTAGTTAAGTTGTTCCAGAAGGTAACGGTAGCTTATCGGGGCAAACCTATAGAAATCGGCTAACTTAGGGCTTGATCGTAGACTTTCATGGCGTCTTTGACAACTATGCGCCAGTCAAGTTGCTCCTCAACCGTTTTACGTGCTTTTTTGCCCATCTCCTCAGCCTCAACTGGATGTTCTAACAAATACAAGATTCTATCCGAGAACTGCTTGGGATTGAAGGGTTCGACTAGAAATCCGTTTTTGCCGCTGTCAATGGTTTCTGGGATGCCTCCTACAGTGGTGGTGACGACAGGTAAGCCAGTTGCTAATGCTTCCAACACGGCGAAGGGGTGATGCTCATAAAAGGTTGAGAACGCGAAGATGTCTGCGGCTTGGTAGAGTTTTGGCAGTTTCTTGTCTGGGTAGTAGCCTGTGAAGATGATGTTGTTTTTGACGCCGAGTTTCTCCGCGTGAGCGATTAATTTGTTCATTTCGTCGCTTTGTCCTTTACCTGAAATGATGAATTTGACATTGCTAAAATGTTTTGTTACAGCGGGCATGCTTTCGATTAGGGTAAACAAGCCTTTGCGGGCATATAGTCGCCCAACGGAGACGATGGCTATGTCATTTGGGTTAAAGCCCAATTCGGCCTTGACCTTGCGTTTGTTAATGGCTGGCTTAAACTTGTTGATGTCAACGCCGTTGTGGATGACCTGTATCTTGTTTGCAGGAATCTTGTAGTAATTTGTCAACTCCCACTTAGTGAAGTGGCTGACAGCGATTATTTTTCGTGCTCGCCTAAGCATGCCTTCTTCGAAGAAACGCAAAAACCAGTTAAAACTCACCAAAAACTTCTCGTTTGCGTTTAGACGGCTATAAGGTTCACCTCGAATGGCTTCAGCCTCGCCTTTCCATGTGGAGTGAACGGTACATACCAGGGCTTTTCCAAAGCTTGTTGGTACAGCAAAGTTGGGTGTCAAAGGCAGTTGGGGATGGGTAATATCCACATTTGCTGTGTTTCGAACGCTTTGGAGTTTGCGGTTGCTGGCGGCTGCGAGCATGAAGGATTTGACGATTGGAGTTCTTGGGATTTTCAGGAAGGAAACGTTGAGGTTAGGGTTTACTTGGATGTCTTGGGCTTGGTTTGAGCCTGTGACGACGTAAATTTTGTAGCCTTTCTTGAGAAGTTCGTTTGAGAGGTAGTAAACGTAGGAACCGGTTCCGCCTGTGAGCGGCCAGTACTCGGGTGAAATAAAACAAACTTTATGTGCCGTCACTTGTTCCTCCCAATCAAGTATTTTATTGTCGTGTTCGTTGCGCCAACAAACCACGCCGCCGCCCGTACAAAGTAAAGCACGAATAGACGCATCGCGGTCCAATCGTGAAACTTGACTGATATCTTAATCGCTGAATAAACAAAGTAAACCACCATCGCCAACAAGATTAAGCCTGAAACAACCCACAGCAAACGCAATATAGGTACGATACCCAAAATGAAAAACAAAATAACGCCCAGAATCAACAAGGGTTGGATATTCATGCCTACATCCGTGATTTCGTCACCGCGAGCCAAGCGTCCGTGTTTAAAGTAGAGTTTTAGCGTATTTTTGCCATATTGCAGTTGCTGCCGATAAAATGCCTTCAAAGTGGGACGATTATAGTGATAACAGATGGCTTTAGGCTCGTACGCAATCTTGTAGCCCTTAGCACTGATTCTAAAACCAAGGTCCGTGTCGTATTGGCTTGGCAAGTTTTCGTCCCATCCTCCGGCTTCTTCGACAACAGCTTTTTTCAGCAACAGATTCATTGTAGCTATACGGCCAGTGAATTTTCCAATTCTGCGATAACGGTTTCTAAGTTCATAGCCGATGCTTCGTGCCCATAGGTTGTCATAGTTCCATGTTTCTATGCTGCCGCTGACGCCTACCACTTGATGCTCGTTCAAGTGAGGCACAAGAAGCTTAAGCCATTGGGGCTGCACTTTGGCATCGGCATCTATAAAGCCTAAAACCTCGTGTGAAGCGATTTTCATGGCGTAATTGTAAGCAGCTGGAGCGTTCAAGCGAATAGAAACCACCTTAACAGGGAGTTTTTCTGCAAGCTTAACTGTGGCATCTTTGGAGCCGCCATCCATCACTATAACTTCGATATAGCTCGCAGGATAATCAAGAGCCAAAACGGATTTGAGACATTCCTCTATGGTTTGCTCGCTGTTGTAAGCTGCAACTATAACTGAAACTTGAGGATACTCGTCGTCAGCCACCTGTTTAACCCTTCGCAAATGCTGAAAATATTGAAAGCAGAATTTTGAAGCCGTCAACCAAGGGATCAACGCCCGACCTACCGTAGGTTCGTTGCTCAAAGCTTATCGGCACCTCGGTTACACGAAATTTTTCCTTTGCTGTTTTTACAAGCATTTCGGATTCGATTTCGTAAGTGCCAGAAGTAAGTTTCTGACTCTTTAGTACATCACTTTTCATGGCTCGATATCCCGATTGAGAATCAGTTATGCCTACGCCTGTTAAAAGTTCGATGGAACCGTTGAATAGTTTTACGCCAAAGGCATTGAGTTTGCGTGCAGCCACTTTTTTGTGGTTCATGTATCTTGATCCTATAACTAAGTCTGCTTTGTCTTTCAACACGGGCGCCAGCACTTCCGAAAGCTCTTCAGGCCGGTGTGAACCATCTGAGTCAATGGTTACTATTATGTCGCCATGTGCCTTGGAAAAGCCTGCCCTTAATGCATAGCCTTTGCCCATATGCTGCTTTAGCGTGTAGAGTTTTACACTTTGCCGTTTTGCAATCGCAAGCGACTTATCATAGGAGTGGTCGTCTACAACTATGATTTCATTTTTTAAGCCGGTTTGCTGGGCAGCCTCTTTTACGCGTTCAATAATGTCGCCTATTGTTGACTGCTCGTTGTAAACAGGAATTATTATTGAAAGCAGCATTTGCGAGGGGCTCATTTGACTTTTAGATGCCAATGGAAGACCTTATAAAGTTTGGCACTGCAACCTTGTAAGCAGTTGAATGGTTAGTTTGATGTCAAAGATGGAAGCCACTATGCAGACTAAAGTTTACTCTGACAGAAAAATCTGGTTTTCCATGTGGTTTCTGGGCGCAGTTGTTACTTTCGGCATAGTTTTTTTCCCCATGTTTTACCGCTTAGTTGACGGTAGGAACAGGCATTTTCAACATGAAAACGAACTTGAAAAACAGGTTGGTGAACGTTTAGAGAAACAGGGTAAGAAATCGCCACCAACAAGTAGCCGTTTTACGCGGATGAATGCGAAGGCGTGGGCAGTAAGCATCATTCTTGTCGTGCCAGTTTTCATCATCGTTTATTTGTTATCAAGAGATTTGGCGGTTCACGAGCGAAATGAGGATGCGTTTCTTGCAGCTGCTTTTCCACAGCGAATATTTATGCCTCAGACGATACCGATAAAAACATATGTTTTGGTCACAATTTGTACGTTGGGCGTTGGAGTTGTTTACTGGCTTTACAAGGTTGTTAACTTGTATAACGCTCACTATAAAGCAGAGTTGCAAGTGGAAAAAGAAATAGGTAGGCTAATGGAGGAAGAAAAAGCTGACGGGCACATGTAAGGAACATAGGTTTGTTAGTCACGGCGGAGATATCTGGGGTTTTAGCAGAAAATATAATGTGCCACTTGAAGATGTGCTTGAATTCAGCGGTCCCATCAATTTTCTTGGACCTTCGCCTAAAGCTGTTGAAGCTGTGAAACAGTATGCTAAACTTATCAAGTTTTATCCTGATCCTAACCCTGTAGAGTTCAAAATGGAAGTTGCAAAGTACGTGGGTCATGGCGTGGAGGAAGAAAACATTGTCTTAGGTAATGGCTCCATCGAACTAATCTACGCCATAACAGAAATTTTACCCAGAGGATTCAAAGCACTCATTCCAGTACCGTCGTTCAGCGAGTACGAAAAGGCTGCAATACGAGTTGGCGGAGAGGCAGTGTTTATCCAATTACCCGAAAGCTGCACTTTAGAAACAGAAAAAATCAAACGAGCAGTTACCGACAATACAAAAATTCTCTGCATTTGCAATCCTCATAGTCCATCAGGAACGCTCTACAGCAAAGAAACATTGCTTGACCTTCTTGATTTCTGCCACAAAAAAAATGTCATTTTCAGTGTAGATGAAAATTATATAGAATTTGCTGATAAAGGGCAAGAGACAACATTGGCAGGTTTGGTTAAAGACTACGAGAATCTTTTTGTTATTCGGTCAGTTACAAAATTCTACGGTATGGCAGGCATACGCTTAGGCTATGGCATAGCCGAACCAAACCTCGTCAAGAAGCTTGAAAATGTCAGGATACCCTGGAGCATTAATAGTCTCGCAAGCTGCGCTACGCTTGCAGCATTTAATGATATTGATTTTATTGAAAGCACAAAGAAAACAATATGCAAAGAACGAGCAGAGCTTGCAAAGAATCTAAACGAAATTGAAGGTTTGCAGGTTTACCCATCAGTGACAAATTTCCTGCTTGTAAGAATAACAAACCGAAAAATAACGTCCACAAAGCTCAAGGAACTACTCGCCAAAGAGCACATGCTAATCCGCGATTGCTGCACCTTCGTAGGCTTAGACGACAGCTACTTCAGAGTAACTGTAAGATCAGGCAAAGATAACCAGAAATTGGTACAATCTATAAAGCAAATACTGGGCAGTGTCAGTTAGGATTCTATTTTTTTGCTATCCAAAAACTCATTTCGGGGCTACCGATCAATTGATAAATCAAAGTCAAGGGGTTCCATATCCAAGTGCTGTTCTGATAATAATCCGTTCTCTTCGAAAATTCAAAGCCTTCTTGTTTGAAAACCTCTTCGACACTTTTGTGGTTTAACGCATGTTCCTTTTTATGCCAATAATCAGAAAGCGAATAATCTATCAATGGAACCTTTAACCCGATAATTTGGAAATACAAACTGTTGAGCAACGGGTTTGAATGAAAATAGATGCCTTTTATGAGGCTTGCCAAGCCGCTTTGTTCACTTTTCCAATATGACGGTGATGCTTCGTGGTCAACGTAGATTACGCCGCCCTTCTTGAGGAAAACGCTTAGGCCTTTAAGAGCAGATATATAATCTGGAAAATGATGCAGAGCAGAGTAGCAAGTTATTAAATCAAATTTTCCAACGTTAAAATCGAGGTTTTCTACAGGGGAATTAATTATTGTTAACTTTTTTGATTTTACGTATGCATTATATTTTGTTTGCAGAATAGCGCACATTTCAGGTGAAATATCTACAGCTACAACCCGATAGCCCATCTGCAAAAGCTTACCGGTTAAATTGCCTGTGCCCGCTCCAACATCAAGAGCAAACTTGTGGTTTTCAGCAACAAGTTTGTCTGCCATTATCAGTTTGTCACTTATTCTCTTCTGCTCTTTTTTACTATAAACTTCTGGATGGAGAGCTTCGTAGTATTTCGCTTCAGAGCGATGTACCTCAACGTTTGCTTGATGAATTTGATCTTTGAGACTTGGGTTGTTTAGCAATCCGGTTTCCATCCAGCCAGAACAATTGGTCACTATGTCCGTTTTGGAGTTTATATATTGTTTGAAAACTCAGGACAACATCATGGGAGCCTTTTTGATAACAGTCCAGAAACCTTCCCTCTTAATCTTATGCAGAATCCGCTTCGGCGACTTATTGAAGCTCATGTGGAATTGCCGCTGAATCTTTAATAAAGACGCATAATCGAAATCCGCAGTTTTCACATATGCCGCGTAATCTTCAATTTGGTCGTAGAGGTGGTTCTGCATGACTTCATCATAGAGTGGGCTGCCTGGAACTGCAATGTAGATGTTCCAACGGCAGAAGTCAGGGTCAAGTTTTCTAGCGAACTTAAATGAAGTTTTCATGTCCTCGACTGTTTCGCCGGGGATGCCCAGCAGAAAAGAACAGGCAGTTTGAATTCCCTCATCTCTGCACAGCTCAAATGCACGTTCAGTCTGCTCGACTGTGATACCCTTGTTAATTTTCTCGAGAATTCGAGGAGAGCCAGATTCGACCCCGAACCATATGGTTTTGCAGCCTGCAGATTTCATTTCTTGCACGAGTTCTTTTGAGAGGAGATCGGCTCGGGTGTCACAGACCCATTGGAGGTCAAGTTTACTTTCACGGATTAATCTACAAAGCTCAATGGTTTCTTTCTTTTTAATGGTAAAATTATCGTTTATGAAATACACGCCTTTGGTGCCGAAGTTAGTCATTAAATATTTGATTTCGTCCAAAACCCTTTGAGGGCTGAAAGTGCGGCATGTTCGCCCCATCAACCCCGTGGTTTCACAGAAAGCACAACTAAACGGGCAGCCCCTAGCAATACTCATGTTATCCACGGGTTTAACGTTTAGATATTCCATTTCTCTTACGTAACGGTCCATCGGCAACAGATGCCAAGCGGGAAAAGGAATCTCATCCATATTCTTAATGAATTGCCGCTGGTTTTTGATGATTTTATCGTTACTTCTATATGCAAGTCCAGCAATGTTGGAGGGTCCGCTGGTTTTGTCGCCTTTGATGATGTAGTTGGCAAGCTGCTTCATGGCGAATTCGCCCTCGCCCATAACAACATAGTCAACTTCGGGATTCTGCAACAAGGTTTCGGGTTCGTATGAGGCATGCCAGCCGCCGACAACAACTTTGCAGGTTGGCACGGTTTCTTTAACTGCCTTGGCGGTTTCGATAACTCGACTATAAGTCACTGAGCTGCAAGTTATACCGACTATTTCAGGTTTGAGTTTCGCTAATTCAGCCGTTATCTCTTCAATAGGCTTCTCCAGCATGTAGTTATCTATCATCTGGACTTGAAAACCGCTCCTTTCTATGGCAGCAGCAACGTAAGCTAAGCCTATTGGAATGAATTTTCTGCCATGAATCCAAGGTCCCTTTACTGGGGGTGCAGGCGTCATTAACAAAATCAATCAGTATACGTCCTATCTGTTGCGAGTAGAAATAGTTACTATGGAAGTTTGTAGATAAAGATTTCTTTAAAAATCAAAATCTTGCTTTTTTCGCAGTTGAAGGTCAAATAAAGTGGAAACAGTAGGTGTTTCATCTCATAAACCCAGTTTTGCAGTTTTTATTTAAAATTACGAAATGTTTAAGCACCCGTCATCTTGTATTTTCAGGAAATAAGGCATTTAGTGAAACGGAATGAAGCCGCACGTAACTCTTGTAAATCCACCAACTCCGCAGGGATCTATGGGACATTTACCCTTTGCAGTTTTAGGTTTAGGCTATTTAGGCGCGGTTTTGGAGAAAAACAACTTTACAGTTGACGTTATTGATTGCCAGGCGCTCAACCTCTCATTTGAACAGGTTAAAGAGGAACTCAAAAAGCGTCAGCCCGACATAGTTGGCTTAACGGCAAGCACACTCTCATACAAATCAGGATTAAAAATAATAAAATTAGCAAAAGAAGTTAACCCAAACATCTTAACCATAATGGGTGGACCGCACGTTACCTTCTGGGACACCCAAGCCTTAGAAGAATGCCCGCAACTCGATGTTGTAATAAGAAGAGAAGGAGAGTACACATTACTGGAGTTAGTGCAGAAGGTGGAGGCAAAACAGGGTTTCCAAGATGTTCTGGGCATTACATACCGTATCGATGGCAAAATCGTCAAGAATGAAGACCGACCCTACATAGAAAACCTCGATGAACTGCCTTTTCCGGCACGGCATCTCTGGCCTATGGAGCAGCTGCGCAAGTATGAGGATGTTCTTTACTTAACCACCAGCAGAGGCTGCGTATTCTGGTGTAATTTCTGTGCCACTGTACGAATGCATGGCCGAAAATATCGGTGGAGAAGCCCAGAAAATGTGGCGGATGAACTGGAGTTGCTGCATAAAAACTATGGCGTAGTCACATTTACCTTCTGTGACGACGCATTCACCGTGGACCAAGCAAGAACCGAAAAGTTGTGCAAGGAAATTCTTAACCGCAAATTACAAATAAAATGGAACTGCGGCACCCGCGTTGATATGCTAACTAAAGAGTTGCTTGTTAAAATGAAGGAGGCTGGTTGCATCTCGGTTTGGTTCGGTGTGGAGTCGGGTTCTCAGCAAGTCCTAGACGAAATGAAGAAAGGCATCACTACTGAACAAACCATAAAAGTGTTGGGCTGGGTGAGAGAAGTCGGGTTAAAACCGGTTCCCAACGTAATCTTAGGATTCCCCAGCGAAACAAAGAAAACCGCTTGGAAAACGATAAAGTACGCAGAAAAACTAAGTCCTAAAGATGTCCCATTCTACAACATTGCCACTCCGTTTCCGGGCACGCCTATGTACGACCAGGTTATAGAGAAAGGCTGGCTAAAAGTAGCCGACTTTGACAAATATGACACTGCAACACCCATTTTTGAAACGCCCTGGATAAGCATGAAACAACTCAAAGAGATTCGGCAACAGGCGTTCAACCACTTCTATCTGCGACGCGCTTACTATCTTGACAAATCCCGGCGGTTCAAAATTTCCACGGCGCTCACTGTTGGAATTAACTTGGCAGCATTCATAAAATCGAAGTTTAGAGCACTATAACAAAAAAATGAGCTCACAGTTAGTCTCTGACGTTTTTTAATAACTACTAATTTTCAGTCATTTCTCAGGTTTTTGAGGCAGCCTAGTACTGAGATGCAGAAAAATGCAAAATATATATGGTGCAGTTCGTATTACAGCTAACTAACAACGCATATTAGGGAAGAGAAATGACCACTCACATTACACTAGTAAATCCCCCATATCCTTTAGGGTCTCATTTGCACCCACCGTTCCTCCCATTGGGTCTTGGTTATTTAGCTGCAGTTTTAGAAAAAAACAACTACAAAGTCGACATAATCGATTGCCAAGCTCTCAAAATTGGTTATGATCAAGCTAAAGAGGAAATTAAAACTCGCCAGCCCGACATAGTTGGAGTTACCTCAACCACACTTACATACAAATCTGCACTAAAAATTGTGCAAATGGCAAAAGAAGTAAATCCTAACATTTTAACAATTATGGGTGGACCACACGTCACATTCTGGGATCAAGAAGCCTTAGGAGAATGCCCACAACTCGACGTCGTAGTAAGAAGAGAAGGCGAACAAACCGTACTAGAATTGGTACAAAAAGCCGAAGCAAAACAAAGCTTCAAAGACATATTAGGCATAACTTACCGCGACAACGGACAAACAGTGAGAACTGAAGATCGCCCTTGGCTAGAAAACCTCGATGAATTACCCTTCCCAGCCATTCATCTGTGGCCTATTGAAAAAATGAGAAGCTTCGGCGAAGTAATCTTTCCCCTAACCACGAGCAGAGGCTGCGTATTCTGGTGCAACTTCTGTACTGCCGTTCGTATGTTTGGCAGAAAATACCGCATGAGAAGCGTAAAGAACGTAGTAGATGAAATTGAATATCTGCACAAAACCTTTGGTGCTGAACACTTCACCTTCTACGATGACGCATTCACGGTAGATCAATCCCGAACCGAAGCACTATGCCAAGACATCCTTAACCGAGGGTTAAAAATACGGTGGAACTGCGAAACCCGCGTTGACATGGTTACCAAAGAGTTACTTGCTAAAATGAAAGCTGCAGGATGCACTGATGTCTGGTTTGGCGTTGAATCCGGTTCAAATAAAGTGTTAAACTCTATGGATAAGGGAATCTCCATTGAGCGAACACAACAAGCCTTCAGATGGGCACATGAAGTCAAACTAATGACAGTTGCAAACGTGATTCTTGGCTTCCCAACTGAAACCAAAGAAAGCATCTGGCAAACCGTTAAATTTATCGAAAAACTAGACCCAAACGACGTTGGCTACTACATTGCAACACCTTACCCTGGAACACCCATGTACAACCAAGTGAAAGAAAGCGGTGCACTGCAAATCTTCGACTTCGACAAATACGACACAGCAACACCAACCTTTAAACTCGATAACTTAACCATGGAAGAACTCAGAGAAACACGCGAAAAAGCATTCCACAGCTTCTACTTACGACCCCGCTACATGTTAAGCGTGATCTTCAAAGGCGGAGTCTACGGCCGAGCATCAACCATGCTGGTCTTAGCTCACCTTCGCAGAGCAATAAGGTCCAAATTCTCTTTCAAAAAATCAGCTTAGACCCAGTTTTCTTGTAGGCAAGCTCCAAGCAGTTTTTCTTTTCTTCATTTAGTCAAAAGTGAGGCTTTATATCACATTTCAGTAACTTCTTCCACGGGGTATATCATGAAAGTTGCCTCTATGTGGAGCGGAGGAAAAGACAGTTCACTTGCTACTTACGATGCTATTATGCAAGGCCATGAAGTTTCAGACTTTGTAAGCTACAGTTACAAAGGAACCTCTCAACCAAATCCAAATATGCCCATCAGTCCACTAAGTCGAATCTTCAATATAGTTGGAAGAGCAAGCCCAAGTATAGTATCTAACCTTGCAAGCGTCATTTACCATAAAGACCTCAGCACCATGATTCCCCATGAGGTTGCACCAGAAATCATACAGAAACAAGCCCAAGCAATTGAAGTGCCTCTTGTTCAGGGTGAAGTAAGATGGGACACAATCGATCAATTCTTAAAAACCAGCATTCGCTCACTAAAGACGAAAGGAGTTGAAGGTTTAGTTTTTGGAGTGGTGCCGCCCACATTTTCCTCTGGACACTAGCGAGAAACTCAGAGAATACCAGACTCTCGTGGCACATAAGGAATGGATGAACCGCATCTGCAGTGAATTAAACGTAAAACCAATTACGCCACTTTGGGAAAGCAACCCTGATCAGATTCTAAGAGACCTCATCACCAAAGGGTTTGAATCAATTATCCTTGTGGTAGATTCGAAATATTTTGGTGAAGAATGGTTGGGCCGAAAAATAGACAAGGACTTTTTGGATGCTGTATACAAGCTTAAACGGGAAAAAAGCGTACACATCGGAGGCAGCGGATACCACACGCTGGTTTTAGACGGCCCGCTTTTCAAGAAACGATTAAAAATTCAGAAAAGCCGAAAAATTTGGAAACGCGGATACGGTGTCTTAGAAATCGATGAACTAGATCTCGTAGCAAAATAGTAAAACAGCAAGTTTAAACCATCTTAGTCTTTGGCTGGTTTTTTTGGAAACTATATAAACTGTAGCTACGTATAGTTTGGAAACTAAATGGGTGTCTCTATATGTCGATGGTGGAAAAGAAAAATGTGAAGGTCGCATTAGTTAACCCACCTATCATTGAAGGTACGTTCCGCCATCAACTTTATCTGCCGATGGGTTTAGCCTATTTGGCAGCTGTTCTTCAACAAAACGGCATCGAAGTTAAAGTCATCGATTGCCAAGCCATATACATAAATCATGAGCACCTAAAATCAGAGTTGAGCTCTTTTCAACCCGACATTGTGGGGATAACATCAATTGCCCCGTTGATGAGTTCAGCGTTGCTGTCAGCGAAGGCGGCAAAGGAAACCTTGCCTGGCGTCCAAGTGATAATGGGTGGGCCTCACGCGACGTTTATGGATGAGCAAATCATCGCGCAGGAATCAGCGGTTGACCTCATCGTTAGAGGTGAAGGCGAACAGACGCTACTCGAAATTGCGCAAAACCTAGGCGAACACAGCAAACTCCACGACATTAAAGGAATCACTTACAAAGAAAACAACCAGGTTCTCCGAACACCCAACCGACCTTTCATTCAAGATTTGGATGCTCTACCCAAACCAGCCTACAACCTCTTCGAGCTTGACAGGTATCGGCTGTTTGGAAAAAGACTCTTACCCGTAATCACAAGTCGAGGATGCCCCTTCCAATGCAATTTTTGCGTTGCAACACGCATGTTCGGCAAAGAATATCGTATGCGAAGTGCAGAAGGCGTGCTCGACGAGTTGGAATGGTTAAAGAATACTCATGGAGCTGAAGCGTTCACGTTCTATGACGATACTTTAACGTTTAACAAAGAGAGACTTTTCAAAATCTGCGACGGAATGAAAAGCCGAGGAATCAATCTGCCATGGGATTGCCAAACAAGAGTTGACCAGGTGTCGCCTGAGGTTTTGGCAAAGATGCGGGCGGCAGGCTGCCAACAGGTGTTCTTCGGTGTTGAATCAGGCTGCCAAAAAGTCCTCAATGCTATAAGCAAAAAAACGCGTGTTGAACAAAACGAAAAAGCGATAAAGATGGCAAAAGAAGCGGGTCTTTTCGTTACAATCTCATTAATAATTGGCTATCCAGGCGAAACACAAGATACATTAAAAGAAACATTGACTTTTGTTCAAAAAACAAAACCTGACGACGTTTATGTTTGTGTAGCTACGCCTTTTCCAGGGACAGAGCTGCGGAATGTTGTTGAGAAAAATGGGTGGCAAATATCTGCTAACTGGGATTGCTTTGATACGATGACGCCTGTTTTTGAAAATCCTGAGTTATCGCTTTCACCCAAAGAGATTAAGAGATTTAGAGAACAATTCTACGACAGCATTTATTCTCCACGCTATGTTATTCAGCATTTGCTTAGAAGGAATTCTTACAGTAGAATGATGGCGCGAACAGCTGCAAACCATATTTTGTGGAGAATCAAATCATCTCGGAAACAAGAAGAGGATGTTCCTTCAGAAAATAGTGCACAACAGACAACCTAATTCAAAAAAATTATTTTGGATAATAACCTAGAACCTTCAGCAATGCCTTGGTAGAAGGGTGTTTTCCATACTTAACATGAATTAGCTGAAGAATCTCTTTTGCAGGAAATAGAAAATTAACGGTCTTGTTTAGTTCATGAAAGGGCTTGCCGCTGAATTGCGAGTAGTTGTGAATGTAAAAGAGAAGCGCTTGTTTGCGCGAATAGAAGTGAGGAATGTAATTTTCGATTTTGTACTTTCTGCAGACAGAATCGAACCGCACATATGTCGCGTATAAGTAAGACTCGTCCATATTGCCGCATGAAGGAGACATTGGTCTTCCCTCATACAGCTCATTATATTTTGAAAGCAACGGTGTACGTTGACTGATTCAGGAAAGTTTTTGAAGCGGTCCGATCCCCTCATATCCAACATTCCGCTTAAAACAAATTTGGCACCGTTTTTCTTAGCTGCCTCAATAACCTGCGACATATTTTCCTCGGTGTCTGTTACAAATGGAATAAGCGGAATCATCCACAAACCGACCGTTATGCCCTTATCTGACAGCTTTTTTATCACTTCTAGTCTTCGTTTTGGAGAGGGCGCATTCGGTTCTAGAGTTTTTGCTAATTTTTCATCAAGCGTTGTTATCGTTACTGCGATGCAGCACCATGATTTTTTAGAAGCCTCTTCCAAAAGGTCTAGGTCACGTAGAATAAGATCGGACTTCGTGCCGATTGCAAAAGGCCAACCGTTCTCATTCAACACTTCCAAAATTCGGCGTGTAATTTGATATTTCTTTTCCGCTGGCTGGTATGGGTCCGTGCTTAAGCTTAATCTAACGACACCCTTCCGCTTAAACGTGGATAATTCTTTGGCTAATATTTGGGGTGCATTCGTCTTAGCATAAACAGGAACGGAAAAATCCTTGCATCCTTCATATTTTTGAGAACTAGTGTGGCAGTATAAGCAGTTAAATTCGCAGTTATTGTAGGGATCAAAACAGTAGCTTGTCCAAAACTGAGTTTTTAACATCTCAAATGTGCCCAAAACACTCTTGCAGTTTGTTTCTTGATATTTAGCCGGTTCTGGAGGCATTGAATCCCTTTTCAGTTTCATTTCATCCTGTAAGATATTATTAACTTTAGCTATTTTTGTCTGAATAATCATCCCTCAAACTCGTTGAACAGTATAATGTCAGCAGAATACTCCTTTAACGGTGTGAATTGTTACAAACTTCTTAGCTGCATTCATTTTCCCAACAAAAACTGAATTGTTCTTTTTGGGTTGCGAAGTGCCTTTGCAATCTTCGCGGGAGTTAGTGAGTAGTTTATGAGATTTGCTTTGGCGCATAATTCGCTAAGTTCGGTTGCTGTGAACTCTGGAGTTTCAATTAGAGGTTCAACTTCGGCTAGGGCTTCATCGCTGAATTTCTCCTTTAAATAGCCGCCTCTTACTGCTTGTTCGTAAAGTTCAGTCCCGTAAAGAGGCATGGCTATGCTGAAGTAAAATCTGTCAGCGCCAAGGCTTCTTAGTTTGTAAGCATACTTTATTGTTTCGTTTATGTCGTCTTTTGTTTCGCCTATAAGACCAATAACAAAGAAACAACCAACTTTGATGCCCACTTTCTTAGATAAAATAACAGCTGTTTCAACATCTTTCAAATTCAAGTTCTTCTTGACAATCTTGATCTAAAACTCGTTGAACACCAGATTCTGGAGCAATACGTATTTTTTTGCAGCCGGAAGCTTTCATTTTTCTTAAAAGATTTTCATCAAGAGTGTCTGCTCTAACGCCGTTGGGTGTAAACCATTCAATGTGTAATTTTCTTTTTACGATCAGATCGCAGATGGCTTCTCCTCTTTTTTTGTCTAGCATCATATTGTCATCGTAAAAATCAATCTGTTTAATTTTATACGTGTTAACCAAATATTCGATTTCATCAACCACATTCTGGGGACTTCTTCCTCGCCAAGTTTTTCCCATAACGTTATGAATTGAACAAAAAACGCAGCCATAAGGGACAGCCTCTGCTGGTTATCATCATTGCCCAGGGTTTGCTAATTTCACCTCGCAGGGGATTTTCTTTCACAGCTTCAAAATATGTATTCATTGGAAGTAGATGTCTTGCAGGAAATGGCAGCGAATCTAAATTTTCGATTGGAGGTCTCGGAGGCGTAATAACTATTTTTTCTTTCTCGGCAAAGCCAATACCTTTTACGTTCTTGACTTTGTCTCTATTTTTCTCTAGTGCATCCACTAACTCGGACATAGTTTGTTCTGGTTCGCCAATAACAACAAAATCAATGTCGGGATTTGCAAGGCATTCAGTTAGGTCTTGTAGAGGGATGTAAACCATTCAGTACGACGGTGACGTCTTTGTTGATGTTTTTTATTGCGGAAACAACTTCAGCGGTAGATTTCCACCAACCAGAGAACGGAACTGAAATATCAACGACGCTTGGCGACCATTCTTTTACTCTATTTGCTATTTCCTCGTTGGATAAACCCTGTCGATAATTCATTCCCTTTATTTCTTCAAGGTTTTTCCAGCCTTCAGCAGGCGCATCTATTATTCGGACGTCGATGTTCCTTTTCAAGAACAGCTGCTATATACGCTATATCTAAAGGTTGAAATACACTTGGTTTTCCCCATAATTTGGGATGAATACGCGGGGGATTAATTAAACAAACGCGCATATGAATTTACCACAGTTTTTAATGCGTAGTAAGGTATCTGATTTTTTGTTGTATTAGGATTGAAGATTCTGATTAACATTTGCTTTATGGAAGGTTTAGTTCTGGAGACATCGAAAATTGGAGAGTACTCGAAGATTCCCTTTTGTCAAAACTTCAGTTTTCCGAGAATATCCCGAAAAGCATCCATTGTCTATGATATATTACAATTTTTGTTTATTTCTAAATCGCAATGCCTCAACAAGAAAAATAACTGCAGAAACAACTGTCACCACTGTTAAAAGCCAAAACGATTCTTGAATGGGGTCGTTTAAAATCAAATGAGGAACCAAAATTGCAATCTCTGAGATCAAAACTCCCAATAAAAACAAAGCCGAATATTGCAAAGCTAGGCAAAAGGGTTTTTCCTACCCAGACATAGCCTTTCATGTTTACTTTTTCCTTAACAACGTAATTTCCATATTCGTCTTTAACAACCAAACCTAAATCCAAAAGTTTCTGAAGGTTTCGATAAGCAACGCTTGGGCTGCTAAGGTTGGCTCCGCGCATCAAATCTCTGGGTCCAACAGGCTTTCCCATCTTGACCATGTAGACGTAAGTTTGAAATGTCGTTGCATTCAGTTCTTCGTCGGGTTGCAAGCTATAACCAACCTTTAACCAATTAACGATGCTCTTGCTTAAAAAACCAAGCCATCAAAAGCCGCAAATGTTTTTTCACATTGAAAAGGAATAACTATTCTGTAACTTTGCAAACCGTAATTGATATAAACACTTTACCCGAAGTATCACGAAAGCAGTGCTTGGGTTAACTCTTGGAACTAAACATCTTAAACGTATCAATTGCCATTCTCATGGTGGCTTCTAGCAATCTTATTAGATTTGGTTCTTGGTGACCCATCACCCAACTACCCTGACAGATGGTTTTTCAAGCTTCACCCAACTGTTTTAATGGGTAACTTTACCAGCAAAATTGAACCCTACTTCAAAAATCCCAACCCAAAAACAGAAAAATTCTTAGGCGTTCTTTTGGGATTAACGGTAATTGCCACATTTGCGATTCCAGTTTACTTTGGTTTATGGGCAATCTTCACTTATGTCAGCATTTTTGTTTATGCACTTCATTGGCATTATCTTGCTTAAAATGACGATTTGCATTAAACTTGAAACCGACTGGGCAAAAGCTGCTGCCAAAGCCATAAAGACAAACGACTTAGATGAAGCAAAAAAATACAGTCATTTCTCAAGAAGAGACTCAAGAACCCTAAACGGTTCTCAAATCAGCAGTGCAGTTATCGAGTCTATGGCTGAGAACCTAATTGACTTCAAACTGTCTCCTATGATGTCCTTTGCATTGTTTGGAGTTACTGGCGCCATTGCTTTTCGAGCCATAAACACGCTTGATGGCATGGTGGGTTTCAAAGATAAAAAGCACATCAATACAGGATGGTTTAGCGCAAATCTGGACACAGTTGTAAATTACATTCCCACAAGACTCACGGCGTTTGCTGATGATTGTTGCTGCAGCAATCCTTCGCATGGACGCTAAGAACGCTTGGAAAATCGCTTACAGAGATCACAAGAAAGACGCCGAGCAGAAATCATGGTTGGCCAATGGCGGCTATGGCTGGCGCATTGCGGGTGCAGCTTGGAGAAGCCTGGGCAATACGTTCTTGGGTGACAGTTTGGAGCCTTTAACAGGGGACAAGATTTTGGGTGCTTTGCGAATTAGAGATGTTACAATTGTTTTGTGGGCGATTTTGTGTGTCGGCGTAATTGTGGCTGTGCGTTTGTTCTTTTTGCCTATTTAGTTAACCTTTGAATAAACCACTTTTCCGTCGATAATTGTCATTTCTACTTTAATATTTTCAAAATTAGTCGCATAGAAGCATCCAAAGGATCATCTGATAGAACCGTTAAATCTGCCAGCATGCCATCTTGAATTGACCCTTTAAGTGTTCTTCACCAGAAGAGTAGGCTGCATCGATTGTGTACATGTTTAAGGCTTCCTCAGGCGTTAAGCGTTGTTCAGGAAAGCTTGGTCTCAGCACAGCTTCATGCATTCCAAGAAATGGGTTTAGAGGTTCCATTGGGCAGTCTGAGCCTCCAGCAACTTTTATGCCTTCTTTGATGAGGCTTTTTAGCGGATGAAGCCACTTAGCTCTTTCCAAACCCAGACGCTTTGTAGCTGACCAAACAGCAAATTCAGTTGAAATAACTTTGGGCTGAACAGTAACGACGACATTTAATACTTTTGAGTCGCTCAACCAATTGTTTGTTTAGAATTGCTGCTTGTTCAATTCGGAAACGAACGCTTTTTTGTTTGGACGTTTGCTCGATTACTCTTAGCACTGCATCAACAGCCTTGTCGCCCATAGCATGAATAATCTGGCTGAAAACCTGCGGATAGCACATCAGCAACTGAAGACTCCAATGTTTCCTCGGTTAAAAGCAATTTACCATTGTTATTTGAGTTCATCACTGTAGGGTTCGAATAGCGCTGCGGTTTTAGAATCTAAATACCCGTCCACGAAAATCATTATGCCTCCAACATGTAGCATTAAATTGTCAATTGTTTGAAAACCTACAGTTTGTTTCATGAACGCTTCCGGAACAATAACGTTAACCCTGACAGGAAGCTTTCCTTGCGAATGTAAGTCTCTGAATTAAAGTCAACTCATTTTCCGAAAGAATTATCCAGTGCACGCTTGTTAATCCTGCTTTCACAATTTCTTGGCAAGCTAACACCGTAGCCTCTGAAAGCTCATCAACCGTTGGTTCAGGAACCACTCGCCAAACCAGGTTTGTGGCGCTATCCCTTAAAATGCCTGTTAGTTCACCTGTCTGTGGGTTTTTGTCGATGTTTCCGCCTGAAGGTACCGTAGTTTGTTTTGTTACACAAGCTAAACTCAAAGCTTTGTCGTTTACTACGCACATCATTTCTGTTTCATGATAAAGAATTACTGGATTATCTAATGCAGCCGCATTTAGATCCGAGAGGTTAAGCAGACGCTTTTCTTCAAACAGGTTTTGGTTCCATCCGCGACCAATTATCCATTTACCAGCTGGGATTTGCTTAACCTTCTCGTTTTATGCAGCTTTGCAGTTGTTTGATTGATTTTACGTTGGTTAAGTCAAGCCACAACAAGCATCTACCAAAGTCTGCCACATGTATGTGCGTGTCAATCAAGCCGGGAATGATTGTTTTGCCGTTTAGATTGACTAACTTTCGTGCTCTTGCCGATTAACTGGTTCACAGTCTCGTTTGTCCCAACTTTGACGATTTTGTTTTTTCTAATTGCTACTGCTTGAGCGATAGGCTGATTTGTGTTCATGGTTCTAACAATTGCGTTTAGAAGAACTAAATCCGCCGGCAAATTCTATTTTCGCCTTTGTTTTCTGAGCAGATAGGCAATAGCGGCGATGGCTGCAAGCAATAATGCTACAACGATGATAATGATTAATGTCATGGGCTGAAATTTGAAATTATTTGTTGAATTTGGTGAATTTGAGGGATTCGACGGAGTTGGGGAGACTACTGCGTTTAAAGAATTAGAGAAACAGTAAAGATTCCAGTCGTTGCATCCTACATATAAGTCTTCCGTTGGCTATAGTTGGCGATGACCAGCTGCTGGAAGCTGTAGTAAAGTTTGCGATTTTTGTGCCATTATTTGTTGTATCAAGGACGAAAATGTGACGTTGACTCGTAACCATATAGACTTTTCCATCAGCGTAAGAGGGGGAGACAGTTAACTCGTCGCCAGTAAAATAGCTCCAAATTGTTTGACCATTGTTTGCGTTAAGACATGCTAAGTTAAATTTGTCAATAATGAAAAGTTGACCATTTACATAAATTGGAGAGGATATGATAAATTCGCTTGCATCTGGGTCTTTAAAAGTCCATATGATTTTTCCCGTTGTCTCATTTACTCCATAATAAGTGCCCAAGTTAGACGATGTAAATACCAGCCCAGCTGCGACTGAGGGAGAACCGAGCATCTCTGTGCCTCCTTGATATATATATACATAGGGTAAGGACAGATTCCATATTACTTCTCCACTTTTCGCATCTAGTTTGTATAGAGCTCCCGCGTTTGGTTCTTGGGAAACAAAAAAGACAGCACCATCAGCAACTGCTGGAGAAGATTCTATTGGTCCATTTGTCTTGGTTTTCCATACGACATTGCCGTTTTCTGCGTTAAGCGCATACATGTAATTATCTAATGAGCCAACGTAAACTATTCCATCAGACACAGCGGGTGAAGATTTAAGCACTATCGTATTGTAAGTGAAAGGTAAATCACCATTGACAAAAGTGCTCCAAATAAGAGCGCCCGTGTAAGCGTCTAGACAATAAACGTATCCGTCATCACCGCCTGTGTAAACTTTACCATTAGCAACCGCTGGTGAAGATTCAATAGCATCTTGAGTTGTAAAGCTCCAAATAAGTGCACCACTCCATGCGCCAACAGCATAAATCTTTTTGTCCTGAGAACCAAAATAGACTATTCCATTTGCAACGCTTGGCGAAGAGATAACGGATCCATTAGTTGTGAATTTCCAATCCAATGTCAGACTTGAAGGACCTTGTTGCGCTGTAGAAGAGTGCATTGGGTCGGCACGCCACATTGGCCAATTGCTTGCCGGAACTGAGCTCGTTCCTATGCACCATACTTGATTAAGTCTCGAATATTCGTTACCGGTAGTTGCATCGACAGATGTTGTTACGTCGCCTGGAATAATGTACAGGTTGCCGTATGCTATAGCGATTGACTCTCTAGGAGCTAATGCTTCCATAGGAAGCGTCCAAATTGGCTTCCCACTGTACGCGTTTAGACATGCAAACTGGGAGACGCCAACTTGTCCACCGTACTCGGCATTTTCACCGATCGTTACATAAACTTTGCCGTCTGCAACGGCAGGCATTCCTGGCCAAAGGAGAGTATCGTCTGGACCGTTGGTTCTCCAAATCAGATTGCCTGTTTGTACGTCGAGGCAGTAAAGATACCCGTCTTTGTTCATTTCATAAACCATTCCGTAAGCGATTGCAGGCCCTGTTACGAAATATCCATCGTTGTCTGATAGTGGAGTATACGTCCACAGTATCTCGCCGTTTGTAGTGTTGAAACAGTAAAGTGTATTGTCGTCGGTTCCTCCTCTGATGAATCTGCCCTCAGAATATGCACCATTGAAAATCATCGGTCCCTTTGTGGGTGTATCCCATACAACAGCGCCCGTCTTGGCATTAAGCGCTATTTGTTGATTTTCGAAAGAGCCAGCGAAAACCAAACCGTCGCCATATGTTGTTCCAATCCCTGTTTTTCCGCCACCAGGGATGTAGGTTTCCCAAGCTAAAGTTGGCGGTTTAGAGGGATCAGAAAAGTCCCAGGCTTGAATATACGAATTCAATTTAACGTAGAACATTTTTTGCTCAGGACTGTAAACGTTGGCGGTGAAAATGCCAGTATCTGGTAAGAAATTGGAACTAGTCCATAATAACTTCCCTGTTTGTGGATCAAGACAATTGCTTTCTACAATCATGTGAGAATTATCTATTTTGTAGGCTATTGGCCAAGTGCCATTAATGAAAATTGGTGTTTCCCACACTTTCTTTCCTGTTTGGTCTAGTGCCACAACCGATGTGTTAGTGCAAACGTAAATCATTCCGTTAAAGGCTACAAGATAAGGTTGTATTCCCGTTACATTCGATTTCCAAAGTATTGAGGATGTGGAAGGAGCTGGTCCTGCTGAAAATCGGGTAAAAGAGGAATCACCTTGAAACTGTGGCCACTCGTACTGATTCAAATTAAAGTTAGAAGTTGTAGTTGTACTAACTTGTGCGTTAACATTCGAATGATAGGTTGATATTGCAGCAAAAATTGATGAGACAAGAAGTATAGTCAAAATAGCTATAGCGCAGATTTTTTTGGGAATTTTCATTTACCCCCGAATATCACTGTAAATTGGAAGAGGTTAACCCTTGAACACCAATAAGGGTAGATAGTCTGTTTCACTATAAATCTTGCGGAAAAGCCATCGTTTATCAATTTCAATTAATGAAAAACAAAAATTTATGCAAAGTTAAGCTAAAAATGAAAACACTAATAGTACCGCACAATCTTTTTTAAGACGAAAAGAAACCTTAAAGTAAATAATGAATTAGCGAAGAGAATTTGAGGGAATTTTGCTTTGACAAATAAAGGTCCTTTACTTATGACTTCTTGGAGGGCTACAGGTGCTTGCAATGCCCGATGTAAATATTGTAATGTTGATGCTTCCGGCAAGCGATCGTCCCAGAGAAATGACAACAAAAGAAGCCCTACATTTGGTTGATGAAGTACACAGTTTTGGTGTAAGATGGTTCGGCCTGAAAGGTGGAGAACCTTTGATGCGTGAAGACATTTTTGAAATTGTCACCTACGCAAAAAACTTAGGATTAAATGTTTGCCTACTAACCAATGGATGCTTTGTAGATGGAAAAATTTACGATAACTTGGTCAAGAATCAAGTTTGGACCTCAGTAAGCATTGATGGACCTGAAGAAATCAATGATCAGTTGAGAGGAAAAGGTTCATACAAAAAGGCGTTGGCAGCAATCGAGAAGTTGTCGCAAGGTAAAATCCTAAACGGTTTAGCATGTGCAATTACATCCATTAACTACAAGCATTTAGACCATGTCGCCGAGTTGGCTGACAAATATCATGCAAACTTTGTCTGGTACAACCATCTAGTTCCAAGCGGCAGAGCAAAAGAAACAATGGAACTAACCCCGACGCCAGAACAATATGAATGGACACTTAACCACATATGGGATATAACCCAGAAGTACGATGGAAAGTTTGAAGTACATGTTCATTGCCCACATTTCGCTCGAGTGGTAAAGCAGAGAAACATACCAAACTTTGACGAATGGTATCAACACAAGTTTCACGGCAAATGCACTTACTTTGCCTTCGGCGGATATCTAAGCGTCACAGAAAATGGCGATCTAATACCTTGCTTTTACACTGATCTTAGACCTTCTGAACCAATGATGCTTGGCAACATACGTGAAAAAAGCCTCACAGAAGCTTGGAAAGAAGTTCAAGAATCAAAGTATTATAGAAGTTTCCAGGACAAAAACGTTTTGAAAGGCAAATGCGGAGTCTGCGAATATCGTGAACTGTGCGGAGGTTGCAGAAACAGAGCTTATGCTTACACTGGAGACATTTACGAATCTGACCCAGCATGCGCTTATGTGCCTGAGAGTCTACGCAAAAAATAGTGCTTTTCTTTCATTTATCCTCTATTTAATTTAGAAAAAGAAAATATCTTATAAGCAAATTAGATTCGAGAGTAATAGTAAGAGAAAAGATGAACAAAATACTGTTATTTGCGTTGTCTTGTTAGCTGCGGTTTTAGCCTCAGGTGTTTCAGGAAGTTTTGTTAATGGAACTAACCAGCAGAGCGCTATATCGTGGCCTATGTTCCACAACGATCTATCACATTCTGGCTTCTCGAATTCTTCGGTCGCCAAGAACAAACAAAACACTATGGAAGTTTAATACCGGAGGCCAAGTTGGGTCACCTTCAGTAAGTGATGGTGTGGTATATGTTGGTTCATACGACCATAAGATTTACGCTTTTAATTCCTTCAACGGAGCGTTAATATGGAATGATTCAACGGGTGGCATAGTAATTTCTCGTCCTGCAATTGCAGGCGACATTGTTTACGTTGGTTCTGAAGACTACAAACTCTACGCCTTAAACGCGACTAATGGAAATCAGCTTTGGACTTACAAAACTGGTTATTATGTTGATTCCGATCCAGCAGTTGCTAACGGCGTTGTCTATTTTGGTTCTGAGGATAAGAAAGTTTACGCACTCAATGCCACATCGGGCGAATACCTTTGGAGTTATGTCACTGGTGACAAAATCATGCTTTCGTCTGTTGCGGTGAGTGATGGCTTAGTTTACATTGGCTCGTTAGATCACAATATCTATGCTATGAACGGTACTGATGGCAAGCTTGTTTGGAGTTACAGAACAGGCGACCAAATAATTTCTACACCAGAAATTGTTGGCGACGTCATATACGTGGGTTCATTGGATCATAACCTATACGCTTTAGACGCTTCCGATGGAAAGCTAAATTGGAACTTCACAGCAGATGACGCCATCTATTCCTCTCCAGACGTTTCAAATGGCTTAGTCTATGTAGGCTCATTAGACGGCAAAGTTTACGCGTTAAACATTTTAGATGGCAAAGATGTTTGGAACTACAAAACAGGGGCTGCAATAGCGTCTTCTCCAACAGTTGTCAACAATGTAGTCTACATTGGATCGGATGACAACAATGTTTATGCGTTAAAAGCTTCAAACGGCGAATTTTTGTGGAGTTATAAGACAGGCGATCAAGTGATTTCTCGACCTGCTGTTGCTAGGGACATGATTTTTGTTGGTTCATGGGATGGCACATTTTACGCGTTAAACGCTAAGAGTAGGTAATCTCGTTTGGAGTTATGTAACTGGTGGCGAAATTGATTCGTCTCCAACAGTAGCAGACGGCTTGGTTTATGTGGGCTGTCATGACGGCAAAATATATGCTTTGAACGCTTCCACCGGAATGGTGGGTTACAACTCGGAGATGCATAACAGCGTTGTATGGAGCTATGCAACTGGAAATATGGTTATGCTTTCTTCACCTGCAGTTGCGAATGGAGCAGTTTATGTTGGCTCTTACGACGGCAATGTTTATGCTCTTAATTCGTTGACAGGAACATACTTGTGGAGCTTTAAAACAGACGGTCCAGCGATTTCGTCTCCAGCAATCTATAAGGGGGTGGTATACATAGGCTCTGAGGACCACAACGTTTACGCTCTAAACGAGACAAACGGCAACCTTGTTTGGAAATTCACTACCGGCGACATGATAATGGTCTCTTCGCCCGCTATTTCAGACGGAAAAGTTTTCATCGGTTCAAACGACCATAAGATCTATGCGTTGGATGCATCTAATGGAACTTCTATCTGGAATTATACTACAAACGGTTTTGTTGTTTCTTCTCCGAGTGTTGCAGCTGGACTAGTCTATGTTGGTTCATATGATCATGAGATTTATGCTTTAAATGCCACAACTGGGCATGCTGTATGGAATTTCACAACAGGCGGTGTTGTCGCCTCATCTCCAGCCATCGCAAACGGTATTGTCTACGTAGGTTCAGGAGATAACAGAGTTTATGCTTTGCATGCAGCCAACGGAAAAATGGTGTGGAGTTATTCAACTGGAGGAGAAGTGTCTTCCTCGCCTGCCGTATCAAACGGGATAGTTGTTGTAGGCTCGTATGATGGCAAAGTTTACGCTTTTGATAGCATAAATGGAGCTTGCATTTGGAGTTATGCAACTGGAGAAATGGTTGTTTCTTCGCCGGCAATAGCTAATGGTTTGGTTTACATTGGGTCATACAACCATATGCTCTACGCGTTTGGTTCTTCTGAGCACAAACAAACTTATTCCGCAACTTTTCCGATCGTTATCATACTGATTTTGGCGGCAATAGCACTCATCGCAATTCTGCTGGCTACAGTGCTCTATAAAAAGCGACAGAATTCATAATTTTTTAGCCGAAATATACTGGAAAAGCAGCATAAACAACCAAACAAAATTGAACCTTGTTTCTAATTTCTTGGGTTTGCTGAGATTCTGGACAAACTTAAGGAAGAAAAACGCAAAATGAAAACTCTAACCTTTCGCGTAATCTTAACCAAAGCCTACTCAGCCCCCATTCTTATCCATTTCTCTTTAAATCTAAAAAAAAGGGAAAGAGATGTTTTTTGTTTGGCATTTTTATGGTCGCTTCCTAAACATCTGCAGTGCAACTAATGCGAGTACTATAATGATTAGAACAAATAGTCCAGCGATTGCAGGAACAAAATATGTATCAGCGACAGATGTAGCAGCAGTTACAGTAGGAGCAGTTGTTGCATGTGCCGAATTTGCGACAAAAGTGGTTTCTGCGTATGATGGCCAGTAACCTTTGGTGCCTGCGAAGTTAGCGTAGACGGTGAAGTTGCCTGAGATGTCAGGTGTCCATGTTAAACTATACAAGCCGGTTGCGTCAGTTGTTGTAGTACCAATGGTTCTGAAATTGTCGTTAGAGTCCAAGACACTGATTGCCACTGGAACGCCTGTAAAGTTGGTTGGAAGCGGTTTTTGCTGGTAGACATAGCCCATCCAATCTTTCATGCTAGCATCAGATGCGACTGGAACACCATTTGGAAAGTCAGCCGCCTGCTGGTCTTGTGTTGTACCAGCTGAAATGTCGGTGACTGTGCCTCGTATCACTACTGGCGATCCAGATTCTACAGCAGTGTTTGGTGCTGAAACTGTGGTAGCGCTGGGTCCTCTGCCTACACTGTAAATTTGGTTGTCATAACCGTTAAACCACGTCGCGTAGCCATCTGCAATAGCATAACTCATCTGCCCGAATTCCATGGTGACGCCTGAAATAGTCCAGATTTCTTTTCCGTCAGTTGCATTAACAGCACGTGCTAATCCGCCTTTATAAATCGGTGTCGTCCAAGTGTGCTCAGTGGTAATCAGGTATACAACTCCGTTGCCAATAGCGTTTATGAAAGTTGGAATGTTACCATAAGGCCAGTTATAGCCAGAGTTAGTGCTGTTTCCGTCGCCGCCATTACCATAAGTCCACAATAATTGACCAGTTTTATCGTCATAGCAATAGAGTATTCCAGCGTATGCACTGCTGTAGATTTTGCCATAAGCAACCTGACCGGATAAAATGCCTGCGCTTGAACTACCATAGTAGTCAAAGGCCGCTTGAGATGCACTTGTCCAAAGGTACTTACCTGTATTTAGATCGAATCCGACCCAGTTTGCAGCTTCTTTGTATGATTGAAGGAAAACGCGAGTGTTCCAATCAACTCCCTCTTGTACGACAGTATAGTTGTTTGCTGGAGGTTGCACTGTATTCCACCATGATACTGAACCGACTGTACCCAAAGATGCATTGAGGTTGACAAAGAAGTACGTATACGGAGCTGAACTTGCGGCACCATAAAGCAAGTTTTCACCGTTTGAAGGCAGTGAACCATTGTAGCAAAGTATTCCATCGCCATATTTTGCTGCCACAACAGTAGTTGGTGAGGTCATAGTATTGAACCATGGTATTGAAACGTTCCAGTCATAACGACAGTTAGGATCAAGCGGGTTACAAATGCTTCCATCAATTGTCCCAGTAAATGTGGGAGCACCTGCATTTTCGGGTAGAAACAGTCTGGAGGAATTCCACTCACCCAAACGCCAATCAGGATTCGATGCATTGCCTGCGTTTGCCATGACAAAGTTCAAGTATTCACCGTCTGGACCCATTACTCTCGAAGAGCCGAAGGCGGGAACATTAGTTATGTTGAATAGCATGTTTCCTGTGTCTCCATCGTATCCCATCCAGGTTAATGGTCCAGCGAATCCTCCGCCTGAAGGTGCAACTAGAATTGGTGGGCTAACGCCGTGCTCGTTTTGTGTTTGAACGTCCATGACTAAGCCGAATGATAACGCAGGTACATCAGTGCGAGACCAAACAAGTTGTCCTGTTTGCAGGTTAACGCAGTCAGTTGGTCCATAGCCGCTGCCAGCGCTTCCAAAGTTGTAACCACTAGCTGTGAATCCTAATGGTTCAGTGTAGTAGAGCATTCCATCGAGTATTATGGGATTGTTGTATCTGATGAGGTATGCGGATCCGTCGAAATATGTCTGTGCTTGAAGGGCAAAATTGCCTCCTCCGACAACTCCTCCAGATTGAAGCGGCTTAGTCCACATAACATGGCTAGTTTGAGGCCCTATTGCGTCTCCTGGAAACACCTGCTGACCACCAGAACCGCCTCCGGCAGCATCGCCACCGGTATTGGTCCAACCACCATAGTTAGGTGCGCCATTACCGAGCCAGTTTGACGAAATCGACCACCAGTCAGTGTTTTCACCGTAAATTGGGCGAGTCCAATAAGCAGTTGGGAGAGGATAGCTAGTTACTCCTAAAGGTATAGCTGTTTGTTGCACTGTAATTGTTGTTGTTGCACTACTTGGTAGAAAAGAGTCGTTTGTGTATGGGTTGGGTCCTATAGGTTGACCAAGTCCGCCTGATATTGGCAATGTCGATGTGTAGGTTTCTCCTGGGTAAGTGAAGGTTATATTGTACGTGCCGGTTTGGTCAGGAATAAATGTGGTAAATTGATTTGATGTTGTGTCAGTAATTGTAGCAAAAGTCTGTTTTGTTATTGCACCATTAGGTGCTGTGATGGCAAGTTGGAAGTTGTGGAATCTAAGATCGTTTGTATAACCTGCGCCGTAATAATAGTTTGTGAGCCACATGAAAACGTTCACTTTCTGACCCACGCCTACTGGGTTCGGTGTAGCATATACGTAGGCGTATGTGGGAATTTGCCAAGCCGGTGTATGTGCATTAGCAGTTGGTGATAGTATCATTGAAGCTGACATTGAAAGCATTAAGAATATAGCAATCATAATAGTCGCAATTTTATTTATTTTTCTTTTCATTTTTTATTCTCCTTTATTCTGTGTGCACCAATTTCAAGCGTTAGCTATTTAAAATCTTTCATTAATTGGCTTCATATATCCGTAAACTAAATACCTAAGTCCAAAAAACATTTAGAAAAAAGTCAGTATTTGGAAACTCTTAAAAGCAAGAAGCTCTAAAAATATCAAAAAAGTTCATTCTCGCATGCAACATCCAAAAAACTATTTAACGAGAAAGGTTATTGGAACTGAAGGTTGAAAAAACGAAACAAATTGACGAAACCGATTCCAAGATTCTAAATACACTTTTAACAGAATCACGCACAAGTTTCACTGAATTAGCCAAAATATGCGGCATATCCATAACAGCAACAATAAGAAGGTATAATCGTTTAAAAAAAACAGGCATAATTTGTGGAGAAAACATGCACCTTAACCCTTTAAGTGTGGGTTACGAAAGCATAGCGGAAATCGGCATTATGACAGATTTAGCAGACAAAGAAAAAGCCGCACAAGCAATAAACAAGATACAATCCGTAAGAATTGAAACCTTCATCGAAAGCTCGTTAGGGAAATATAATATATATGGTCAGTTAAGGGCACGAAAACTAGATGAATTAATGCGACTAGTCCAAAGAATAGACATTAAACCATTTACAAAAAGTTTAGACATTTTAATTTTTGCTGATTTATGGAATAATCCTTGGCATCCAGAAAATCTTGTTGCTAAGCCGTCTGAATGGGAAAATTTTATTATAAGAACTAGAAAGTCAATACCCAATTTTGAACACGTAACCTTAGATGAGATAGACAAACGTATAATGAAAATGTTAATGGAAAATTCGCGGATAGCATTCAAAGACATTGCAGAAAAAAATAAAATTTCAACAAAAAATGTTATTCAGAGATATCAATTTCTTCGAGAAAAAAATGTTCTCAATCTTTCAACAATATCAATTGATCTTTTCAAGATAGGTTATAATGCAATATTAGATATTTACATAAACGTCGACAACAGAGGACCCCTACATGAGGTCGAGACGCAATTACTTCAGACACCCAATTTAGTCTTTTGCGCTAAATATGTTGGCGGAGCGTATGATCTTAGAGTAGCAATTATTCTATCGAATTTTAAGGACGTCTTTCGATTAAAAAAACGAATTAATTCAATAGAAAACATCAGGAAAGCAGAATTCTATCTGCATGAAATTCCAGGTCCTTGGCCAACCGATATTTTAGGCCCAACTCTTTTGTAGGGAAATAAGTTTGCTGGCAACAGTCGGGTTGTTTTTTTGGTATGACAAGAAAGGTGCTGTGGTGCCATATTTGAAGTCTAAATGTTGAATAGTTGCCTGTTAAAAAATCTTTCAATTTTTGAAACATAAATCTGATTTTCCCATAATTTCATCTCTGCAATCAAGAACACAATTGTGGCTTTTTGGCTTCCAGTCATTAAATGCAAAAAAGAAATAAGTGATAGAAAATAAATAGCGGCTGGGTCCGTAGAACGCCTAAACAAACAGACAAAAACATTTCAAGGATTCATTACGGCTGGATTTGCGCAACCGGTGGATTAAGTTCACGATTCGTTTATGCAACAGCTGCGTCAACGCTGCCGCTAGTTTTGGTAGAAGTTGAAGGAGGGCTGGGAATATCGAATGCTCAAGCAGGAGCTATATCAGCCACGTACGGGGTCCTTTTCATTATTAGTGCTCTTTTCTGGGGAATATTAGCCGATAGAATAGGATTGAGGAAATCGTTAACGATAGCTTGCCTAATTCTATCGATTGGAACATTAGGTATGGGAACAATAAATTCAACTGTTATGGGAATGGTATTTTATTCACTTATTGGATTCGCGGCTGGAGCACCAATAACTCTAAGCGCAATGCTCACGGGGGCATGGTTTGATAGACGCAGAAGAGGCATAGCACAAAGTTACATCAGCAGCACTGATTCTCTTTGGATGGCAATGTTGGGAATTACAGTACCAATAATCATGCTCATTTATGGTTGGAGAAATGTTTGGTACATATTAGGCGCAGTGAGTCTTGTCTTGTCTGGCATAGTATATGTCCTAATAAGAAATAATCCCAGAGAAAAGGGTCTATCTCCCTGTGGGTCACCATTGAAAGCGGCAGCCAACATTATAGAAGCAATTCCACAAACAGTTCCTCAAGAACAAGTAAGGAGCAGAGATTTACTTAAAATGAGAATAACATGGCACCTAGGCACAATGTTTATTTTGACTGTTTTCATACTCACAACACCCACGTTTTTTGTTGTCACTTACCTTATGACGGAAGTTGGACTGACGTCGGTTGAAGCCGGTGGTGCATTCAGTATTTTTTTGATATCAATGATGCTTGGTGGTTATGTATGGGGGTTTATATCCGATCGTGTACCGAGAAAATATGTTGTATCGACTTGTTCCATTTTGTACGCAGTGTTACTTCTAGCCTTGGTAGGCTTCGGGAAGGAAACAGAGGGTATCTATGTTATAATTGGTGCAATGGGCTTTGCAATAGGAATCCCTTCAGTGACGTTTGCAATGATTTCAGACTACTTCCCTTTAAAAGTTGTTGGAACCGCATCAGGATTAATAAATGCCATAAGCGGAGTAGGTTTCATATTGGGACCTTTAATCGCAGGAAATATAGCAACAACGACTGGAAGCTTTGTTCCAGCTTTCCAAGTAACTGCTGTAGTGGCAGTTGTGTTAGCAGTAGTATCATTAGCATTAAGACAACCAATATCTCACTCAACTTGATAAGATGCACTGAAACAAACAAGGCATCAATCTGTTGCCAGTATTTCTTGTAGCAGTGCTAAATATGTCGCTTAAGCAAAATAGCTAGTTGAGACCTTCTTAACGTAAACTTTATTATGTTATCAAACCGTTTAAAACTCCAATCAAGGGAAAACGTCATGACAAAAGTTTCAGAGCTCCAAAAAGGCAAGCCAGAAGTTTACGAGACACGAGAAAATTGGCCACCCTACACTTACAGGGACTATCCGGGTATAGAACCAGAAACCTACAAAGCCTTCATGAACTTTTTAAATACTGAGAACACATCAGGCAGATTAATGGAACTCCAGCCTTGGATTTCTGTTTGCGATTCAAGATGTGCCTTCTGCTATTTCCCAACAACTGCCACAAGCAAGGTAAAGATAGAACCTTACCTTGAACTGCTCAAAAAAGAATTGATGATGTACGCTAAAACCAAATATGTGAAGACGAGCATGTTTGATGAAATAGTTTTAGGCGGCGGAACACCAAGTGTCTTGGCTGCTGAGCAAATGATTGATTTAATCGACTTCTGTAAAGCAAACTTCAACATTAACAAGGAATATTTCATTAAAGTCACTGGTTCCTCAAAAACATTGGCGCTTCCAAAAATCGATAAACTGGCTAAGTATGGGGTTTATCAGATGGACATGGGCGCTCAAACCTTTGATGATAAACTAAGAAAAAACCTATGCTTACCTGACAACGCTGCAGACGTAGAAAAAGCCATTCGGCATGCCCGAAAGCTCGACCTTTGTGTATGTGTGGATTTAATGTATAATCTTCCAGGGCAGACGATGGAAAGTTGGATCAGCACACTCAAGAAGGCAATTGAACTTGACGTCGAGATTGACGCTTACTCGTTACATGTCGATCCAGGCACCACGCTTGAAAAGATGATTAAGACAGGGGTCTCTCCTCCACCAGGTGATGCCGAATATGAAAAAGAAATGTACTTAACAGCTTACAAAATGTTGACTGGGGCTGGCTACAAGGCAGTAGGTCACGACCGTTACAGTCGCGTTGAATGGCATATGCGAGAGAACTGTTTAAACGGTTGGCCATGGGGCGGTATTTTAACAACTGGGGCAGGTTGCTTCATGGGGTATCTACAGCAGTTTTCATATTCTAACCTTGAAAACATAAACGATTACATGAACACCGTGAAAGATGGAAAACTGCCTATCAACAGGCTTTCTGAATCTACGACTGAAGACATGATGAGACGAACCATGACAAGGCTATATTTACGCCTGCCAGTCAGCAAAGAAGAGTTCATGCAAAAATTCGGAACCACACCCGAAAAAGTGTTTCCAAAGCAGCTTCAGAAACTAAAAGATAAAGGATTAATTGAAATCGACGAGAAAGAGGTTAGATTAACCAAGTTGGGCGAAGTTTGGAAAGGCAATATCGCTTGGGAATTTGCACCTAACCAAGCAAAATAATTTTTTTGTTTTTTATTTAAACTAAAAAAGAAAAGAAAATGGGATTTACTTGTGCCTCATCGGCTGTATACCATACCAGGTCATTACTTTTGCAAGAATTGGCACGATTACTCCTAAAGCAATGCTCGGAATGAATGCTAACGTGAATCCGTACAAAAGAGAGCCAGCAGTAACAGCGCCATTTGATTCAAGCCAAAGGTTATGAGCCATAGTTCGTGCCGGTGAAAGTGAATAATTGTAGTTCATGAATAGTTGAATTAATGCGGTAATTATTGCTGCTGTTAAGCCTGCACCAAGCATTCGTTTGAAATTTGATGAGCCATTGTTTAGTGCTCCTGCCATGTAGCCGATTACGACAGCGTTAACAAGGTAGAAAAGCATGCTTAGGTCGCCGAAGAAGTTGTAATTGACAGCTCCTGAGGAATATACTGCATAAACCGCGGTGAATTGACCCGCGTTTGCTAAGTAGTAGATGCCTCCCATGATAAAGCCTGCTGCACCACCTGCCCATTTATTCCAGAGTAAGCCCAGTACTAGTGGAATGCCTAGAACGATCATTTGAGCAAAGCCAGAGGTTAGAATAACAGCGATAACGTTTGATTCTCCGAATATATGTTGAGTTCCGCTTACGTTGACATAGACAGCCAAGAGAAAGATCAGTAATACAAGAATTAATGGTATGATTACGCCGTTGAATATGTCTGTCAGTTTAAATTTTTCTGTTTCCAATTTTTATCCCTTGACTTATTTACATAGTGGCAAGTTTATAAGCTTAATGCTTGAAAGCTATCGCAATAATTAGTCTAAGATTAAGAAATACTGGACTTAATTATGCTCGCAAAAGAAATTTTTGAAATTCTTTACCCAACAAAAGTGGTCAACAAAAATAAAAAAAAGATTAGGGATTTATTTTTCAGTTTAAGCGTTTTCTTCTGCGCGTTTCTTTTTGAGAGTCGCCAACTTAGCTACTTCTTCTTTCTTTACTTCACCTTTAGCTAAGTCTAAGCCCTCGACCAGTTTTGCACCGACATCTGACCGCACTATTACAGTTGAACGTCCATCTTCGCTGCCGACTGAGCCAACTGCTACATCAGCATATTTTGAAGCGAAATCAGGACAGCTTAAGCACCCTTTTTCTACAGCTGCGCCTAATTCTTTAACAGGTATTGAGTTTTCTTTTCCATCAATGACTACAATGAATTTGCCTTTGCGAATCTGAGTTTTTTCTGCTTTGTCTAGATCAACGTTTAGTAAGCGCTGTACTTCTGATTTGAGGTCTCTATAATTGAAGTCTTCGAAGCAGAACAAGCCTATCATTGTCAATTCTAGATCTGGACAGTCACTTAGCATTTGCATCTGGATTCTTCGCGCTGCACGAATTTCGCATGGTGTACCAACAATCGCTATTTTTCGTTTACCTTTTGCAATCAATTCGCCAAGCTTTGACATCATTCGCACTCTAACATATTTGGTGCCGCTAGCTTTGACGATGTCTTCGACGTTTTCAGCGACGTATGATTCAGCTAAGTAGCCTTGGCTTTTTCGAACTACGATTGCCGCATCAAACAAGCCTTTCTGCATACCTGAAACTAGTAATGCTGTAACCACTCCGCCGTCTTGTCCGTTATAGGAGCTTTTGGCTGAGAAAATTTCTTTGTAGACGCCTAAGTTTTCATCTTGTGTTCCGCTAAGGAATGTTTGCTCTATGACTTGTGCATCTTCTTCATTCAATGGATAGTTGAGTATGTTGCTCTTCAGATCTATTCTTGCTGGGCAAACGTAATTGCAGCTTCCACATCCGGCGCAGAAGTCTGCGTCAAGTGCCATCAGTTCTTTTATGTTGTTTTTATCACGTGCCTGCTTAATCAATATTGGACTTAGTCTATTGCAACAGATACGCATACAAGCGCCACATCTAATGCAAGGGGTGGTTTTTACGTTTGTGAAGACTTTTCCTTTTGGTAACTTTGGTTCTTTTCCACCTTCAGCGGGTTTAAGTTTTCCTATTTTGTCAAGTTTAGGTACAGTTAGGTTCATGATGATTAATGCAACAAAGGAGGCTCCGAAGAACTGTAAGTAAGTCTGCATTAGTACGGTTATGATTGCTAAGCCGGTTCCGAAAATTGCTTGTCCTGTGTAGGTTAGAGGTGTGGTTGCAGGATCTGTTGCCATAAAGAACGCTAAGAATATTGAACTTCCGATGAACAACTCGAACAAAAGTCTAGTAGTGAGGTCTGAGTCACCATAAGCAAAAGCTAAGATCAGTGACATTACAGCGACAACTACAAGGTAGCTTACGGTTATTCTCCATTTAACGTATCTACGTGCTATGGCGAAGAATGCTATACCAACTATGATTACTGCTATAGCTGAAGCACCGCCTGGCCAGCCGTGGAACTTATCTAAGAACATTGTCTGAAGCAAGTTGGTTGTGTCTGTAGTTGGTGCTTTGAGGTTAGCGTTAGCGAAGCAGTTGATTACATAAGAACCAAACCCTGGATATCCAGTACCTCCATTGCCATTTACGACATTGACTAATCCAATAGGGCCTGATAGTGCAGGGACCTGAAGCACAGAGCTTTTTAGGTGATCTAATGCCAATAGCACTGTGCCAAGGAAAGGTATCATAACAACGAATTTTGCAGCTGCAGCAGGATTAACGTATTTTCTTCCAGTGGTGCCGACAAGTTTTTTGAAAATCACTAAGCCAATTATCGAAATCAAAGCAACATAGAGGAAACAGTCAGGTGCTTGTAAAGGAAGTACTTTATCCATGGCCATAGTAGGCATGCCGAGAGAGTAGGAGTCAGTGACAATTAATCCAAAAACAGCGGCAGACATGACATTAAGCGGGCTATCGGCGGTAACCTTGTACAATAAAGCATCAAGTCCAACGGCAAAACCTACAGCGATTATAGCATTGATACCTAAAGTAAGACCTAGATTCCAACCTGAAGGGGTTTTCTCAGCAGACCATATAATTGAGGTGATAACAGTGAGTGCGAGTAGCGCTATGAATGTGTAAATCATTAGTTTATCTTTAGTCATCGATGAATATTCTTTCGGTTTAGACATTTTACAATCTCCTTAATTTCTGCCTTCAATTTAGGGCTAGTTGGTTTTATAAGACTTTCCCAAAACGTAATGGCAGTTCTATATTTAGTATAGAAGATATAGGAAATAGAAAAACTTTGACTCTTTTTACTTGTGATGTTAGAAAGCAAAATCTGATAAGCAAAGCTAATACGGATAAACTGCCAAAGTCAATTTGTAAGTGAATCTTCAGCATGACTAAGGCGAATAACGTTGAACTTGAAGGAACTACATTAAACGTTTATTTACACGTGGTAAAAAAGGGCAAACCAGTAGGCCCAAGAGATGTCATGAAAGCTTTGAACCTAAGCAGCCCTAGCGTAGCCTACAGACACTTACAGAAACTGGAAGACCTAAGCTATCTTCAAAAAAATGATTACGGCGAATACATAGCAAAAAACAAAGCACCCATAAGAGGTTACTTTTGGCTCGGTCGACGTTTACTGCCGGTAATGTGGCGTTACTCCATTGTTTTCCTAGGCATTTTAATAGTAGAGAGTTATGTTCTTGCTGTGCATTTTCCAGTTGAGACTTATGAGTTTAAAGTTTTCTTTTTGCTGCTGATGCTCATTACCGGTTTAGCATTGATCATTTTTACAATTGAAGGATTTCTTCAAAACAAGCGTAAACGAAAAAGCATAGATGAATAAACACCTATAAGACTGCAAATTTAGGTCTCCTAAGAAAAATAACAATTATATATTGAACCAAGCTTCCTCAGTTCACTAAGAAACAGAAAATCGGTTTCCAAGAGCAAGTTTTATATCGACTATGCTAATTTACCTTGACAATGTGAATTCAATGAATAATTCAATGAATCCAATTACTGCCCCGTTATTCATGGTTGTTTGGCGATGTACCCGCGGTTGTGTGGGCAGTTGCACATATTGTAGTTATATCAAAGAATATGCTAAAGACAAAGAACTAAACACTGAGCAAGCCAAACACATGGTTGATGAAATGGCAGAGTTCGGCTCACAATGGCTAGGAATCAGCGGCGGAGAACCCCTGATTCGACCTGACGTATGGGAAGTTATTGAATACGCAGAGAAAAAGCATGACATGAAAGTCAGCTTGATCACAAGCGGCTATGCATGGGACGAGAAACGCTTTGATTTATTGCGCAAATATGAAGTCCACACTGCCATCAGCATTGATGGAGATAAAGAGTCAAATGACAAAATCAGGCGCAAGGGCGGCTATGACCAAGCCGTGCATGCAATGGAGAAACTTAGCAGCGTGGGCCTACTAGATTGCTTAGTTACAACCATGACTAAGTTTAATATTGACAAGATGGCTCATCCGGCTATGTTGGCGGAGAAATACAGTGCCCGCATGCTCGTTTACCATAACTTGGTTCCAGTTGGTAGAGCAGGAGAACATATGGAGGAAATAGCTCCATCACCAGAACAATACGAAACGGCATTCAACGAAATCTATGATATCCAACGCAAACTCTACGGAAAAGTAAAAGTCAACGTCTACGCACCCTTCTACGCCCGTATCGTACGCCAAAAAAACCCAGTTGACTTCTGGCAATGGTACAATGAAGGCTACCTCGGTAAATGTACCATCGGCGGCAACTACATTGGCATAACCGAAAACGGCGACTACCGAAGCTGCGGCTTCCACGAAGGCTACCGTATCGGCAACGTCAAAGACAAGAAACTGCGCACCGCATGGGATGAATTACAGAAGAGCGAACTGCACCTAAAGTTGCGCGACAAAAACAACCTCAAAGGCAGATGCGGAATTTGTGAGTACCGAGAAATCTGCGGCGGATGCCGAACACGCGCTGAATACTATACAGGCGACCTATTCGAATCAGATCCAGCATGCAATTACATACCTAAGGTGCTCCGCGAAGACCCCAAAATACTTGAAGAAATGCGCAAAACCGCGTGCAAAAAACAATAAACTCTTTTTTGTTTCCTTCAATTTTATTTCTAATTATCTCGTAATCAATCAAAATTTTTAGTTTCAGGTTTGTGTTTGGTTAAAGTTATTCAGAATTTTGAAGATGTCATAACGGTCGTTTGAGTAGATTAGTTGCAGAAATTTGCAGCGAATCATGTTAGGATCAAGTTGGTTTTTGTCATAAACTATGAATTCAATGTTGTTTTCGGCAATGTAATTTTTGTAATCTCTTGAAGATACTGTAAATTGGTCAGGTTTGTAGTTAAAGAGGCTTTGCAGATTGTTTTGCTGCAGTGCCGGGAAACTGTTTTTGGTAAGAGTTAGAACTTGGTATTGCCGTGCAATTGTCTGGTTGGCGTTAATTTCGTTGAATTGATATTGGAATCTTACAGCATCTATCTGCCTGTTTGTCAAGGCACCGACGTTTCCCCAGTCGGGTAAATCGGTGAAGTTAAAAGCATATGCAAGCTGATTTTTGTCGTCGTAGAGTCCTATGTAATTATCCGTTGAATCAGAGTTCGTAAAAGGTGCAACCGCCCATTCTTTTCCAACTGGACCACCAATAATTTTTGAAGGCAACGTCCCATGGATTAATCCAATTCATAAGTTGAGGTATCTGAGCTTTCTCAAAGTCAAATTGAAGATTAAAAGAAGTTGTCAAATACAGAATCACGTTGGATATGTCGCTTTGCAAGGGGTGTTACTGCCCAAGATATACCTATCGCGTAACTGTCATTTTGAACAAGCATTGTTTGCGTTAAGTCTACATAATCGTTCGAGTATGTCAACGTTAAATTCTTTGGGTAGCTTTGGTCATTAAAAGAAATTTCTTTTTTCAAATCAGATAAAGGAAACGTGCAGTTTTTGCCGTTTTGTATAAAGGAAAGAAAATCTCCGTCACTTTTAGAAACTGATATTTGATACCACACTTGATCTATCGAGACATAATTTTCGTCGGTAACTAAACCTTTAGCTTCGTAGGCTCTTATCAAGTTTTGCGGATCTTGGATTTCATAAGATAAACTCAAAACTGATTCCGCAATTTCTGTTCTTTGAACAGTCGGATCAGTTTGCGCAATTATGTTTTTTCCCGAAAAGGTTGAAAACCAAAAGCCCGGAATTTCTGTGACGACGGCTGTGGCGTTACCCGGATAGTTTTGGCTTAGCCAGACTCCTGCATCACAGGCTTTTATGTCAGTTGTCGAGTAGTAAACGCTAGCTTCCATGATTTTTCCATACACTGTGTCTGAACGAAAAACAAGAGATAATGAGAACAAAATGATTATAGTAATAGTCAGGATTTTTAACCAATTTTTCCTAAAGATTTGTCTATTTTTGGAGTAAGATGCTTCGAATTTATCCATTATGAAGACAAGAGTAACCCCAGCAAAAATTGCCATCGGGGGCGTCAAGTAATAAATGAACCACTGAAATGGCATAAAAAAACCAATCAGGTAAGATTCAGCAAAAAATAGAGGAACAAAAAAACTAAGCATCAAAATAAGATAAAAAATTGGTTTCTTCTTTTGTTTTAAAATGTAGTAGGAGAGGATTATTCCAGCTAAAGCAAAGAAGAAAATAAAGCCGAAATTTTCTATGAAAGAACTGAAATTTACGTATGGAATTTGGTAAGCGTAAGTTTTTATCTCAAAAAATACGTATTTTATTACTAAGTCAAGGTAACCTATCATCGCTTGAAAATAATAAAGGAAGAAAGCAATTCCCCCGCCTAAAATAAGAGCTATTATAACTTTAAGGTATGAGCCTCTAGATTTTATTAACATGAAAAGGAGAACTGGAGGTAATATGAAAACGGCAAGGAAGGCAGCAAGCTGATGAGACAATACTAGGGAAAACGCAGCAAAAAAAGCCACCATAAGGTATCCAAAATGCTCTGCTGCTAAAGTAGAATAAAGTAAAACTAAAAGCATAAACACCAGAGCAAGAACCGTGGTGTAACCGCCAAACGCATTTACCTCATACATAGGAACACACATCAACAACAAAACGGCCGCGACAGCGCCGACTTTTTTACTGAAAAATTTACTTGCAACTAGGTAAACGGAGAGGAAAAGAAGCCAATCAATTATCACCGCTAAAGCCTTTACCAAAAAAATTAGTTGCCCAATATTACTTGCGCCACTTAAAGAAATGAACATTGCAAGAACAAGTTCGTAAAGCGGAGGAGTCCAACCTAAGTTAACTAAAGGTATTTTTCCTGTTTCAAGGAAGATTTGGGCTTTCTTCAAATGCACGGAAGAGTCATTTCCTAAAACCACACCATTCATTGAAATAAAGGTAAAGAAAATGCTGAAAATTAGGACTGAGAAAACTATGATAAACAGGATTTCAATTTGTCGCTCTTTGGACAATTTACCCATCAAGGTTACAGCTAACTCCCCGCGATATTGATGTTCTCTTTAACCTTAAAGATGGCTATTTCACTGTTAATAAATACAAGGCTAAAGTTGGGGTCCTGCAGAAATTTTGGTTGGATTTCAATATTTCTGCAAACAATGTAAGATACATTGTTGGTTTGCATCGCAGTTCTGTAGTCAAACCATTCCTTAAAATCTACAGTTGCTTGGATTTTAGTGGAATTTAAGTTGGCAGCAATCACAGGGAGGAAATAGTTGTTTATGCTTTCGCTATTTTTGTAAATATCAGGGTTGTTATCGGCGGAGTAAGCACTTGCTAAAATTTGGATTTGACCGTATGAAAAGTTTTGGAATTGATATTCTAAATCGATTAAACGTGGATCTGCAACTTTTGTAGTCACATTTGGCTGATTAACGTTGAAAACTAATTGACCAAACGTTTTCACGCCTACATCTAATAAAGCAATTGTTTTTTTGTCATCGAATGGTATTTGCGTTCCCTTGCTTTGAACATCGATATTATTCCATAGCAAGGAGACGCCCGGAATAGTGCTTTCTATAGTTGAAGTCAAGTTAACGAAAAGCAATCCCTTGTAAACAGTTGTAAACTGTGTGTAATTAAAGAAATCGTTGCCTCTAGTAACAATAATTGTCTTATGGTCATTGAAATTCTCAAAACTCATCCCTTCCACCGCGAGCTGATCCAAATAGACGGATTGAGGGATTCCGTTAATCGTGTACCTGATTTCGTTTTGACTACTGTCAAAAGTAAAAAATGAAAATGGGAAATAAGTCCAGTTGAGCGTGGCCAAAATTTCAGGATTATGTCTTGCTATATAGCCACCATCTTCTCGAACCTGTACTAAATTGTTATCAATTAAGTAATCGGTGTCAAGGAGGTAACTGGCATTCTTTGCATATGGAAGCTCTCTTGCAAGGGTCAAATATTGAGGGTCAACAGCACTCAATGTTGGCCTCAGGGCAAATCCACCTAACCACCAGCCATAGAGTGCATCAGAAACAAATACGGATCCGGGTTGAGTATTTTGTTTGATCCAATTAATCGCTTGGTAACCAGGATTATCCATAACTTGATAGAAACTTTGGTCTGTAGTGCCTTGCCAAGGAGTCATAAAAATTGGAAAGGAAAAGATGCATATGAGCACTATAACTACTATGAAAGAAGCATAGAGTGTTTTTTGGGTTATATGGCTTAAGACCTTATCTAGTGTTTTGTGTACGTTTTTTGTTGTTTTCTGAAGTTGACTCGTTAAAATATGGTAATTATTTATAATATGTGCTAAGAAAAAGGAACCTCGTTCCATGAACATGCCAATAAGTAGCATAACTGGTAAAACAAGGAAGTAAAGAAACCTATTGTAATCTACAATGAGCCCAAACAGGAATCCTTGAGTAAGCACAGTGGGAACAAGTAACCACATGAAAAGCAGTAACGCTGGAAGGGAAAGAAATCGACCTCTATATTCTTTTGACAAGAAGAAGAACAAGAACGTACAGGCGAAAAGCGGCAATATTAAGGTGAGAGGAAGCAGTCTTGTGGAAAGAATTGCTGAGTTAATTGCAGAGATATCAATGAACGAAGAGTTAGAACTCAAATAGGCTGGAACAGCGTTTACCAAAAAAGGCGAAACGAGAACAGCCCCAAGAACAAGCGGAAGTAGCCAATAGAATATATGTTTTCTTGAAGTGCCAAACGTTTTTGGAGAAATCATAGTCACTAATACTGTTGCAGCCGTTATGGCTACGAATACGGCCGCACTCAACGAGTGTGTGAGGTAAATTGAACCTACTAAAATAGAGGTTGAGACAAGAAAGGGTGTTAGCGTAAACCTATCTTTTTGCAAGTACAAGTAGAAAGCTACTGGAATTAAGAGCAGAGTAATTATGTTAGGGTAGCCTCCCCAAAGAAGTATTTCCATGTCGGGTCTAGAGATTGCAACTATGAAAGCTACTATAAAGGCACCCGATTCTGTCCAGCAGCTTTTTGTTATTAAGAAAGCGCCGAGAACGAGGAGGGAGGAAAACAAAGCTACAATAACAGTTTGCGCTATGTAACTAGGCATTCCAGTCATTATTATAATTCCTGCAGCGAAAATGTGGTATCCTGGAAAAGTCAAAGATAAGCCACCTCCCATCTGGTAATTATTCCATAAAAAATTAGTATTACCCGATTGAGTTATTGAATTAATGACGCTGTTATGTAAGCCTATGTCTGCGCCTGGTGGATAAGAAGTCCACAGCATTATAATCATTCGGTAGGCGAAGGCAAAAGCAAAAATCATAAGTAGTAAGATATGTTTTCTGGTCGCTTTGAACATTTGCTCCCCCGCCTTTCTCTTATTTTATGGTTTTAGGATTGATGAAATGTTGGTCAAACTTTAAATATGAAATTCGAGTATAAAAAGCCCAGAGTAACTAAAAAGGAAAACAAGGTGTTTAAATGTCATGGCTTAAATCTATGATGGAAAAAGAGCCCCCAGAACCAGAAAATCCACTCGGCATCGTCGTAATCGGAAACATTGAACCCGACATGCATGACACAGCAAAAGAAGCAGTAAGAAGATCACTGAAACGCGCAGGTTTCAAGACAATTGACGTTGGAAAAAGCGTTGCTCCGCAAGTATTTGTTGACAAAGCAAAAGAAAACAATGCAAATATTATCGCAATATCAGTTAACACAGTACCCGCAAAAAATAACCTTGCAAAACTCGACGAATTATTAAAAGCAGCTGGATTAAAAGGTAAAATAGCAATAATCATGGGTGGCGCTGCAGTCAAGAAAGAAGATGCTGACGCGATGGGCGCACTCTTTGGCAAAAACAAGGAAGAAGCTCCCGAGTTAGCAAAGAAAGCTCTTGGCAAGAAATAATCCATCAGATGAGGAAAAATGTCCTTTAAATTCAATACAAACCAAAATATCTACACCATTGGAAGAGCGAAAGTCGGTGGTCAGCCAGGGGAATTACCAACCTTTTTGATTGGTTCCATCTTTTGGCTAGGTCAGAAAATGGTTACAGATGCTAACAAAGGTATCTTCGATGCCAAAGTTGCAGAACAAATAATCAATACGATGCAAACTCAAAGTGACATTACCGGTGTACAATTTGCTTTTGACATAGTTGGAACGACTGAATTAGCTTTTGAGAAATACATTGATTTCGTCTCAAAACACAGTGACGCACCATTGATGCTTGACGCAATGAGCCCAAAGACCCGTATGGCAGCAGCCGACATGGCAAAAAAGATGGGTCTTGCGGACAGGTGCCTCTACAACTCAGTTTACAAAGGCGTTACTGACGTAGAACTTGCAAAGCTCAAAGAAAGCGGAATTAAAATGTCAATAGTGCTTGCTGACGATCCGAAAGATACAACTCTCGAAGGCAAAATGAAAGTTATCCAAGAAGCATTAGCTTTAGCTGATAAAGCCGGAATCACAAAACCGCTAATTGACACAGCTATTCCCGCGTTTGCTCCAGACATGGGAACTGCAGTAAGAACCATACCAATCATGAAAGAAAAGTATGGTCACCCAGTCGGCTTAGGCAGCGGAAACGTTGTAACAACAATGGGTTGGGTCAAAGCAAACGTTGCTAAAGAATTCCGCCCAGGATGCAGAACAGCAACCAACGCAATAATGCAGGTAGCAGGCGCAAACTGGCTAATGATCGGTCCAGCAGAACAGGCAGAATGGATATTCCCAGCAGTCGCAGTAACAGACTCATACATTGCATCAGCAGCAGGCGACCTCGGCACAAGACCAGTTGAGGAATCACACCCGATATACAAGATGTTCATGTAAAACTTTCCTTTTCTTTTTTATTATTTAATTTTTGTGAAGGTTAAAAACTGAAACCTCTCCTATGGCTCGAAATAATTGTTATTTTCACAGTTCTAACATTATTGTCGGCCATTCTAATACCGGGTAATTCAGTTCTTGTTGCTTTCCGATATTTTTTCAGCTTCATTTTTATCGCTTTTTTGCCTGGTTACTGCCTAGTAAACGTGCTTTTTCTCGGCAAGAATAGGCTTGATTTTGTTGAAGAAATAGTTTTGTCAGTTGCCTTAAGCTTTGGTTTAACTGGATTAGATGGTTTATTTTTGGGATTATCGCCCATCGGCATTAATTTTACGTCAATAACAATTTCTCTCAGCGCCATTGTGTTGGTTCTTGCGTCAGTAGCTCTAATTAGAAAAAAACAAGTTGCAAAGATTAAGCAGGAAGTTTAGAGACAACTTATAGAATCCTCGTTTCAGCGTCACAACTTTTTGTCGTCTTTCGATCATAAATGAAGCATATTTTTCAGGAAAAATCAAGTTCCAACTTGTTAACTAAAAAATGAATAGAATAGTAGATAAAAGAAATTAATGATAAATGAAAAATTATGCTAAGCTTTTAGCATCTTTTCCCATCTGTCGAAAAGTTCCAGTACTTCGTCGCCGTTGTGGCCTTTCAGGAACTCTCGTGTTTCTTTGTCTGCAACTGCATTCTTTTGGAACTCCCGTATGTAGTCGGCTTTTTCTGCAAGGAATATTATGCCGTCGACGCCTTGTCTCGCAACGCGAGTGGCTACTGTCATTATTTGTTTTGTGGGTGCAACTGTATCCCATGTTTCGTTTGGACCCCGTACGTAGAAGTTTACGAATACAGGCTTTTTGAGGAAGCTTTTGTATCCTCTTGCAATGGTTTCCCAGTACCAGGGGGTTGGGTAAGCCTTGCTAAACATTGGGATCACGAAGTAGTCAGTGTATTGTGCCATGGCTTCAAAGTCGTAACCGAAACGTTCCTTGCCTAACAAAGGATCAGGAAGACAGTTGACGAAAAGAGGTTTGCCTGAGACTACTTCTTTAACTTCTGCTAGGAAGTCAGTTACTGTTTTTGCACGCCATGCGATCCAGCTTAAGCCGCTTTTGCTTTGTTGCTCTATGCATCTGGGGCAGGTGCAGAAGCCTTGGTCTGCGAAGTGTTGGCTGCTGATGCTTATGCCAGGGGTGGCTTTAGCGGATTCAGCGATGATTTTTAGGTTGTATTCTCTGGCTTCTGGATTTGTCATGCAGACGACATCCCAGCGGAGATTGTAGCGTTTGTTAGTGCGGAGTGCTGGGCCGAACGAGCTTGTGGAGACCCAATCGGGGCGTTTTGCCGCCATGAAATTGTCGCCGAAGCATGCGATGTTAGTGTACATTTTTGGGTTGGGTTTTCCAACGATTCCTGATTCAGATTTTAAACGATAAAAGTTGTAATCAACGCCTTCAACAGGCTCTGGTTGATAGAGAAATACGCCGAATTTCAAGTTTGATTCACCATTTATCTCTTGTTTTTATAACCGAATAAAAGTGCAAGTTATTTAAGTCTTTTTGGAGAACTTACACTGCAGGATAAATGTAGAAAGTTGAACTGATCGATTTTCGATGTTAAAACATTGGTTTAAATTTGAAAAAACAGACTCTACTTCCATTCGCATCTATTCAAAAGCGGAAGAAGTGTGCTCCCCCGAGGTTTCTTCTTCTTTCTGAATTTTTAGAAGAAGTAGTTTTGATTGTTTGGGACGATGAAAACAGGTGATTTGTTTTCGGAAAAATGCAAGACTTAAGTTGCGAAAATACTTTTCTGTTCTTTTTTATACTTTTTTGTACTTTCCCATTCTTTTCTAACCTTTTCTGTACGTGACCTGCAAATATAGCAAGCCCCAAATCAAAAAAGCAACTCAAAACACAAAGAAAAAAATTGCACTAAAAAATCCGTCAATAACAAATACCTAACGCCAATAGCAAATCATTAGAGAGCGGAGAAAGCAAACCATCAGCTCATTCAAGCACGTTAACGCTTGGAAAGAGATTCACTCACAATTCTGATTAAAACATGTTTTAGGTATGGCGGCAAATCAACCAAATTATATCCCTTCAGCTTTGAGCAGTCCAATTGAGCTATGGAAATACTTCCAAAACATTTGCTTGAGTCAGCTACCTCCCCAAGGTCGGGAGGCAACAGGTTCTTTTTGATGTCGTCATCCAGTTTTGCTGCTGTCAGCACATAAGGTAGAGCAAGCTGGTTATTTTTCAAAATTTCCGCTAAACCCTTTGCATCAACAGATAACCCCTCAATTTTTGACACCTCGGCGGCTAGTTTCTCGAGCGGCAGATGCCTCTCTCTGAGCCTATCTACAACTGTTCGACAAGCCCAAAATGGCTCTTGCTTGATTAAGGCTTCAGTAACCGCTTTTCTTGTGCAGGATCCGACAAGCTTTCCCAATTTTGATGCGGGTCCTCCGTAGCTGATTGTTTTACCTTTGTTTGTTGAAGCTATTGCTATGCTGTCGGTTATTGATCCTGTGGCTGAGTCTCCAGTGTAGAGGCTTCTTACGTCAAGGTCTCTTAATGCTGCTGATTTTGCTTCAGTTGCGGTGATTACAGATGCTACCATGCAGCTTTCGGTAGGGTTTCCATCAATTAACACGATAACGTTAATGGTTCCGTGGATTTCTTGAACATCCATTTCTTCACCTGAGGATTCACCATGCTTGCAGCCTGCAGTTGCAACAACGCAGACTGAAAAATCATCAGTCCTTTTTATTACTAAACTGTAATTTTTAATTTTGGCAGCAGTAACCATTGCAAGATAGTCTTTCGAAAATCCTAGTTTTGCCGCCGATGAGGTGATTAGTTCAAGCGGGTCAAGGTGCAAGGAAAGGTCATTGTACCCTTCCGGCACGCCTACATTGAGGACAGCTTTAATCTGTTTGTGCCCGCCATTATAAAACGCTGAACTTACAGTCATTAAAGCGTTATCACAAAATACGGCTAGCACGTTATCTTTTACGAAAAGTTTGGCGCCGCCAGCAAGGTTAAACTCTTCCACAGGCAAGTCACCCACACAAAAAACTATTTTTTTGGTTGGTCTGAATTAACTGTAATCGCTTTGGTCGGGCATAAGTTTACGCATATGCCACACTTTGTACATTGCACGACATCGACAACTTGAGGTTTCCTATTTTTTCCCTCTTCCAGTGCGCCTTGTGGACAAACACCAATACAAATCTGTCCTGTGCATGGAGAACATTTGGCGATGTCAATGAGAATAGCGGATTTCTGCTGCTTGCCCATGAGAATCAACAATTAAATAAGCGCCAAGAATATATTGTTTGCGCGATGTGTCTTAACCATGAAAATAGGCTTAGTCACCTACACCCCACAAAAAGTCGAAGGCTTTGACCCTCACGTTTACTACTCCAAATGGGCAGACGGCCAAGCATTTCCAGCAGCCAAAGATATGCAAAACGACGTAACCGTATTCTGCGACGCAAAAGCAATACGAGAAGACCCAAACATGGTTGCCCTCTCCAAAAATGGACCAGCTATTCGAAAGAACAGAAGAAACAATCTTGCTTTCGATTTCATTTGCCCCACGCATCCAAACTACCGAACTAAAGTCTTTAACTATCTTGACAGCCTCAACAAAGAAAAAATCACGGGCGTAACACTGAACCTTTATCATTTTCCTGACCAAGAATTTTGTATATGCCCAAGATGCACCCAATTGTGGAAACAAAGCGGCTTGAACTGGACAGATTGGAGAGCCAAAACAGTAACAGAATTCCTAAAAGAAGCCAAAACACACACCAAAGGCACTTTTGCCGTTGAAATTTACCCTGACCCAGTACTATCCAAAGAAAGATTTGGTTTAGACCTAACTGCGATTTCTGAATTGGTTGATTACTTCCATGTACCGCTTTCGTCAAGAGATTACTTGACAAATTACTGGGTTGATATGTTAACAAGAGATTTCGTTGCTTTGTTGAAGAAGCCTATTGTTGTTGAGTTAAGTGCTGAAATGCCAACTGAGGAGAAACTGGAGGCATTATTGAAAACAGTGGCATATGTTTCGAGACACAAGTTAGATGCAGTGTTGCTTTTAGTACATGATTCAGAGAATGCTAGGCAAGTTTGCCGTTTTGCCGTTAAGAACATTGACTTTCGAGAATGGCTTAGGAACTACAATTTTGATGAAATGAGCCTAATTGTTGATCAGTGGGCTAAGATTTATTGAGTTTTTTTCTGTATTCTTTAAGCCGTTGCATATCAATTTCTCGTGTTAGGATAGAGTCTTCAGGCGCGTCGGTTACTTCTCCAAGTATCCCCCATGGTGCAATAATTGCGCTTCGTCCTCCACGCATACTTGAACATACATTGCCGACTTTTAGCACAACCAATCCGTAATCTCGTGCGATCTGCTCAGTTAACGGGTGACCATTGACAGTTGGGTGAGTACCCATTGCTGCGACTGGAAGAGAAATTATCTCCGCGCCTAAATTAGCAATTTGTTTAACAAGTTCAGGGTCAAACGTATCAGCACATACCAAAAGCCCGATTTTGCCGATTTCTGTGTTAATTACAAGTGGTTGTTTGCCTTTGGCTACCCCAGCTTTTATCTCAGCTTGGATAGGATTTATTTTTTTGTATTTAGCTAATAAGGAACCATTTCTCCATAGTGTGCTTGTGTTGTAGTATTTTCCGTTGTCTTCTTCAAGCACTGAACCACCGAGAAGATAGATATCGCCCAGCTCTTTTGAAATTGTTTCAAGAAAATCCAATGTCTTTTTGCATGTTTCTTGCGAGATTTTCCCTGCGTTGTTAAAGTCGCCCATGCAATTGGGAACTGTAAAGTATTCTGGAAGAGCAATTAGGCTTGGTTTTTCTTTAGCTGCTTTTTGGATTGCTGTTTTGGCTGCTTCTATGTTACTTTCTAGTGAATCCCGTATTTTCATGTGGAGTACGCATGTTTTCAATTGTTAATCCTCTTTGATGATTGCGCTGGGTGTCTATTGATTTTCGATTTTGCACTTTTAAATGTGCTGTTTTAGATATGCAATAACTCGATTGTTCAGTATTTTGCACACTTTCAACACATCTGTTTACTATTTTTTTGCTTTTGTTTGCATATGGAGAAACCTTAAATACTGGATGCATGACAAACAATGTATTGCGAGGGAAAGAAATGACGCTAAATCCATCGGAATACACTAAACTCTTGCCCCAAGTAAGAACCTTAGTAAATAAAGTTGTCAAGAAAAACATGGCTGATGGCTTCCTGTTTTCAGCTGGAACCGACACCCAAATAATCGCTTATGAAGCTGTAAAATACAAACCTGATATCCCATGCCTAACATTAGCTTTCAAACATGGGAAACCAAAAGACACTGAATATGTCAAGAAAATGGTAGAACTCCTACATCTAAAGCAGGAAACCTATGAGTTCGGCAAAGAAGATGTATTCAAATTTTACCCGAAAGTTGTAGAAGCACTCAAAAAATTTGACCCCATGGAAATAAGAAACAGCCTACCAGTTTACATTGGCTTAACTCTTTTAAAACCTAAGGGAATAAAAAGCGTGTTCACAGGCGATGCACTCGACGAACTATTTGGTTATCCGTGGCAATTCCACCTAACTGAAGCAGAATTCGCTAAGAAACAAGAAGAAATGTGGGCGGAAATGGGCTTCTCCTCAGTCCCCATGGCAGAATCTCTAGGAATGACCATCAAGTCACCTTACAGAGACCCCGAATTCATGGAGTGGGCAATGAAACTACCAATCAAATACAAGATAAACATCTATAACGGCGTAAAATACAGCAAATGGATACTACGCAAAGCATACGAAGACGTAATACCAAAAGACATCATTTGGAGACCAAAAGCACCACTTGAACAGGGAACGGGAACAGAGACTCTCAGAACTTACTTCAACGACCTGGTTACCGACAAAGATTTCGCGGAGAAAAAGAAGACAATAAAGGCAGAAGACGACGTCGAGATTCAAGACAAAGAACAATTACTCTACTACGAGCACTTCCGGAAGAAATTCGGCAAACCAAAAGACGTATTCCCAAAAGTTGAAGGCGCTATCCAATGTCCTAAGTGCAAAAGCTACATAAAAACCAAAATCCAGTTCTGCAAAACCTGCGGAGCCTACCCAATCTAATCTTTCTTTTTATTTTTTTAAAATTAAACAAGTTGTAATTTTGGGAAAGACTTAATTCCTTATTATAATATCTGTTTGAAAAATAGTAAGAGGACTGTATAATTGGCTAGTCTTTCACAATTGAAGTTTGCTATGTGGCTTTCGATTTTCTTATCAGCCTTCATATTTGCCCTTCTTGTGTTTGCAATTGTTTTCTTCTTGCAACTGGATGTTTATGTGGGTTTAGCTGTTGCTTTGGGCGGTTCAGCACTCTTCATATTATTCCAGTATGCAGTGGGCCCAGCTATTGTTGCTGCAACAACCCATCTGCATTATCTTAAACCTGGCGAAAACCCGTGGCTTGAAAAAACAGTTAAAGAAATAGCTGACAAAAGCGGTTTACCCATGCCTAAATTAGCCACAGTTCCAAATAACACGCCTAACGCGTTTACTTTTGGCAGAGGTACAAGCAGCGCCACCTTAGCTGTGCATGAAGGATTACTTAAGCAATTAAATGAAGACGAAGTTAAGGGTGTTATAGCTCACGAATTAGGCCATGTTAAACATAAAGATTACATTGTTATGACTGTGCTCTCAGCCTTGCCCTTAATCGCATACTACGTTGCGCAGGTAACGTTGTATGCAGGTGCTTTCAGCGGTGGACGAAGAAACAGTAAAGACAATTCCGGGGCTGCATTGATTGCAATCGGTGTGATTGCTTTTGTAATATACATTTTAACGTTCCTCATTGTTATGAGACTGAGCCGACTTCGAGAACACTATGCTGATGCTTACTCCGCTTATGTGACAGGGAACCCGCGAGAGCTTGAAAGTGCATTGGCAAAAATCACCTATGGCTTGTCCCTTTCACCTAAAGCCCCGGAAGGAGCAAGAGCATTCTACATTGAAGACCCAGCCGCGGCTAAACAAGAAGTGCAGCATATAATGGATCACAAAGATGAATATGATTTAGACCACGACGGCGTGTTGGATGAACGTGAGTTGGAGCTAGCGATGGAGAAAGAATCCAAAAGCACCTGGGTTCAAATGAACAGTTTATTTGCCACTCATCCACCCACGTTTAAACGCATTTTGCTTCTCAAAGAAATCGAGCAAGAAATGGACACAGGAAAGTACAGCAGCGACAAAGTCTACGCGCACGTCTAAGATAATAAATGCCCTATTTTTTTGGTTAAAACTCCTCTAAGCCATGCGAAGACTAATATCTTTGCGCTATCGATTTACTATAAAAAATAATCAGGAGAGAAACAAGAAATGGTAAATTACTGTCCTGAATGCGGCGGAGAAATGCAATACATATCTTTGACAAAGCATTACGTCTGCAAAAGCTGCGGTTTATCCTGTACCGGCCAAGAACTAAACGACTACAAAGACAAAAATAGACCAGGCGACGAAACCGAAGAAGAAGCAAAACAGAACCGCAAAAAAGAATACCTAAAATGGTATCTTAGCAAAAAATAAAAACTCTAAAACCGCCATTAAACCTTTTTGTTAGCTTTGACTCTAACTTAATTTTGAGTTTCCATCGATCTTAAACCATAACGATATGCTAGGAATAAGCAAACGGTATAAAAGAAAACAACCAATTTCTAATTTAGCTACATGTAAAACGATGCGAAGCGCAATGTCTGTAGATATTGAAATAATCTGTGTGGGCAACGAGCTGCTAATAGGCAAGATCCTGAACACAAATGCGTTTTGGCTATCCAAACAAGCCACGCAGCTTGGAGCAAACGTTAAGCGAACAACGGTAATCCAAGACATCATTGAAGAAATTGGTAAATGCATCGTTGAAGCAATAGAGCGAAAACCACAGTTCATAATCACCACAGGTGGATTAGGGCCAACTTTTGACGATAAAACGTTACAAGGCATAGCAAAAACATTAAACCGCAAATTACAAGTAAACCCAAAAGCATTGGCCATGATCAATCAAAAATGTATAGAATACGCGAAAAAACACCAATTATCAACAGAGATTGAGTTGACGGCGCCACGGGTTAAAATGGCAACCTTTCCAGAGGCCACAGAGGTCGTGAAAAACCCTGTTGGCACCGCGCCGGGGCTGCGAGTTGATGTAGATGGAACGGTTTTGTTTGCTTTGCCAGGCGTGCCTTCAGAAATGGAAGCTATTTTTATAGAAACAATAGCGCCTATGATTAGACGAGCCGTCGGCGACAATGTTTTTTGTGAAAAAAGCATGTTCGTCGATAGCATGCCTGAATCCTATTTGGCGCCCCTAATCGACCAAGCGATGGCTAACAATGAAGGCATCTACATAAAATCTCATGTATGCACAAAATCAAATCCAAATCCAGCCAAAAATAAGCCCCATATTGAAGTTCACCTAACCATAAGAGCAAAGGAAGAAGAAAAGCCAGCTCAAAAGCTTTTGAAAGCCGCCGGGGAACTTGCAAGTTTAGTAGAGGCAAATGGCGGAAAAGTCAATATTGAATAAAACTTTGACTTAGTAAACTTGATTAAAAAAGTGCGTTTGATTAGTTTTTTCTGAATGGAAGGAGTTATTGACGGTTTTTGCTGCAGTTTTTGTTCTTTGTGTTTTAAGTTGCTTTTCTGAAATAAAGCTTAATTTCTTTGCAGGTTGAGTCAAAAAAAGTCTAAAAAAGTCAGAAAAAGTTAAAATTAGTCAATAAAAGTCAATAAAAGTCAAAATAAGTCAATAAAAGTCCTACTCTGACTCATTTCTTTCAGATACCTCTCTTTAAGTCCCGAAAAGACCCCTAATACATCAGCAAGCTCTAAAAACTGTTTCTGACCATTCGGCCTTAACTGAATTTAGAGCTAAAGAAAAATCAGGTTTAAATCTATCTTAAGAAAAGAAAAATTAAAAAGGGAAAAATTATGCTTTTTTGGCTTTTAGTGCTTGTTTAAGTATTTCTGCCTTGTCGGTTTTTTCCCAGCTAAATTCTGGTTCTTCCCTTCCGAAGTGGCCAAAAACCGCTGTTTTCTTGTAGATTGGTCTAAGCAGGTCAAGTTGTTCAATGATTGCTTTTGGTCTCATGTCAAAGTTCTTCTTAATGAGCTCAAGAATTTGCTCGTCTACCAATTTCCCAGTTTGGTAAGTATTGACTAGCACCGAAATAGGTTCAGCCACGCCGATTGCATATGAAATTTGTATTTCGCATTGATCAGCTAACCCGGCTGCGACAACGTTTTTGGCGATGTATCTTGCCATGTAGCAGCCTGAACGGTCTACTTTTGATGGGTCTTTGCCGCTGAAACATCCGCCACCGTGGCTTCCAACTCCACCATATGTGTCAACAATGATTTTTCTGCCGGTTAAGCCTGAGTCTGCAAGTGTTCCGCCGATAACGAATCTGCCTGTACCATTAATAACATATTTCACGTCTGGGCTCAGCATATCTGGTGGAATAACATATTTTATGACCTTTTCTATAATATCGTCCTTAAGTTTGGCGTCGTCGAGTGTTCCATTGTTTTGGGCAGCAATAACCACCGCAGTAACGCATTTTGGTTTGCCATTCTCATATTGTACTGTAACTTGAGATTTGCAGTCAGGACGCAGACAAGGAATAAGTTTAGTTTTTCTGCATTCAGCTAATCGTTTAACAAGTTTATGCGCCAGCATAATTGGTAGTGGCATAAGCTCTTTTGTCTCGTTGCTTGCGTAGCCAAAAACCATGCCTTGATCTCCGGCGCCTTGCTCGTGACCCGCGGTTTCGTTTACTCCCATTGCAATATCTGGAGACTGCGCGGTCAATGAAACCAAAATGCCGCAGGTTTCCCAGTCCAAACCATCCTTCGCATTGTCAAACCCGATTTCTTTTAGGGTTTGGCGAACAATTTTTGGGATATCAATATAGGTGCAGGTGGTAATTTGACCAGTAATCATTACGGTTCCCTGCATAACGAGTGTTTCACAGTCAACTCGTGCTTTAGGGTCGTGGGTAAATATTGCGTCTAAAACGCTGTCGGATATTTGGTCTGATACTTTATCTGGGTGACCTTCACCGACTGATTCAGAAGTGAACAAATATTTTCCGTTTATTCTCACAGGAATCTTTCTCCATGCTTTAATGAATAAGAACATAAGTAACTTGGCGTTTTTCTTAAAAGTCTTTCTGAAAAACAAGCATCTAATTAACGAAGAACAATAGTTGAACTCAGGACAAAAACCATTTTAACCCGTTAAACACCCAGAAGAATGAGAAAGAAATGAAAAAAATCATATTTACTGAAAAAGCGCCAAAACCTATAGGTCCTTACAATCAAGCAGTATTAGTGGGAAAATTTCTATTTGTCTCAGGGCAGCTTGGAATTGATCCAAAGGAAGGAAAAATAGTTGCCAGCGACATCACATTGCAGACAAAGCAAGTTATGGAGAACATAAAAGCTATTTTGAAAGCTGCAGGGTTCAGTCTTAGAGACATCGTTCAATCAAACGTTTTTCTTTCTTCAATGGTTTTATTTGATGAGTTTAACAAAGAGTATGCCAGGTTTTTTGATGGAGAATTTCCGGCGCGGGCAACAGTTGGCGTGGAATTGAAGGGGAACGCGTTAATTGAGGTTTCAGTAGTTGCTTACAAAAAATAAGCCGTTTTTCATTGGCGCCTTTTTTCAAATTAATCAGAATGGCGGTACCCTAAACGTCACAAGCTGTTACTTCATCCATTCTTCGGCTGATGTTTCGTTGTTTTTATTTGGAATAACGTTACTTTTGGTTCCAATAAATATTGTATGCTGAAACGAAAGCAGTAAAGTCTTTAGAGTCTATTTTGCCGTCATGATTAAAGTCCGCCGCAGGATTAACATAGCCATTATTCCAATAAGAATTGTAAGCTCGCGAGAAGGCTATAAAGTCATTTCCGTCAACTCTAAAGTCGCCATTCAAGTCGCCTTTAGGAGTTACCCCGAGTGTTATTGGCGAAAAAGTGTTAGCCTGCCCCGATGAAGACTCAACATAGGCAGTAATCGTATAGTTTCCTATAGGCAAGTTTTCGCTGCCCAAAGAGCTGTTTATAATTATTGAGTTTCCGCTACCTAAAGTCTCCGTTCCATTGTATATTAAGGTTGAAAAGTTTTTGGAAGTTGCAATCAAGTGAAATTGCGCGGTCTCTGAAGAGCTGCCCTTATTCTGCAATGAAATGCCTACGGGGAATGTAAAACCGGACTCCACAAGAGATTGCTGCAGCATAATGTTAGTAACTGTAATGTTTGAAGGTGAAGAAGCAGTGGTAGCAGAATCAACAGGATTTATCAAAAATACAGGGTCAGCAAACCAACAATTGGCATTTGCTGATACATCACGCCCTTCAAACCAAGGAACCACAGAATCGATCTGAACAGAACTACATGAATAAGGTGCAAAGGGCAATGAATTAGACGAAATTGTAACATAATTATAATACGTAGTTGGAACTGTCAAATCCCAAGTTATCTGCGTCCAATCTTGACCCCAATGAACATAAGTTATTCCTCCCGTAAAACTGCTATAATCTTGTTCGATTTCTGCATTTTGCGGGTGCCCTGCTTGATGCCCCGCAGTATCAACAGTGGCTATTCCATAACCCAAATTACTATGAATGTAAAAGTCTAAGCCTATTTCTGCTCCAGAATATTGACTGTTACTTGTGTAGGTTGCAGTTTTTATCCATGCCGAAAACACAATATGGTCGCCTGGTTTAACGTTGAGCCAAGCTCCGTCAACCTCTCTTGTACCCCTAACATAGTCTGGTCCCGTCCGAATACTAACATCACCATTATGAAGAGTGCCATAATCAAGAGACGCATAAGAAGCAGCTGCACCATTCATATCAGGATAGAAGGCACTAATAGGTTCCAAATTTAGTGAAGAAGAGGGGGAAACCGTAGTTGTACTATGAACAAGCAAAGTCAAGAACGGAAATAATGCCAAAACCACAAGAAACAACAAACAAAAAGATTTACGACTATTCTTAATTACGCATCCCCTCATCCCGTAATCCTCAAACATAGCCTGAGGGCTTTCCTTTGATGCTAAGGCTAATTTGCTTTATCTACATAGAATATATGGAAAATAGGAGCCACAATAGTTGGAAGATTTACTCGTTGAGATTTTTTGTTGTAATTAAATAGACCAAAGGTATTCTTTTCGGCAAATTATAAAAACCTTATAAGACTTAGTTAAAGCAGTGCAAAACATGGCTTCATCGCTAAAAAAGTTTATACAAGAAATCGCTGGAAAAAAAGCCCCAGGACCATCAACTACATTCACCGTATTCCATGTTTTCTATTCTTTAGAGCTAATGTCTCAGAAACCTATAGGCAGAAACAAATTAGCCAAGAAACTAAATGTTGGAGACGGAGCTGTACGCACAATAATAAGTAGGCTCAGAAATGCCCGTTTAATTGAAACCTCAAAAGAAGGATGCAGTTTAACAAAAAAAGGCGCAGATATTTGGAAGCAATTTGAGGAGATTTTTCCCAAACGCGTCGAAATCGTGAAATCTGAACTAAATCAATCTGATAATAATTTTGCTTTTCTAGTTAAAAACAGTGGACAAAAGGTACAATCTGGAATTGATCAACGAGACGCAGCTATAATTGCTGGCGCACGTAAGGCCCTAGTTATCGTTTTCAAAGAGGGGCATTTACGTATTGAATCAGTCAGCAATTGCATAGAGAAAGAATACCCAACGGCGGCAAACCAAATTCTTCAAGAATTAAGCCCTGAGGAAAACGATGTCATCATAGTTGCTGGCGCGGATTCAGCTTTTAAGGCTAAACGTGGAGCTTTTGCAGCCAGCTGGTCACTTATTACCGCTTGAGTTTATGTTGTGTATTTTTCGCCTTCGTTTAAAATCCGTTCAAGAGTCGTATTAATGTTGGTCATTCCCTCATTTGTTTTTGAAGAAAGAGGCATAAGCAAGAATTTCATACCGAGTTTATTTATCGCTTGCATCATATTACGGCTAAAAAGGCGTTTCGTACCTTCTAGTTTCTCTTCTATGGCGTCTTCAAGTGCTCTGGTGTTAGCTGACCAAGAAGCAATTGCCTGAACATCCTTTTTCGGTAACAAATCAGTTTTAGACAGCACATGAAGTTGGGGCTGGAAAAAACGGTTGAAAACAGCGGCTGAAAGAAACATGTTTGAGACATAGTTAAGTGGGTTAATTGAGAAGACTGCGTCAAAGAGGTAAATTAACGCCTTAGGCTCTTTTGTTAACTCGTTGACTATATACGGTCCGCTTGCTCTAAAGGCAAATAATTCCATTTGTCCAGGAGTATCAACTAAAACAAAGTCAGCGTGAGCTTCCTCGATATCACGGGTTAAATTTTCAATTTCATCCGCAATTAAATCAGCGGCCATAATCAAAGCGCCATTCGGCCCCAAACCATACTTCTCCATTATATCGCCAACATCAACGTAATTGCGTACATCAACATCTGGAGAATATGGAAGTTTTAATGCTCCAGGATCCAAATTGACCACAGCAACATCTTGTTTTGACATTTTCAGCCATTCACTAAACGCGGCTGTAAAAAGGGACTTACCAGAACCAGCTGTTCCAATAATAAACGTAAGAGGCACTTTAATATCTCCAACCAACGATTGAATCATTCTAAAAGTAATAACCTTTCTGTAATAATCCCTTTTATTGTAACTAGTTTTAGTTTTTAGACCTATGATTAGCCAACGGAGGATGAGTGTTATGCAGAGTGTGTAGCTAAACCAAATGGGCTTGGGTGTAATCATTTTAAAACTAATTGCTCAGCGAATCTAACGTTCAACAAGGTGGGATAAGATTGGGGATTATATGGGCTGTTAAACGTTGATTCGCTGAGGCATTCCATTTGATGGACTGTATTTCTCGGCAATAGGACATACTATCATGGCGATTCTTAAGAATTTCACAAATATTCTATAGATTAAAAAGTAAACTACATTGAATTAGTAGGTGAGATCATTATTCTGCAGAATTTCATTTTTAACACTTAAGAAAAAAAAGTCGTATCTGCCTTGGCGGATCAACGATAACTAGGAGCGTGCATAGGAAACGGGGAGGAGTCATGGCAAAATAGGAGTGGCTCACACCTGTGTCAGCGTTGATTCGCCAAGGCTACTGGTCGAGTGGTGAGGTAGCCGCCTTATGGCTAAACTATTGAAGCGTAACCTAGAAATTAAGAGTTATACCAATAAACTATGTAGAAAATAGAAAACAATTTAATGTTTTATGGAGATAACCAATTTTTGGAAAAAGTATTGCTGAATTAAAATGGAAATCAAAATGCTTACCTATGAGAAATTAACTAATAACTTAGTGTAGTGCTTTGTTTATCTAAATGTTGCGCGTATCAATCGCTGGTAAATATAGATAAAGTAGATTGCAGCGAAAGCTGTTAGTGTCACTTCAATTGTTAGGATTGATGGGCTTGACTCTACCGCTTTGAAATACCCTTGCATGAGGATGTCGGAAAAGACAAGGATTTGGAGGAAAATTGCACCGCCTAAACAGCTTAAGCCTAAACTGTGAATAACTAGGCTGATTCGATGATTTAGTTTTGGGTCGATAGTCATTGGTTATCGGAATACTAGCAGTATCATATTAAGACTTAAGATTTATGAAGATAAAAGCTGAATTACAAATTAATTTGGAAAAAAAGAATGTTAGAGTCTACCCGAACATGCCCTTTATATAATTTGTAGTCAATTCACTTTCAGGCTTCTCGAAAAGAGTTTTGGTTTCATTGAACTCAATAAGCTCACCAACATACATAAAAGCTGTATAATCGGAAACCCTTAGCGCTTGCTGTAAGTTATGTGTAACTATTATAACAGTGTATTTTTCTTTAAGCTCTCCGACAAGGGATTCGATTCTTGAAGTAGCAGCTGGATCTAATGCGCTGCAGGGTTCATCCATCAGAATCAGTTCAGGTTCAGCAGCCAATGCGCGGGCTATGCACAGCCTTTGCTGTTGCCCACCTGAGAGACAAAAAGCGCTTTCATTCAATCGATCTTTTACTTCATCCCACAACCCAGCGCCTATAAGGCTATTTTCGACAATTTCCTTAAGTTTTTCTCCTTTCGCCGTGTTATGTATTCTAGGTCCAAAAGCTACATTTTCAAAAATTGATTTTGGGAATGGATTTGGTTTTTGAAAAACCATTCCAATTTTTCTCCTTAAGTCGTAAACATTACTATCGTCTCCATAAATATTTTGACCGCCAAAAATTATTTCGCCTGAGGTTTTGCAGCCAATAATAAAATCATTCATTCGATTAATTGACCGCAGAAGTGTTGATTTACCGCATCCTGAAGGACCCATTATAGCAGTTGTTGCATTTTCTCTTATTCCTATATCGACATCTTTCAGAACATGATTGTTTTTGAACCATAGATTGAATTTTTTTGTTTGGACTTTTCCCAAGTTTCCTCCTCCGGGTGACGAGTTGGCATTAACAAATGGTTTACCGTCCTTTCGTGTCTCAATTGGCTTCGATAACAATATTTGGTCTCCTTGGCATTTCTGCTGAAAATGTGAGCTCGTTTGGTTATATTGGTTTCCACAATAGGCATTATAGTATATATATTCTGTTTAGGCAACGAATTTATTATATAATTCATGAATAGGACACATACTTGCTAGCTTATTATGTGAGAAGGATCAATGGTGTGGCAAACGAAACAAGATGAAGAAACAAGAAAGGTCCAATTTACTGGCGGCTCAACTTATATTATTTCTCTTCCCAAAAGATGGATCTCTCAAAATCGAATAGAAAAAGGAAGCTTTATAAAATTACGTGAGGAAGAAGGCGGACTCTTAACAATTGTTCCACCAGGTTCATTAATTCATAACAAATTGGAAGAAGCAGTAATAAAAGTGTCTCTTGATGATGATTCCGAATCAATCACTCGAAAGATGGTGTCTGCCTATTTAGCAGGTTATGATTCAATTTACGTTAAAGCAGACAAACAGAATTTTTCAAATAAGCAAAGGCATGAAATGAAAAATTTTGTTCGACACATGCTTGTTGGAACCGAAATCGTAAGCGACACTTCCAATCAATTAATCTTGCAAGTTCTCTTAAGTTTTCCTGAATTGACCATTCAAAGCGCTTTAAGAAGAATGAGCATAATCACCAAATCGATGCACAATGACGCTGTAACGTGTATTACAACAAACGATAAAGGACTTGCCAAAGAGGTCGTATCAACAGATAATGAGGTAGACAGATTCAATCTTTATGTAACTAGACTTTTGAAGACAGCCGTATACAGCCCACGACTAATCAAAGAAATTGGGCTTCTAAACGGAGACGATTGTTTAGGATATCGCCTGGTAACAAAGTATGTTGAACGCACTGCTGACCATGCAGTGAGGATAGCAGAAAATGCATTGAACCTCAAGAGTACTCCAAATCATGAAATCACTCAAAGAATTGAAAAAATGAGCACAGCTGCCATAGAAATGTTTAGCAACGCAATGGAATCGTTGTTTAGGCAAGACTACAAAGGCGCAGAAAAAATAATTCAAAGTCTCAAACAGCTTATAGACTTTGAAAAAGATGCCGTGTTGTTGTCTCAGTCAGATATAGAGCAAGATGCTATTTTGCGTTTGATTATTGAAAGCATAAAGAGAACCGCTGAATACGCGTGCGATATTTCGGAGATTGTTCTAAATTTGACTATTGGTTCAATACTCGTGTGATATGATATGGCCGAAGAATTTCGCAGTTATTTTTCGGAGTTTAAGAAAAATTTCGTCACTAAGATTGAAAAGTATACTTCCAATAGGGTGATAGTTACAGATGTATTATCGAAACTTGTTATGACATTTGGGGTAGTTCTAATTATTGGTGGACTTTACTTAATGCTTTTCAATTCAGGGACTTCTCCTGAATCTAGCATGTTAGCAGTATCCACCCTTGGTTGGATTCCGGGAATTCCTTTCAGTGTTGGCGACCTATCTCAGCGGGGAACATCAGTTGTTGGACTGGCTTCTTGGGTCATAGGCGTTGATCTTCTTTTAGTCGGATTGGGTTTCTGGGTAAGAAACAAATTAGCTCGTTTTATTGGCATGGCAATATTTATGTTAGCAACAATTTTTCAATTTATAGGCTTCCTTTACGCTGGAATAATTGGCTCGCCCAGTTCGGCTGTTGGCTTTTGTGTGAACGGAGTCTTAGTATTTTTCTTATTCTCTAGATTTGATTTAGAAAAGAATCAGATAAAAAGTATTTAGGTGTTAATCAGGGCTTAGATGTGACTGCAGTTTTGTTCGGTTAATTAATCAGGTTTTGTTATTTAGATTCTAGTCGGCGGGTCGAATCTTCCATAAAATCCCATGAACTGAAAACCATCGTGGAATTATGCGCTATTCAACGACAGTAATAAGTCGGCTTTGATTTAGACTATATTCGAATTTCAAGTAAACAAAAATTAACTCGGGCTATTGTAAGATATATAAGAGTTCATGAAAACAATAAAATCCTTGGAGGTTATTTTTCCATCCTGATTAAAATCGGCTAAACCATTATAAACACTGAGATTTACTCGGTTAAAACCTACGTACGCTCCAGCAAATGATATAAAGTCGTGACCATCAACTTTGAATTCACCGTTTAAATCACCTAAATATGTTATCTCCGCCATCTCTATTGTCGTATTCTTGGAATTAATGCTAGCTGTTATTGTGTAGTTTCCGACAGATAGGTTGCTCGTGTCTATTTGGGAAATAGCATTCGATGAATTATCGCTTATTACGACCGTATCGTTATACTCAAGTTTGTCGTTGGCGTAGATTTGAATCGTATTGGAGCCGTTTTGAACTGGTACGTTGATTGATAGCGGGAAACCTTTTTCAGTGTATGTATAATTAAGCGGTGATTCATGTTGACTATTGCCTGTATACATGTATATTCGATTTGTTGGTAATTGTCCAAGAAAATTTGCATCGACGACGGAATTCCAATCAGAAGCAAAAGTAACATTCCAAACGCCGATTTTGTTGAAGTAGAGGGATAGTGGCGTTGACCCATACAAGAAAGTTAGGTTGCCTGTTGCTGCTATCGGAATTAGGACGGAGTTTGAGCTAAAGTCTATTGCGGTAAGATCCTTATCAATTATATTGTAGTTGTATTCATAGTGAAGTTCTTCGAGAGGTACGGCCAGCTTAGCTGTTGTTTGTATTATTGCCAAATTAATCAGCAGATTTGCAGCAAGCGCTGTAGCTGAGTCGCTAGGAACTGCGTCTGAACGGATTCTGTATAGTCCAGTAGATTGATCATAAAGCCCTGCTGAAGGGTCACTAAGCAAACTCCATGCTGGTATGTTCAGATTGCTTCCTGTTGTAATATTGTATGCTGCGCCGTTTAGCATTTCCTGAATTTTGTTTTGATCAGATGGGGGAAGCAAAGGATAAGTTGCGATTATTGATTGCCACGTCATTTGTGTGTTTTCAAGTCTTCTCTGTGAATTCGAGTCGGCATGTTGGACCACATAGTCGAGCCATTGGGGACTATTCCATAAGCTAGCTAAGTATCGGCTATGTATGTCTGTTAATAAGTTCTGTGTATTTGTAATATTGGAATCATAGTTATACAACTTCCAAATTATTTGTTCAAAGCCGCCAGCTTCACATTCATAGAGCCCGTTAGCGGAAGTATATCCGTAGTACGCTCCGTTCCAATAATGCGCATTTTCGAAATTCCACAGGTCAACTGACCGATTTAATGCTTGAGAGATGCCAAACCTGTAAAACTCCAAATATCCATCAAGAGATTGACCAGTTTCATCGTAATACCTTCCTGTGTAGGGTGACGCTGTGTTATCCCCGCGAATCCAAAGTGGTGGCGTTCCATAACTTGCCTGACTATATTTAACGGCAGTGTCATAGCTATTGTAAGCCAAAGTTATATTCCATTTAGATAAGTCATATTGATATTTGGCTGCCCAATAATATCCATATATCAAATACCTATCATAAACACAAAAGCATTGCAAACCTTGCAAATCATAAAATTCAGCTGGCAAATCATTAGCCATCAAAGACGCAGCATCAAGGGCACGTTCTATAGTTGTTTGGTTTGCCAAATTGTATTTGTCAACCACAGCATACCAATACATTATTGAATTCCAATCTGAACTAGGTAAAGCGTCAATCATAGTTTGAAATTCTTGTGGCGTTACCGTCCCTATGCTCAGGCCCATATATGCGGTATCTAAGTCTTTAGTAAAATTAGTGTTGCTGACAAGATTCTTTATCGTGTTAGCTAATGTAGGATTACTGACGGAATCACCAAGGGTGGGTGTAATTGATATCATACTGGTGAGAAATACAATTATCAAACCTACTACTAGGATTTTCCTGTAATTTAATCTTTCAGCTTTAAAAATGCCTGGAATATGAGACAAAGAAGCAATCCTCTAAGTCCCAGTCCCGTTTGTGCTCCAGTAGGTATTCCATCCATCTATGAAAAGCGCAATATCCTGGGAGTTTATCTTACCGTCGCCATTGAGATCGCAAATTGGATTAACTGTTCCGTTATTGTAGTAATGAATGTAAGCGTCAAATATGATAACGGCGTCGTCAAAGCCGACTGAACCATCATGATTGAAATCGATTGTTGGAATCATTGGATTTAAGTTGCTGTTGACTGTGAGTTGAGCATTACCTGTTATTCCGTTAGATGTTGCAGTCACTGTCCAAATGCCGGAGTTTGACGCGGTGTATGCGTTTCCTGTCCAACTGCCACCGGCTGACAGGTTTGCAAGCCAGTTCACGTTGTTGGTTATATCCCATGTATTACCATTTAAATCTGAAGCATTCGCAGTAAATGATTGACTTGTTCCTGCTTCAATGGTTGAAGAAGTGGGAGTAATAGAAATTGTGTGTATTTGTCCGTGAGTAACTGTTAAAAAGGCGAGATCCGACAAACCGTTAAGAGAAGCAGTAATTGTCCATGTTCCTGCTTTGGCAGAGGTGTAAATGTTGCTGGACCAAGATCCTCCTGCGTTTGGATCAACGGTCCAAACAATAGTTGGTGTGATATCCCATGAGTTGCCAAATGAATCTGTTGCAAGAGCGGTTAATGACTGAGTAGAACCTGATTCAAATGATTGTGTTTTTGGCAATACGGAAATGCTGCTTGCTGAAGCGTGACCTACAATTACTGGAGCGATTGCTAATAATCCACCGACCATAGCGGTAATTGTCCATGTTCCAACTTTGGCGGCTGTATATGTATTAGCGTTCCATGAGCCTGCAGCGCCTTGGCTTGAGCTCCAACTTGCAGAATTAGAAACATCCCAAGTGTTACCATAACTGTCAGTTGCTGAAGCGGAGTAAACTTCGTTTGATCCTGCCATAAGCGTAATATTATATGGAGCAACTTGAATACTCGTTGCTGTTCCATGGTTTACCGTCAAATAAACGGATTTTGATATATTGTTGAATGTTCCAGTGATGTTCCAGACGCCTGAAAATTCTGAAGTATATACATTTCCTAATAGAGTTCCACCGGCGCTTGAATCGATAGCCCAAATAGTTGAGCTAGTAACATCCCATGTATTGCCATTGGCGTCGCTTGCGGTGGCAGTGAAAGCTTGGGAAGAACCGGCAATAACAGATCCCGAGGAAGATCCTACTGTTATGCTTACTTCAGAACTGTGATTTACGATTACTGAGGTACTGCTTGATAATCCTGAATAAGTTCCTGTTACAGTCCAATCTCCTGCTGTATAGGAAGTGTATATATTGTTGCTCCATGTGCCAGATGCACCTGTATCAATAGACCAACTTGTTGAGCTTGTTACGTCCCAGGTGTTTCCGCTTGAGTCAGAAGCTTTGGCAATAAAAGCTTGATTAAAACCAGCTATAATGATTGTTGAATCTGGACTTATAGTAAGGCTAATTGGAGATCCGTGATTAATTGCTACTGAAGCTGAATCTGACAAACTTCCTAAGGTAGCAGTAACTTGATAGTTGCCGGCATTTGCAGAATTATAGATGTTATTATTCCATGTGCCGTCAGCTCCAGAACTTATTGCCCAGTTTACTGAACCGCTTATATCCCATGAATTTTGATAATTATCTGAGGCTAAAGCGGTGTATGATTCGGCAGATCCAGCAGTTATTGTTGCTGTTTTCGGCGATATAGTTAAGCCTGTTGCTTGTGCGTGATCCACGGTTAAATAAGCGTAATCAGTGCAACCTAAATAAAGCCCTGAAACAGTCCAGCTTCCTGATGTTGAAGATGTATATTGATTAGCATTCCAATAGCCTCCTGCATTTTGTGATATTGACCATTGCGTTAAAGTGGTAACTGGCCACTGGTTACTGTAGATATCCGACGCTAGGGCTGAGTATACTTGATTGTTGCCAGCCACGATTTCGTTGTGATTTGGGCTTATTGCTAAGCTGACTGGTGATGCATGAGTTACTGTTAGCTGAGCTGTATCAGACAAACCTAAGCTTATGGCGGTAGCGTACCAAGTTCCTGCTATGGCAGAACTATATACATCATCTGACAAAGAACCACCTGCTTGTGAATCAATAAAAAATGTTGCCGAAGCTGTTGAGTCCCAACTATTTCCGTAAGAATCAAATGCTGTCGTGGTAAAAGTTTGTTGTGAACCAGCAACTATGTTGGGTGTTTTTGGGTCAACTTGAATGTGCGTTGCAATTCCATGAATTATGCTTAGAGAAGCGGTGTCGGAGTAGCTCCCACATGTACCAGAAATAATCCATGTGCCTACTTTGCCACCATTATAAGTATTGCCGTTCCATGTTCCACCAGCTCCAGAATCTATTGTAAAAACAGTCGAGCTGGTAACATCCCATGTATTGCCAAAGCTATCACCTGCTAAAGCTGCAAAAGTATTTGGTGAACCAGCAGACAAACTGGATATTTTTGGAGATAACGTTAGGCTGGTTTGTGAACCATGAGTTATCGTTAAAGAGGCTGTTCCAGACAAGCTTGAGTATTGACCTGTAATAATCCAGGTTCCGGCTTTAGCTGATGAATATATATTTCCGCTCCATGAACCGCCAGCGCTTGAATCAACACCCCAACTTGTTGAATCCGTAATGCTCCACGAATTTCCGTAATTATCTATTGCATTGCTTGCGAAAGTTATTGATGATCCCGCTGTAGCCAAATTTGTGTTTGTAAGCACAACAATTCTTGCCGGTAATGCATGGTTAACAGTTAGTGAGGAGGTATCTGATCTTCCTAAATACGTAGCAGTTACGGTAAAAATGCCCGCTTTGCTAGAAATGTACTGATTTCCTATCCAGGTACCATCTGCACCAGAACTAATACTCCAAGTAATTAGACTCGTAACATCCCAAATATTACCGTAAACATCAGCCGCCAGAACCGTAAAAGTTCTGGAGTCGCCAGCGGTTAGAGTTGCTGTTTTAGGAGAAATTGATAAACTGGAAATAGGACCGTAATCAACGCTTATTGATGCTGTGTCAGAGCATCCACCGATTGAAGCTGTGACGGCCCATGTGCCATATTTAGCTGACTTGTAAGTATGGCCATTCCAAGATCCTTCAGCGCCAGAACTAATACTCCATTTGGCAGCACTAGAGACATCCCAACTATTACCATAAGCATCAGAAGCCGTGGCCGTAAAAGTCAAACTCTGTCCAGCAATTTCAGCCGAGTTTTTTGGGGAAATTAATATGCTAGCTGCCGCGGCAGGCGTAACTGTTAGTGAGGCTGTGTCTGAAAAAGTGCCTAATGAAGCTGTTATAGTCCATGTGTTAGCTTTCGCCGAAGTATAAGTATTACCGTTCCAGGATCCACCAGCACCAGAACTAATACGCCAGGTAATTAGACTGGTAACATCCCAATTGTTGCCATAACTGTCAAATGCATTAACTGTAAAAGATTTCGAAGCACCAGCTGTCAAAGTTGCTGTTTTAGGAGATATTACTATACTGGTTGTCAAACCATGGTTTACTGTCAAAGAAGCTGAGTCAGTAAAACCTAAATAGGTGCCTGTTACCGTCCAAGTTCCAGTTTGAGAAGAGGTATAAACGTTTGCTGACCAGGAGCCCCCGGCACCAGTTGTTATGCTCCAACTTGAGATTGTTGATACATCCCACGAGTTGCCATAGTAGTCTTTCGCTGTAGCTGTGTAGGCTTGATTACTACGTGTGTTTACAGTCGCTGTTTTTGGAGCTATTTGGATTTGTGTCGCAGATGCATGATTAACCGAGATTGAACTTGTTGTCGCAGAAACTGCTCCATCGGTTACAGTAATGGTTTGCGAGCCTGAAGTCACCAAGTTAAATCCACAGAAAGTATGAGCCCCTTTATCGTGACCGGGAGTAAAATGGTATTCGCACTGAGCTGAGTAAGGCAGAGTCGCCTTAGAATCGGTCGATAAGAAGTAGACATATCCGTTATAATTAGTTACAATTTTCCCGTTAGCGTTATAGGCCGTTATTGTTATGCAGCCGAAGCTTTTTCCGGCGACGACTGAAGCAGGAAAACCTGTTATTGTAAAGTGGTCAGGAGTGTGTTTAGCCTCGCTGTTAAGTACTTGTGGTTTAGAGACCATAATTTCTGAACTGCCGATACTTGAAATCAATATTATGAGCGTCAGCGCAATAGCCAGCGCTACATTTCCAATAGCAAGCCTTCTCATGTTTAGCCTTTCTCCAAGCAAGTTGGCTGGTGAACAATCTATTTACCACTTCTCCAAATAGAATCAATAGAGCTAAAGCTAATTTATTTATCAATAGATTTTCATTAGACAATTGAAAAAAATATGTTTATTGAATCTTGTTTATTAAGGAAGTATTTGGAAGTTAACAATTGTTTCTGGGGCTAATGCGGTTTGATTTGAGTTTAACAAACAGATATATAATGTCGCTTGACCAGTGAAAGCGGTCGAGGGGACAGAAAGAGTTAGATCAACTACGGTAAAGTTTTGCATTTGCAAAGTGTTTGTAAACCTATAAGAGCCTATAGGGGTATTTGCTTGGTCAAATACAGTTATGTCTAGTTCAGAAGTTGGAGCGGAAAACAATCCATTATTTATTGTCAATTCGATTGGAAAAGCTTCTGATCTGTGAACGCTTGAAGGGATTTGAATGTTCTCAACGTTACTCAAATAGTTAAAAGAAAAAGTTGTTGAATTACTCACGGTTCCTTGGGCAATACTTAAAGAAGCAGTTATTGACCAAGTGCCAAATACAATTTGAGTTGCATTGGGGTCTGGTGAAGGTAACCCATATTCAATTTGCGCAATACCACTTTGGTTTGTTGGAGCAACTTGAGTGGCTATCACGGAACCGTTTGTATTCTGAATTGAAAATAAAACGCTCTGATTGGAAAAGACTTGATTTTGATAGGTTACTAACGCGTATATTTTAATCAGGTCTCGGGGGCCATACGTTGCCATCGATCCAGCGGCGGGTATACCTCCTTTGTTTTTGAAAACAGTTATTGTTGCATTTTGTAGCGGAGTTGAGTTGGGCGTTGGAGAAGGTGATGTACTGGGAGAAGGAGTTGGTGTGCTTTGAGATGTTGATGAAATAGTAACTGTTGCACTATTACAGGCAACGCTTAGCCCATTATCAGTAGGATTTTGGGCTTCACTGTAATTTGCATATACGCTAGCGTCTCCAATTGTTATAGGGCTAGTTCCAAAGTTTGTAATATTAAATGTCAATGTTGATATTACTCCTGACGAAGCACGAGCTACTGCGTCTGTTTGAATAGCTTCCGTCAAGCCACCCATAATTGATCCCCCTAAGTTATCCCAGAGCGATTTTGTGTTGCCTAGGAATGCTACAGGGCCATTCTTCGTATTATTGGCTAGAAATGGTCCTTCTTGGACTTGTATAAGCTGTATTACGCTTGAATTCCAGGTTACTGTAGGTATAGTCCAGCTCCAAATGCTTGGCACGTTATCGATTCTAACATCGATTTTGAAAGTGGTGTTAATTGGGGTAGGATTGGAACCAATTGTTATTTGCGAATTATTCGTGGTTCCTGAAAGAACTGCACTCATAGAAGTGGGAGGAGAACTAGCTAAACTTGAGCTTACTATCGTAAATATCGTTAAGGCGAGTGATATTGTCATTAGCGACACGATTAGTTTCTTAGCCAGCTTCATTTTGCATGTTTTCCTCAATAGTTTTAAGGGATAAGTTATTTTCAAGTTTTTATCTGGAAGTTAGAAGTTGATTCTGGACATAATGGCACTCCTCCGGCTGTGGGGAGATTTGTCATAACATTGACCCGAGTTGTCGCTGTTCCCACGAAAGCCCATGAAGGTATTGTTACAGTTATTGTAGAGCTTACTAATCCTCCCGAACCTGAATTAATCGTTGTTTTAGCAAAAGCCACAGGAACTTCTTGATCATCACAAATGGTAACAGTTAGCAGTGCAGACATGTTGGCGGTTGCCTGAAGATTAATCGTTATTTGTATGGACTGTGATCTCTGCACACTGGCCGGTGTTTGAATTCCAGTGATACTTATTATGTTAATTAGGTAGTTGAATTTGAAATGTAGTGTATCTGTAACCACTACTTGTGAAATGTCAACTGACGCCACAATTGACCAATTTCCAAATAGAGATTGTTGATTAGTGTCTGGCCATGGAAGTCGGAATTCCCAATTTGCATATCCGGTTGCATTTGACAATGCTGAAGTCAGACTAACAACTGTACCATTTGGATCCATGACGTCAAAGGCCACCAGTTTACCGACAACGGGGGCATTATTGTAAGTAACAAGGGCATATACTTTTACAAGCTCTTGAGGACCATAAGGACCGCTGTCAACATTTTGTCCTACTCCGCCTTTGTCAGTAAAAACATCAATTGATGCATTTTGAAGAGTACTTGATGGCACTATTTGTATCCAAGCATTTGTTGTTGAGGTATTGGAGTAGCTTGACGAGGGAACTGATTTTAAATCAGGGGCAGTAACGATCAAAGTTATTTTAAGGGTTGTTGGAGCTGATACAATAAAAGAAACGGCTTTACCGCTGTAGGATCCAAACAGTGACATGTTAGAATATTGTACTAACCAAGCATAATTTGTAATGTCACAGGTCATTCCGTCCCAACCAGCAGTTGAAGCACTTCCATCTAAAAGGATAGGGGCACCTACGGAAAAGGTGGTTCCGTTTGCGGGATTGAAATTAGCCACTGGATTGGTTGGATTCGTTGGAGTAGGAGTTGGTGTAGGAGATGAGGAAGGAGTTGGCGTAGGAGTTGGGCTTCCTGAGGGTAAAACTGAAATTAATGCGCTATTGCAGGTTGCACTGCTGCCAATGTCGCTGCTGCTCGAGTATACTGTAAAGCTGCTAATTGTCAGTGGGGTTGTTCCGTAACCTGTTACGTTAAATGTTAACGTTGCAAGTACCCCCGCGGTGCCAACCGCGTGTACATTAGATCTAAGTGCTTCACTTAAGCCTCCCAAAATTGAACCGCCAGTATTGTCCCACAATTGAGAACTATCTCCTATGAAAGATGTCCCACCTCCCGTGCCAAGAAACGGTCCTTCTGAAACGCTTGTTAACTGAAGGATTGAAGCATTCCAATTTACGTTATCCAATGTCCAACCCCAAAGATTAGCAACATTATCGACTCTAACATCAATGGATATAGAGGAGCCCATTGGATCGGGACTGGGACCTACCGTAATGCTTAGAGTGCTCGTAGTTCCCGATTTAACAGCACTTGCAACGGCACTCGAAGCAGCGCTGAAAGCCATAGTTGGTTCCGAATAACTGAAAGCAGCGTTTGCTACTGTTGCAGGTATCAGAGGATTGGAAGGTCCGGAGCCTTGGATTGGTGCGAGCAATTGAACATTAGTTAGTGTTAGCTGGGTTGATCCAAAATTAATTATTTGGAAGAGAAAGATAGCCAAGTCGCCGGAACCTGAAACATTGCCTTGATTTGTTAGAATGTCGTTTATATTTTGAATTACACCTGCGCTGTTGTCTATTGGAGAGGAGGTAACTGACGTTTGTCCAGCGGTTCTAAGAAAAGAGCCTTCACTTGAATTCATTAATTGAAGAACCGAAGGATCCCATGATAAACCTAAACTCCAACCACAAAGACCATTTACGTTGGAAACATAAGCCGTCACAGCAAAGGTTGCCCCTATTCCAAACGATTGACCAGAAATTACCGGCGGATCTAAACTAACAGAGGTAGATTCAGAGCCATAAATGCCTCTTGAGAAAAGTAATAACGAAGTAAAGATGATTGCGACAACGAACGCGCAAGTTATTTTTTTAGTTTTAATTTTCAATATCCCCTTTTCCTCATTTGAATGATAATCGACCTAGGTTTAAGTCGATTCTTCCTTCCCTTGGTTTTAAGAAGACACATTGAGCCTTTTCTATCTTTATTAAATAAACTATAGAGAAATCAATAGTTGGATTTCCAATAAATATATCAACCAATCATTAAGAAATAATGTTGTTAGGTGAAAGTTGGTTCTTAAGGTATTACATTTACTATGGTAACCTGGCCGTTTACTGGCGTGCAATTGATATTTTGGTGAATGCCAGATTCGGCATTGGAGTTCGATTGAATTTCCATGGGATTGTATAAAATTACTGCTGAAGTTCCGCTTACTGGGTTCGGACCATTTATAGTGATTGGCGACGTTCCTGCTGCGATTACTGTGAATTTTAAGGTCACAAGTACGCCACTGCCTTGAGCAGTCTTATTTTCATTTATTGCAGCCATAGTATTAATCAGATCCCCCCGGTAAGTTTCAGGTACACCATTAGTTGATATAAAGAAAGTTGGTCCACCAGATTTTAGGAATGGACCTTCCGAAACTTGAGTTAGATTTAGAACTTGGGGGTTATAAGTTAGATTGTCAAGTTCCCAGCCCCAAAGGTTTTTAACATCAGTAATATTGAGGGTAACTTGGATCGTTTGTCCAATTTTTGCATTTTGAACTGTCGTAGATACAGGATCAACGCTAACCGTTGGTATTGTTTGTGATTGGACTGCGCCTGTAGATGACGAAAAGTAGACAAATGCAACGGCGGCGACTATAATTAGAAGGATTACTATTGTTGCAGTGATAATTTTCTTATTCATAATTGTTCATGCTCTTCCTATTTGTTGTTTTTAAGATTAAGTTAGAAGATTATTTAGCCTGTTGATATTATTTTATATATAATATAGACTCTTTAATCGTGGAAGGTTAATGCAGATTAAGATCGATTAGCCATAGAAAAAGGCCATTCAAGAAAATATTGGTTCTGAGGGTAAAAAAACTACAAAAAAGATACCGGTTCTCTTACCGTTTTCCTCTTTATTTGGAATGCCAAAGCTGCTATCAATGGAATTACTAAGAGTGGCACTATTATCCAGGTTGAAAGTTCCGGTGTGGTTGGTGTTGGGCTGCTAGTTGGTTGGGATGAACTGGACTGGGTCGGATGAGTGTTCTGTGTAACAGTGGATGTTGGGCTCGATTGTGCAGTATTTTGGGGGGTGGCGGTGGCAGTTGGGCTTGAAAAAGGAGAATTGTCAGTAATGGTGACTGTGGCACTATTGCACTTTACATTTATTGGATTGCTAAGATCGTTATCACTCGCATAAACGGTGGCACCTCCAATAGTTATTTGACAATTGCCTGAGCCGACAACTGTGAAAATCAACGTTGATACGATACCTGAAAAATCATGAGATTGTCCGGCAACATTCATTGATTCTGCAAGTCCGCCATTTAACACTCCGTTGACATTATCCCACAATTGAGGTGAGTTGCCAATCATGTAAGCTGAATATTGAGTGTTGCTCAATAAGAACGGGCCTTCAGTAACTTGGGTCAGATTCACTACTGCTGGATTCCATGTTACAGTGGATATGGTCCAAGCCCAAATATTTGTGACGTTTTCAATCTTTATGTCTATGCTGACATTGGTACCTAGAGCTACTGAACCTAGGGAAATTTGGGACGTGTACTGCGTACCAGATTGCACCACACTAAAGACAGCATTTGAAAGAGGGCTTGATGTTGCCATAGGGATAATCTGCTGATTAGTGCCAGCCATCGCAGTCTCACTGAATAACAATCTTGATTCTGACATTATAGCTAGAAGAAATAGACAGATAAGAAATACAGAGATTATTGTTTTTCTTTTATTCAATTTTGTTCCCTTCTTTGTTGGATTTCGTTATTAGCCATGGATTATATGGCTTCACGGTTAGTCAAGCTGGATGCAAGAAAGCCTATTGTATGTTGAGTTTGTAATTTCTATAGATAGCAATAGTTTTCGTTTAAGATATTTAGAAAGAAAAGAAGTTATGTACTTTTTCTTAGCCAGAAAAATGATCCGCCTAGTACTAGTATAGTGAGGATCACAACAATAGCAAGTACTTCTGGAGGAAGACTGGTTGACCCATTTTGATTCGGGTTATTGCTTGGACTAGAGGTTGGTGAAGCGGTCTCAATGGGAGTTGTTGAAGGATTTGAGCTTGAAGTAGGAGCAGTTGTCGTATCAGGTGTTGGGGATGGCGACGCATCAGCGCTGGGTATCACTGTTACAACGTGTACGCAACTGCTATTGCCAATTGAATCCTGCACTGTCAACGTAACATTAAAAGTTCCGGGATTGTTGAAGGTATAGTTGGCAATAATGCCCGTGAGATTTTTTGGTGTGCCATCTGTAAAAGTCCATGTGTAATTAGTGTTTGTTCCACTTGAAACGGATTGAGAAGCATTAAAGACTGCTTGAGCGCCTTGAACAATTGTTTCGTCTCTACCGGCATTTGCTGTTGGCGGTCCCGGAATGATAATGGATATTATAGCGGTTGATTGAGGAGAGACTGGAGTTATTATTGGATGATCTGCTCCTGTTTGAACACTCACTGGATTTGGTCCCAAAAGCTGCTCTACTTCGATAGTAACAGGAGTTGAGGTCGTCTGTCTTGTGGCTTGAAACTGCAGAGTTGCAAGGACTCCGCTCCCACTTGCTGATTGGTCCATAGTATCGTTACTTGAAGTACATGCGGCTTGTATCTCTATTCCCTGAAAACTGTCTGAGTGGTAATATGGGTCTGAGAAGTTGTAAGGATTTGTGCTGTAAAGAAATAGGTCTGAATCAACTTGGTTTTTGAGGAAACTTCCTTCACTGGCACCGGTGAAAGTTACATATCGGCTATCCCAAGAAACATTCATAACCCATCCCCAAAGATTTTGAACATTATTAATCTTTATGTCTTCGCTGAAAGCTTGCCCTTGCTGTGTTGCATTAAAGCTCAATGGATCTAAGGAAATGGTAGTCCCCGAAGTTTGAGCTTTCACAATCTGCCCAAATGGAATTACAACAAAAACAAATGTACTAACTAGCAAAGAAATGAAAAATAGGGTAATAAGTCTAGTATGCCCAGAATTGTATGTATGCAGCTGTAAATTTGATAAAGTCACTACCAGTTACCTTCCCGTCATTGTTGATATCGCAAAGGTGATTAAAAGGTTGATTTTGGTAATACATTATGTAAGCGTTACAGAAGACAATTAGATCTGTACCGTCAACTTTGCTGTCACCGTTGAAGTCACCCACTAATAAAGCGCTAAATGATGTGCTATTTACGGTTCTGAAACCACCAAATGGTGAGGACGCGTATACTAGATATGCGCCATTTTGTGAGGCCTTTGGAAGTCTAAAAGTCATGCTGTAAGCGCCTGAATTTCCGTTGTTGCTCGGTGCAGGACCAGTGCTTGCATGCCCACCAGTAATAGTGAATTGAAATGATTGTTCTTGAGCCATAGGTAGTCCATTATTTTGTGGAAAGTCATCATACACGTCTACATAACAATATGCAGTTCCAGCATGCGCCGATAAAGGAATATTTATTGGCAAAGTTGATGTTTGAGCTGCACTAGCGCCAAGAGAAAGCGTATTGGTTAATGGGACACCTAGAGGCACTCCATTGCCATCGTATACGCTATATGCAAGGACCAAATTTTCGTGGGAGTGTGCATCTTGATCTTGCACAGTTATTGTAGCATATCCACTATTTCCATTCGCAATAGTATTAACGGGATTTTTGCCAAGATCAGAAAAATATGCAGACGTGATTTTGGTTGGCATGCTGAAATCTTGCACATTCCCTGTTTGAATGGTTCTTAGGATTAGCGGGGTTCCATCGGGGTTTTGTATTTGGAGTCCAATGAAAGCGTCCGATGAACTTATTCCGTTCGCTTGTAATGTTCCGCTCAGAGTTATTTGATCATAGTAATTGTATGACTGTTTATCGGTTGTAATTGTGAGATTATTTGTTTGTGCTCTAACTACTATTACGCTTGACATTATTAATATAAAAAGAAAAGGAAGGATGAGAGTTTTTGTTTTCATTTTCTATCACTCAAACTTATTTTTAATGTGTTGCGGATGCTTCGATGGCTAATGTGGCTGATTGCTGTGGGCTGAATGGTAATCCAAGGTTTTGTGGCAAGTCGCTATATATGTTAACATTGAGTGTTGCTGGTCCTACGAATGCCCATGTTGGAATTTGCAAAGTAATGCTATAGGTTGCAGTGTTTGTGCTTCCGGCTATGCCGCTGGTGGCTCCATTAATTGATTCTACCATGAAGTATTTTTGGACTGGTACATTGTTTGCGTCCATAATTGTTGCGCCGATATAGAACGTCATGTTGCTCCAGTTTGAATTAGTGACTGTTACATTTGCATTTACTGTGTTGCCTGTTGTACTGTAGCGATTGAACATTGGTCCGTATAATGCACTCATGTTGCCGTCACTGTTTGTGATTACTACGGGTTTCAGTTCTAATAGGTACCCATAGTAGAAGGCGCATGAGTCATTGTATGTTTTTTCCGAAACGTCGACTGATGATGTTATGTTAACGGTGCCAAAGTAACTTGTTGGATTGCTGTCTTGCCATGGAAGTCTGTACGAAGCTGTAGCGATTCCGTTTGTGTCGGTTTGACCTGTAGCATAATCGATGTATTGACCTTGGAGATATACGTTGAATGTTACTGTTTTGTTGACAACTGGTGCACCATTGTAGGTTACTTGGGCAGTTATGTTAACTTGTTGCTGTGGACCGAATGAGTTTGCACTCATGTTCCAGCCTTGTCCGCCGTTTTGTGTCCAAATGTCTAATTGTCCGCCTGTGTAGGGTACAAGTACTTGGATATTTAATGTTGCTACGCTTGTGCTAGTGTAGGTGGGTGCTGATTGTCCATCGACATCAGGTGCAGTAACTGTTAAGACAGCTGTTATGTTTCCTGTCATAGATCCCACTTGTGCAGGTGTAAGGTCTACCTGTTGTGAATTGGCAACGGTTAAGACGGTTCCGTTTACAAGTGTAATACTCCATGCTGAGGTCATTATTGGATCGGTCTCTCCTGGAGGAACTGTGTCGTGACCTGCTACGGAAGTGATTGCGCTTAAGCTGATTGGAACGTTGTAGTATGTTTTGGCAATACCGTTACCGAATGGGCTGTTAAGTACAGTGATTTTTGCTTGAGGTCCTGCTGCGGATAATGGGGCCCATGTGTAAGTTGCACCATTTAGGTTTACTGGACTGATTGTGTTGTGTGGATAGTTGGAATCTAGTAGAGTTGGACTTCCTGCAACTAAGTTGATAGAGGCGTTTCCAAAGCTTATTACAGTGAAGCTGAGAACTGCTAGGTTGCCTGATGATGCACTTGGGTGAGTGTAGGTTTTTAGAGCATCTACGATTTGGCCTTCAACTACGCCGTTTGTGTTGTCAATGTTGCCGGCAAGGAACCATGTGGTGTTAGTTACGCCTGAGTTTAGGAATGAGCCTTCAGTAATGCTGGTTAGTTGAAGCACTGTTGGAGTCCATGTTAGGCCTACGTTCCATGACCAAACGTTTGGTGCGCTTGAGATGTTCATGTCAACATTGAAGGTTGTACCGACTGGGTTGACGTTTGAGGGTACGGTTATGGCTGGATTTGAGGTTCCGCTTGCCCACAGGTTGATAGCTGTGACAGGGGCTGCAACTGAGACAGATGCACTATTGCATTGTGCGGCTGTTCCTGCGTCGCTGCTGGTTGAATATAGTGTCATGCCGCTAATAGTTATTGGACTATTACCGTAACCGACAACTATAAAGGTCAATTGTACAAGAATGCCTGAAGAATTGGTGTTTACGAAAGAGCCTTTGAGAGCTTCACTGAAGCCACCGTTGAGGGTTCCAGCAACGTTGTCAATTAAGCTTGGGTCGTCGCCGATGAAGTTAGTTCCTGATTTTGCTGGATAGGCTGTGTTGTTACCTAGCCAACTTTGGCCGTTAATGCTTGTCTGTGTTGAGGCGCCTTGTGAAAGACTTGTCATGTTGAGGACTGCGGGATTCCAAGATAGAGTTGCTAATGAATATCCCCATACGTTCGCTGCATTGTCGATTCTAACGTCGATAGATATAGTTGTACCGATTGGGTTCGGGCTAGAAGGTATGCTAATGCTATTCACATTAGTAGTACCTGTTTGCACTGCACTTATTGCGCCAGTGGAAGCTACTGCTCCAACTGTGCCTAGTGCGGCGAGCATGGGCGCTAGCATAAAAATAACTAGCGCGAATGCTATGATGGATTTTCTGTTATTGCGGTTTAGATTCATTTTTGGTTTTCTCCTTTCATGTTTTCAGTTTGAATGTTTAGTGGGTTGGGTTGTAGTTTGTGAAGTAATAGATGTAAGCTCCGCTCCATTGGATGAAGTCTGTTCCGTCAACCTTTCCGTTGGCATTAATGTCTGCCATTGGGTTGTAGACTGCTCCGCTGCTAAGGTAATAGTGGATATATGCATCGCAGAAGTAAATGAAGTCTGTACCAGTAACTTTGCCGTCAGGAATATGTTGAGTTTGACCTGAGAGTGGTGTGTATGCAGCGAGGTTTGAGTCAATTGGGGTTCCTCCGCTTAAGTCTGCGCGGCTCATTTCGATGTAGTTTTGGTCATTTACGAAGTCGCTTGCTCCGCCATTGGTTGTGTTGTACATCTTCATGTATGCAATCCAAACGCCTGCTTCAAGAGTTGGTCCTGTTTTTGGAATTTGGTTTGGTATTACTTCCCATAGCCATCTCCATGCCTGGTATTGGCCTGTTGCTGCTACACCTTTTATTCCAGAATAACCGTAGATTACATCAGCTTTTGTTGGTTGAACTGCTGGTCCCCATGTGAAGCCATTTGTACCCCATGAGCTGTTGTATTGGAAGGTTGATTGGGGTAGATGAGCAACATTGAATGCGATGTTTATCTGGTTCATGCTGAATGATAAGGCATATCCTAGTGATATGAAACCGATACAGTCGGATAATGAACCGATGTTGCCAGCCTGAACTGTGTCTTTAATATTGATGTTTTCGGTGCATGGAATGTATGATGCTGTTTTAGTAGGGTCGTAACCAGTGACAATGCCTGCTGAGTTCTTCAGGAGGAAGCTGTTTTGGTTTGGAGCTCCAAAGTAGTTGTTGAAGCAGTCTGCTGTTCCGGATGTTGGGTCTCTCATTGCACGGCTAATTGGTTCTGATAATGCCGCTGTAGGAACGCCTGCGGTTGATAAGCCCCAGAAAGTGAAGAAGTCATTCCAAGTGCTAAATGTAGATGCTGTTTGGCCGAGTTCATTTTTTGGAGTGGCTGCAAAGATACTGCATACTTGCAATGTTGTCAGGTTCTGTGGGAACCAAGAAGCCATATCAGGGCTAATGACAATAGAGACACTGTCAATTGCTACAGCCCATGTTTGCATGTTAACCATGTTTGCATCGCCGTATTCAGCGGAAGTGCTTTGTGGAGGTCTGGACATTTCGCCGATATCAGCTGAGCTGTTTGACAAGTTTGGAATTGCTGTTCCGCTACCGAGTCCCTCGAGAGAAATTGGGGAAGTAATATTATTAGCGCCCCAAGAAGGATTCCCGCCGTTGAGATTATTCCACCAACTCGGGAATGAGCTTGCTTCTTCCGCCGCAATTGGCAGAACGGTGCTTGAGCCTTTAATTGTCAATGTAGCTGGATTAACTAAGTGTCCGCCATCAAATGTAGTGGTTGCGCTTGCTAAAGTTGCCGCTGCAGAAACTGCCATCATAACTATTAATGCTAGGCATACTAAATACTTAATATTTTTATTCAATTTAGTTTTCTCCTTTCATTATCATGTGAACGATAAGTCGTTCAAAGTGAATATTGAAGCGGAGACAATATCTAGCTTCCCGATGTAGTTTACGTTAGACAATTTAGCCTATAGGTTTTAGAAAGCCCTATGGAGAAAACATTACTCATCTACACTTACTATTAAGAATAAATAGAAAAGCGTTATCTTAGCTGCACTCACCTTTTGCGATTAGTTTGCGAGGAGAATAAGGGCTTTATGAACACCAAAGTGTTTAAGGAAAACTTGATTAAAGCCTTATTGTTTTTCTGTGCAATCTCCTCAATTGGCATAGTTTTTTTCATAATTTTCTTTTTGCTAAATAGCGGATACCCAGCAGTTATTCAGTGGTTTAGCCATGGATTTAATAGCATCCAAGGTTGCTATATTATTGAACTTACATACGACTCGCTATATCTTGCTCTGGGGGGAACATTATTAGCTATTATTATTGGACTTCCTTGCGCAATTTATCTTGCAGAGTTCGCAGATAACAGATTAAGAAATATTGTAAAGCCTGCTCTAGAAGTACTTAATGGTTTTCCTTCAATTGTCATTGGAATAATAGGGTTTACAGTTTTATGCCTTAATTTGCCAAGTTTCGGATTTAGAGCTAGTTACAGCACTTTGGTTGGCTGGATTGTTCTCGGAATAATGTCATTGCCAGTAATAACAAGTGTTTCGGAAGATTCCTTAAGAGCTGTCCCTGATGAAATGAGAGAAGCCTCACTTGGACTGGGCGCCACTAGGTGGCAAACAACCACTCAAGTATTGCTGTCAAGCGCATCGCCAGGAATCATTACAGCAATAGTATTAGGGTTTGCAAGCGCAATTGGAGAGACTATGGCAGTAATTTGGGTTATTGGCGGAGCTATGCCTCCACCACTTACACTAAATCCTTTAGTTCGAACTTACTCTATTACAGCTTGGATAGCGAACGTAGCAACGGGGGATACATTCCAACCTGGCACTATTCTGTATCAACAGGTATTCGGTGCCGGAGTCATTCTTTTCGGAATTAACGCGTTTGTAGTTCTAGCTATTAGAAGGATATCATCAAGCAGATCTAAAACGAACTTGGGCATTGCGGAGAAATCTAAGAAATGATTCTAAATCCGCAATTAAGAATTTCAAAGATTTCAAAATATTTAAAGAAAAGAGAAAAACCTTGTTTGATTAACGGATCTCTATTATTTGCGGCAGGCATAATTGTAACTATACCTGGGTTTGTTCACCTTTTCAACAGCTTACTAATTGATGGGTTTGCTCTAGCAACTTTCGATAAATTAATGGCTGATACTGCGGCTTCAGTACTCTTGATATTGCCAGCTCTAATAGTGTTTTCAACAGGATACCTACTCTTGGAAGCCCAGTCTTTGGGTTGGAAACTTTCTATTGCAACTTGTCTAGTCGCCGTATTGTTAGGTGGCTTTGGTTTCTTGAGCGTTGAATTAGCGTTTATAATTGGAGTCTTAAGTGGCTTGGCAGCTGCGATGGAAATTAGATATCGGAAAAATAGAAATGATCAAAAAGATTCAGCGTTAATAACAGAAAACGTTGTGAAATTAGGTCTAGCGTTGTCTGGGGCAATTTGCATAGTAACTCTTGCCGGCATGATTATTTATTTAGCTGTAAGAGGTTCATTGTTTTTCTCATGGAATTTTTTTGCTGGGCAAGATTTCGGTATGACTTACGCAGCAAAAGTTATTTCAGGTAAGGTGCCTGGCGGTTCGCTAAATTCAATTGGTGGATTCCTGCCGTACGCATTGGGTTCTTTACTCTTAGCGGGTCTTTGCGAATTGATAGCATTACCGATCGGTATTGGAGGAGCAATATACCTAGCTGAATACGCTGGAAAAAATAGATTGACGTCTACAGTGCGTTACTTCATAGAAACGCTTGCGGGAATCCCCTCTATTGTCGTTGCGTTAGTAGGAGCTACCGTCTTTGTTGTTCTGTTTCAATGGGGTTATTGTGCTTGGGCAGCGGCTATATCATTATCTTTTATGATTTTGCCTTGGAATATTCGAATAGCAGAAGAAGCGATTAGGTCAGTGCCAGCCGCATATAGGGAAGCTTCTTTTGCCTTAGGGGCTACAAAATGGCAGACTACGAGCAAGGCTGTGTTATTCGCCGCCTCACCTGGAATAATAACAGGCGTTCTCTTGGGTTTTGGTGAAGCCCTTGGTGAGACAATTGTTATTGCATTGACCGCCGGTTATGTGCCTATTTCCAATTTGAACGAGTACGGTCAGCCGATAATTCAAGGATGGACGGTTTTGCCGTCTGTAGCACATCTTTTTTCAACGCACACCACGATTACAACCCTTCCGATTTTTATTTGGCAAGCGCCAAAACTTTTGACTTTTGGTACGGGAGCCAGCGGCACAAGCTTGTCTTTCATGCAGTATGGATTAGCGTTGGCAGCTGGTTTTTATCTGGTAATGATATACCTTGTAATCTGTGCTATTGCTCTTGTTGCGAGAAACTATTTAAGAAAAAGAATCCTAGGAAAGTAAAAACATGAAACATCATAAAAGATCTTTTGCCAAGTTTATTGGAATAATAATGGTAGTCCTATTCTTAGTCTTACCATATACAATTCAATTTACTCATGCCCAAGCCAGTGGAAACGACAAATGGGCATTAAACTTCCAAATTATGAATGCACAAAACGCCACTTCCACAACTTTCGCGCCTTTTGATGAAATCAAATTTAGCGCAAATGTAACCTATTCCAACGCCTCACAACCAGACATACTTGTAACCTTCAAGGTGCAAGGACCTACTGAATCACAAAACCCAATAAATATCACCCGAATAGCAACAACAAGCTCAAGTGGCGAAGCCGAATGTTCGTTCTTCTTACCAATAATGAACCAAAACAATAATTCAGTAACTGGGACTTGGCAAACCACCGCAACCATACGAACAAGCAACGGCACCATTCAACAGAATCAGGATTTCACCACTCAATGGAAGCTGGAAATTAAGTCAATTAGCATAAAAAATTCTCAGAATCAAAACCAATCAATCTTTTACCCAGGAAATACCTGCGGTTTGCTGCTGGAATTGAAAAACAATGGACCATCACAAACGGCAAACATAACCCTTACCATGCAAGATTCAACAGGCAAGGTAATCAACCAGACACAAATTGAAAATACTCAAGTGGAAACAACAACCACCAATTCAACACAAATCCAAAGCAGCATCCAAATACCTAACTCAGCGCTGACAGGTGAATCTACAATTACAGGTGCAATTTACGCTGGAAACTACAATTATTCAATGTTGCCAGCAGGCGAAAATAAAACAGCATACTTTACAATTACTGGCAATATTGCACCTTCAACGACTGCTATTCCGACTCCCTCACCGACAGTGGAAAACGCGATGGGTCTATTCTCGTGGCTTCTAGTTGCAACAGGGCTATTTACATTCACAGCATTATTTATGTTCTTGAAACGAAAAACCATTCCTGGAATTAACACTCAAATTCCAATAACTCCAGCGCCAACATCCAACCAAATCACAACAACCCTACCGCCCCAACTATTAGAGCAACAACCGACTGGACAAACCGCATTGCTAGTTACACCAACAGCCAAAGTAGCCTCCGAAAAAACAGTCAATGCAACGCTGCCAATATCATTACCTAGCATTTATGAGACTCTAAATATGCCAACTTCAGAATCAACAAATCCTCAAGAACAAAAACAAATAATAATCAACCAGCTAACCAAAATTTCCAGCGCCAGCCAAAGAGTTCAAGCACTAGAATCTGCACTTAAAATAGAAAGAGAACAGCTCAGCAAAGAAATAGCAACTCTTACCAAAACACTTGAGGAACAAGAAAGAGCGGTCAAAAACTACTTCGACACAATAAAAGAAGAAATAGCAAAGCTAAACTCTAACCCAAACAGCGATAAGGAAGAAAATGCGCCTTCACAAAATAGGGTAAATCAACAACTTAAGAAAGATGGCGAGAATTAATTTATTTCAATTTCACATCTTTTTAATCCAAAATTAGCCTCTCAAAATCACGCATCTTTATTTTAATAATATTTGGACAAACTGCTTAAGAAACTTATTCATAATCAACGTTTTAAATAAAAATGAGGAAAAGGGGCCATTACCAAAAACAAAATTAATTTAGTGAAATGGCATTTTTCCTCATTTGCCTTCTCCAATTTCTCCAGTTGACAACTAAGCGAGCAATCGCTATTTGATACTTGTCAATATAGAAAATGAAATACAAATAGTCTTTGCGAAATCTATTTAGTGATTAGAATTCTAAAACCTAAATTAATATTAAAAAAAAATAATCAATCCAATTTCAAGTTACGGCAATGTAGTATCTGTATAACTTATGTCTTTAAGACTTATTTGCGATGTTCTTTCCTCAAAATTGAGGCTAACCATAATTATGTCCAATTCATTGCCCTGTTCCAATTGCATACCGAATTAGATAAACCAAAAGAATTTCAAGAGCGCAGGATGAGAGACCACAAAAACGTACTTAGCGAAGTAAAATTCAGAGATCTAAGAAAGTGAAAAAGTGGAGAAAGTGCTTTCTCAGTTTACACTTTCTCGCCGAAGCAAGTGGCAGCAGAGAAAATGCTAAACAAGAAAGTCTTATGAATGAATTTGCATTAATTTTATCTTTTTCAACTAAATAGTTTGCAAAAAAACTATAGCGCATCATTTTCTATGGCGAAAGGTGCTTTATATGTACATCTCCCCTGTGCAAACAGGAGAAAGGTGAAAATGAAGAAAACAGGAAAGGTAATGGGAATTATAATAGTAATGTTGATCGCGTTTTTTAGTGCATCATTCATTGCTACATCAAACGCCTCAGGAACAAGTCAAGTCACCATATACAATGGAGCAAATCAAGGCTCAATAGACTACAAAGTTGACAATGTACAATATTCAACACAGCAAACATTTACTTGGACACAAGGAAGCACACACACAATACAAGGAATCCAAACAACTATCGGAAACCAACTACAACTTTCACCAGCAGGAGACTTTTATGTAGATGGCAGCTATATTTATACTAACGTCTTAACATATACAGTTCCAACACATGATGGTTCAGTCTTCATAGATTCATCAACAAAATACGGAATTACTTTTAACACCAACGGAATTGGATCAGTTACACCATCAGGATTCGGATGGTATGACCAAAGTTCAATAGACGCTGTTGCAACCCCAACAAATCCTAGCCAAGTCTTCACAGGATGGACATTTGATCCAACTTTTGAAATTGACGACCCTTTGAATCCAGCGCAGACTGTTTACATTAATGGATACGGAACAGTAACTGCAAACTTCTATCAACCACCTGCATTAACAAGTACAATAACAATAACGAATCACGCTGGAACAGGAAGTACAAACTACAAAGTTGACAATATACAATATTCAACGCCACAAATATTCACATGGGAGCAAGGAAGCATTCACACTATTACTGGAGTCACAACTATAAACGGTCAAGAAAGATATGTTCCAACTTCAATAGACAGTGGAATAACACAACCCACTACATATGTAACAGATCCATGCACTTACACTGTCCCAACATATGATGAACACATTTGGATAGCACCTACCACACAATACGCAGTAAACTTTAACGTAAATGGACTTGGCACAGTAACCCCTTCAGGACAAAACTGGATTAATCCATGGGCAAACATCACGATTTCCGCCACACCAGCAGTTGGTCAAAGATTTACAGGTTGGACAGCTACAAGTGACTATGGAGACGTCTACTTCCTTGATGCATCTGCAGCATCAACAAATGTCTCAATAGGCGATCTTAACACAGTTATCACAGCGAACTTTGCACCAATGCCCACAAGTCAAATTACAATAAATAATAACCAAGTAACTTATCAAATTGATGGGAGCAACTATTACTCTTCAAACGGTCAAGTCTTTAATTGGATTCAAGGAAGCACACACACAATAACAACATCTGAGAGCATTTTCGGTTTAACTATGAAATACACACCTACGGGATTTATTTCTCCAAGCATAGGCTCTGTAAGCGGAAATACTTTAACCTACACAGTTCCGACAACAAATGAAGCTGTAAATATTGCATCTAATGTAAGCTACTGGGTAACTGTAAATGCCAACACAAGTGGTTCAGTATCTCCGTCAGGTTCAACATGGTATTCAAATGAGCAACGAGTTCCTATAACTGCAACTCCAAACACTGGTTACACAATTCGTGAATTGGGTAATAACACCAGATGACGACACAACAATTGACAGCTTAACATCTGCTTCTACAACTGCCACTATGGGCGGCCCATGTACAATAACAGCTAATTTTGCCCAGGTTCCGTCAACACCAGTTCAAATTACTAATGTTCAAATTCCATCAATTGCAACTCAAACAGGCTTTATGATGCCAATAAATGTCACTCTAAATAATCCAGATTCAGTATCTGAAACCGCAAATGTTCAAATAAATGCTAACGGAACATCTGTGTTCAGCGACACAATTACATTAAGTGCAACACAAACCGAAACAGTCCCATGCTACTTTAACGCAAGCGTATTAAGCATAGGAAATTACACCTGGATAGCAACTATAACCACCACAAGTCTGTCAGGTACACCATCAACATCAACAACTGGACAAATGGCAGTGACTTATTTAGGCGACATCAATGGAGACTTCAAAGTTGACGGCAAAGATTTTATTGCTTTTTGCGGCGCATATGTTCAATATTGGCAAGTCGGCGGTTCGCACCAAGTTGATCCTGCATCAGACTTCAATCATGACGGCAAAATAGACGGCACTGATTTTATCGCTTTCAACAGTGCATATGTCAGTTATTGGGAGTAACAAACATTATTTAAGAAAAAGTTATACAATACGACTTTTTTTAAGATTTTGACACAAGAGGATTTTTTCGGCTAATCCGCAAATTATTCTCGTTACAAGAAACAAAATTATTCTACAATAGAATTTATCAATATTGTTCTCATTTAAAAATCTTATTTCTTTTAAATTGAAAAACGCGAACAATAAACAAAGAAGTTAAAATGTACCCTGAGAGATAACATTTTCTATATAGTTACTAGAAATTACTAAGGTATCTCTTAATTGGCGCGCCATAATAAGATTATTTGAGGGAGCTAAAAGCAAATGAACAAAACCATTGAATCAATAACTTTCTTGTGTCCTGAATGTGAAGAGACCTTCGAATTTGACCTTGTCGGAGAACACGAGTTTGTGCCATGTCCAATGTGTGGAACCGAATTTACCACTGTGAAAAAAGGCCAAAAGTTGCTGCTTGAATGCTTTGAATTCAATTTGACTGAAAACGCGCCCGTGGCCTAAGATGAGGTGAAAATGGTTGAAAGTTAAATGTGTGGGTTGCGAAAGAAAATTTGAAGTGCTTCCTGAAATCTTCGGTAACTACGATATAATATTCTGTCCAGTCTGCGGATTAGACCATCAAGTAATCAAAAAAACAAGCCGAGTTATAATTAAATCAATCCAGTGTGCATAAAAAAAAGCACACACCAACACTTCTTTAGATTTCTCAAATGTGCTTGTATAGAGACTTGATTTAGAAATAAAATAGCAAATTATTAATTTCAACAGGTTTACTTTGATTTTATGAAAGAAATAGAAGCAAAGATTCTAGAAATCAACAGATCAAAGGTTGAGGAGACTCTCAAAAGTCTGGGTGCCGAAAAGATTTTCGACGGAGACATCCAAACATTCTTCTTTGACTCAAAAGATGGCGTCATAATTAAAGCGAAAGATGTGTTACGGTTAAGAAAAGAGCAGAATCAAATTGAATTAACATATAAAAAAGTTCGTTTCACCCAAACGGCCAAAGTAGCCGAAGAATATTCAGTTGAGGTCTCAAACTTTGATACGATGAAGAAAATCCTTGAGAACTTGGGGTTAAATGTCATCGAAAAGATGGAGAAACATAGAATTAGTTACAAGCTCGACAAATCCCGTTTTGACATCGACTGTTACCTTGGCGATTATAGTTATATTCCTGAGTTTTTAGAAATAGAAGCAGAAGATAAAGATTTAATTCAAAAATATGCTGCACTTTTGGGTTTTAAGGCTTCTGATTGTTTGCCTTGGTCAACGAATGATGTTGTTCAATATTATTCCTCAAAGAAAGAAAAAAATGTTTAAGGGTTATTTAGAGGCTCTTTTTACGCAGGTTTTTGAGACGAATCGGTACTGGTGTGAGTAGAACTTGGGCTAGAGATAGGTTCTGTTGGCTTTGGAGGAATCGTTGACTTTGCAGAGGTAGGCTTAACTGGAGCTTTGACTTTCGTTGGAGCAACAGATTTTTTTTCTGTTTTTGCAGCCTTAGAGGAGACAACTGGTGAGGACTTTGCTTTAGCAGTTGGGATTTTTTTGATCTTAACAAGTTTCTTCTTTGGGGCATTCCATGAAGGAGCCTTTTCATGTTCTTGTACGTATTTGTCTAATAGTTCTTTTTGCATTGTTTTTGGTTTATCACAGGACATCCAGGTAATGGCTGTTTTTTCAATGTAGCCGTCGCTTAACAAAGATTCGCTGATTTTCTTTGTGTTTTTTCCGCCATAGCCAGCCAAGTATCCTCCCAAAATCCGTCTAGCAAGCCTCTTGGATCGACCAATGTACAATATGTCTGATGCGGCTTTTCCAGTAAGAGAGGTATCTATTATAGCGAAAACGTTGCCGCTATTAGAGGGCAAGCTTGAGAATGAAATAGTTTTCAATGAACATGGTTGAGAGAAACCAATTTCTTTTAATGTTAAAGAATTCACGTTAAATCACACTTCCTTTTTTGTTTTTATAGAATCTTGTGTATCCTAAAATCTTTGAGTAAAATATAACTCTTACTATAACATCTTTTATCAAATTAAATATATATTACTATATATGTCTATATAATCTATTTTGGAAGCACTTAACCCTCCATCTGTTTCTTAAATAATGCGGAGAAAAGAAAAAAATGACAGCCAAAAAAATTCTGTTATTTGAATACGAGAATTATGCTTGCCGAAAACCAAAAACGGTGGATATCAACGAACTCTCAGGGAAGCGCCGTCGCTGAGCTTAAAACCGAAGCTTCTGAGAAGAAAATATCTTTACAGATTAACTGATAAAGAGGTAAAACTAATTATTTCTGCTAGATGATGAGTCTAGCGGAAACCTTGCAAAAACACTGGATGAAATAGGTTATGTCGGAGAAAAAAAATGATTCTAATGTCAATATTGACTTAAACGATAAAAAACTCTTAGATAACCCAAACTTTTTCATAAACAGGGAGCTTAGTTGGATCAGATTTAATGCACGCGTTCTGGAGGAAGCTCGTGATCGTTGGCATCCTTTGTTAGAAAGAGTAAAATTCACTGCGATCTGTGGAAGCAATCTCGACGAGTTTTTCATGACACGAATTCCCCGACTTATGAAAAAAATCAAAGCAGGCTCTAATGAGAAATCAAAGGACGGGATGACCGCAATAGAACAGATTGAAGCCACAAGAGAAGAAATTATTCCACTTATCATTAAACACGCAGATTGCTGGAGAAACGAACTTCTTCCTGCTCTTGCCAAGGAGAAAATTTTTATTTGGAAATTTAGCGAACTAGGTACAAAAGATAAGGAAAATTTGCGCAATTTCTTAAAACAAAGTATTCTTCCGCTAATCAAAACTCCCCGCGAAGGCTTTGATGGTGGAGTATTAGAGAATTTACACATTACACTTTATATAACTGGCTTTGCTAATCCCGATTCTTTTTTTTGGTTGACGTTCCAAGTGAAAAGTTTGGAAGGCTCATAAGAATTCCAAAAAGCTCCAGCCAGCTAACTCTAGAAGGAGAGGCAAGCGTACACTATAACTACGTCTTCTTGGAAGATTTGATGGAAAGTAATCTACAATTATTTTTCCCAAATGAAAACAATCTATCTTGCTGTAAATTTAGATTAACGCGAAATGGAGAAATTAACATTCTGATGGATGAGTCTGCTGATTTTCTTGGTTCTGTTAAAAAAGGGCTTTCCGCTCGAAAAGCTGGGTTTCCAAGTAGATTAGAGTTCGAACGTAAAGTGCCTGAACTAGTTAGAGAAAAGGTAGCTGCAGCTTTGGGACTGCCTGAATATTTAACATACGAGTTTGATGGGCCACTAGGTTTTGTAGACCTTTGGCAACTACTCAAAATAAACCGTCCGGAACTCAAAGATAAAAGCTTCTTACCCTGCTTTTCGCCTCTTTTGTCACCTGAAAAAGGCATGCTAAAAACTATTGCCAAACAAGACTTTGTCTTGTATCACCCTTATGACAGTTTTGAAGTGATAATCGACCTGCTTAAAGAAGCAGCAAAGGACCCGAGCGTTTTGGAAATTTGCATCACAATGTACCGAATGGATCATAATTCACCCGTTGTGGAGGCATTGATTGAAGCTGCCGAAAAAGGCAAAAAGGTTACAGCAATAGTTGAGTTGAAAGCAAAATTCGACGAAGAAAACAATATCATATTAGTCTCAAAACTAAGACAAGGCGGAGTAAACACCGTTTATAATTTTCCCAATTTTAAAGTACACGCGAAACTATGCTTAATCGTTAAAAAAGAAGGAGAACAAATTCTTAGATATAGTCACATTGGGTCAGGAAACTATAACGCAGTAACAGCAAAAATATACGGCGACATAGGCTACTTAACAGCAAATCCGGAAGTAGGAGCAGAACTTGAAGAACTTTTTGGCATCATAATTAATGGACTGCAAGAAAAAGAATTTACACATTTGCTGGTAGCCCCAAAAACGCTGAAAAAGGAAATCCTCAAACGAATAGATAAAGAAATATATTTTCACCAGCAAACGGGCAATGGCTATTTGGCATTTAAATTAAACAATTTAGAGGAGACAGAAATTATTCAAGCCCTTTACAAGGCATCCAGGGCTGGAATCAAAATCGACCTCAACGTCCGAGGACTATGCTGTTTAAGACCAGGAATAAAAGGGATAAGTGACAACATTTCCGTGATATCTATAGTAGGGCGTTTTCTTGAGCATGCAAGGATTTATTATTTCCGAGACGAAGCAAACCCTGAAGTACTTATCGGCAGTTCAGATATGATGTTTAGAAACCTAAACGAAAGAATTGAAGTTCTAATGTCAGTTCCTGATCCACACCTCAAAAGAGCAATCTTGGAAAATATGCTTAAAATCCATCTTTTGGACAACGTTAAAGCAAGAAAGCTTTTGCCAGACGGAACTTACGTTAGAGTTACACCAAAAGAAGGAGAAAAAACTATTAATTCCCAAGCTTGGCTCATCCAAAATAGAGGTGTATGGAATGAACGTTCCAATTAATCCCCAAAGGTGCCAAGTTAACCCAAGTTATTGCAAATTCGGCTCTGAAACAATCCTGAAGCTTCTGGATGTATTTGAAAATCAGATATACGGTGTTATAGAAAACAAGGATTCTGAATGTGTCCACAAGACACGTGTCGCCTCTCGCAGAGTTAGAGCTGCATTACCAGTTTTCAGATTCTGTTTTCCTAGAAAAGACTACAAAAAATGGAAAAGTGAAATAAAAAACATTACTCGCCTGTTAGCTGACTCAAGAGATCTTGATGTACAAATTGCGTTCGTGCAACAATACATCGAAAAAATAGGTTCTTTAATTGAGAAAGCAAGCCTCGACATATTACTTCAGAATCACAAAAACCGGAGAAACAATATTCAACCAAAACTTGTTTATGGAATAAGGAAATTGAAAGAATCGTACACTTTGGAAGAAATTAAAATGCTTTGCCATCAATCTATTTCTATAAGATCGATGGCAACTTTTGACAAGACAATAATTTTGGAAAAAGCACGATGGAACATAGCATGTGGATTACGGAATTTTCTGGACATGGAAGAATATGTGAATAAAGAAAACGAGAAGCAAAAACATCATGAAATGAGAATATATGCAAAAAAACTCCGCTATACAATGGAAATCTTTGCGCCAATGTACAAAAACGCACTCACAAATGAAATCGACACTATAAAAAAGTTTCAAGATACCTTGGGGGAAATGCATGATTGCGATGTCTGGATAGACTACATACCAAAATTTATTGAGGAAGCCAAAACTAATCCTACAATAATAAACGCTGGAACCATCGCAGACTTAGAACAGGCTTTATCAAACTTTATAATTTTAATAAAAGACGAAAGGAAAAAACATTACACTCAGTTTGTACATCTTTGGGAAGAAAATCAAAAAGAGAACTTTTTCCCCCAATTAATTGCAGCAACAAACACAGAATTAATTCAAGCTGAGGAGAAAACCATGAAAATTATAACTAATTCTAATGCTAAAATTGCGGTTTTATCCGATATCCACGCTAACATTAATGCTTTAGAAAGAGTAGTTCGCGATGCCGAAGAACACGGCGCAAGTCTATTAGTAAATGCTGGAGACTCAATCGGTTTTGGGCCTTGCCCGAATGAAGTTGTCAAATTGCTATGTGAAAAAAATGTTTTGAGCATTTTGGGAAATTACGATGTCGAGGTTATTGAGGGCAAGATCAAAGATAAGGGCCAAAAAAACCTTGCATTTCAATTTGCTAAAAAAGAGCTATCAAAATCATGCAAAAATTATCTTAACTCTTTTCCTAGGGAACGACGCATGGAAGTTGCAGGCAAAAAACTGCTAATAACTCATGGAAGTCCCGAATCTATAGAAGAGCACATTTACTGTAATACTCCAGTTGAAAGGCTAAAAGCTATAGCAGAAACTGCGAAAGCAGACGTAATTATTTTGGGCCATACTCATGAGCAATTCTGGAGGCAAGTAAACGGAGTCTCGTTTGTTAACCCCGGAAGCGTAGGAAGACCTGGAGATGGAAACCCTCAGGCTGCTTACGCAATATTAAGCTTCGATCCCTTCAAAGTTGACTTAATTCGGATAGACTATGATGTGACAGCTGCCGCAGATGCTCTTAGAAAAAAAGAGTTACCTCAAAGCTTCGCCCAGATGCTACTCCAGGGTGTGACCCTAGATATAGTAAACAAAGAAGACGAAAAGAAAAAAGAAGCATTAATCCAAAATTACAAGGAAACGGTTAATAGTTGTCGGGATTTCGCACTCAAATATTGGAAAGACGCAGAGCATAGCTCACAGGTTACTCAACTGTCTTTACGCTTCTTTGATTGCTTAGCTATCTTACACAAGTTGGGTAATCGTGAGAGGTGTTGGCTTGAATGCGCTTCAATCCTTCACGATATCGGCTTGTCCAAAGGCAGGGGAGGACACAATAAAGAAACTGCCAAGCTAATCCTTAACGATACACAATTACCATTTAGTTCACAAGAAAGACAAATTGTGGCAAGCATCGCTCGGTACCACCGGAAAGGATTGCCTAAACGAAATCATTACAACCTTGCCGGTTTGGATCGGGTATCCATCAACCAAATAAAAGTTTTGGCAAGCTTCCTCCGCGTAGCAGATGGTTTAGATTACACACATCAATCAATTGTAAAAAGATTAAACATCAAAGAGGACACAGATTGCGTTATTGCCGAATACGAATCAGGGAATAAATCAATATTAGAAGAGCAGGCTTTTAATAAGAAAAAGGATTTGTTTGAAAAGGTCTTCGCAAGAACGTTGGTGCTCCTATGGAAACAACCATAATAAAAAACAATTATCGCATGGTAGGTTTTGTAGACATCGGTACGAACGCAATACGTCTATTAGTTGTTAGAATGAACCCTAACTTCTCTTATACAATCGTCAGTCAGGAAAAAGAAGTAATTAGACTCGGCGAACAAGAATTTAAAGACCATATTCTTAAACCAGATGCAATGGAACGTGCTATCTTCGTATGCGGAAAATTCCTTGAACTTGCTAAAACATATGGAGCGACAGAGATAATTGCCGTTGGAACTTCAGCTATTCGAGAGGCAAGAAACCAAACTGAATTCCTCCAAAAACTGTACAGCGAAACAGGACTCAAAGTTAATGTGATTAGTGGAGAAGAAGAAGCAAGACTAATCTGCTTAGGTGTTTCGAGCGGGATAGATATCGGTGAAGAAAAAGTTGTTTTTGTGGATTTAGGTGGCGGTAGTACTGAAATATGCATCGGCAACCAGTTTGATTGTTTTTACGTGGCCAGCCTCAAGTTAGGAGCAATCAGGCTTACAGCACAATTTATTGGTGAAGGTTGGACTCGACCAATAGACTTCAACATTTACTTGCAGATTAAGAAGTATGCAGCCAGCAAAATGAGAGCAGCAAAAGGGAAAGTCCAAGAGCATGGTGTTAGACTAGCCTGGGGATCTTCAGGCACAGTCATAAACTTGGCAGAAATTGCAAACAAATTATTCAAGAAGAATGGAAATGGAAACGGCGGCCTCACACTTTCAAGAAAAAATCTAAAAAAATTGGCGCCTATTCTTTGCTCATTGTCGCTCGAAGAAAGAAAAAAATTGCCTGCTATAAACCCTGATCGCGCAGACATTTTAATCGCTGGATCGGCCATATTGGACGCACTTATGGAGGAGTTAGGCATCGAAGAAATCAAAATTAGCCATAGAGAACTGCGAGATGGACTTCTTGTTGACTATCTTTCAAATTTTGAAGGTTTTCGAGAACTTCAAAAGACTCCAATGAGAAATAGGAGTGTTTTACATTTAGGCAGATCATGCAACTTTGACGAGAAACATTCAGAAGCTGTAGCCTCATTGGCGCTCCAACTTTTTGATAGCGCAAAACAAATTGGTCTTCACAATTTAGGTATTAACGAAAGAGAACTCTTGAAATATTCCTCAACATTACATGACGTCGGGGATTTTCTTTCTTTTAACAATCATCATCTCCATTCGCACTACATCATCTGCAATGCTGAACTTCTTGGTTTTGATCCACATGAAATTCAAATAATGGCAAACATTGCTCGTTTTCATAGGAAGAAATTACCTTCAAAAAAAGCCCTGAAGGCGTCAGGAATGGAGGAAAAAATCAAGGAGTGCGTTGCCATTCTTTCAACATTCTTAAGATTTGCAGAAAAACTTGACCGAAGCCACAGCGGACTGGTAAAAAAGGTTGAGTTTATCAGAGAGAGCAAAGACCGGATTTTGCTTGAATTCTATTCAGACTCAGATTGCAGTTTCGAGGAATGGAGTGTTATCCAAAATAAGCAGGCATTCTACGAAGCTTTCGGCAAGCAACTAGACGTGCACTGTGAAGTTACACCCAGCTCATAATGCATTTATTCTTTTTCCAGCTCCGCCTTTGCTTTCTCCAAACTGTCACATTGCTCTTTGCTTAAAACAGGATATTTTAGATTAAGTTTGTCTATTTGTGACACAATTATTTCAGAGATCAGTGAATGAGAAACCCATTTTTTGTCAGCAGGAATAATATACCATGGTGCCCATTCGGTAGTTGTATTATTTAGCACATCTTCATACGCTTGCATATAGTCATCCCATTTTGACCGTTCAGAGAGATCAGTAAGCGAAAATTTCCATTCTTTATCAGGAGTTTCTAAGCGTTTAAGAAGACGTTGTTTCTGTTCTTCTTTAGAAAGGTGAAGAAAGAATTTTAGAACTATTGTACCATTTCGGACAAGATGGCGTTCATACATATTTAAGTCATCATATCGTCGGTCCCAAAACCCTTTTCCCTCCAACTCCGGAGGAAGCTTTTGCTTCTCTAACACTTCAGGGCGAACTTTAACGATCAGAACGTCTTCATAGTATGATCGATTGAAAATTCCGATGTTCCCCCTCTCCGGCAAAGCTTTTGTATATCGCCAAAGAAAATCGTGATTTAATTCTTCTTCCGAAGGAGTCTTAAAGCTAGCCACGTGGCAACCCTGAGGATTAACCCCTGACATAACATGTTGGATTGTGCCATCTTTTCCCGCTGCATCCATGCCTTGCAAAATAATTAGCATAGAATAATTGCTACTTGCCCAAAGCAGCTCTTGTTTTTCAACCAGCTTTTCTCTATTAGCCTCGAGAATTTTTGATGCCTGTTCTTTTATCGTTTTCTTGTCTTCTTTTTGTTCCTGGTCCTTAGCCCATTTCGGAATCCAAGCCGTATCAAAATCTTTTAAGCTGATTTTTTTGCCCAGAGGCACCTTAAAAGCTTCAGCATCCGTTTGCATGAAAAACATCCTCATTGATTGTAGGTTACGCTACTTAATAACAGATACTACACTATCAAATAACCCAATGGTTGGCGATTACGTTTTTATATCAGCAGATTTTCCAAGAACGCAATAGTACATCTGGTCAAGATCGTATTTTTTAAAAACTAAGCAGTTAGGGCATAAACATCCAACGGCTTTGGCCTTTTCCTTAGCTTTTCCTTTGGCACAAAAAAACCTATTGCTTAAGCTTGATTGTTTGTATGTTGGGCATGTAGGGCATGGGCAAGACTTTGCAGTTTCCTCGTTGTCTGAAACTGGATTTCCCAAAATTATTACCGAAAAAAACATAATGGCTAAGTAATATATTGCTTGCGATTACTCGAGACAATGGATGTTTGCCCCATTTTATATGACATATAAATCTTGTATGCTGACTAAACCGTTGTCTCCAATTATTCTTTTTAGTTCAGGAAGAAGCGGTTCAAGTTTTGACTGTTCATCAATCACTTCAATTATTAGTGGCATGTTAACAGTTATGCCTTCAAGCTTTAATGTTGACTTGCCTCTTTTGCCAAAGCCATCAACGCCCGTCCAAACTGTGGCACCGCTTACTCTTGCTTTTACCAAAAAATCAATCACGAGACGCTCTAGCCGTTTCCCGCCAACCTCATCATTCTTCTTAATCCGAATTGTAACACTCCACATTTTTATCCGCATCAGAAAACCCTCGCCATTACCTCGTTACCCAAGACTTTTCCGCCTGTGAGCGCACCAAGAGACAAACCCACATTGGCTAGTATGTTTAGTATTACAAGGATAAAGCGGTTGCCATCCATCAAGTTGCTGGTTTCAAGCGCAAAAGAGGACATCGTTGTGAAAGCACCACAAAAGCCTGTGGCTATCAACAAAGTATAATTTGAATTTAAGTTTAATGCAACTGCCAAGACTGAAAACAATCCAAGTATAAAGCTGCCCAGAACATTAACCGCCAAAACATTGATGGGTAATCCCATGAAGGTCTGGGGAGAAGCAACAATAATGTATCGTAGAAAAGCTCCGACTACTGCGCCAACCGCTAAGAGAACGAATTCAATCATTTTCATGTTTACCTACCTGTATCTTATTTGGGTAGGCATTATCAGCATCCAAACGGAGCGGTTTTGACTATTCTTGTCAAGGCTAATGCCATAGCGCAGATTTTGCTTCAAGAATCAAGCAAGCAGCTATTATACTTATTGGCTCTTGAATGCATGAATTTTTGTGTTTCCGAAACCTAAAATAAGCTGGCAACAAAATTATAGCCATTTGAGGTTTACACCTGTGTCATCTATCATCGAAGACCTCATTGCAAGAAAAGTTTTCAACAATCGAGGAGAAGAAACAATAGAGGTCGACGTAATCACTAACGGCGGTTTTGGTAGAGCAGCTGCTCCAGCTGGAAAAAGCCGTGGAAAAGCTGAAGTAATTTATTATCCGCAAGGTGGAGTTGAAGCAGCTATAAAAAAAGTTGATGATTTAATTGCTCCCGAACTTGCTGGGTTAAATTCTGATTATCAAGAAGAAATAGACAACACGTTACACGAACTAGACGGTACATCAGATTTCAAAAATATTGGCGGAAACACAGCTTTTGCAATTTCGCTGGCAAACGCTGAAGCTGCAGCAAACTCTCATGGGCTACTCTTATTCCAGTTTATTGGCGGAAACTCCGCAACCACATTGCCTTATCCTCTTGGAAACTGCTTAAGTGGCGGTCAACATGCAAGGGGTAAAGGACCAGACATTCAAGAATTCTTAGCGTTGCCGCATGGCGCTGAAAGTTTTCTTGAAGCACAAACAGCTAATACTCAAATTCACAAGAAACTTGGCGATGCATTAAAAAAGAAAAGCAGCCAGTTTAACGGTGGAAAAAGCGATGAAGGAGCATGGATATCTAACATCGACACTCTTGATGCGTTAGATGTAATGGCTAAAGTATGCGAAGAAGTTGGAAATGAAGTAGATTTTGAATGTGGCTTTGGCACTAGATGTTGCTGCTTCTTCGCTTTGGAAACCAAAAGATGAAAAGTACGTTTATGAGAATGAAAGCAAGAAACGGGATACAGCCGAGCAGCTTGAGTTTATGCTGGAACTAATTGAGAAGTATCATCTTGCCTACGTGGAAGATCCCTTCCATGAAGAAGACTATGAAAGCTTCGCTGAATTAACCCGCAAAGCCAAAAACTGCTTAATATGCGGCGATGATTTATTTACAACGAATACTGAAAGGTTAAATAATGGAATCAAGATTAACGCTGGAAATGCTATCATCATTAAAGTCAACCAGATAGGCACTCTGTCCGATGCTACTCTCACGATAGAAACTGCACAGCGACACGGTTATGACCCAGTGGTGTCACATCGCTCAGGAGACACTTGCGATTGGCACATTGCTCATTTGGCTGTTGCGTACAACTGCCCTCTAATCAAAACAGGTGTAGTAGAAGGCGCACGAATAGCCAAACTCAACGAGCTAATAAGAATTGAGCATTTCCTTGGGAACAGAGCCAAAATGGCTGATTTAAAAATACGCTAATAGAGAAAGTGAAAAAATGTCAGAAGACGAAATTAAAGAAAACCAACCAGTAGAAAATGAAGAGGAACCCCAAGCAGAAAACATAGAGGAACCTGCACAAGAAGAAAACGTTGAAGAAGTTCAAGAAGAACAGCCCGTAGAAGAAGAAAAAGCTCAGGAAGCTCCGCCTACAGAGGAACTCCTCCTACCAAGAGACACACTACTCTCAGCAGGCATACACATTGGCACCCGAATGAAAACCTTAGATATGGAACCCTTCATCTACCGAGTAAGACCAGACGGATTATTCGTTCTTGACGTTAAAAAAACAGATGACCGAATAAGAGTCACCGCAAAGTTTCTCTCACGTTACGAGCATGCGAAAGTAGCGGTTGCTGCAACAAGACTTTATGCTCAAGAACCAATCAAAAAATTCTGTCAATTAACTGGCGCAACACCCTTAATCGGACGCTTTATACCTGGACAATTAAGCAATCCACAGTATCCAGGCAGAATAGATCCAGAAGTGATAGTTGTTTCTGACCCAAGAGCAGACGCTCAAGCAGTTAAAGAAGCATCAAAAGTCGGCATACCAATCGTAGCCCTATGCAGCACTGACAATGAATTCGCAGGCGTAGACTTAGTAATTCCAACAAACAACAAAGGCCGAAGAGCATTAGCCGTAATATTCTGGCTTCTAGCAAGGCAAGTCCTTAGGGAAAGAGGCGAATTAGGACCAGACAGAGATCCACCAGCAACCATAGATGACTTCGAAGCAAAAGTCACACGGGAAGAGGAGGAGGAACCCTAACCCGTTGCCGACGATTCGGCGTCCAAGTGTAGCAGGCCAATTTTATGAAGCCGACGCCGAAGCCCTCAGAGCACAAATTAAAGATTGTTTCCTCCATTCTATCGGTCCCCAAAAACTTCCAAAAGTAAACTTGCACAGTCAACTAAGAAATATTGTTGGCATGATTTGTCCACATGCAGGGTACGTCTACTCTGGTCCTGTGGCAGCATCTGCTTATTTTGAGTTAGCGTTAGATGGCAAACCGGACACAGTTGTGCTTTTAGGCCCCAACCATACTGGGTACGGCAGCGCTTTAAGTCTAATGAGTGAAGGCGTTTGGCAAACACCATTGGGTAATATAGAAATCGACTCCAAAATGGCAAATGAAATACTCAAAGAAACCAACATCGTTGATGTTGACGAGCTTGCACATCGTTACGAACATTCGCTTGAGGTGCAATTGCCCTTTTTACAGTTCCTCTATGGTAACACATTCAAGATTGTTCCAATCTGTTTCTTGATGCAGGACTATAACTCCGCTGTTGAAGTTGGACGAGCTCTTGAAGAGGTTCTAGATGCCACAAACTCTATAGTTATTGCTTCTTCGGATATGACACATTACGAGCCTGCAAAAACAGCAGCTGCAAAAGACGCAGCTGCACTTAAAGCAATTACAGATTTGGATGCAAAAAAATTCTATGAAACTGTTGAAAAACAAAACATCACGGCATGTGGATATGCACCCATAACAGCCCTAGTCACCTATGCAAACGGCGTCTGTGCAAAAGCTCAGCTTTTGAATTACCATAACAGCGGCGACATAACAGGCGATCACTCAAGCGTAGTCGGATATGCAGCAGTAAGCTTCAGAAAATAGACTATCGACTATTTTAGTCAAATTTCTTAACATCATGAGTTGGTATTAAGAAGTAACACCACTATCCAGATTGCTTTTATATAGCGATTGTAGGCATCAAGTTGTAACAACATTCTTTTATATTCATAGAATTGGTAAGCTGGTTATCTGAGAAGAATGCAAAAGGGTAGCCATCAGTTAGGCGGTTTGGCTGCTAACATGAGAGAAGGCAACTTTGCCCACCACATTTCTCTGCCTTTTCTCTGATAGCACATGGCCTGACCAGCCTAACACTTATTTTGCCCACTAATTCAAAACTGGAAACTTGTTTCTATCTGAAACGTCATTAAACGAATGTTTTTATTACTATTACGTAATAGCTTTCTTCCAAGGTGCAAATCTAGATGGGCGAAGGCTCAGGTTATGGAAAAGTAATCTTATTTGGTGAACACTTCGTCGTTCACGGAGTGCCAGGTATCGTTTCAGCTATTGATTCAACTACAGACGCTGAAGTCAAAAAAGGCTCGAAAGGGCTTCAAATTAACGATGAACGAAAAACCGCTAAAGGTTATAGCGAAGAAAAACGTCTCCAACAAACCGAATCAATCGAGAAAATGCTAAAAGCAATGGGGCTCGATCCGAAAATTGGGCTTGACATTTGGATTGGCGGGACACTTCCAGGCTTTAGCGGGCTAGGCGCTTCAGCTGCAAGTAGCGTCGCCATCGCAAGAGCCATCGCACAGGAACTTGAAATGCAAATTCCGGATGAAAAAATAAATCAAATCGCATACGAAGCAGAAAAAGCATATGCTGGCAATCCTTCAGGAATAGATAATACCGCTGCAACTTACGGCGGGTTAATGTGGTTTAAAAAAGATGCGGCGGGCGGACCTGATAAAATAGAAAAACTTCATGTGCGCAGACCAATCGAGATCGTCATAGGTAGCACAGGCAAAGTGGCAAATACAAAAGCTATGGTCGAAGGCGTGGCGGAACGAAAAGCAAAGAACCCCCAAAAATACGATCCAATATTTAAACAAGCCGAAAACTTAGCCATTGCTGGTCGAAGAGCATTGGAAGCTTATGATATTAGAAAAGTCGGCGAGCTAATGAATGAAAACCATCGCCTTCTTCAAGAAATCGGAGTGTCCAGCAAAGAACTCGATATGCTAGTTGAGTTAGCTCGAAAGCAAGGAGCTTTTGGAGCGAAACTTACGGGTGGTGGCGGTGGAGGTTGTATGGTTGCAATTACGCCGGGAAAAGATTTGCAGGGGAAAGTTCTAAGCGCAATCAAAAGCCTAGGTTTTGAAGTTTTAAGCACAAAGATTGGTGTAGAAAAATACTGAGGCTGATGCAAAATGGGACTTAGAAGCTTTATTGAAGCATTGGATAAAAAGGGCGAACTAACCAGAATAACAAAACCAGTTTCCACTGAATTTGAGTTAGCAGGCATAATAAACGCTCTGGGAGAGAAACCAGTTTATTTTGAAAAAATTAAAGAATCATATTATCCCGTTGTAGCTGGACTTGTTTCCTCAAAAAAACTAATTTCTAACGCTTTGGGAACATCAAAAGACAAATTGCTACCAAAGCTCTCCGACGCGATTGAACACCCCGTGAAGCCGCAACTCGTCGCGACGGGTAAGTGCCAAGAGGTTGTGGAAACCAACGTTGATTTATCTAGACTGCCAATAATGCGTTACACTGAAAAAGATGGCGGAAAATACATAGCTTCTGCAGTAACTATCATAAATGACCCACAGCTGGGCAGAAACATGTGCTTCCACCGCCTTATGCTTAAAGACAAAAACCACTTCGTAGCCCGCATCGTAGAAGACAGAGGAACCGACACAGCACTCAAAAAATCAGGCGGCGAACTCGACATAGCAATATGCATCGGAAACTCAACGCCTGTACTGTTAGCAGCCGCCACGTCTCTTCCTAAAGGTGTAGATGAATTAGGAATGGCTAATGCGCTCGCAAAAACCGAGTTGATAAAGTGCAAAACTGTCGATTTAGAAGTCCCAGCAGACACCGAGTTTGTCCTAGAAGGACGCATAACCAAAGAGAAAGCCATAGAGGGACCATTCCTAGATTTGACAGGTGTTGTCGACAGGGTAAGACAACAACCAGTCGTGGAAATAAAATGTGTTACTCACCGAAAGAATCCCATTTATCAGACTATTCTAGCAGGAAAGAATGAGCACAAATTTCTAATGGGTATGCCAAAAGAACCAACGATCTACAAAGAAGTTAACAAGGTTTGCCAATGCAAAGACGTTTACATCACACCCGGAGGATGCAGTTGGCTTCATGCCGTTGTGCAAATCAAAAAGCAAAACGCGGACGATGGTAAAAAAGCAATTGCGGCAGCTTTTGAAGGTCATAAATCGCTTAAGCATTGCGTTATTGTGGATGAAGACATCAACATTTATGACCCACATGATGTAGAATGGGCAATTGCGACAAGGTTCCAAGCTGACAAAAATGCGGTTGTTCTGTCAAACCAGCCTGGTTCTTCGCTTGACCCTTCAGGAGATTTAACGGAAGGCAAGAAAGCCACAACCGCCAAAGCGGGCTTAGACGCTACTGCACCACTTGTAATAACTGGCAAAGGCTTCAAAAAAGAAGATTACATTAAAGTAGATTTAAACAAGTATATGTGACCCATATGGAATTAACTAAACAAGAACAGAAAATGCTTGAAGGCGCGGAAGGCTACGCTGTCCAGAAAAGCATGGAAATTCTCGTTGCCCTCGGCGAAATATTCGGCGCAAAGAGCCTAATCAAGGTCGGCAGCGTACAAGTCGCAGGAGTATCCTACCACAACCTGGGAGATGCAGGCTTAGAATTCCTCAATGAGTTAGCAAAAGACGGCAGAGTCAAAGTGTTAACCACCCTGAACCCAGCAGGAATGGACCTAGAAAATTGGCAACAACTCGGAATTAGTCCAGAGTTTGCTGAAAAACAAAACCTTGTAATTGACGCTTTCAAACGCATGGGCATACTAATCAGCTGCACCTGCACTCCTTACTTGATTGGAAATTTACCGCTCTACGGCGAGCATGTTGCATGGTCAGAAAGCTCAGCAGTTACATTTGCAAACTCAGTGCTGGGCGCCAAAACGAATCGGGAAGGAGGACCATCTGCATTGGCGGCTGCTTTTGTGGGCAAAACACCTTGCTATGGTTTGCATTTGGATGAGAACCGTATTCCCGATGTTCATGTGCAAGTAAAAGCTGAAATAGCGAAGCTTTCAGATTGGGGAGCCTTGGGCTATGCCATCGGTAAAAAAGCAGAAAATAAAATTTCCTACATTACCGGCATAAAATCGGTTGACCTTGATGAGCTCAAGTCTTTTTGTGCTTCCGTTGTGACTTATGGCGCGAAACCTCTTTTTTACATGAAAGGTGTTACACCTGGAGCCGAATTGCAGAAGCAACCAAAAGAAACAATAACAATTGAGCAAGCTGACATCAAAAATGCTTACGATAACATTAACGATGAAGTAAGCGATATTGAACTTGTCTGCGTCGGTTGTCCCCATTGTTCAATTAATGAAATCGCCAAAGTCGCGGAGTTGCTGAAAGGCAAAAGTGTGGCTGATGATACAGAGTTTTGGGTTGCGACTTCAAGATCGGCTAAGCAGTTGGCAGATAAAAGAGGTTACACCCAAGTCATTGAAGCGGCTGGAGCCAAGTTTGCCTGCGACACATGCATGGCAGTTGCACCATTAAAAGGAAGATTCAAATCGTTAGCAACAACCTCGGCTAAAGGCTGCTTTTATTCAAGACAGAATAACATGAAAACAAAAATGGGAAGCATTGAAGAGTGCGTATCGGCAGCGGTGACTGGAAAATGGAACAGCTAAAAGGCAGATTAATCTCAAAAGGCAAGGGCGAAGGAGAAGCCCTCGTAACTTCACAGTCCATATCATTCTACGGCGGAGTAGACCCAAATACAGGTATAGTTATCGAAAAAGGACATGAACTACAGGGACAATGCATCAAAGGCAAAATCCTCGTTTTTCCCCAAGGAAAAGGCTCAACAGTTGGATCATACACACTCTACCGAATGAAGAAAAACGGCACCGCACCAGCAGGTATGATAAACAAGGAATGCGAAACAATAGTTGCTGTCGGAGCCATTATCAGCGAAATCCCATGCGTTGACAAAATTGACATCTCCAAAATCAAAACAGGCAACAAAGTCACAATAGAAAATGGGATTGTTACCATTTTTTAGTTTTTTTCTTAATTTTTGTTGAAAAACTTTTTTCACTAACTATTTGGGACCGCTTACGTTGTAACCGCATGCCTCAATAACTCAGCCATTTCCTGCAAAAGAAAATGGCCACCAAAAGCAATCTTATGCCGCCTAGCCACAGCACCATAGCGGTCTTGTTTTCCTTTTTTGCGCTCACTCATAAGATCATTTTTGCTATTTTATGTTAGTTTCATTAGTTTTTGATTTGAAATTGAACTTAGGGGTTCAAAAATTTGATTGTTTTAAGAGGCAAATAAGGTTAGATTGGGCTTGAAATTGAAAATCTGGTTGAAACTGGTTCTAAGCGGTTCGAGATTTTGAACTGTTTCTATGGTTTAGCGTAGTGTTGTTTGAACTTGAGGTATGTTGAGAATTTGCGAGTTAGGGTTATCTACAGAGTTTTTGGTGTGTTGGAAAAATTTTTTTGCTGACGGGCGTTCGAAATGGCTTTTAAGAGATAAATCCATTGCCGGTTTGCTAGAAAAGTGATGTGATGCTTCCGAGTTTAATGTACCGTGGTTCGTTGTCGAATGAGGGTCTGCATAAGGAAAGCTTAGTTTCTTTCAGCACCTCTATAATTTCAATGGTTGCATAGAGCAAAAGATTTTTCGAAGCCTATGAGCATACGCTGACGTTATAAGATTTATCTAGGCCACAGCTTTGCTTCGATAACGTTCTCGGTAATGCTTTTCAATAAGTGCTCTAATATCAAATGTAAAGGTGCAAATAAATTGAATGATACGAAACCAGTAATCCTAAAAATTGGCGGCTCAGCCATCACCGACAAAGCAGAACAATTAGCTGCAAAAACTGAAATCATAAACCGCTTAGCGGAAGAAATCAAGCGGGCAGATCTTGATAACTTGATTATTGTTCATGGAGGAGGCAGTTTTGGCCACCCGACAGCGGCAAAATATAGCATAAAAGAAGGGTACAAAGAAGATCCAACACAAAAACTAGGTTTTGCTGAAACTCACCATGTCATGACTGTCCTGAATGGCTTAGTTATGGATGCTCTTATTTGGCATGAAGTTGCAGCACTTAGCATTGCACCCGAATGTTGTATTATGACTGATAACGGTAAGATAAAATATTTTGATGAAACCGTGTTTAATGCGATGCAGAAAATGATGTTTACACCAGTTATGTATGGCGATGCAGTTTTGGACGATAAATTAGGCTTCACAATTCTCTCCGGTGACCAGTTGGTTGCTTATTTGGCAATCAAATATAAGGCCTCAAAAATTGTACTTGGCGTTGATACAGACGGATTATTTGATTGTGACCCGAAAACAAATCCCGATGCAAAACCCTACAAGCACTTAACTTTGACGGAGCTAAAACAAATTCAGCCTAAAATCGTCAAAGCAGCAGGTACAGACGTTACCGGCGGCATGGCAGGTAAAATCTCTGAACTTATCCCAGCCATAGAACAAGGGGTACGAGTTACGATTACTGGAGCAACAAAAGGATTATCGATTTACAGGGCGTTAACGGACCAAAGTGTCTTAGGCACTGAAATTGAGAAGGCCTAAGATGACGGAGACAACGGGCAAACGCAAAGCAGATCACATAAGGATTTGCTTAGAAAAAAAAGCGCAAGCCCGAAAAGCAACCGCGGGCTTTGAGGACATCCAACTAGTCCACCGATCCCTGCCAGAGGTCAATAAAGAAAAGATCGACTTATCCACCTCTTTCTTGGGCAAGAAGTTCTCAGCTCCTTTAATTGTTGGCGCTATGACAGGTGGAACAGAGGAAGCCACAAAAATAAACGCTTCAATCGCCGAAGCTATTGAAAACCTCCATCTGGGAATGGGCGTGGGAAGCCAAAGAGTAGCTATTGAGGATAAGAAACTCGAAAAAACGTTTTCGGTTGCTCGCAAAAAAGCGCCCACTGCCTTCTTAATCGCCAACATTGGCGGCGCACAACTTGTCCGTGGATACGGCTTAAAAGAAATCAAAAAAGCCATCGAAATGATTGATGCAGATGCATTGGCGGTTCACTTGAATGCTGTGCAGGAAACCCTTCAGCCTGAAGGACAAACCAACTTCAAAGGCGTTTTGGCTAAAATAGGTGAAATCGCAGGCAAACTTGACAAGCCCGTCATTGTTAAAGAAACTGGTTGCGGTATTTCGGGGGAAGACGCAAAATCGCTTGAAGATGCGGGCGTAAAAGCCATCGACATCGGAGGCGTAGGCGGCACAAGTTTCGCAGCAGTAGAATTTTACCGTAGTAGCCAAAAAGGGATGGGTGAACTTTTCTGGGATTGGGGCATCCCGACAATAGTAAGCCTAATTGAAGCGACGCAAACAATAAAGATTCCAGTTATTGCGTCTGGCGGAGTGCGAAACGGGTTAGACATCGCTAAATCGTTAGCATTAAACGCGAAGTTAGCCAGTGTTAGTCAGCCTGTGCTAGAAGTTGCAGTCAAAGGAACAAAAGAAACAGAGACTTTACTTTCCAGTTTGATAGCCGAATTGCAAAATGTTATGTTTCTTGTGGGCGCTGAGAACCTTGAAGCATTAGCTAAAGTGCCTTTGGTCATCGGTGGAAAAACTTCAGATTGGCTCAACATCCGAGATTATGACACGGTCAGTTATGCGCAGAGGAGCACAGTTGCATTTGAATATTGAAAAGTTTCTAGAGGAAAAAGCTCCTCTAATCGACAAGGCAATTGAAAAGTATATTCCCCGAAAATTCAGCAAAAACTCAGTTCTCTTCAAAGTAAATCCGCCAATGTACAGCTACAATCTAGAACCCCTCAACAAAGCAATTTCAGAACCAATTTGGGATATGTTGGACCGAGGCGGAAAAAGATGGCGACCAGCCCTATTTCTACTAATATGTGAAGCCCTCGGAAAAAAAGCTGATTACTGCTTAGATTTCTCCATCATCCCCGAGGTCATTCACAACGGCACACTAGTCATTGACGACATAGAAGACTCCTCCGAACTACGCCGAGGCAAACCATGTACTTACAAGATTTTCCAAATGGACATTGCCGTTAATGCAGGAAACGCCATGTACTATCTACCGCTCCTTCCAATAATGGCGCAAAGGGCAGAACTTACACCTGAAGTGCAGCGTGATGTGTACGAAGTCTACATTCAGGAAATGATTAACCTCAGCATGGGGCAAGCTATGGATATTGCTTGGCACAGAGATCTTGCAAACGCAGATGAATTAAGCGAAGATGATTACCTACAGATGTGCGCTTACAAAACAGGTACTCTTGCTCGAATGGCAGCGAAAATGGCAGCAGTTCTGTCAGGTGCAGATATGTTTTTGGTGGAGAAGCTGGGGCATTTTGCCGAAAGTATTGGTGTTGCCTTTCAAATGCAAGACGACATTTTGGATCTAATTGGAGAAGAGTTTGCAAAGAAGAAGGGCGGTGTCGGGCAAGATATTACTGAAGGCAAAAGAAGCTTATTGGTTATTTACACATTGGAAAAAGCCAATAAGGCTGACAGAAAACGGCTAATTGAAATTTTGAATATGCACACTTCAAACCAAGCTTTTCGCGACGAAGCAATATCATTAATACAAAAATACGGTGCCTTTGAACGCGTTAAACGTACTGCTGAAAGGATGGTTGCTGAAAGCTGGAAAGAAGCTGAAAAGCTTCTGCCAACGCCTGAAGCTAAGGAAAAATTAAAAGAGTTCGCTGAATTCTTGATTAAAAGAAACAAATAGGTTTCAGCGAGCGTAAAAGGATTGTCATTAGAAAACGATAATGAACTTAAGGAGTTTATTCGCAAAGCGGCTTTGCTTAACGCAGTTTCTCATGACGGGAAAGCCCAAGCAGGCGCCTTAGTCGGCAAGGTTCTTGGCGAAAGACAAGACCTCAGATCCAAAGTAAAAGAGCTGTCTACAATAATCAATGCTGTTGTAAACGAAGTTAACCTCCTTTCATTGGCAGAGCAGAAATCAATTGTTGAAGAAAAATGGCCTGAAACCCAGAAGAAAGAAAAAGCTGAAGAAAAGAAGCTCCCGCCTTTGCCCTACGCAGACAAATATCCGAAAATCGTCACACGATTTTCTCCTAACCCTGATTGTGTTCTGCATTTGGGTTCCGCAAGAGCCATCCTTTTGAGCCATGAATACGCCCGCATATACAATGGCAAATTTATTTTACGCTTCGAAGACACTGATCCTAAAATTAAGAGACCGTCTTTGGAGTTTTATGACAGCATTAGGCAGGATTTGAAGTGGCTTGGCTGCAAAGTTGATGAGGAATACATCCAAAGCGATCGCCTTCCAATCTATTATGAATATACTGAGCGGCTGGTCCAAGAAGGCCATGCGTATGTTTGCGAGTGCCCTACTGAAGAGTTCCGCAAGAAAATCTTAGCCAAAGAACCCTGCCCATGCCGAGTTTTGCCTGCTGCAGAGAATTTGGAGCGTTGGCACCGCATGTTAAACGGCGACTATACAGAAGGTCAAGCTGTGGTCCGTGTTAAAACCGACCTTGAAAATCCTAATCCTGCAGTTCGAGATTGGCCAGCCTTAAGAGTTATCGACACAAAAAAGTATCCGCATCCACGGGTTGGAAGCAAATACATTGTTTGGCCACTCTACAATTTAGCAGCGGGGTTAGATGACCATTTGATGGGTATGACTCACATCATCCGAGGTAAAGAGCACTACACTAACATGGTTCGGCAAAAATACATGTATGAATATTTTGGCTGGAAATATCCTGAAGCCATTCACTATGGAAGACTCAAAATTACAGGCGCGTTCTTGAGCAAATCAAAGATTGTTCAAGGAATAAAGGAAGGCTGCTATGCAGGATTTGATGATCCACGGCTTGGCACATTCGCAGCTCTAAGAAAGCGAGGTATAACTCCTGAAGCTATCAAAAAAATGATTATTGACGTAGGCATAAAATCTAATGATGTAACATTAAGCTGGGAGAACCTGTTTTCTTACAACCGCAAAATCCTCGACGCCACTAGCAACAGGTACTTCTTTGTTTCAGAGCCAATTAAACTTAAAGTCCTGCATGTACCAAAGACTTTCAACTCCAAGCTTCCGTTGCACCCAGACAAACCTGAATGGGGCTTCAGGGAATACACGGTAGCACCTGAAGGAGATGAAAAATCCGTGCTTTTCTGGATTTCCAAAAAGGATGCTGACGCAATTGAAAACGGCAAAATAATCAGGCTTATGGAACTCTTCAACATCAAAATTGAAAGTAAAACGGGCAATTCAGTAGCCGCAACATTTGCAAGTGAATTCTATGAAGACGTAAGAAAAATTAAAGTTCAGCTTATTCAATGGATTCCAAAAGGCGAGGAATTTCCATGCCAAGTGGTTATGCCTGATGCTTCAGTAACTGAAGGTTTTGCTGAAAGTGCTTGCAAAAAGTTAAAGCCAGACGCTATTATACAGTTTGAACGCTTCGGATTCACAAGAATAGACGAAGTAAACCAAAAAATAATAGCCTATTACGCTCATAAATAAATGGTGTAACTGACATGAGAAAACTAGATAAAGCGATAATTTGGCCAATCTACTTTGACACTTCAAAAACCCGAAAGGAAGGCCGCAGGGTACCAAAAAATTTGGCAGTGCAATCGCCAAAAATCGTTGAACTCAAAGAAGCAACCGACAAAATAGGTTTAAAAAATGAGATAAAACTTGAAGCACATTTTCCCAAAACTCATTGGGCTAAGACGGGCATGTTGCTTGTTGAGAAGAAAGAAGCAAAAGAGAAGATTATTCAGAAGATAGCAAAACAATTAGTGAGAATTAAAAATCAGCAACAGCAAACAAGGTAGTAAAGAAAATTTTTATGCTTTTTCTTTGCCTGCAATCAAGACTGCGTTGATTACGCCGTCCTTGCCTGGGCGACTGGTAACTTTTGCCTGACCTAGTGCGGTTTCGATTTCTGCGCCTTTAGTAATCACGCCTCTTCTGTTGAAGTCAACGTTTGCGCCGTTTTTCACAACATTTGTAATCTCAGTTTTCGTTGTCTTACCAGTTTTAGGGTCAGTAACAGAAGCGAATTTGTCAGTTAAAACTTTGACTTTAGTGTTGCCGCCTAAGCCTCTTGTACTTTTTCTTTTTGGTTCGCCAAGAACGGTTTCTGCTGCATATCCACCAGTTTCATATTTTTTCTTTGATCTGTAAGCTCTTTTTTTGCCGCCTGAGAGTTTTCTTTTGTATATACTGCTATGGAAAGCCATATTTTACATTTCCTTTTATATTATTATCTAATTCGAGAGTCACTAAAACGGTTAATTTCCATATAAACGTATCCGTTTTAAAGATAGAGCTTCTTGGCCAAGAAATGTTCCTTATTACTTTTCTAGTTCGTCTTTTAAGGCTTCACCAAAAATCTTCTTCAGGTTTTTCTTCATCTCAGTTATATCATTCGGTAAGCCGAAATAGTCAGCAAAGTCACTAGTGGTTTTCAACGCCATTGAACGTCCGCTTTTTTCCGCCTGAATTAAACGCCTTTCCTTTAACTCCTTTATATGGCCATATGCGTGTTGACCCCTAACGTCAATTACCCTTTTTTGGGAAATTGGCTGCCTGAGGGCAATGTAAGAAAGCGTTTTTAATGGTCCAGAAGACAGTAATGGGCGATTCACGAGTTTTTGGATTAAATGAGTATATTCTGCCTTAACCTGAAGTACATAGCGTTCATCTTTTAGGGCTAATATTTCCAACGATGTATTTCTTGCATTATATTCTTGAATTAGCGTTTCAGCGTACTTCATCGCTTTCTTTTTTGAGCGGCTACCGATGACTTGGCACAATTCGTTAACATCCAGGGGGCGACCGGCAACAAATAATGCGGCTTCCATAAGAGCAATGCAATGGGCTCTTCGCTGAATATCCTGCGCTTGCTCCGCTTCAGCGCTTAAATCAACTGGTTGTTCCTTGGGCTTTTCCAACGTTTAGTTTCCCCACAGCAATGTATAATTCTTCAGTTTCTTCATTCTGCCACAGACTTACCATACCATCCTGGGCTAAAAACAAGAGATAAATAAACATCCTTAACGCTTCAATTCGAGTCGAACCTTTGGTAAGGGTTGAAAAATCGATTATTCCTGATCCTTTTACTTTTTCGCACAACGTCGCATATAGCTGATCAACCTGCATTTCTATTTCAGCGACAAATCTGTCAAATTGTGGCAGAAGATCTGTAACTGAGGGAAGCACAGGATGCTGCTCAATAGTATGGTTTAGATGAAGCAATTTTTCGCCTTTTAAAACGTCGTCTAGTACTTCTAGAAGATGCTGAATGGTTGTTGAAGTTAATTCGTGTCGAAGCGGCAGGAACAAAGGTGGTGGTACAAAATCCATTGGGCCCTTAGGGGGCAAAGCAGGCGGCTCTTGCAAAGTAAGCAGGAGTTTAGATTTCATCAGGTAAATTAGAGCTGAAGAATCCAAGGCTACACCTGAAGCGCGGAAATCTACATTTTCCGTTCGCTCCATCTCCGACAGAAAAGATCGCAAAAGATAAGCAATGTTAACGCTCCAAGGAGTAAGCTTCTCAAGTTTGCTGATTTCAAAAAGGATGTTCCAAGGTGGGCGAAGGTAGAAGGGTCTTCTGAGTGGCGCCGTAGGAGATGAGGCCATTTAAGTGGGGGCCTCCGGCGGGAATTTTGCTGTTACAACATTGGAGACTCCGTTGCGTTCATAGACGCCGTAGACTTTTTGTGCTTTGTTAACCATTTCAGGGCGCAAGCTGATTACAACGAACTGCATTTTTGCTGCTTCCTCAAGAAGAACTTCAGCAAGTTTTGTCGTGTGGTAGGCATCTAAGTGTGCATCAACCTCGTCGAGAATATAGAAAGATGCTGGGGTGAACTCTTTTAGTGAGAAAATGAAGCTGACAGCTGATACGGATCGTTCGCCACCGCTTGCCCCGCTAACGACAATTGAGGGTTTGTTTGGAAATTGAACAAGCATGTCTATGCCGCCTGAGAAGGGTTCTTCTGGGTTTTCAAGCTTAAGTGTCGCTTCTCCCCCCCCGGTAAGTTTGGAAAAGTAATTTTTGAGGCCGATATTGATTTTATCGAAGGCAGTCATGAAAACCTTGCGTTTTTTGGCTTCAATCTCATCCATGAACTGTACAATGGCTTGTTTTTCTCTCTCCAACTCGTTTAATCGCACCGATAATTCTCTGTACCTAGATATTTGGTCTGAATAGTGTGAAAGCGCAAGTTGGTTTATAGCGCCGATTCTTTCCATTTCAAACTGCATCATACGGATGGTTGTTTCAGCATCTTCAACCTGTTTCTGATTTGTTTCTAAGGGTTGTTCATAACCGAATTGTCGAAGTTGGAATTGTTGTTGCTGAAGACGTAGTTGGGTTGTTTCCATATTTAATTGAAGCTGGTTTAGCAACCTCTCTGCCTGTTCATACTCTGAATCAAGCGTCCGCAACTCACCATCAATCGAGTCTATTTGTGAAGTGAATTTTTTGGATTCTTCACGAGCAGAAAACACCGCTTTTGAAAGTTCAACACGGCTTTTGTCTAGCTCTTCAAGCTCTTTCTTTATGGTCTCACGTTCTTGAATTGCCTCAGCAACTTCTTTCTCGATTTTTCTTTGTTGCTGTTCAACCTTAACTATTTGCAATTTGATGTTCCGATAGCCATTTCTCAGAACTCGATCAAACTGCGATTGATAAGTTGAAATTTCCGTTTGTGTAGATCCCGACTTCTGACGAAGATTGTTTAATTCTTCACCAAGTTTTTCCCGTTGAACTTCAAGCGCTTGAATGTTGACCACATCAGTTTTCAACCTCAAATTAACTATATCAGCACGTAATTTTTGGTCGTCTCTTCGCATTGAATTACGTTCGTTCTTATACATGCTCATTCGGCCTTTGTAAGCAGCTCCTTCACGCTCAAGTTTGCCGCCCAATTTTTCCGTATGCCGGATGTTGAACTGCGTTCTTTTTACACTTCTTCTAATCCTAACTATTTCCCTATCTAAAGTTGCAATTGAATCCGAAAGGCGGGTGATTTCGATTTTGCTTCGCTCAATCTCTTCCTCAATACCAACAATATCGGTTCCTCTCGTAGTAAGATGAATCTGGAGCGCTTTAACTGCTTCATCTAAACTTTTTAATGCATTTTCGCTTGGAATAATTGTTGAGAAATCTATTGGAGCACGATAATAGCCACCTTCAAAAGCGCCTGGCTCATACAAATCGCCATAAGTTGTAACTGCTCGGTAACCATCATTTGCAAGAGCGAAACCCGTTCTATCATCTGAAACAACTATCGTGTCTCCAAAAACGTAGTTCACCGCCAAAGCAAAGTTGCTATCAAACTTCATGAAGCTTGACAGAGCACCTATAACGCCTTCTCGGTTGGGTGTTGGCTTACTTTTTATGTTGATGGCGCCTTGTAAGGGGATTATTTTGATTCTTCCTAGTTTCATTTTCCTAAGGGTCTCGGTGCATGTAAAGGCTGTATCAGTGGTTGCTACAACTAAAGCATCAAGCCAACCAATTGCCGCCGCTTCCACGGCTTTCTTATAGTTCTTGTCGATTTTTATTAATTCCCGCAATCTACCGTGAATCCCTACAATTGCGCCGACGTTACCCATTTCCTCAATGCTTCTAAGCGCCTTTTCTTCAGCCGCTATAGTTGCAGCAAGGTCCCGTTGAGTGGCAAATTCTATAACTGCATCTTTGGCTGAACTGGCTATTTTTTCTGCGTCAGTTATTTCTTTTTCAACTGTTTCTTTCTGGATTTTTTTGTGTTCGATTATGTGTTCCAAGTTTTTAAACTGGTTTCTTTGGTCTTTTTGAACCTGCTCGAGTTCCGCCAGCGACTTTTCAATTTCACCAAGGCTTGTTTGGAATTTTTCTTTTCTCACACTTAAGTTTTTGAGTCGACCTGTACAAACTCGAAGAGCTGCTTTATCTTTTGTGTATTCTGAACGTAAATAGGCAAGACGTTTCACATGGTTTTCAATTTCAGCTTGCTTAACGTGTATTTCTTGGTTATTGTTATCAAGTCCGCCCCAAAGCTCGGCTGTTTGTTTAGCCAACGCTTCATGCTCTAATCCTTTTTGGTCGATCTGTTCTTTAATTTTGTTATATTCATTGCGGAATACTCTGATTTTTAAGCGGTTTTCCCGTATTTCCTTTCTAAGGTTTTCCTGTTGGCCAATATTGTTTTCCCTGACACGTTTCAAACTTTCAAAACTGCCTTGGCCAGAATTAATTCTTGTGGACAACTCTGTCAGTTTGGATTTTAATTCGCCAATTGTTATTTGAACTTTGAGAACTTCTGATCCGCCTGCTTCCAAGTTTTCGCCGCTGAGTTTTCGCCATTCACCTTCAATTTCATGGCGTTTTGATCTGCGTGCGTCACGCTGTTCTTTAAGTTTGTCAACTCTGGCTTTTACTTTTTCATTTTGACCAGTTGATTCATTTATTTTACTGTTCAATTGGGTTATGTCGCTTGAGATTTTGATGGCTTGGAACTTTTTAGTTTCGCTTTGAATGAAATTGTAACGTAAAAGTTGGTTGCGTTCACGTTCCAAATCATCGAGACGTTTTTGGACTTCATCTATTCTACCCATAGCTGTGCGAATTGAAATGTCAGCTGAACGAAGTTTCTCTTCGGCTTCAGCTTTTTCGGAGTCATATTGACCTATACCTACGAGGTCTTCAATGATTCTGCGACGCTCAATAGAGTTAAGATCTGTTAACCTAGTCAAGGTGCCCTGGGGAATAATGTTTTGGCTCATACTGCTTATTGAACTCATAGAGAGAGTTTCCGTAATGTATGCCCTTGACATTCTTCTCCCGTTTAGGCGGTAAACGCTTTGGCCATTTCTGAAAACTTCACGTGAAATAGTAACTGTCGTTGTATCAACAGGCATTGTGCCATCTGTATTATCAAATTGGATTACAACTTTTGCCATTTTGGCTTTTTCTTGCCCTGCTTTTTCAGAACCGTGAAAAATGAGTTGAGCTGCATTTTCAGCGCGCAATCTTCTTGTGCTCAATTCCCCCAGCGAAAAAAGTACTGCATCCATGATGTTGGATTTTCCGCTTCCGTTAGGTCCAGTTACTGCGGTGAAGCCTTTGTCAAGGTTTATTTTGACGGTTTGTGGCCCAAAAGACTTGAATCCCTTTAACTCGATTTTTTTTATATAGGGCATTTAGTCTTTATCCTCACGGAAAACAGTTTATATTATTTTAACATCTCATCACCATACTTATAAAAGCTTATAGATTTGCACCTTGGTTTGCAAGATTAATTTTGAATTTGAAGGTTTTTCTTCAATTTTTGGCACTCATGATTTTGAATGGGGTTTAAATTGGGCTTGGATTTGCTAAATCTTGGAGGCGGCGGCTTTTGGTTTTTGAAGTTGTGAAGAAATCTGACGTGTTTCTGCGTTGTTTTCACGTGTTCCTGCGCATCTTTAACGTGATTTTGCGTGTTTTGACGTTTGTTTAGATTTTTGAAGAAAAAAATTTCGCTGACAGCCCAGACTTATGCCGGTTGCCTAAAAAACAATGCCTATCCAACAATAGCTATCTATAAAGTAAACTGTTTAAGACACCACAAAACAAGTCACACTTGCTAGGCAGCAGTAATTCAGCGGGTAACAACTTGCAATTATTAAAAAATAGCTGAAAGCTGGAAAATCTATTAAGGCTCAATAGTAAAAAGTGGTTGGGTAGAAGTGTCCTGTTTTTCAAAAGGAATCGATTTAGCAACACGAAGAATACTGCCAACAGGACCAGTCGTAACGTAAAGAATTTCAACTTCAGGAAATTGCGTTTCAATTAACTCTGTAATCTTATCAAAATCCTTATTATTCGATTTAAATATGAGCGCTCTCGGCTTAATCTTTTTTAAACAAACAGTTTCTGAAGCCGAAGAAACTTTCTGCGTCATATCCTCCACTTGGTTGCCTCTTCTAGAAGATAACTCTACCTCGGTTCTCTCCATAGCCTTTTAGCCCCCCGACTCCGACCAACAACGACAAGACAAAGACCGCTTGTTAACCCGTCTAATAAATTCTTTTTTTTATTCTCAGCCAGCATTTTCTTCCCAACTGTCACATTTTCTTCTATTCTATGCGAAGGGTTTGCTGAGGCCCTGGACAAACTTAAGGAAGAAAAACGCAAAATGAAAGCTCTAACTTTCCGCGTAATTTCAACCAAAGCCTACTCAGCCCCCAATTCTTTCACTCAAATTATTTTAGTCCCAAAAAAAGGAAGGGAAATTTGTTTTGTTGTTGTGTTTATGGTCGTTTTCTAAGCATTAAGATGCCGACGATAGCGATCGCAATGATTATGGCGATTACTCCCACGGCAATATAGGTCATAACGTCAGTTGGTGTTGCAAAGTTTGATTGAGCTGTAGCAGTTGGTGTAGGAGTCGCTGGAGATGAAATTGCTGCGAAAGAAGTTTCTGCAGATGAAGGCCAATAACCGTTAGTGCCAACGAAGTTTGCGACAACAGTGTAATTGCCGGGTATATCGGGTGTCCATGTTAAAGTGTACATGCCGGTTGCATCTGTTGCTGCGGTTCCAATCTTTCTGAAATTATTGTTAGAGTCTAAGACACTGATTGTCACTGGAACGCCTGTAAAGTTGGTTGGAAGCGGTTGCTGTTGGTAAACATAGCCCATCCAATCTTTCATGCTAGCATCTGATGCAACAGGAACACCATTTGGAAAATCAGCTGCCTGCTGAGTCTGCTTGGCACCAGCAGAAATGTCAGTAACTGAACCTCTAATGACAACGGAAGTGCCGAAAGCTTGCGCAGCAGTTGTAGTTGCGCTGGGTCCTCTGCCAACAACGTAGATTGAGTTGTCATATCCGTTGAACCACGTGTTGTAGCCATCAGCCATAGCGTAGCTCATCTCCCCGAATTCAGCGGTGATGCCTGAAATTTGCCATATCTCCTGACCTGTAGTAGCGTTAATCGCTGTCTGCTTTGCACCTTTGTAGATCGGCGATGTCCAAGTGTGTGCACTGGTAACTGTGTATATTATTCCGTTGCCAATAGCTTGCAGCTGGGTTGGATAATCACCGTAAGGATAGTTCAAACCTGCGTTAGTACTGTTGCCTGTCCCACCATTACCATAAGTCCACAGGAGCGTTCCAGTTAAGTCGTTATAGCAATATACTATTCCGCCGTAAGCACTACTGTAAAGATTGCCATAAGCTACCGCACCGGGTAAAGTGCCCTCCGATGTGCTGCCATAGTAGTCAAGGGCTACTTGAGGTTTAGCTGTCCACAAATACTTACCTGTAGTCAGGCTGTAGCCTACCCACTGAACAGCTTCCTTGTAGTCCTGCATAAAGACGCCGGTCGTCCAATCGACTGGGCCTTGTACTACAGTGTAGTTGTTTGCTGGCGGTTGAAGCGTATTCGACCATAGCACCGAACCGACTGCGCCAATTGATGCATTAAGGTTGACAAAGAAGTATGTGTAGGGAGCTGAGCTATCCCAATAGTAAAGCTCATTTTCACCGTTTGAAGGCATAGTACCATTTATGCAAAGTATCCCATCGCCGAAGTTAGCTGCAACAACGACGAATGGTACGGCATTGGTGTTGAGATATGGTACCGAAACGTTCCAGTCATAATCGCTTCCCAAACCTCCATTGATTAGGCCTGTGAATGTTGGTGCCTCTGCGGCGACTGGCATAAACAGTAGGGAAGAGTTCCACTCGGCAAGGTTCCAATTTGGATTCGCTGCGGTGCCTAAGTTTGCAAAGACATAGTCTAAGTAATTACCGTCTGGCCCCATTGCTCTCGCAGATCCTTGGGTCCATGGCGATGGTGGACTTCCTAACTCAGGAGCGGTGTAAACGGGAACGTTAGTTATGTTGGACAGCCAGTTTCCTGTGTCTCCATCAAAGAGCATCCAAGTCGAGCCGAATGGCTGAGGTACTTGCGAAACTAGTATTGGTGGATTAACTCCGTGCTCGTTTGGGGTGTCAACTGATTGGATATATCCGAAATCTAATGCGGGTACACTAGTGCTACTCCAAATTTGCTGTCCTGTTTGTAGGTTAACGCAGTCTGTGGGTCCATATTTTCCTCCAGGCTCCCAATAACCGGTAGCAGTGAATCCTATTGGTTCTGTGTAGTAGAGCATTCCATCCAGTATTATCGGATTGTTGTATCTAATTATGTACGCAGACCCGTCGAAATAAGTGTCTGCCGTAATGCCAACATCGTTTCCACCAACTACTCCTCCAGATTGAAGCGGCTTAGTCCACATCACATGACTAGTTTGAGACCCTACAGCATCCCCAGGAAAAATCGCCATGCCAGTAAAAGGTCCGGAAAGAGCATCCCCACCAGTATTCATCCAGCCGCCATAGTTAGGTGAACCTATACCTAGCCAGTTTGACGCAATCGAGTACCAGCCAGTGTTCTCACCGTAAATTGGGCGCGTCCAATAAGCGGTTGGAAGCGGAGCCCCAGTTAAAGCGTTAGGTATTTGTGTTGTCTGAACTGTAACCGTTGTTGATGCATTCGAAGGCAGAAAAATGTCGTTTGTGTAAGGGTTAGGTCCTACAGGTAGGCCAGGTCCGAGAGATATTGGGATCGATTGAGTGTATACTTGTCCTGGGAAAGTGAAGGTTAAATTGTATGTGCCGACTTGGCTGGGAACAAAGTCAGTAAACTGCGCTGATGTTGGATTGATATTATTAAAAGTCTGCGTTGTTACTGTGCCATCAGGCGCTTTAAGGGTAAACTCGAAGCCGTTGAACGCAAGGTTGTTTGTTACCGCCGAGCCATAATAATAGTTGGTTAGCCACAGGTAAACGGATACTTTCTGACCTTCTCCTACAGGGTTGGGAGAAGCCCAGATGTAGGCATATGTTGGAAGGTTCCATGGTGGTGTATGTGCACTCGCAGATGGCAATAACATCGTTGAAGCGGACATTGAAACCATTAAGAATATTGCGATCGCTATAGTGACTATTTTGTTCTCTAAAATTTGCATTTTTATTTTCCTCAATTTTAATTTATTGAGCAAGAATTTTTAGTGTTTTGCTCAACAAGAAATCTAATCAACCCTTCTTAATATAATTATTCCAAAACAATATAATAGGGAAATTATATTACGTAAAGCAATATAAAATTTTCTGATAAAATTTAAAATAAGTATGAACTCGTTAATGTTTTAATCTTTTTTGAGGAATCAAATTTGGAAGCGCTTAACGCTAAAAATCTTCCGCACCCTGTAATCGAGCCGTTTTTTAATATTTGTTTGTTGACGCTTGCCTGCTCTCCAATCATGATTTGTGTTTGAAAGTTGATTTATAGTATGAGAGAAAAGAACAGAAAAACACAAAAAAGAGGATAATTAATGTGGGTGAAATCTCCTGGCTGAGAGTGCAAATCCCTCAGGTCCATTAGAATCTGCGATTTTTATCGAAGCAGAATTAAGTATTTGATTATGCGTTTTAGATGAAACATTTCCTCTATTTGCAACTCAACAGGATTTTAGCAGGCACTATTATTTCGATCGTTTCAATGTTGGTTTCTATCGTTTGTTTGTTTCTTCGACGCAGAAGTTCTTCCAAATCTCGAGTTTGAAATTTTGTTTTTGAAGATTTTTCTTCAATTTTTGACGCTTAGGATCTTGGAGAGAGTTTGGATTGGCGAAAACTTGGGGATGGCTGGTTTGTGTTTTTGTTTTTGTGAAGAAATCACGTGTTTTTGCCGTTTGTTTGCGTGGTTTTGGAAAATAAAATTTCGGTGATTGCTCATACTTACGTCGATTGTCTAAAAAACAAATGTCTACCCAACAACACTGCTCTTAGAGAGTAAGCTGTTTAAGACACCACATCTTAAACATAATTCACCTTTTCTTTGTCAATATGGGTTTGCTGAGGTTCTGGACAAACTAAGGAAGAAAAGAAGGTAAAATGAAAGAAATCATTCTTCACCGCAGCTGAAGCTACTTTAATCCAAAATCTTCTCAAACCCAAAAAAGGGAGCGTTGTACGGGAGATGTCGCCAAAAGATTGATGTATAAAAACTTATACATTGCCAGCTGAGTTTATCAGAATACTATAGAGGTTTGAAATTAGGATTTTGATTTAATGATAACGCCGACAGCCGCGGTTTTGAGTTTAACTGAATTAGAAAAAACAAGACAAGATAACGATTGCTATACAATTTCCGTAAGCAAATAAAACCGGTGTTTGATTTGTTTCAAAAAATAAAAAAAAGAAGGTTTTGGTAGTTTGTTTTTATGGTCTTTTTCTTAGAGTTAGAAGCGTTACTGCAAAACCGATCGCTATAGCAATTATTATTGCGATGCCTACGACTACAACGTACATTTGAGTGGTGTCTGAGTTAACTGGTTGCGTAACTGAGGTTGGTGCTGTTGTTGCTGCTGCTTGAGTGGCTACAAAGGATGTTTCTGCTGAAGATCCGTAATATGATTGTGAACCAGCAAAGTTCGCGTATACAGTGTATTTGCCTGGTATGTCGGGTGTCCAGTTATAGGAATATGCGCCGCTTGCATCGCTTGTGGTGGTGCCGATTGTTCTGAAGTTGTTGTTTGAGTCAAGAACACTTATGGTAACTGGAACTCCTGTAGTGTTTGATTGCATAGGCTGCTGCATGTAAACAGTTTCCATGAATTGGCTCATGCTTGCGTCAGATACGCATGGTAAACCATTAGGGAAATTCGCTGCCACTGCATCTTGTTTTGAACCAGCAGAGATGTCGGTGACTGTTCCGCTTATCGTTATTGGTGTAGAGGTTGTAACGCCAACATTAGGTGCTGTAACGGTTGTTTTGCTGGGACCCATGCCATAGCCGTATATCTGATTGTCGTATGCATTTAGAATTGGCATGACGCCGTACGCAATAACTGCAAGGCCATCAACGTCGAAAGCATCTATGCTCCATATCAGTTTTCCGGTTGTGCAGTTAATTGCTAGTTGTTGTGCTCCAAGGAATAATGGTGGACTATATTCATGTCCTTCTTCGAGGAACAGAACGCCGTCAGCAATAGCGCCGTTGGAAAAGACCCAGACTGGCCATATACCGTAGGGAGTGTTAGTTCCAGCGGATCCTTGAAGTGCGGTTGTATTAGTGTACCAGTTGATATGTCCGTTTAAGATGTCTATAGACCATATGTCTCCGCCGAAGCCGATAACGAAGAGTGTTCCATTAGCAAGATTCATCATCCAGCCGCCAATGCTATCGTAAGGATTGAAGGGTGTGAGGTTATCTGTCCAAAGAAGTGCTCCTGAATTCATACTGTAACCCTGAAGAACACTGTTCTGATAGTTTGCTATTGTCCATACTCCGTTGCCGGCAGTCATTTGGTCAGAAGTGCATGAAGCGCCGCTTTGAGGAACAAACGGGTCAATTGTCAGATTTTCTACCCATAGCTGTTGTCCTGTATCTTGGCTGTAGCCTCCATAAACTGTGTATGGACCTCGTTCTAGCATGCCTCCGCCTGAAGAATATGAAACAGTTGTAATTACGCCGCTATTGATTGTGTAGACTGCCATAGTCGCTGGTAATGGATTACCCGAAATGTTAGTTGCTACTGGCGTTGACCACTCTATTCCATAATTAAACGAAATGAGGCCGTTTTGCGGTGGTCTCCAACTCCAACCCGAAGCCATTGCGTTCCAAGCGCCGTATGTTATGCATTGCGTTGAGTTCCACTCGTTTATCGTGGGTCCATTAGGGGTTCGTGTGCCGACGATTATTCCTCCCTGATTGCTGTAAAGTGTTTGTGTGCCAGAAGTACCGTTAACGTAGTAGCCCATCAAGTTTCCATCTGTATCTACCGTCCATGTAGGTGAGGTAGCGTTGACAATGCTCAGGATATAGGTTCCAGTTTTAGCATCAAACATGTTTAATGTAGTTCCAGTTACGTTCATATACGCTAGAGGTGACCCAAGCAGGAGTTCCGGTGGTCCACAGGTATGCGAGGCCTCCATACTGGTTGGGAGTCACCATATCGAGTACTTGACCGCAAAGTAATGTCGTAGCTAGTCCAGCCGATGATAGAGCGCTATATGATGGAGAACCGCCACCCCAGTTGTCGCCATTGTCATCCCATACTGTTTGTCCAGTGAATAAGTCTACGCAAAGCAAGTCTGTAGGAGTAGTTGAACTTCCTGGGTATGCATCGTAGTAGAGATAGCCGTTTATGATTACTGGAGTGTATTTTTTCTCGTATTGCGCAGTCGCATAGTAGTTGCCGTAAGTAGTTGTTCCGCCGAATTGTCCTCCGAGTACGCCTCCGAACGCCTCAGTCTTTGTCCAAAGGATGTGAGAGGACATTGGAGCTGTAGTGTACGGATTATAATTGCAGCTGGTATTATACATTCCACCATGACCCGTCGATGAACCTAAACCAAGCCAAGCCCCGCCAAGCACGTACCAATTGTTAACGTTCATTGCGTTTATTGGTGTCTGCCAATAGTTTGTTGGAAGGGGAGCTACTGAAACTCCTCCAACTGGCTCGTCCTGCACTGTCATCGTAGCTATGTTGCTAACAGAAGGTGCATAGATATCGCCGACAAAAGCGTTAGGAGGCATCCCAGGTTGGGGATTGGCGCCTGCTAACGTTTGTCCTGGAAAGGTCATTTGGAAAGTGTACACACCGACTTTAGTTGGCGTGAATTGCACATGTGTTCCACCTGTGTCATCAGAGGTAAACGGTCCCAGTGTTTGAGTTGTTTTATCAGGCAATGTAACTATCACGGTCATATTCTGCCATCTATCGCCAAACGGACCACTTGCTGTTGGCGGCGGCTGGTTTAGCCAGAAGCCAATGTTAACTTCTTGGCCGACGCCGTCAGGGTTATTTCCGACAGTGCAGAAAGCGATGGTTGGAATGTTCCATCCTGGATTGTGTGCTGAAAGCACCTGGCATTAGAGTCATTGAAACTGTCATTGAAGCCGTCAATAATATAGCAATTAAAATAGCCATAATTTTGTTTTTCAGTATTTTCATTTTTCTTTTTCTTCCTTAAGTTTTTTGTTTATTTGTTGGGTTGAAGATGTGAAAAGTATCCTCCTTACCCAACGTAGCCATGTTCTAATTCGCGGCAATAAGTAAACTTGCCGTATAACAATTCGCTGACAGAATTAGATTGACAAAATAACGGTTTCTTCAAAAAGAACTGGATTTTGGCGTAAATAGAAAAATCAAATATAGTTCCAGCATCATAAACCCAATTGGGAAAAAAGATGTTGCTCGACAATGAAGAGAGCATCGTAACCCTAAAAGAATTAGGATTAACACTGTCTCAAGCAAGAGTTTACGCAATCGCTTCTAAGTTAGGAAAGAGCCAAGGCAAAAGACTTGTGGCGAGAATCAGGCGTGGGTAGACAGGAACTTTATAGAATACTAAATGAACTCTCAGAGTTGGGTTTAGTTGAAAGGGAAATATCCACTCCTACGCAATTCAGCACACTGCCATTGTCGAAAGGAGCCCTTGTATTATTGAGTCACAAGCGCCACGAAATATCCGAGCTTGAGGCAAAAATTACAAAGAATTGAGTTCAAAAACAGAATTATCCAATTTTCAGAATCTCAAGAATCCGAGTTTTATATTCTTCCAAGGAAACACTTGATGGAAAAGAGAGGAGAATGCTCTTACAAAAATGCAAAAAAGACCATTGAATTCTTTTCTCCATTTGAAAGACTTGCCAGCTGCTTTTCTTACAATCTAAGTACTTATAGTGATCCGGTAGCGAGAGGCGTCGACATGAAGGTAATTACCGAAAAGGTAAACACCCGTAAATACGAGCAACTAAAAAACGAAGCAAACACAATATTTTCCAAGCAAAACTTCAGTATAAGGTTTACAACTTCACTCGACAACGTAGCATTCTCACTTATTGACAACAATGAAGCTTACTTTCCTTTAAATCCAGGCAAACATATTTTTGAAGACCAATCGCTATGGACAAACAACAAATCTCTGATAATGTTGGCTCATAAATATTTCAGTTCAGTTTGGCAGAACGCCTGTGACAGCCTCAGCCAATAATGAACCAAGTATTCTTTTAGTCCATAAATCAAACATTAATCTTATTTTGTCCACATAACAATGTCTTGGAAATTATAGTGTGTACAACGTATCGACAACCCTTTATACATTTTATAGTTAATTTCAACAGTCTATTACTTACAGAATGCGTTTTTTGTTTAATCTTAACTGATTAGCTGTACAACTGTTGTTTCAAGTACCATTTAGAAAGATTATACATAAGCTTAATGTATTACCATTAAGGCGAGAAATTGACAGTTTGCATTTACGATAGTAAAGCATTGGGTGGAAAAGAAGCTGTAAAAGCATTAGATAAATATATCAAAAGACTTGAAAGAGGAAAAGTTGAAGGATTATCGGAAAAACAAGTCTACTCGTTGATAAAAATAGCCAAAGTACTAAAAAAGACCTTAGCCCAAAAATAAGTTTAAAACGTAGTCTCTTAATTCCTATGCATTTGTAACTCGTGGTCTAAACATAAATTCATAAGGCAAAAGCAGCCATATCGTTAACGAGATGAATTGGTTTGCAATTAACCACTCATGCCGTGTTTGCTTTTGCTGTTGGCTTGATATTTTTTGGTCGGCTTGACGTTGCATTTCTTGTAACTCTTGGAGCGCTTGTTCCAGACTTAGACAGAGAGTACTGGTTTGTTAAGACAAGAAAATACCAGGATGAACAACCTCACAGAGCAAGATTTCATAACGTCTTTGTAATGGCAATCGGTTATCTCTTAAGTCCTTTCTTCGCATTAGGAATTTTTCTCCATGCCCTGCAAGACTCTTTCACCACTGCAAAAGATAGAGGAGCAGAATGGTTTTTCCCCGTTACAAGATGGGTGAAACGCGGAACATTGGACCCAGATGGAAAAAATCAGCCAAACATCGAACCTGGAAAAATATACTTTTATCAAGAAGACCCAACGGGACTAGTTGAATATGCTGATCCAGACTTGCAGGAACCAGACAATCAACCCACACCATGGAGAAGAGTCTATGGACCCGCACTCAACGCCTGCCTATTAGATCGGGGTTTTCTCTTTGGCTCAATCCTTCTTGCAATAATCTGGTTGATAGCCACTAACTTGTCACATGCTACAATATTCAATATGACTTTATCATTCTACTATCCATTCATAGCGGGATTTGCGTTCTTCGGACTTGTTTACCTTGCTGGCGAATTAGATCGCAGAGATAGAAAAGAACCACTCAAAATAATTCCAAAAGCAATGATTCAAAGAAAAGAAATATTTAAAAAACCAATTTTCGTTGTAGGATTAGTCTTTCTTGGGAGTTTGGCTTGTTTTATATAGGCTGGAAATATGGACGAATCTTGAAGCACTTTTTGCTAATTGGGTGACGATAGTTCTGGGGGCTGTAGCCGTAACAATAATGGTCATTCTCTTGATAAAAGTGGAAATAGTAAGAAACAAGAAAAAAGGTATTCCAGTAATTGTGTAGCCGCATTTTTCTCGATATTTTTCTGGCTGAGAAGCGCATATTTGAGTGAGAAAGGATTTATTACAAAGTTTTACTGAAATAGGCTAAAGGATTTCTATGACTGAATCAGTTGCAGATGTGACCCAGCCGACAGAAAAATCGGCTATGACAAAAAACGCCTTAATGAAGTATACATTGGTGGCACTTGTTGTTCTTGTCGGAGTATCTGCTCTTCCCTGGTGGCCAACCTCCATAATTCTTGCAGTAGTAGCAGTGGCGGTTGCGGTGGGAACTGATTATGCTCTTTCTTCGGTAATGAAGACGAAAGGGCCTTTGAACACATTATCTGCTGCAGTATTTGGCTTAATTGTAGCCTTATCGTATACTCTCTCAAATCCAACTTCATATATTATGGGCACCTACCTAACGCCAGCCTACCTACCTGAACTGTTGCCAACCAAGGCACCTTGGGCATTCGTTTACGTTGCCATAATCTGCCCTCGTCGGAATGATTGTGTTTAAAAAACTTCAAGGATTACTTGGTAGAAAATACGTTAACCCAGCTGCCGCTGCCAAACTTGTTGTTTTTACCCCATTTTTGCAAACAGTCCTGCTTGCTTCAGCGCATAAGGATTCAATTTCCTTAGTCGGGCCAATCGGATACAACATAAATATTCACGCCAGCGGCAGTAACCTATTGTTTGGAGCCTTCGCCGGTGATGTTCAAGCATGCATGGGTAATCTCCCCTCGAGATCTGAAATATTTGCCGTTACACCGACTCAAATGTTTCAAACCCTTGCTCTGCTGAAGTTTCATGGTTGGACAGGAGGCGCTTCAGCGATTGTCGTCATTATAGTGGGAGTTAGCTTGTTTATCGTTGCAAGAAAATATATGAAATGGCGGATTACACTATCTTACCTCGCGACAATTGTTGCGATGTCAGCGATTATGTTTGGCATTTACGGAGGCGATTTACTGTTAAGAATGGGCTTCGAACTGTTTATCGGCAGCTCAATCTTTCTGGCATTTTTCATGGCAACCGACCCAGCAACTACACCGTGGACATACGTTGGCCAAGTTGTTTTCGGAGTCGGTTTAGGAGTGTTGACAGTTCTGATTCAAATGTACATGGGCTTTCTGGGTGGTTCCATTCTTGCTTTGATAATTATGAATCTGACTACCCCGTTACTTGACAAGATTGGAAACAAAAGAACGTTAATGGTGGCAAGTGCCCCAAATGTCTAGGGTGACTGATTCTGCCAATACCATAAAATTGACACGATCATTTTGCTGTTAGAGAAATACTAAAATTTGGTTTAATAGATACATCATACATTTCGCAAATGAACCTTATCACGACAATGATGGCAAGACTTTCATTTTGTTAACTATTGCTGTTTTCCACGATAATTGAAAATATCCTTGCATTAGCCCCAATAGCCCCTCATAGTTTGTGAAAATGAAAGGCATTTCTCCCAAATTTTGGTAGCGCTGAGAAGTACTTAATAAAAGAATATGGTTATCAACAATAGTATAGTTTCCTCCTGCTTTGCAAACAAATCTCAATTCAAATAAACAGTTTTGGAACACTTTTTTCTCCAAGAATTCCCGCGCCTGATTTTCATCTTTGGGTAACTCAACAATTTGTTTTATTATCACTCCTCTTTCCATTGCACATTCAAGTGTGGTCTCGTAATATTGCCAAAACTGAAGAAACCTTTTCCAAGTTTGCATAAGTTCAATCTGCGACTTGGCTTCTTCAAAATACTTTTGAACTCTGTTCAATGTACGATTTTTGTTTAAGGTCATAAGAATTTCATGTTTAATTTCAAGACCCGATTTTTTTTGCGGAATACAATCGACGAGTGTCTTGATTTCTGTTTCAAGTTTTGAGATTTCTTGCCGCCGCTGTTTTACCAATATTGGCGCTACTTCTTTCAAAGGAACCGCCATATACTCCCCGCTCTCAAGTTTTTTCTCAACAAAGCCCATTTTCCCAAGTGATTGCAATATTTCATATAAATGGGTCCTGTGAATTTTTGAGATCCGTGAAATATGCGTTACTCTAGAAGGACCGCTAGAAATTAGTGCCAGAAAAACTTTGGCCTGTGACAACGTCAGTCCTAAACTAGTTAGTATTTGCTCGTCAGTTTGATTAGCCAAAGCAAAGCATCTTCTTATTCAAACTGCTGTTCAAAACTCATTTTTACGGCTTTCCCCAAATCTTTTCCAAATATAGCTTTTGCCCTGTTCGCTTGTGCGTGCCTTTTGCACGTTACATCATCTTAAAAGCGCATCTATTCTTGACGTCTTCAAACTCTCATCGATTGAGAGCTCAAAAGCGACGTTAATACAGAGGCATCAGATTGCCACTACCGTTCTATAGAACCCTAAAACAAATTAATCAGAAAGGCTTCGTCGGGACAGCTTCCATGGTCCTTGCGTTATCGTTGAGGAGTATCATTAAGCATCTAAATGCAGTTCCTGAAAAAACCATTGTGGAAGTTAATAAGTCCAAAATGCTTCTCCTTCCAAAAAAACGCGGCATACATTATGAACTATTTTTCTACAAAAAAAGAGAGCCTATTTGCACCGATTATCTAATGCACTCAGGTGCCCTCAAAGAAGGAAGCGTTGTCTTGGACATTGGAGCCAATATTGGTTATTACGTATTGATTGAATCCCAGCTCATAGGAGAAGGCGGAAAAATCTATGCTGTTGAGCCTGTTCACAGCAATTTTGAATTACTTAATGAAAACTTGCAACTTAATAATTTGCACAATGTTAGTACGTTCAACTTTGCTTTTGGCGAAAAAACTACAAAATCGAAAATTTACATTTCTGATAAGTCTAATTTGTGCTCTATGAATAGACAAGGGGCAGGCGGCAGAATCGTCGGTGCTGAGAAAGTTGAAGTTTTTACTGTTGATGATTTCTTGAAAGATAAGGTTGCTCCAAACTTTATTCGCATGGATGTGGAAGGCTATGAATATGAAATAATCAAGGGGATGCCAAAGACCCTTAGCGGCAACATAAAAATGCTTATAGAACTGCATCCTTGGCCTCCTTTCCTTGATTCTGCCAAAATGAGCGAAATACTTGATATTCTAGAGCAAAATCAATTTACAGTAAAATTTGCAGTTTTCGAAGATAAGGTTGAAGAAAACGAAGTCGTTAAGCTTCTCCTCAAGAAAGCTGGAAGTAAGCTGCCTCTCATTGCCTCGAACATATCCATTCAGGATCTAAGAAAATTACTTGCGGACAACATAAGATTAGCAAGCCCAAATGTGCTATTTGTAAAAAAGGCGTCTTGACTTTTCAAAATACTTTTGTATCGTTCTTACATTTTCCAGATAATTAGATTATCAAAGATACTCTAGCTTCAATATTGAAACGATTGTTTATTGTAATTATAACTTCTTACTACACATGGATTAATCATTAACTATTGGCAGAAAATTAATATCGGACGCTTGAGCCATGGTTTTAGGAAATGTTGGTGTATTAAAATTGAGTTTTGGACCAAAAGTCTTTAGCGGTGTTCAAGAAATGTTGGTCTTAGCGCTAATGCTTGTTTCTGTTTTTGCGATTTTCTATGTTAACATAGACGTCACATACAAGATAGGCATGATAGTCATAGTGTTCGCAGTAGTCTTCCTGACTACATTAGCCACCCAAATGCTAAAGCAGCAAGCGGAAATCAAGAAAGCTGCTGCAGCGTAAAACCGTTCTTTTCACTTTCACTGCACCCTCCCCTGTTCGCCTATGTCGTTTCAGCGCTGCTTTAAATAGCGTCAAAATCGCATTTTGCATTGTTCATGAACAGGGAGAATAAGAGAATGTCTCAAAATTTAATTGTTAAACCTACAATGGCTCAACCATTATTTTCATTAAACATGCCAGACGTAGACGAGCTTTTCCCCGGTTTTACACCAGGCGACTTCGCAGTCCTTTATGGGTCACCATCGGTTATCTCATTAACTTCTTTACTCTGCGTCCGAGCTCAATTGCCAGCACAGCTTGGCGGCTTAGGAAGCAACGTTGTCTTTATCGACGGCGGAAACACATTTAAACTCTACAAAATTGCCCGTTTAGCCCAACTGCATCATCTTAATCCAAGACAAGCGCTTGAACGAATCTTTATTTCAAGAGCATTCACAGCTTACCAGTTAACTTCGCTCATACTTGATAAACTGGAAGAAACCGTACAAAAATATAATGCGAAACTTGTAGTCATTTCAGACATAGCAGGATTCTTCTTAGACGATGATATTCCCAATGAAGAAGCCCAAAAAGTCTACAGCCAAATAATCAATTACCTCTCAAGTTTCGCAAAAAAACACCAGATTATCTTAATCGCAACTTATCTTCCAGACTCTGAAAATGGAAGAAACAGTTTACTCCAAGAAGTAACCTGCTCAAAAGCAAAAACAGTACTGTACTTCAGCAAAACCACTTACACGCGAGAAATAACCTTAGAGAAACATCCATCCTTTGTTTTAGGCACCGCAGAACTTCCCTCAGAAAATTTGAAACTAACCGACTTCATGGGCGCTTAACGTGGGAAAAACAGTTGAATCCTACCGCTTGGCAATAGAAGATGAAATACGTCGCTGGGACGGTTTCGCAAAAACACTCCGAAAAGAAGACAGAGAAGCCTTCAACATACTAATAAATGCATGCAGAAATTATGCATCAGCTGGAAGCAATGCAACTCAACCTTTACCTCTTGAACCAATGATAATTTCAATGCTTGTCTCACAGCAGGTCCGCTTGCAGAGGCAACAGAAGGAAATAGATGATCTCAAGCAAAATCAACACATTGGCTAATTGTGTTAGAAGATGGCTCCTTTACGTTTACTTTCTGAGATTAAAAAATGAAGAGTTTGAGACTAAAACTCTTCAAGAAGCTTATCAAAAAGCATCTTACATTTACTAATTTCTTCCATAGATGTGTTATGTGCAAGCTCTAATGTAATCGGACCATCGTAACCACATTCATGTAGTCGAGTTAGGAATGCGATTAGGTCATGTTTTGCCTTAGTGAAAGGCTTATGGGCCTTATCAGCCATGTGAACGTTACAAACTCGCTTGCCATACTTGTCCAAAAGATTGTCAACCTGCCTTGTTTCCAACGCATGGCAAAGATCAAAGGTTATCCCCATGCGACCATCGTCAATCACACCCAAAACTTCTTCCAGCAACTCAACGTTTTTGCCAAAACCCGTTGAAGTATAGGACAAATTCTCCAAAGCCAACTTGATGCCCAAGCTTTTCGCAAATGGCTTGATTTCTTTATTAAAAATTTCATCCAAACACTTTTCACGAGCAACCGGAGACAGCTTTTTCGCAATATTCGAGTGCACAGTCATTAGAGGCGCTCCCAATGCATTGGCGCATTCAAGAGATATTTTGCCGTAATAAACAGCTTGGTGAACCTCGATTGGATCTTTTACATGTAGGCTAGCTGAGTGAAGTGTTAGACACTTAAGCCCAGAAGCCTGCAGTGCTTTTTGTTCACGATAAACATCGGTGTCACGTTCTTTCTTGATGGATTTCATGTTGAACTCAATGTTTTCAAAGCCAAGATGTTTAACCATGGCAAAATTTTCTTTTATACCGAGCTTGCTGAAAATTCCGTTAGACAAACTTAACTTCATACATCTGGCCTTCAAATTTTTAGTATTAATATTTTAAATTACTCTGCGAGATAAACGCGACGGTTACCGCGTTTTCTCTAAGAAAACTAAATTCACGTTAGCCGCTGGCTTCTCGACTTTAAACTTTGTGTAGCCAAGCTTTTCATACAAACGAATATTCTTAATGCTTTTTTCACCTGTAAAAAGCTCAAATCTGCTACATGAAAACAACCGTTCTATTTCCATCAGAAGCTTGGTTGCGATGCCTCGATTCTGGAAATCGGGATGAACCATTAGCCTGCCAATATGACACGTATTGTCTTTTTGTGATATTCTCACTGAGCCGATGATTTTTCCTTCAGCAATTACCTTCAAAAAAACATGCGTCTTAAACTTGGCTTTCAATTCTTCTAGGGTTTCAACTAAGGGAGGAATCTGAAAATCACCATGTATTTTTGCCTCGCTTTTATAAGCAAGCTTTTGAAGTAACAGAATTTCTTCAGCATCGTTGATTTTTGCTGTTTCGATATTCATTTACTTCCACTTGCTTGTTAAGCAGCCGAGAAAGGTAAAAGGTTTAGCTTTCTTCTTGCTCTCGGATTTTCTTGATATGTGCATCGTGTTGTGGGCTGCTTGCTTCATCCATGGCAGGTCTAAATTGTTTCTTAGTTTTTCTTTGAGTCATAAGTAAGGTTGAGTATTTTGCAGGGAATTAATCTTTTGTTGAATCCAACTGTTTCTTCATTCCGTTGCAAAATGTTAATCTCTACAAACACAAATTACTCTGCTTGAGTGAGACAATGCAAATAAAAGTCCGCTTTTTCACAAGCCTCAGAGAAATCGTGGATAAAAGAGAAGAACTCCTAAATTTCAATGAAAACGAAGTTACCGTTGACTATGTTCTCAAAACCCTTACAGAAAAATATGGTAAACCATTCAAGGAATACGTCTACGATAGCAAAACAGCTCAGCCAAAGGCTTTTTTGCAGTTTCTCGTTAATGGAAACAGCACATCAACACTAAAAGGATTAGAAACCGAGCTTAAAGAGGGCGATGTATTGGCTATTTTGCCACCAGTAGGCGGCGGCTAACTCTAGATACTGAATTCACTATTAAGAAGAAGGAGGATATGGTGCCCCTGCCAATTGTCCTTCTTCTTCTCTCAGAGAAAAACAACACCCAGTGCTAGCACCAACTGTTGTTGTTCTAAATTGAGAAGACCTAAAACAAAAAATTGTTCCTTACATTACGCCTGCCCAGAAAGGAATCTTCTTTCGCATCATCGTAATGTATTCTTTGAGCACTTCTTGTTCGTCAGCCGTTAAATCATCCGCATGAGCCTTCTGCAACGCTTGCGCATCTTTCTCAGGCACCTTCACAAAAAGCACATCCCGCTCAAAAATATGTCTGCCCGCAATTGGCTTATCCATCGAAATGGCCACTTCCATACCGACTTTCGCTTCAGGCACTGCTTTTCCTTTATCCTGAATTTGGTCAATTTCGCCTAAGTCGCTGCCGTCTTCAGCTCGCATAAGTCCGTATTTTGGTTTTAGTCTGCCACCCATTATTTCCACGCCGACAACCAGAGGCTTCGCCCTATGGAAAATACAGTTTGGCAAAACCCTAACTTTTCCTGGCTTAACAAGAGCTTCAAACTCCTCTTCACTCTTTGATTCACGCTTGTTTTTAGCCCATTGAATGTAGGCGTCTATGAGATTGTAAATTATTGGTTGGTTAAAAATTGGGATGTTGTTGGCTGTGGCTTCTTCTTGTGCATCAGGCAAAGTTTTAACTCCGAATGCTAAGATTGCGCCAACCAATGGTTCACGCGTCTTAACCACTGAAGCCTCTATAACGTCGCGTTTGCTAATGTCGCCGACATCTGCAATTCGCACTTGCACGTTGTTTGCTTTCAAAATTTCAGCCATTGCCTCAAGCGAGCCAAGCGTATCAGCTTTAACTATAACGCCCTCAATCTCTTTTTTAATTCTGATTCTGCCTATTTCTTCAGTGATAAGCTTGCAATACTTTGCAGGATCTTCGCCGGTAGGCACAGAAAAAAGTGGCGCTCCAGCTAAAGCACCTTCCAAATCAGGGGCAACTATCTTAACACCCGCACTGGCAAAGACACATTCAACTGAAGTGAACTTGTCCCGTGGATCCCGCATTTCATCCAAAGGTTTAGGTACTAAAATGGCACGTACACGAGCTGAAATTGGCCCATTTTTGCCGCCCACGACGATCAAATCGTCTTTATGCAATGTACCGTCATAAACAATTGCGTTTAATGTTAAGCCTAAACCTGGTTCTTCTTTTACTTCCAGCACTGAGCCTTTAGCTGCACCTTCGGTTGTCTGCAGTCGTTTTGTGAGAAACTGTTGAGTTAACCCAACTAAAACCATAACTAGCTCAGATAAGCCCTCTCCAGTTTTGGCACTAGTTGGTACTAAAGCTATGTTCTGTGTGAAATCTCGAATGTGGTCAAAGCGATCAGTTTTAAATTGTAAACGGGAAAACTCGCCCATAACAACGTATAAACGGTTATCCAACGCCTCACGAACAAAGCTAGATTGGGAAGCATAAGACTTTAAAAACGGCGCTCCCTGCTCAGCAACCCATCCGGGAATTCGATCTATCTTGTTAACAGCAACGATAAATGGGGTCTTGCGAGCTTTTAAAATTTCTATGCATTCATAAGTTTGAGCTTCAAAACCCTTCAAAACATCAACGACGAGAATTGCTATGTCGGCTACGCTTCCGCCTCTACGCCGAAGATTGGTAAATGCTTCGTGTCCAGGCGTGTCAACAATTAGTAAGCCAGGGATTTCTATGCCGGTCTTAAAGTTGCCCATGTATGGTCCGATTAACTGCTTGAGTGTTTCAACTGGGAAGAAGCTGGCGCCAATGTGCTGGGTCATGCCTCCTGCTTCACGCGCTTGCACACTCGTTTTTCTTAGTTCATCAAGAACGGATGTTTTTCCCGCATCTACGTGACCTAGGACGCATACTATTGGTTGACGAGTGGGCATATTTTATTTCACTTCCGATAAATATTCAATGTGACTAAATGATTTTTTGGTTAATAAATGATGATGGAAGCATTTTTATTATTAGATCATGTTCTGGGTTAATTGGTGGAAAAGTTGGTTTATTGCACAAAATGTGGTTCGCCTTTGAAGGATGATGATTTGTTTTGCCTCAACTGTGGTGCGCGAGTCGCCAAGATAACTACCGACGAATTTACCGTTTCTAGTGGAGATTTAGTTGACCGTGTCAAAGAGCTGCTTCATGAGGGAAATGTTACACGGGTCCTTGTTAAAAATGAAACAGGCAAGACATTGCTTGAGATTCCTGCGACCGTAGGCGTTGTAGGTGTAGTGTTAGCCCCTTGGTTAGCGGCTTTAGGTGTTATTGCTGCCTTAGTCACTAACTGCCGCATTGTTGTTGAAAGAAGAGAGTAAGTTTATTCAGGCGGCTTAACAAGAAGCAAAAACAAACCAATAATCAGCATAATTAAGCTTATTACACCGAAGAATACGGTGAATGCGCCTAGCCCGCTTGTTGTTGCTGTGAAGTAAAGCATTACTGCGCCAATTACAATTAGTAGTACTCCAAAGAATTTTTCGGCAAGCGAGACCCAGAATGTGTCGCCTTCGTCACTCATTGTTTTCGCCCTTCTCTCCTTGTTATTGGCTACAATAAACATGATGGGTTATTTTAAATTATTTGTTGTAAACAAGAATCTATTCAGACTAAATGCGGATTACGCTGCTTGCTTGCGATTTCTGAAATTTGTTTGTTTCAGAGATTGTTTCATCCTAATACAAAGCAAGTTTTCAAAAATAATCTACAGGTGACTTATGAAATAAACTACGAAAGGATTCTAACTAAAAATAAAAAATTAAAAAGAAAAATTAAAAAGGGAAAGTTTATTCTTCGCCCATTCCGCCCGGCATTCCGCCGCCTGGGCCACCTGGACCGCCTTTTGGAGCTTTGCTTGTGATTACGTCATCTATGCGTAGTATCATTGCTGCTGATTCTGCTGCTGATTTGATAGCTTGTTCTTTGACAACGATTGGTTCTATTACTCCGTTTGCGATGCTGTCTTGTAATTTGCCTGTGAAGACGTTGATTCCAAGGTTTTTGCCTTCAGCTGCGTCGTGTTTTGAGCGAAGTTCAACAAGGATGTCTATTGGCTCGAGTCCTGCGTTTTCTGCGAGTGTGCGTGGAATTACTTCTACTGCGTCCGCGAATGCTTCAACAGCTAATTGTTCTCTTCCGCCGACTTTTGTTGCGTACTTTCGCAGTTCTTTAGCTATTTCGACTTCTACTGCTCCGCCGCCTGGAACGATTTTGTTGTTTTCAATTACATCTGAAACTACTGATAATGAATCGGTCATTGCTCTTTCTGCTTCGTCAACCATGCGTTCAAGTCCTGCTCGGATGAGTATGGCTACGCTGTGTGGGTCTTTGCATTTTTCGACGAAGATCATTTTGTCGTCGCCGATTTTGCGTTCTTCAACTAAGCCTGCAAAGCCAAGGTCTGCTGCTTTGAAATCATCTAAGTCGCTGCTTATTCTTGCGCCTGTTGCTCTTGCGAGTTTTTCCATGTCTGATTCTTTTACGCGTCGTGCTGCCATGATGCCTTCTTTGGCTAGAAAGTGCTGAACCATGTCGTCTATGCCTTTTTGGCAGAAAACTATGTTTGCGCCTGAGGCTTTGACTTTTGTAACCATTTTTTGCATCATATCGTTTTCTTGGTCTAGGAACGCTTTCATTTGTGATGGATCTTTAATGCGGATTTCAGCGGTAATTTCTGTTTTCTCTATTTCCAACGCTGAATCTAAAAGCGCAATTTTCGCGTTTTCCTTTTTCTTTGGCATTCCTGGATTAACGACTTCTTTGTCGATGATTATTCCTTGGATTAATTGGGTTTCAAGCAAACTTTTGCCTGTTTTCTTGATCATTTGAATGTTGTCTATATCAGCTATGGTTTTATCGCCGCGTTGTTCTGCGATTTGCATTACTGCATCTATGGATATTTCTGCTAGGTGCTCTCTTGCTGCGCCGACTGCTTTGCTGCTCATTGATGTTAATGCAACTTTAAGGAGTGTTTTGCGGTCCTTTATGTCAAGTGGAACTGCTAATTTGTTTATGATTTCGATTGCTTTCTGTGATGCTTTGCGGTAGCCGCTGACTAGAATTATTGGGTGAATGTTTTGGTCTAGGAGTTCTTCAGCTTTTTTGAGAAGTTCACTTGCGAGAACTACTGCTGTTGTTGTTCCGTCGCCGACCATGTCGTCTTGTGTTTTTGCTATTTCAACCATCATTTTTGCTGCGGGGTGTTCAACGTCGATTTCTTTCAGGATCGCTGCGCCATCGTTTGTTATTGTTATGTCGCCTAGGCTGTCAATTAGCATTTTGTCCATGCCTTTTGGGCCTAAAGTTGTTTTTAGTACCTCGCCGATTACTCGTGCGGCCATAATGTTGTTTCTTTGGGCTTCTTTGCCTCTACTTCGAGTTGTTCCTTCTTTAAGAATCAAGACTGGCTGTCCTGAACCTGTTGTTGTTAAATACGCCATATGTTATCACATTCTTTAATAGAACTTTATTTAATTCGGAAATAAGCAAAAAGTCTACGGAAATATAAACTTTTACCTTTAAAATAGGCGGCTTATGTTATTTGTTTACGGTGTTTAAATCCAAGCTGTCTCAATTTCTTTTATTTGTCTAAACTTATCTATTTTGTCTGCGGTTTCAGGATCTGGGTAAGCACCTATCATATCCCAGATTGATTTTTTTGGTTTGAGGAGTATGCCCTCTTTTGTGTCGATTACTGCAAGCTTTGTTCCTTCTTCTATTTTGTATTTTTTGCGCAGTTTAACAGGAATAGTGGTTTGTCCTTTTTTGGTGACTACAACTTCAACTTCTTGGGCTTGATTCTGCGTAACTTCGATTTCCAACTTTTAACGCCGTATTACTTTTAGAGTGGTATTACCTTTAAGTATCGCGGAGAAACGCCTGATCTATCCTCAGGCAATTACAAAGGCTTTTTAGCTGAACACCATCCATGTTTAATTGTGACTGACCATGAGCCTACTTGAAAATAGCGATTTCATAATGCAAAAGAAAATCCTCTCAGCCCGCGAACACTACGACTTTCTAGATTTAAAAGGCAACAATCTGGGTGAGGCAGACGGAAACTTCATTCAAGTTCCACCTAAATTTATGGTCATCGATACTCATGGCGTGGAGCTGATGCATTTGCAAGGCAAGACATTCTCGTTTCACAGAGAATTCACCATATATGACTCAAATGGAGAAGAGTTGGGAACGATAAAACGCAAGATCGCCAAGCTGGTAGGCGAAGAATTCTGGGTGGAAAAAAACGGTACTGAATTCATGCGCATCTATGGAGACTTCACCGAGCACGAATATCAAATGGAATTGGATGGAACAACAGTTGCAAGCATCCACAAGAAATGGGTAACTCTTCGAGACCAAATGGGAGTATCAATAACGGGAAATGTTGATCACCGGATAGTTATCGGAGCCGTAATAGTGATAGAGCATATAGAAGTTACGGAGAGGCAATCTTCCTCAGGTTCATGGAATAACAATGTTCGATTTTAAGAAACCAAGATTTAGATTATTTTTTACGTATGTTGCATTGCATGACTTTTGGGCAAATTAGACATTCGTCCTCGCTCAGTATGCTTCCGCCAGGTGCATGTAGTAGTCCGCTGAAATGGGCACATTTGGCTGGTGAATCAAAAACAGTTGGGTATTCGGTCGGTTTGATGCTGATTATTTTTGCGTTGTCAGTTCTTATCTCGAGTTTTGACATGCAGTATGGGCAAGCGTAATGTTCTTGTCTCGGAATTACAGAGTTATCTGTGATAACTGTTGGCTTGTCGAATTGTTTTTCGCAGCCTATGTATGGGCATTTTAGCTTTTCTTCGTGGTGATGCCCCCCGAAAAGTTGCATGTCAGTCGCCTCCTTAACGCATTTAACATCGAGTGTAGCAATATTTAATAAACCTTGCCACTAAGCAACAAACTTCACTCATTAGCACAACACAACTACAATAACAAACAATATACATATTCGACAAATGTAGAACCAATTAAATACTACCCAAACGTTATCACATCTTCGAGAAGTATAACTCATTGTTTGCTCAACTATTCTTAATATTTATGAACAAATCTCAACCACCCTTATATTGTTTAGCGACTAATTAGTATCAAAAAAGATTGGTGGAAAAATGGAAAAAACAACAACCCCGAAAAAAACCGCTCCAAAAGAGCACATCTACTTCCCACACGTGTAGGTGAAAAAATGATTGAAGAAACAACATTACCTTTACTCGTCCTGTGCACAAGCTCGCTAGTGGCAGCCTATGCTTATTACAACATAAAATACCGAAAATTCATCAAAGAACAAGCAGCCTAACCGCCACTAAAACAAAATAAAGAGGTGACCAAAACTTCGAATAACCTGTTAAAAAAAATCTGCCGATATGCCCTAAACCTATTTTCTCCTAAAGTGTCTCTCTTTTTTTGTAAATAAATTTTAAAATTAAATGGAGCCCCGAGCGGGCTTTGCTCCCGCGGCCTGCTGCTTACGAGGCAGCCGCTCTACTGGGCTGAGCCATCGAGGCATTGTACTTGCTAATCAGTGAAGAGCAAGTTTTTAAATGTTTTACAGCGCTAAACCATGTTAAAAGTATCAATGCCTTTAAGCAAAAGCACCTATTGATGGTAAAAATTGCATGCAAATTCCAGCTTAAGCGTCTATTTTAAAAGCTTTAGGTGACCTAATATTTAGTCTGTGTTTTTTAAGGAGCATGGTTGAATGGGTAACGATAAAACTGGAAGCGACGGGTATTCAAGCGAAAAAAGCACTGATTTGGGCGAACGCAAAATAATCGAGGTTCTTTCAAACTACTTTGAAACCATGCCTAATTTGCCTGTTCCCTTCGGAGACGACGTTGCTGCAGTAAATTTGGATCAAAAACAAGTTGCAGTTTTAAAAACTGACATGCTTGTCGGCAAAACCGATATACCACGAAACATGAGTTTATGGCAAGCAGCTCGCAAAGCAGTTATAATGACCGTTAGCGATTTTGCCTCCAAAGGCGCTCAACCAACAGCAGTTCTTGTAGCGCTTGGCTTGCCAAGAGATATTATGCGTAAAGACATTGAAGAAATTGCCCGCGGATTAAATGCTGGAGCACGTGAATATGGAGCTTACATTATAGGCGGCGATACTGGTGAAGCTTCAGACCTGATTATTTCCATTTCACTCTTCGGAACTGCTGAAAAAACATCGTTAATGTTGCGCAGTGGAGCTAAGCCAGGCGACATTTTGGCCGTTACAGGATTTTTCGGCAAATCTGCTTCGGGTTTACGGTTGCTTTCAGACACCTACTCTATATCTCCAAATCTTAGTGAAGTATTATTAAATGCGGTTTGCATGCCTAAAGCTAAGCTGAAAGAGGGGTTGGCGCTTAGCCACTCAGGAGCAGTCTCAGCTTCTATTGATTCCAGCGATGGTTTAGCTTGGAGTTTGTATGAAATTGGGAAAATGAGCAATGTCGGTTTCACTGTTAACAGCGTCCCAGTTGCCGACGAAGTCAGGAGATTTGCAGAGTTTAACCATTTGGATCCTTTAGAGTTGGCCCTTCACGGCGGGGAAGAATATGAGCTTGTACTTACAATTAATCCAAAAAAATGGGTGGATGCCGAAACTGCTGTGGAATTGGTTGGCGGACGTCTTTTGCCGATAGGTAAAGTTACAAAAGACAGGCAGGTGCTTTTGGATGTTGACGGCCAGAAACGTGTCATTGAAGCACGGGGCTGGGAGCACTTTAAGAGCAAGATTTAGGTTGGCGATCAAGTAGATAATTGATTATTGTAATACATGACGCAGCCAAGTAGGGTTGCTTGCCTAAACTGATTTTTTCGCCATAACGTAGAGCAAACAGTTCTGCTTTTTTAGGCAACCCCACGTGATCTCCGAGAACGAAAACCGCATCCTCCGAAAGATCTGTTTCAGTTATGTCTTTTCCGCCTTCTTCCAAGACATATACTTTGTGCGTTTGAGCTTCCGTTTTAAGCAATGCTTCAAAGCTCGATTTATCTACGCCAATACCAGGGTGAGGCTTACCAGCGATTACTTTTCTCAGGATTTGCTGCCACGTATCTACATCCGTTCGCACGTCGTAGACTGTGTTGCCGTCGATTCGAATGTGACGGGGTGGGTTCGGTGGGCCATTCAAAACTGCATGGAACGTTACATCTCTTCGAATTCCATGGGAAAGGAACAGACTAGTAACGATACATTCGTAAACTATGTCCAACCTTCCAGCATCATGCAGATTGTTAAATGATGAGTTGGTTTTTCCCATTCGTGAGAAGAGGATGAATTCACGAGCCAAATTTTTCACTGGTTAGGTGTATGGTATGTTTGCTTTAAAGTGCTTTCCTGCTATTTTGATTCGACAAATGAGAGATTCGGTAAAGCACCCAGGCTGTAGTCAAATGTTGTTTGACAACTATGAAAAGTAAGATTGGAGACTTGAAAATGGGTAGCTTGAATACTTGAAAAAAATTTGCATTATTTTAAAGTAAAATTCTTTTTATTATCGAAGCGTGATTTGCACTTTTTTCCATAAACACGCTTATTGTATTATCATTTACGCTTAAACAAAGCACTTTGATATTTTCGCCTTCAAGTAATACGCTCTCTGTTGCGCCTAGATCGAACTGTTTTGCTATCTCTAGGCTGGATTCATGAATTTCAGAAGTCAGCATTGCGTACTGAATTATGTTTTCAGAATCTGCTATGTCAATTACTGCTAAAGTATCGCTTCTAATTATGTAGCCTATAACACCTTTGAGCTTACGTATTTCCGCCAAGCTTGCGCTTAGGTTTTCGAAAGCAGAGTTTTCTTCGCTAACTGTTGTTACCTCTATTTTATGTGTGAATGCTGTTTCAGCGTTTGTTTTTTGTTTCAACAATTTTTTTGTCCCATAATTAGGTTATAATTGGTTTAACAATTACGAGATTTCCCTTGCTTGTTTGGAGGGTTTGAAGGATTTTTTCTGGAATTTGTATTACGCCGCGGGAATTGCCCTTTGCTTCTTTTACGGCTTTGAATTTGCAGTTTGTTGTTTTTCCTTCTAAAGTTTCGATATGTATCTCTGTGATTTTTTTGTTACCATATAAATCGATCCACTTGGCGATTACATCACTGTTCACCCGCACAGTATCAGGGGCTACAAGCATTCCTCCGATTTTTTCTACCATAAACTGGTTAACAGGCGGTTCTGGAAGAGGCGGCTCAGAACTAAACGTTACCGACTCCTCAGAAATTGACTCTTCAAGTTGCGGCTCTGGAGTTGGCAAAACCACTTCCTCAATCGGTTTATCTTCTGGCTCAACAGCTTGAGGCAACCCGTTTTCTGAAAGTTCATCAACAAGCCCCAAAACGGTAGGAACAATAACACAGGTTAAACTTGTTACGGTTTTTTCATCTGCGCTACGAGAATAAACTGTTGCTAAATAACGGCTATTAATGCATGTAATGCTTAATTGGCGGTCGACACCGTGCATAGTTACAGTTTTGACGCCACCTATGATTCCAGCTTTGGAAGAAATTCGATTGAAGGCAGTGACCAAATTTTTGCTCTGCTCATCAACTGTAACTCCATCTGAAGCAACAATTTCGCCGTCCGATTTGAATATGAATGCATTTGTTATTTCTGGACTTATGTCTTTGAATTCACCTATGATTGTTTGCAATGCATTAGCGTGCGCTTCAGTCACTTTTTGCTCCTTCTAGCTCGAGGCTAAGTTATTTTGAATAATATTCTCTCCGGAATACCTTCATCTTCCAAGACAAGGTATCTGAGACCCTCAGTGTCGCCGAGTTGATCAAGCCACTTTAATGCTTCACGAACTTTCTGCAAAACGAGAAGCCTTTCTTGGTGGCTGCGGACGACAGATTCTATGGCCGTTAACTCATGAAATGCAGTGGCATCTAAAATGATGTTTAAGGTGCCTACCGTTACTTCGCTTGGGTTTTCAGCGCTGGTTTTTTTGCCTGCAAGCTTCATGACGACCTCGCGGACTTTTCTTGATTTTTCCGCCAAAGTACGGATTTCATCTAAACGCCGCAGGTATTCCCCTAGTACACTTTTGGTTTCCGAAAGCTGAGTCTCTAAGGCTTCAGCTATTGCTTGGGCTGAATTGTATTCTTTTATTTGTGTTACCATGATTTTTTACTCCTTAAATTTTTTTAATAAGAGAAAGAGGAAAATTGGGTGAATTTTTCTTCACCTTACCCCCAAATTTCTAGACTAATCGATAAGTTTCGATTATGGTGCACTGTAAGCTATTGAAGCGGTAAGTGTATTGCCTTTTGCAGTTGACATCTTTAACTTGTATTGTGCGCCATCGGCTAATAGTTGGGTTGTTGCAGTGCTATGGCTGTAAGTGTAATGGTAAAGGTTTCTGACTGCCCTTTAGGAATCGTGAATAGCATGCTGGCGTTCCGATGTCATAGCCAGTTAATGCACATTGTTTCCATCAATAGTTGCTGTTTGAGCTGATTGTTACTGTAGCACCGCCTGTATTTCTGCGCTGACTACTGATATGTGAGTAGCGTCGGTCAGCTTGTCGCGTTTATTGATACTTGTTCTGCGTTTCCCATGAGTCCGATGGTCATTCCGCCCATCCATGCTGCGACGACAACGCTAACTGCGACTGTGACTGCGATGAGTATGATTGAGGCGACTACTGGGCTGAGGGCTTTTGAATTTTTCTTAAATTTTTCTAATGTAGTTCATTTTTTTGTTTAACCTCCTTTGAAGGTTAGATGAAACACTTTCGCTCATTCTCACCTAATAAATATTACGTCTTACGACACAATACTATTTATATGTAGAACACAAATACAAATAAAAAAAACAAGAAAAAACAAAACTAAAAAAAGAATATTTAAGTGCTAATCTCGTCGAATAAACCGAGAAGAAGATTTGCTACTTTTTCGCCGAATTCAGTTTTCACATAATACTTCTTCAGAGGATCAATTCGTTCGCTTTTAGCTAAACCTAAAGATTCGATTTCAATCATTCTTGCTCTAAAAGTTCCGTCGCTTAGCGTAAGCTTATTTTTACGCATAAAGTCTTTTGCGTCTTTCCATTTACCTCGACCAGTATGAAGCAGTAGCAAACAATCAATAGCATGATCTTTCTCGAGCATTGCTTTAATTGCGGACATCTTTGGATCCGTTAGGACATGTTTAATTTTTTCTTCTTCTACATTCTTCACCATTTCAACCACTCCTTTCCTTTTTATTTAGAATTAAAAATTCGTCTGCGCTTTTAAACCAGTATTACGAATTGCGAAACATATCTGCAGACGTCTTCCTCCCGAATCAGTAATTAAACAGAACCTCTTTATAAATAATACCAAACAAGCGCAAAAAATGGTACACAACTGCCATTATTAGTGCCAAAAATGGAATTGGAATCATTAGGAAGCTAAAAAATTTGAAATTAAATTGCAGCAAAACTCTTGAGGCGAGGATAGTCATCTGGTTACAATGAAAAGATTTAACATACGAAGTCGCGTAATACCCAATCAGATTAGTACTTCAAGAGGCAAAAAAGTGGCTGCTTTCAGCGAAACCGAATATGAAATTCCAACATGGAACCAAATATATGACATGCTGCTTCATCAAGCCCAAAAAATTCAAACGGACGATTACAGACCAGACATTATCATCGGAGTTGCACGTGGGGGAATAGTGCCTTCGCGAATTTTGTCAGACCTTCTAGAAACAACGGATTTCGCCACAATTCAAATAGAATATTATGACGGCATAAACCAAACAAGAAAAGAGCCGTTCATGAAACAATGTCTAAATGCTCAGCTGACTGACAAAAAAACGCTCTTAGTAGATGACATCTCTGACAGCGGTAGCAGTCTGCAGCTTGCAAAAAAACATTTGGAGCGGCAAGAGGCAAAAGAAACCAAAATCGCAACGCTCTACGCAAAACCCGAAACCATAACAAAACCAGACTATTATGAAAAGCTAACAAGTTATTGGGTAGTTTTTCCTTGGGATGCAAAAGAGACTGTGAGAAAAATAATTGAAAAACAAGCAGGAAAAAGCATTACTAACAAAGAAATCGCAAAACTTGTAAAAGCAGGAATGCCAAAAAAGTTAGCTGAAGAGTTTCTTAAAGATATGGAGTAGGAGCTTCAAAGTGCTATATTGCCTTTTAGAATATGGTAAATGGATGGAAATAACAGGGTACAGGAACATAGCGTTCACCAAAGCGGAAGAGTTTCTGAAAGCTAACCGAAAAGAAACCAAGCAAAACGTTGAAATGCAATTTTTCGATGCAGAATTAATCGCTAGCCAAAAGCATTTGTACTTTGCCGCCTTAAACGCGTTGCAAGCCTTCCAAAACAAAACAAACATTTCAAAAAGCCCAGCCATGGAAACTATGCTTTATGCTTCAGCACAACGGCAAATACAAAGAGCCATCCAACGCTGCGGCATAAAACCAGAAACCAAAAATATGGCAGTTTTAATAATTGGCGAAAAACCAAGCTCCAATTCAATCCGTTCTTAAGGCAATCAGTGACTGTGTTGGCGTGGAGCCGGATGAGAAAGTTCTTGAAATGTCAAAGACCAAGGAAAAGAAAATCATCAAAACCTTCCAAATTACAGATGAAGAGTTAAAGACAATTATTAAAAATGATGACCGTGAAGCGGCGGTAGTTAACTTGGTTATTGAGCGAGTTGCCTTGCTTTCAACCCAAATTTAAAGCATTTTCTCTTTAATAACCGCCAAAATGTCGCTGGGTTTTAGCAATGATACGCCTGTTAAGGCTCCAAGAACTTCAATAAGCAATATTTTGTCTGGGTTTTCAAGGTCTGCTTTGCGTTTGATATCGCCTGCGGCTGCCTCGATAATGTCTTTTGAATGTAGTGTTGTAAAACGTTTTTCAACTGTAACTCGGAAAGTTTCTTGCTCACCGATTCTAGCGGCTAACTCTTGGGATACCCGCTTTATTTCTTCCAAATCCGTTGGTACAACCCGTTCAATAGGCAAAATTCTCAGGGCATAGCGGAACTCATATGGGCGTTCATTCAGGATGGCACGCAACTTCTCTATTGCGACACAGGGATCCAATGTTGTTTTGCCAACGATTAAGCCTCTGACTTTGGTTTTGCTTACTTGCGCTTCAGCATCGCCTAATTGTTCCTTGAGCAGGTAGAGCAGTTCGTTGCACATTGGACGTTCGTTTCCACGTGAAGTTGTAGCTACAAGGTTAAAGTCATTAATCATAATAGTACTCTCAGAAGGGAAAATGCAGACAGGTTATTTTTGCCTTTACCTTCAGACAAATATAAAAGATAATGCTAGCCTTTTGGGTCAGCGTTATTTGACGATTTCTCACAGCTTAGGGCTCGAAGCCGTCGCCTCACATCATCCCGAGCTGAGAAAAGTGTTTTTGGGCGAAATTTATCTATTGTGATGACTCGCCAAGGAACTTTGGGTTTGATATTTTAGCGATCGGTATTACTTAAAAAAAGTTAGCTGTTGCGTCACTTTTACTTTACTAATAGATTTACGAAATCTGTTGCTCGTGTGTTGAGGTCTTCTTTGTCGCCGATTTTGACAACTATAGCGTTTGATAAAGAACCGTTGTTTGAGAGTGCTGGTACCGAGCTTTTTATCATATCTATGTCGCTCTGCGAGGTTGCGCCTTGACCGCTTCCGAACACGCCGACCTTGGTTCCTGAATCAGGCTTCAAGTTTTTTAAATCATCTTTAACTGAAGCGGTTGGTGAACCTGCATAGACTGGTCCGCCGACGACTATGATTTTGTATCCTGTTGTGCTAGTTGCCGCATGGCTTTTTATGCCGGCTAAAGTAACTGTGTAGCTTTGTGCTTGTAGGTCGCTGGCAACTTTGTCAGCTACAGTTTTTGAAGTTCCTGATAGCCCTGGATCATAGACTACTAAGGCTTTTCCTACGGAGGTTCCTGTTGCCGTAAGGGTTTGCGATCCAGTTGCTGTATATGCTGCGAGATCTAGAAATATCAGTGCTGCAAAAGCAACAAAAATAATTATTATTATAGCGACTATTGCCAAGATTATTTTGAATATTTTTCTCATTTTTGCCCCTTCTCTTTTTGGATGGAGTTATTGTTTTACTCTGCATAAAAAACTATCTCGAACAAAAAACCGCAATTATTGAGAGAGGACCTTGAAAAAATTAGTAGAAAAATCAGTTGCACCCTATATGATTTATTTCAAAAGTTCACTCAGGATTAACGACAGTTGACGAATCTAAATGTTTTAAACTCCCGTAACGATACGTAGCATAAAAGCGTTTTATGTGAGGTGAAAAATACACATGATATTCGAAGAAGAAGATGAATGGGAAGAAGGCGAAGATGAAGAGTGGGAAGAAGAAGAATGGTAATCTAATCACTAAGCACATTTCTTAATATTTTTCTTTAATTGAGTATTTGCCCAAAGATTTAGCGTTATTTTTTGAGAGAGCCAAAAAAAACCAACAACATATCTAAATACATTTTTTCTTTTTCTTTTTTCTCATTCTTAATTAAATCTAAGGTCAAAGAACGTTAAGTGGCTGGCGCTTAAGCTTTTTTTTAGGTGACCACCGGTTCATAGAACCATGTTCACCCATGTTGAAACCAGTAACACAAAAAACAACAAAAGGTATCACTCGGCGCAACAGACAAATTCGCCTATCAAGTGAAGCATTATTCAACGCCAACTGAAATTATTAATCCACGAAAAATCGTCTTTGATTTCTGGTTTACATTTATAACTTACTTGTTATCATCTTTAGGACGTTTAGCCATGACACGAATTGCCGTACTTAATGAAGATAAATGCAAAGTCAAAAAATGCAATTCACTCTGCGTTAACTTCTGCCCTATGGTAAGAAGCCGAGTGGAAGCCATCAGAGTTGAAGGAAACAAAGCAGTTATAGCAGAAACACTTTGCAGTGGCTGCGGCATCTGCGTCAAAAAATGTCCTTTCAAAGCCATAAGCATCGTTAACCTTCCCGACGAGTTGGAAAAGGATTGTAGTCACCGTTTTAGCGCAAACAGCTTCAAACTTTTCCGTTTACCCATGCCTTCACCAGGAACAGTGTTGGGTTTGCTTGGGCAAAACGGCATCGGAAAAACGACTACGCTTAAAGTGTTTTCAGGAGAAATCAAACCAAACCTCGGCAAATATGATGATCCGCCTGATTGGCCCGAAATTATTCAGTATTATCGTGGTTCAAGCCTTCAAGATTACTTCCAGAAGATGAGTGAGAAAAAACTCAAAGTCAGCAGCAAACCCCAGTATGTCGATAAAATTCCTAAGGCGATTACTGGTAAAGTCGGTGATTTGCTGGAAAAAGTTGATGAAAGAAAACAACTCGACTCTCTTGCTGAAGTGTTTGAGCTCAAAAATATTTGGGACAGACCATTAGATGTGCTAAGCGGCGGAGAACTTCAACGCGTGGCGGTTGCAGCAGCACTTAGCCGCGACGCTGACGTTTACCTTTTTGATGAACCATCAAGCTATTTGGACGTGAAGCAGAGGCTTGTTGTCGCAAAAACAATACGCGGCCTCAAAGAACAGCAAAAAACCATAATTGTCGCTGAACATGACTTAGCCATAATCGATTACCTCTCTGATCAAATCTGCCTCTTCTACGGGGAACCAGGCGTTTACGGCGTCGTTTCACACGTTCATGGCGTCAGAACAGGCATCAACATTTACCTGCAAGGTTACATTCCAGACGAAAACATAATGTTCCGCAAAGAATCCATCGTTTTCCACGAGAAACCTCCAACTGCAGGCACCAACCTCGGCGAACCATTGTTGAAATGGGACAACATGACGAAAACTTTCAAAGGCTTCAAACTAGCCATTGAGCCAGGCGAAATTTTACGCGGCGAAATCATTGGCATTCTTGGACCCAACGGAATTGGAAAAACTACTTTCGTAAAAATTCTTGCAGGTCTTGAGGAAACTGATGATAAACGGAAACTTGGTGAATTAACTGTCAGCTACAAACCGCAGTACATCGCACCTGACTACGCGGGTACAGTTGCTGAGCTTCTAATGAATGTCGCAAAAGACAACTTCACATCTAGCTGGTACAAAACCGAAATTGCTCAGCCACTGAGACTTCAGGTTCTAATGGATAGAAATGTTATGGAGCTCAGCGGTGGTGAACTTCAAAAAGTTGCCATAGCCGCTTGCCTGAGCCGAAAAACCGACTTGTTCCTGCTTGACGAGCCCAGCGCTTACTTGGACGTTGAAGAACGGCTGAACATGGCTAAAACACTTCGGCGAGTAGTTGAAGCTCACGGTATACCAGCCTTCGTAGTTGAACACGATGTGGTAACGCAAGATTTCATTGCCGACCGACTTGATGGTTTTTAATGGTGAACCAGGAGTAAGTGGTTTGGCTCATCCACCAACGAGCCTAAGAAAAGGCATGAATACGTTCCTGAAAGAAATGAACATCACATTCCGACGGGACCCAGCAACCATGCGACCTCGAGTAAACAAGGAAGTCTTCACAAATGGATATGTTCCAAAAAGGCATCGGCGAATACTACTATACGAAAACCGCTAAGATAGAAAAGGCAGAAAAAGAAGAAAAGAAACCAACCGCCAAAATAACAATTTTCTAGGCCCAATAAACTGTGCACATTACGCCGACAACTATCGCAACACAACAACCTCTGACTGTGCCAGCTGCACTTGGGGCAACGGAAGCCAAGGCAACTACTGGAGCAACTACACAGGCACCGACGTTAACGGAGACGGAATCGGGGATACACCGTACTCAATCGGTTTCGGTTTCATGATAATTATCCGTTAATAGCACCCTATGACATTACGCTGCAAATCCCAACTGCGCCTTCCTAAGAACACGCCACTTAGCTCCAAAATTTCTCAAGATATACACATTTAAAGCAAAAGTTACCATTTTCAAGCAATTGCCCATTTCTTAAAACTACACTTTTCTACGCATAGTTTTCTTTAGAAAGATTGGAAAATAACAAGCTGATTTTTGGTTTCATGATCATTTTTTTACATATTTATGTCTAAACTTACCATTCAGGCATGTTACTGCGCATTTTTCTCAATGAACGTTTTAAACGCAGATTGCAGTTAACTTAAAGAACAAGCAGCAAATATACTAAGCACTCGCAAGAACAAAAAAGGGGAAAGTGGTGTAAGCAGCAAGTGGCTCAAGCAACCTTTGAAGAAATTAGCGCTTCTGATTTTTTCTACAGGAACAGAGACATTGCAGGCTTAACGAATCCTTCACGCGCTGTATTCGTTGCTATTCGAGAAATTGTAGAAAATTCTTTGGATGCAGCGGAGAGCCAAAGGATTCCACCTGACATTTATGTTCGTTTATCTTACGAGGGAGAAGCTACCAAAGAAACTCAAATCTATAAGCTTCGTGTCGAAGACAACGGCAGCGGAATTCAACCTCGGTTTATACCCTCTGCTTTCGGCCAAGTGCTCTATGGCAGCAAATACAAACTCAAACAAACAAGAGGCACATTTGGCTTAGGCGGAAAAATGGCTGTTCTCTATGGGCAAGTCACCACTCACCAGGCAGTTTACGTGACCTCATCCACAGGGCAAGAAAAAATTTACAGTTTCAAATTAATGATTGACATCCAAAGAAACCGCCCAATAATTCTTGACCGCAAAGTCTTAATTAACAAGGATAATTGGCGTGGAACCATCGTTGAGTTTTCTCTTGAAGGCGATTATCTTAGGGCGATGCCTAAAATTCTTGATTATTTCAAGCAGACGGCTATGGTTAATCCATATGCTAATTTGACATTTGTTGACCCCAAAGGCAGGCTCTACAAGTTTACCCGTGCAACCACTGAGATGCCTGAGCCGCCGACAGAAATATTGCCACATCCATACGGCGTAGACGTAGAACTTTTGCAGCGGCTTATCCAGATTACTCCTTACAATAATATGTCAGATTTTCTGAAGGGTTCTTTTCACAGAGTCGGCGAAATCACAGCACAAAAATTCTTGGAATTCAGCCAATTAAGCCCAAGCAAGAATCCAAAGAAGCTTTCCCATGAAGAAATAGTGCGGTTAATGCAGAACCTAAAGAAGTACAAGGATTTCTTGCCTCCAGACGCCAGCTGCCTCTCACCGTTAGGCGAAGATCTGCTCAGGACTGGTGTCATGAAAGAGTTAAACCCTGAGTACCTTGTGGTTCACCAGCGTAAACCATCCACTTATGCAGGTCACCCATTCATCGTTGAAATGGCAATTGCATATGGCGGCGGAGTACCCAAACGAGGCACTTTTGTCATTTATCGTTTCGCCAACAAAATCCCCCTTCTTTACGATGAAGCAAGCGATGTTTCCTATCGAGTAATTTCAGCCATGAACTGGCGACGCTACAAAGTGGCACCTGACATGCCTATCGCTATAGTTGTTCACATTTGCAGCACAAAAGTGCCCTACAAAACGGTTGGAAAAGAATTCATTGCTGACCGTCCCGAAGTGCGACGTGAAGAGGCAAATGCTCTGCGTGAAGTTGCCCGTCAGCTTCAACATTTCCTGTCACGTCAAGAACACGTGCACATGGAAAAGAAACGTCTGGGAATTTTCAGCAAGTACCTGCCTAAAATCGCACAGTTCTCGGCAATATTGGCTGGAGAAAAGCGTATTCCAGATATCGATAAACTATTGAAGAGTGTGCAGAAGTATGGCGCAGAAGAAAGCTAAGATAATTGAAAAGCAAAACGAAGTCATTAATGGTCTTCACGAATTTGGGACCAGAATTTACAAGCAGCTAGATCAAGGTGTTTTTCCAACAATAGATATGCCGAGTCGCTCGACTGAAAACATCAATTATGACCCCACACTTCGACAGTATATTCTTGGAGAAAAGAACGTTAGCCGAAGCGCACGAAACATTCGCCACATTAAACCATTCACGCAGCTTGCATGGACAGCAATGTTTAGTAACGAGCTTACAACTCAACGAAAAACCAGCACGCTAAGAGATGTCTATTACTCTGCGCAAGCCTACGAGATGACCTTTACAGACCAACAAGAATCTAACAACATCATAACCGATTTGGAAACGTTAACAGGTTTTGCCCGAGAAGACTTTCATATTTTTCCAGAAGAACGCAGCGCAATTTTTGGCGACTTAGATATCGGCTACACTGTTCCTGGTTATGAAGGCAAAACTTTGAATTTAACCAGGCATCCAGACGGCGTATTGATTGGTCCAGCCTTAACTTCAGCCGAGTTAATGAGCACCAGAGCAGACAAAGTAATCGCCATCGAGAAAGGCGCACTTTTTACAAGATTTATCGAAGAAAATGTGCACAATAAACATCACGCTTTGCTGATTTCCTGCGGTGGACAAGCTCCAAGACAAACCCGCAGTTTCATAAGACGCCTACATGACGAGTTGAATCTGCCAGTTTACATTTTGACTGATGGTGACCCATGGGGAATGCACATTGCACAAGTCATTATTTCTGGCTCAGCCAACGCAGCGCACCTAAGAGAACTAAATACGCCTGACGCAGTTTGGAGCGGAGTGTGGGCAAGCGACATAATTGAGTACAAACTGCCAACGGACCCCTTAGACGAAGTTGACATTAAGACGACTCTACGAGTTACAGAAAGACCCACGTTATCAAAATGACCCAATCTGGCAAAAAGAAATAAAATTATTTCTAAAAATAAAGAGAAAGGCTGAACAGGAAGCTTTCAGCCGATACGGTTTAACCTACATTGTTGACGAATATTTACCTACGAAATTAAAGAGCTAAATCTAATCATCGATTCTCTTCTATCAATTGTTGACAAACTATTGTTTTCTGCTTCAACAAGTTTTGTTATTTTTTGAGTTCTTGTTGTTTTTTTCCGCATTCAGGACAAAATTTCACTGAGGCTGAAATTCGATTCTGACATTTCGGACAGATTTTAAGCAGAATTGGTTGATGAAGAGCTGTACCGCAGAAGTTGCAGTAATTAGAAAATGAAGCAACTTGTGATCCACAATTTGGGCATCTTACATATTGTGTCATAAATTGGAACCGGAAGCATAATAAAAGCGGAAAGGATAATTTCACACCATATTGGATAATGCCACACCTTGCTTTTTTCTCTTTTGTTATCACTAGAATGACTGTCACTTCAGCTAATACGTTTCGTTCAAGAAAAAGAGCAACAATCGATGTCAACAGCGACTGTTGGTGTTCTTCTAAATTGACTATCTGGACAAAACACTTATGCCTATGAAGAACAATACTTAATGTTAATTAAATTTAAAGCGAGGAAGATGCACTTTTAGCCCAAAAAAACGAGCCCCAAGAAATGCCAAAAGCAGAGGCCGAGGCATTAATTACCCATTTGAAATTGGAGACGAATACGAAGTGGATGTTGTAGAAATGAGTCCGAACGGCGAGGGTATCGCTAAAATCAAGGGCTTTCCAGTATTCATCGGCAACGCAAAAGCCAACGAACATCTAAAAGTTAGAATAACGAAAATAATTAGTGGCTGTGCAGACGCCGAAATAATCCCTCAATAAACTTTAATTTTCTTTAAGTTAAAAACCTGGTTTTGAGGAGAGTGGTGCGGTCACCGGGATTTGAACCCGGGTCATCAGCTTGGGAAGCTGATGTCCTACCAAGCTAGACTACGACCGCAAACATTTTTGTGTTTAGGCTTGTTTATTTTTGGCTTAGCCAGATATATTGGTTCTTATCATCAATATGGTTACTGCTGTTTTTTGTAGATTTTTAAGATGAAAAATAGTTACAATTCTCTTACAGCACTTGGCGTTGTTCTTCTGTGATAGAAGAAGGACGGCTGGAAATAGCACATCCTACTTCTTCTCTGCTTCAGAAAGAAGAAGAAACCTCTTGAGGGCACACTTCTTCTTCTTACTTCAAAAAAAACTATTTCTTCCTTTTTCAGGCTAAACAAGCATAAGCGTTATCTCTAACTAACCAGAAAGATTACCGAGGAGAAAACAGCTGTGCCTAAAAATTACACTTACACAGATGCAGGCGTAAACCGCAAACAACGAGTTGAATCAAAAAAGGCGCTAAAAAACCTGAAAGAGACTTACAGGTACAGCCGTTTTGGCGGCGTCATGCATCTGCCTTACGGCAACATTTTTCCAATCTCAGAAAACTTGTTTTTAGACCTTGAAATCGAAGGAGTAGGCACCAAAGTTCTCTTAGCGCAATTAGCCCAGAAATATGACACAATAGGCATTGATGCGGTTGCAATGGTTGTTAACGATGTAATTCGATCAGGAGCTAAACCACTTGCAATTGCAGACAACATTCACGCTCAAGAAAGCAACCCCGAGCTTGTAAAAGAGTGGCTGAAAGGAATTATTCAAGGCGCAGCCGAATCTGAATGCCCAGTTACCAATGGAGAAACAGGTGACGTATCTGAAATAATAAAGGGCTTAACCGAAAAAGTTGGATTCGACATGGTTGTGGCTTCAGTGGGGCAGGTTGAAAGAAAAGAGATCATAACTGGAGAAAACATCAAGCCGGGTGACCCAATCATCGGTTTGGCCAGTAGCGGATTGCATAGTAATGGCATAACAATGGCAAGAAAAATCCTCTTCAAACAATGGGGAGGAAAATACTTACCTAACGATAAACCAGCAGGCTTAGATCGCGAAATAGTTCTTGAAGCTCTTGAACCCACAAAAATCTACGTTAAACCCTTACTCAAACTTGCCAGCGAAGTAAAAGTCAAAGCAGCCGTCCACATAACAGGTGATGCATACATGAAATTCAACAACCTTGCAACAGTCTCGCCAGGAATAGGTTTCGAATTCAACAACTTCAAACCCCAACCCATTTTCGGCTTAATTCAAAAAACAGCTAGCGAAATTAGGATTCACTGTCACTGATGAGGAAATGTTCAAAACTTTTAACATGGGCTGGGGATTCGGTATAATCGTTGACAAAACAGAAATCGACAAAGCCATGAACACGCTTGAGCAAGACAGCATAAAACCTGAGGTAATAGGCAAAGTAACCGACAAACAGACAGTGGAAATAAAATATCAAGAACAAAAAGATGGTTTTAACGTAAAGTTTTGCTTTTTTTATGACGAAAGTGTTTAAATCCTGTTGCTTAATTTAAAGGCTCTATGAAATACTGCGCTAAAATAGAGGTCAGTCTTAAACCAGGCCATAGCAACCCTGAAGGAGAAACAACCGCCCATTTACTAAAAGAACTCGGCTACAAAGTAGAAACAGTTGACGTGAGCAAACTTTATACTGTCACTCTTGAGGCATCATCAGTTAAAGAAGCCAAGGCAAAAGCAGAAGACATGAGCAAACGTCTTTTAGCAAACCCAACCAAAGACAATTACACCATAAATGTTGAGGAGCAGAAATGAACGCTAACCTCTACATCCACCGCAAAGCAGACTATACACTCTACGAAGCGGATTTAGCCAAAGCCACAGACCAACAGCTAATCGAAATCAGCAATGAGTTAGCTTTGGGTCTTAAGCTTAGATGAAATGAAAAGTATTCAAACCTACTTCAAAGCGGAAGACAGAAACCCAACAGATGTTGAATTGCAAACCATCAGTCAAACATGGTCAGAACACTGCTACCACAAAACCTTCAAAGGAAAAATTCTCTTAGACGGTAAAGAAATCGACAGTTTATTCAAAACCTACATTGCAAAAGCAACAAAAGAAATCAAAGCGCCATGGTGTTTTAGCGTCTTTGAAGATAACGCAGGTATTGTAAAATTTGATAAAGGGCTATGGTATCGCAGCGAAAGTTGAAACCCACAATCACCCATCTGCCGTTGAACCTTTCGGCGGGGCAGCTACAGGTGTTGGCGGCGTAATTCGAGATATCCTTGGAGTGTGGGCTGACCCAATAGCTTGCACAGATGTTTTAGGTTTCGGACCATTAGATTACGATTATAACAAGTTGCCTGCAGGTGTTAAACATCCAAAATACGTCTACATGGGTGTCACTGCGGGCATCAGCGCTTATGGAAACAACATGGGCATCCCAACCGTTAACGGAGCCATATACTTTGACGAAAGCTACACAGGCAACGTCACCGTATACTGTGGATGCATTGGTCTTTTACCACTAAACAAATTTACAAAAAACGCAAAACCAGAACACATAATTGTTATTGCAGGAGGCAAAACAGGACGTGACGGTATTCACGGTGTAACTTTCGCCTCAGCTGAATTAACTGAGAAATCGGAAGAAATTTCTCGACCAGCCGTCCAAATTGCCGACCCAATCGAAGAAGAGAAGGTCAAACGGGCAATCGTTGAAATCCGCGATTTGCAATTGGCTTCTGCAACAACTGACCTTGGCGGAGGCGGCTTATCCTCAGCCATCGGCGAAACTGCAGAAAAATTCGATTGCGGAGTAACCATTGAACTTGCTAAGGTGCCGTTGAAGTATCAGGGTTTGGCTCCTTGGGAAATTTACATTTCAGAATCACAGGAAAGAATGCTCATAACCGTGCCCCCAGAAAACCTGGAACGAGTTATGGCAGTTTTTGAAAAAGAAGACGTAGAAGCCACAGCGATAGGCAAACTAACCACAGAACGCCGCCTACAGCTGAACTTTAACGGCGAAAAAGTTGCCGATATGGATATGGCTTTTCTGTTTACTCCATGCAAAAGCATGAAAGTTGCAACCATTGAAAAGCAAACTTGCACTGAACCACAGTTTCCTGAACCACAGAACCTAACAGAAACTCTTATGCAGCTTCTTTCTGCACCAAATATTGCAAGTAAAGAAAGCGTCATCCGCACTTATGACCATGAAGTCAAAGGCAACACAGCCCTTAAGCCGCTGCAGGGAGAGTACGCTGGACCAAACGATGCTGCTGTGCTAAAACCGCTGGATGATTCATGGAAAGGCTTGGCAATTTCTTGCGGTATGAACCCGAATTATGGAAAGATTGATGCTTACTGGATGGCTGCTTCAGCAATTGACGAGGCAGTTAGAAACAACATTGCCGTGGGCGGCAGAAGAATTGCTCTGCTGGATAATTTTACATGGGGGAATCCTGAGAAGCCAGAACGCCTCGGCTCATTAGTAAGAGCCTGTGAAGCATGCTACGACTTTGCAACTGCTTTTAGGACACCGTTTATCTCGGGAAAAGACAGCCTCTACAACGAGTCTCCACTTGGTCCAGTCACACCGACACTTCTAATCACCGCAGTAGGCGTAATTCCAAACCTTCAATCAACAACCTCTATGGATTTGAAAGCACCAGGCAACCTACTCTACATCATCGGAGAAACGTTCAATGAACTTGGCGGTTCAGAATACTACAAACTCAAAGGCTACTTAGGCGCAAGCGTACCCAAAGTCAAAGGTGCAAAAGCCAAACGCACATTCAAAGCAGTAACCAAAGCCATCGATTTAGGCTTAATCAAATCTTGCCATGACCTCTCTGAAGGAGGATTAGCTGTGGCGGCGGCAGAGATGGCGTTTGCAGGCGGCTATGGGTTGGAGCTGGATTTAGGTAAAGTCCCTGGCAAAGAGTTAGAGCGCAATGATTTTGTGTTGTTTTCTGAATCAAACAGCCGCTTCCTTTTGGAAGTCGCAGAAAATGATAAGAAAGAATTTGAGGCTTTGATGAAAGGCAAAGGCTGTGCCCTAATTGGGAAAGTAACCAAAGAAGAGAAACTGCTTATTCATGGATTAAACCAAAAAATAGTGGTCGATGCTTCACTTGCCGAACTACGACACGCTTGGAAGAAAACGTTAAGCGGAGAATCCTAAATGAATCAGCAAGAAATCAAAGTTTGCGTTATGCGTGTCGGCGGAACCAACTGCGATGCAGAGACTCAGCGGGCTTTTCTTGAGTTAGGCGTTCAAGCGGAAACTTTGCATGTTAACGAATTAATAAAACGCAGAAACCTGTTGGATTATCAGGTTCTTGGTTTTTCCAGGTGGCTTCTCATTTGGAGATTACGTACGTTCAGGCGTGATTTTTGCAAGACATCTCTCAGCCAAATTGGGCAAAGAAATGGAAACGTTCATTGACGAAGGCAGACCAATTCTGGGCATTTGCAACGGCTTCCAAATAATGGTTGAATATGGTTTGCTCCCGGGCTTGGAAGGAGTGAGCACCTATCCCGAAGCAACATTAACCAATAATGAACCAGCTGGGTTCAAATGCAAATGGATTTACCTGAAACAGGAAAATAAAGGAAAATGTATTTTTACAAACAAAATTCCAGTGGGCAAAGTGCTTCAAGATGCCTATTGCCCATGGAGAAGGCAGATTATTGTTTCCCAAGGAAAAAGAAAAGGAAATACTTTCAAAACTAATTGATAATGACATGGTTGTTTTCCGTTACTGCGACAAAAACGGCAACATCAGCAAACGGCGAATACCCAGCTAACCCGAACGGCTCAACCTTTGACATTGCAGGCATATGCAACAAGGAAGGAAACATTTTCGGTTTAATGCCTCACCCAGAGAGGGCAATGTACTGGTGGCAACAACCCAATTGGACCCGCGAGCAACAGATGCTACAGTACGGCGACGGAAAACTAATTTTCCAAAGCATAATTGATAATCTAATAAAGAAATGCTAAATCCTTAGCATAAGGCAAGCCTGCACGGGCACCCATCGCCGTAACGCTTCTTGAAGCCACAAAATTCGCTATCTGTCCACATTCGTAGAGGCTTTTTTTGTTGATTAAGCCATAGAGGAAACCTGCGCAGAAAGCGTCGCCAGCACCTGTCGTGTCGACTGCTTTAACTTTGAAGGGTTCTACTTTGAGCTGTTCTTCACCGTCTGTGACGTAGCAGCCTTTGTCGCCAAGTTTAACTGCGACAATTTTAACGCCTAACCCAATCATTAAATCGGCGCCTTTGCGGTAATCTGTTTCGCCAGTTAAAAGTTCAAGTTCAAAAGCGTTAGGCATCAAAACGTAAGTGCTGCGGATTATTGGTTCTATCGCTGCAAATCCTTTCTGTGCATACACCGAGCCTGGGTCAAAGCTGATTTTAACTTCGTTGGGCAATGCGGCTAAGAGTTTTTTTTGTGCGCGAAAAGATTTTTCTCCAACAAATGAGGAGAAATGCACAAATTTTGTTTGAGAAAGATAGCCGTAATTGATTTCTCGGGGTTCGATTGTGTCGTTGACGCCTGAGTTGATGTATAGTGCTCTTGCACCTTTCTTGTCTACGAAGCCCATTACTGAACCGCTTTTGCCTTTCGTTGCCTGAATGATGCCGCTGGTGTCGACGCCTTCTTTGCTGAAACAGTCAATTTGCAGTTTGCCTTCTCGGTCGTTGGCTACTTTTCCTATGAAACCTGTTTTGCAGCCTAGCCTTGCCAATCCAACTATCGTGTTTGCTGCTGAGCCACCGCAGGCTTCAGTGTAATCTTCGATGAAGCTTTCTTCTTCTGCTCCTGCAAGCTTTTGCACTTTGAATAGCATGTCAACGTTGAGTGCGCCAAAACCGACTACATCAAATTTCGTCATTGAAACAATTCCTTTAATGGGATTTTATATTCACCTAGTTTACCGCCGTAGTTACCAGCGGAAACCTTCACTACACCATCGATGCTTAAAACGGCTTCGATACCAACTTTAGTAGCTTTTTTAACTACGTCTAATGAGACACCATCATAGACTATTTCCGCTATGTACTCCACTCCTTCGGGAACAAGAGATTCTTTGCCAAGCCGTTTCTTAAGAGAAGGACAATAAAGATGATTGGTTGTTGGACCGATCTTGGGAAAATGCGTTTCTGGCTTAGAGCCTGCAGAGCACACATCAAATGGCGTAACAACACCCTCGACATTGTGAATTGCGGCTAAGGCTTTTTCTCCTGCCAAGTTTCAGAGCTTGTTTGTTTCTGCACATAACCCAGAAGTTGCCGCCCATAACGCCCTCGACCATAACCAAGATAACGCTCAATAATGAAATCTGGAACCATCAAGGGAACAACGATGACTTCTCGTTCATGACGTGTTTCAATCCATTCATAACCATCGCCACAGTGACCAACAGTCTCCATCATATCTAATTTGCCTTCAGCATTTGGCAACGCATCGTAAACAGCGGTGAAAGGCTTAACCAAGAATGTCTTGGCGGATGCGGTAGGAAAGTTCAGTTTCAAACTTTTTTAGCGATTGCTCGAAGGTTTTTTTCGGGTTTATTTCTCCCCAGAACTGCAGTATTGCACCTGACGTTTGTCAATCGTTTCCTGCTGGAAACAGATATTTTTCCACTCCGCCTTCGGTTCTGCCGATAACAACAGATGGCGTCGCGGTTGAGTCTTCAGCAGCTTTTCGTAATGTTTCGTCATTTTCTGCCGTAATGATTACTCTGCAGAAGAGCCCAGTGAACGCTTCAGCGAAACGTATCTTCAATTTCTGCTTTTTTTGGCATTATCCAAGTCTCCCAATGGCTACTCCTCGAACTTTTTTTCTAAATTCGCTACTTTCTTTGGCGACTGATTCCATATTTTGAGCTGTTACTATTTGAGCTTTAGGCAAAGCATTAGGATACACAGCTGAAAGCTGTTTAAGCAAAACAGGATCCACTTCGCTATATTCGAGTGCTGGAAAACCCCAAGACTGCAGAGCGTTGATTGCAACTTCTTTCCCAAACTTAGAGAACAAATCTGCAATAACTGCAGTTACCAGGTTGCTTTCTGAGAGAACAGCCACTTCTGCATTCTTGACTGCATAGCTGTTACCGTTGAAAGATACTGTTAAGCCGCCGTTGTCACGGACCAGTTTGAAGGCTTCAACATCTGTTATGCTGTCGCCTACATACATTACATCTGCTAAATCTGCGCCCAAACGCTTCACCACATCTCGGATTGCCTCAGCTTTTTGTTCCCCGCCAACCGTCACCACATCAATTAGGAATTTTCCAACAAACATTCTTGGGAATTTCGCTCCAGAAAATCTCGTCCAAACGCTGAATAACAGCTTGGTCACTGTGCGAAAAATCTTCAATTGCTCGTTGCAGCTTTGGGAATTTCAATTAAATGCATTTGTGAGATTTCTTGAGCAATTTTTCTTAGTTGGTCTTTTTCTTGCGGAGTGATAGCGCATTTGTCGAGGCTGACTTTGGTGCAGTACGTGTTTTTGTATGGGAATTCGATGGCTTTGCAAAGGGCTTTGATATAGTGTTGGTAACTGGTGCTGACAATGAAAGCTTCAGCTATGGCTTGCACGTGGTGCAGGGTGTTTCTGCTGTTAGCGATTAAAATAATGTTGTTCTCGGAAAACGCATCCATCTGCCTATCAGTTACACCGTACGCTTTAAAGAAAGGCAAAATAAGCTTCAAAGTGCTTCCTGCAGAGTAACCGGGTTTTCGCAGAATATCTGCCAGCACATCATCATATTTGCTGATGTTAGCGAAAAGTGCGTCGCCGTTTGGAATAAAATTTGCAGCTAACTCAAACGCGTTGTCGTTTTTTGAGATTGGTCCTTCACAGTCAGATATGAAGATGCGCTTCACACTTTGTGCCTCAAATTCTCCATGTGTTTTACGCTTTTTGCAATGTGCTGTTTTGAGGCGATGTCTGTTCGGTTCCATAATGCGCCGCCTGTTATTGCTTTGGCGCCTTCTTGGCTGATTTGGCGGGCTTCCTCAATGCTTTTGCCGATGCCTAAAATTCCTATTGCACGAGATTTTAAGGCGTAGTTTTTGCCGTTTTTTGTTTCCATTGAACCGGGGTAAATTCGGATGTTTTTGCCGTATTTTTTGGTTAATGCGTAAGCTTTTGAGAGGTCAACTGGCGAGTTAAGTGCTGATTTGTCGACTTGTCTGGGGAACACTTCTGCGTAGCCGCCATAGTCGGGCGGAACCTTGTAGGTTAAGACTGATGCTGCCTTTTCCAATTCGACAGTTGCCAAATTTCCTTCAATCATTCGGAAGCATAAGTCGACAAAGTCGCCTTTGATTAGATGCAAGAAGGTTAATTATTTCTGGGTCTCCAGGTCGACTGTTGTTTTCGAGAACTTTGATGCCCTTGCCAGTGTGCATAAATGCTAAGTAAAGAGGTACACCTCTTAGCGCGGAGGCATCTTTGATTTTTGCGCTCCAACCCTTGAAAATTTTGTTAGCTAACAAAAGCTCCTGTTCACGTTCTGCGGCGGTCAAGAAAGGTAATTTGTCGTCAGTGTCTTTGTATGAGCCCATTCCGCCTGTGTTTGGACCTTTATCATCGTCGAAAGCGCGTTTGTAGTCACGTGTATCGGGCAACGGAATGAAGTGTTTGCCGTCGCAGAAAGCCATGAAACTTGATTCTTCTCCGTCAATCTTTTCCTCAATAATGACTGAGCCATATTGGAAGTTGGACATGAAATGCTCAAAAAGTTGTTCTCGATTGGCAAAGTGGTCTCCCCAGACGCCAACACCTTTTCCCAGAGCGGGCTTATCGGGCTTAACTACAGCCTGATTATCTAATTCATCTAGCCAACGGTAAACATCGGCTTTAACGTCTGCAGCCTTTGTAATCGGCTGGGTTAAAAACTTTGAAGCGTGGATTAGCTTCTGGTGCAATCTCATCAAAAAGCACTCGCTGCTCAACTTTGCTGACTTCTATAGCGTACTGTTGCTTTGGACAAATAACAGGTATACCTGTGCGTTTCTCAACTTGGTCGCGGACGCCTTCAATTATGGGTTTTTCTGAGCCGACTAAAGCAAAACTGATTTTGTCTCTTGTTTGCCTCTGCGAATTTGCAGATTTCCTCCACATCCAAGTTCGGGATGACAACGTGTTTGGCAGCTTTTTCCGCGTTGAATGGGTTGCGTTGTTTGTCAGCGATGTAGAGTTCAACTTGATATTTTTTGCTTTGCAGAAGCGCATCAACCATAGCGACTTCTCTTGCACCATAAGAAACAACCAGTACACCTATTTTTTCCATTAGAGACACACCCTTATGCAAAGAAAATAGAAGGGTTGCTTAATTTGCTTTGCCACCGCAGTTACGGCTGAACTTCTTCCGACTCATAGATTCTTGATTTTTCTTGATATCCAGCTAAGAATCTTTGTTTCATTGCGTCAGCCATTTTTTGTGCGCAAGGCGTTGGATACTCTCCGTTGATGCAGGCTAAGCAAAGTTGGTCTTTTGTTTGACCTGTTGCTTTCACTAATGCTTCAATGGATTGGTAGCATACGCCGTCTGCACCTATGATTTTAGCTATTCCTTCTGCATCATGTCTTGAACCGACAAGTTGCCCATACGTTGACATGTCAATTCCGTATAAGCATGGACCGATAATTCGTGGAAAAGTAACAAAGACGTAGACTTTTTTGGCGCCTGCCTTTCGCAATTTATCAATTATTACTTTGGTTGTGTCTCCTCTAACTATGCTGTCTTCAGTTACGATAACTCGTTTTCCATCAACTTTGGAGCCTAAAATGTTAATTTTCTTATCAATAGTGGAAAAGCGCTCGACGTTTAGCAGAATGAAAGCTCGCTCTGTAACATAGCGGTGCCGTCTTGACGCCCGTTCCCATCTCAAACCAGACGCTTCATGAACACCCATCGCTGAGTCGTCTCCTGTTTCAGGCACTGAAAGAATAATGTCACTTTCCTTTACGACTTCAGGATTTTCTTTTACGATGTTTCTTCCGAAATCTTCTCGAATTTCATAAACGTATTTGCCGTTGAACCTTGAATCAGGCCTTGCAAAATAAGCATATTCAAAAGCGCAGAAAGCTGGGCGAGGATTTTGTATAATTTGGATGCGTTTGAAGCCGTCTTTTGAAACGGTTACGAGTTCGCCTGGTTTTAATTCAAAATCTCTTACAAAACTGTTCATGTCCAAGCCTACAGTTTCAGAGGAAAAAGCAAAAGTTTTAGCAACTGGGTCATGCCCAGCGCATAACGGTTTTATTCCATGTGGGTCTTTGAAAGCGAAAAAGTCGCCTTCTCCAGTTATGCCTGTTACGGAGAATGCGCCGTCTAAACTTTCCATAACCTCTTTGGCTGCAGACGGCAGGTCTTTGCCTTGTTTTAGGGCTAAGAGCATTTTGTTACATACAATGTCAGAATCGCAGCTGTAAGTAAAATCTGGAAAGTTTTGAGTACATTTCTTTTTTCAGCGGCAGGGTGTTAACGATGTTGCCGTTAAATGAGAGAGCAAGTTTTATGCCATTTACTTGGGCAACGACTGGTTGGGTGCCCTCTATTATGGAGACATCGTCGCATTTGCCTGAGGTTGTGTACCTTACGTTGCCGATGCCTATTGATCCAGGCAGACGGCCAAACCATTCTTTTATGGCGTCATTTTTTACTTTAGGAACTAAATCCAAGTTTTTGTAGGTAAAAAATTGTTTATCACTATAAGTAAGAAATCCGTGCGATTGGTGCCCTCGATGGTTTTGAGCACGTAACCCCCAATAAACATATGGAAAGACAGGTTGATTTTCATAGTTTATTGCGCCAAAGATACCACAGCCCATTTTGGTTCCTTCCCGCGTAATTATGCATGTACTTACAGAAGGGGTTTATCAGCTTTTTGTACATATTTTAGCTAAAAACATGGGATTTTTGACATAATACAACTTAAACTACAAGAAAAGAATCTTGCACAATTTGAAAAGTATTTAGCTATCGAAAACTTCCGCTTTTGTTTAAGTTTGTTAATTTTTTTGTTTTGCTGATTTCGTTGATAAAACAGGGACAGAATTTTGGATTTAATTTAGAAAGTAGAACAACAACAGTTGGTGTTAGCATTGGGTGTTGTTCTTCTCTGAAAGAAGAAGGACGGCTGGAAATAGCACTGTCCTCCTTCTTCTCTGCGTGGAAAAGAGTCGTTGTTATTTTTGCTTGTATTCGAGTATGCCGAAGTGGTTGCCTTCAGGATCCAGCGCCAGCGCCCACCAGCCTAAGCCTGGAATCTCCATCTTTGGCACAACAATTTTGCCGCCTAAAGCCTCAATTTTCTTGCTGTATTCTTCAACTGATTCAACCGAAATATAGTTTGTTGGCTTAGCCATATCAGGCATTGAAGAGTCTTTTCTCAGGTATAATCCGCCGTTTACTCCAGGACGAATAGGCATCATTGTTTTTTCATCCACAGGAACGGTTCCTAACAAATAATATTCGGTTGGTCCAGGGTATTTTTCTATTGTCCAGCCAAACAAATCACCATAGAATTTCTTCAGTTTTTCTGCATCGTTGGCTGGAATTTCAAAATGCACAATTGTATGATCCAAAAAATCACCACTAATTCAATTCTAAGCGAAAATAAAAAGTTTAAGGATCGCCTCTTCCGAGGAGAATCCATTAATTTATTGTTGATTAAGCTTGCTGCACCATTACAATGATTTTATTTTAAGTATCTTCCTTGTTCAGCCAAAAGTACTTTGCCAACGGTATTTGTGGCCCAGAAAGGTGGAGTTGGGGTAGCACATGTCTTGCTTTTCTCACCTGCTTATCTAATGGTGCATGATCTATCGTGGGAACTAATAGAACTGCGGGTTAGACGCATTCATCCTGCCGCTAACGCGGCAGGTATTCTGCTAGGTTTTTTATAAAAACCTGATTGAAGCTTAAATTTTATAATTCAAACTGAATGCAGAATCGAAATAAAAAATTAAAGAAGAAAAGAAAATTTATAGTTGCCATTTCTCAATGAGATACTTGGGTATCTCACTAATGTCTCGCGGACCAACGAGGACTTTCCAGCCGCTGAGTTCTTCGATTTCGCCGCTGATGCGCGCTGCGAACGTACGTCCCATAAGTACTTACACCCTTTCCGCGCCTGCTAGGAGCAGCGAGCGAAGCATCGGGTCTTCAACGCGATACCGCCCTTTTTCTTCATGAATTAACATGCCAGCTCTAAGGTTCTTGATTATTCTGGCAACAGTAGAATCATTAACTATTGCGCCCTTAGCCAAGCACACGGCAGTCTTAATTTCTGTCCAACTAGATGGTTTGACCATTTGCTTAAGCGCTGCAAGGTACGCTGAACGGTCTCGGTTCTGGAAGAAATGGTCAAGCTCATCAGCAACAACTCGAGAGGCTTCTACAATAGTTTCCTCAATGGCTCGTTCATATGGAAGACGTTGAACACACACCTTATTTCCGTATAGAGTTAGCCATCCTGGAATACCGTCTAAGCATTCAACCGCATTGTTTATCCTAGAGCTGGAAATTTCAAATGCACATTGAGAGAATCCTTTCTTAAGAAATTCCTTGGATTGCTCTTCAATAAAGGGATGTACTTCTAAGATGGCGGGCGAACGACCATAAAGGGGCGAGGTGGAATCAGGCTCTAAAAGTGTTTTCATTAAACCAAATATCGACCCTGTAAAAACAAATGTTAAATTGCTGTGAGTATTGAATAAGTTTGCTAAAATTCTCAGTAAACGCCCAGAAATGGGAGCGAGTTCCTGAACTTCATCGAGTTCGATTACGTATTGCTCCTTTTGCCTTCCCAAAGCATCAAGCAAGTCCCAAAGAGTTGCCATTGGTTTTTTAGATAGAGTAATACTTATTCCGTTTGAGCCAAAGGTTGCACCATCAATGCGTACATTTTTGATTTTAGCAATAATACTTTTTTCTTCATTCAATGCTCGGGCTAAGGCGCTAAGAAAGTCATTTGTTCCTTTTGCCCCCCAAAGGTTAACATAAACGACTTTTATGTTTTGACGCATTAAAGTGGCGCCGACGGCTTTTAGTAAACTTGTTTTGCCAACCATTCTTGGACCTTGGACGGCAACCCATCTTTTTGCCTGTAATAAGCGAACAAGGGTTGCGAGTTCTTGGTCGCGACCAAAAAGTTCTTTTGGTGATTCCTTTGGTTTTAAGTCAAACAACGACATTTTACTTACGCCCCATAAGTTACTTATGCCCCGTAAGTAAAAAGCATTACTCCAAAATCCACAGTAAAGGTAATTTTCCAAAAATATTGAAAAATATTAAAAAGAAGAAAGGGTATGGCTTATGGTTGCCATTTCTCTATGAGATACTTGGGTATCTCACTGCTGTCTCGTGGTCCAACCAGGACTTTCCAGCCGCTGAGTTCTTCGATTTCGCCGCTGATTCGTGATGCTTTGCCTGGGATGATGATTTTGCGGTGTTTGACTTTGCTTTCGATGCCTGATGCTTTGATTGCGTCTGCGACTCGTTCTGCTGTTAGTTTGCGTCCTGCGACTCCGCTGTCGATTGCTGAGCCTTCTGTTTCGACTACGATTAGGTATGCGTTGAGTTTGTTGCTTTCTATGTCTGAGGCTACTGTGTAGTAGGTTAATGCAAAGTTTGTTGTGAACATTACTGGTGAGTTTTCGTCTGGTGTGCCGTACACTTTGAGTCCTGGAGCAACTGCGACTGGTTTGCGTGGGTCAGTGTAGATGTTTTGGCGTAGCACTGTTGTTGGTAGTAGTGCCCATCCGTCGTCGCCGTGCATTACAAGTACATCTGCGTAGCGGACAACAAGCATTGAGGCTATGTATGCTTCTCGCCATTTGATCAGGTCTTCAGCTGTTTCGCCTTTGTCTACCCAAGCAACCATTGGTACACCCAACAAGGGTAAGCCAGCTAGTTCTTCGCCGCCTTTGGTTGCTGCTCTGCGCAGCATTGTGAAGTTGTTTATTGTGTCTGCTAAGCCTTCGTTTATGAATGTGCCTGGGTCTAAGAACTATGTCTTTTACGCCGTAAGTCATCAGGGTTTTTGCAAGGAAACAAGTGCGGTTAGGTCGTTTGGTGCAGATGCAACTAGTGGGCAATCGTACATTATGGCGAGTTCTGCCATGTCTTTCCAGTTGGTTGCAGTTTGCCGCGTAGAGTAGTGGTCTTGCTTTTGGCGCTGCCATTAAACCTGCTTCAGCTATTGCTGGGTTCAGGGTGCAAAGTATCATTGGCAGCTTGGTGGTTTCTGAAACTTTTTTGACGGCTGCTTTGAATTTGTCTGCGTCTTCTGATGTGCATCTGACAGCTATCATGTCCAGTTTTAAGTGTGTTGCCGATGTATTCGAAGCTAAAGTTATCTGTCTTTTGTACTCGCGTGACAACTTCTTGCTCTGACATTTCGTCGGTTACGTCGATTGCGATGGCTGTTGGGTTTTTGTATGTGAATTCATGGCGGTACATGACAAGTTTTCCGCCGATTTTCTTTGCTTTGTCGCCAACGCCAACAATGACTTCTTTGACTGCTGGCTTTAGCAGTTCTTTGAGTTTAGCGTATGATTTCTCGTTTTCTTTCTTTAGCAGCGGTTTGCAACTGTCGAGTTCTAATTCGCGGTTGACAATTTTTGTGGCAAATGCCATGCAGTTGTCTACGCCGCATTCTTTGCAGTTAATTTTTGGAAGCAGCTTGTAAATGTCTATGGGGCTTAATTCTTTTAATCCAGCTTTCTTTTTCTCGCTCATCTCAACCATGCTCCTTAAGCTTTTACTGTTACCCAACTTGCGTATTTTGCTGGGTCAGCTTTTTTGCCGCTTGTCAGGTAGTTTGTGACGTCTTTGAGTGTTTTTACGGCTGCTGGGTGCATCATCATGAATAAGTCAACGCCAGCAAGCAACAGTGTAAGTGCAGTTGTTACTTCCCAAAGTGGACCTCTTAGCTCGCGTGGTTCCCATTCAGCAGACATTTTTAGCCATGCTTCACGGGCTGCCCAAGCGTTTGTTGTTCCAGAGGACATTGGTTGTGCTAGTTCTGAGTCGCCCATTAAGCCGCCTATTCTTGCGCGTTCCATGTTTGTGAATGCGTAGTCTAAGCCGTAGCCTAATGCTGCTGTGGTTAAGTCCATAACGATGTCTTCTTTGCCAAGGTAATCGTATAGGCGCCTGTTCAGTTCGCGTGCTAGGTTCAGGTCCATTGGTGTGAATGATAATGCTGCATGACCGTTTTTCTTAACGTATTTTGCGCATCGTTCAACGTCCATGTCGCGTGTAATTGAGCTGATTAGGAAGCGTTCACCTGGGAAAGCGTTACAGATTGCTTCGAAAACGTCTGCGTCTTTAACTGGGTCACCGCATCCACCGATTACGAGTGGAACATCAACGGCTTGCAGGATTTTTTCAACGGTTTTTACTGCGTCTTTTGGTGTAGCATCTTTGAGTAAGGGGTCAATGCTGATTAAGTGGACTGTAACCATGTCTGCGCCGAATTTTTCGACTGCAAGTTTTGCCCATGCTGCTGGGTCGCCAACGACGTCTTTAACGTGCATCTTGACGGCTTTGCTTAATGGGACTTCCATGTCGAAAACGTCAAGTGTGATTACTGGTTTGTGGGTTATTGGTCGCTCAAAAGTGTAGAAAGCAGGAGAAACTTCTCCGCCTATGGTGAGTGATTTTCCGCGTGTGCCGCCGTCTTTTCTTGTTGCCCCAAGTGTTACTTCAGAGATTTTGTTTGGGTAAGTTTCGATTGGTGGTAGGAAAGGCACTTGTAGCATTGAAAGTGGTTTTCCGCCTGCTACTGCGCCTGGAAGCTTTAGTTTGGGCATTATTTGCCCAGCCATGCCGGGTTCAAAGATTATTTCTAAGTCTTTGACGTCCATTTGGAAGTCTTCCAGCTCGATTTGCTGGAATTTTGCGAGCGCTTCAAGTAAGTCGTCGCTTAGTTTTAGTCCTTCAACGTCTTTCTTTTTGTCTGTGTCGTTTTGGGGCGTAGAAATCACCGTTTGTCTTTGTCGTTTTTGACTGTTGTTATGATGACTTTGTTAGCGTAGATTTTTGCGTCTTTAAGTATGATTTTGAATCCGCCGGCCATTATTGGCAGTGTTCCTGCTGTTGCAACTGGCATCATTGTGCCTGCTGCTTCTTCGTTAACTTGGACTGCTTGTGCTTCTCGTGCTGGTGCTTCTTCTGCTTCCCATCTTGCAACTACTGGGTGATTCTTAGCTTTCAGGAATGTTTTGAGTTCTTCTACGTTCTTTGCGTCTTCTTCAGTCGCTATTTTGTCAACTAAGTCTTTGGGTATGAAGTCTTTTACTTTTTCTTTGACTTCTTTAGGTACCCAAACTATGCGGTTCCATCCACCGTCTGCTGCGAAGAATTTCTTGCTTCTCATGTATTCGATGGACATTCCGTGGAATCCGTCGATTTGTCTTCCGCCTGCTGCTGAGTCTGCGATGGTGCTGAAGGGTAAGCCGTTTACGGCTGCTCCTTTGAAGCTTCTGTTTACTACTGCTAATCCGTCGACTTCTGGGACATAGAATGTTACTGCTTCGAAGCATCCGCATGAAGTGTGTGGGTGATCAAATGCTGTGTAGAGCCAAACTTGGTTAACTTCGCCCATTGTGCGTTTCTTGGCGGCTTCGTTGACGCCTGAGAATTCACCTTTTTCTTCGTTGATCATTTCGCCTCTTGGAATTGCGAAGACTGGACCTTTCGGGTCGATGCTTGCTGAGGCTTTGCCGTCAAACCAGCTGATTGCACCGCAGTTGCTGTATCTTTGAGGTGTAATGATGCAGACGTGGCTTGGTGCGAATGATTGACATAGAGCACAGCCATAGAATGTGTCGACTTCTGAGTCTTTGAGACCTCTGGCTTTTGCGTCGCGTGATTCATATGCTTGCATTGCTTCAGGGGTCATTTCCTCTAGTTTTGCTGGGTCGGTTATGAAGGTAATTTGTACTTTCTCAATAATTGGCAGTTCACTCTTGAATAAGCGGTAGAGAACTTTGCCGATTGGTTCAAAACTGTTTAAGCCTTTTTGGAATGATTTTTTGCCTATGCGTATCCAGATGTCATAGCGCTGGTTTAGGTGCATGAAGCCTTCGATGTAGTTTAGGTAGCCGTGAATACGCCTTTCAATGACACCTTCGAGGCCTTGGTCGAGTTTTGCGCCTGCAGCTTCAACGAGGATGCCGAATGGGTATGCACCGCCTTCTTTTAGGTCTTTTAGGTCTGGGCCGATGATGGTGATTTTTCCATCTTCGACTTCATTCATGGGTTTTACTTTTGCTAGTTCAAACTTTTGTTTGACTGTGGGTCCGCCGAGTTCTACTTGCATGTCATTTCTTCGGATACGTTCGCCTTCGAATATTACGCCAACTTCAACAGGTATATCTTTAAACATTGACATTTTTTAATTTCCTCCATTAAATTTTGAGGTCATTACTTTGAGATTTGCAGCCCATTCTTCAAGGGTTGCATTTGGGAAAGACCAGCTTGCATGAACATGGAACAGGTTGTCAAGAGTCATGGTTTTGAGGTCTGGTGCAAAATGTTTGAGTCCACAGAGCATCAATGATTCAACATAGTAAGGTAACCCGACAAACATAACTAGGTCTGGGTGCCCTTTACCGTCTAAGCCTTGCCAGGTTGGATCAACTACTAGGTTGCCAATTTCCATTGCATTCATGAATGCCGCTGGTTGGTATCCGCGTTTTATGAATTCGCCAACCATGTGGGCTGTTGCTACAACGGGAACTTTGGAAGCGTTAGCGAAGTCAATTAGATATTCGATTAATTGTTTGCCTTCCATGTACCTTTCAGTCGCGTTGCTTCCCACAATAAGAAGGGGACGTTGGGCTTTTTTGATCATTGCTACTGCTATCTCGGGTTTTTGAATTGGGTTTGCTTTTTTAGTTGAGGCTATTTCTGCACATTGCCATGGTTCACAGGACATAGTTTATCTCTCCATTTACTCCTTCATTTTTCGGACCATTCTTGGAAGCAAGTGTTGGGTCCGGAATTACTGTTTCTTTCCAGTCGTGTGCTTCAAGTATCTTCGTGAATTCGTCTTTCATGGTCATTGGGACATCAGCCATTGTTCTCACGAATAGATGCAAGTCATTTGGCATAACTCCTAAGTATCGTTTGCTTAAGTCAACGTAGTGGCTTAGTTTTATGCTGCGTCCTTTCCATGTGTCGTTTGGTCTAATGCAAAGTTTTGCGATTGCAACCATACATTCCTCTTTGGTTTCAACTGAGTTGAAGAGGTGTTCTGGTGCTGGTCCGACTCTAACTTTGTCGCCTGTACGTGCATCGTAAACTTCAAAGTCTTCTGGTTTGTCTTCTCTGCCAAGGAGCATACGACGATACTTTACTCCGTGTGGACCGACGAGGACTGGTATCCCTAAGCGCCAGAATCCTGCTGCGATTGATGCTGCTTTCTGGGAGTATGCGCCCCAAGCTAAGCCGACTGCACCTAAGCGGTTGTGGATGTAATCTGCGATTTCTTCATAGTTGCCTCTTAATGGGCGTTTGGCGAAGATGTTTGCTACTTTGATAGCTGCACCTGCAATATGGCTGTTTGAAACACATGAGCCTACGTTTAGGACTCCTCCAGCTTCGAATCCGCCTGGGAATTCTTCGTAGAGGGTTTTGCCTTCGCTGTTGCGGTAGCTGCCTGCAGACATTGCTGAGCATCCTGACAATGCAACGATGTACCGTCTGCTTGCGAATTCTCTGCAAATGTCATAGACGTCTTTGCCGCCTTTTGGATAGTTACTACATCCTACTACTGCTACAATTCCCGGAATTTCTCCAAGGACGATTGGGCTGCCGACGTTGCGGATTTCGACATCTGAAACTGCGCCTCTGCCCACTCGGCATAGGTTGTCTTCGCAGAGCATGGCTTTTTCGCCTGCTTTAATGATTAGGCTGTGTATCATGATTTTTTGTGGGCACGCTTCTTCGCATCTTCCGCATCCGATACAGGTCTCATATAGGTCGGTTAATAGGGATAGGTCACCTTTTGCTGCTGCTTTCATGGCTGCTGGAATAGCGTAGTCTTGCGGACAATTACGTTGACAAGACTTGCATTGAGTGCAGGTCTTTGCAATCTGCTGAAGTTCTTCTAAACTTGGAAGAACGTTCTTTTTCTTGCGGATTGGAGCGACTTTTTGGGCAACGCGAACTGCGACTTCGCCGACTTTTTCGGCGTCGAGAATTAGTACGCCTTTGACCTTACCGCTTACGAGGTCAGCAACAATTTCGTCTGCTGGGTCGTTAGTGCGGTTCTTGAAACCCACACAGTTCTTTTCTGATGCTGCGATGACTGGTGTGTTAACTTTAGTGGCTTCGTCATAGACATCTGTTCGGATACATTGTTCGTCGAGTACAACTACGTCTGCTAAGCCTGCACGTATGAACCTTAACTCCCAGCTTATTGGACCGACTATTTTTGCACGATTATAGTATCGAGTCGTATCAAGAGCAGTACAGCATAAACCCACAATCTCAATTTTGTCATCGACTTTGTTGTCTTTTGCGTAATCGATGATTCCGACTGAGGGCATAACGTTGTGGCCGATGCACATAATAACGGGTTTGGTTCTGTCAACGCTTGCGATGCCTAATTTAACGAGTGGCGCTTCCGGGTCTGCTTTTGGAAAGCCTAAGGCGGAGATTTGTGCGATATCACCGACTTCCATGCCTACATGGTCAATCATGCCAACGTGAAAAGCTTTTGATTCAAAGTCTAAATTGTTGCTTTCTTGACCGGTGTGTCCTACCGCAAGGATTTGTGTGATTTGTTCTTCGGTATAAGTTAAAATATCATCTAAGTCGCCGAGTGTTTCAGGCTTTATACCAGTAACAAGACGACTAACCGGGGCTTCAACTTTTACGTTTAATCCGCCGACGTCTAAGGGGTATCTTCGGCCATATTTTTCAATTAAGGAGTGAAGAAGGTGACGTGAGTGGGCTGTGTGACAGGCTGCTCCAATTGCACAAGCTAACATCACAATACGAGATGATTGAGTTGCGATGTCTATACCACATGCACCGCGTTTTCCAGCTGTCAAATCGCATTTTCCAAAAGTGCAAAGACAACAAAGATCACAATCAGGCATGTAGAAGGGTTTGTACTTGTTGAGAAGCTTCATGTCCCAGTCCCGAAGGGCAGTCATGGAGGGCATTGGTGTTGGACCCATGGGCTCAGTATAGTTATCGTTAATAACCTTGCCAATGGATAATTCAAAGTTTTTAATTTGACCATTACTGGTCTTCATTTCGTCTATTTTTACATGGACGTTTTTAGTTGTCAAATTGGAAACCTCTGTAAAGGTTTACGTGTATGCTGCATTACAATCTTTTTAAACCTTTCCAGATTTCTTAGGCAAAAGTCACGGTGTAGATATAGAAATGCAATGATTCTTAAAAAATAATGTAAAAAAGGCGTGGACTATAGGTAACCCAAAGTCTTCAGTATTTCCTTCACTGAGAGGTATGCTTTGTTGTCTTTTGGCAAGTCAATCAAGGATTTCCCGTTAAGTACATAATCATCTAATTGTTCGTCGTCAGCGATTTTTCCTAAGTATTTGAATTTTAAGTCAGTTTCAGCCTGTTTGCCAAGTTCTGTGGGAAAACGGTAGCCACCGACCAAGTAAAAGTTATCATATTTCATGTCAACTTCTTTAACTATTCTAACAGCACGTTTTACGTGGTCAAGAGACTTCTTTGAGTGATCAAGAATGTCGAATATGTCACTGACTGTTGAAGTGATACGTCTGTTGAGGTTTTCTAGTCCTGCTGGCGAATCAATGAGTATGTATTTGTAATTCTTTGTCAACGATTCTAAAGCCCCTTTCAAAGCGGAATTTGGCATACAGTAGCAGCCTTCAACCCATTTTGTTCCGACTGAAAGGAAATCAAAATTCTTGCTTTCATACAAGCCTTTTTCCCAAATTCTGCTTTCAATTCGCTCCGTTGGGGGAACGCCGACTGTTGTGCCACCCTGCTCAATGAAGGTGCTTACCAAGAGTTCGGCGATAGTTGATTTTCCAGCCTCTTTCAAGTCTACTCCGATCATTTCAGCAAGATTCTGATCTGGATCAGCATCAACCAACAGCAAGGGTGATTGATTGGTTTCGATAAATGCCTTTGCCATTAAGGCTGTGAAACTTGATTTACCTGTTCCACCACGTCCAACTGTTACAAGAGTTTTCATTTAATAAAACCTCAAAGTCTTATGCTGTTTTCTTAATCAAAAGCTCACATATATCATCTATGGTCTTAACTGCTAAGATTTCTTTGTTTTTAAGCGGGGTTACGCCAAGCATATCAGCCTCGATAACCTTTTGATCGTAAGGTACAAAGGAAAGCAGGGAAAGCCCGTTTTTGTCTGCAAAGCTTTGAATTGCCTCTTTTTGAGTGTCATTCATCACTCTGTTTCCGATGAGGTAGAGCTGTTTCATTCCAGCCTGTGACGCCAGGTCATGAATATGTTTGGCAATTTCAAGTGATTTCAAATTGGAATCCGCGACGATGAGTAATGCGTCGACTTGTCTCGCGGTTCCTCTTCCGATGTGTTCTACACCTGCCTCTAAGTCCATAACAACAGCTTCATTCCGCTCAACCACAAGGTGCCTTAGCAATGCGCGGATGACCGCGTTTGGGGCACACATGCAGCCTGCCTCCATAGCCTGTACCGTGCCCATAACAATCAAGTTTACTCCCATCGGAGTGGCTATAGAGTAGTCTCTAACGATGTCATCAACAGTGAAATTCAAATTATAAACACTATTGTAACCTGTGCTTGTTTTAGACTCTACTAGAGGCTTATTCTCTGTAATGGGCACTATTTTGCGGGTTTCCTGAGCCGACAACCCCAGAGTCAAACCTAAGTTCGGAGATGAATCAGCGTCTATCGCGATAGTTTTTAATCCGCGTTCAACAAAACCGCGTGCTAAACCGCCTGCAATCAAGGTTTTGCCAACGCCGCCTTTACCAGAAACTGCTACCTTCATTCGATTCACGTACTTAAATAAATTTAAGTAAACATTAATTTACGTTTCTTTAAAATTAAAAAATTCAATTCAATTCTATACATAAATTTTTAAGTCTTTAGCTTTTACTTGATACTGGTCATTACCAAGAGAACTTTTTTCGCCAAAATTAGGAGGTGAATTATTTGTTATATGAAGCAACTCACACTCATCCTGCCACTCAATGTCCCCTGTTGAGTTCAGAAGGTAAAGCAATGCTTAAGCAACTATTCAGCGCCGGCAACATCAAAAAATCAGGAATCAATTTAGTTGCAGCCTACATGAGCTGCCCAGCAGACACATCAGCTGACCATAAAGGTTTTTTCACGATAGAGGCAGATAACCCGACAACAGTTTCAAAATACTTCGGTCAAATGGCAGTTGAAGTAAGACCAGTGCAACCCTTAAGCGAAGTAGCAAAAAAATTATAGAAACAAAACACATCAAGGATTCTGAACCATAGCTTTCCGAATTCAAGTCGCATAAGCGCTGATATTCCTACATAATCCCCTATTTTAATCCCTTATCCGTATGTAATGCGCTCAAATACTTCTTTTCTTAGAGTATTTACAAGTTCAGGTGTTAAGGCATCAACGACCGTGTATATTCTGGCGTCAACAATTGAGTACATACGTTTAGTTCCATCCTTTCTGCATCGCACTATTCCAGAATCTTTTAAGATTTTCAGGTGACGTGAAACGAGCGGTTGAATAAGATTCAGATGAGGAATTATCTGACAAACGCATTTTTCGCCATCGCGCAGATAAAATATTATTTCTAACCTAATTGGATCTGCAAGTGAATGGAAAACCGTGGAAATGAATCTGTTTTGATTGTCTGCTTTGGAAGCCATGATTTCCCTAAAATCATAACTATATTTAAAATTTGCTATTTTTTTAAGTATTAATATGTTAGAGAATCGAATAGTCAACAAATTAGTCGTATATCACAGTAGTAAAGAAAAATGAGTCACTGAAAATATATCAAAATATAAATATAACAATATAGTCTTTTTTCTGCATGAAGAAAGCAAACCGTGCCCTAAAACTTCTCATTATTTTTATTTTGTCATTATCAGCATTCTCTGGCATGCTATTATCTCAAGTCTCGATAGTATCTGCTAATTCCTCCGACAATTGGTCAATGTTTCACCATGATCTAGTTCATTCAGGCTATTCAACCAGTACATCAACAGCAACCTCTTCCACTTTACTTTGGAACTTTACAACCAACAGTGTAGTTTCGGCGTCTCCAGCAGTTGTTGATGGGCGCGTTTACATCGGCTCTGATGGCGGAGTCGCCTACTGCCTTGACGCGTCAACTGGCGCCGAAATATGGAACTATACATCCCAAGCCACAACTAATGCTCATTTCGGGGAAGGTTCAGCAATAGGCTCTTCAATGGCGGTCGCCGAAGGCAAAGTATACTTCGGATGTTACGACCGAAACGTCTACTGTCTCGATGCTTCCACAGGTAACAAAATTTGGAATTATACAACAGGAAACACCGTTGAATCCTGTCCATCCATCTCTAACGGTTATGTGTACGTTGGTTCTTGGGACGGAAACGTCTATTGTCTAGATGCTTTAACAGGAAGCAAGATTTGGAACTACACAACTGGAAGCCAAGTAGAATCGTCCCCATCTATTGTAGACGGCAAAGTCTATGTTGGATCAGTCGACAGTTATGTTTACTGTTTGGACGCGTCTACTGGCGACAAAATCTGGAGTTACAAAACAGGGAATCTTGTGCAATCTACTCCGGCAGTTGTTGATGGGCGTGTTTACATTGGCTCCGAAGATATGTACGTCTACTGTCTTGATGCTGCGACTGGAGTACAATTATGGAATTTCTCAGCCTCAGGATGGGTTGACTCATCCCCAGCAGTAGTCAATGGTTATGTTTATGTCGGATGCGCCGTTGTGGACCCGGCTCAAAATGATCTTCCTTCAAACCTTTACTGCCTTAAAGCGTCGACCGGTGAGAAAGTTTGGAATTATACTATGAAGGGAGGGGCTAGTTTTTCATCTCCTGCAGTTGCAAACGGCTACGTGTACATGGGTGATTGGGCTCACAATGTATATTGCCTTGACGCATCAACGGGCGCTGAAGTGTGGACCTTTGAGACCCAAAACCATGTGAATTCTTCTCCTGCTATTGCAGATGGCAACGTCTACGTGGGGTCTTGGGATCATATTGTTTACGCCTTCGGCAACGCTAAAGAGGAAGTTTCGCCGTCAGGTTCGCTGTCTACAGAAAGCATTTACCTCATAGTTGTAATAATCGCTGCCTTATGTGTCATCGTCGGAGCCATTCTATTGTTAAGACAAAGAAAACACTGATTTTCCTAATTTCCTAACGCCAATGTATCTTTTTTAAGGAATGAATTCCCTATAATTGACGAGCACAATGGTGTTAGCAGCTTGAAAAATATCAATAACAATATTTAAATATTGTTAATGTGCTAAATGAATTTAGATAACCCCAGTAAGTGACAATTTATGTCTGAAGAAACATATGAAGGAGTTCCTCGAACCAAAATAACTTGGGACCCAAAGATAGACTACGACAAATGTATTACTTGTGGAAAATGCGTAGATTTCTGCCACATGGGCACTTACAAATTTGAAGACAAAGATGGCAAAAAAAGAACGGTCGTTAACCCCAATACATGCATCGTGCTCTGTAGAGGTTGTGAAGACATTTGTCCTGTCGATGCCATCACACATCCCTCAGAAGAGGAAACTCAAAAGATAATTGGCAAATTGCAAAAAGCCAAAGCTTAACCAAGTCGTCAAATACCATCCGTCATCAAAATTAGAGAAGTCCAAAAATGTGGATCAAGGCACCGTTAACTATGGAAATGACCCATATAATGAAAGTGGGCATCATCCACTTCTTCCATAGTGCACAGGTCATTTTTGAAGGACCTTTCCGTAACCATGCAGTAACTAGAATGATACCTAAAACCTCTGCCGCTGTCCCCAAAACCACATGAGACCACACAGTTATAGAAGCCGAGAACGAAAGCCCGTCAAATTCATTAACACCTCCCAGAAAAGTTGGAATCATCACTAAGAAGATAAGAATAGTATGAAGAATTAGCGCAGCTAAAGTTGAGTAGCCATGACGGATAAAATTTTTTTGGCCACTTGGTCCCCTTGACAAGGGAAGACCTAAAATTAACAGAAACAAAATCGCGATCTGAATAGACAAGCTAACATTGCCCACAGGATCAAGAGCCATAGCTACAATGCTAAACAATTAAATGAACCTCCAACTCTTCAAACCAAAAAAGAGCGAGCAATTTCAATTAGCAACAGTTCCTGAACTATAAAGGTTATTCCTTAGGCAAGGGCATAAACTTTTTTCCAAATTCAGCAATTGAAAATAAAGGTCACACCGATAAGCGTGCCATAATTAGGTTGACTCTTTTCTGATTATTTACGTTTTACGCTAAGCTCTGGGTCAGCAAGCGTTGTGAAGATCCCCAAGCCAAACTATACATTTTCCCAGCAAACGTTTGTCATTGTTTCTCTATCCTAACCGAATGTTTCTTAACAAATTTTTCAAGTCGACTAATCGTAATATTACTTATTCTTAGGATCTATTTCGAGGTAATTATATGATAGATAACGTTGAGGCTGTCTGAGTAAGTCATAGGTGTTTCTTGGCTAATATCCCATGATTCCAATTCACAAGAAACGTTTTTTATCACTTCAATTAGATACTCTAATCGTTATGCTTTAACATGCAACTTCACCGGATCAAGTAAAACTTTGAATTTACGGCTTATGTAACGTTAGGCTCTCTTGCTTAAGGATACCTGTTCAGGGCAAAAATAACAAATACTTGAGCCTTAATTTTTTCACTAGCATTTGAATTGGTTAGTTTGGATAGAAATCAAACCTCCGATGACTTCAGCACTCTATCAATAGATGAAACTTTGAGCCGATTGCAGAGCAATCCAACGATAGGTTTCATGCAAACAGAAGTAAAACAGAGAATCGAATGATATAGGCAGAATGGGCTTCTATCAGACATAGCAAACTTGGCGGTTTTCTTGGCAAGCGACGAATCCAACTACATAACAGGTCAATGCATTACACTCAGTCAAATGGTTTGCGTATAAGGCGAGTTTTTATCTGATCATTAAATAACAGTCCAAAAACAAAGAACCATGCCAATGCTAAAGCCACGTACACAGGCGGTATTGGTGATAATCCAGGTATTCCTGTAATTGAGATAATCGACGAAATTAGTATGTCCGCAATTACTGCAATTAAAAGGGGTCGGCTCGGTTTTGACTCCCAGAAATTGCCCCTTTCCCGCACAACAAAAATTGTGAATAACCCGCCGAAAAGTAACATGTCAAACGAGAAAGTATTCAATGCTGCACTATTTGATAGCCCCAAGTAGTTAAGTCCCAAATAAAGCAGACCCAAAGACTCAATGACGCTTGCAACTCCTAGTATTGCTGCTCCTTTAACAAGAGGCGTAATATTCCATGTTTCAGGTTTTTCCGATGGACGTACATTATCTGTTGAAAGCGAGATAGTGACAAAGTCCACCAAGAAAAGCAATAGAACCACTTGGAAGGCACCTACAACGAACAATCCGGTTAGTAGAAATGCAACGATAACAAACAAGACTACCTGGAAAGTTTTTACAATCTTATTAAAAATCCAAGTCAATATCCGCTGATAAATCATTCTGCCAGTAACAACTAAATTTACCACGTTGGACAAGCCTTCTTCAGTTAAAACAACACTGGCTGAACCCTTCGCCACATCAGTAGCATTACTTACGGCTATTCCAACCTCAGCCTGCTTTAACGCGGCAGCGTCGTTTATTCCGTCGCCAGTCATTCCAACAACATGCTTTTCCGCCTGCAACCCTTTGACAATCCGGTACTTGCCTTCTGGATAAATTTCAGCAAAACCGTCGCTTTTATCAACGACTTCAGCTGCAACAATAGCATCCTGGCTTCTAGTGTTCTCAACATCAGCCATGCGCGTAACTTTATCGCCTAAACCCACTTCTTGCGCTATCTGCTTTGCAATAGGCAGCGAATCACCGGTCAGCATTTTAACCGAAATTCCCAGAGATCGAAGCTTAGCAATCAGTTTTGCAGAATCCTTCCGTGGTTTATCATAAAGCCCCACTAAACCAACTATCTCCATTGCAGACGCTTCTTTGCCAATTGCCACAGCTATAACCCTGTAGCCTTTATTAGCCAAAACATCGACTTTCTGCTCAATGGTTTCTTTTTCATCTTCTTTGGTGCAGCAGGCCTGCACTACTGCTGAAACAGCACCTTTTATAACTCTAAATGTTTCACCTTTCTTCTCAACTATCGCTTCCGTTTTGCGCGTGGAAGGGTCAAAGGGGATAAATTTCTTCTGCTCATATTCGTCTGACTTTAATTTCTTATCTTCAAGGGCACCAAAGAATGCTAGATCAATTGGATCCTGATTCGCTTTTTGGGAAGCTAAAGCGCCAAATATGAGAGCATCATCTTTCGTGTAACTATTCATCTCTACAATGTCGGCTATTGACAGCTTATTTTCAGTAATAGTTCCAGTTTTATCAGCGCACAACACATCCATAAGCGCAGCATCTTCAGACGCACTAAGCCTAGTAACTAAAACGCCCTTTCGTGCGAGTTCAAAGGAGCCCAAAGCCATAGTAATCGTAAACATGGTTGGCAAAGCTACTGGAATTGCAGACACAAGCAAGACCAGCGCCAGGGACACTACATCTAAGAGGTTTACTCCTCGAACCCAAGAAACAACAGCGGTAATAACAAGCAAGGAAACAACCAAAACAAGAAGCCACTTCATGAGGCTGGAAATAACCTCTTCCATATGCAGCTTAGGCTTGGCCAACTGAACAAGCTGTGTCGTCTTGCCAAAATACGTGTGAACACCCGTGGCAGTAACAACACCTGTAACCTCACCCTTTCTAACAAGCGACCCAGAGTAAACAACATCACCAGTCTTTTTGTCAATAGGAAGGGATTCGCCGGTTATGGCTGACTGATCAACTGTTGCTTCAGAATCAACTATCTTAAAATCCGCAGGAACAAAGTCACCTAATCTAACCCTGATGACATCGCCAGGTACAACTTCAGCAGCATTTAATGTCTGCCACAGTCCATCCCGTAAGACACGCGTCTTTAGCTGCAGTTTCTGCTTGAGGGCTCCAACAGCTCGTGTAGCTTGCCGTTCTTGGATAAATCCTAAAATGGCGTTTACAAGCAGCAAGGCTGTTATTATGTAGAGGTCCAAGTATTTGCCTAAAACTAAAGACAGCACAATGGCTACTTCAAGCATCCAGGCCGTTAAGCCCCAGAACTTCTTTGCAAAAGTTATTGCCGAATTTGCCTGTTTCTCCGCTACTTCATTGCGCCCATATTGTTTTTGCCTTTCTTTGACCCTGATCAGAACTTAAGCCATTTGCAACATCAACATTTAAGGCATCATCTGCTTGTTTCTTCGATTTATCGGCATCTGATCCTTTTGCGGTCATTTTTTTGATCTATCCAGTTAAATGAAAGATAAACAAACTTTGGATCAGCTGCATACCCTACAATTGAACTGTCCGCTTGCAAACTAATTCATAATGGTATGGTCCTGCATCCGTCTGTTTTACAACAGTAAAGCCGCTCTCTGAAAGGATCCGCTTAGCCTCATCTTCGGATAGGCGACTTTTTAGTGGTGGTCCATGTTCTGTTTTAATTTTTTTCCAGTCTACATCAATGATGTATGCTGTGAGTTTAGATATGCGTTTAACTTCTTGAAAGAAAGTTTTCCTGTCATCTACTTCGTGAAGAACGTTCGCGAAAAGGACAAGGTCGACAGATTCTTTAGGAATCCCAGTATGACACACATCGCTATTGACAATTTTAATTACTTTTGGATTCACTCCCGACTTGGCAATGTTTTCCTTCAAGCTGTCCAGCATATTCTGATCACTATCAACAGCATACACGAGACCTTTTTCTCCAGTTATCTGAGCCATTGGTATAGTAAAGAAGCCCAGGTCCTGAGCCTAGGTCAGCCATCGTCATTCCTTTTGTGGCATCTGCGCATTTTAAAATGGTTTCAGGATTATGCCATTGCTTTCTTTCTTCGGACATTAAGAACTTGGCACGGTCGGTATGATTTTCCATTGCTAACTCCTCATTTGCTTATGCGAAAATCAATTCCAGTATTAATGTGCGCTGGTTCAAAAATTCTTTAGCAAGGGAAAGCAAATAAAGAAGGCATTGTTAAGCATGTTTTCTCTTCGCAACTTCATTTCACCAAGCATGTAAAAGAAGCTTGGTTTGCATTAAAAAAATGAAATTGTATCCTGGTTGTTGAAAATCAGTTACTTTTTAACTTTATAGCATTAGCTGGACATTTTGCTATGCAATCGCCACATCCATGACAAAACTTTGGCTCAACAAAGTTTGGGTCGTTATTGTCGATGCGGAAAATTGCTTTAGCATGACATGCCTTTGCTGCCTGACACTCAATACATCGTAAGCATCTGTTTGGTTCAATGAAGGCCTTATGCATAGCCCTCACTTGGAAGGTTTCCACAACGCCTTATTGCGATTTACGACCCGACTGACTACAGCAAACGCCGAAATTCCTAGTAAGCTAACAAGCAACAAAAGCTTAATCACGTTAAACTCCCCCGAGGCTATACTACCTCTTTTGGGTTTTTTGGTTTTCTTGGTCGCCATGTTAAAGCACTATAGATCGTAAACACTAAGAGAGCCACAAACACTGCTGCTTTGATGGCCGTGAAATCTACGATGGCTGAGTAGAGTGCGAATGCTGCGGGGAATCCTCCGATGTATAGTGTGAAAAATATTGCTGTGGGCAGTTTGTAGTTGTATTTGTAGTCTTTAAAGATGCGTCTGCCAAAGTACAAGGCTGCCAAGCGCCCCATGCCATGAGTGCATTTTATGCAATTGTAGCATGGACGTAGGCAACCCAGAAGGTGAAGTACACCATAAATCAAGATAAGTGTTAGGATAAAAAACACAATACCTGTTGTGAAATCATATAGCAGAAAAGCCACTGAATCAAGAACAATCCATAGGAAAAGCGCTAGGTTACCAAAGAGAACTAGTTTTTCTGGGAAGAAAATTGGGCGACCGTTTTTTGGTTCTGTCATGACAGCCTCTTCCAAGTGATTGACATATAAGGTTTTTTTAGCACAACAAATTCGCGCGCGTGCAATAAGCTGTTCCAGCGGATAGCCAGGAGGTTGCCGCCAGCAAACCGTGATTTTACCGCTTCTATTTTTTCTTCAACACTCGTCATGTGCTATCCTCTGTGGCTGCTATCCCAGATACCGTTTGATCATCGCTTCGATATGCGCTTTGGGGTAAGCGCCAACTAATCTCTCAACTTCTTTGCCATGATTGAAGATGATTATAGTTGGAATGCTCATTATTCCAAAGCTGCTCGGCACTACTTGATTCTCGTCAACGTTCATTTTTCCAAACGCTGCTTTACCGGTATATTCAGCTGATAGTGCCTCAATTATGGGTCCTACCATTCGGCATGGGCCACACCAAGGAGCCCAAAAGTCCACCACCAGTAATTCATTTGCTGAGACTGCTCCTGAAAAGTTGCTATCAGTCAGAATTATTGGCGGTTTTGCAACTGGTGTTTGACCTTTTTTGGCGGCGTCTAGCATTGCTTGAATTTTTCTGAGTCTTATTTGTTCTAATTCATTTTCCTGATACATGCATTAAATACCTCATTTTCTTCGCGATCGGATTTTAAGCTTGTTTTTGAGCGTTTAACCTTGCTACCCAGACCTTGCAGGTTGGAGAGTGGTCACATAGCTCTTCGGGAATACCGCGTGGACATTCAATTTTTTTCTGCATCACTATACTTCCTATGCTGTACCATTGCATCTCGCTTCCAAATATATCTTACGGTATTGTCAATACCAAACAATACCATTTATATGTAAGATTTGATAATCACTTCTTATGGAAAGCATTAACCTACTAACAAAAAAGGGCGCCTCCTGCACCGACTTACTTACATGCCTATACAACCTAAAACCCTCAGACCTTGAAGTCCTCCTTGCGCTGGCAAAAAATGAAAACGCTACGCTTGACCAAATCGCAAAAATAGTGCAGAAGGATCGAAGCTCAGTACACCGCTGCCTTTCTAAGCTTGTAAGCATAAATTTAGTAAACAGGCAGTCAAAATCTCTCAAAGGCGGCGGATACTACCACACTTACGCTATGCTTGACCCAGCAACAATTAAGAAGCATGCACTCGAGCGAGTAAAAGAAATCACTGAAAGCCTTGAAGCACTTGTAGACAGCTTCGAATCAGATCTCCAAAAACACTTAAAACAAGCGTAAAAAACATAAGTCAAGGAAAAGAAAATAAAGAAAGAACATAACGGTGAGAGCAAATGGAATGTGAACGCTGCAAATCATCTATAAATGAAGGAGAATCCTATGACCTCAACGGACAAGTTTTATGCGAAGATTGCTACATGTATGAAACTAACCCTCCAAAAGCTTGTGACCCCATGGCTGTGTCATCAGCCTTATCTGTGCGAAAGCAATTAGGCCAATCAGGAAGTTCAGGCTTAACTGAGTTACAGCAAAAAATCTACAACACCATAGAGAAATACGGCAAAATTACAAAAGAAGACTTGATCAAGACCCTAAACATCAAACCAGAGCAGTTAGAGCAAGAATTTGCTTTCTTTAGGCATTGCGAACTACTCCGAGCCTTTAGAGAAGACGGCAAAATTTACTTTACAAAATGGGAAACAAAAAGCGCTTGAAATTTTAGCACTTAGAAAAAGGCTCGCAACTATCTAACCAATGCAATCAAGATGATCTAACGTGATAACTTCAATTCCGAAATTCTTTTTTGGACTATGTCCGCCAACTTTTCTTGGAGGCTTTCTTCTGGAATTTTCTTGTCTAATTTGTCAATTATTCGGGCGAGTTCCTCATCGCCGACTGTAGTTCTTAACCACTTCTGGAAGTCACCGCGGTCAAAGTGAAATTTGATCGATTGTGTATCAATGCTTCCCATGTCTCTTAAGAATGAGCAAAGGGACAATGCTGTTTCACCGGTATAATGGCCATCTGGCATGAAAAAATGGAAGCCTTGAGCATAAGGAACTGGCCTCAGAATTTTCTGAGCCGCTTCTGCATTGCAACTATTTTGAGTGTTATCCAAATTGACCACCCACAGAATTAGAGCAGCTTACCTATGCGCCTTGAGTCATCTTTTACGACTTGCAATTGTTCAGCAGTGGGTTTTCCTCTGACATCGCCTAATCTACCCAAAGTGCTATGTTCAAGTGAGCCGTGGAATTCGCTTAAAACGTACCATTCATCGATAACATTGAAACCTATGTGCTCAAAATATTGTCGTATATCTTTGCCAACTGGAGTTGCCTCGTCAATTCCTGTATGTGGTCCAGAGTAAGTTACGAAGACTATCGCGTTTTTCCCTGGAACTTTTGGAGCTGAAGGCTTGATTTTACCATTTTGTCGATATTCAGCGAATTTTTTCTTAAGAAAGTTTGTCACTGGTTCAGGAGGATGCCAAGAGTACGACGGACAACCTACGCAAACTAAATCATAGTCAAAATAATCAAGCGCTTCTGCTTCCTCAGGCTTCTTAATTGTTACTTGAATGCTCGCTTCTTCTAAGCCCTGTTTGATTGCATTAGCCACTTTTTCAGTGTTACCTGTCTTAGACCAGTAAATTACCAGAGCAGTCTTCATTTGTAGGTCCTTAGGCGTCTATTCCGTTTTTCCTTCAAATTCAACCTTGACTGGCGTTGGTTCTTTAAAGATAAACAACACAGGACAATTTGCTTCGGTTCTTCTCCAAGCAGCCTCTAGCAGTTCTTTCCTTGCATCAGAGGAAGCATTGACTTTCATAGTAACACCGCTTATAATCGGTGAATCCGGCGATTTGTCAGCTTCAGCAGTAACTTCAACCATCTTGAGTTTAATGTTACTTTTCTTGCAAACGTCAGCAAAGATTGTCACGCCGCAGTCAGCTAACGCCATCAAGCTTAGTTCAAGTGCTGTTGGACCACAGTCTGTTCCTCCTGCAGCAGTCGAAAGGTCACATTCAATGCTGTGGTTTCTTTGATTGTCGACCTTAGAACGAACGTTTTCAATCCATATTGCTTTGGCCTTAATTTTGGGCATAATTTTCACCATTTAGTTTGGGTACTAAACAATATTAATATCTTGCGTTTACAAAATAAACGAAATAAAACAGGAGATAATCTAAATGTTGCGCTTATAAACCTTGACGAAAATAAAATTTGTAATCTATTATTAAGCTTAGGCAAATGATCTGAAAATAAGCGCAAGTATTGACTCCACTAGAATAAAACAAATAATAAACGGTTATTCAGTTTTATCCTTCTCGACGGTTTAGGATTATTTGTCCTTGCCATGATTGGAGTTTTAATTTAGAAACTGGCGAATATGAGGATGCGCCGTTAATGAAGCTGGTAAGTTACGAGTGGAAAATTAAGGCAGGCAAAATCTGGGTAAAGTTTGAGGATGAGGATCAATGAGTGATGTTTTAAACAAAGTGTTTACTGAAAGTTAGGATTTAATTTTAAGGCAATGAATTTTACATATTTTTCTCTATTAGATAAATACCTAAATTACAGTGCAATCTTGTAAAAGAAGAAAGAAGGATCACCTGATTGAATAGCATAACATACAATCCTATCGGGATAGTGCACTCCCCTTTTAAGGAACCAAAGGGCGTGCCTATTCAGACAACCGCATCAAAGGGCATTAGAGGGACAATAGAAGTAAACCCAGAATATACTGAAGGTTTAAAGGACATAGAAGGCTTCTCACACCTTTTTCTTCTTTACCATTTCAGTTTGGTTAAGAGATCGTCTTTGACTGTCAAACCATTTCTAGATGATAAACTCCATGGAGTGTTCGCTACCCGCTCACCATCTAGACCCAATGCAATCGGCCTATCCATAGTCCGCCTAACAAGAATCGAAAACAATATTCTATACATCCAAGATGTGGACATCGTAGACGATACCCCACTGTTGGACATTAAACCTTACGTTCCCAAGTTTGATTACCGAAAAACAAGTAAAATAGGCTGGTTTAGAGGCAAACTTGACAAACTCGTAGAGGCAAAAGATGACGGCAGATTCTGCAGCACGAATAATCGAGACTGAAGCGTCTATTTGTAATAAGCCACAGAGCCAAACTTTTTACCGATATCAAAATGGTTTTTAATCATAAATATAGCTGTCATTTAAGACAGGGATTTTTTTCTTCGCTTTGCAATGCTCTATCCACTATCGTAGAGTACATTTGAGTTACTTGTTTTCGTTTTATGCACTGTCTTAATAATTTTTGAGCGGTCTCACTCCAGTCTACTTCAGAGTATTTGCTCATTTCTTTTTCCAATTCATCATCTATAGTTACAATCAATTGACGAGTCAAATCATTGCATCTCCAATCCAAATAGGTGAAGACAGCACAAAATTAGTCTTGTGGTAAAGACGAATTATAGAAAAGGCAATTCAAGAGATCTCGGTAATCATTCGACTTCGTTAGTAATAATCATTATTGAGAAGTTGATTTGTTTAACCGGCTTGTTTGCCTTTAACCCCTCAATTAAGCCTTTCAAGCGCTTAGCTGGGCCTTTGATTACCATGACCTCAAGACAACTATTTTTTGTCAGATGTGAATGAAGATAAGCTGTTATCATATTTCTAAATTCATGATGAAGCGTGGACAATTCTTCGTTCTTATCTCTCCTTTCATAAAGAATCGTGACTGTGGCGATTATGTTACCCTTGAGTTTGCCGAGTTCTTTGTACTCAATTAAGTAAGTGCGGATGGCTTGCCTTACCACTTCTGATCGCGCTGCTGATCTCTCTTTGTCAAGAATGGCGTCTAAATCTTTAAGCAAATCATTAGGCAATGAAACGCTAATTATGCTCACATGCTCACCAATTTTCACTACTTTCACGCTGCTCAAGAATAGTAGACAGCTTTTTCCACATAGTTATTATTTCGTCCGCTATGCCGCTTTTAGGAGCATATTCAACTATGGTTTTTCCATTAATCATGGCTTGAGTAACCTCAGCGCTAAAAGGGATAATGCCCAAAACGTCAATTCTCTTTTCTTTGCAAAAATTCAAAATCTTGTTAGTATTACCCGTGTTTATATCGTACATGTTTATGCAAACAAACGGAACAACATTGAAGTGATCAAGAAGTGTCAAAACCCTTTCAAGGTCATGGATTCCTGAAAGAGTAGGCTCCGTGACCACTAGTGCTGCATCTACCCCTGTGATTGAAGCAATAACGGAACAGCCAATTCCAGGCGAACCGTCGATAATAATCAAATCGCAGTTTTCTTTTTCGGCTAACATTTTGGCGTTTTGCCGAACTATTGTAACGAGTTTTCCAGAATTGGATTCACCGGGATTAAGCTTGGCATGTGACATGAAGCCATATTTCGTTTTTGAAATGAAAGCTTTTCCAGAGATTCTAGGAGCCAAAGTTATGGCACCGATTGGGCAAACAAATTTACAGACACCGCAGCCCTCACAGGCAATAAGGTCAACATCCAAACCATTCGTTATAGCACTAAAATTGCATTTTTCCTTGCATATACCACAATGGCTGCATTTTGTTTTGTCAATGACAGCTACCTTTGAACCTATGAAATCCTGCGTTTTAATTATCTCGGGATGGAGAAGTATGTGAAGGTCAGACGCGTCTACGTCGCAATCTGTCACAACCGCTTTTTTTGCTAGTACAGCGAAAGAGGCTGTGATCGACGTTTTGCCAGTGCCACCTTTTCCACTTAAAATCGTTAGCTGCTTCATTTTTTGATTAACCTCGCTATTTCACTGTGGAGCGCCCTAAACTTCTCGTCCCATTCAGGCATTTCCGTTATGAAGGGGATGCCTCTTGAATAGAGCTCGGCTATTCTTCTTTGATAAGGAATTTCCATGAGTATGCGGATATTCTCTTTTTTGCAGTAAGCATACACTTTTTTGTCACCTATACCTGCACGATTGACAATCACACCAATAGGAACCGCAATCTTTCGCAAAACCTCAACAGCTATCTTCAGATCATGCAAACCAAAAGGCGTGGGCTCCGTCACAAGAATACAAAAATCGCTACCTTTTACGGCCTCAACAAACGGACACGAAGTTCCTGGGGGAGAATCAATAATCACTTCACTTTTTAGATCAATTTGTTTTTTAACCGCCTTAATAACTGGCACAGCCATGGGCTTGCCGACTTCTAGTTCTCCATACACGAGGTTCAAATCATCAATTGAGCTAAAGTTTAAGGTTCCAATCTTGTGTTTTTCTTCAGTTATAGCTTTTTTGGGGCAAACTAGTGCGCAGCCACCACAACTGTGGCAGAGCTCAGGGAAAACAAGAAGTTGGTCTTTAAGAGCGAAGAGCGCGTTGTACTTGCAGAACTTAGCGCATTCGCTACAGTAATCACACAATCCCAACTCTATTCTGGGAACCGTGGTGTAAACGGGTTTTGTCCTAATCAGATTTGACTGCAAAAACAAATATGCGTTTGGTTCTTCCACGTCGCAATCTAAGAGCTGACAGCGTCCGATAGAAAGCGCCATGTTTACGGCTAGAGATGTTTTTCCTGTGCCTCCTTTGCCGCTTGCAATCGCCACAATCATCTCATAATCACCTATTCGTCAAAAAAAGTTCAAGGGGAATTTGATTTTTCATGTTTCAGCAACAGCCTTCTTCAGAGTCTTTATAGCTATTTCAGCGCATTCCTCTTTTGTTTCTGGTAAGCCTCCAAGTGCCTTCAATATGTCATCTTCCGTAAGCTTCTTCACGGTACTAAGAGAGTGCCCTTTAATTATCAGGGTCAAAGCGGACATTGCAGACGATGAACCAGGGCAACCGTAACAGAGAAATTTGGCGTCTTTAATGATTTCGCCGTTTAATTTTATGTACAACCGTATTAAGTCACCTGAGTTTCCAAGAAAGACCGCGTTTGCATCGGGGCTTTCAATTACGCCCATGTTTACATCGTTTTGATATAACTCAATAGCTCTGTCTGAATAACCTAATTCGATGAGCTGTTTGGCTTCTAATTTTTTGTCAGTCATTTTATATCGCCAGAAGAATCAAGATTAATGATGATGGTGTTCTTCATGATCGTGATGCGCAGCATTCGGGCAGCCTTCTGTTAATTCTTCCAGTTTACCCTGCTTGTATGCTTCAACGACTTCTTTGACTGTGTTTGCGTTTGCTTTTAGCACTTCAATGCCTGCGTTTTGGAACGCCATTATTCCGCGGGGTCCCATGCCATGAACTACTATAGCTGTAGGTTGAAGTTTGGTAAGTTGGTCATGGGGTGATCCTGTTCCTCCAACATGTTCGCTAACGTTTGTGACTGCATTCACGTTTGTAAGTTCGCCTTTACTGTCAATCTCAACAACTGTGAAATAGGGTGCTCTTCCAAAATGTTCTGCCAATGGAGCGTTTATGCCTTCTTGATTGTCTGTAGGAATTATTATTTTATTTGTCAATTTTTCACCTCCGATGCTCGCCAAGTTTTTTGTTGATTATCCTCAAACTGATAGACCATATGGTTGGTGTTCATTGGCCCTGACCTCTTACAGCGCCGAAATGGCCTCCAACAGTGGAAACGCTAGTTTTCTTTAATTCGCCTCTCTTGAACTTCTCAACGACTTCTCTAATAGTTCCAGAAGCATCTGTCATTATTTCTATGCCTGCCGCCGATAATGCCCTGAAAGCGTTAGGTCCGACATTCCCAGTTATCAGCACTTTTGCGCCTTTGTTTGCGATTGTTTGTGCTGCATAGATTCCTGCGCCTTCCCTTGTGCCTGCCGCCAAGTTTGGAATGGCTTCAAACTGCATAGTTTCGGTATCTATAATTATCAGATAAGCGCATCTGGCGAATCGAGGGTCTAATTGGGCTTCCAAACTGTTTGAAGTTGAGCTTAAACATACTTTCATTTTTTATTCTCCCTTGTCTTAATTAGTAATTATCTATCTTTTTCGAGAAACTGCAGAGTTTTCTTGACTATTTCAGTGAAAACAATTGCTGTTGGCAGATTGGGGTTCTCTTCTATGAATGGTATTCCAGTGTCCGAGTCATTACATACCTTTGGGTCTATTGGTATGTTTCCTAAGTAGGGCACTGCCAAATCTTCCGCTATTCTTTTGCCGCCTCCGGACCTGAAAATATCGATTTTTTTTCCACAGTCAGGGCAAACGTATCCGCTTAAGTTTTCGATAATCCCGATTATTGGAACGCCGACTTGTTTAGCAAAAGTTACTGATTTCTTGACCACAGCTTCTGAAACCTCTGAAGGCATCGTCACTATGACTACACCGTCCATATCTGGTATTAATTGCATAACAGTTAATGGTTCATCTCCAGTTCCAGGGGGGAGATCTACAAAGAGATAATCTAATTCGCCCCAAACCACATCTGATAGGAACTGTTGGATAAGCCTCATCTTTAAGGGACCGCGCCAAATCACTGGTGTCTCGTCGTTTTTAAGTAAAAAGTCCATTGACGCCACCTTTACTCCTAGGCGACCCGTAACTGGCAAGAACCCTCCGTCAGGTATCCCTGTAAGTGTTTGTCCTTTTAGACCCAGCATCTTTGGGATACATGGACCATGAATGTCTGCGTCAAGAACGCCGACTCTATTGCCTCGAGCCGCGAATGCCATTGCCAGATTTGCTGTTACCGTGCTTTTGCCTACTCCGCCTTTTCCGCTGATTACAGCAATTTTATATTTAATTTTTTTCAGTTGCTGTTTTAATTTTTGCTGTTTTTGGTATTCTTGTTTTTTGGCGTCGTTGCATTGATCTGATGTATTGCATGAATCACATTCTTCAGTGCATTCGTTTGCCTTTTTTTGTTTAATAATGCTTGCCATTCTTCAAACACTTGAGTGAAAATAGTTTAATAACTAAATAGTATTAATACATTTTGTTTATAAAATAAACCATTTACCTGAATTAAACAGCATTAGCCCTCGAAAAAAGTGAGGGAACGGCCTTACAAATTGAATGCTTCCTTAAGCACTTGCACCTTATCAGTTCTTTCCCATGTGAATTCTGGTTCTTCTCGCCCAAAATGCCCAAACGCCGCTGTTTTTCTATAAATGGGCCTCAAAAGGTCTAGTTGCTTAATGATTGCCTTAGGTCGCATGTCAAAGGTTTTATTCACTAGTTCAAGAATTTTTTCATTTGAGGTTTTGCCTGTACCAAATGTGTTTATCATCACAGAAACTGGTTGAGCAACACCGATGGCATAGCATATTTGGACTTCACATTGATCCGCTAAACCTGCTGCAACAATGTTCTTGGCGATATACCTCGCCATATAGCAACCGCTCCTATCAACTTTCGACGGGTCCTTTCCGGAGAAGCATCCGCCACCATGCCGTCCAACACCGCCATAGGTGTCAACGATTATTTTTCGACCCGTTAAACCTGAATCCGCTAAAGTGCCTCCAACAATAAATTGCCCTGTACCATTAACGATGAATTTTGTTTCTTGGGTAAGCATGTTGGCAGGGATGACTTTTTTTATCACCTGGTTAATTATATCTTCACGCATTCTTTCTCTTTCAATAGCTGTTGTGTGCTGTGCAGCGATTACTACTGTCATAACTCTAGTGGGTTTCCCATTAACATATTCAACTGTAACTTGAGATTTACCGTCTGGTCGCAAATAGGGTAAAACTTTGCTTTTTCTGCATTCGGCCAAACGCTTAACAAGTTTGTGAGATAGCATTATGGGCAAGGGCATTAACTCCTCTGTTTCATTTGAAGCGTAACCAAACACCATGCCTTGATCACCAGCACCTTGTTCGTGATCGGTGGTTTCATTTACGCCTGCCGCGATATCCGGCGACTGTTCCGTGAAAGAGGTTAAAACACCGCATGTTTCACAATCCAGCCCGTCTTTAGCGTTGTCAAAACCAATTTCCTTTAGCGTTGCTCTGATTACTTGTGGGATGGATACATAGCAAGATGTTGTGATTTGTCCAGTAACAATTATGTTCCCTTGCATCACTAACGTTTCGCAGTCGACCCTTGCGTTTGGGTCTTTACTTATTATGGCGTCTAGGACGCTGTCAGACACTTGGTCTGCTACTTTGTCAGGGTGTCCTTCTGCGACAGATTCTGATGAAAATAAATATCGTTCTGTTTCTTTGCTCGAAGTACTCAATTTCTTTCACCTTAATGCTAAACAAAAGTTTAATAGATAAACATCATTAATACTTTGTGTTTATAAAGTAAACAGTGATTGCTTTGGACGAAAAAGGCAAGAAAATAATCACCATGCTTCAAGAAGATGGCCGAACAACATTAAAAGAAATAGCTAAAAATATTGACTTAACGAGCATGGGCACCAAGAAACGACTTGAAAAGCTTCTGAAAAACGGAACAATAAAAGTGTCAGCTCTGATTAACTCAAACGCCCTTGAACTTCACCCAGCCATAGTCATGTTAGAAATGGATAGTGCTGAAGCAATGCAGCAACTCCTTGACCGGTTTGAAGAGTGCCCACGAATAATACAGATATTCAAAACCGTAGGAGGCTTCAACCTTATAGCCATAGTTATAGCAGAAAACCCCCAAACTCTTGAAAGCATATCTATGGAAAAATGCTCAATGAGAAGCGGTCCTGGAATACGCCGCTCCGAATTCTATTCAATAAGCGAAATGTTCTTTTCGCCTTTCCTTCAGATACGGGAAGACTTAGCACAACAAGAAAAGAAAGCAGCACCATGTAAAGTTGATTGTGACCCATGTAATCGGTATGAAAACAAGAAATGTGTTGGATGCCCTACAACCACATGTTACCGGGGAACTCTATAGCAAGAGAATGAACTTTTGGCTGACGAATCAGGAGAGTTGAAAGAGGTATCGAAAATAGAAATTGTTTCTTTAATGATAATATAGCCAGATTTTCTCTCAAGGGATTGGAACCCACAACTGGAATATCTACTGCCTTGCCGAACATAACATTTCAAATAATAATGTTAGTGAAAACTTTCCGGAGCGTTAAATAATAAATTAAATTCAGGTGTGGAATTGATATGGACAAAAAAAGACCTTTATACATTTTGCCTTGACGATGCACTTTCGCCTGTAACTTCAACTGTGTACATTGCCTGTCCGCAGAAAAACCTATAGCTCAAGACGAAATAAGCACTGAAGAAGCAAAAAGAATCGTTGACCAAGCGTATGAGTTTGGCTCAAGTCTCTTTGGGGTAACCGGTGGAGAAGCCTTATTGCGCAAAGACCTCTTCGAAGTAATAGCTTATGCCCGTAAGGTTGGCATATGCACATGCATCAGTACTGATGGTCGTCTCCTCGACAATAAAGCGTATGAAAAGATAGCCCGAAATGAAGTAAAAGTGTACATCAGTATAGATGGTTGCGAAACCACAAATGATTTAGTGTGAGGAAAGGGGACCTACACTGCAGCTATTTTTTACCATAGAACCTAAATCGCCGGCTTGTTCAGCTAAAACGTGCAAGAGCGGAAGATCAAAAATGAAAAGATGTAAAAAGAAGATTTAGTTTATTTTCGCTAGCGGATTCTTGCGGAGTTCTTCAAACATTTTGGGATCTTCGCGCAAAATTTTGGGTACATAGTTGCATGCTGGGTCTGATGCGAAGAGGTCACCGGTATAGAATTCAGCCCGTGTTCTGCATCCACCGCAGATTTCTCTGTACTCGCACACTCCGCATTTACCATTGAGGTTGCTTTTGTCACGCAGTTTAAGGTGGAACTCGCTCTTCTGCAATTGCTCCCATGCGGTGCGCAGCTTTGTATCCTTGACGTTGCCCACGCGGTAACCTTCGTTGAATCCACAACTACGATAATCTCCGTTTTCTGTAATGCCAATATAGTTGCCCCCGATTGTGCATCTACCCAAGTAACCTTCGTTGAACCAGTCCCAAAAGTCCACACTGTTCTTCTGTTTGACTATACGGGCGTAGAATGGTGCGTAGACGTTAACTTTGACTTTTCCATAGAGTCTCCGTTGGATTTCATAGATTTCATCGAATGCAACCTCATATTGCTCTGGTGTTGGAGCAAGGTCGATCATGTTTGTTCCTGCTCTGCCCACAGGAACGAGGTTGTGGTAAACGGCTGAGCGAGCATGATATTGTTCAGCTAAGGCTGCGGTATGGGATAGTTCATGAATGTTATACCTGGTCATGGTCGTAACTAGGCAGTCCAGTAGTCCTACGCTACTAAGCTTCTGTATAGCGTGGAGGGCTTTGTCATAGCCGCCCTGCCGTCTAATCTTGTCGTTTGTGGCTTTAGTGCCGTCAATGCTGATAGCAGTCTTCACATTGTACTTTGTCAGTTTATTGAAGCGTTCTTCATCCCAAGCATAACCGCTGGTGATTAAACTTACGTTGAGCCCATGTTCTTTCTCCGCATACTCGATAATTTCCCATATGTCTGGCCGAATCAATGGCTCTCCGCCGCTGATTCCAAACCATTTGGAACCGAAAGCAGCAATTTCATCAACCATATGTTTGGCTTGCGTAGTTGTGAGCTCTTGGTCTTTAGCGTATTCTTTTGTGTAACTGCAATATGTGCAAGTGCCAACACAGTTGCGGGTACAGCGCCAAACAACCATAAACAAGGGGACCGTGGTAGGATTCATTTAATTCAGGGTCCCATAAGGCTCTTCCCAAGAATCAGTAACAACCTTTCCTACTGATAATTCCAAGTTTTTTGCGTAACCAATACTATTGTTTAGGTCACCAATTTTTAAATGTAAATTTTTGCTTGTCAACTTTTTCCCCTCGTAGTTGCACTTTGAAAAGCAGTTTAATAGCTAAACATTATTAATATATTGCGCTTATAAAATAAACTAACAACCATGATTCTATCGTGTCAGCCGGTTTGGGGTAAACGCCTAAATTGTGCGAGGTTATTCTTCGAAAGAGGGATTAGCGCTTCAGGGATAAATGAACTAATATACATGCCCATCCGAGTTGTTCGATCTCCTTTTTAGAAACCTGAAGGAGCGCCTACACAAGAGGCGGCGTCAAGGCGTACCAAGAGAACACAATGACAAATCAACCAAGCAGGCAAACGTCTCTGAGGAATGTATCTCTTATGTGCAAGCTTATAACCTAAAGGATATCAATATTTTTTGTTTGAACAATAAATTGAAAAGTATTCTCGTCTGTTTTAAAATAGGCTATTAAGGTTTGCAATGGATTTCTTTCTCAAAGCTGTATAGATCAAGATTACTGACGCTATAATAATTACTGAAACAATTATTGCGAAGAACCACCATTGACTCCACAAGCAAGGAGAGGATGAGTTCTTCGCAATATTGCTCATAGAGACCTCTGCCATGGCACCGCTAAATCCATGCCCGATATAAAGTTCGCTTCCTCGAATTATCGGCCCTGTAGGATTTTGCACGCCAGAAGTAACCACAATGCTTTGTTGTACTCCGTTGACATAGATGTGCATGCCTGTGTTGAGGCTGCGAGTGAAAGTTATGCGGATCCATTCGTTAAGAGGAATAGCAGAGGTAGTTGCTATTTCGTTAAACCCGCCTGTTTCAGTGGTTACATAACCTCTTATGGCACCTACAGGCACCGCACTCCCATTTCCAGGCATTAATCCGTTTATGGATAAACCCAAGATTCGAGGAGGCAATTCGGAAGTATCACTAAGAGTACACTTGACTATGATATTATTGTATGAATAGTTTTCAATTGCATTTACCTTTATCCACGCATCAATAGTCATTTCTCCGGTTGTATCTAAACTTGGGGAGACATCCACGAACAAGTACTGGTTGTCCGTAAAGTTTAGCGCATAACCAAATTTGCCTTTAACAATTGCTAGAGTGTAGGATAAGTTGGTTTCATAGCCTACAATAGCGGGGTTCTGGCCTGTAGAGTCTGATATTACTAGGTTTGGTTGGATTTTTCCAAAATTCCACTGGGCAATAAGATGATTTGACGATAACGGAGCAGGTAAAATTGCTGAAGGGGCTGCATCAAATGTCGATGCGTTGAAGGGCGACATGAGTGGATAGCCGTCGGTATTGTTGATGCCGACAATAAATGGCGTATCTCCTATTCCATCGCTTTCTGGCTGGTTCTGGTTTGGTCCTTTTTTCACGTCAGAGTCTGTATAATTACTCCAGTAGTTGCCTCCCGCTGGGTAGCCGTTGTCCCAAGATTGAATGTTATAGCCTGAACCAGTGAAGACGTTTTGGGAATTATTTATGAAATTGTTGTTATAGATTTTGTTGCTGCATGTAATGAAATTTGGCGCGATGTATATCCCTACAAGGTTATTCGCTATAGAATTAGCGATTATACTGTTACCAGAAGCTTGAATGTATATTCCGTTAACTCTATTTTCTGCTATATTGTTTCGATAGATTACTGTGTTTGACGATCCAAGTTCTATTCCTCGCATGTTACCGGTAATATTATTATCAGATATTTGATCCAGATAACCGGTAAGTACCACTCCAGCCCCATTTCTGTTGTTGCAAATTGTGTTATTGCATATTATTTTCGAAGAACCGCCGTACAGTGCGATACCGCCTTGAGTGTTAGCGGTTATATTATTTTGTGAAATAGTTAGGTTAGATTTCCCGCCACCACAACAGACTACTCCCCAGGCAGTATTAACTATGTTATTTCCTATTATGGTGCAATTGTCCCCTCCTACGCTATTGCTTGGTATGGTTTCTTCACCTATTGTAATGCTGTTAAAGGTGCCCGCGCCTATGCTTATTCCATTGGCATAATAGGACGAGTTTGAGTAACTTTTACCTTCGATTGTGAGCCCTGAAATCTCAACGTCGTTAGCTCTAATTGTGAAAACGTTATCGCCAGGAGCACCGCCGCTTCCAACTACGAGGGTATTTTTGCTATCCTCACCGATAATCGATATTTGCTTATCAATTACTGGATTTTCATAGTAAATACCATCTTTGACATATATTGTGTCGCCTTGAGAAGCATTTCCAATTGCATCCAAAAGAGTTGGATAATCGTCTGGAACCAATATTGTGTTCCTTAAATGAGAAATCGCCCCGTTTTCATGAAATTTTGTTGTTTGTTGGTCAACAGGTGGCTGTTGAGCAATAGATTGACAAACATTTGCAGACAAGATTGAGTTAGAATTTCCAGTTGATCCATAACTCGCAAGTATTGAAAGAATCAGTAAGACAACAATACAAACGCTAAAAACGACTTTATAATGTACATTTCCCCAACGCACGCTTTGAAAAGTCTTGTCCGAACTCTTTTTTCCCGTCAGGGAATTTGACTTTATTTTGGGTCGACTGTATTTCTTTACAGTTTTTTTAACATTTCGAATTTCTTTATTCAACTAACAACCCTTGATTTGTTTGAGACTTGAGTTTTTAAGACAAAGTTTAACAGACAAACTTTATTAATACATATCGTTTATAAAATAAACTCGTGAATTTACTGTGGATGAAATTGATAAGAAAATAATAGCGCAACTCCAAGCAGACGGGCGGATGACCTTACAGGAGCTTTCCAAATCCATCGGGTTCACAAGTATGGGAACCAAGAAAAGACTAGAGCGACTGCTGAAAAAAGGAACAATTAAAGTGTCAGCCCTCATAAATCCGAACGTGCTCCAACTTCACCTAGCAATCGTAATGCTTGAAATGGAGAGCGCAGAAGCAATGCAGGAGCTCCTTAATCGATTTGAGCAGTGCCCCAGAATAGTTCAGATTTTTAAAACAGTGGGCGGTTACAACCTTATTGCGCTCGTGGTTGCAGAAACTTTAGAAACACTCGAAAGCATTTCTATGGAAAAATGCTCTCTCAGATGCAGCAAGGGTATACGCCGTTCAGAATTCTACCCCGTAAGCGAAACTTACTTTTCACCTTTCATTCAGATAAGAGAACAACTTGCAACAAAAGAAAACAAGGTTTCACCGTGCAAGGTTAATTGTGACCCTTGCAATCGATACGAGCTCCAAAAATGTGTTGGTTGCCCAACCACAATAAATTACCGAGGAACTTTATAGTTGGGTTAGAATTTGACAATAGAACCCGTAGACTTGAAAGAAGCATCAAAGCTAGAAATCATTTCCTTAATGGACAACAATGTAGATTTTCTTTCAAGCAATGTTAGAAAAGAAGCGCAATCGTTTCGGCACTGGACTAAAGACAAATTGGGACCAGAGTGGGCTCACGTACATACAGAGTTGCCGTTTGCAGAGCACGGTTTTTCCATGCTAATTAGGGTTTTTCAAAATCAAGAAATGTGCACAATTCTTTTTGATACAGGCATTAGTTCTAACGGAGTCATTATTAATGCTGAGCGCATGGGCATTGATTTGAGTGAAGTTTCTTATGTTGTCCTTTCCCATGGTCATTATGATCATTTTGGTGGATTGCAAGCAATAGTTAAAGTTGTTAACAAAATCGACTTGCCAATAATAGCTCACGATGACATGGTAAAACGTAGAGGAACCTCCAGTCTTAGTGGAGATTTAAGGGAGTATCCACTTTTTCCTAGTTTAGAACAGTTAACTCCAGCAAAAATCGTTAAAACAAAAAAGCCGTATTTAATTGCCAATGATTTGGCGTGCATTACTGGAGAAATTCCAAGAAAAACAACTTTTGAAAAGGGGTTAACGCAAAATAAAACTTATAGTGAAAACTCTTGGAAGACCGACCTATTCCTGGATGACCGTGCCTTAGTCATTAATATCAAAGACAGAGGCTTGGTTATCATTTCTGGGTGTGCTCACTCTGGGATTATAAACACCGTACGATATGCTCAACATATTACTGGATTAACAAAGGTTTACGCAATATTTGGCGGCTTTCATTTAGCTGGAAAAGAATTTGAGAAGAGAATTGAACCTACGATAGAAGGGCTAAAAGACATAAATCCTGAATTAATAGTACCCTCACATTGCACAGGATGGCGAGCATTAATTCGAATAGCTCAAGTGTTCCCAAATGCCTTTGTTTACAATAGCGTTGGAAATATTTACCAATTCGAATAACAGCTTTTTCTAAAGATGGACTTGAGGATTATAAACGCAAAAAGACTCAATCGAAGACGAGCAATATGAGCCAAGAAAAAAACAAAAAAATCACCTTCAACATCGGCGGAATGAGTTGCATAAATTGCTCACTCTCCATAGAGAAAGCACTATCTAAACTAAACGGTGTAACTCACGCCACCGTCAACTTCGCCGCTGAAAAAGCAATCATAGAATACAACCCAGAGATCGTCGACCAGAAAACCATAGAGAACACCATCGCTGAATCAGGATACCGGGTTATCCATGAGAAAATCGTGCTTCAGATAGGTGGCATGAGCTGCGTTAACTGCGCCCAAAGCATAGAAAAAGCATTAAACAGCAAAGAAGGCGTCTACAACGCAACCGTCAACTTTGCTACAGAAAAAGTCACCGTTGAATATAACCCAGAACAACTGAGCTTGGCTGGAATCAAAAAGACAATACAAGAAGTTGGCTACCAAATAATTGAACACGAAAAAACCTTTCAGGATGCTGAAGGCAAAGAGCGCCAACGTCACATTCGACGCCTAAAAATCCTTTTGGCAGCAAGTGTTGCATTGACTGCCCCCATTATCATCTTGATGCTGTTCCCTGTTTTGCCTATGGAACAGAACAATATTTTGATGTTTATTTTGGCAACCCCGGTACAATTCATTGTCGGATGGACATTTTACGTTGGCGCATACAAGGGCTTGAGAAACAAAACCGCCAACATGGACACCTTAATTGCCATGGGAACATCTACCGCTTGGCTCTACAGCACAGCAGTTACGTTTGCCCCAAGCATATTTCCAGGCGCCGGAGTTTTCTTCGATACAGCCACAATGATCATGAGCTTCATTTTGCTTGGAAAACTCTTAGATGCCATTGCAAAAGGCAGAACATCAGAAGCCATAAGAAAAATCATGGGTCTGCAAGCAAAAACTGCCAGAGTAATCAGAAATAGCGAAGAACAAGAGATACCGATTGAAGATGTCCAAGTAGGAGACATTGTGATTGTTAGACCAGGAGAAAAAATCCCTGTTGACGGCATCGTTACCGAAGGCTACTCAGCAGTAGACGAGAAAGTCATCACAGGCGAAAGCATACCCGTTGAAAAGAAAAGCGGAGACCAAGTGGTTGGTGCCACCATGAACAAAACTGGGGTGCTTAAATTCAAAGCCACCAAAGTCGGCAAAGACACAGTTCTTGCCCAGATCATAAGCATGGTTGAAGATGCTTTAAGTTCAAAAGCACCTATTCAAAGACTAGCAGATATTGCGTCAGGCTATTTTGTTCCAACTATCATAATAACCGCCACGCTATCCGCCATGGCATGGTATTTCATAGCTGGCGCAACCTTCATTTTTGCCCTTACAGTTTTCATCGCTGTGTTAATTGTTGCTTGTCCCTGCGCTCTTGGACTTGCTACCCCTACAGCCATCATGGTTGGAGTTGGGAAAGGAGCAGAAAACGGGATTTTAATCAAAAATGGCGAAACACTAGAAGCGGCTCATAAGCTTCAAACAGTTGTTTTTGATAAAACAGGCACACTAACCAAAGGCGAGCCTGAAGTCACAGATATCATCCCAACAGAAGCTTTTATTGAAGACCAACTTTTACAGCTAGCCAGCATTGCAGAGAAAAACTCTGAGCACCCTCTTGGAGAAGCGATAGTAAAGAAGGCAAAAGAGAAAGGCCTCCAGATTGATGAACCTGACGTCTTCAACGCCCTGCCGGGATATGGAGTGGAAGTAGAGCATAAAGGCGTCAAAATATTGTTGGGCAATCGCAGACTCATGGAAGCTAATAACCTGGACATTAGTGCATTTGACATTAAGATGAAGAGGCTTGAGGAAGAAGGAAAAACCGCAATGCTACTTGCAGTTGACACTCAGCTTGCAGGATTGATTGCTGTGGCTGACACCTTAAAGGAACATTCTGCCGACGCCGTAAAAACCCTTCAGCAAATGGGCTTAGAGGTCATCATGATTACAGGGGATAACCAAAGAACTGCCAACGCCATAGCAAAACAATTGGGCGTTAATGGCGTGTTCTCCGAAGTCCTTCCTAGCGAAAAAAGCACTGAAATAAAGCGGCTGCAATCCGAAGGCAAAGTTGTTGCTATGGTTGGAGACGGAATAAACGATGCTCCCGCTTTGGCGCAGGCAAACATTGGAATTGCTGTTGGCAGCGGAACGGATGTAGCTATTGAAACGGGGGATATAGTGTTAATTAAGAATGATTTGAGGGATGTAGTGGTAGCTATTCAGTTAAGCCGTGCTACGATGAAGAAAATCCGTCAGAATCTATTCTGGGCATTCTTCTACAACATCGTCCTCGTTCCCTTGGCGGCAGGCGCATTCTACCCGATCTTGCATGTTCTATTTAACCCAGTGTACGCGGCAGCTGCCATGGCAAGCAGTTCAGTAACTGTAGTTACCAACGCTTCACTCCTCAGAAGGTTTAAACCAAAAGTCTAATCATAAAAATTAACCAATGTTGGAGGTGAGAAAAGTATGGCTAAAGATTTGGTATGCAATATGGAAGTTGACGAGAAAACTGCAAAATACAAAACAATCTACCAAGGCAAATACTACTATTTCTGCGCACCAGGATGCAAAAAATCCTTCGAAGCAAACCCCCAAAAATACATCGGCGGTAACTCGTCAAGTCAAAATTGCAGTTGCGGTCAGGACCACTGCTAAACCGCTAAAGTTTAGCCTTAATAACTTTTTTTTGACTAAATTTGATTTTTCTCGACTTATTTTGACTTTTTACGACTTTTTTTGACTCAACCTACAAAGAAAACAAAGCCTAAATCAAAAAAACAGCCTAATTCACAAAGAACAGAATCTTCGCAGAAATCCGTCAGCAAGAAAAAACAACAAAAAATAGTTCCCAAAAACATGAGTTCTTTGGCATTTCCTTTTTCTTACATTTTCTTACAAATTCTTACAGAAATTTACAGATTCTTACAGATTAAGACGCAATCTGCAAACGAATCAAATCCTAGACCAAAAAAGCAACCCAAAACACAAAGAACAAAAACTGCAAACTACTGTTGTTCTTTTAAAGACATTCGCCAGCAAAATATCGAAGTAAATAAACAAAGTAAAATATTCTTTAAAAAAAATAGAAAAAGCTACTGTGCCTTTGGAGTTGGCGCTGGAGGCTGCATAGACATTTCTGGCTGAATGATCTTGGCAAAATTCTTCTTTGCACGATTTTGTTTCAGCGTAGCCAGTTTAACGACCTCATCTTTGTTAATTTCAGCTGTTGTCAACTGTGTGTTTTCCAGAAGTGTTCTACCTATATCTGATCGAACGATTACGGTTGAATACCCTTCAGGGCTTCCAACTGAACCTACAGATATGTCCGCGTATTTGTTGCTGAAGTCATCGCAGAAATTACAGCCGTGCTCTTGAGCTGCTGACAAATCTTTCACTGCAACAACATATTCCTTGCCTTCAACTGTAGCTGTGAATTTGCCCTTGTGAATCTGAGTCTTCTCGACCTTGTCCAAGTCGACTCCCATTTGATTCTGAACGGCAACCTTAAGCTTATCATAATCAAAAGCCTCAAAACAGAACAGCCCAACTATCGTAAGTTGCAAATTAGGATATTTTGTAAGCATTACCTGCTGGATTTTTCTTGCAGCACGAACTTCGCAGGGTGTACCGACAACGACGATTTTCCGCTTACCCTTCTCAATTAAATCGTCAAGTAACCAAAGCATTTTAACACGAAGGTACTTTGTGCTTTCAGCCTTAATGATGTCATCCACACTCTCGGTTACCACTGCTTCAGCTTGATAACCTTCTGTACGTTGCACAACGATGGCTGTATCAAATATGCCTTTCTGCATACCAGAGACAAGCAAGGATGTTGCAACTCCACCATCCTGCCCTCCGAAAGAACTCTTGGCTGCCAGAATTTGGCTATAGACCCCGAGGTTTTCATCATATGTTCCTTTCAGGAATTGCTGATTGATTTTTTTGCCATCTTCGTCCGTCATAGCATACGTATAAGCTCTTCTTCGTTTGGAGTTCGTAGGGCAAACTTTGACGCAAGCACCACAACCAATACAATCGTTCGAGAATGTTTGGTAAGGTGTGGTAACTTCCCTTTCTACTCCACGTTTAGCAAAGTCTATGGCGTTTACACCGACTAATTCGTCACAGACCCGAGTGCATAACCCGCACAGGATGCAGTCCTCGTCTTCATCTTCTACCCAGAAACTTTGTTTTTCAATACCGTATTCAAGCGCCAAATCCTTGATTTTTTGAACCTTAGGAGTACGCGCCAAAAGCAATTCTAGCAATAGTTTACGTACCTTGATGGTTTTTTCAGATTTAGTGTAAACTACCAAGCCTTCTTCAACTGGGTAGTTGCAGGAGGTAACAATGCGACTTCTTCCCCGCTTATCTATAATTTCTACTGAACAGATGCGACATGACCCAAATGGAGAAAGCGCTTTATGGTAACAGAGAGTTGGAATGTCTATGCCCATGCTTTTTGCTGCATCAAGGAGGGTTGCGCCTTCTTTTGCCCTTACTTCTCGACCATCTATTTTTAATGTAATTTCTTGCTGGCTTGGTTCCGTCGGTTTTACCTCCATTTTAGTTCGCCTTCTTAACTGGTTTTTTCAGTCTCTGTTCCTCAGGGATTGGCGGTGGAACAGGTTTTCCAGAAATCTTCATAACCGCCTTGAACTTGCAGGCTTCGAAGCAGCTGCCGCATTTAATGCACTTTGATTGATCAACTATGTGAATCTTACCTACCGCTCCATCGATGGCTTGGACAGGGCAATTTCGTGAGCATAATGTACACGCGTTGCATTTGGCTGGGTCTATGTAGAAATTTATGAGCGGCTTGCAAGCTAATGCGGGACACCTTTTTTCTTTGATATGTGCTTCATATTCATCTGCAAAGTATCGAAGTGTTGTAAGCGTTGGGTTTGCAGAAGTCTGGCCTAAAGCACAGAGTGCCGAAGAATTTGAAGCCTCAGCAATTTGCCCAAGTTTCTTGATGTCGCCTTCTTCACCCTTACCTGAAACTATATCGTTTAGGATTTTTCTTGCTTGTTTTAGTCCTTCTCGGCAGGGCACACATTTACCGCATGACTCATCGCAAAGAAAGTTGACAAAGTATCTTGCTACGTCTACCATACAGGTGTCTTCGTCCATAACGATTAATCCACCTGAGCCCATGATTGCACCAAGTTTTTTGAGCTCATCAAAATCTACGGGTGTATCGAGGTATTGTTCGGGAATTATGCCGCCTGAAGGCCCCCCAGCTTGAACTGCCTTAAATTTCTTTCCGTTTCGTATGCCGCCGCCTATTTTGAAAATAATGTCTCTAAGAGTCATACCCATTGCGACTTCAACTAGACCAGTGTTGTTGACTTTGCCTGCTAGCGCGAAGATTTTGGTGCCTTTGCTGCCTGTCGTGCCAATTTTTGTAAACCAATCGGCGCCGTTGTTTATAATTACTGGAACGTTTGCGTAAGTTTCAACGTTGTTTAATACGCTTGGCTTGTCCCAAAGGCCCTTCTCAGCGGTATGGACATATTTTGGTCGGGGCTCTCCGACTCGACCTTCAATCGCAGTCATTAGCGCACTTGATTCGCCCGAAACAAAGGCTCCAGCTCCTTTGTGGATTTTGACTTTGAAGTTGAATCCTGAACCCAGAATGTTATCGCCAAGCAATCCATAAGCAGTAGCTCGATCTATGGCCTTCTGCATGTTCTCCACTGCAAGTGGATATTCTTGGCGAACATAAATGAAGCCTTCATGAGAACCAATCGCATAAGCAGCAATTATTAGACCCTCCAGAATACTATGCGGGTTACCCTCCATCAAAGCGCGATTCATGAAAGCGCCCGGGTCGCCTTCGTCACAGTTAACTATAACGTATTTTGGTTCGCCTTTTGCTTTGCGGGTGGAATCCCATTTTTGAAAAGTTGGAAAACCTCCCCCTCCACGACCTCGCAGTTGTGACTGCTTAATTTCGTCCATTACTTGGTCGGGAGTCATTTGGAACAGTACTTTGGAGAGGGCTTTGTACCCATCTAAAGCAATGTAATCTTTTATTTTTTTTGGGTCTATTGCGGCATTGTTATCCATGAGAAGTCTGTACTGATACTTATAGAAAGGCACGTCAACAAGACGCTTGACCTTCTCGCCCGTGTTAGGATCAGCATAAAGTAAGCGTTCAACAATTTCTTTGTTCATAACAGTTTTTGAAACGATTTCTGGTACGTCAGAAGGCTGCACTTTGAAATAAGCTATGTTTTCAGGGTAAATAACGACACGTGGACCTTTTTCACAAAAACCCAAGCAACCTGTTTGCTTAATGTCTACTTTGCCGTCTAAACCTTGTTTTTTGAATTCATCTTGGAAGGCTTGAAGGACAGCTTTTGCGCCAAGAGCTTCGCAACCTGTACTTATGCATAGTGTGACAGCGGGTTTTTTAAAGTCTGTTTTGCCGATGAGTTCGCTTCGGAGTTTTTCTAAGTCAGCTGGAGAGTTCAAACGAACCATGTTTGGATTCCTCATTTATAGTTGGAAAGGAGTTTTCCTATGGTTGTTACGGAGAGTTTGCCGTGGTATTGGCCGTCAATTTCAATCACGGGTCCAAGGGCGCAGCAGCCTAGGCAGTTAACGGTTTCTAGTGAAAAATTTTTGTCAGAGGTTGTTTCGCCTGCCTTAATGTTTAAGGTTCGTTCTATGGAATCTAAAATTCTTGGTCCTCCGCGGACATAACAGGCGGTTCCAGCACATACACGAACAAGGTGACGCCCACGTGGTTTGAGGCTTAATGCTGTATAGAAGCTGGCAACTCGGTAAATTTCGCTTACTGGAATCTTGAGCCGTTTGTTTATCCTCATAATGGCTTCTTTAGGTATCCAGTTGAGCTCATGCTGAATATCTAAAAGTAACTGAATCAAAACTCCTTCGCCGTCAACATATTTATCGATGATTTTATCGATTTGTTCAATTGACATTTGTGGGGTCTCCACTACGATTAGAATCTTAAACTACATCTTTCAATTAAATAAGGGTTTGTCGCTATTTTTATAATGTTCTTTGTTTAATACGGCGATTTGAACACAACCCTTGTAATCGTTTTTATTGACTTTTAGTAAACGTCAGTCACTATGTTTTCTGCTGAAGCCGATCTGCTCTAAAAATCGTTTAGAAATAGTAGTGTTTTGAATTTTAAATAATTTTTTCAGATCTTCGGCAGAATCAATATCCGCTGCAAGCTTACTTGAAAAGTGTATCCTAACACCTATGTTGTTTAAAAAAGCTTGTCGGATGTGTTTTAGGAAGCTTTCAGGTCCATAACAAGCGGGTATAAGCTTAGGAGGATGCTGGTAAAGTGCATTGGTTCCCCAATCATGTGAAGGAGATAAAACAATCGCTGAGCTGACATCATCAGCAAGTTGGATGATTCGATTAATTTCTTCGGAGTCAATGAGTGGGACATCTGCTGGCAAAACAAGAACCGAACGCGCACCTTTTTGAATGCAATAGGATGTGGTTTCGTCAATAGTTGAATTCAAAGACGCCCCTTTAGCAAACCGATAAAAAGCTCCAAACTCTTCCGCCGTCTTCCGAACTATGAAATCATCAGCCACCACAACAACTTTGTCTACAACAGAAGTTTGAAGCGCCTTTAAGACATCTTGCAGCATAGTTAACGTAAGCATTTCACGTTGCTGCGGTGTGAAAACTGTTGAAAGCCTCTTTTTTGAATCGGCAAGCTTTTTTACTGGGATAATTGCGTAGATAGCCACTTTTTGAAAACCGCCAACAAGTACCAAACGAGCAACAGGATTCAATATTGCTAATTGAGAATTGAACGTTGCCTAAAAATATTTAGATAGGCGCGCGATTAAACGCGCTTTCTAAAATTTAGCTTTTAAAGTGGGGAATAATTTTGCTACCGATCAAGTCGATAGAGTTTTTAACGTTGGTGCCGATCGGGGAGCCGACTACGAATTGGCTAATGCCGATTTTTTGAAGACCTGCTATTTTTTCAATGCATACATCTGGTGTGCCGCAAATTGAGAATGCATCAATCATTTCTGGTGTTACTGCTGCTAAGGCTTTTGGAAAATCGCCTGCTTTAAGTGCTGCGCGTAATTCGTCTGCTTTAGCTACATCTATTTTGTGTTTTTCAAGAACTGGCGGTGGACTACCTGCGACTATGAAGGCTACGACTGGTGTTGCGGCTTTCGTGGCTTTTTTGGGATCCTCGTTAACTGAGAATGATGTGTAAGCTGTTATATCAACATCGCTGGGTGATTTGCCTGCTTGTTTCATTCCTTCATTTGCCATTTTCACCGCGAATTCTATGTCGCTTGGATGACTGGCGTTAATTAGAACTCCATCACCGATTTTTCCAGCCATCTCCAGCATTTTTGGACCCTGAGCGCCAACGTAAACTGGAATCTTGTTAGCTGGTTTAAAGTTGAATTTTGCGCCTGCAGCTTTGAAAACTTCACCTTGAAAAGCAACTTTTTCGCCGGCGGTTAATTTTCGGAACATTTCAATTGATTCTCTTACGGCTGCTAATGGTTTGCCCATGTCTATGCCGACAGCTTCAAGAGTGGTTTTGTCGCCTGCACCCATTCCAAGCACAACTCTTCCCGGCGCTAGCTCGTTCAGTGTTGCGATGGCTTGTGCGGTTATAACTGGGTTAACCATCCACGGATTGGTTACTCCCGTTCCGAAAGTGATTTTGTTTGTAAACAAAGCTGCAGCGGCCAAAGTAACATAAACATTACGGTTGCCAAAGTGATCAGTTACCCATAGGTTGTCAAACCCGCTGTTTTCAGCCTGGATAGCGTAAGCTGCTAATTTCCAGTATGGTTCTTTTGGAACAAATTCAATTCCGAATTTTAGTGCCAAATTACATGCCTCCTTTCTTTATTTCTTCAGCCAATTGTGTCATTTGCATTTCATTTAATGCAGCCATGGTTTTTTCTGGTTCAAGTAGCAATGCTACTTCGAGAAGAATTGAAACGCCGGTTTTGTTTTTTATGATTCCTTGCTGCATAGCGGAGAGCATACAGTTAGCGAGTTTAGTTGGCATTTTTCCTTCATTCTTAGTTGTTAAAACGAAATTAAGCAGTTGATCGGATAATGGTCCCAACTTTTCAGCAGGAACCAAATCAGCTAATTTAGGATAATCCATACAAGGTTAACTCCTATAGCGAAAAGTAATTACAAGATGTATTTAAAAAGCTGTCGTTCATGAAATAACCAAGGATAAGCGAAGGGTTTCATCGTCATCAATTTCAGTTTTGAATCCTAATCTGTTACACAGGTTTAGCATTTTGTCGTTATTGACCATGACAAAACCATATATTTTCTGCAGGTCCTTATCCTTCGCTATTCTAATTAGAGAATCCATCAATTTGAAGCCTACCCCATAGCCTTGCCATTGATCCCCCACTAAGACAGCAAATTCGCCGCTTTTTCCGTAAGGGTCCGTAATTAGTCTGGAAACACCAATTATTTGTTTACTGCTTGGATTTTCTGCCACCATAGCAATTTCTCTATCATAGTCCAAGTTACAGTATCGTGTTAATGTTTCGTGAGAAAGTTCTTTTATTATTTCAAAGAATCGAAAACGCATTGTTTGAGGAGAAAGCGATTTGAAAAGCTCGTTGAATTTGGCTTCGTCTTCAGGTTTTATAGCTCGCAAATGAACAAGGGAGCCATTTTTGTCATTCCAGTTGGAACTATATTTGCTTGGGTAGGGGGCGATTACAAGGTGTTCATGAAACCCGATGTCTTGGATGATGTTATTTGGGTCCAGAACAATTCGTGCATCAACTGCAAAAGCACTGTTCTTATCTAAAATCAAAGGGTTTACGTCAATTTCTTTGATTTCAGGAAAGTCTATAACGAGTTGAGAAAACTTGACCAAGATTTCTTCAAGAACTTTAATATTTAATGGAAATTCCGATAAATGTGAGTAACGATAGATCATTGTGTCCTCTATTAGCCGTCTTGCAAGCACCTGATTTAGAGGAGGGAAACCAATGCTTACGTCTTTGATTAACTCAGCTTCCGTGCCGCCTCTCCCAAAAATCACCACTGAACCGAACTGAGAATCTTTTTTGCTACCAATTAGTAATTCATAGTTTTTTTTGAATATCATTGGCTGAATTGCGACACCTTGAAATTCTGCGTTTCCACTTAGTTTTTGCACTTTTTTGGCTAGTTCATCGAAGCAAGCTTGAACTTCTAAGGTTGAGCATACGTTGAGGATTACGCCTGCGATTTGGGATTTATGTGTGACCTGCGGAGACAAAGCTTTCATAACTACTGGAAAACCAATTTTGGAAGCTAAAACTTCGGCTTCTTCTGGTGTTGTGGCAACTAAAGTCTTAACTGTGGGTATTTTATAGGCCCCTAAAAAGCGAAGAGAATCACACAAACCAAGAACTTGTTGCCCTTGGCTGTGCGCTTGTTTTAAAATGGATTTGAGTGCAGCTGAGTTTGCTGGCTCTTCAGAGAGTTCTTCTGGTGTCTGGTAAAGTAGTTCTAAATCTTGAGTATATCGGTACATGTACATGAATGTTGAAACAGCTTGTTCGGGTGTCGGAAAAGTTGGAATGCCATTTCTTAGAAGAGACCTACGGGCTTCACCGCATCTGGAATCTTCACCCATCAAGCAGGTAAGTATGGGCTTCTTTGTTTGCTGCGATAACTCCAGAACTGCTTTTGCGACGGCAGACGGATCAGATGCTGCTTGAGGCGCATAGATTAGTAGAAAACCATTGCTGTTCTCGTCTTTCAAGCATAGTTCCATAACATCTTTGAATCTCGCTGGCGTTGCTTCTTCGAGAATGTCGATTGGATTTGCCGTACAGCAATAGGGCGGCAAAATATTCCTTATTTCCTTCATTGTTTCCTGACTTAACGGTGACAGTTTTCCGCCTTTGGCGATAAGTTGGTCCGCAGCCATGATACCTGGACCCCCAGCATTTGTGATAATTGTCAAATTAGATCCTGTAGGGTTTGGCTGCATCGCCAAAGCTTCTGCACAGTTAAACAGATCAATCATTGTTTCTACTCTGACAACCCCAGCACGCCTAAAAGCCGAGTCATAAACCGCATCTTCTCCACCCAAAAAACCGCTGTGAGAAGTAGCTGGAATAGCAGTTTCTTTGAAACGTCCAGCTTTAACAACTACTATAGGCTTGGTTCTCGCAAAGCCTCGTGCAGCACTCATGAATTTCCGCGCATTCTTAATAAACTCAACATATAAAACGATACTTTTGGTTTGAGAATCAGCTCCAAAATAATCAATTAAGTCACCAAAATCCACATCAAGCATTGACCCCGTAGACACGACGGCGCTGAATCCAACTTGAGCCTCTGAAGCCCAATCTAATGCAGAAGCGCATAAAGCGGCACTTTGAGAAATAAAGGCGATTTTCCCAGGACTAGCTTTTTCATCCGCGAAAGTTGCATACAGATTTGCTTTGGGTCTAATGATTCCAAAACTTTTGGGACCTATAATTCTCATTTCATACTTCTTTTGGAGTTCAAGAATTTTCTTTTCAATAAGAACGCCTTCTTCACCAACCTCTCTAAAACCTGCAGAACAAATTATTATTCCGGAAACTCCGGCTTCACCGCATTCCTCAACAATCTGTGGCACAGTGTGCGCTGGAACAGCAATTATAGCTAAATCTATCATTCGAGGAATTTTACTAATGCTCGGATAAGCAGTAATCCCATGCACTGTATCCCTAAAGGCGTTTACAGGAAAAACTTCACCTTTGAAACCGACCCCAATCAGATTCCCCAAAATTTTGGCGCCTATAGACCCTTCTCTGTCACTTGCACCTACCACAGCTATACGTTTAGGGCTGAACAGATTGTTAAGTTTCTCGACACCCATTTTTTTGAACACTCGAAATGAGAAATAGCCTGTATTAATTATATACCAATAAGTGGTTTTAAAACTTACCAATTTTCACCCAATTTTGGAGTCTATAATTAAAAAGCGGAACAGATAAGCTTTAAAGCAATTTTCCCGTAGCCATCTTTAATTCAGAAGGAAACACAGAAATGGACGCCATAAAGATAATTGCAGTTGAAAATCTACCGCTAATAAATCCTGGAGATAACATAGCAAAACTCATTTCTGAAGCCGCAAAAAAACAAGGCACACCTCTGCAAGAAAATGATGTAATAGTAGTTACTCATGTAGTGGTTTCAAAAGCTGAAGGAAACATCATCAACCTTGATGAAGTGACTCCTTCTGGGAAAGCAAAAGAAATCGCACAGCAAACAAACAAGGACCCAGCATTAGTTGAGGTTATTCTCAGAGAAACAAAAGAAATAGTTCGCATAGGACAAAATAGCATAATAACAGAAACCAAAAGTGGAATAGTCTGTGCGAATGCGGGAATAGATAGGTCTAATGTTTCTGGCGATCAAAACGTTGTTCCGTTGCCAAAAAACCCAAACGCTTCTGCACAAAAAATTAGACAAGAAATAAAAGCATTAGCAGGAGTTAACGTTGCAGTTATCGTTTCTGACACTCATGGCAGACCGCTTCGCCTTGGAGAAATAAATGTGGCAGTTGGCGTAGCAGGAATTAAACCGATAAGAGATAGACGTGGTGAAAAAGACCTTTTCGGATATGTGCTTCGAATAAAACAAACCGCCATAGCAGATGAATTATCTTCAGCCGCGGAACTTGTTATCGGCCAAGCCAATGAAGGAATCCCAGCCGCAATCATTCGAGGATACACTTACCAAACAACCGAGGGCGCCTCAACAACGGAACTCATTAGAGCCAAAGAAAAAGACCTCTTCAGGTAACTTCAACAAAGTTCAATAACCCAATAGCATAAGATACGTGAAAAACACGAGATGAAAATGATGGATGTAAAGTCTCCTGAAGAATTTTTCTTGGAAAAGCTTCCTGAAAGATTCAAGCCAGAAAAAGCTGCAGGCATCGAAGCTGTAATTCAATTAAGTTTAAGCGGCGGTCCAAAGGAACAAGATTGGGTATTTATTATAAAAGACCGGAAGCTGCAAGTTACTCAAGGAACTAATCCTTCAGCCACGCTATCGCTTAGAATTTCCGAAAGCGACTTCATGGATATTATAAATGGAAAATTAAGCGCTGAAAAAGCTTTCTTTACTGGAAGAATTCGTTTTCAAGGTAACATTAGTTTAGCTTTGAAATTAAGAGATGCCGGTTTACTTTAAACCAAGCTTTTTAACAACCTGCGGGGGCAAGTCATCTTCGCCAACTTTGAATGTTTGAGGCTCATCAATTTGTACAATCGCCCGCAACTCATCAGGCTCTAATTGACAGATAAGTTCAGTCAGCTCTTTTTTTGCAACTTCTAAATGGTTTTTGAAAGCAGTTTTGTCTTTAAAAAGAACCCCTGCGTAAGCGCAGAGCTCTGATTTTTTGAGGAACCACTCAATCTTTTTAGTCGAAAAGTTTATGTCAAACGTTATCGGTCCCGAAACGCATGTTTCAGGCTTAACAGGATGTACCGAGCATTTGCCCGTTTTCTTATTAAAAAGCCCACAGTAAATAAGCTCATCAACGCTTGGAAAAGAATAATTTTCTTTTGAGAACGGTTTTTGGATATTAAGTCTTTGTTCTTCTAAATATTTTTTTATGATTTTTTTCCGGTTTTCAGTTAACGGTGGTTTTGCATCTTGGCAGCATATACTTTTGCATTGGCTGCAAACATCAAACGAGTAGGTTGTTCCTTTGTTATCGGTCGCCATTCTGGGACACATCTTTTAGAAGTAGGGTTCATTATCGGAAAGGCTCTTAATAAGCGTTGAATACACGTTGATTACCGCCTCATGGAAATCTGTTTTCTCTGCTCGATTCAAAACACATTTCCGAATAATTTCAGACAAGTTGCCGTTTTCTATTCTCTTCTTGATAATCCAGAGATATCGTTTTTCGTCTTCTTCCGCATGATCAAAAGCCAAGTTAAGGTAGTGTTGACATACTTGCCTAGCTGTTTTGCCATGAGGACTTGACACCTTGGCGTTTAACCCTTCCTTAACTATTCTGTTAAAATCACTAACTAGCAGATTGTGTGGCAAAAGCTCAGTTTTCAAAGCAATCAAGCCTCTAATGGCAGCACGTATAAAACAGCTCAAAGCTACATCAGATTTAACGCATTCCTGCTCATCCATAACACGAACTTCAAGAGCACACCGATCGAAACGGAAAATTACACCTCTTGAATTTACCCATTCCCGATGCAAAAGTGTTTTGCTTGCGCCAGCTTTAGCCAAGTCCTGTGAGTATCGTTCGACAACATCTTGATTGTACTGACTAAATGAGGTAACATAATCGGGAATAACTTCACCAGTAACACTAGGAATTTCCTTTTGATTTATCTTGTAAAATTGCAATCGGTTATCATTGTCTGGACCTATTTTTCCCTCATAAATTGGTGAGGAAGCAGCAATTGCTGGAAGGTAAGTCGATAAATTTGCGAGCTGATTGTGAATTTGGACACCGTCCTCTTCTGATCGGTATGGAAGGTTTAGGTGGAAGCTCTGTATATTTAGCCATCCATGCTGGTTTAAGTTGAAAATCTTGCCGAATTCTTGATAGATTTTTTTGTGGTAGTGAGGCCAAATACCTGTGTCTTTTAGCTGCAGCAAGGGATGCATTCCTGTTCCTAGAAGGTTAGCCCCATGTTTCTGCACGATTTGATTTAGCGTTGAAACGGCGTTTTGCATAGTCTCCTCAAATTGGACTGGAGATTTGAATGGAGAATTGGCTTTTACTTCCATCACATGCAACTGCAACTCTTTACCAAAAGTGAAAGATGGCAGTTCTACGAAGTTGATGATTTTTCCGCAATAATCTTTTATGATTTTATCGGCGATGGGCATTACCTTCAATTCAGGCGTCACTAGTGAAAGTTCATGCTCTGGCCCAAGGACCTCAAGGGGTTTAAACGTTGATTTTACCTCGTTTTATTTAGCGCTTGATTTGTGATGGCAATATGATAATAGTTAATCTTAAATACATCTCCACTAATATCGCATTTCAGTTACCTGGTGTCTCATGACCGTGTTGGTCGTCTCAAATATCGACCTAACCTATAACATACAAGTAATGAAGCCCGCAACGTTTTTAGATTCCACAATCAAAGAACCCACCCTCAATCTTAACAACGAATACAGATACATGAAAACGGGCTACTATGTTTCAATGCATGCTGAAATTTTAGGAAGCAACGTTATCCCATCATGCGAAAACATTATTGATTCCAGCAGAACCCCGATTCTGCTTCTGAGGGCAACTAGAGCTGGAGTACCAACCTTACCCTTTCTTGTTACAGATTCGGTGAAAAAAATAGCAACTGAAATCGGCTACCCAGCAATTGTTTTTGCCGTAAACCCATTCATTTATGATGGCTACAAAATCGCTACCAACAAAAGCTCACTGTACCGAGCTATGAAAAGTTTAGGTATGAACTACAAATTCGCTGTTTGCGCGCAACCGCTAAAAGGTGAACTTCTTACTACCAAATCATTCTTTGGCAAAACTACAGATCAAGATCCGAGGACACAAGAAATTGCCCAGAGAGTATATGAAATCTTTAAAATTCCACTTTGCAATTTGCACATTCAAAAAGCGCAAGATAAAGCTTATTTGTGTGGACTGCAACCCCTAAGCAAAGAGGAGCTTACGGAACAAGACTTGCAACAGATCTCCAAAGAGGTCTCGCTCATTTCTGAGCAGGGTGAACACTTCGGTGTCTAAGATCGCATGCTTTGTTGAGAAATATAATTTTACCGACCCCCGCGAGCAAGGCGCGCTCCAAAACTTCAAGATAGCAGCAGAAAAACAAGGAAGCGAATTCAATTTCCTTTTCCGCGAAGACATTTCTAATGTGCCAAAATATGATGCTGTTTTCATTAGGGCAACAACAGACCCATTGAATACCGCTTACGTTGTTTCCAAAACAGCATGGGAACTCGGCATGAAAGTCATCGATGATCCCGAATCCATTACTATATGCGGCAACAAAATCCACCAATACGCTTTATTTGAAAAGTTTAACGTCCCACACATACCCACCGTTTTCCTAAGCAAAGATGAGCTACATCACAAAAAAATCAGCGACATATTCGATGAACTCGGAAAACCAGTTGTTATAAAGGCACCCTACACAAGCTTTTCACGTTATGTAGAGAAAGCTGCATGCGAAACAAGCTTCAGAGATGTCGCTAAACGGTTCTTTAAGAAATCGGATGTTTTAGCAATTCAAAAGTTTACTCCCACAGCTTTTGACTGGAGAGTCGGCGTCTTAAACAACGACATACTCTACGTATGCAAATACATGATTCCCAAAGGCAAATGGAAGCATGGTGCCAAGTTACGCGGCAAGCCGACGGTGATTTGGGGCAGAACAGTAAGCATGAAAAAACGAGAGCTGCCGACTAGGCTTAGGGAAGTAGCTTTGAAGGCATGCAGTGTTGTCGGTAAAGGGCTCTATGGCGTTGACATAAAAGAAGTAGATGGCGACTACGTTGTGGTAGAAGTTAACGATAACCCAAGCATTTACGCTGGCTACGAAGACTCAATGGACCACGACATTTATCAACGAATTATCAACTACCTATCCGAGTAGTCTCCTGATTCTTTTCGACACGTATTTATCTTAACGTTTCTTAACAAACTGCATCGAGTGACTCGAATATGACTCATAAAGAAACTGAAGCACATAAGGTTCCTGTTGAAGATTACCAATTTACAGAAAAAATGTCCGTTGATGAACTTGTGCAGCAAATGGATAAGGCGTGGGGTTTTACCGCGGGTAAGATTTCCACTGGCGTAGGCATTATGGAATCCATGATAAATGCCAAAGGGTGTGTAAAGTTTCTTTCATTTACCGCTGACATCGTAGCCACAGGCACTCGAGGCGTAATCAGAGAGCTTGTTAAACGTAAACTCGTTGACGTGCTTATTACAACATGTGGAACCTTGGACCATGATGTAGCTCGTTGCTGGAAAGACTATTACAAAGGCAGCTTCATAATGAACGATTCTAAACTGCACCAGGAAGGGTTAAACCGCCTTGGAAACGTGCTTGTCCCAAACGACAGCTATGGCATAATTATAGAAAAGAAAATCCTTGGGCTCCTCGAAGAGCTTTACAAAGAGGGCAAACGCGATCTTTCAACCTCCCAACTTTGCCGGGAAATTGGATTACGATGCTGTAATGAAACCTCGATTCTTTATTGGGCAGCGAGAAACAACATTCCCGTCTTTGTACCAGGCATAACCGATGGTTCAGTGGGTTACCAGCTCTGGTTCTTCAGCCAAGACCACCACGACTTCAGAATTAACTTACTCAAAGATGAAGGTGACCTCAACAACATCGTTTTCGACGCCAAAAAAAGTGGTGCGTTAATTGTTGGGGGAGGAATCTCAAAACACCACACCATTTGGTGGAACCAATTCAAAGACGGCTTAGACTACGTCGTCTACATTACCACAGCAGACGAATGGGATGGCAGCCTCAGCGGCGCAAGACCCCGAGAAGCAGTTTCATGGGGAAAAATCAACGAAAAAGCCAAACGTATAATGATTGAAGGCGACGCCACAGTAATAATGCCTATAATGACAAGCGCTCTTATCGACAGGTTAAGCAAAAAGAAAACTGCCAAAAAAAGCAGTTGACACCGAGCCGATAGCATAACAAAAGAATATGCTAATTTTGGTTTCCTTTGGCCACATTTCTTTTCTGGGTTATGACAACAGCGATGGCAACACTTATGGCAACAGCTAACATCAGTATTAAGGGACTTAATTCGGGGACGGTCGGCGTAGGGTTTGTTGAACCGAAAATGTTTGTTGCTATGACGCTGTATGAGAACATTGATGTTACAGTTTGTGGTTGAAGTTGAGTAACGGTCGTAGATGATGCTTCCAAAAGCATCCCTGAAAGCTTATCATACACATAGTTTTGTGTCGTGTCGTAGCCGGGCGTAGAAATTGTAACGTTGAGGATGTTAACGCTACGCGTTGTGCCGAGGTATGTTCGATCTGCCGTTTGGTTAACTGAATAAGTGTTTGCAGGCGGTATTTCATCTCCCTGGTTTAGGTTAGCAGCGATTATATATCCTTGAGGCGTTGGCACCCCTTTTTTTGTTCCTAACGACAAGTCCCAAATATCTGATGTGCCGCTGCCGGGTAGTGCAGTTCCATTTTTGTACTCCCCAGTAGAAAGCAAGGTAACCAAGCTGCCTGATACGCTCACTACCTGCAAGTTTAGAAAGCCGTAGTTGTTGAAGGGTTCGTAGCCAATGCCAATGCCAACAAAATTCCCGTATCTCACATATTGGCCCACGGTAACTCCAGGGTTGTATTGAACGCAAAGAACTGGTGCAGCTAAAGCTACTAAAATGACGGCTGCCAATGAGAATGATAAAATTAATTTTGAATTTAACAAATTAAAACTTCCGTACTATTTCTTATCGAGGTCCTTCTAAAAAACTAGGCTATTCGTCTTGCTCCACAATGAGGACAGAAAGAGGCAGTTTCAACAAACAAGGTTCCGCAGTACTTGCAAGGCACCATTTTAACCTCTTTGATCGATTTCCTCTCCTCTTCGTCGCCACCACAGCAACCACATGGACACATTTAGTTTTGTTCCTCCTTTACGATGAGTAAGTTTTTGCAATGTCTTGTTTTTGGTTGAGTTGATCTATGAGCACTTCTCTCATTGTGTCGCATGCTTGGCTGATTTTGGGGCTTGCAACTCGATAATAGATGTTTGAGCCTTCTTTTCGGGTCTTCACTATCTGCCTTTGCCTCATTAACGCTAGATGCTGTGAAATGTTGGATTGGCTTGCGCCTAACGTGTTTGTTAAGTCGTTGACGGTTTTTTCTCCATCCTTTAAGTAGTGAATAATTGCTAATCTTAGAGGATGCGAAAGCGTTTTTGCTATCTCTGCTTGCAATTCGTAAATTGTCATGTCGAAGTTTGGTTTCACCATAACGGATTCCTGAAGTATTCATATATTCTAACATAGCTTCGCCCTATTATGTTTTTTATTTTTCCAAAAAATGGAAAAAGAGGTTGAATGTTAATCGCCTTAGCTGACTTGCAGTTCTTGTATGAAGGTTCCATGCCAGGTGTGAACCCAGACTTGGCCACTGTAGCCGTTTATGCTTAACATGCCGAATGTAGTGGTTCCGTTGAGGACTTCAATAGTATAGTATCCATAGAATGTTGTGACATCGCCAGTTGTGGTTCCCGACAGGTAAGTGTTGAGGTATTGCTGAGCATTAGTTGTTGCTTGAGCTGTAGTGACCGGCATTACTGTTGTAGGTGTTCCGAAGATTCCGTCTAAGATGCCGCTTCTCATCATGCCATACTTAGTATTCCACATCATGTTGGGTCCCATCTCCGGGTAAATGCTCCCAGTGTACTTGTCGATCAGTAGCTCGAATGCTCCGTTGCCTGTGCTTTTCTCGTTAACTTGGACGTAAAAGTTCGCTGAGTACTCTTCAATTTGCTTTACGACCAAGTCAGGGTTGCCAATTGAAGTTATGTAGTTTTGGGCTATCGTTGCTGCGTTGTTAATGCTTAGTGGAGATCCGTTGTAAGTGTAGGGTGCTGTATATCCGTAGCCGCTCATCATTCCTCCAAAGCCGTAGCCATTGCCCAGTCGACCCATCATTCCGCCTCCGAACATGAAGGGGTAAACAGGTTGATAGTACTGGGTTGATGGTGCGGGGGCGTTAGTTGTGCCTGTTGTGTAAGGTGGATTGCTATATCCATAGCCGGATCCGTAACCTCCGCCCATCATTCCGCCATAGCCACCGTAACGTCCTCCCATCATGCCTAGGGCGAACACACTTGTGGTTAGCAGGGCAGCCATTACTACTGCGATGCTGACCAATGTTATTATTTTTGAAGTTTTCATTTTATTTCACCTTTACATATATTATGGTATTCGAATGATATGATAGTTGGCTGAAACAGTTGTGAAACAGTTTTGAAACGGTCTGTTTTGACCGCGAGATGGCCAACTTGGGTGTTTCTTCCGTTAACCACATCATTCAAACGCATATTCTAATATACTAATATCTTGCTTTTAGGCTTTCCTATGAATAACCCAAATTTCTCCATCAAGAAACATGGAAAAGGTTTCCGACCCCCAAGTATCCAGCCTTTACATAAAATAATATTAAATTCGTTAATAACAAAAAATATCTAAAAAAGAAAATGAAAGTGGGGTGTTATTGAACGCCTTCGAATAGCCAGCTCATGTCTGGCCCTTTGCGTTTTTCTGGAACACGTTCACATAGTGCGTGGGCTATCAGTGGCAACGCGATTGTTGCGTCACAGTAACATACAGCCCGTGTGCCTTCTTTGCTGTTTATTTTGCCCCAGCTGATGGCTTCTTCCAACGTGCAGCCGCTTAAGCCGCCCCATTGGGGTGAATCAGTGGTTAATTGTATAGCGTATTTGTGGGGGTAGTAGTATTCTTGTAGACCTTTGCGCAAGCCGCCCTTCCTTCCTTTTACCCCTTGGTCGCATGTTAGTGGTGAGACGGATATGGCAATGAGTTGGGTTAGGTCTTTGGGAACTCCACCGCCGATATAGACTACGCCGACCTCTTTGGTTTTTGTTCCTATACTGACAAATTGGTCAAATTCTTTAACAGAATCAATGACGACGTTATGTCCTTGGTTTTTAGCCATCAAAAAGGTTTCTCCGTAGGCGCTATCAACCATGGCTGGGCTGAAAATTGGGACACCGTTGGCTGCTGCAATTGCAGAGATTGCGGGGATTTTTTTCTTACCCAGATATTTTCCAAGCAGGTAGAGGAATTCGGCTGATGTATAGTTGTAATCGGTTTTACAGGTCATGACGAAGTCTGTGACAAGCGTTTCCATTTCTCGGTAGTCGGTTTCTTTGCCATAGACATCATAGTAACGGTTGACATCATCATGGAGCAACTGCTCGTCATTCACCATGTGGCTGCCTTGATAGTAACCTAAACCCATGGCGTCTACAATGTCTTCTGAAACGTTTGCACCAGTGGAAACCAGCACGTCGATGAAACGGTTTTCCATAAGCCAATTGATTATTGTCCATTGACCGGCTGTGCTCATTGATCCTGCAAAGCCCATTGCAATTGTGAGGTCTTTTTCTTTAAGCATGTTTTCCCAAACATCAACAGCTTCACCAAGTTTGCGTCCTTGGTAAGCGGTTTTGCTCATTTCCGTTAAAAGTTGTGAAATGCTTTTTTGTTTAACTTTGATTGGTTCGAGTTTCTTTTTGAAATATGGATCGCTCATTAGTGTGCACCTCGTTTTACATTATTAGGCTTGTATATGAAATTTGCCATTGCAAAAATTAGCCACTTATGCCTCTGATGACGTTATCTCAACCAGAATTCAGTCACCATGTGCGTACACTATAAAGGTTTGTTTGAAGTGTTATTTATTTTATATTAACCCCGCTAATAGCAATATCCGCAAATGATTTTTAAGGAATCTTGAAAACTGAAAAAATCCAGCCAAGTCCTGCCGGAGCGCTTACACAATATCATCGAGGATCCAGTGAACAGCATAAAGAATTGCACTGCAAAATCTTGCAGGTAAAAAACCTTATCTCCTTTAAGGTAACGTATATACAAATGTACTGACAAAACGTATATATTTCTAGCTACCGGAAGGTAGCGAAAAAAAAAATTTAAAACCAAAACTTGAAATTCAATTAGTTTTGAAAGCTACATTTTTTCTGGCGCCACGACACCGATCAGAGTTAATGCGTTATGCATTACGATTTGTATTGATTGAGTTAATGTTAAGCGTGCATCGCTAAGATCTTGTGAGTCAGCTTTTATGACAGACAAAGCATTGTAAAATGTGTTGAATTTGTCCGCTAAAGCGTTTACGTAGTCAGCAATCAAATTCGGCTTAAGGTACTCTGTGGCTTCGATAAAGGTGTCTGGGAAACTTGCAAGATTCAAGATAAGTTCGTACTCAAGTTTCTCCTTGAGCAATTCGTAAGCTGGTTCTGCTGGTTCTCTTGCTGCCTTCCGCAAAATGCTACACGCCCTTGCATGAGTATATTGCACGTATGGTGCGCTGTTGGTTTCGAAGTTTAGAACCCGTTCCCAAGTGAATATAACTGGTTTTGATGTGTCAACATCAACAAGAGCATAACGCACAGCGCCTAATCCGACGAAGTTAGCGATTTTACGTTTTTCCTCTTCCGAAAGCTGCGGGGAACGCTTCGAAACTTCTTCGTAAGCACGTTGAACTGCTTCGTCGAGAACTTGGTCAAAAGTGATGTAGTGCCCTCTGCGGCTACTCATCTTGTACCCTGGCAAAGTAACCAAGTTGTAAGCGAAATGAACCAAATTCTCAGCGTATTCGCTGTAGCCTAAAGCAAAAAGAGCAATTTTTAGTTGCAGCTGCGCCAGCGACTGCTCCACTCCAATAACATTGACAACTTTTTGCGCGTGCTTGAATTTCCACAGAGTGTAAGCTAAATCTCGAGTGGTGTACAATGTTGTGCCGTCTGCCCGCCCAAGCGTCAAAGGTGGAACTTCATTATTCTCGCTCAACCCCAACTTGGGCTTCAACTTTAGGGTCTCGACAACTTTTTCGGCGTCAAATTCTACCACGCCTTCTTCGCTATAGACGAAGGGTGAAGTCTTAAGCTTCTGCAAAACCTCATTAACTTGCCCACTCCAAACGAAGTCGCTTTCCCAATCCCATGAGTCATATGTAACTTCAACTCGCTTCATGGTTTCTCGAAAGCCCTCAAGGCATAGGTCGCTTACTTCTCTAATGAGTTTTTTAGCTTTGGGTTCTCCGTCTTCATAAGCACGATTTAAACGGTTTATTTCTTCCTCAGGATTTTCATCTTCTCCGATTTTAATCATTAACAAATCAAAAAGCACAGGATATTTCTCTTTGAGTTCGGCGGCGATTGACATCCACTCGTCAATTTCCTTGTTTGCCTTAACCAAATCGTCTGTTGACTGGACGACGATAGCGAGGTCACGAGCTTTTTTTAACCGATTAATTTCAACAAGGCAGCTTGTTACTGTGTAGATTTTGCCTACATAAAGGTCTGGTTTTTCCGTTGGCTTTGGTCTACCAAGTTTTTCGTAGCCGTAAGCCACTACAGATGATTGTCTACCAACATCGTCAATGTAATAGTGAGTTGAAACTTCATGTCCTCTGCACTCTAAGATGCGTGCTAAAGCATCACCCAACATTGGGTTTCTAGCTTGTCCAATATGAATTGGATGAAGAGGATTAACGCTTGTGTGCTCCACAATAAATTTGGTCGGGTTAGCCGCTTTAACAAAGCCATACTCAAATTTTAATTCCTTAATCGACTTGAGGGTTAAAGCTGAAAATTTGGCGAAGTTTACATGAAAATTTATGTATCCTGCACCCGCGCAGGAAACTTTTTCAATAAGATTAAAGCCGGACTTGTCGATTGCCTCAACCAAAAGCTGGGCAACACTTAGCGGCTTCTGGTTCAGTTTTTTTGCGAGTTCAAAACAGAGCGACGAAGCTAATTGACCATACTCTATGTTTGGTGTTTTACTCAGCGTTATCGCGGGCATTTTTATTTCCGGCAAAGTTTTCTTCAACGCGTTCCCTAATGCGGTTTGACATTCTTGGCGGAATTGATCGAATGGATTTTCTGAAATCATATGATGTTTACCTTTTCCTTGTTGACACTAAGTTTGTTTGGGTTATGTTTTTTAAATGTGTAAGCATATTTATCTGTCTAATGGATGCAGTTTGCGATGAAAACAAAGATAGTCTATTCAGAAAAATGTTTAGGCTATGGCACTTGGCACATTGAAGGACCACAAAGAGTTAAAACCGCACACGAAATTTTGAAGGCAAAGGGCTACGAATTTGTGCTTCCAACGCCTGCAAGTGAAGATGACTTGTTTACTGTTCATGATCCAGAATACATTTGGAAAGTTAAAAAAGGCTTAGTGGAAGATTCAGACACTCCAGCTTATGACAACATCTACGAGTTCGCAAGACTTTCCGCAGGCGGCGCAATTTTATCAAGCAAAATCAATGGATTTTCCCTTATGCGTCCACCAGGACATCATGTGGGCAAATATGGAGCTGCGTTGGGCGTTTATACCCGTGGGTTCTGTTACTTCAATAATATTTCAGTAGCAGTTAAGCAATTATGCAAAAAGACTTTGATTTTAGATATTGATGGTCATCATGGAAATGGAACTCAAGAGGTTTTTCAAGGTGACGAAAAAGTAACTTATCTTTCCGTGCATCAATCACCAAACTACCCAGGAACTGGCGCTTTTACAGAGGGAAATTGCATCAATTTAGCTTTGCCGCCAGACTGCGGAGGAAAACGGTATTTGGAAACGCTTGACAAAGCACTCAGCATGATTGATTTAAGTAAGATTGAGCAAGTTGCAGTTTCTTGTGGTTTTGACACTCACCATGGAGATTTAGCATCTTTAGGCCTAGTCGATAAAGATTACCTTGAAATTGGCAAAAGAATTGGATGCTTCAAAAAATCGACATTTTTTGTTTTGGAAGGTGGCTACGTGGGCGAAAATGTTGGTTTTGACATTGATAATTTATTGAAAGGTTACGAAGAAAATAGATGATTTAGAAAAAGAAGTTATTTTTGTTCTTTGTGAAAGTGCCTTCTTGTTTAACGCTTGCAGTTTTTCTGTGACTTTTTCAGATCTTTTCTCAGCTTTTGCCAACAGTGGTTTCCAATCTTTATTTTTGACTATAGTGGTTAATACCTCAGTTTGCGCAGGCAACTTTTCTAGTGCATCATTAAAGCGTTTATCTGCTGCTTCATCAGATTCAACTATTTCTAAAGCTTCCTCTGGACATGCGTCAACACATTTTGGTTCGCCTTCGCAGAGGTCACAAGCAATTGCTTTTCCAGTATCAGCATGTATGGTTATTCCGCCGTGATCGCAAGCTTGAACGCACCAATCGCATCCTTTACATTTTGTTTGATCAATAATTAGCAAACTTGTATTCTCTGACTGTGAAATTGCTCGTTCAGGACATGCTTTGACACATTTAGCGTCTTTACATGCTCGGCATGACAACGCAAAATTGAAAACAGGCGCCATTCGCACTACTCGGATTCTAGATCTGATTGGATTCCAGACGCCTTCGCCCTTTTCTACTGTGCAAGCATACTCGCAGATCCCGCAGCCAATGCATTTTCCAGGATCTACGGAAACGAATTTTCTTTTCTGTTCGGTTTTAGCAGATTGCATTTTTAACCAAACCTTTGGGTTTTAGATATTGTGTACATAATAGGCTTTTAACCATTACTTAAGATAAACGGTTTTTTGATGGAAATCCACTGGATCAAACAGGGTAATAAAACTGCCTATAACATCCTTAGTTCTGCATTGATCCTCTGTTTCAAGAGGGGTCATCACTATTTTGTTCATCTGCCATCGCTTTTGCCAATAGCTTCCAGGCAGCCGCATCTTCTTTGCATAATCGATGGGCAAGTAGCTTATCATCTTCTTTTTCGTCATACTCTATGTGAGCAGCGGAAGTTTAATGCCGAGGCATCTTTGCCCTGAGGAATAATCTTGTAAAGAAATTGGGAGTATTTGTTTGGACCTGTTAAATGTGTAGAAGTCCACGAAAGTTCCTTAGGATAAACTTGTACAAGCTTTTGCTTCTCTGAAGTTTCTCCTCTTAAATGGAAAGTATCTTTAAGGATGAATGTGCCTGATGTGATTTGGATAATTTTTCGCTCAGCATTCTCAACGCCCATCAATACATGATCTTTCGGGTCAAAGTCAATGCACCAATCGAACGCCTTCTGGGCAGAGACAGCAAAACGCTGACTAAAATGATACCCAACATTCAAAGCCATTTGTATCGCTAGTTATCTGTGTAAAAATAGTTTATATTAAATTTTTGCTGTCGTAAATCTCTAATATTAATTTGGTGCGGAGGGTGGGATTTGAACCCACGAACCCCTGCGGGATAGGAGCCTCAGTCCTACGCCTTTGGCCATGCTGGGCGACCTCCGCATGATGTTTTTTGTTTTTTGAGGTTGGTGCGAAATATAGAATTAGTCTTGGCATTTAAAGGCTTTACTTTAAGTTGGCGTGCGGTGGGTTGTTAGATTTGTTTATTACTTTGATTTTGATGATTGTTTTTTGGGGATAGTAAAGTTTATTTCCTCAAGTATTATAACAGTGTTATAATTGGTGATTGAACATGACAAAAATCTACTCCAACGTTCTCGAAACCATAGGAAAAACACCACTCGTAAAACTAAACAAATTAACCCAAGACACAAACGCCATTGTATTAGTAAAACTTGAGGCGCGCAACCCCGGAGGAAGTGTCAAAGACCGCATCTGCTTAAGCATGGTAGCGGAAGCAGAAAAACAAGGCATAATCAAACCCGGCGCAACCCTCATCGAACCCACAAGCGGCAACACAGGCATCGGCTTAGCAATGGTTGCGGCAGTCAAAGGATATAAACTTACACTCACCATGCCAGAAACCATGAGTATAGAACGCAGAAACCTACTCAAAGCATATGGTGCACAACTCGTCCTCACCCCCGGACCAGACGGCATGGGCGGTGCCATCAAAAAAGCCGAAGAACTCGTGACGAACACACCCAACAGCTTCATGCCACAGCAATTCAAAAACTTAGCAAACCCGAAAGTTCACAGAGAAACTACAGGCCCTGAAATCTGGGAAGACACAGATGGAAAAGTAGACATTGTGGTTGCAGGAGTTGGAACAGGCGGGACAATAACGGGCATTGCTCAGTACATTAAGCCGCTGAAACCAGGGTTCAAAGCAGTGGCTGTTGAACCGGCAGCTTCGCCAGTCTTAAGCGGTGGACAAAAAGGACCGCACAAAATTCAGGGAATAGGTGCAGGCTTCAAACCAGACGTGCTTAAACTAGATTTAGTGGATGAAATCTTTAAGGTAAAAGATGACGATGCCCTTCAGACTGCTAGGCAACTCGCTCAAATAGAAGGGTTGCTCGTAGGCATATCGTCAGGTGCAGCAGCTTACGCAGCCATAGAAATAGCGAAAAGACCAGAAAACAATGGCAAACTTGTAGTTGCAATCTTACCGGATACAGGCGAACGCTATCTCAGTACAGTACTATTCCAAGAACCGCCAAATACAAATTCAAACATCTGAGCCCGTTTTTTTAAGACGCTTCTCTTATATCCTTCTTTTTTACAATAATGTGAGGAAGGAAAGCTAAAATGTCAGCAAAAGCTAGCCAGCCTCGACCAAAAAACTGCGAAGAATGTGCAGAGCAGAATCGGGATATTGATTGCTGGAACCCAGATCGCATGCTAGATGCACTTATGCGTAACCATGATAAAGTGGAGAAAGACTGGGTCGAAAAAGGTTTGCCGAAATTAGTTGACGAGATGATGGCTAACTATGAAGCTTTCGGCGGCATGGATCATCTCGAAGGAAAAGATTTACCGTCAAAAAAAGTGGTTATTGAAGTTTTAGAGGATTTATTTACTGTATTATTTCCTGGGTATCTCGGAAAGGAAGAGATGACGAAAGCTAACATAAAATATCGGTTAGGCTCCACGTTAACTTCAGTTTATACCCGCCTCACAGGCGAAATCGAGAAAAGTCTAAAATATATTTGCAGAAAAATAAGTGATTGCCCGCAAGATGTTTGTCAAAAACGAGCTCACGTAGTGGTCAAAGAACTTTTAGAGAGGCTTCCGCAAATAAGGGCGACATTAAGCGGTGACATCCAAGCAGCTTACGCAGGTGACCCAGCAGCAGTAAGTACAGACGAAGTTATCCTGAGCTATCCATGTGTACTTGCCATTACAACCTACAGGATAGCACATGAACTTTATCTTGAGGGCATCCCGTTGATTCCGCGAATAATGAGTGAACATGTCCACTCTTTGACTGGAATCGATATTCATCCAGGCGCAAGAATCGGAAAGAACTTCTTCATAGATCATGGCACTGGCGTTGTTATAGGAGAGACGGCAGAAATAGGCGATAACGTGAAACTTTATCAAGGAGTAACATTGGGTGCTCTTAGCTTTCCAAAAGATGAGAAGGGAAATATCATTAAAGGCAGAAAACGTCATCCCACAGTTGGAAATAACGTGGTTATCTATTCAGGTGCAACTTTGCTTGGAGCGGAAGCAGTAATAGGAGACAATGTAGTGATTGGCGGAAATGTCTGGGTAACCTCATCGGTTGCTTCAGGAACAAAAATAACTATTTCTGCCCCAGAACTAAGATACAAAAAAGAAAACCATACTCCTAAACCTGAAACTTAGCTTACCTGCAACTAATGTTTTGAATAGCACCGTCTAAGAAAGCAAAGCTTACTCGCTTACGAGGGCAATTGAATGTAGTTTACAACAGGCGGAAATTTTCCTTAACTGTTGTCAAAACCACATGTGTATTTGTCCGTTCGATATAGGGCAAAGATAACAGTTTCTTGGTAAACGCGCCTAGGTCTTCTCGACTCTTAAATTTAGCAACAATAATTGCATCAGTTAAGCCTGTTACGTCGTAAACACTGCACACATTGGATATTTTGGCTATTTCATTTTCAGTTTCTACAAGTCTCCCCTTTGAAACAGTAATTTCAGTCACAACCGTCAATTGGAAACCAAGTTTCTCATGATCCAAAAGAACTGAATAACCTTTAATGAGACCTTCTTCTTCCATCCTTTTTATTCTAGACAGAACGGTTCCAACTGATACACCCACGTTCTTCGCGATTTGCCTGCTTGAAAACCTCGCATCTTCTAAAAGGGCTTTGAGAATTTTTAAGTCTGTTTCGTTTAGATCCATAACACAACTTCCTAAACATTCTTTCAATTAAACTGGCTTTTTTGAAACATTAGTTTTAACTATCATAGGATTATGTTAATAAAAGTTTAGCTTTTACCTCTAGCCAATAAATGTGAAAGCAATGCAAAAAAACATTTCTTCCATTTAAAGATAGCTTTGACTTTAACAAGAAATAGAGAGCAATCTTAAATTACTAGCTCAAACCCCAATAAATGGTGCCTGAAAATGCAAGTAAAATATGACACGATATTGGTTCTTGACTTTGGGGGACAATACTGCCATCTTATAGGCAGAAGAATTAGAGAAAACGGCGTCTACTCAGAAATTGTGCCACACGACATATCACCTGAAGAAGTCAAAGCACTAAACGAAAAATTCAATATTAAAGGCTTAATTTTCTCCGGCGGACCCTCGAGCGTGTATGAACCAAACGCGCCTAAACTTAACCCATGCATTTTAGAAGTTAATCTGCCCATCTTAGGCTTATGCTATGGCCACCAGCTGTTAGCACAATTGACCAATGGCAAAGTTAAGCCGGCAGCCTGCAAAGAATATGGAATCGCGCAGGTAGAAGTCGACAAGCCTGTGGGTGTGCTTGAAGGTTTGAGCAAAGAAGAAAAAGTTTGGATGAGCCATGGCGATACAGTTTACGCATTGCCACAAGACTTTGAAGTTTTAGCGCACACAGATAACTGTCCAGTTGCCGCATTCAGACACAAACAAAAACCGATCTATGGGCTACAATGGCACCCTGAAGTAATCCATACCGAAAAAGGAGCCCGCATGCTTTACAATTTCATTTTTGAGGTCTGCAAATGCAAAGCCAACTGGAAAGTAGAAGATATAATTGAAAAAATGGTCAAAGAAATAAAAACTGACGTCGGTTCAGCCACAGCAATAATCGGTTTAAGCGGAGGCATAGACTCAAGCGTTGCCACTGCATTAGCAGCAAAAGCTTTAGGCGACAAACTTACGGCAGTCTTCGTTGACCACGGATTTATGCGGGAAGGCGAACCCGAAGCCATCAAAGCCACATTCGAGAAATATCCAATAAATTTTGTAGTAGCAAATGTTCAAGACCGCTTCATGGAAAAACTCAAGGGAGTGGTTGACCCTGAGAAAAAACGTAAAGTGATCGGGGAAGAGTTCATTAGAGTGTTTGAGGAATTCGCTAAAAAATCGGGTGCCCAATACCTGCTTCAAGGGACAATTTACCCAGATCGAATTGAGTCGGGTATCCGAAAAAATTCAGATGTGATAAAATCTCATCATAACGTTGCAGGATTACCAAAAAATATAGCTTTCAAGAAAATTGTTGAGCCACTCAGGGATCTCTACAAAGATGAAGTGCGTAAAGTTGCAACTATGCTCAATTTACCCAAAGAACTTGTTAATCGACAGCCTTTTCCAGGACCAGGTTTGGCAGTCCGTATAATAGGCGAGTTAACCCCAGAGAAAGTGAACGTTGCCAAAAAAGCTGACGCTATTGTTCGCCAAGAAATCGAGAGAAACCACTTAGAAGAAAAACTATGGCAATATTTTGCTGTATTAACCGATACAAAAGCTACAGGAGTTAAAGGTGACTCAAGGGCTTATGGATATGTAGTAGCTGTTCGCGCGGCAGAAAGCCGAGAAGCCATGACCGCCAACTTTGCGCAAATTCCTTATCCTGTGCTTGAAAAAATCTCCACAAGAATCACAAATGAAGTTCCACAAGTCACCCGTGTAGTTTATGACATAACTCATAAGCCGCCCGCAACAATTGAGTGGGAGTAAATATTCCATAATTCTTTAAATAAAAAGAGCGTCAATACACTACCTTACTGTAAGGTGACATCTCTGAAAGCGGTTATCTTAGCTGGCGGCTTCGCAACAAGACTCAGGCCACTTAGTTGCGCTAGACCTAAAACGCTTTTTCCAATAGTTAACAAACCCTTGCTTGAATGGATTTTTGAAGGATTGGCTGAAAATGGTGTTAGCGAAGCAATTTTGGCAGTAAACGCTTTAACGCAATTTCATATAAAACAGCAGAGACCGCGCAAACATGGTTTGAAAATAAGGTTTTCAATTGATCCGCATAAAACACCACTAGGAACTGCAGGACCCGTAAAAAAAGCCGAAAAACTGATTGGCCATGATGAACCATTCATTGTTTTGAATGGCGATATTTTTGCACATTTAAGTTACAAAGAATTGGTTGACACCCATTTAAAATCTAATGCGTTGGCAACTATTGCACTCTGTAAAGTTGATGACCCATCCAGATATGGCGTGGCCGAAATGGGAAATGACAACCATATCAAGAGATTTATTGAAAAACCACACAGAGACAAAGCTCCTAGCAGCCTCATCAATGCAGGCGTTTACGTTTTAAGTCCTAAGGTCTTCGATTATGTTCCAGCTGGAAGATCAGTCTCTATGGAGCGAGAAATCTTCCCGAAACTAGCGGAGGAAGGAAAACTTTGTGGTCACTTTGTTAATGGATTTTGGATGGATATAGGCAGACCAGAAGAGTATTTGGAAGCAAACAGAATAATTCTTGATTCCATTAGCAAAAAAACTAAACAGAAAAAAGCAAAAAACTTTGAATTAAGAAATCCTGTAGCCTTTGATAAAGGCGTTTCTATCGGTGAAAACTCACTTATTGGACCGTACGCAATTTTGGGAAAAAATGTGATTGTCGGCAAAAATGTACGAATCAACAACTCAGTAATTTTTGCAGACGTAATAATAGGCGATTGCGCCTCAATCGATGGAGCAATAATTGGCGAAGCAGCAAAAATTGGAAAAAATGTCAAAATTTGCAATGAATGCATAATCGCCGACCATGCAAAGGTAAGAGATAATCTTGAACTCTCAGGGAAAGTATGCCCAGGTAAAGAAGTGGCTGAAAACGTTTTAAAACCCAAGGTTCATTGTTAGATAACCAAGAGATGCAAAATTTATGAACGAAAGAAAACTTTTCGGAACAAACGGGATTCGAGGACTAGTTAACATAGAATTAACACCTGAAATGGCAATAAAAGTTGGCTGTGCAATTGGAACTTTTTTTGGAAGAAAAAATTTGCTCTTAGGATATGATGCAAGAACCAGCGGAACCATGCTTGCAGAAGCTGTTATTTCAGGTTTAACATCTACAGGCTGCAATGTTTTCTTTTCAGGAATGGCACCCACGCCATCTTTACAATTTGCTGTTAAAAATCACAAATTGGATGGCGGTGTAATAATCACTGCTTCTCATAATCCGCCTGAATATAATGGCATTAAAGTAATTTGGAGCGACGGAATTGAAACCTCGCATGAACAAGAAGTTGAAATAGAGAATATTTATTTTGATAATAAAATAGTCTTTGCAGATTGGAATAAACTTGGAGTCAAACGCGAACTTTCAGGAATCAACGATGAATACGTTCAAGCCATAAAAAAACATGTTAACTCCAAAAAAATAGCTGAAAAACACTTTCATGTCGTCGTAGATGCAGCAAACAGCGTTGGCGGACTCACAGCGCCACCTTTGCTAAGGGAACTTGGCTGCAAAATAACCACCATCAACGCAAACATTGATGGCACTTTCCCAGGAAGATTACCTGAACCTAGGCCGGAAAGCCTAACAGATTTATCTTCAACTGTGAAAGCAATCGGCGCAGATATGGGAGTGGCCTTTGACGGTGACGCAGACCGTTCAATCTTCACCGATGAAAACGGCACCATCTATTGGGGAGATAAAACCTTTGCAGTTGTCATTAAACAGTTTCTTATCAAAAACCCAGGCTCAAAAATAGTAACGCCTGTAAGCTCTTCAACGCTTATAAAAGACACTGTTCAAGCCTACAAAGGCGATTTGATTTGGACTAAAGTTGGAAGCGTCACGGTCTCACAAAAAATGAAAGAGGTAAACGCCAAGTTGGGCGGTGAAGAAAACGGTGGTATCTTCTATGGGCCGCATCAAGCCGTTCGTGATGGCGCAATGACAACTGCTCTGCTGCTTAACATAATGGCTGAAACTGGGCAAAAGCTTTCAAAACTTGTTGCTGAACAGCCTCAATACTTTATTGAAAAAGGAAAAATTGAATGCCCAGACGAGAAAAAGGAACCACTACTTAAGAAACTCTTAGAACAAGTCAAGGGCGAAAACATTAACACGCTTGATGGAGTAAAAATTTGGTTCAGCGATAATAGCGCCATTTTGATTAGACCTAGCGGGACGGAAAAAGTGTTCAGGCTCTACGCCGAGGCAAAAAACCAAGCCAAAGCATTAAAGCTAGTCAAAGACTATAGTTCGAAACTTGAAAAGATCCTTGAAACCCTTTAACAAGCCAGCAATTCGGAGAATCATCTAATGCCCGCAGTTCTAAACTTAAAACCCGAAGACATTGACACCGTAGAAAAACGCCACAAATATTCTGTAAGCGTAGTAGGATGTGGGCAGAATGGAATCCTCCTCGCCACCGCCTTTGCAGATGCAGGATTCAAAGTAATTTGCACAGATACCAACCTAAGCATTATAAAAAAAGTCACAAGAGGAAAAACCACCTTTGTTGGACCTGAAATTGAAGGAAAACTAAGAGGCTTAATCAATTCTGGGCAACTGAACGTTACCAGTGAATTAACAAAAGCAGTGACACAAAGCGATATCATAATCATTACAGTGGCAGCAAAAGTGGATGATAAGAAGAAAATTGATTATTCAGATGCCTTAGCAATATGTAAGCAAGTTGCCGCAGCAATCCATGCAGGCAGTCTGGTTATTTACTGCAATATAGCTGCTTTCGGTTTCAATGAAGGAATAATGAAGGAAACATTTGAGAATACTTCAGGTCTCAAAGTGGGTCACGATTTTGGTTTGGCATACATTCCGCTGCAGACCTCAGACGCCAAATATACGATTCAGCTATCCAATTTGGAGTTGAAAGTTGCAGTAACTGGAAAAACAAATTTAGATTCAGTGACTAACATTCTGAAGAAAATAACTAAAAACGTCAAGCAAATAAATGACATAAAAAAGGCTGAGATAGCAACTCTTTTCACAGTTGCAAAGAAAGATGCAAGTGCGGCTTTAGCAAACGAGTTGGCTGTTTTCTGTGAAAGTGCAAACATAGACTTCTTTGAAGTTTTGAAATTGTTAGATGTCAATGATCCAAGTTTTTGGCCTACAACAGTTGAAGAAGAAAATAAGAACGAAGCATATCTTTTGCTCGAAAGTGCAGAAAACATCAATGCAAAGCTTAGGCTTCCAGTATTGTCTAGGCAAATAAACGAAGATATGGTCAAACACGCGGTTAATTTAACGCAAGATGCCTTACGAGCTTGCAATAAAACGCTAAGGCGAGCACGAGTTGCGGTTTTAGGGACCGTGAACCAACCAACAGGCATTTTTGTCAAAATGCTGGAATTAAAAGGTGCAAAAGTAAGTCTCTATGATCCACTAGCGAAGAGAGAGTCAATAGATTTGGGAGTGGTTAAGAGCAGCAGCTTAAATGAGAGCGTTGAAGGGACAGATTGCATAGTATTTCTCACAGGCGAAGACCAGTTTAAAAATTTAAACTTCAAGAAACTGAAGGCGTTAACCAAAACACCTGCTGTAATTGTAGATTTAGCGGGTGCCTTTGAACCTAAAAAAGTAGAAACAGAAGGTTTCATATACCGAGGGTTAGGTAGAGGTACTGAATAAATTATGAAAAAACTTGGAGTAGCAGTAATCGGAACGGGTTTTTGGGGAAAAAACCACGCAAGAGTCTACAAAGAATTAGCCTCAACAGAATTAATCGCTATTTGCGATGTTAATCCTGAAAGAGCTAAAGCTATTGCTGACCAATTCGGCGTGAAAGCATACACTAATAGCGCACGAATGCTGAAAAACAAAGAAATAGAAGCCATAAGCGTGTGCACATGGTCAACAGTTCTTGCAAAAGAAGCACTCAAAGGACTCAAAGCAGGAAAACATGTTCTCGTTGAGAAACCCATGGCCACCAACACAAAACAAGCACAAAAATTATGTCAAACCGCACAAGAAAACGGCCTTCATTTAACTGTGGGCTTTCTGATGAGATTTATTCCTGGATTACAAAGTATCCGCGATGCAGTTGAAACCAAGAAAATTGGTCAACTAGTATGTGTTAACGCAAAACGCGTTTCTCAATGGCCTGAAAGAATAGGCGACGTTGGAGTAGTAAAAGACACGGCGATACATGACATAGATGTCATGCGTTTCATATCCAAGCAAGATCCAGTTACTGTTTATGCAAAAATGGGAAGCATGAAATACCGAAAATTTGAAGATTACGCTCATATAATGCTCACTTACAAAAGTGGAGAAAGCGCTTTCATAGAATCTAACTGGCTAACACCCTATAAAACTCGAACTTTAACTGTAACTGGCTCCGATGCCATTATGAGATTAGATTACATAACTCAAGACTTATGGATTGAAAAGCAGAAAGAAAGTGTGCAGCCGAGATATCCGTTTCAAGAACCGCTAAAAGCTGAGCTTGAACACTTTGCCGAATGTATACTTGAAAAGAAGAAGCCAGTGATAACCGGTGAAGACGGCGTTAAAGCATTAGGGATTGCTCAAGCTGCAATGAAATCTTCAGCTAAAAACAGAGCAATAAAGTTAGAAATATAAAATATTATGTTAGGTTGAAGGGTTTTCCTTCAGCCACAATTTTTTCTGGAATCTTGGCCTTCCATTTCTTAAAAAACGGCAAGTCATCAGCTGACTTTCGTAGCTCATCAGGTAACATTTCTGGAATTTCATCTCTTATAGGATACCAGCGTAAACATTTTGGGCAAACGATTAAGCCTTCAACGATTTCATCTTTTTCTTCAAAAACATGCAGTTCCAGAGGATGATATTTGTCGATGGGGCAAGCTAAAATTTCCATCAGTTTACGCTTCATTGTTCATCACGAATTAAATAGTTAACGACCTAGCTATAAAAACTTGCTTGGCAACGAAACAACATGTACGTCTAGAACCGTCTGGTACCAGTTGGGACCAGTGCGTCGAACTTCACGGGAAAAGTTAAAAGTACAGTTTATGCCGAGGCTATCAAGTTTTTCAGCTACCTTCAATCTGGTTTTTTCAGCTGGATTTTCTTTTCCAACTGCATGCTGGAAATCGTAGTAATGAATCCAACCGCCTTGTTTCTTAAGCGAGCAAAGCGCATGAGGTAAGTATTCGAGGGCTTTTTCAGGTAGAGGCATCAGAACTCTATCTGCCTTGCCATGCAGGTCTGCTTTGATTATCTCCTTTGAATCACCTAGCAAAGGTACTACTTTGCCAAAAACTCTGTTAAGTCTAATATTCTCCGTCATATACTGAACCGCCACAGGATTAACATCGATAGAAAAAACCTTCGATTGACCGACTGTTTTGGCAATTATTATGCTAAAACAGCCAACACCCGCAAACATGTTAACAACAGTTTCATCAGGCTTAACCAAAGATGCAATCCGTGATCGCTCGTGCAAAAGTCGAGGAGAAAAATAGCAGTTCTCGACATCAACCGAAAACACGCATCCAGATTCCCTATATCTGGTAATTGTTTTGTTCTCTCCCGCTACCAACTTTAACGTTCTAACCCTAAAATCACCAAAAATGGGACCATTTTGGACAAAAACTGATTTCACACCTTTATGGATGGACATTATTTTGTTTGCGACTGCTTCAGCGTTAACGTCGTTGTCTTTACGGATTTTAATAATTACAATATCGCCTATTACGTCAAATGAATTGTAAATTTGATCCAAGTCTTGCAACGAGAGATCATTTGAAAGTTTTGCTCGGAGCCGTTTCCTCACCTTCATATCGCCATTACTCTCGTGCTATTGGAAATGTTTAAAAGCAAAATACTTTTCTTTGTAGGAAGAGGCGTTTCTAATGGAAAAGTCAGGAATTGTATATGAATGCATGAGATGTGGGGCGAGAGTGCCGTCTGAAGAGCTTGAACTACGCGGCGGAGAAACAAAGTGCATCATTTGCGGCTACAGAATTCTGAAGAAGGTTAAACCGCCAGTAGTAAAACGTGTTCAATCAAAATAGGAAGGGAATACTCGTTTTTTTACGAGTAGTTTAATTTTTTCAAATAAAATATTTAATAGATTTCCTTGTCTCCAAGTTTGCGTAACGCTTTTCCTTTGAGTCTTATTGAGTCGGTTAAGAAGCCATCTTCAAAGTCTTTTTCAACGGTTTTGCGTTTGACCATTTCACCGCAAACTCCTCCCGGCAGCAAGCGTCTTTTCATGCACATTGAATATGTGCAGTTTGCTATGTCGCACTTTTCTTCTGTCAATCTACATCCAACGGAGTCTCGGCGGAAGAAGACGTTATTTTGTGCGCACTTAAAAGAGTTGCATGTTGGAGAACAAGTCTTTGATTGAGCCAATAGATACACCTCAATTGTCAAATCAAAATTTTAGTTTGTTTGTCTTTGTATTTGCTTATGTTCATTGGAGGCAATATAAACTTTTTTCCAAATAAGGGGATAATTACTCATTTAGGGGGTTTGGGTATGTTTGACTCTTTTTCGTCGATAGATTTCCACAATTGCCAACAAGACTACGGCTATTAATATTACAATTAGCGCGATCAATGAACTTACAGGAATCAATAGTGACCCGAGTGCAACATACCTTTCAATTTTTACCTGAATGGAAGTAGGTTGATTAACGCTGACAGCCATAGCCTGATAATCATTTTGTGCTCCGGAAGCAAAAGTTATTACCTGCATATCGCCTCCAACGACGTTGTCGAAAATTGCAGTTCCATCACCTTTAGTCACAGCTGAAAAACGTTCAGTTGCTGGACCATTCAAAGTGACATTAGCATTTGAGATTGGGCTGCCGAAAAAGTCAACAACCTTTACTGATACTTGGATGCCATAGAGAGTACATTGTATTTGTTTTTGAGTAGCACCAAAAATCTCGAGGCTTGTTTGATTTATGAGTATATTATCTTTGTAGAATCTTGCTCGGTACAATCCAAAGCTAACCTGAGTTGTGACTGACCCTGAATTATCAGTTGTTGCCGCATAGAATATTCCTGTTGTTTGTTCAACGAGCTCTAGTCGCGTGTTTGGAATTGCTGCGTGGTTATTGCCAACAATATTAATGGTTAATGTTTCGCTTGGGCAAATAATAACTAAGTTTGTCATGGCTTGCGCCGGGATGTTATTAAAAGTACTATTGCCGGAATTGAAAACTGTGTTGTATAATGAAGCTTCCACAGTATAACTTATCCCGGTTAGGGTGGAGTTCAGCTTGAAAGTTCCTGAGTAATCTGTTTGACCAGTAACATTTCCTGTTTTGATAGAACCGCCGCTCGCCGGTTGATATTGATAAGTAATGGATAAATTAACATATGGCAAAGAGACACCATTTTGGTTTTGAACCACAATTTTAAGATCTGTTAATTGACATGCAAAGTTGAAAGCCCCGTTACCAACAACGGTTATGTCTGTTGAGCCAACATTAACGCCATTCAAAAGCCCTGTCAAAGTATAGGTTCCAGCTTCAAGATTCAGATACAGTAGCCCATCGGATCCACTTATGTTACTGTATTGATTATTGGTTACTTTATCTGTAGCTTGAACTGTTATTTGAGGAACAATCTCACTAGCTAAGTTTAGAGTTTTAATCTGAACAGAATACCCATTTATCGAAAATGTCTGCGAATCTTGAATTGCTTTTGCGGCGCCTGAAGGAGTTATTGTCACCTTATAGACCCCAATTGCGGCATTTGACGGAACTGTCCACGTTTTTGTCATAATACCGTCGGCTGACGCCGTAATTGGCACAGAATCCAGAGAGGTACCACTTGAATTGTCAACAACACTTAATGTACCAGCCTGATTAGGTTGATAACCAACTGCGCGTATTGAAACTGGTTGACTTCTATGATAAGTGGTTGAATCAAGAATATCAACTGAAAAATCAGTTTTTGCCAAACTGTCAGTCTTATTAAAATAGGCTGTATAGGAACCAGAGTAATCTGTGAGTGAACCACTCGGCTGGAAACTGCTATCAGGATAAGTAATTTGTACACTTGCAGTTCCTTTTTGATTGGCGGTTCCAAGTGTAACTATTTTTGAGTATTCTGTGCTGAGTGGGCTTGGAAGTACTACAGAAACATCAGCTATGTAGGAAGCGCCTACATTTCCTCCTGTTACCGCCACATTAAGCACTTCAGTGCTGCCTTCTTGGATTTGAGAGGAACCCGCGGATATGGTATAATTAGTTTGAACTTGGAAAGTGTTTTCAGTTGAATTAATATTAGCACTATAATCTCTAAGTCTTAAAGCATAAGAGCCACTTGCAACTTCAGGTATAGAAAAATTTGCATTCACATAATATCCTTGAGATTGACCACTTGCAACGACTTGGCTAGCAAATATTACTTGGTAGCTACCGTTGCTCGTATAAATCGTTCCTTGAAGATTCAAGGCGTCACCAACCGATCCGGACGTCGTGCTTTGTCCCTGTGAAACCGTTGATCCTGCCGGAGCAACCTGAAGAATACTTACGCCTAGATTTTGGTTCTGACCCAGAACTAGCCCGAGGGGGGCTACTGCAACAGCAATGCACATTAAAACTAATAGGTTAACTGCAACAATTTTTTTATTCAAACCACTCTGCTCTCCCGATTAACAGCTGTCTATTTTTGTAATGACTCATGATTTAACTAAAGATGATTTTAAACTTTGCCGTTTAAATGCTTCATACGAGGCTTGAACATATTAACACAAATTGGAATTAATCAGATTGATAGGAAAAATTCATTTTAACAGCGGGATTTTAATAGACTGAGTTCCTTAGGTTAAACAAATTCGGTGAAAATTTGGAGAAAAACCCGGCTGCCACTCTTTCTGGAGCTCTAAAAAAACAAAAATATCACTTAGTTGGCAACCATTCGGCCGTTAAGAGGTGCAAATGGCTCTATGAGTCTATTGTAAATGATAGACCTTGTTATAAACAGAGGTTTTACGGGATAAAATCGCACAGATGCATCCAGATGTCGCCTTCTCTCTACTATTGCACTCAAGAATGTTTGTTTTGCTGGAGAGCTCAAAGTGGAGATTTGCACACAACTTGGGATGAGATGAAAATTCCAAAAGTAGATTCACCCGAAGAAATAGTTGAAGGTTGCTTCAAAGCTCAAGAAAAAATATTAACAGGATACAAAGGAAACCCGAAGACGAACTGGCGCAAATTCCAAGAAGCTCTAATGCCAAAGCAGGTTGCCATAAGTTTAACGGGCGAACCAACACTTTATGACCTTTTAGGAGATTTAATCCAAACATTTTCCCGAAAAGGCTTAACAACCTTTCTTGTTTCAAACGGCACTTTACCGGCTAAACTCTCCAAGCTAAACAAAGAACCCACCCAACTCTATATTTCCGTATGCGCGCCCAACGAACAGGTGTACAAACAAATTTGCCGTCCCCAATTTCCAAACGCTTGGGCTAAATTAAATGAAACCCTCGGTTTATTACAGAGTTTCAGCTGCCCAACAGTTGTTCGAACAACTCTTGTTAAAGAGCACAATATGAACCATGTGGATCAATATGCTAAACTTGTTGAGGCAGCCAATCCCACATATGTTGAAGCTAAGGCATACATGCACATTGGTTTTTCAAACCTCCGATTAAGTTTTGAACGCATGCCTACGCATAAAGAAGTAAGAGATTTTGCTTGCCAATTATCAGATAAAACGGGGTATAAGATTATTGATGAAGCTCCAGAAAGCAGAGTAGTCTTGTTAAGTAGGTTGGAAAAGCCAATACAGATTAGAAACTAAACCGAATTTTAGCCGCTCGGATTGCAGAAAGATTTTTGGGAAATTGAAATAAGCAACTTTGGCTTCTTTTTGTTTAAGGTGCTACTTTGTCGGCTTTAGAAGCTGTTTTACAAAAAATAAAAAATGATCTTATGCAGAAAAACGAAGTTCGTGAACAAGCGCATGAAAGCATGCGAAAAACAACAAGTCAATCAAAGCAAGCAATACTTCTGATTCACCAAAAAAAATATGATGATGCTCAAAAACTTATTGAAAGCGCCAAAGAAAAAATTAGAAACCTTCAAGATTTAGCTAAACAGTACCCCGAAATTGTTTATGGTGGGATGTTTAGTGCAGCTCTTCAGGAATATTCCGAAGCACGCATATTTTTAACACTTATTCAAGAATCACGTTTTATAACGCCGGCTGAAGTAAACGTGCCATCGGTTGACTATGTTTTGGGTTTAGCAGATGTCATAGGAGAGTATAGGCGATTAGCCCTTGACAACTTGCGTGAAGGAGAAGTAAAAAAGGGCGAAGAATGTTTAGAAATCATGGATCAAGTGTTTATTCAACTTTTAGCTCTTGATGAGGCTTACATGCTTGTTCCAGGACTGCGGCATAAATCTGATGCAGCAAGAAGAATAATTGAAGCCACACGTGGAGACGTTACTTTGGAAATTCGCCGAAAATCACTTGAGAATTACATGAAAAAGTTTGAACCCACTAAACGTAGGTCTAAACGCGTAATGAAGAAAGATTAACTTTTTGAGCAGACATATCAATGTAATGAAGAATTTTTCTTTAAAGAGAGCACGCAAAATCCAGTTATGTTTATCGAAGAAAATTATTTTAGAAGACAAGTTGACGCCAAAAATTAGAACAGTTGCAGGTGTTGATGTATCATATGTTGGGCAATTGGGCATCGGCGCGGTGGCGGTCTTAGATTATGAGACCTTGGAAGTTTTGGAAACCAAAGTTGCAAGCTGCCAAGTTAAGATTCCATATATTCCAACTTTGCTTTCCTTCAGGGAAATTCTTCCTGCCGTTGCTGCAATCAGACAGCTGAAAATTCGACCTGACGTCTTCCTCGTTGATGCACAGGGTTTCGCTCATCCACTTAGATGTGGATTTGCCAGCCATTTGGGGCTCATCTTAAACATGCCGACCATTGGAGCGGCAAAAAGCAGGTTAATTGGCACGCCAACGGAAGCACATGGCGAAACTTTTTTAGTTGATAAAGACGAAATCGTTGGCGCTATAGTAACTACAAAACGAAAAAGTAAGCCTGTTTTTGTGAGTGTAGGGCATATGGTGTCTCTTGGAACTGCCATTAGAATTGTTAAGCACTGTGCCAAAACCCGAATTCCAGAGCCGCTACTCCAAGCACACAAGTTAGCGACTAAAGAAAGAATCAGACTTGAACAGGAAGCAAAGTAAATATCACTGAAAACTAAACTATCGATAGAGTGTGAATCCTTTGGCTGAAGAAATATCGTTTGATGAGTTCCAAAAACTAGATTTACGAATTGGAAAAATAATCGAAGCAACTCAGATACCAGATTCAAAGAAATTAATCAAAATTATCGTTGATTTTGGCTCGGAAAAAAGGCAAGCTGTTGCAGGTCTACTCAAATATTATCAGCCTGAAATGTTGGTTGGAAAAAAATGCGTTTTTTTGTTGAACCTTCAAAGGCGCTTGTTGGCGGGCGTGGAATCACAATGTATGATTTTGGCTGCTGAAGATGCTGAAGGAAACGTTTCCGTGCTCATGCCTGAGAAGGACATCGCTGAGGGAAGCAAAATCGGCTAATTAAGCACACTCATGATTCTGCAGAACTAAAGTTAATTTGCTAGGGAAAAGTTAAATTATTAATTTAAACCACTTTACTGTATTATTTATTGTGAAAGGTTATCTCTATGGCAATTAATGAAGAAGCACTCATGTGGGTCGAGAAATACCGACCAAAAAACTTAGACGAAGTTGTAGACTTACGTGATATAGTTACAAGCCTAAAGGCTTTCATGAAAAACCCAAAAATAATGCCTCACTTGATGTTCGCTGGCATACCTGGTACTGGAAAAACCACTCTTGCATTATGCATCGCGCATGAACTTTTTGGTCCAAACTGGAAGAACTTCACGCTTGAGCTAAACGCTTCAGACGAACGAGGAATCGATACTGTTCGTGAGAGAGTTAAAGATTTTTCGCGTTATAGTCGATCAGGCTTTGGCAACGTACCTTTTGCGCTCATTATCCTTGATGAATGCGACCAGATGACAGGTCCTGCCCAAACAGCTTTGAGAAGAATAATGGAAACCAGTTCCCGCACATCCAGGTTTATTCTCATATGTAACCAATCAAGCAAGATTATCGAACCAATACAAAGCCGCTGCGCAATATTCCGATTTTCAAGATTGGATAAGCAAGCGATGAAAGAGCAACTGCAGTGCATAGCCAAAAAAGAAAACGTCAAACTGGTACCTGAAGCGGCTGAAAGAATAGTAGATTTTTCTGAAGGTGACCTCAGGCATGCTATAAACGCTTTGCAGACAGCTTCAGCGTACAAGCAAGGAGAAGTAGATGAAAAAACCGTTTCATTGGTCATCGGGGAGGCTAGCCCAATGCAAGTCCAAAAAATGATTAGAAAAGCATTATTCGGCGACTTCATTGAAGCCAGGAAAACAATGTACGAAATAATGGGGTCTTACGGATTTTCAGGGACGGAAATAATACGCCAGGTCCAACGGGAAATCTTTAAAATGTCTGATCTGACGCCTGAACAAAAAGCAGAGTTATCAAGCACAATCGGTGAATATGATTTTCGTTTAACTCAAGGCGCTAACAGCGACATTCAGCTAAGCGCATTGCTTGCCCAATTTGGAAAATTCGGTAAAGTCATAGGGGAAACCTATTGAAAAATGATCTTTTGTGGGTTGAAAAGTACCGCCCAAAAAAGATAGAAGATATAATCGGCAATGAAGAAGCGAAAGCTACTTTTATCGAATGGCTAAAGAGCAAACGCAAAAACAAGAAAGCCGTCTTGCTTTATGGTCCGCCCGGCGTAGGTAAAACTGCGCTAGTTAATGCTGCCTCAAAAGAATTTGGCTATACAATCATCGAAATGAATGCGAGTGACACCAGATCAGAAAAAGCCGTCAACGAAATTGCTAAACCGGCCACATCATATCTTGCCTTGGACACTTTCACAGCCGAAAGCAAAGGTAACCTGCTTTTTCTCGACGAAGTCGACGGCATTGCAGGCAACGAGGACAGAGGCGGAGTTAGTGCAATAATAGAAATCGTTGAAAAAGCTCGAGTGCCAGTTATAATGGCTGCAAACGATCCAACAATTGACAAGTTAAGGCCTCTGAAGAAAGTTTGTTTGCTGATTCGTTTTCACCAAATTCGATTGCCGCTTATCATTTCTTTGTTGCAAAAGATTTGTTTGCTAGAACATGTAAAAGCGGATTTTGAGGCGCTGGAGCACATTGCCCAAAACAGCAAAGGCGATGTTCGTTCAGCTATAAATGACCTTCAAAGTGTCGGTGAAGAAAACCATGTTTTAACACTTCAAGACACAATGGCACTTACCTCCAGAAACAAAGACATCAGTATGGATGAAACGCTCAGAGGCTATTTCTCGGCAAAATCAGTTGAGGAGGCATCGTCCTTGCTTTTCCGATCAAGTGTTGACTATGACGAATTTATAATGTCAGTAAGTGATAATCTCCCCAGACGATACACAAACCCGGGCGAGCTTGCTGCTGCATACGATTTTGTTTCCAAAGCGGACCTCTTTCGAGGAAGAATTGGGACAGAACATTGGCACCTTTTGAAGTATTTCTTTAATGCATTGTCCGAAGCAGCGGCAGTTGGACCGGAATCATATAAGCCCTTTGAATTTATTTCGCCTCCCATTAGAATTATCACTTTGTTTTGGACTAAGGGCAAAAGAACCATGCTTGACAATATCTGCGGAAAAATTGGAGCTCAATGCCACGTTTCTCATTCAATTGCTAAGCATAATTTCATTCCATACCTTAAGATCATACTGGAAAAACAAAAAACAAGCCCATTGATTTCCTCTCTTGAACTTACACCAGAAGAGGTCGATTTTCTAATCAAAATGAATAGGTATTGAGGGAAAGGAATTGGTGGTTGTTTTAAATCCGAAGGGATTCAAGCTTCCGAGGGTTGAAAAAGAAAAATTTGTTCTTTTGATACGTTTGGGCTTGGACTATAATCGGGAGCAATGCTTGTATTCAATCAAGAATTATAATAACATCGAAAAACTTTTAGAAACAATTAGCGCTATCCTAAACACTGAAGTTATTTTCCTCCAAACTTGTACCCGCTGTGGAAAAGATTTTCCATGCTCTGATTGCAGTTACAACGAGTTATGCACAACAAAAGACCTTCCGTTTAGTTGTGTTTGCACTCACTGTTTGAGAGATAGAAAACACTTCGAACAGTATCTAGAGAAATTCTAGTCGGTTTTTCATACACTTCCACCTAAGGCCTGCTTATATCTCAATTTTGTTAAGGAAATTTACCTGCTAAATAGCCTGCTTCTCCCTCCTTACCTTTGAGACGAAATCTCTCGTTTTTTATTTTTAGTAACTTAATGTGAGCTCTTTCCGTGCTTACTAACTGTGAACTGACTATTTATTGAAATTCATTGGTTTACCTCAAAGAAGTGAATCAAATGAAAAACAAAATAATTGAGGCTGAAAACCTCACCAAGATATATAAAAAATCAGTCAAAGCTGTAGACGACATTTCATTTCTCTGTGGATGAAGGAGAACTGTTCGGATTTCTTGGCCCTAACGGCGCTGGAAAAACGACAACCATAAAAATGCTAACCACCATAGCAGCCATATCTTCAGGAAGAGCAACCGTTGCAAGCAATGAAGTTGGCAAAAACCCAGCAGCGGTACGTAAAGTCATAGGTGTAGTCCCTCAGGAACTCACAGCAGACGACGAGCTAAAAGGAATAGAAAACCTACTTCTTGCAGCTAAGCTTCACCATGTCCCAAACAATTCAGCTCGCAAGAAAGCGAATGACTTACTGAAACTCTTGGAGCTTGAAAGTGCTGCCCAAAGACAAGTTAAAACATACTCGGGAGGCATGCGCAGGCGACTGCAATTAGCGATAGGACTTATTCATAACCCGAAAATCCTGTTTTTAGATGAGCCAACCTTGGGATTGGATGTTCAAACGAGGCAGAACATGTGGTCCACAAAATCAAGCTTGCAAGGACTGAAACAGCTTTACCCACAATAATTGAAACATTAACTAAGAAAGGCCTCAAAATCAACGACATCGCTTTAGTTAAACCGACGCTCGACCAGGTCTTTTTGCAAGTCACAGGCAACGCGATGCGTGACAGAGCAGCAAACGGCGATTCCTATGGTCAAAGGGTTTTGATTGAGAGGATGAAGTAAAATGTTCGGCGACACAATAGCATTAACTGGACGTTCCCTCAAAAAGTGGATACGAAACCCAGCCGCCATAATGCCTGGCTTGTTTATGGCAGTCTTTTGGCTGGCACTTTTCGGCAGCTCATTTAACCCAGTCAACCTTGTCCCCACACAAATCGGAGGCACACCTTTGTCTCCGGTTCTAATTGCGCAGATTAAAGATGCGATGACTTCAGTATTCGGCGGTGCAGCAAACTACATAACGTTCCTTACGGCAGGCGTAATCGCCTTTATCGTCATAGTAAACATGGCCTATGGCGGCATCGACATAATCCTTGATAGACAACTAGGCTATCTTAACTCGTTGCTGAGCGCACCAATATCGAGAGCATCAATATTCTTCGCTGGAACACTGCAGAACTTTGTGAAAGCTATGTTTATAGCTTTATTAACATTCATAGTCGCGGTCGTTCTTCCAAACGGGTTACAAGTTGGAGCAGGCTTTGGCGTGCTTAACTTCCTTGGCATCTTCGTTGCTTTTGGGCTTGTAACATTCGGGTTCGGTTGTCTCTTTACGGCAGTTGCCTTCTCTGTGAAACAAGTTGATTCATTGGTTGCAATCATCAATTTTTTGGCTTTTCCCTTAGTGTTCATGAGTAGCGCGATGTTTCCGCTTGGAACATTTCCGTCATGGCTCAAAAATATAGCAGAGGTTAACCCAATCACGAAAACTGTGGAGACCGCCAGACTGCTTATAGTAAACGGCAATCTCTCTGCAGGGCAACTGCCAACGTTAGCTGGAAACATACTGTATCTAATCGTCTTCGCTGTGGTGCTTGCAGTTATTGGATACTTGATTGCACGTAAAGCGTTGAAGGCTGAATAAAATGAGGAAACACAGAATGAACGTAGTAACACAAAGTGAATTACCCTTAAAAGCGCAGGAGGTAAACTAGAAACCATGTCAGATTTACGTATTCCACGCGGACAAACCGTTGCACTCGACGTAGTAGATGGCGACCTCAAAGTTGGCAACAACGTAACAATCCAAGCCACAAATGGCAAAAAAGTCACCGTTACCAAAGGCGTCTATCTTGAAGGCAAAGCATACGTTAATTGTGACCTTGAATGTGAGTCAATAGGATCCGAGGTTTTTCTCTCCAAATTACGAGAAATCCGTTCGAGTTCTAACAGAGCAAGGCTAGAATTAACCGGTCGATATGTCGTAAAACTGGAAGTAAATGGCAACTTGATAGTTCATAATCAACTTAACGTAAGCCACTCTGTGCTTGTCAAGGGTTTAATTAACGCAGCAAACATTGATGTCGGCGGAAAAATTCAAGCAGACTCTATCAAATGCGACCAAATGCGGGTTGGGGGACGCGTGGACATCCAAAACACTTTCGAAGCATTAGGAGTTGACATAGGCGGTAAAGTGCTTGCTCTCGGTACAGTAAAAATAGGAGACCTGCACGTAGGGGGCGAAGCCGAAGTAGGGGGAGGAACTATAACAGGTAACATTCGAGTTGGTGGAAAATTCATCAGCAAATCACCTCTTGAGTTTGGCGAACTATTGGTTTACGGCAGAGGAATGCTTCCTGCAGGCTGCAAAGGCCACAAAATTTCAACTTTCGGCAAACTTTCTATTGATGGAAACATCACCTGCGATTTCTTTGAAGTCGGCGGTTTCATCGAAATCAACGGCGATTGCCATGCTAAACAGGTAGAAATAGGTGGAAAACTTCAGGTGACAGGTTCCCTGTTTGTTTCAGATAAAATCGAAGGCTATGGAGCAACAGAGATCGCAGGTAACTTCGAGAGCACACAACTTCGAGTCAGTGGCAAATTCACAGCAAACAGGATATTTGTAAAAGAACAAGCCGATATCAGCGGTAAAGTTGAAACTAAAGAAGGGCTGAAAACCAAGCTTTTGATTGTTCGCAGTGGCAGTCGATGTATAGGTGTTTTAATTGGTGAACGAGTGGAAGTTGGAAAAAGCTCGGATTTAAGCTATGGAGGCTGGGGAATTAACTGGGCAACTAAATGGGGAGTGGCTGGAGCGATGGCTAGAGCTGACGATATTTATGCGAACGAAGTTGTAATCGGACCAATGTGCAGAATAGGACGCATATTTGCCGATACAGTAAAGTTAGAACAGGGTTCAACTGCCGAGCAAGTAACGTACACTATTGAGCTTAAGACAGATTTCGGCGCGGTCATAAGCCAGCAACCTCAAAAAGTAACCTCTCTACCAAAGAAACCATTCTAGGCAATTGCGAGATGCATATAAAATGAGGGATCATGAAACAAAGCGTTCCAAAACTGACTTGTACGCCCAAGTCCTCGAAGTTCTTATACGTTATCCTGAGGGTGGAAAAATCACCCGCATCTCTTATGGTGTAGGAGTCCCCGTTGATCGCCTCAGAAATATTATAGAAACACTAAGCAATTATGGGCTAACAAGAAAATTCACCACAGAATCACAAAACCTTTACTTTGCCACGCCCCGCGGCTTAGAATTTTTGGACACTTACTGGAAAATGAAAGGTTTCTTAGAAATCTTCAATAACACTCAATCATTAAATAGCCAAAAAAAGAAAACAAATATTTCATAACCAATTGAACTCTCTTTTTTATTTTGATAGATCGCAAACAAACATAGATTCAGATAGTTGAAACATTTTTAAAGACGAGGAATATGCTCGAATCTTTCGTTTTCTGATAAGAAGAGCTAAAGAGGCTACTACCATTGCAACGGCTGCCCCAAGCCCTATTCCATATACAAATTCGACTGGAGAGACTTCGCTCTTAGATTTTGATTCTTGCTGCACCGCTGCTTTTTGGGTGGGCTGAGTGGGTTGAGTGATATTTGTCGGGGTTGTCGTTGGCTCGGTTATTGTCTCGTTTTTCAAAGAAGTATTCTGTGCTTGAACGGGAGGGCGGAGATTGCCAACTTGAGATGTTGGGCACGTTCCAATTCGTTTCCCGAAGATGTTTGAACTGAGGACTCACTCATTGTTATTGAAGTAATCAGTGATATCCACATGTTGCCGTTATATCCAGGCATTACCAAACGTAATGTCTCAGGTAAAGATGCACCATTTAATTGATAAGCGATTATTGTACTTGACCCCAAGGCATCATCCAACGAAAGACTCACTTTGTATCCATCTGAAGCGACAAAATCGATGGAACTAATGGTTTGGTCCAAACCTGATTGCTCAAGCAAATAGCTAAGGCTAACTCCACTCCAATCGCCATTGGCAACCGGAGCGCCGTAACAAGCAAGATTAGCGTTTTCAGTAGTTACAGGCATTGCCAAGAGCTGGTCCAAACTATAGTTAAGAGAGGTGTTTGGACTATTTACTTGTAAGTTCCAATCTGTGCTAGCTGAGACTTTGCTTAAAGGCATTATTGAAAGCAGTCCGAATATTGTTAGGAAAAGGCAAGTTTGAAGAAGTTTCTTTTTATTCATGTTTTTCACCCGTGTTATTACAACATATGACAATCGTCATATTTTAAACATTCTTAATTTTAGGAGAAATTGAATCAGACGTCCATTCCCTGTATACAAAAGCATCAACCAAACACACAAAAACCCAGCGAAGGCAAATCTTATCTAGTTATTCCTAATTAACTTTCAATGCAGAAGGCTTGTTTATGGCAGAAGAACATACACCATTAACCGTTGCACTTTCCCAACTTAAACTTGCTTGCAAAAAACTCCAGTTAGATACTGGAATGCATAAGATGCTAAGTTCGCCCAAACGCTCAATCAGTGTAAGCATCGATATTCGAATGGATAATGGTGCTGTCGGTGTTTTCAACGGTGTCCGAGTTCAACATTGGGATGCGCGAGGACCATTCAAAGGCGGAATCCGCTTTAGCCCAAATGTTACCCAAGACGATGTTACAGCTTTGGCAATGTTGATGACTTGGAAATGCGCTATTGCAGACATTCCATTTGGAGGAGCAAAAGGCGGAGTATGCGTTGATTCTAAAAAAATGAGCAAACATGAACTTGAACGCTTAACTCGCAGATACGTTAGCTTAATTTTTGAGTATTTAGGTCCACACCGCGACATTCCTGCACCAGACATGTACACTGACGCCCAAACCATGGCTTGGATCATGGATACTTACAGCCAACTTAAAGGCTACAGCATCCCTGAAAGCGCCACAGGCAAACCAGTAGAAATCGGAGGTTCATGGGGACGAACGGAAGCCACAGGCAGGGGCGTAATTCACTGCGTAAAACAAGCTGCTGAAAACAATGGACTCAAACTCAAAAACTCAGCCATAGTCATTCAGGGCTTTGGTAATGTTGGCTACAACGCTGCGGTTGCTGCACAAGAAATCGGCGCGAAAGTAATAGCGGTTAGCGATTCCACAGGCGGAATCTACTGCCAAGAGGGCTTAAACATACCAGACGTTTTAGCTCATAAAGAAGAAACCAGTTCAGTTCAGAATTATAAAAGCTGTAAAAACATAACTAACGAGGAACTGCTTGAATTGCCCTGTGACGTACTGATTCCTGCAGCGCTTGAAAACCAAATCACTTGCCAAAACGTGGATAAAATCAAAGCCAAGATGGTTGCTGAAGCGGCAAACGGACCCACAAATCCTGATGCCGATAAGGTATTGTATGAAAAAGGAATCTGTCTAATACCAGACATTCTTGCTAACTGCGGCGGAGTAACCGTTAGCTACTTTGAATGGGTACAAAACCTCACCCGCGAGCAGTGGCCGCTGGAGAAAGTTAACAGAAAACTAGAAGAAAAAATGACTAAAGCATTCAATGATGTGGTCGCAATTTCGGAGAAGGAGGAAAGTGACATGCGTACAGGCGCGCTTATGCTTGGCGTGGGAAGAGTAGCCAATGCAATAAAAACATTGGGACTTTGGCCATAAACACGTAAAAATCAACAAATTTGCATAATACCTTTTGCATTTTTCCCTAGTGCAAACGCTTAAAACCTCTCTCGTCATATCCTTTGAACCCCACAAAAAGAAAAACAATGGGACTTGAGAGGGAAAAAGGAAGTTGGCAGCCAAAATTTGTACCTTAGACTTCAGTTATGAGAACTCACTGGTCAAGATTGTTGCTAACAGAAATTGTCCTGAAATTAAGCTTGCAGGATTAACAGTCGGTCCTTTTGATGAAGGAAATGAGTATGAAGTTTATTTTTGGGTTGCAAAAGAGTTAGCCAGTTCGGGAATGGTTCATTTCCGGGAAGACGACGTTTTAGACGCAACAAAATTGTTTAAGGTGCAATGGAAAGAGGGCGTGCAAATTCCAGGGCAAATTTCAGAGTTGCCAGACGATTTTTATCCTAAACTTCGCAGGTTCATTTCCGACTTGAAAGATCAAGCCTCAAGACCCGAAAAATATCAAGAACACTTCAAAGCAAAACAATTAGCTCGAGACATTGTGAATTCTCGCTTAAAGAAAATTGTTGCATTATCTTCTGCTCCTTCACAGACTGAGCAGGTTCTAAAAAAACTCTCAAGTGAAGAAAAAATCCTTTTTGAACAACTTGTCAAAATAATCTCACGATGGAAAGCAGAAATTTTAGAGACTGAAGGAGAAAAGTAAGATGGCTAACACTCAATTAACTGTAGATCCACAGCAGCTTTTTCAAGAGTTCTTTAAAAAAGAAAAGTATCGACAACGAATCGCTCAACTAGCCATCACTGGAAGAAACTCGGTAATAATTGATTTTGAAGAGCTCTACGCGTTTGATCAATCGCTCGCTGAGCAATTACTCAATAGGCCAGAAGAGTACTTGCAGCATGCTGGAAAAGGAGCTTATGAGCAACTCCGTATTGAAGATTCTGAGTACGCTGAGAAAATTGAAAAAATAATCATAAGAGTTGTAGAACTTCTTGGCAAGGAACAGCTTAGAAAGCTTGGCTCAAGACAAATGGCGAAGCTAATCATGGTTGAGGGAATAGTGGTTAGAGCCACCCCAGTCCGTCCAATGGTGTTGCAAGGAGCTTTCAAATGCAAACGCTGCGGAACAATGAATCAAGTTGAACAAACTGGACAGTTCTTAAAAGCACCAGCAATATGCCAAGCACCAGACTGCGGCAGAGATGGACCTTTCGAATTTACCCAAGAAGAATCCACTTTTATAGATTCCCAAGACCTTCGATTGCAGGAAAAACCTGAAGATCTACCGCCCGGCCAGTTGCCGCGTACATTAGCAGTGAAACTGGTAGGCGACGACATAGTTGACGTTGCAAGGCCAGGAGACCATGTTGGAGTTGTTGGAATTGTCCGTGCTTTTGCGCCTTCACTTATGGGAATGGGAAAACTCAGAACATTCATTTTACAACTTGACGCTAACTCAATCGGCGTACTTGGCAAAGAACCAGAAACATCACCGCCAACACCTGAAGAAGAAGAAAAAATCCGTACACTCTCTCAAGACCCTAATGTTCATAAAAAAATTATGCAGTCAATAGCGCCGTCCATTTTCGGTTACGAGCACATTAAAGAAGCAATAATGTACCTGCTTTTCGGCGGAGTGTCAAAAAGTCTTCCAGACGTAAACATAAGAGGGGAAATGAACGCACTTTTAATCGGTGACCCTGGTACCGCAAAGTCACAGTTACTCCAATATGTTGCACGAATAGCTCCGAGGGGACTCTATACTTCGGGTAGGGGAACAACCGCGGCAGGCTTAACCGCCGCTGTAGTTAGGGAAAAAGGTGGTAGCATGAGTCTTGAAGCAGGCGCACTTGTTTTAGCCGATAAAGGCATTGCATGCATTGACGAAATGGATAAAATGCGCCCTGAAGACAGAGTTGCCATCCACGAAGCTATGGAGCAGCATACGGTTTCAGTTGCAAAAGGTGGAATTGTTGCAACCTTAAACGCTAGAACAGCAGTGCTTGCAGCCGCTAACCCATCCTTGGGCAGATATGAACCAAACAGAACGGTCGCCGAAAACGTACCGCTACCAGTAACTATCCTTTCTCGTTTCGATTTAATTTTCGTTTTGCGAGATGTACCTAATAAAGAATCAGATAGTAAAATGTCGCAGCATATTTTGGAAATTCATCGCAGAGGAGTCAGCCCTGTAGAAGCTCAAGTGGATGCAGAATTGCTTCGAAAATACGTAAGCTTCGCGAAAGGAATAAAACCAGCACTTAGTGTGGAAGCGGCAAAGCAGCTTAGCGATTTCTATTTAGCTATGCGTGCGGCAAGCGAAACGGAAGGTTCACCTGTAGCAATTACGGCAAGGCAGTTAGAGTCTCTTGTTCGAATTTCTGAAGCCCGTGCTCGTGTAGCTTTGCGTAAAGAAGTAACTTCTGAAGATGCAGCAGCTGCTATAACTCTAATGAAGAGATCACTTGAGGAAGTGGGAATCGACTTGTCCTCATACAAAGTCGATATTGACTTGATCATGACTGGCAGACCAAAAAGCATGCGAGATAGATTACACATCATCCTGTCAACACTAATGGACATGGAGAAAATAACAGGCATAGTTGAGAAAGACGCACTTGTCACCGAATTGGAAACAAAACATAAGATACCCAGAGGAGAAATTGAACGCATGATAAGCCAGATGCTGCGCGAAGGCACAATCTATGAACCACGCGAAGGATGCCTAAAGAAAACCTAAGACAGATAAAAAGTGAGAATCCGCAGCAACACAAAAAAACATTTGATATAATAAAGAAAAACTTTACCACTTAAGAGATGTAAGTGGTTTTTTTATCTTCTTCTTTACGGGTTTCTTCAGCTTGCAAAGCCCGTTTTTCCTCGATTTGTTGCAGACGAGTCACCATAGTCTCTGCCCGTGTAATTTCTTCATTTAATCCTGTCAAATCTAGCTCAAAGTTGAAAGTAGATTTTAAAACTTCCAAAATGCTTTTGGCTGCAAGCGGATCTGGCAAATAGCCACGTGTTTCACCAAGTAGGCAAAGCGCACTTATTTTTTTGAATTTGGCTAATCCAAGAATTAAGCCTGCCGTTCCGACAATAGGGCTACCTGAAGTGCTTAAGATTGCACCTGCTTGAAGGGCTTTGTCCAAGATTTCCTGTGAAGTTGCGGCTATGAATACTTTGGGTTTTTCTTTTGGTTCCATTCTGTAGCCGCCGATTGTTGCAATAGTTTTTACGCCGTGTTTCTCTGAGAAATTAAGGATTTGATCAGCGATTTCATATTGCCCTTCTATTGTTTGTGATTGGCTGTCGCCAGTGAATAAAACTAGGTCATTTTGGCCGTTTGGATTTTTGTAGTAGTAAAATGCGCCTCTTAAAAGGCGAACATTGCCTTTTTTGTTAACTAAGACAAAATATGGGAAATGTGGAGAGTATAGATAGGCGACTTTTTTGGCTTTTAGCTGTTTAATTAAGTAACGAAGAGCGATTTTGCCGACAAGTCCCAACCCTGGGAGACCTTCGATTAGAATAGGATTGTTTGGTTCAATTTCCGTAAATTCTTTAATGTAGGTTTCTTTCATTTAGTACAGCTCCTTTTCATTTCCATCCGATACTTTAAGTATTTATCGTCAGGCGAAAACTTAGGCGGATGCGGAATCCTAACAGGGCCACCACAGTAAGGGCACTTATCCTTTTGCAGAGTATATTTTTCACAGTTCACACATTTGCGAAGTTGCCAGACCAATTATTTTTCCCTTCCAAAAGGGTAAGCTTCAAAATCTGTAAGAGTTTTTATGGAAGCAATTACTAAGTCGCCAGTTTCTGGCCACTCGGGCTTACGCTCAGCCATTAATTACTTCATCCCTTATTCAAGAACCGCTTGTACGTCGCCCTTGATTTTTGCTCTTCCGCCAGAGGGTTCTGCTAATGTTTCTCCACATACGTTGCAGGTTATTTTGTTAACTGCGTTGCTGTAAACTAGTTGTTCGTTGCCACATTTTGGACATTTAACTCTAAGGAAGACACTACTTGGTTTTGGAATAAGTTTGCTCCATTCAGACATGACTTTTTTCTCCATTAATTATTGTATAACTAATTTTCTTAGACGAATACCGTCCTTGTGCCTCATGAAATTGCAAACTTTGCATTTAAGGCGCAAGGTTTGTTTTTTTGTTGTTTTGGCGAATTCTCTTTGAAGTGGATATTTTTGTCCACCGTACCCTTCTTTTTCTCTTGCGTGGGCACGCTCACCGTGGGCTAACGCTCTTCGCTTTCCCGGCTTGTAGAGGGTTACACTGTGAATTTGATGAGCTTTGCATTTAGGACAATATGTCTTTACTTCTTTAGGAACGTTCACGTTCTTCACTACCAGCTTTGCATAAAAGAAACATACGCATTCTTATACTTTTTCGCCTATCTGCTAAAAACTTAGTCCTCCAGCCCATTGGAGATAAGCGCTTAGCGTAATGTATAATCTTCATTGCCAATGTTATTTTGATCGGCAAGTCTCAGTATGCTTTCAGGGGCAAAGAAGCACAGTGTTTTTTAAACCGAAACAATCTTTACATTATACTCAGTTTGCAGGTTTGAAATCGTTGACGTCACAACTTTTTTTGAAAATCAAAAGCCACTCAGATTTAATCATAAAATTGTTACCGTTATTCGCGTTTGTCGTTCCGTTAGCTATTCTGTATTTTCTGAATTTGCCCGGTCCCAATCTTGCGCCTAGTTCCCAGTATTCATTTCAGTTAATGTGGAAAGGCAGGACGTTTCAGTTGTTTTTTGTTTGGTTGATAGCATTGGAATTTATCCTTAGCTGGGAAACTATTAAAACAAAAATTACCAAACATAATAAGGCTGGACTGATTGCTGTTGCTATAGCCTTGTTGCTTCCTACGTTTTACGTGATTTCAGAGTATTCTTTCGGATTAAACTCAGCTATTTCAAGTACTTCTTTCCAAAGTGGAATTACCTTTTATTATCTAATGCCTTTAGCTGTTGAATACCTTGTTTTTTCGGTTCTTTTTGGCTTGATTACTTTCCTTTGTTTTGGCAAAAAGGGTTTACGTGGCTTCGCTCTACCTGCGTTATTTGCTGCAATAGTCGGCATTATTTACACAATCGATAACGTTTTTCCTTATGGCAAATTTACGCCTTTTCAACTTTTGGTTCCAACAACCGCTGGCTTAGCCGGTTTTGTTCTTCGCTTAATGGGGTATGCTGTTTTGCCTGGAACAGAAAATGGCATGCCGACTTTGCAGGTTACTGGGTCGGTGGGAACAACGACCACTTTCGCTATCGCTTGGCCGTGCGCTGGTATTGAAAGTCTTTTAATTTACACAGCCGTTGCCGCGCTATTTTTGCAACGTATACCTTTGTCTTGGAAAGCGAAAATCGGACTGTTCACGATTGGAGCAGCCGTCACTTACTGCATAAACGTTTTGCGAATAGCGAGCCTCTTCATAATTGGAACACAGAATTTTGGAAACATAAACGCGCCAGCAGTACAAGATTTTCACTTCTATTATGGACCATTGTTTTCGCTTGTGTGGATAGTTTCTTACCCATTAATTATAATGGTCAGCCTAGGTTTAATGCGGAAGAATAAGAAAGAAAAGGTTGATTCAAACAAAGAAAAAACTATGAAACCTCAACCGAAACAGCTAAGCCCTGTTTAACCAACATTTTAGCGTTCTCAACAGGTAGAGAGGCAACATCTTCAGCAACGTAGGGGCCGTAAGTTTTCATATCTGCGCCAATGATTGTTGGAATATTTTTTATGAATCTTAAAGCCACGCGTTTATGACTGGCCTGAGCTTCGACTTTAACGTCTATTTTAGGAGCTTGGCCTTGCATGAGGCTTCTTGCGAACTTTTGATATGCATCGCTAAAAGCGATAAAACTTTTACTCATCTCTGCTTCTTCAACAGTTAGCAAGTCAGATGGCATTTTTTGGCTTTGAGTGATTGTTCGAACGAGTTTCTTGTACCTAACTCGAAGAAGTTCCTTAAGCATCAGATTTACGTTCTTTGATTCATGTTCAAGCAAATTTACTTTAATTGATTTTTTGTCAAGAATTTTGTTTTCTTCTTTTAGTCGCCGCAGGTAATCTGCTATTCTATTGTAAAAATCAGGAGGTAAACCTCCAAGCGAAGCTTCTTCAATTTCTCTTCGCCAAGCTGCATAAAGCTCATTGTACATTTAGTTTGCCACCTTAGCCCTTCCCTTGCAAATAAGCATTACTGCCGCTGCCACAGGCAACTCAACCGTTTGATTCTTGTATGGACCCAACGTTACTCCCCCCAACTTAAACTCTGGCGCGTCAGAGACCAACACTTTTGCCGCGCCCTTTTTAAAAGCTACCGCTCCAGTGAAAGGGTCAAAATCCTCAAGGTTTTTAGCGGGAAATTCAACTTTTTTTAATCCTGTTTTACCATGTAAAGTACCGTTCATCCTGATTAATCGGTGAACGTCAGTTGTGACAACAGTATCGATATTTGCCGATTGCAACTCTAGCACATGGTCAGCAAGCTTTAGCCAAGTTTGGATGCTGACATCATTAATGCTTTCCCATCTGCCTTCATTTATGCAACGTTTAATGATAGTTTCTTTGTTTTTTAAAACAGCATTATTTTTTATTCCAATCTTTTTCAAATCTTCTTTTGTTGCAGTACCCAAAAAATTTTGCATTCCTAATTTTAGTCGTTTGTTCCACCCAAAATTATGCAAATTGAATCTTTTAGCCGGATTTTTCTTTTTTGGTTTTTCCGTCGCATCTTTATCTAATATTGCTAAACCTAATCCTGTAACATAATCTACAATTTCTTTCCTTCCCAGGGCATCTAAGGACCGTACCGATTCGTCCTCTACATGTACGTGGTACCCTCGATGACCAGAAAAAAACACATGTAACTCATCTAATGAAAAACCAAAATCGTTTTCCAACATATCAATCAGCTTTGCAGTTTCATCCCGAGCGGATTTTATGCAAAGTTCGCAGGGCCAAGTTTTTGTCTCGAATTTTGTTGCTTCACAAGCAGGACAAATTTCTGGAATCAAGCCTTTGCCGCTGAACCCGCATTTGACACATATGAATTCATCATGGATTTTATCACAGGTTGTTGGAATATGATCAGCATCTATATCAAAGACCAAATCAGCACCTAACCACCCTTTCTTATCCATATCGAAATCAGGGTTTTCATAATAAGCACATGAATGATAAACATCTGAGGGAACAATTTCATTTAGCGCTGATCGCAGCGTTCTAATTCCTTCGAATCTTTTATGCCTAACCATGAACCGTTCTTTGAAAAGAAGATAAGCAAATTCTCTTTGGCTGGGTGAAATTGGGGCAGGAATAACTGTTGCGGGATCTCGGTAGTATTCGCAGAATTTTTGATAAACGAAGTCTCGAGAAGCTTCCACTTTCCCTTTGCCCCTTGTTGTATAGTGATTATGCCTCCTAAATTTATCTATATATCGTGCGATTGAAAAATTACGAACGGTAAGAAGTCAATCAAACGTGCAAGTTGTCACTAACCTGAAGAGGATTATGCAGGTGAGGATTCAAATACCCAACGAACGGATAATAATTTCCCAAGAAAATGAGAGCACTTAACCAAGCGCTATGAACGTGAGATTGCTTTCAAGGTATAAGTCATGTAGCTTCGGATTTCCGTCCATGAAAGCTTGGATTTCCCAATTTTTCGATTAACAAATAAGACAGGGGTTTCTTTCAAACAAAAATTTCTCAAAGTGGCTTGTCTTATGGTTTCTATTTGGATTTCGTAAGTGTGACTGTGAAGGCTAGAGATTGCTGCTTTTAGGAACTTGGTAGAATAGCAGCGGAAACCGCTTGTACAATCGTGAAGCTTTAAGCCGAGCGAAAAACGGGCAATTGAGTTCGCAGTTCGACTAATTATTTTCCTCGTGAAAGGCCAACCTTCAATTTTGCCGCCTTTAACATATCGACTACCGATCACAATGGCACATTCAGATTCAAGCATTTTTGATAAAAGCTGCGGGATATCTTTCGGATTATGTGAATAATCCGCATCCATTGTAATGACATATTTTGGCGGTTGTTTTAGGGACAAAAAATATTTGAATCCATCAGTTATGGCTGTTCCTAAACCACTTTTTTTAGGTCTAACACACAATAAAATATTCTTGTATTTGATTTGTTTCTCTTGCACGATTTCAGCTGTTTTATCTGGGCTTGAATCGTCAATAACAAGAATTGAGGCGTCTAATTTTAGGCCTTCAATCGCATCAATTAATTTGGAAATATTATCTTCTTCTCGATAGGTCGGTAGAATTACACCGATCTGAGAGGTAACCATACTGTTACCGATTAATTGATAATTCATATGACTCCAACCTAATTTACAGCCAGTCAATTAATAAATCTATACCAATTATTTGGACTGATTTAACGCGATTTGTTGTTTAATTTTATAATATTTCAATGGATGATAGATGCGGCGGCATAAATCATCTCTGTTTTTGCATACTCCATGCGTTTGCAATATGGAGCATTGTGGAGGAGTATAGCGGGTTCCAGAGCCTCTTTCTCCGGCTATATGCTCGATTTGGTAGCGAGTTAATCTTTCATTATAGTCAGAAAAACTTTTGTAAATTTCGCTCACTATTTCGGTGGACATTCCAATGTTTAGTAGAAAAGCTGTTAACGTGAATCTCTCCATCTGCGATAGATGATGAGTTGATGATGCTGCCTCGTAAATTGCGTTTATGCATGGGGGAAAAGCGGTTTGAACAATAGTTTTAGGAAACTCCTCGACATTTTCTTCAATATTTTCAGCAGCCAATTTCTTTAGTTTTTCAGCGATCATAATTAACTCAGGCGGAAATTTTTGAGATTTTACATCTAACCGTTTTTCAATTCGCCTACGCACTTCCTCTTCAAGCAATCTTGTTACATCTTTTTTGTTTAGGTAAACGTTTCCATTGAGTAAAATGCTGTTAGTTAACTTCCATTTTTTGTCATGCAAATGCGCTGCGTTCCTCAAGTAATCTGTGAAGTGAATGGTAAAATCAAGGGGTGAGTCGGGATTTGATGAAAGTTTTATTTTCCAATCAAAATCTTCAGCTATTTTGAGTATCTTTTCTTTAGGTTCGTTAACTAAATCACATGATGCTTGTTTCGCTTCTGCCAGAGCGTATCTTTTTTTAATAAACGAATTTTCTGTGGCTATTACAAGCAGGAGTGCGATCGGAAAAGAGAGGATTTCGATATCTATTTGTTTACTATCCCTGCTGACACTTCTTGTTATAATCGCTTCATTAACTCTTTCTTCCGCACGTTTAAGAGCCTGGTCCATGCCCATGCTTGCTAAATCGTCGATTTGCAAGTCCAATGGTTTGATGTATTCAGCGGTTTCTTTTAAGAAAGGATACTTTGCCAAATCATTTTTTGTGAATCCCGCCGATGCCATCTGCAAGGTTGTCACGTTATTCTGTTTCGATTCGCGGCGCCAAGAAGAAAGTTAACTTTCCCTCTTTTGTCTGTTGGAAGTCAATTTTCACAGGCATGTCACTGGAAAATTCAAGTGTTGCGATATCTGAAGTAGCTGAAGCAGCTTTAATGATTTCAGACAAATAACTAAGGCTGAATGTGGCTTTAGCGTTTTCTTTCACTTCTAAATCAAGAAGAGCGTCATTGCCTTTCTGCAGAGTTATAATTGCGCCCATCAAGTCGCCTGAAGCGCTTAAGGTCAATTTTTCTGGTTCAGCTTCGATGCGCACATGGTCACTTACCAACTGTGCATCTTCGATTGCTTGACTTAACCCTTGAGTTGTTGTTTTCGCTTTTACATTGAAGGTTATTTTTGGGGTCGGAACTTCTTCTTCTGATGCTTCAAGGGTCGGCATCGTGAAGTTACGGCTGTATTTGCCGGTTATTGTTATTTGTAAGCGTCCAGTTTTTTCGTCAAGAGACAACTCGACAGCTTCGTCTCTTCCAGCACGTTTGAGAAGTTTTAGCAGTTCACTGATGTTAATGCACATTTTTGAAGGTTCAGTAGCCATGTATTCCTGGAAAATAGATTTTGGCCATTCAAAATCAATCATGGCAACACGTGAGGGATCCATCGCCCGCAGTTTCAAACCTTCAGGGTCAATCTTGAATGTGGCTTCATCTACAAGGATGGATATGGCTGTAGCCATGTCTCTTAATAGTTTAGCGTCAGACACTTTAAGTTTGAACATGTTACTTCTCTTCCTCGCTATTGCATATTATTGTAAAGTTATATAGCTTATGATTACACCTTGAGCTAATAAATAAATTGTTCTAGCAAAATCTAAAAAATATTCTATTAGCAAACTGTCACTAAAATATAGCAAAAGATAAAAAGAAATAAAGATTGAAGTGATTTTAGCTATATTCTCTAAATGTGTAACTGCATTTGGTGCAACGGAGAAACTGCGTTGAAGATTCGTCAGCTCCGCGAGTCTGAACTTGCCAAACATACGCTGTGTTGTTTCCACATCTTGGACATTCAATACGCACTGTTGGTAAGGTGCTTAGTTTCTGCTCTTCTTTTCCAATAACAGCAACTAGTTGCTGGGGACTATGTTGGATTACTTTCGGCGCTACTTTTGTTTCTGCATTTTCGCCGCCTTCCGGTTTTTTATATCCGCATTTGGGGCAGACGAGAACTAAAGAAGCATCTTTTCCGCTCTTGGATTTCTTTGGTTCAAGACGAGATCCACATTTAGGGCAGAATTCCATATCATCACTCTCTATACGTTTCGGATTCCCTTAGCATGGTACCTTTTAAACTTTGTCTAAATTCGGTTTTATCAGAGGGTAATTCCGGATGCAATGATATGTGCTACCCGCAAAGGTTCAGGAAAACTGCTTCTTGTCGCGGTCAAATTAATAATTTTTTCTGCATCAGCTAATGAAATTCCAGATAAAACGATGTAAAGTCTCTTTCCACGACTGATAATTTCATGAATTTCACCAGCTTCAAGAACAGTTTTCCAACGCTCATCAGTTTTAGACAAGTTGATGAGTGCGTCGCGAATGGAATCTAAATCCGGCTTGTCTCCGGTTAAAGCAATGACCGGAAGGTTCGTGACAAAATTTAATTTCTTTATATCAACCACGTTAAATCCAGCGAACGTTATTCCATTTAACATTATCAAACGCAGCTGTTTACAATGTGATGAACCATTAATCATAGAAGCTATCTTTTCTGTAGCATCAAAACCGTCTATTGCAATGTGTGTATGCATTGCTCCGTCAAGCCAGCAGCCGCCTCTGAAAACAACGCCAACCACTATAACACTACCCTCGGTGTGTGGAGTGAATTTGCCATCATCGACTCCAAGAACTCGTATTTCAGATTTTATTGTTCGAAAATCTCTAACTGCCAAAATCTTACCTTGAAAAAGTATAAGGAACACTTTAGCTTTTAAAATTTAATATCAAAAGTCAAAGCAAAAAAGAAAAACTCTTGAAGAAAGGAAGAGATTACGCTTTCAGAACGCGATCTAGCTCTACGCCAAAAGCGTCATTGGCTTCTCGAACTTTTTCAACAGCTTTAATCAATGCTGCTTCAGGCTTAACTGTCCCTTTCATTCTAACGTAGATTATTGGGTTTGAAGCTAAAGGATGAGGCACATCATAGCCTGCAAATTCCACGGTTTTATCCTCTAGAAGCCGCTTTGCCAAAAGGTTGCAAATACCGTGAGTGCCACCTTCGATTTCAATCTTAAGCTCTTTCTCTGATCTGGTAAGTACTTTTATTTTCAATTTTTTTTCCTCTTTTTTAAACAATTGGTTCTTTTCCGTAATCTGGTGCTACTCTACGCTTTTCTATATTGCCGCATCTTGGACACTTTAATTCATCATATCGTAATGATTCAAGGGAACCGCCACAGCGAGAGCAGAAAGCATATAGTACGCCCAGATTCTTGTCGTTGGTTGATAGGTGGAAAATGCGGTTTTTTGAGCTGATGACTTTGGCTCTGATAATATCGCCCGGCTTGCATACATCATTCATCGAATCGATATACCGATCGGAAACATCAGAAATATGCAGTATGCCGCCGAATTCGCCTGATTGTTTATTGTTTGTTGTTTTGAAGATTTTAACTAAAACGTTATCAGATTGGGGGTTACCAATTTGCCCTACAATCACAGTCCCAACTTTTGGGATTAATTCACTTTTAACCAGTGGGTAAACGGAAACACGTTTGTTAAGCAGGTCGATCAATGCGCGACCAACAGTTTTGGAGTAGATAACTCCGTCTTTAACGTATGTTCCCGCGTCTGGAATAAACTCTTCAATTACACCTAAGCGTTCTCCAGGCACTACTAAACGACCAGTTTTTTGTTCAGGTGATTTTAGACTCATGATATTTACCTTTTATTTTAAATAAGCTAAACAAGCGTATTAGATGAATGCATATGGTTAGTTTCTATTCGCATCAATAAACCTTTTGATTAATAAACGGAATCCGCTCAGCCCCTTAATTCAAAAACTTATTCAGCGTCTAACTTCTTGATAACGTATAAGTCAACCACAAAGTCATGTTTGAGCTTTGTATGAAAATCAAACATCTTTGGAATAGTCATGAGCATAGCGTAAACACATTTAACAATTCCATTATGCCGAGACACAAACGTTTCTAAAAAGGGCGAAGGAGTGACTTCCAAAAAACCATTACTTGCTTTGAGCTGCTTGATTAACTGCCTATCGGTTATGGGGTGGTTATGTAAAGAGTAAACTGAATCGCCTACTTCCAAAGCCTTCGCGAGAAACGCTCTATCAGCTTCTCGGGTTTGCACTCCAAAAGGCGGATTCTGCAAAACAGTATCAAATTTTCCGACAATGGAATTGATATCGCCCACAATCCAGTGGACTTTCTTGCCATGATCGGTTTTCAAAGTGTTATCAACAGCGGTTTTAACGGCTAAATTGTCGATGTCTATTCCTACAACGGTCTTAGCGCCAAGATAAGAGGCACCCAAAGCCAACCTACCTGTTCCGCAGCCTAAATCTAATACCGTTTTACCCGTAATATCACTATTTGAATAAGCCGCGATATACAAAATGTTTGATGCAATCGATGGGGAAATGGTATATTGTTCAAGATGCGCTTGAGGAGTAGGTTGAGAAGCAATTTTCGAGAGAAATAGCTCAAGATCTAGTTTTCGAATAATCCTTTTTTGAGCATATCCTCCCATGAAGCTTCGCCCACAGCCACAATAAACTCATTAATAGTTAATACAGGCTTTGAAAACTTTTGCGGCGCCTCAAGAGAAATTCTGGGGCATGCTGTATTAACATAAGCATCAATGGACGGAAATTCCAAGAGCGTTTCAGGAACAATTTCTTTAACCATTAACAGATAAACTGTTTTCCCATGTTTCTCGGCCAACTCCTTAGTCCTCAAGGCTTGATCAAAGTGTTTTTGGCCCGGTTTGGAACCGATAAAGACTCCGAGAGTCTTGGCATTTACCGCTTCTTGAACGCAAGCCCAGCGTTGCTTGAGAGTTTTTTGGGCATAATCATTAATTGAGAAAGCACGATTATCGTATGGGTCCGCAACAAATGTTGGTTTAGAAGTACTCAAAGCTATGCCTAATGCATGAAACAGCCCACCGCCAATAAAAAGGAAGGCGCCAACTTCATCGGCTATTGATTTTACATTGCCATAGTTGCAGCCTATCACTTGACCAGGATAATTTACCTGCCCACAATTACCCACAATTACTGTTTTTCCAGCTTTACTCAAAATGGTTGTTACCTGTTTCAGTGATTCTAAGTGTTGCACTGTAGTAGCTAAACCGATTTCGCGGTAATCACTAAGGAGCGGTAAAGCTTTCTCAACGGCTTCACGAACCACCGCCGCTGATCTTGCTTCAACGTATAATGTCGGAATCTTGGACATTACAAGTTTCGCATGTCCAAAATGCACTATCAAATCTATACCTAAATTTTCAGCATCATTTGTCGCAAGGTCACATGAACCGTAACATGGATCAGCAGAAATTATTGGAAGCGCTCCACTCGCTTCAACGATTTTTGCTAAACGTGGACCTTCAGGTTTCAAACCTTCTGGAAGCTGCAGCAGAACACGTTTGGCGCCAAGTTTAGTTACCTCTTGTTTGATATGCTCTTCTTCAAAATCGAAACCTATCATATCTTGTCCATCCTCTATCATCTAACAAAAGGTTGAAAATAAGAAAAGAAGAACTCAACGATTGCAAAAGAGCTTTTATGCTAACGTGGCCATTCCCAATCTTGGATCGGTTTTTTAAGTGGTTGTCCGCGGGCTAAAGCTGCTTGTTCAGCTAAGCGTTCAAGAATTATTTTTTGCTCAATGCTGGCAACGTTCTTTCTTGTAGTTACCACGGCATCGTTGTTAACGGAAATGCTATCGATACCAACGCGGACTAGGAATTCTGCAAAGTCAGGATAGTTTGATGGTCCTTCGCCGCAAATCGAGACTGTACATCCATTTTCGTGAGCGGCCTTGATTAGATGTGCAATAATTCTTTTGACTGCTGGATCTCTCTCGTCGAAATAGCCCATTTGTCCTAACCGTTCAGAATCGCGATCTATCATTAATACACCTTGGGTCATGTCATTTGAGCCTATTGAGAATCCATCCACCAACTTTGAAAATTCGTCAGCCATTATACCTATAGAAGGTGTTTCAGCCATGAACCAAACCTTGAAGTCTCGACCGCGCTCTAAACCTTCTTCCTTCATTATTGCAAGAACTTGTTTAGCTTCCCAAAGAGTGCGAACCATTGGAAGCATAACGTAAACGTTTTTGAGAGACCATTCAGTTCGGCATTTCTTTATAGCTTGACATTCTAGTCGGAATGCTTGGATGTACCATTTGCTTATGTAGCGGCTGCAACCTCTCCAACCTAGCATTGGGTTTTCTTCAATAATTTCGTATTTTTCTCCGCCCTTTAAGCCTCGGTACTCATTAGTTTTGAAGTCGCTTAAGCGTACAACGACTGGTTTGGGTTGAATTGCCCTTGCAACTGTCGCTATGCCGTCTGCGAGTTTGTCAACAAATTGTTGGCTTTGCCCTGCGTCAACAAACGCCATCGGATGTTGTCCTATAGCGCTGGCTAAAATGAATTCAGTTCGCATTAGACCGATGCCTTCAAACGGTAGGTTCTTGTATTGTTCGATCATCTCTGGCGTGCCTAAATTCATGTAAATTTTTGTGGCCGTTACTGGAGCTGAATCTGCTACTTGCATAACAATGCCGGATCCGTTTGATGCTGCTACGGGTTGAACAGCTTGCTCCATTATGCCTTCATAAATTACACCGTTTCTTGAGTCAACAGTGTAATCTTGACCCGTTTTCATTACTTGTGTAGCTATTTCTGTTCCAACCACGCACGGTATGTTAAGTTCTCGGCTAACGATTGCCGCGTGAGAAGTGATTCCGCCTTTGTCCGTGACAATGGCACTTGCCATTTTCATGAATGGCACAAAGTCAGGGTCAGTCATGCCTGTAACAAGAATATCGCCTTTTTTCATATCTCTGTTTGCATCGTCAGGGTTTAGGACAATTGTTGCTTTTCCTATTCCATACCCTCTTCTTCCTGCTGAAATACCTCTAACCACTACTTTTAATTGTTCATGTTTTGATTCTTCCATTTTCGGCGCTTCCTGTGTTTTTGTGCCAAAAACTGTTTCTGGCCTCGCTTGAACTATAAATATGTCTTGTGGATATTCCAAATCTTGGTCAATTGCCCATTCAATATCCATTGGTTTGCCATAATGCTTCTCAATACGCTTCGCCAGCTCAGCCAATGCCAAGATTTCTCTGTCGTCTATGCAAGTTATTTTCTGCTTGTCTGCTGGCACTTCTAAGTGCACTGTTTTGCCTGTTTGAGGATCACGAATGTATTCTACAGTTTTGCGAGAAATCCTCCGCTCCTTAATCGTAGAGGTTGCTTTGTCTATGACAAAGTCGTCAGGGTTAACGGCGCCTGACACAACAGTTTCTCCTAAGCCGTAGTTGCCTTCGATAACAATTTCGTCACGGTTTCCAGTGACAGGATTTATTGTGAACATGACTCCGGCGCATCCAGAATTAACCATTTTTTGGACGCCGACGCTGATGAAGACTTTTTCATGTGGAAACCCTTTTTCATTTCTGTAAAAGATTGCTCGTGGCGTAAATAGGCTTGACCAGCATTTTACGACTTTGTCAACTAGGTCATCAGCACCTTTTACGTTTAGGTAAGTTTCTTGTTGACCTGCAAATGATGCATCAGGTAAATCTTCGGCTGTAGCACTTGATCGTACAGCAACAAAAGTATCTTTTAACCCAAGCCGTTTGTTGAGTTCTTTGTAAGCCGTCCTTATCGCAGTTTCAATTTCTTTAGGCATTGGAGTTTTTTCGATAAGTTCACGAATCTTCTTGGACGCTACATCATATTGTTTTGGGTCATTTAGGTCCGTGACTGTTTCTTTTATTATTTCATAAATTTTCGCGGCTATATTTTTTTCTTGAATATATTTTTCATAAGAATAAGCTGTTACGGCAAAACCTGGTGGAACAGGCAAGCCGGCATTAATCATTTCACCGAGGCTGGCGTTTTTCCCGCCAACCAAAATAACATCAGTATTTCTTACATCATTAAACCATAAAACCAGTTGCTTCTCTTTGTCGCTCAAGCCGTCTCCGTCTCCGGTTCTGCGTTCTCAGCTTCGTCAGCTAAGTCTACTTCTGGAGGTGCTTCAATTTTGGAGATAACTATTTTGCATGGTATTGGAAGTTTTGCGCTTCCTCTTTTAAGGGATTCTTTGGCTGTTTCCTCAAATCCGGCTTTTACTTTGACTGTCATGAGTGGTTGGCCTACTTCAACTTTCGCTGCAGTGCCAATTGCAGTTCCGAAGGAACGTCTCATTCCTTGTTGAAGTCGGTCAGCGTGAGCGCCAAAGATCATTTTGTTTTCTCTTAGAATAATGTGAGGGTATGGATGAACAACCATAAGATAATCATTAATAACTTTGTCCATTAAAACACGGTTTGTAGCCACACGCATTGCTTCGAGTGCACTGTGACGTATTTGGGCTCGTTCCAAAGCGATAAGTTGACCTTGAACTGCAAAAGTGCCCTTAGTGTCACCCATTGTAAACTTTACAATTTTTGGCGGTGGAAAACCTCTAGCGTATTCTTTTCTTGTGTACGCTCGATTTTTAACGTGCCTGTAATTTTTTGCGTGCATGCTACGTCCCTTTTTAGCATACTCATCCAGCGGTATTTAAACGATTTGTAACATTTCACTTAAGCTTGTGTATATTTTCAATGTATATTTGTAAAGTCTGCAAGAGACGATTCTAGTCATAACGGGGCGTCAGTTCTTATATACTTAGGTAACTCTTCATCTTCCAGATGCCGACAATGTTATTTATTTCAGGAAAAAACTGGAGACTTTCCTTAGCGGAGCTTGCTGCTTACCTGAAAGCGAGAGCAATGAAATTTGAAATAAAATTTTTTTCCAAAGATTTCTTCGTTATTGAATTTACAGAAAACTTTGATGCTTCTGCCATTGAGGCATTAGGCGGAACAATAAAAATTGGCGAGGAGCAAAGCACAATTTCCAACCCACGTTATTAAGGGAAGCTTTTGTTGATAAAAACAAGCAAGCCCAATCACAAATAACCGAAACTTTAGCATCAAGCGGTTTAGTTGATGAGATAGATAAGTCCGCTGAGAAAGCTGTTTTTTGGAGTAAGCGTATACTGCGCTGAAAATCCATTGCGCCCTCTGTCAGGGACCATTCAACGGTTTGTCGGAAGCGCCAGTAAAAGACGAGTTGAAGGGGTACGGCAAGAAATCAAAGTTTATGGGTTTTTCCAAAGATAGACATTCAGCTCAGCTAAGCCACGTGGAAGTATTAAAGAAAAATTTAGTTGAAAACAAAGCAGAAATATTGTTTTGTATTGGCAAGGAAGAAACATGGGTAGCTCAAACTGTAGCCGTTCATAATCCCTTTGAGTTTCAAAAAAGAGACGTTTACAAGCCTGTTCAACGAAAAATTTTTGGAATGCCCCCAAGGTTAGCTAGGATAATGGTTAACTTATCGGCTTGTACGCCTGGAAAGGTTTTGCTTGACCCGTTTTGCGGTGTTGGCACTGTTCTTCAAGAAGCACTGCTGGAGAGGGCAAACGTTGTTGGTGTAGATGTTAATCCTTGGTGTGTTAAGGCTGCAAATGAAAACTTGACAGTGGATAAAAAGAGAGTATGGCCTTGAAAATGCGGAGTTCAGGGTTGTGCAAGGTGATGTGGGAAGGCTTGCTGAGAAGGTGGGACAGGAAACGGTTGATTGTATTGTAACTGAGCCTGATTTGGGTCCAGCTTTGCGTCAAGTACCTACTGGACCATATGCCCAGAAAATTATCGAGAAACTGGAACCTTTATTCTTTGGTTTGGTTGACCAAGCATCTAAGGTTCTGAAAAAGGATGGTCGATTAGTTCTTGTGACGCCCTTACATCGTTACTCGTTCGGGGCAATCCGTAACTATGCCTATTGCTGGAGAAACTTGAAAATAAAGGATTCAAGCTAGTGCAGCCTTTTTCTGAAGACATGTTCTCCCAGAATGCCCGAGAACATGAAGAACTGGTTGAGCATGCGTTCCTTAGTAGAGGTTGATGAACGGCATAAAATTGGCAGACAAATCCATGTCTACCAAAAATAAACAGCTGCTTGCAGAGATAATTTATTAATTTCTTCTGATGAACTATGTGTCTAAAGATTTGAGGCAGCAGACAATGGAAAATCATTCAAGACCTAATTGGGACAGATATTTCTTAGATTTATGTGAAGCAGTCGCTAAACGCGCCACGTGTGACCGAGGAAGAAGCGGCTGTGTCATCGTTAAGGATAAGCGAATAATGACTACCGGGTACGTTGGCGCCCCCATGGGTTTGCCACATTGCGATGAAGCCGGGCATGACATGCGAAAAGTGTTTGACACCAACGGCAATGTTACTCAGCATTGCGTGCGCACTCTTCATGCGGAACAAAACGCGATCATTCAAGCAGCTAGATTTGGGATATCACTTGAAGGAGCAACACTTTTTTGCAAAATGACTCCATGCAGAACCTGTGCCATGATGATAATCAACGCTGGCATAAAACGGGTTGTCTGCGAAAAACGTTACCATGCTGACGCTGACACAATAGACATGTTCAAACAAGCATGCGTAGAACTAACGATAGTGAATAATGAATTCGAAAAATACGACAAACAATAATGTTAAGTCTGCAATCATCAAAAAATATTCATGAGAAGATCATAATTTACTACACAATATACATGATTATAATGATTGATTAATTGTGACTTTGAAGTTATGGTGACATTTTCCACAATTATACGCTTCAATAGTAAAGCATTGATTCTTCAGTACACTTGAAGGTTTGCTAACTTCATTTCCACAACTAGGACAATGAACCATATGAATCAATCAATCTGTTTTGACACATTAAGAATATGAACATTATGAACTCAGAATCAGCAAAAACATGCAATTCAGTATTCAAAAGATAACATAAAAAAAAATAATCGCCATTTTGAGCGATTTTTATTTCATTTTTTGAACAACAATCCACTTAACGTTGTCAAATCCATACTTTGTTATTAATGGATCAAGAAAGTCTGGAGCTAAGTCATCATCAATTTCTGACAAAACCACTGTGTCACCTATTCTGTAAACGATACCTATTTCAGTGAGGTCTTTTAACCCGGCATATTTACCTTTAATTTCCCAATAGCCAGGCTCATCTTTCCCAACTTCCATAATCCAAGAGTACTTGTCTCCAGGATGTATGCCTTCTGTAAAATTGAAAGCACAAACAATGTCTCCAACCGTTTTGGGGTCATCGCTTGTTTTAACATAAAACCAAATCGTCATTTTAGTCACCACAATAACCAATACAACATTCCTTTATTTGCTTTTCAGAAGGCAAGAATAACACGCCGACTTACTTCAGTTTATTTTTGGCTTCTATTAGTGTTAGAGTTTCAAAGAAAGGTAATTTACGTTCGGCTTTAATGCTTGCTTTTAGATTGATTTCTTCAAATTTCCGAATCGTTTCTTCAGGATTTGCAAGCGTAGACTGCATTAAGAGAATTCGCCCGTTGGCTTTCAAGTGTGGTGGGGCTTGGGAAATAAATTGGTCGATAACTTGCCTACCATTAATGCCACCTGCCCAAGAACGCACCATCCAAGAATCTTCTTCACACTCTGTCTGAAGGAAGGTAGGGCGCATTAAAGAGAATTAAATCAAATTTTGCATTTTCATTAAAAGCGGTTAATAGACCAGCTTGAATGAAAGCCATTTTACCGTTACATTGTTAAGCGCTGAATTCTTTTTTGCGCAACGAATAGCATACGGATTTAAATCAACCGCAACTACATTAGGCAGCTTTTTCCGCGGCTAATATGCCAAGTATACCACAGCCCGTGCCAACATCTAAAACCTCTGCGTCTTTTTCTATGTCAAGATTTTCGGCGAAAAGAAAAGAGTCTTCGGCAGGCTCGTAAACTTCCTCAGAAACATCAAAAATGTATTTCCCAAAGGTTGCTCTCTTAACTGAGAATGGCATTTGCTAATTCTCCAAAATTTTTAGGCGACAACTCTCTTGCACGCTTATCATGAAAAGGCAAGGTAAGACTAAGTTTCTCCGCTTCTTCCTTGCTTAACTTTAAAGTGGTTTTAAGGAATGGCGCAAGTGCTTTGCCTAATTTTTTGTTGCGTTGGGTAAAAAGCCACTTAACCATTTGCTTGAAAAATGTTGCATCTTTTACTTCAAATGGTTTTTTGCTCCAAGGTTTTAAGCTAAGAATTATTGAATCTACTTCAGGTTGAGGATAAAACATCTCTTTTGGAACTGAATCTAAAAGTTGAACTTCTGCTTGCTGATTGGTCACAACCGTTAACCAGCCGTAATCTTCGCTACCTACTGAGGCAACAAGACGAGCGGCAAATTCTTTCTGTAAAATCAGCACTGCACAGTCGATTTTGCGTTCAAGAAGCCAAGTTATAAGATGAGAAGATAGGTAGTATGGAGGGATTGCTATGACTTTGTTAAAGTTAGGCAATGTTGCTTTCAACACGTCGCCTTCTATAACAGTCACGTTGCCGATTCCTTTGGTTTGTTCACGAAGCACTTCTGCAACTTGCCGGTCCTTCTCAACTGCAATTACTGATTTGCATTTTTCAGCCAAGAAACGGGCAAGAAAACCGAAACCTGCACCAGCATCTAACACCACATCTGAACTTTCAAGTGCTGCATAACTGCACAACTTTTCGTAGAGTGATGTCTCAACCATGAAATTTTGGCCCAAAAGCTTGTTCGGGGATATTCGGTAGGTTCGAAGCAGTTGCTTCGTTTCCTCAAGACTCATCGCTTGTGCCTTACTGCGCGCGGGTGAATAATCGGTATTTGCTGTCGCCTTCAAGTTCTTCCATAACACGCTTAGTTATTAGCTTTACAGGATTAGGCAACTCGGTACGTTTTTGCAAATCTTCAAAGCTTTCAAAGGGCTTACGATCTCGCTCATTAATAACTTGCCACATGTATTTTTTGCCGATGCCTGGAACCAACTCTAAGGCATGCATGCGAGGGGTAATTGCACGTGTTGTATTGAAAAAGTTTACAAACCATTTTTCCCGATTTACAACTATTTTACCTATGACGCTTGGAAGCTCTGCTTTGGCTGATGCAGTTAATTCTTCAAAGCCTATTCGCCCTATAATATATGTGACTTCTTGGCGAGAATCCTTGCCTACGTAGACACGGTCTCCTGGCTTGAGCATTAAACCTTCTTTCACCAAAGCTTCTAAAAGCGTGAAAAATTCTTCGCCGATACACTGAATCAAAGCTCCCGCTCGATAACCTGCCCGTCCAGTCGGGCGGAATCCAGGCTTACCGTGTGTCAAGAAATCTAACACGTAAGCGTATTCTTCGTACCGCTTTTCCATAATAGTCACTAAGCTCTCCTAGTGTATTGCGCTTACTGCTTAAAAATACTTAGTCACTTAGCGACTACTTCAAAGTCCTATTCTCATTCAAAAGCTCAACAATAGCTTGCAATTTTGAGGTTTCTATGATTTTGCGACCGCCAGCTAAGAAAATTCTCAATTCGTCAACAGTTTCAGGCAGACAATTTATGATTTGAATTGCTTCAGCTTCATCAATTTCGTATTCTTTAACAAGTGTTTGAAGAAGTTCTTCTGCTTTTTCAGGATCCACTTTGGAGAATTTGTTTACGTAATCTAGAGTTCTTCGTTGTAATTGGTCTAGATTTTCCTCGCCAACTGACTCTAATACTTTCTTAACTTGCGGTAGGGTCAAGCGGCTTTCGCTTATTTCTCTCTTGCTCATTTTCCTCACTTACCTGTGTAAGGCTCTAAATGTTCTGCACGAGTGATGATTTCTTTGAATGCTGTTGCCTTGAGGAACAGTAATTACGTATCCGCGTCCTCGCTTCTCTTTTATTACACCTATTTTACCGTGGAATCTTTTATGAGGCATACTCTTCTGTACGCTAGAATCCATCTTTATTATCACTTGAGAACCAGGATGGATACTCTTGAAGTATTTTGCCAATGTTTAGCTTACCTTTTTCTCTGAGTTGGCTTTTTCAGTAAACTGCGAGTGCCCGTGTAATATCCTTTTGAACCTTTCATTCAATTTTCACCTTTTTTAATCATCCATTATTACTTTTAAAACGTCAAGCTTAAGCGTCTTCGCTCTGTTTTTGAGCAAATCCGAAACGTTTGGTATTGTTCGACCTTCATCTCCAGACACCAATTCTTTAACATAGAGCCCGCCTTGGCAACGAATTTCCAGTAGAGCCCTCTTAAGCGACACCTTCTTAACTTTAAGCTTATATATGTACCTTTCTCGGATTAAATCCGCCCTTCTATGCATAACACGTAAAGGCGTCTGCTGCTTAATTGTGGCTCCAGTGAGCTTCTCTTCCAACATTCTCAGATCCTCATCAGAAACTGGGTTCTCAAATTCAGCAAGCAACCGATATTCCTTCTGAGCGCCTTCACCCTTCTTGAGGTGCCTAACCACATCCTTGGTGGCAAAGCGTAATCTTGAAACCTCAACTTTACCAACTGCTCCTGCATTAATTTTGGCTTCAATTTCTTTCAAATCAACAGACCGTTTCTTAGGTTCAGAAACCTCAATAACAAAAGGGCGCCCAGTTCCAAGCATTCGAGCATCTATGTCTTCGCGTCCAGAAGCATGAAATAGATGTTTTTTGCCCTTCAGTTGCTTCTAGCAGTGGCTTTGAAGTTAGCTCTTCAACTGATTCAGGATACATTTTGCCTGTTCCACCGCATTTCTCGCAGCCTCTTCCATGGCAGCTTGAACAGAACCATTTTGACTGTGGAATATCCCGCACTAGCTTGCGGTATCTGCCGCCGACAAAAAGCGGGTTAACCTGAAGACGCACGCTTTCTCGAAAAGGATTGATTACTACAACTAGGTCAGGAATTAAGTAATCTGCCTCTTTACCCGTGCGTTTAGCAAGGGCTTTGCCAAATAATCGGCCAAATTCATGCTTAATACTTTCGCTGTAGCCAAGGTTGAAGACAGCCTTGAACTCATCTTCCCGTTCCTCAACCTTAATGGGTACTTCAATGCCTACAAGAAAAGTAGTAAACTCATAGCTCTCGATGGCAGCCTAAAGATTTCTCAGTTAAATTGTTCAGAAGCTCAAATTTGCCTTCACAAAGATAGCACTTCTCTTCCAAGGCTTGTTTTGGAATCCTTTTTTTGAGATGCTTTAGGGTTTCTTGGGCTTCTCTTGAAAAACCATTCGTTGCCAAAACTTTTAGCCGTTTTACGCCTTCAACATTTTTTTCTTTGGCCAAGTCGTTAGCTTGTAAGTGTTAAACTGATTTTTAATGCTGAGCCACGCACGTTGTTTTCCATGCTGTAGCCAAGCAACGCAAATTGTCTTCCAAGGCAGTGGTCACAGAGAGGATATTTGCTAAGAAGTTCAAACGCTTTTTCTAAAACATCCATGTCATTTAGCCTACTGGAAAATTCGCGGGCATTCCTTTTCCGCCAAGCCCGAAGGGCAGTTTCTTTTTGCGTTTAAACGTCTTTAGCATTTTACGCATCATGAAATACTGTTTGACAAGTTCTTTAACGTCTTTTTCTGTTGTTCCGGAGCCTCGTGCTATTCGTCTTGCTCTGGAGGAGTTCAATATCTTCGGGTTTTCTTTTTCTTTAGGTGTCATGGACTGAATTATTACTTGCCATTTTTCCAAGCGACCCTCAGCAGTATTCAACATTTCGTCTGGCACGTTAGAAGACATACCTGGCAACATCTGGAGCACTTTCTTAAATGGACCCATACCTTTGACAGCTGCAAACTGCTCGTACATGTCTGTGAGGGTAAAGTTGCCACTCATTATTTCTTTAGCTTTCTTTGGCGGAACCTTAATTTCAGCCTCATGCACCTTTTCCAAAAGCGTTTCCAAATCGCCCATGCCTAAGAGCCGACCAACAAAGCGTGATGGAATAAACGCTTCTACATCTTCGATTTTTTCGCCTGTGCCAATAAACTTTATTGGTGCACCTGTTGCTGCAACGGCTGATAGTGCGCCTCCTCCACGAGAAGTACCATCAAGTTTTGTAACTATTATCGCTCCAATTGGTGTTGCCTCATGGAATGTTTTTGCTTGGATAAGGGCTTGCTGACCAATGGTGCCGTCAATAACCATTATGACTTCGTCAGGCTTGATGTTCTTTTCAAGATCTTTCATTTCTTTGATTAGATCTTTCTCTTCCTTGTGCCTGCCTGATGTGTCAACGATTAATAGGTCCTTGTCGCTGAATTGTTTTAACCCTTCTTTGACGACTTTAATTGGATTTTTCTCTTTCACGTCGCCGTAAATAGGAACGTTTATTCTGGCTGCCAATTGCTGAAGCTGAGCATATGCCCCCGGGCGAAAAGTGTCAGCGCAAATTAAAGCTGGCTTTAAACCTCTTTTCTGGAAGTATCGTGCCAGTTTGGCTGCGTGAGTGGTTTTGCCTGAGCCTTGGATTCCGACAAGCATTATGATTTTTCTTTTGCCAGGCTCCACCTTGAGTGGAACAGGCTTGTCACCTACAAAACGAGTTAGTTCTTCATAAACGACTTTTATCACGTGTTCGCGTCTGGAAATGCCAGGAGGAACTTTTTCTTTTAATGCTCGCTCCTCAATTCGCTTAGAAATTTCAAGAACAAGTTGAACGTTAACGTCAGATTGAAGCAAGGCTCTCTGTATATCGCGGACAAGTTCTTTCACTGCAGCTTCGTCCACTACGCCAGCTTTAAACAGCTTTTTTATAGCGTCAGTTAAAGAAGAACCTAACTTTTCTAATGCCATCGGAGTCTCTCAGCCATAATCATTCTACAGTTCCTTTAAATAAATATTACAGCACTAAAACCAAAGAAACACCTAAAATAGGATCTCTAAGCGCCGCCGCATCTTTGAAGCCTCAGTTCCCCATTATAATATTCTTCACAATTCAGACGGCTCTTCATGCATCATTGGCTTCAACCAAAAAAGCTCCAACTAGAAAATAAACGTTAACAGAAAATCTTTTAACAATACAGGGAAATAATGGTACAACTTGGGTGTATAGATGACAGCTGAACGGGCAATTCACGCAGGCATTTTTGTTTTATTACTTGTAGGTTTAACAATCTTAACTGGTTGGGCAAGCTACACTTACTTGCAAAGCAACCTGATACTTGTAATTGGAAGTATCCCGCTTGGATGGGGAATAATTCTGTTAGCGATGTATTTGAGCTTCAAGCGGTTGGGCTGGAAATGGTGGAGCTAGAACATTTTTGTTCTGATTTCTGTCGGCAATCTAGCTGAAGCCGTTAGATCGTCATTGCCAAGCAAGTTACATTTCGACGACTGAAAAAGAAAAGTTTAATCGAATCGTGAACAATAAAAGCCTAAGTTAATCAGGTGAATATTATGGTTACTAAAAAATTGGAACTTGTGTTCATTGACAAGGAAGGAAAATGTTATCCTTTAGACGAAGTTGATCGAGACGAATTGGCTCAAGGTTTAGAGAAAATCTCCAAAGAAGTCGCTAAGAGATTGCAATTGTTAAAAGAACAAAGATAGACATATCATTACCAGAGCGTAAATTCCCGCGTGTTTTGAAGCTTAAAATATAACTTGACAATAAAAGATATTGGAGATTATTTTATGGGTAGTTTTTCTGTATCTTTACCTGCAAATTGGGAAGAGTATTTGAAACAGTTAGCGGACGACCACGAAATTGACATTAGCAAAGTGATTAGTGGATTATGTGAATGGGCTTTTTCTGTCTCTGATAGCAAGAGGCAGTTTGAAGTTTGGTTAGATAAGGCTTATCCGCCAAAAGGTGAAGCTGAAGATAAAGCAGCGGCTGAAGGCGAAGAAGCAAGCGAGGCTGAAGAAGAAACCGAAGACGAAGAAGAAGAGGAAGTCCATGAGGACAGAGACTACACTGAAGACAGAGAAGTAAAGTCTTAACTGCAGTAATTTCAGTAACTACTTTTTTAAAAGAAAAATAAAACTGATAAGCTGAGGTGAAAACAGAATGAGTGAAAAAGAAAATATTAAACCAGTTGAACAAGAAACAAAGCAACCAACCTCGCACAAAAAAGAAGTAAAACGATACACTGGCGAGAACAAAAAAGAAAGTACGAAGCAAAATGAATCGCAAACAGGGCCACATGCTCCTCGCGGAAAAAAACAAAGACGCAATTTCAAACTTTACCCCAACAGAGGGTAAGACGGCCTTTGCCCTAATTCTATACTGAGGATTGAACTGTCTGTTTGCTGGAGACGCGAAATGAGTTGTTAGAACTATCGCTGAAATGGATATATAGCTATTTTGTCTTTTAGCTTGATAGGTGGAAAGCTATGCCTAAATGTCCAAATTGCACAGCCCATATGAAAGAACCTGATAAGGAATGGGATTTTGGGCGATTCCGAGTTAAGATGTATAAGTGTACTAAATGCGGAAATCAATTTAGAGAATTTTTCAAAGAAAATACGTTGCAATTTGTTTTGAGCGCACACAACGGCGGTTTAGGAAAAACCAGGGTAAATAAAGAAACGTTGGACAGGCATAAAAGCTATCAATAACCGTTTCACTCTATAGCTTCTGCACTATACTCTTTGATTAAATGGTTACAACTAGCAATATGTTTTTTAGTATTCGCAATGAGTCCGATAGTCCTCCGAGGATAACCAACAATCCACCGAGTCCACCGCCAATGATTCCGACGATTATGAGTACGATTGCCCAAACAAGAGTAGTCACGCTTTTTGCGCCAATTATTGCTATGATGCCGCAGATGATAGTAACAATTCCGAAGTAAGCAAAGCCAAATGATATAAATGATCCAATGATATGCGAAAGCATATCCGATGAGTGATAGCAACCCGAAGATTACTAGCAGTATTCCTCCTATAAGCGCTAAGTAGTATGCTATTCGTGAAATTTCTGACATATTCAAATTCACCTCCCAAATTACTAAACAGGGGCTTGAGATTTGTTTGAGTGCAGCACATTCCTAATTTTTAATGCAGAGCAGTTTTCAATTTAGTTTGGCTTAAGACGAGTTGTGCAAATCAATAGTTTCGTCGTCCGCATGTTTCCAAAAAAACTGAGCATCGAATTGTATGTCACTTGCTGAATTTTTTATTGCTATTTGGACTTATGTTATATTCTTCGTCCAGAAATCAATCGCACAAGTATTATGATTATGGCTATGACAAGCAGAACCCATATTATGGTGCCAAGGTTGAATAAGACAAAGCCAAGGAGCCACAGTATGATAAGTATGGCAGCAACTACGAAAAGCACATCAAGCAATCCCATTTTCAAAGCCTCTACTCACCCTTAACTTGAAAGCTCTTCTTTAACATGTGTGACTGTGAACAAACAGCTACAGCAATCAAGCAAATGGCGGTGCTGTTGGGGACAAGCCGAAGCAGAATTCGGGTTGGATATCCTGAAAAACGATGATTCTAGATTTAATTATCTTTATATTCTTAAAATTTGTTCATATTCTAATTACCCAGTCACCAGACGAGGGGTTGTTCTCATGAATCTTTCCACCCACATAATGTTTGGCATACTTGTTGGAGCCTTATTGTTTGGCAAACCAGAAATAGCGCTAATGGTTGGTGTGGGTGCGGCAATTAATGATCTAGACAGAGAATACGGCTTTTTTAGCAAGGAGTCCTTTCGACTCAGACAGATCCATCGTGCATTATTCCACAATTTCTTATTTATCGGCGTAGTGTATCTGATAAACCCGTTTTTTGGCATCGGAGCTTTTCTTCACTCATTCTTAGATTCTTTCACGACAACAAGGGACAGAGGTGTCGAATGGCTATACCCTTTTTCAAGAATTGTCACCAAAGCGGTGTATGATTCAGATGGCAAGAAATTGCCGCTTGATCCAAAACATAAGATCTATTTTCTTTCGAACGATTTTCCTGGCTTGACACGAAGAACTACAAAAGACATCAAACCTGGAGAGATACCTGTGCCAAATAGAAGAACTTACGGCCCAGCTCTTATCAGGGAAATATCTTGACAGGTGTATCTTTTTTGGATCCGTAGCTATTTTTCTTCTTTTGACTCTCTTTTCTGTTTCAGGCTTGCGGCAGTTCATTGATTTCAGTCTGCATAATGAAACTCTTTCTATTACAATTCCATTGTTAATTGGCTTCAATAGGCATCTTCTTGAATTTTCTTGTGGGCGAACTTGACAGAAAGAAACTAGTTAAGACCAAGACCGATAGGCCATACAAGTTTTCATTTATCCTATCCATTGGAATAATAATCTTTGCGATAATTCTTGGTGGAATTCTTAATCCGAAAGCTGTATTCACCACGCTCAGCATGATGCCGTACATTGCTCCAGGTGTAGTTTTTGTTGCGTTAGGTCTATTGTTCTTTTATTCCAGGAGAATTTTCAGCAGACAGCAAAAAAGATCCACTTATTGTGTAATAAATACGTATCTCCGAAGAACATTTAATGTTATGGATTGCGGAAAGCGCGAGATTAAAAAACCAAACAATAACGCACTGCGAAATTATCTTTTGCCAGGCTCTCTTGTCTGTAGGTTCACTAACAGATTAATTTGCACAATGATTTTGATCATCAGAAAGTCTCATTCACTATATCCTCTTTTAATTGGCATTCAAAGTTTCAAAAATTAGTCGAAATAGCCTAATATTAAACGTATGAAAAGAAATAACCGTGGGATTTGTTGAAAATGTTGGAAAGAAACATCCAACTATGTCTTAACTGCTGGTGATAGGTACATGTGAAGCTTGTCTTTTGCAACTTTTAAGTGCAATCCATTGTCTGTCCAGACGCCAGTCCCTTTCTCTAAAGCTGAAACATTTAGCTTATTTCGCACTCCGCCTTTCTTTGCGCCAAGCACCGATTCAGCTACGTTCTTATCCAATTCGACTTCAAGATGAGTTACTTTCCATTCATCAGCATCTACTTCTACCTCTTTGATTTTGCCGATTTTTTCATCTAACGCAAACACATCTTTATCTATAAACTCTTTACTTTTCATTCTTATCTAACCTCCCTTTACGCTCATAATTTTGTATACATTATATATGGTCATTGAGAGAGTTAAGCACATGTGAATGTGAGCACACACCGACAAACTGGCGGTTGCGTCTGCGCTAATCGGTCATATGCCATAAGAAATTTGGAACGCGAAACCGCACAAAAAATGAATTTTGAGGCTATTCTTCAGCTCTTTTCCAGTCCGATTCAAAACCTGTTCTGAGTACACCAATGAGGTTGCTGTTGTTTGTCCATAAAGAAGGGCTTTCGCCTAAGCCACTTTCCTTAGAGGTGGTAATCAATGCCTCTTTGTCATCAGACATTATAAAGTGATTCAAAGGTTCAGGATGAAACTTGACATTGAACCGAAGTGCTACCCATCAGTTTTTTCACTTTTTCTTTAAGCAAATGGTCCGGGCTTTCTCCTTCAAAAATTATTCGAATCTGAGCGCTATTCTTTATCGCCAGTTTGTATTCGTCCGAAAATTGAAATAAAACGGGCATAATCCTTCCTTTGTCCGCAATTAATGCAACTTCTTTTTTTGAGTTACTAATTAGATCTGCAGTTTTAGCAAAAATTGATTTCTTTTCCGCTATCAGTATGTAGATGCTTTCTTCTTTGGGAAGTTGTTGCTTCCAGTCTTTAAGCGTCAGTTTTTGAACTATACCTCTCATACCCACAAGCCGCTCATCAGATTTGCCTTTTTCTTCGGCTACTAAGAGGCTTAAAGCATCCGAAATGCGAGTGGCCCTAATTTCAGTTGGTTTGCCAAGCAATCTTTCAATCAGGCCCATTTTTTCAAGTGACGGCAGAATTCTGTAGACATCTTCTCTGCGCACTTTCGAAAAGTTCGCTACCTGTCCCACGGTAGTTTTTTCCAGTTTAAGTATTGCTAAGTAAACCTTTGCCTGGTTAAGAGTCAAACCCAAACCAAGCAGCAATTCAGTGTTTTCATCGTTAGACATTGAAACCTTGAAGTATTCTTACACAATTTGTATATTTAAGATTTGATGGTCTTCTTTTGAAAATGTACGAAACTGTTTTTTGGAGTTATTTATGTTTAGGAAGTAACTTTGTTTTTGTTCTTAGTTCTGAAAAGTCGTCTCTAGTAATATTCTTTTCAGGATTGTGAAACCGTGACTTACTTTAAGTTTCTTTTCGCCTAACCTTGTCCTATAAGCAATTGGTACTTCCTTGATTGTGTAACCGCGCCGCTCAACCAAGTGGTTTAGCTCAACTTCGATGTCAAAGCCTTTAGATTTCACAAGCCACCCTTGCAAAATCTCAGCACGTATTGCCCGCAGCCCAGTCAACGGGTCCTGAAGCGGCACACCATTAAGCATGTTATGTACAAAAGCTAACATCTTGTTTCCAATGTGAAAAATGCTATGTAAAGCTTCCTTGTCAACTTGCCCGTTTAACCTGTTTCCACAAACCATTCCAACAAGCGGGTTTTCTTCGAGGACTTTTATCATTGCGGGGACGTATTCAGCAGGGTAAGTGTAGTCTGCATCAGTAAGAATAATGTAATCCACATTTAGGTCGATGTGCTCAAGAGCTTTAGCTAAGGCGTCGCCCTTGCCAATGCCGTTTTGGCAAACAACTTTTGCTCCCAAGTTTTTGGCTATCTCAACTGTTCGGTCACTGCTTTTTCCGTCCACCACGAGAACCGGGATTTCACCAAGAGTGTCTTTCATCTCGGCTATTGTAAGCCCTATTCCTGGCGCTTCATTTAGTGCTGCAATTATTAGCTGCGCTGAGTAGCAGATTTCATTGTCTTGAACTAAAATAGTCAAATCCTTCATCGGTCCTTTCATGTGATTTTCAATATATCTTAAATACCACTATACACTACATAAGGCACGTTTCCAAGAAGGAAACATGTCAAAAACCGGAGTATCCGAAGACCTAAGGGGCAACGACAAGAGAACGCAGGAATATTCATCATTTCCATTTGATTTTCTAAGAGAAAATTATCCTTCCAAAAAACTCTAAATTGACCGGTAATAAGTTATTTGGGAGGGTTGGGTGTGTTGGGAGTTGTAGCGTATCCAGTTGAAAAGGGCGATTGGAATTTGCCAATATTTTCTCTGATGATGCCATAGCCTTTTTCTGCAAGGTCATTTGGCAAGTTATCCAAATCCAATTGCTCTCCTTCTTGCTGTTTACCTTGATTTTCCTCCCCATGCCTGAGCGTGAGTTTGATAGTTGAACGGACTATTCCTTTGTCCAACTTTACGTTCGATACATCTCTGTAACTGTAATCGGTGTAATCTTTCTTTAGACCAAGCGCGTGGGGATGCCGAAAAATTATCCGTTCATTAGTTATAATTACAGATTCAATGTTAATTCGAGGATGATAGATTTTTTCCTCAATGTACAGCTCAACTTTTTCGTTTGAGCCAAGTATGTTCTTTATGTCATCTGGAGTTGCCATTATTATCAACCAATTATACTTAATATATCGCTTGTTTGGATAAATAGCTGTGTGACTGTGGAGCCACATATACAAAGAGAGGTAATTCTTGCTTTGGAGCCTACTGAGACCCCAGAAACAACCGCAAAGTCGGAAATTGTTAGATAGAGGGGATATTTAATTTTATGCGAATACGAAGCCGATGATTATACCTATTATGAATCCGATGCTTAGCGGTAGTATGCCAATGATGAGTGCTCCGTATTGATACACGATTGACCCGTATTGGGTGGCGTAATTTTTCAACGTACTAAGGCTTAAGCCGAAAAAGCCAAAGTAGGCAACGACGAAGAGTACAATTGCCGCTATGATGGCAATCTTTAGGAACATATGGACCAAATATCCTACTATCAATCCGACTACGAACATTATTACGATCAAAACAATAGGTGGCAAACCGCCTATGCTTCCAGAAGTAATAAAATGAAATACTTGATCTATCGCTCCCATAATCTACAACTCCGCAATTAAGTAATTATTGTATTATTCCTTTTAAGCTTGTGTGTCAGGGAGGCTACATCAACAAATCGTCTGCTGGTATAATCAAACACACTGTGGAAAAAACAGACCTTTGAGATTGCGAGAGAAAAATAGAATCTAAGCAACACAAATGATGCCAATAGTATAGAAATAAGATGACTCTTCTGTTTTAGCTTTCTCCGTTTGTGTGCATAGTGCTGGGTCAACCCAATGTATGATGTGATTTTAAATGTGGGGGAAGAATGTTCCAGGAACAACTATGCCAAAGAGGGCTCCGAATATTATGCTCACAACTACGAAGATTATCCATGCTAATATTGCTATCGCGATGGCTCCCAGCCAGCCAGTTTTGAAACTTGCTTTGTAAACCCATATCCAAGTTATAAGCGCTAAAATTAATGCAATTATGTATGCTGTCGAGCCAATTAGCGATCCAAGTACGTAACCCACTATAATTAATGTAATGGCATAAACTATTGGACCGAACAGCGTAGCAATCATGGCTTCGCCAAACGTGGCTTTTCCGCCAGTAACTGCCTTGCCAGCCAACCACACAGGTATAGAAACAATTATCCAAAGAATTATCAAGCCAATTATGGTTACAAGCAGACTTGCTAAAGTCATGTCTCCAAAAATAATATTGGTCAATAGTTACACCTGTTAAGTTACTTAAGCGTGTAAATAACTATTAAACTTGTGTAGCTGTTGCCTCACATCAACAAAGCGATACTTTGTTTGTTAATTTAGTTTAAGACTTTTCTAAAGTAAAAACCTCGGGTAACCCTCAGATGTTGCTGTGACTTCACAATCACGCACACTTAATTTTGCCATAAACAACTTTTAGATAGGGGTGATAGAATGTCTAAGACGAAGAAAAAAGTTAAGAATGCTGCCGAAGAAACGGGAGAAGCAGTCGGCAAAGGTATTAAGAGAGGAGCTAAAGCCGTGGATGACTTTGGAAAGGGAATAAAGAAAGAACTCAAGAAAAAAGAATAATGACGACAAATTTCCTTTCTCGAAACAAAAAAGAAAAGTACTTCTTACATTATCTAAAGTGAAGTCATAGAGTTCAAATTGATCTTGGAGGATAGGGCCGAGTTTCTAAATATTCTGGGGAAGAAAAAAACATTCAACATTACGCAGAGAACTTTTGGTTAGGGTTGAGAGTTTATCGTGGCTTCATCTCAAATTTACTTGACGTCAAGGCACCTATTTTTTGCGGACATAAAGTGACCTATAACTGTAATCTTCGCTGCAAGATGTGCCCGTTTTGGAAAAGAACCAGCCCAGATTCAAGTCTTGAACAGGAAAAAAGAATTCTGAAAAGGGTTTATGATTCAGGAGCTGTCGGAATCGCTTTTGAAGGCGGAGAACCGCTTCTGAGAAAGGATTTGGTCGAAATTCTTGCTTTTTCCCGTTCTCTGCCTTTGCATACGAGCCTCATAACTAACGGTACTCTGCTTGAGTCCAGAATTGACGAGATAGCACCGTACATTAACGGTGTGGTTTATGTTTCGTTGGATGGCTTAGAGAAAACTCATGATGCTATCAGAGGTGTTGGCGGAAGCTTTAGAAAAGCAGTAAGAGGAATAACTGCCGCAAAAGAAAAAGTTTCTGTAACCATCAATACGACGATAATGGCTGAGAATATTGATGAAACAGAAAGTTTAGTTAAGCTGGCAAAAGAGTTAGGAACAAAAATATCGGTAGCTGTGGCTCACGAATACTGCAACGTCAATGCATCTTCAGCTGCCACGGGCAAAACATCGAAAATAGCCCACAGACTTATTGAAATGAAACAAGAAGGTTACCCTCTCGTCAATTCAATCGGTTACTTCAAAGTGATGGCTAAAGAGAAAAACTGGCAGTGCAAACCATGGGCGATGGTAAACATTGACCCTAACGGGAACGCAGTTTTGCCTTGCTATGTCCACAATGATTATGCAAGCAGCGTTTCCATCTTTGAAACTGGCATTAAAACAGCCGTTTCTGGATTTGACTGGAAAAAAACTAGAAACTGCCAGAAATGTAGTCTTCACTGTTATGTTGAGCCTTCTTTGGCACTTTCAGGAGATCTTAAATCCTATATGCATTGGGCATTTCGTGTCAACATATAGTTCATCTATGAAAAATCAAGAAGCATACATCGTTTAAAGAAAATTAAGTTTAAAATAATGAAGAGAAGGAAAAAATTTAGCAGTTAAATGCTTGATTATTTGGCTCTAACGATCTTTACTCTGCCCAGAATTTTCCAGTATTCGATTTCTGTGCCAGGAGTAAGTTTGGCTTTAGGAACTTCTTCCTCGTCAGGATATGGAGCATCAAGATACTCGTAAGTTTCCAAGTCCATGATTTGTATTCCGGTTGGATTGACAGCGAAAACTTGACCTGCTCTCTTGTCAATTATGGGTACTTCAGCGCCAAGATCAACTGGTTTAACGAATTGTCTCTTTTGTTTGTCAAAGACACCTATTGCAACGATTCTTGCTTTTGCTGATCCGTGTTTTCCAGGTTTTGACTTGGCAATGTCGACTATGCGGCATGGTTCGCCTTCAATCATCATGTAGCCGCCAACGCGTAATTCTCCGACATCGACTGGTTTACTCATACACTCACCAACAGTACTATTTCTAATCCAAACATTCTGAATAACAGCCATATATAGATATTTATTAATTTTTCAATGACGAAAGTAAATTTTTTAGAATTTCCATATCATTTTTGCTTCTAAAAGGATTATGCGTTCATGACTTTTCGAAATGTGGGTTGAGGTTACGAGTTAGCCATAGAAACTGAGAAATTAATGACAATCAAGTTTTTAACCAGATAGGTTTTCCACCGACTATTTCCCTAAGTTGTGGTTCAGGACATTGCAGACCCAAAGCTGTGAATACGCTTTCTTCTGTCTCGCCAGCCACTGCAACTTCATCTTTCAATAGTCCTTCGCTGTACTTTAGCCTAAAACCTTTTGATATGAGCATAGCCTGCAAGCCACATGTTGTGGTCTGCCGAACCCGTACGAATAAGCTCTTGAATGCCAAATGTTTGCTCAGTTGCACGATAAAAGTCAACTTGAAAAAGGATGTTTTCACAAGGATAATTTATTTTTATCACGCTTTTGCCTGCACAAATTACTTTGGCTTTTTTTAGGGCTTGAACAATTTTGCCCCAGCAACTATCAGTCGCAACCACAACAAAATCTACATCGCCGACAGTCGGCTTCTGCCTTCTGATTGAGCCAACTACCTCAAGTTTATCGCATAATGGTTTGATGATTAGTTTCAACTTGTTTAGCAAGAATCTGTGCCTTTGCTAACTCAAGCCTCGGTGAAACATCTGGCTCTTCCTCGCCGAACAGTTTAACCTGCTTCATAACTTACTTTCTTCCCACGTTCTCAACCGCAAATTGATGTTTTTCCTTTATCTCCATTCGGAGCTGACAGTTTTCTTTTCCAATACAGTAATCGCAACTTACATATTCTTTTGGGGTTTGGCAATCTATTACTATTTGAGCATACAAGTTTTCTCAACCTCGGGAAGCAACACAACGACAAGAACTTGCTTATAGGCAATATCAACTAAGTTACAGCACTAGTTCCAGCAGGATAATTCGTCTTTACCATCAAGTTTAAACAAAAAAATGCATCAAAATTCTGTTTCTATTGTTTCAGCCCTCGAACTCCGATTTATATCTACCAGCAAGTCTTGCCAAAATTCTGACTGACTTTTCAGCAAAAACATATTTAGACCTTACCCAGAAATCAACTGAACAGTAAACTAACGTTAATCGAATTGGTGAAGATTTGGGAGTGTAATTGGTTTGGTTAAAATTCAGTTTGTAGAGCCGCCAAAAGATTACTGGTTTGTTATGGGCGAATATCTTCCTCCGCCATACGGAATTCTTCAGCTCGCAGCATATCTTGAAAACAAAATGGAGGACGTGGAAATTGAAGTCATAGACTGCCAAGCAATGTCTCTAGACTGGCCTGGACTGGAGAAGAGAATTGAAGCATTTAATCCTGACATTGTCGCAGCAAGCGGATTAGCAACCTGCAACGTTTACATTACAGCCCGCACCTTGGAATTGGCGAAGAAGCTAAAGCCGAACGTCGTGACTGTAACGGGCGGTCAGCACTTCACAGCACTGGCTCAAGAAAGCCTTGAAGCTTACCCAGAAATTGATGTTGTTGTACGAGGTGAAGGCGAAGAAACGTTCCTAGAGTTGGTTAAAGCGGTAAGCGAGAAATCAGACTTTTCAGCAATCAAAGGCATTTCGTTTCGTCATGAAAAGAAGATTTTTCATAATCCTCCAAGACCTTTGATTGAAAACTTGGATCAATTGCCTTTTCCAGGATATCATTTCGTAAAGGATTACGCTCACCGATACCATTTCACCATGATGGCGGGTTCCAAAGCGAAATACGGAATGATTGAAGGGTCAAGAGGCTGCCCTAACCGCTGCACTTTCTGTTCTCAATGGAAACATTGGCAGGGCGCATGGCGACACAAATCTGTAAAACGAATAGCAGATGAAATGGAATATCTATACAACAACTATGGCAGCAAGCTCCTGTGGCTAACAGATGACAACTTTGGCTTGGGCAAACGAACCGAAGACCTCTGTGACGAACTCATTAAACGTCCTTTCTCCAAAGATATAACAGGTTTCATGCAGGTTCGATGTGACGATGCAGCAAAAAACCCAAGAATCGTAGAAAAAATGAGCAAAGCCGGAATCAACTGGTTCCTTCTAGGTGTAGAAAGCCAAAGCAAAGTCACTCTTGACCGCTTCAACAAAGGCACCAAACCTGAAGACGCTGCAACAGCCGTTAAACTGCTCAAACAGAACGGCATATTCTCACAAGCAACATGCATCGTCGGAAACCGAGCTGACACGGCTGAATCAATAAGTGGACTAAGACAATTTGTCAACGACATCGACCCCGACATTGCCATCTTCATGGTTCTAACCCCGTTTCCAGGAACAGACCTCTACCAAGAAGCAAAGAGTAAAGGCTGGATTGAAGACTATAACTGGGCTAACTACGACATGGTACACGCAACAATGCCTACCGAAACCTTGACAAGAGAACAAGTACAGCAAGAGCTGACCAAGTGTTACCAGTCGTTCTATGGCTCATGGGGTAGACTACTGCAGGGTGTTTTCTCAAGAAACAAAGTGAAAAAGCAGAGTGTACCGCTACATGGCTCGTCAAGGAGTAGTAAGACAACTGGAAAGCATTAAGCCGCTGATTCCATGTTAAAAACCAAGAACCCACCAATCGAACCAACCCTAATGTTTCTTATCTTTATCTCCCTCTTTGGATTAGCCCTTTCTTTCGTATTGGTTGTCAACCTCAGGTAGGAACGCCGTCTGATGGCTTCGGACTGAGAAAACCGTTGGTGGGCTTAGTATTTGGCGCGCTCTGCGTATTAGGAATCTTCGCCTCGATTTACCCCAGTTCATGTTCCAAGAGTTTTTGATTATGAAAAAAACATGCAGCACGAGAATGAAGCTGGAAAACAACGAGATGTAAGCATTCGTGGACATCACCCAACGTGCAGAAATTATTCTGCCCACATTCTGAAAGTCAAAAACAGAATATTCTGCGCTACATGTACAGGTTTCTCCGTCGGTGCAATTATCGCATTAATAGGTGTCGGGCTATTCTTTTTTGGGCCATTCAGCTTCGGAACAAAACCATTGATTGCAATGATTATCGGCGCTTTTGCTGTGTCAATAGGCTTGTTGCATTCAATCCTGCCTGGCTTCAGAGTCGGTTTCTCACGCTTCATTGCTAGTGCTTTTTTCGCTGTAGGATCGTTTCTGATCCTTGCTAGTGTAGAAGATGCTTTGCGTAATACTTCAATTGACTTTTTCTTCGTTTTGCTGAGTGTACTTTGGCTTATGACAGATACCGCTCTGTCACGATGGGATCATCGAAGGATATGCGCCAAATGTCTGTCAGAATCTTGCGGTCGCAAGAGCTTAATTAGGTTGGGCTTGGTCTTGAGCGACTCATTCGGTAGATCGCTCCTGCAATCAATAAGATTCCAATGACTATTACGATAATAATCCATAGATCAGGCGTTGCAGAAACTAGACCCTGATGCTTGTGCCAATGCAAAAGCGCCCCATATCAAGATTATTGCTCCTATAACTAATCCGACGATTGCACCGCCGTGCGGAAGCCCGAAACATTCATTTTCAGCTCTTCTACGTTCGTAACGTCGTGATTCATAGGTTCCTGTACGTAGACTTGCGCCACATTTGACACAAAATTCTGCTGTATCATCATTCAGAGTGCCGCATTTTGGACAATAAACCATACAATTACCGGCTAAGAAGTTGTTTGTCCGTTACTGTTAATAAGTTTTTAGCATAATTCACTTCGCTGATTAAACAAATTTCTTACAAACGTTAAATTTTATGCTTTTTTTCAATTAAAACCGTGCGCTTAGTTACGGATAAATACAACTTTCACAATATTTAATTATAAATGGAAGTTTTTAAACGAAATAAAACAATAGCTTTGATTTTGATATTAATAGTTATCATTTCGACAATTTCAGTAGTGTTTTTAGTTCAGAACATTTCTAAACCTCCTTCGAGCCCAAACTCTTCTCCGTCGCCAACGCCTATTACTACTGCTTCTCCAACCAAAAATTCTCCAACACCTACTATTAAGGCCACTTTGCCTCCGACTTTTACTCCCCCTTCCACTTCACTGCCCACACCTACAAGTTCATTCTTCCCGGGCGAAGTTACTCAATATCAGGGCCAAGGCCTAACCTCAATTAGTATTTACATCGATTATCTTTATCAGCATCCTGACGTTGCAATTCATGGAGCACAAAATATTAACGAAGCATCATACCACTTAGCAATTACTGGCCTCGTGAATAATCCAATAAATTATAGCTACGATGAGATTGTTGACAACTTTTCTTCAACCCTGGATGTGGCTACTCTACCTTGTGTGGAAGGATGGAGCGTAACCTTGTTATGGCAAGGGGTTCAGATAAGCGACCTTATCCAGCCACTTGGTGTTAGCCCAAATGCAACAACGCTCATTTTCTTAGCTGCCGACGGCTACTCAACTTCACTTCCATTAGATTATATAAAACAGAATAACATTACGATAGCTTACAAAATGAATAACGTTACCCTTACACCTCTAACGGGATTTCCATTCTTTCTTGTGGCCAAAAACCAGTATGGGTACAAATGGATTGAGTGGTTAACGGAAATCAACGTGTCGAACGATTCAAACTATCTTGGATACTGGGAAAGCCAAGGCTACCCCAACAACGCAACTGTTAGCAATACTAGTAACAATTCACAACTGCTAACAAGTGTTCCAATCAGCACCTTAGTCATATCCATTTCGATTCCGTGTATAGCCATTGCAGGAGCGATATTTGTCCACCGACACAAAATAAAGAAAAAACAGAAATGAACAATGTTACTGGAATCCTTCCTCGGCGCAATTTTAATAATTAGGAGTTTTTTGTAATTTTTTCACTTTAGCTTGCAAGCATACCCAAAATCTTCGCTCAATCCATAGGCTTCTAAAAAGTAGTAAAGAATTTGGAAAAAGTAGAGTGCTCAAATTGAATTCGAGATTTCAGCTAGTAAACCTGCGGATAATGCCTGTTTGAATTAAAAATTGGACTCGTTTATGAACGGCGGTGAGGGACAAGTTTAGTCTCTCAGCAAACTCGGCGTACGAGAGCCTGGAATTCACCAACAGCAACTGAACGAGGGTTAAAGAATTTTAATAATTAATAGTTCAACTTGACCAACGTCCCCGTTGAGGTTTCAGGTTTTCGTTTTGATACTAAAAGTAAACGGGAGTTTTGACCAAGGCAGCTGTGTGGTTGATAGAGATCTATTTGGAGAATATCGGTTATTGAAAGCTTAGGTGATCGCCGCGTTCGCAACGCGGAGCCGCGGGTTCAAATCCATATAGACTCAACCCTATTGATTGATTCCGGTTGGCTTCGACAAGTTTCCCAAGTCCACTAAACGGTAGTCAAAAATGTATTCACCACTTTTTCATAAGATTGGAAAAGCTAAACGAAAAGCTTGAGCACTGAAAGTGAGTCATTTGACTATATTTTGTGGTTTCTCCTTAGCGAAGGCCTTAATATTTTCAATAGTGCCATTAACAAGCCTCTCCAACGATTCCTTACTGTTAAACGCGCAGTGGGGCGTTATGATAACGTTATTTAGCCTCAAAAGAATATGTTCCCTCAGCATCGTTGCCAACTGTTCCCTTGGGAGATTGTCCAAAAGCAGCTGTGCCTCCTCTCGAATAAGCGCTTCCTCCTCTAAAACATCCAAGCCTGCACCTCGAAGGTGACCATTTAATAATGCTTCGGTAAGTGCTTGCGAATCGATTAGGCTGCCTCTTGCAGTGTTAATTACAACGGTTCCTTTTTTCATTAGTTTGATTGTGTCCTTATTTAAGAAGTGGCGAGTTTCATCATTGAGCGGCAAATGGAGAGTAACTATGTCTGATTTCGATAGTAAATCTGTCCAATCCACATATTGGAATCCCAAAGCATCCGCTAAAATGTTGTCTGGAAATTTGTCATAAGCCAACACATTCATTTTAAAGCCCTTGGCTATTTCAATTACTTTAGTACCAATTCTACCAGTGCCAAGAACGCCAAGGACTTTGCCGTTTAAATCAAAGCCTCCTACACCTTCACAAGTAAAGTCACCCTGACGGGTCCTTTCGTATGAATCATGAATATTGCGTGATAGCGAAAGAATCAGAGCAAAAGTGTGCTCGGCAACAGTAACCTCACCATAATAAGGAACATTACAAACTAAAATGCACCTTCGTTTGCAAACCTCAAGGTCAATATGGTCAAAACCCGTTGAACGAGTAGCGATTAAATGCGTTTTTTTAAGTTTAGAGATGATATTGCTGTTCAGGTTAGAGTAGATAAAAACTGAGATTACCTCAAAATCAACTATCTGGTCAACATTTGCTTCACTTAATTGATCTTTGAACAAACGAATCTCATTATCGGCCAAGCCCTTACATAAAAATGGTTTCTCCCAATCTTGAACCTCAAAGAAAGCAATCCTCAAAAAAGCACACCGTAATAACATTTAGTGTGGTGTTTCAGTTAAACAATTTGGTAATTCGTTTCAATGCTTTCCTCTTTCATGACAGGTTACAACTGACGCTAAATCAACTTTAAGGTGAGGTTAAGCTACTTAAATTGACACTTATGGAAACTCTTTAGTTAACTAAAAATATTAGTTTTTACTATAGCTTATTTGAGCTTGTTATTGTTTAATCGTTGAATTTTGGTTTGGCATTTAGTATGTCTTCGGAATTAAGAACAATTTTGAATAAAGTAGCTGAAGAAAACTATAAACGAGAAGAAAATGCGGTTGAGCAAGCATTTCAGCGTTACAAACCTCTCCTCTTGAAAATTGCCGGTTTTAAGGGAATCGATGTTTTAGTTTCCTTTGAAGGAACCAAACAAGCCGATTCGAAAGAAGAGCAAGCAGATTTATGCATGCTCGAAAAAGCCAGCTTAATCAGAGGCCATACCAAAAACAGTAATCACAACACCTACCGACAATACGAACTCACAGAGAAGGGAGCTGAATTAGCAGAGAAGATCGCAAAAGAGGATTGAAGTTGGCTTATGGATAACGATTTCAAAGTAGGCGATCATGTTGAGTGGAATTCAGAAGTAGGCAGAGTTCAGGGGACTATAAGGAAAAAAATTACCTCCGAAATCGAATTCAAAGGTTACATGGTTCATGCCTCGAAGGAAGAACCGCAATATTTGATTAAGAGCGACAAAACCGAACATTTAGCCATGCACAAAGGCTCAGCCCTCAAAAAGATAAGCAAAAAATAAAGGCAAGCTAGAGCCTACAAAGGTTATTCTCAAGCTATTTAGTGTCTACTTTAACAAATTTGTAATACAATTTTTCTCCAGTTGATTTCTTGATAGCTCTGGATTCGACAGCCCCTTCTTTCTCCAAGTTCTCGAGAGTAAGGCGAAACTTCGACTCTGGAGCCATACCATAACTCCAAGCTGTGCCGTGTTGTCCACGCTTGCCAACCACACACATTTATCAGGTTATTCCCTCTTCATAACTTTTTAATGCTTGCGGAGGTGACATTTCAATGTCTGAATGGCCCGGAGGAATAAGTGGCGGCGACTACGACAAAAGAGATGTACCTATCCCAGAGCCAAAAATTGAGCCAGATGGAACATACCGCTGTTCAGTTTGCAACCAAGGTTTCTCAACAAGACAAGGCTACGACGACCACTACATAAATGACCACACAAAGGAGAAAACAGAGAAAAACTATGCCGAACCTTATACAAAATAGAAACAGGAAACATCCGAGGATATCGGAACAAAGCAGCGCTTGTAGATGTGGTTCTACAGTCACAAATCGTTAAGTAGAATTGAAAAGATAATAAGTCAGTTATACAAGAGGTGATTGGACAAATGAGGTTTTTGCATAATAACAAAGGTGGTTTAGCTGGGTGGCTCTGGTCAGCTATTGTAGTAGTAGTATTAATAATAGTTCTTATCGTTGTTGTGAGATTTCTTCTTCACTTGATATAAGGCAAGCTGAAAGAAAGATTCGACCGAATCTTTAGCTTACCCTATCTGTTTGTGTTGCGTTGAGTTTTATCAAAATTAAAAATCCAGTTAAGCCTAAAAAAATTAGTGTCATCTAAGTAAGAGCGCACGCAAAAAGTTTCAACTGAGAACAAAAAGAAAAGTACTGAGTTAGAACTTCAGCTGTCTGAGGTCGAGGATGTGTTCAGGACCACGGCGGCGCGAATAAGAGCTATCAGAGCCTCCTCGTCAATCTTGTCTCCTTCATGGAAGTCGATCGCACGTCTTGCGCTACCCTCGAGACATGAATTGAAGAGACCTGAGGGGTCATCCAACGAGGCACCCCTGGGAAATGTCATCTTTACGACATTCTTGTAGATCTCCCCGGTGCAGATTAACCCGTTGTGAGACCAAACTGCGACGCCCAGCGGATTGGACGGCTTTATCCACTTTACTTCCTCGACAACTTTTGGGTCGGCTTGCTTGATCAACGAACGGAGGCGGGAAAGCATCACTCCGCGCCAGTCGCCTAGCTCCCGGATCCTAGCGTCTATCGATCGAGATGAATCATCAACAGCTTTATTTTGGGGCATCTTTTTACCATATTTATTTGATCATTAATTAATAAACTTTGGAGATTAGTTTTCAGATGAACACTTACGTCGTTTTGTTCCGTGGTGGATTGCCCAAAAGAGAAATTAACTGATGATTATCTTAGCCGCTTTACCAATTGGGCCAAGTTTGTCTCAAAGACTTGCGGCTTGAAAACAGGCTTAGGCCGGAAGGCAAGATAATCTCGGGCAAGAATGGCGAAAATGTCTCGAATGTTGAGTTTAGTGACTTGTTAATCGGAGGATATATCGTGATAGAAACTGATGACTACGACAGTGCTGTTTCGAAACTTAAAGCATGTCCGATTTTCGAGAACGGCGGTTCAGTAAAGGTTCGTGAGGTACTGCCCGTACAGGCCTAAAGCATCTGTATATCCCTGTTATATCTGTCTTTTTTCAAAAAAATTTTTACTTCCTTAATTTCGCGTTGTTAAGATGGGATTGCTGAGGCTCTGGAACAAACTGAAGGAGAAAAGAATGGAAAATGAAAACCAAACCATTCTTCAACCGCGACTACGTAAATTTTATCCAAAGCCCACTCAGCCCCAATCTTTCACTCATATTATTTTAGTCCCAAAAAAAGGGAAAGGGAAAATTGTGTTTCGCGTTTTTATGGTCGTTTTCTAAGCATTAAGACGCCAATTATAACCATTACAATGATTATGGCGATTGCTGCACCGACAATGTATGTCATTAGGTCTGTTGTTGTTGCAACGTTTGCTTGAGCTGTAACGGTTGGTACGGTTGCTACTGCAGCACTTGCGTAGAAGGCTGTTGAAGCCGATGATGGATAGTATGAGTTTGATCCAGCGAAGTTTGCGATGACTGTATAGTTGCCTGGAATATCCGGTGTCCAAGTTAGACTGTAGGTACCATAGATGTTGCTCGTGGTTGTGCCGATTTCTCTGAAATTGTTGTTGGAGTCAAGTACACTGATGGTAACAGGAACACCCGTAGCATTAGTTGGCAGTGGCTGGTCTTGGTAGACGTATTCCATCCATTTGCTCTGGCTTGCGTCAGAAACACATGGAAGCCCATTGGGGAAGTTCTTCTCAACCTGAGACTGCTGTGAACCCGCAGAAACATCCGTAACAGTACCTGTGATGGTTATCGGTGTAGTGGTGGATACTCCAACGCTTGGCGCATTAACAGTTAGAGAGGTTGGACCCTTAGCGTAGGCATAGATTTGGTTGTCATATTGATTTAGCGTCACCAGGGTGTTGTATGCAATAGCTGAAGCCATCACATCCTGACCCAATTCATTCCAGATCAACTGTCCATCTGTCAAGTTTAAAGCTATCATCTGTGCACCGTGGAACAGCGGCGGATCATACATGTGACCAATTGTAAAGTATCCAACGTCTTTAGTGTAAACATTGTTGCACCATTGCCATATTGGCCAAATACCATAAGGCGATTCGATACCCGGGTTGCCGATGAGAGTTGTAGTATTTGTGTACCAGAGTTGCTTTCCTGTCGCTGGATTTATAGCCCATATGTCTCCGCCGAAACTGCTAATTATCAACTTACCGTTTGCTATTCCCGTAAAACTAGTGCCGCCTAAAGTACCGTATATGTTTGGCGTTCCGTCACCGTATGGAGTTTGAAGAGTTGCTGTCCACACTTTGGCGCCAGTTGTCAGATCGATAGCATCGCATTCCCAAGTGACATAGTCGACATAGATCATGAATCCGTCTATAGTATACGCTGTATATCTCGTAAATGGCGCCAAGGACTTATATTCTGGGTAGGTAAAGTTCTTGCACATCACCATGTTGCCGGTGTCTTGATCCATGCTAGCTAAAACCATATATCCCGGTGATTGGTTCGACCCGTGAAGTTCGCCTGAATCCAAAATTATGACGTTTCCAGTGAGTTCATTGTTGCCGTAGCCTGTAAATGAGAGAGCGGGGCTTATGGGTACGCCTGAAATGTTTGTAGGTATTGGTTGTGCCCACATTAATGCAGTATCAAAGTCAACAGCGGTGTTCAGCGTTGGTGACCATCCCCAACCATTGCCAATTGCCTGCGTCATGTTGAAGCAGCACAAGACAGGAGTATTAATATTTACCACTTCTTTAAGCTGTGGTCCCGCAAATGCGCTAGATCCAGGTTCATAGATACTCTGGGTGCCGCCAACAGTGCTGTTAACGTAGTAGCCTATCAAGTTTCCATTTGCGTCAGATTTTAATGTCGGAGTTGCACCCATGGCCATAGGTATTGAACTGTTTACAACGCTAAGGACATACTTGCCAGTTGTAGCGGAAAATAGGTTGAATTGTACTCCAACGCTAACAATAGAGTTTCCACCGGTTTCGGATGCAGAAAGAGTACCAGTAGTCCAGAGGTAGGGACCAATTGCACCGTAAGAGTTAGCTGTTTTATATTGAGTAATCATGCCGCATAGCAACGTGGAAGTGGTGTTTATTATGAAGTCAGTTTGACCAGTGAATAGGTCAGTGCAAACAATGCCATTTGAGTAACCTGTGGTCTCCGGATACCATTGGGCATAAAGCTTGCCGTCCATTATCACTGGCGCAAATTGTTCCCAGTATTGCCGAGTAGTCCAGTAACTGCCTGTCACTTCATTTCCTCCTGCATCACCGCCAACTACGCCACCCGGACCCCAAGGTTTCGTCCAGAGAACGTGACCAGACATTACTGAGTCGGTGAATGGATTGCAAGTGCTTGTGGCATTGTAAAGTCCACATTCTGTCCCGCCTGAAAGTGTTCCAGTCCCAAGCCATGGACCCATAATCTGGTACCATTCTTGCACGTTTTCCGCGCTAACGGGAGTCTCCCAATAGCTTGTTGGAAGTGGAGTTATAGGATATGCAGTTTGGGTTATCGGGTCCTGTTGTACTGTCAGTGTATAGGGTTTGCTTTCACTGGGTAGCATTTTAAGGTCTCCGTATCCCATGCCGAACATAGTCTGTGTTGTTGTTTGCCCACCATAGAAGAATTGGAATGTCCAGTTGCCAACTTTGTCTGGAGCAAAGTCGAAGTGTGAACCGCCGGATGGATCGCCTGCATAGGGACCCTTTGTTTGAGTATTGCCATTTGGATCCGTGATTTCAACTGTCATGTTCGTTGGTCCTTCGCCTGATTGAATTGCTGTTGCCAAGAAAAAGTTGACGTTGACTGTTTGACCGACACCAATGGGGTTTGGAGCTACGTTAATGAGTGCATAAGTCGGAATTTGCGTTCCCGCCGCGAAGTATGTGTCACCATGTACCGAGGGTAAAATCATACTGCTGGCCATCAAGAATACGAGTAGTATTGCCGCGATTGCTGCGAATGCTTTTTTTGAAATTTTGGTTTTTTGTTTTGCAGAAATTTCATCTCTAATTTTATTGAATTTATTTGACATTTTTTTCTTTCCTTAATTTTTAAACGGAAAGTAAAGCAAATGTTCACTTTTCGTGGGGAAAACATCCTTTAAAATAACTTTTAAAATATAGCAGTCAGACAGCCGACTACCAACCTTATTTACTGTAAAAGCTAACGCTTTAGCCATGAATAACATTCAGGAAATTGTTTAAAGCATTACTAAGATGGGCACAAAATTGATTGAAATCTGAAGAACACAATACTTGAAACAGTATCGTCCGATAACATTAGCAAAATGAATAAAATTATCATAATCACATCCAAGATAATTAAACACACTTTCGCTATGAAGCGTAGTGCCTGCGCAGGTTAAATCAACATTTTGAACTAAGCTTTTTGCCACTAACAAAAGCCCTAAACGCCAACTTGGCTTATAAAAATTAATGAGATTATGATTTTCAAGATGTAGTTTAATATAAAATCAAGAGATTTATGTAATAAATGAAGTAAGGATCAGGATACTCAATTTCGGATGGATTGAAGCAGATTTAAGAAAATTCAAGTTGCCCTGTCAGTATATATTAACTTTTTAAGTTAAGACTAATTACTCTCATCGCTAAGCGATATTTCATATCCAAACCAATTGGTTTATATTAGGCTGATTTACAACATTTAAAAGTTAGTGTTTTTGAAATCACTTTACCTTTCTTTGCGCCTAAAATACTTATTAAGAAATATTTTTGATAATTACTTGATTTATTGAAAAAACTTAAAAGCAATTTGTATGAAATAATGCGGAGGGTTGAAAAAGATGCAGTTTCAAGAGGAGCCAATTCACACGCTCGTCAACTTGGAACTCACAGTTTTGCAAGCAAAAGTCTACATTGCCCTAGCCAAATCAGGGACCTCAACAGGAAGAACAACGGCAAAAGCAGCAAAAGTAGCTCCACAAGACGTTTACCGAGTACTCTCTGAGCTCCAAGAGAAAGGTCTTGTTGAAAAAATAATAACCAAACCAACAATGTATAAAGCCACTCCAATTAATCTAGGCTTATCTATGCTACTTCAAAACAAAAAAAGAGAATACATAGAAACAGAAAAGCAAGTAAAAAAGATGTCTAATAATTTTTGTGAAAACAAAAACCAAAATATTCTGAACGAAAATGAACAATTTCTCATTACTTCGGAGTTTACTCTTCTTTCAAAAATGCACGACAAATTGGCTGACGCGACCAAAAAAAGTATTGATTTCGTGTGTCTTATGGGACTTAGTGATAAAATTTTATTTGAAACTTTCAAGTACCTCAAGAGGGCGACAAGGAGAGGTATAAGAATTAGAGTTATCTCACCGAAAGTTATTGTAGACACAATTGCCGAGAATCCAAAGCCTTTTTTGAAAAATTCTGTCTTTGAACACAGATATTTTAATGATAAAACTGTTCCGTTTGGAATGCATATATTTGATAAACAAGAAGTGACTCTAATGGTATCCGAAAAAAAGCCTATGCCTAGCTTATCGACCAAAAATGTTAATGTGCTAAAATTAGCAGAAGTTTATTTTGAAACGGCATGGGATAATGCTCAAACAAATTAAGAACAGTTATTAACACACTCTCAGCCTTGAAAGATATTTTTAGTAACAGCGCTAAATATTTTGCTTGTCAATTTTGCACACGCTGAAAAATGCCAAATTAAATTCAAGTGAAAAGTATGTTAATTGAAAAGAAAGATACACTTTTACTGTACCCTCCTCTGCTTCAAACAGTCGTTTCTATGGATGATATAAAAGCTCAAACTTACCAATTTGATCCCTTCACTCAGAAATACAATCAATTACAACCATAATCAAGTTTAAGAAAATGGAAATCAGATGGCCAAGGAATCATTTATGTCAGAAAATCAAGAAAATGATGAAGATCTCATAAAAACCGAAAGGGAAATAATGGCAAACCTAAAGCAAATGTTCAATGATCAAGCACTTTCAACTATGGAAAAAGTTCGTGTTGCTAATGCTCTTGCTTATCACGCTGTTATTCTAAATAAACTCCAATCCAAGAAAAATGAAGAATCACAATTTGATGAAGATACTTTAGGCGATTTTATTGCAGGAGTACATTATGCCAATGGACCGATGCGGAGACGGATTAGGAGGGATTTTAGAAATTGGACGAGAAGACTTTCATCGACAAGGTAACAAACGATATAGAGTTTGCAGCTTCGGTATGCGAGGGTTTGTTACAGAAGCCTAAAGCCCTTAGACAATTGATAGCTCATAAAGAAGTAACTGAGAAACTTGTTCAGGATCCTGTTTTTTTCGCGGTTTTGATGTGTGGTGATAAATGGCTTGCTCATGCACCGGAGCATCAAAAGCTTCTTCGAGAAAATAGTTCGAAGCAGGTTGCGGTTTGTGGGAGAGGATGGGGTAAGAGTTTGGTATTTAGCAGAAAAAATCTCTGGTTGCTATTCACCAAACCCAAAATTGAGAGTCTAATCATTAGCAGCACCCAACGTCAGTCGATGATCATGTTTGATTATTGTTTCTCGACCACTATGGCTAATCCTTTATTGAGAGAGATGATTCAAAAGCGAGGAACCTCGCGCACTGTAATAATGGTAAAATCACCGTTAGGTGGAAGACTCATTGCCTTACCATGTTCAAAAGACAGGCTTAGAGGATATCATCCTAATTACATTTTCATTGATGAGGCATCAATTGTTCCGAGCGAAATGATAACAAGCGAAATAATGATGATGCTAACAAAACCCAATGCTTGCCTTGTTATGAGTGGTACACCAATGAGCTCGGATCATGTTTTTCGCAAAGCCTTTTTGGATACACAACGTTACAGCGTCCATCATTACGCAAGCTATCAAAGTCCTCTTGTCAGCCAGAAAGAACTTGATGAATGGAAAGAGGTAATGACGCAGGAAGAATGGCAAAGAGAAGTTGAAGGCTTATGGGTAGAATCGACACACACTTTCTTCCCAATTAACCTGATTGTCTCTTGCGTAGATGCCGATTTAGGGAACCCTGACTCGCCTAACGCCTACATCGAAGAGATAGAAAATACGAAACCGGGACAACTTGAGGGACCATATTATGCAGGGTTAGATTTAGGCAAACAAATTGATTACAGCGTATTAGTTGTTGTGAAAAGATTTGATACGGGCGAGATACGAGTGGTGCACAAACGCCAGCTTCCACTAGGCACTAATTATCCAGAAGTCATCGGATACGTCGCTAGGGCAAACCAAGTGTTCCACTTCGAAAGATTAAGTGTGGATAAGGGTGGGATAGGCGATGCGATCGTTGATGAGCTTGACAGAATTAGAATGTTTGGCGTTGAAGGGGTATTCTTTACTGATACAGAAAAAGAAAACATGTTAAACAACCTTAAGCTTCTGATGGAAAAGAAATTGCTTAGAATAATTGGGGATGACAAGGCGTTGATTGCGCAGATGAATGAGCAACAGTATGAGTATTTGCAGCCTAAAACGGCTCAAGAGCGAATTCACTTAAAGTTTTGGCATCCGCAGGGGAAACATGATGATCAGTTGATGGCTTTGGCGTTAGCTTGCCGATCAGCTTCTCAAGCAGCACCACCGGGCAGAGGCGTCTTTTTTATTCAACACTAAAATTTTCTCGAACCTGCTCACTTTCAAGTTAGATTTCTTGTCCCTAAGAAAAGCGGTTTAAGGGTTAGGTTGATTTGTTGCGCGGCTATTCTCTCTTATTGATGACGAAACGTAAGTTTGATTTAACCTACTCAGCAGAAAAAATCTGGAACAAAGATTTGTTTATATTTGTAAATCATAAAGTGGCAACTCTTTGCTGGGCCATTTTAAAAGTAAAGACGGAACTCTGCGATGTTATAACTTTTGATAGTCATCGAGATTACCGCGACGGAGTAATTCTTCAGAGAGAAGCAACAATGGAATCACTAACGTTACCTTTGGAAAAGCGATGTTTGTCTTCGATGTATTACCAAGATGTTGCTTTCCCTCATTTCACAACTTCCAAAGAATTCATGAATTGGAACCCGCTTGATGAACAGCAAAACAATGAGAGAATTGCGAAGGAACAAAAATACTTCAGCCCAAATAATGATAATTTCATAGATGTAGCTTTTATGAAAGGCTTGGTCAACAACGTTTGTTGCTATTACCTCCACACGAGAAACCAAACAGACTCCGGAAAATGCGATGATGTTTTTGGGAAAAACCATTTCTTTGAAATGAGACATATCGACAATTTCAGAAAACCCAAACGCAATAGAAAATTTATTCTTGATATTGACCTGGACTTCTTCGCAAACTTTGACTATGAATCGGACCATCCAGAATTCGTTATTATTCCAAAATCTGATCTGAACAAATACTTCAGTTTAATGAAATCTTTAGGTCAACAAGAAAATTGTGCAGGCATAACCTTGGCGCTGGAACCTGATTGCTACGGTTCAGAAGAAAACGCTTGACAGTATGCAAGTATTTTTCAGAAGTCTCCGACAAAGACATCATGTCTGTTTCTAGACATCACCTAACAGTAAATCATCAGATGCACTATGAAAATGGCAGCTAATTTGGTTCGTTTCTCTGCGATTTGTTCTAAGGTTTATTTTTCAAAGTTTCTTCTATATCCAGCCGTAGATCGGCATTACCTATGTGAGGCAAGAGTTGCAGTAGGCGGCCTCGTGTGCTTGTCTCTTTTTGGTCGCCAAGGTTAACCCAGTACCGTCCTTCTTTTAGCCATGTTAACATGACCCGGGCTTCAGCCTCGGCGTTTTCCGTTTTAACTGCTGATGGAAAAACAAGTCCATAATCTACGGCGGCAGTCATAAATTTTTCAAAGGCTGCGGTAAGGGTGTAGCCGTTTTTTGATGCTAATTGTTGGAAATTACTGTATATTTGTTGGTTGAACCTGAAAGATTTAAGAGTTTTTGGCATAACCTTCACTTTGTATATACAAATGTACTGACAAAACGTATATATTTTTACCTATCGGTAGGTAGTGAAAAAAAATTTAAAAAATCCGTATACAAAAGCATCAACAAAACACAGAAATTCTAGTAAAACTGGATCTGCAATTATCTTCATTCTTAGGGTTGAAGATCGGAAAGTCTAATCGATAGAAAGGGAATAATCATTTCTTCGCTTGTCATGCCGCCATGAGTTCCTAGCATTGGATGATATCTATCATCTTCAAAAAAAGGATAATTCAATGCGTTGTCCTTGAGGCCTAAAGCTGTGAAATCTCCAATCTTTTCTATAAGCCCGTCGGAATTTGTCGTCTTCCCGAAAACACCCTTATTGATTAGTTCGCTGGAAGAGAAAAGCTTGAAGCCTGCAATATTTTTTCGGAAAGCTTCGGCTAACGCATCTTGTTGGTTGGGCTTTGAGAAAAGAAATGCTGATCTACTATCACCAACTGGCGGGAGCATTAGTCGAGAAAACACTTCATGAACATCTTTAAGATAGATTGTTTTCTGTGTTTCTGCTACTCCATGATCAGCTGTCAAGAGCATCAGGGTTTCTTTTTTTGTTTTCTCAGAGAGGTTACTGATGAAGTTCTTCAGATTATGCTCGATTGATGTTAATTCAAATGTTACTTCATCTGAGTATGGTCCATATCTGTGAGATAGAGTGTCAACGCCGCTGTAGTAGATGATTAGTAGAGTTGGACCTTGCTTTTCGAGTTCTCTGGCTGATTGCGTGAACATGTCAGAGCTCAGCGAGTAAGGTATTAACTTTAGATCTTTATGTATAATCTGGGACAAGCCGCTTCCAGCAATGGATGCTCGAGTCGTAACTAACGTTTTTACTCCCTGTTGCTCTAAAATAGGCAGCCAAGGCTTAACGGTACTAGAAAAATCTTTAGCCAACTCAACTTGTCCGCTGTACCCGTAAACTGGCTTCATGTCCAAAGTATCAAAAACCAAACCATATTTTTTAGAAAACATGTGGTAGCCTAGGATTTGATGTTGAGCAGGTGATAGTGTGGTGAATATGCTTGTTAAAACAGTTGAGGTTGTTGCGGGAAAAACTGTGGTTAAAGGTTTAAGCGACCCTTTTTCAGCCAACTCTATGAAAGTTCCATTGTGGCTTTCTAGATGATGCAATAAGCGATTGTATCCTATTCCATCGAAAATAAACAAAACAACTTTGTCAACGTTTTGGGAATTGCCAAAATACTCCTGTGGAAAACTGGGTGAGCCAAAAGAGTCTACACCAAGAATTGAGCCAATTTGAGGCAAAACATTCTTGACACTAAGCTTTTGGTAGTCTGGCAGAACAAAATCTTCAGCAAAAGCCATTTGCTTTGAAAGAGTCTGCATGTGCTCCCTAAAAACGTCAGTTCTCATTATGCTCTGTGAAATATTAATTCAGTTAAGAGATATTAACTTTGAACTCTACAAATTGATCCTCGGAAAGATTTTACAATTTTGAAAAGGAACAGATTATCCTATCTGAAAGGCTCGCATGGAAACTGAGCCGTTTTGAAAGCCTTCATGGATAAATTTCAAGGATCTCTCCTTTTTTTTGAAGCCCAATTGCGTAAATCATTGGTAGATAATGATCCGAGGTGGGCACGGCATAAAGTGCCTCTTTTCCTAACTCAAGGTAGTTGATAAGGTCTTTGTGATTTCCTGAAACCAGCATTGTTTCACTTTCTCGTCAAATTTCACAGCCCAATCGAACGGTTTAGCGTCAACGTCAAAATCAATAAGCCCCAGGTTGTGAACGATGTTTCCGCTTCCGATAATCAGAACGCCTTTCTCTCTTAGAGGTGCAAGCTCTGAAGCTAACTTGTAATGGAACTCTAATGATTTTAGGTTTCCAATTGTTGTAGGGCGAGTAGTCTAGACTCATCTCAAAAACTGGAACGTCAGCGGCTGGATACATATGTTTCAAGACAGCCCAAGCAGCATGATCTAACCCCCAGTTTCCGCATTTTATCTGTGTCGACTTTGCCGTTTTGATTGCTAACTGAGCATTTTCTGGTGAGCCAGGACTTGGATAACTCATTTTGTATAATTCGTCTGGAAAACCGTAGAAGTCGTAGATTGTTTTTGGTTTTTCAACGCATGTTACGTATGTGCCGTTTGTCAACCAATGAGCCGATACTACAAGTATTGCTTTGGGCTTAGGCAGCTCTTTAGCGGCTTTAACGAGGCTTTCGGTATAGCTGTTATGAAGAACTATGTTCATTGGCGAACCATGACCAACGAAGAGAACAGGCATAATCTTGGACGAAGTTGTCATTCACATCGACCTCACTTTAATCTCAAAAATGTATTGTCGTCGTCAATGTTAAAGAGTTTGTACATTGTCACAAGGGGCAGCCAAAAAAACATTAAAAGCTTAATATAGATTAAGTTCACGCTATTTTACTGAGAGTTGGAATTATTGTTCAAAAGCGTGGGAATAATCGCCCGCTACGATAAAAAACCTGCTTTAAAGCTTACAGAAGAGCTAGCGGAGTATCTTACAAAGAAAGGATTGAAAGTTTACATCGAAGATACTCTAGCAGGAAAAATCTGCCACCCAAGAAGAAATGATTCCTCTCTCAAAAATGAAAACTGACTTCTTAATAACAATCGGCGGCGACGGAACAATTCTACGAACATGCATAGGCCTAGCTAAGCCTGAACCGCCAATTTTAGCAATAAACATGGGACTCCGAGGATTCCTAACCGAAGCTGAACCCAAAAACGCTTTTGAAGCTGTAGATAAAATTCTCAAAGGCAACTACAAAATAGAAAAATGCGCAAAACTGTCGGTAATAGCAGGCGAAGAAACATTACCTGATGCCTTAAATGATGTAGTGATTTCTGCAGGTGAACCATCAAAAATACTTTACACTCAAATATGCAAAGATGGCAAACCGATTCTCAATTGCCAAGCAGACGGCTTAATTGTAGCAACAGAAACAGGTTCTACCGGCTATTCTTTTTCAGCAGGTGGACCAGTTTTAGACCCAGCGGTTAGGCGCTTTCGTGGTTACCCCTATCTGCTCGTTAACAGTTTTCCATTCACTTGTTTTCCCAGCCAACTCCACTATCACTTTCAATGTGAGTCAAAGCAGAGGAAATTCTTGTTCTCATTGATGGAAAGTACCGTAAACAGATAAACTGTAAAGAACCAACCTTAGAAGGTCACGGTATCCAAAAATGTAACATCTTTCATACGGTTTGAAACTGACTTTTACGACCGATTGAAAAGTCGGTTACTTTTTAAGGGAACGGAATGAAACCGCAAGCGAGCAACCAATGTAAACAAGTCATTGTTCTAGATACTTCTGCTTTTGTGGCGGGTTTTGATCCTTTCTCATTAAGCGAGGAGCAAGTGACTGTTCCTAAGGTTGAAGAAGAAATAAGAAGAAATTCTATGAATAAACTGCGCTTTGAAACAGCCCTTGAAAACGGACGAGTGAAAATTAAAGCACCATCACAAGAATTTGTAAATCAAATTAAAGCATCATCCAGCAAAGTTGGCGACTCGTTCAAATTATCGGAAACTGACATTGAGCTTTTAGCTTTAGCCTTAGAATTGAAAGTCAACAGGTTACAGTCCTCAGATTGTCAGCGATGATTACTCAATTCAGAATGTTGCCACGCAGACTAGGGATAGAATTTTTGGCGCTTGCCACTTTCGGTATCAAACGGCTTTTAGAGTGGATAAGATATTGCCCAGCATGTTACCGAGAATACCCAGCTAACAGCTCAGCCAAGGAATGCAAAGTTTGCGGTACCACTCTGAAGAGAAAACCGCGCAGAACCGTGAAAAAAAGTGAAGATAAAAGTAGCCTATGCTTCTTTTGCGACCTCATTAATTGTATCTTCAACGATATCTAATGCAGCTGCAAGCATATCAGTTTGTATTGTAAGCGGCGGAACTATCCTCAGCGTTGAAACGCCACATGTAACAACGGCAACTCCACGTTTCCATGAACGCACCATAACTTCAGCTGCTTTTTGATGCGAAGGCTTTTTCGTTTCTTTGTCCTCGACAAGTTCAACGCCAATCATTAGACCTTTACCGCGTACATCTCCAACTATGCTGTTAGATTCTTTGAGTTCTTCTAATCTTTTCATCGCATAAGCTCCTTGCTTGTTGGCGTTGTCGAGCAATTGCTGTTCCTTAATAACATCTAGAACTGCAACTGCAGCAGCGCAGGATAACGGGTTTCCGCCGAAAGTGCTTGCATGTGACCCACTTGTCCAATCCATAATTTTTGCGTTGGCAATTGTTGCACCGATAGGTAAGCCTGACGCTAATGCTTTTGAACTGCAGATTATGTCTGGTTCGATGTCCCAGTGCTCGATAGCGAACCATTTGCCAGTTCTGCCTATGCCAGATTGAACTTCATCATCGATAAGCAGTATGCCATATTTGTCAGCGATTTTTTTGAGTTTTTGGAAAAACTCGGCTGGAGGAACCACATAGCCGCCTTCTCCTTGAATTGGTTCAAAAAGAATAGCTGCAACATCTTCAGGAGGCATATACTTTTGCAGCACTTGCTCTTCAATAAAATCTGCACACCAATAATTACAGGAGGGCTGTTCTAGTTTGAAGGGGCAACGGTAGCAATGAGGATAAGGAACATGAGCAACTCCAGGCATAAAGGGAGAAAATTGTCTCCTCTGCACTGGTTTGCTTGCGGTGAAAGATAATGAACCCATAGTGCGGCCATGAAAAGCGTCTATGAATCCTATAAATTGAGTTTTGCGCGTGTGCCATCTAGCAAGCTTTATTGCTGCTTCCACAGCTTCGGTGCCGCTGTTGCCGAAATAGGTTTTTTTCTCACATTCGCCAGGAGTTATTTTTGCTAACTTTTCTGCCAGATTGATGACTTCTTTGTAGTAGAAGTCAGTGTTAGAATAATGTAGAAAACGGTCACACTGACTTTTTATGGCTTCAACTACGCGGGGATGGTTATGTCCAACATTCATGCAGGCTATGCCAGAGTTAAGATCAATGTACTCGTTTCCATCAACGTCTTTAACCACACAGTCGTTTGCTGATTCAACAACAAGCGGGTAAAACCGAAGATACGATGGAGAAACAAAACGTTCATCCTTAACAACAAGCTCCCTTGCCTTAGGACCTGGCGGGGAAACAACAATTTTAGGATAAGAATTCATTTGAAATAACTCCACAAAAAGGCTAGTAAAGAACCAATATTAACCTTTACCACGCTGTAAGCAACGTTAATTTAAAAGAGCAGCAGGAGCAATATTAAAAATAGACCTTCTAACCCAAAAATTGGAAGCATTTGTTTTGCTTTTTTAATGGCTTTATCGACAAGCGTCGTTATCGATTTTAGTTGTTCTTCGCCGATTACTCTGACTTGCGGAACAGTGAAATGTAAGTAACCAGCACGGGCAACCTCTAAGGTTGCGCCTGCGTTTTTTGCAGCATCACAGATGTAGCGAATTAGCAATTCTTGATCCATCGCTTCGCCAACTGGATGGTAACCTCGCCGACCAGCCCGTCCCCCAGTGATCAATGCACTCACAGCATGGGTATCAGTAGTGAAAACCTCACTTTCATCAAACCCGATTGAAGCCAAAGAGGTAAGAATCTTTTCACGCAATCCAGAAACCATGTTGTTTCCATCAATGACCACATAAACGGTTTTCTGGTTCTCCACTTGAACAACAATTGCCGTGATTCCGCCCGCACCCATTCCATTCCTTAATGAAAATTCTTTTGGAAAAACACTTTCAGCTCCAACCAAGAACCGTTTCGTCTGCAATTTTACCGCTTTTTGAATGCATTTTGAAGCTGCAGTTTGTAATTCATTCAAATGCGCTTCAACATCAACCAAATCGGTGATGCTATTGTGACTATTAACCACTACAGAACCGTTTAAACCGTATTTTTCTGCTTCTTCAACAACAAATCGACCAAGATCCTGAGGTAAATCTTCAGTTGTTTCCGGAGCGAGCGAAAAAGAAAGAAAAAGAGTATCTCCAAAAATTTGGCCTGTAGCCGTGGCAGCACCCTCAGTAATTCTGACAGAAGGCGAAGCTAAATCTGCTGTAGCCTTGAATTTTGCAGAAGTGCTTACCTGAGAAATTATTTTATAATTCTGTTCTTGCGAAGCTAAATCAAGCTCGTGTCCAAGAATACCTAAAGGAGTACAAGTGACACAGCTATACTCTTTTTCAAAGCCTTGTTTTAGAAGAGAAGGCAAGAGACTGCTCCCTATATTCTTGAATGGCCCGGGGTGCACGAGTGGAACAATGATGGCCGCTTTAGGTTTGGAAGAGTCAAATTTTAAAAGAGTAACTTCAATGTCTTTGTCTTCGCCCATTTCTTCAAGGTACTTTTCCATAGGCGCATTTTGATCAGTTGCCCAGTTAACTATAAAAGCTCTAAACAGGGGAATGGAGCGCATTGAAAATGTTTTTTGACCTAAGCGTTCGATAGAATAAAGAAATAGGCTTACTGCAAGAAAACAGATGAGAGGAGAAATAATTATAAAAAGCAAAATTTGCATAAACGGAAATTTAACTAAAGTGCTATCCCAAAAAATGACAAAAGCAACTAAACAAAGGATTGGTTGAAGCAAGACAGATATCCCCTTTCTCCACCAATCCGATGTTGAAGTCGCAATTAAAACGATTATTCTAAGAGTTAGGACGGCTGCGAAGCCAAGTAGGCAAAATTTAACCCAGATTAAAGAACCAAATGGAAAGCTTAACAGAATACCTAAGACATTGAAAACAAGCCATACAATCCATCCAACGAGGGATATAGCCAAAGTACGTCTTAAAGAGAAAATTGGGTCATTTCTAAGAGTTATCTTAGTCATTAGTAAATCAGAGACGAGCGTAATAGCTAAAAAAGCGAGACCAATTGCCAAACCATAAAATAGCTTTTGCGAGGCAGGGACAGCCAAAGTTGAAAGCCCAATTATCAGGCATAACACTGAGACCGCAATAAGCACTTTTCTTAAGGATGGAAGAGAAAACATAGAGGAATAGTGCTTAGAAGCGCTATCAATTGATTTGTTTAGTGAACTCTTGCTCTCCATACTTCCAACTCGGCTAAGCTGCCATATGGATTTAGAAAGAGTTATTAAAATTCTTTAGGCAAGATAGAACTTCATTCTCAAAACAAGAAACACAAATTTTTTTATAACAAATAAGGGAGGCAGGTGCAATTAGGCATGAAGAAGTCAAAAAACAAAGGAACAAAAGACCGCTTTACACCAATGAGAAGAGAAGTCAACATGGTTTCGGCAGAGGAACTGTTTTATCCTTAGGATAACAATTGTATTAGTTTGCGAGATATATGGCAGATCAAGACTTGCCTCCTTCAATATTTCACATGTTGGAGAGGAACGTAGGCAAAAAAATCAGAGTAATTATTGATCCAGCCTACGGTTTTGAAGGCAATTTGGTCGCCGTAACGCATGATCCTTCAGGCATCTGGTTGTCAGATGCAGAAGCAATTGTTTTAAGATCAACTATTGCTCAGCCAATTCCTCAAGTTGCTAGCCGAGAAGAAAGAAGCGAATTGTTTCTTCATTTGAATTCGGTTCAAAGAATAGAAGTTTTACACGCGACCCAGCCCAGACGATAAAGCTGTGTCTAACCGTGAAAGAATACTTTGGCCATGACAGAGATGACTATTAATGAAACTGAAAAGACAACGAGTAATTCAGGTCTAATTTTTACTCCTTCGGTTTCTTCTTCGAAGAACCTAAGCAAACCTGCACTTGCTGCGGGCATTGGACCTGTATCTTTCTTTTTCTTCCTACTCACCAATTATCCCTGTCCCTTCATGTATTGTCTGCATTTAATTAATCTTGCGCAGGCAGAAGGCTAAACCATATTTTCATAAATCATACCTTAAATGTTTTAACGAATTTTATTTGCTTAATGTTAATTGGTGAGCATATGCAAATCCATGAATTTCAAGAAATGATGCGCCAACTATATTTCAAAAGAGACTCTGAACGTGGAATAAACGGAACTTTCAATTGGCTAGTTGATGAGGTTGAGGAACTAGGCGAAGAATTACGTAAAGGAACTGACAGGGAAGCTACCGAGAAAGAATTCGCCGATGTAATTGCGTGGCTTGCCTCTCTCGCCAACATAATGGGAATTGATCTTGAAAAAGCAGCACTCAATAAATACAACCATAAATGCCCAAAATGCCAGCATTCACCATGTAAATGTACTTTTTAACTTAGTCGTTTCTGTCCGAACCCTGTAGATACCCAAAAGTAAGGTCTGCTTCCTTTGCGGTGAACAATATCTTCCTTTTCAAGAAGTCGCAGGTGATGTATTACGACGCTGTAAGATAATGAAGCTTCTTTTGCCATTCTTCCAGCTGATCTTGGTTGGATGTCGAGAGTATCGAGTATTTTGGTTCTGGCTTTAAGACCGCAATTTACGTTTCTTATATTTTTTAGGTAAGCGTTTGGATGCAAGGCGTCGTTTATATTTATTCACCAAAAATTAACAAACGTTATAGATTGAAAAGCTTTCGGGCTTAAACAAAATCGAAAAGTTTTGATTGCTTTGGCTTTTTGTTATCAAACATTGAAGCGATCTCTTCTTTTATTAGATCCATTCTTTGTGTGTAATATTTGGGCAAACCGTAAGTGTCAACAAGCTGCTGCGCGGCGACCAGGTACTTCTCTATACCGCCACGGTAAACAGTAAGCGTTAACTTTCCACCGCAGAAGGGACATTTTCCTTTAAGGGGTAAGCGACGAAACTTTTTGTTGCACGATTTACATCTAAACGCTTGTGTTGAAAAAGCACGAAGGTTACCTGCTATATCTCGGATGAAATGAGTTGTCAAAACTTTTAATGCAACGCGTTTAACGTCTACGGCGTCAATTCTTGAACCTAACTCTAATTGCATATTCAGTTTTTCTATCATTGATTTGAATTCTTTGTATGCGCTGTTTGCGTTTCCAAGGTTTATGTTTGTTACTGGAGTAGTATATTGGAAGCCTTCAAACTGAGCTTCAGTTCCAAGCCTATGGCTGATAACATCCATAATTGAGCTTACAGGTTTTGCTTCTCCTTTATCCCAAGTTTTTTGGTAAAACTCAAGAGGATAAGTTGCGTCAACATCAAAATCATGGGCTTGTCTTTGCACTTCCTTGGTGTTAACAAATGGAATCAAGAGTATAGGAGCATCCATAATTCCGCCTATCTGAGCAGGCAAGTAAATATTTGAGAAGTTCAGAAGCGTATCTAACGCCAGCATAATTGCATCTTCATCACCGTCACAGTCACGACGCTTAGCTGAATGCCATATGGGGTGGGCGTAAATCACGTTACGATCGGTGTAGCCAACTATTCGCCCTAGAATACAAGCACAGGTGTGAGGTGCTAAACCAAAAACCAAATGGCCAACGAGGTCTTCAGGCGTCTTAACATTGTAGTAAGCTGAAAGCTTGTAAACTCTCACAAGTAAGTCGTCAATGAAATCTGCAATCTGAATGAAGTAATCTCCTGCTCGCCATGGAATCACAATGTCTTGAACCTTAAGCTCACAAACTTGATTAGGATCAGTTAAACTTGCACCACGTCTGTCAGCGGTGTAGCCTAGCTGCTCTTATCTTTTCAACAGACACTCCAACTTCAACAGGAGTAAAATGTGTTAGGGGAGCGTTCGTAGCGTCAAAGCGGATCGTGCCGTCTTTGTATACGGATAAATCATATTTTGCCCGCAAAATCCCTTTTTCAATAATTTCCGGAGTCTTGTCCTTGTTAGTTAAACCTTTGACCCCTCTTAACATTTTTGGAGATGGATAACCAAGGGATTTACAAGCTTCCCCAACAATGTCCTTAAAATTAACTGGTTGCCGCTGGTATTGAACAGCATCAGTTTTGCATGTAGGGCAACTATTATCTTTCAAAGCTCTTCCACAGCGAGGACAATAATTCTCTTTAACCGTATTACATCCACAATCGGAACATTTGACCTTTAAAGTGTAATTTTTGCAATTTGGACACTTACGCTTAACCATTTCAACAAAAACAGGACCTTGCTTTGCTGCTTCCAAAAGATCTCTATGCATACCGCCCGCAAGATTAACCGGGAAAAGGACGTGAACAGGGGGTCTCATGTCTCGTTTCTTAGCCTTCTCAGGACGTCCCATTCGTCCACCAACATAAGTCGGTGCTTTATCCTTAACTTGAACGCCCGAAAGCAAATTGACTGCTTCAAGAACATTCGATGCTTTTCCAATGTCTATATTTTTACCATAACCCAGACACATTGCCAAAGCGCCTGCAGATTCACCTTCCAACAAAATCTTACCATCGCATAGCCTATGGGGAACAAGAATTTTTCTCAACAATCTCGTAACGTCTTCGTTAACATCGCATGAAATTTTACAAACAACATCTTCTTCGGCTAAAACCTCACCGGACGCCAACCATTTTCTCAGCAACTCCACTTCTTTAGGATCACATAAGCTTGACCAAAAGAATAGGTAACTTGGGTGTAAAGGCACACCTAAACGCGAGCTAAGCAGCACTGCCTCCCTAAACGAAGGTTTATTGATAAAAGGATCAGTCACAAAACTATTTAACAGCGATAAAGAAATCTGAATATCTTCTGCTGCCTTCCGATAGTCTGAGCCAAAATTTTGTTCAATAGCTCTCTGAAGGTCTTTAGCCCACCATTCTTCAACGTACCCTGAAGGCGGAAGTGCCTTGTTAGAATAGAGAAAATCGCCAAAACTGATCAGAATGTCTCCAAGAAAAAGGATTTTTTGAATTTTACCTTTAACTTCACCAAAATTTTCTAAAGTCACTCTAACTACGGAGTTATCCTTTAACAAAACAACAGGTGGCTCAATTGCATCCACTGGAAGGGTAACGCACCCTTTCCCAGGAAGTTCTAAACGCATCTGTGTTCCTGCTGCCAGAAAATTCTCTAGAACATGCATTGTCGCAGGATGGATACCTACAGCAGAAAGACCAGTGTTTCTTGATCGACCGTACCTTAACCTAAATCCTCCTCGACGCGATGGAAAAGCAAAGATTGGACGACCTGCAATCACATCATCCATAAATCCGCCTGATTTCTTCTCTGATTTCTTTTTGAATTCTCTTAGCCAATCCCAGCCTTGAAAACCGATCTTGTCGATTATAACAAATACTTTTTGCGCTCGCCCAACGATGCCGTCGTTAACTACTCTTAGTGCGCCTCCTCTAACACGATTTGTTTCCACTCTTGGCAGGTTCCGATATGAGGAGACTTCTACTGGGTCAGATTCTGTGCCTGTGCATTCAACAGGAATCAGGTTCAGCGCCTTTCTTAATTCTTCGTCAGGAATGTGATATTGAAAACGGCCAACTGACCGTTCATACAGTCTCAATTCCTCTATAAAACGGGAAACCTCTTCGTCAGTGGGCTTGTATTTATCAAGTCCCAGCTGTCTACGAACAAAATCGCCAACAACCAAAGTTAGCGCTTGATCTGTTCCGCCTGCCGACCTGATTGGTCCTGCAAAATATATGGCTAAATAACGCGTCTTATCTGAGTTAGTTTTTATTTTTACTTCAGCTATCCCTTGTATCGGGGCGGCAGTTAACCCTTCAGTAAAAATTGCAAGCGCTGTTCGAATCGCTTGTTCTGCAGCCCTTTCAGGGTCCATGCTACCGAATTTTCCTAAAACAATTTCCTCTGCAACTTTAAATGCGATTTCTTCTCGTTGAATCTTGGGGCTTAATTCTCTGATGCTAAGCGCAACTTTTTTTGGACCAACTAATCCTTCCACTAAATCAGCAATGTCCTGCGCGACGATGCATTCTGTTTTTAATGAGGGGTCTAAACCTTGAGACCTGGCGCTGTCGCTTATAGCGTATAGTTGCTCCAGTGTTTTTTCCAATGTTTCAATGTAGTTTTGATAGCCTTTGCTAATGTTCACAGTGCAGTGTCCCTTCGCAAGATATAGAATAATGGGTTATTTTGGCTTTCTAAAAACCACATAGAAAAGTCAATCACAAACTAGTAGCTAAACTTTAACGCCTTTGATGGCACCGATGATTTCAGAAATCCTTTGATTAGCATCGCATGTTTCAGTAACATTACCGGTAACGATTATGTCTGCTCCGGCTGAAGCAGCTGACGCTGCTTGCTCCTTAGTTCGTATTCCTCCACCTACAATGAGAGGTATTTCAAGCAAATGCTTGACAGTACGAATCATTTCAGGGGGCACAGGATTCGCTGCGCCAGATCCACCTTCAAGATAAATGAAGCGCATCCCAAGGTATTGGCCTGCAAGAGCATGAGCAGCTGCAAGTTCAGGTTTATTATACGGCACTGAAATGGCTTTGCCGACAATACCAGCGGTGCCACCATCGCCCACTATTACATAGCCCATAGAAATAGGTTCTAAATGATATTTTTTTACTAGTGGAGCCCCAAGAATCTGGGCTCCCATCAGAAAGTAAGGATCTACTGAATTAAGAAGAGACATAAACCATATGGCATCGGCATAACTGCTTATGCCTGTAATGTTATTGGGAAAAAGTATTGTGGGAAGTTTTACAGAGGCCTTAATGGATTTTACAACGTCATCAAGGTGAGCTTGAGAAGCAAAAGTTGAGCCTCCAATCATTATCGCAGCGGTTCCGCTATTTCGGGAACTTTCAGCAATATTAGCAGCCTGTTGAACCGTAACTTTTTCTGGATCAATGAGGGTTATATGGATTGAGCCTTCAGCTTTTATTTTTTCAAGTAAGTATTTTTCGATCGGCCCTAGCATGCAATAATCCTTCGATTATTCTTTTTTAACAGATGTCACTGGAGTCCTTTTTGTAGAACCATAAACCCGATCAGTCAACATGCAATAAACGTCAACTTCGCCTTGCGCATGTTTAATTGGAAATTCCTCTTTAAGACCACAGCTGCTGCATTGTGCAACGGCATGACTGTCTTCCCGGGTAATTTCAACTTTAACAGTTTCTTTTCCGCAGGTCGGGCATGAGAAGAACTTAGGTAAACGTTTCTTAGGAATATGAACTACTTTTTTCCTTCTTCGCCCCAAATATAACAGCCTTCTAAATTGGTGATAATGTTCATTTAATATTTATCCTTGTCCTTAAATACTTGCCTACAAACTCAACAATGTGAGGCTGCGTGACCAACTAAGTGAAATTAACGACTTCAAGCTTAGACATAGATTTTTCAGAAGCCGAAAAAAGAATTTCCAGATTCATTAAAGAATACGTTGAAAACGCTGGAGCCAAAGGAATCGTACTTGGGCTGTCTGGCGGAATTGACAGTGGTACAATAGCAGCGCTTTCAAGTCGTGCAATAGGCGGCGACAAGGTGCTTGGGCTCATGCTACCTGAAGAGGAAAACTTCAGCCAAAACGACATCAACGACGCAAAAATAGTTGCAGAAAAGTTTGATTTGCAAACACAGATTTGTGACATGTCAGACGTCTTAGGATGCCTGTACAAGGCGATACCCGTCTTTGATCAAAAAGATAGGGTTTGCAAAGGCAATCTAAAGGCAAGAACAAGAATGATTTACCTTTACTATTATGCTAACAAGTTTAACAGAATGGTTTGCGGCAGTTCCGATAAATCTGAAACGATGATGGGGTATTTCACCAAATGGGGAGATGCTGCAGCGGACCTAACGCCAATTATGGACTTATACAAAACGCAAGTTCGAAAACTGGCAATTCATTTGGGTATCCCGAAGGAGCTTGCCTTAAAACCATCCACTCCAGCCCTTTGGCCTGCTCAGTTCGCAGAGACAGAACTTGGAATCAAGTATGAAACGTTAGATCTTATTCTTTATGGGCTTGAGAAGTTTATGACGACTGATGAAATTGCGGATCAGCTGAGCATTCAGAAGCCTATTGTTACTGTTGTGAAGAGCAGATGGCTTGCAAATGAACACAAGCGAAGAATGCCATTAGCCCCGAAAATTGGGTATAGAACAGTAGGAAACGATTTTAGACTTCCAAGACATAGCTATTGAACGTGGAAACCACATGAAAAACAAAATTAGACTCGCCCTTGCTCAAATAAGCAGTAGACGAGAAAACAAAGAAGTAAATTTCCAGAAAATTGAGGAATTGACTTTAAGGGCAAAAGAGCAAGGTGCCGATCTTGCAATCTTTCCTGAGCTTTCACTGTCTGGATACGTGGTTAGAGATCAATTGTATGAGTTAGCGGAGACTATTCCAGGGCCAACCGTTGAGAAAGTGGAGAAGTTGGCAAAGGAAGCGGGCATGCACGTTATTTTTGGTATGCCAGAGTTAAGCGAGAAAACACAGGCAACGATTTTTAACACCGCTGTTTTAGTTGGTCCAAAAGGGTTAATCGGTAAATACCGCAAAATGTATTTGCCAACTCACAGTGTTTTTGAAGAAAAAAGGTATTTCCGTCCAGGTTACCAGTCAGCATCGTTTCAAACAGATTTGGGTAATATCGGTTTATGCATTTGCTATGACATTTTCTTTCCAGAAGTCATCAGACTCACCCGGTTGAAAGGAGCACAATTAATCGTGTGCATATCAGCATCTCCAGCAGTGCGCCGAAGCTATTTTGAAACATTAACTTGCGCTAGAGCAATTGAAAATACAGCTTACGTTGCTTACGTTAACCTTGCGGGAGTTCAAGATGGGTTGCAGTTTTGGGGAGGAAGCAGGTTAGTTAGTCCATCTGGAGATATTCTTGTTAAAGCCAAATATGATGAAGAAGACTTTGTCATTTGTGACATAGATTATGCGGACCTACGTTCTGCGGAAACATTCATTCCCACATTGAAAGATTTACGACCAGAACTGTTCGATAAACTAAGAGAGTATTCAGAACTTCTTTGAACTTGCGCTAAAGAGTATTTCATATCACAAAAGCATCACAGCCTCATCACAAGCTGTGATATCAAAAGCCTTTTAACCATAAATCACCGTGATTTTAATGTGATTGGTGACGTCACAAATTGTTTTCGTAAGCCGTTTCCTTTAATCTATTGTCAGGAAACATGAAACCTAAAAGACATAAACACCAAATAAATGTGTTTTAGAAAGTATATTGTTTCAAAACTACCGAAATATAGACAAGTGTAGCTTTGAGAAGACGGTTGAAACTGTATTGTTTGTGTAAAATTAATAAGAAAGCTCAAGGCAAAGATCCAAGAATTTTGCTCTTTATATGTTAACTGCACATTATCACCGTTTAAAAGCCAAAAAAGCCTCTCATTTGCCGCATTTTCCCATTTTGCGTTGTATTTACTTAGTTAATAATGGCTAAATCTTAAATTGCCACTTGGATAAACCTTAAAAAGTCGACTCAGTATACAAAAGTGTATTCATTCAGGTATACGGAGAAACGGAAGATTTGAAGCTCAAAGATGGCGTACAGGCATGGCTAAATGGAGCATTAAACGACCCCATTGTCAAAATACTTGCTAAAAACAGCCAATTAACAAAAACACAACTTGAAACACTACTAATAGACATTTTAGCCGAAAATATTGCGGGAAAACAGCTAAAATACGATGAAAAAGCCAATTTACGACTAACTAAGGCTAAAATAAGCCGCGGAGCATTTAATAGGACACTAAAACAGTCCAAAGAAAACGTCATAAAATCGATATATACGGTTCTACTTTTAGGCTATTTAGGGGTGTTTGAAAGCACAACTCTCGATCCCTATCTCGAAATAGCCAATAAACTGCACGAATATGTAGACGCACACCAAGACACACCAAACAAGGAAGAGGAACTAAAAGACCATCTAAAAGTAATAGAAATCATCCGCCAAGAGCTTGAAACAAGCCTAAAACGCCTTTCTAACCCATCAGAAGAGGTCTTGTGACGTCACAAATCACAGCGATTAACGAAAGTAATCGCCTTCAAAAGATAGTTGCATTAATCGACATAAAAACATTATTTTCAAGCCCCAAACGGCAAAATAAGATTGAATTATGCCTCTATTAATCATGTTAAACAAGAGCTTAAGAGGAATGAAAATTCTGTGACGTGTGATATCATGGTTAACGTGATTTGACATCACCACAATCCTTAAAAAGTCCATGGATAACTGTGATGTGTGATGCAACCAACTAAATCACGTATAATCACATTAAGATCACAGAGGGCAAAATCACGGTCGATTTTGTAACTGTTCTCTTAGGCGTTTTGCTTGTTGCGACGGTAACTGCATCAGTTGAATATTACAGGCAGGTACGTAAGGCACAGAAAGAGTATGAGAAAGCCAAGGATATTGTAGAAGATATTGTTCTTAGTTTTGACCGGGAACTCAAACGTGAAGCCGACAAATTAGATAATATTGCTTTCAAAATTGAGGGAAATTTCGCCAAAGCAGATACCAGCCTAAAAAAAGTAGACATCTTAGAGAAAAAAATAATTCCATTAGAAAATCAAATTAGCAATATGTCGCAAATTAATTCTCAAAGCAATACAAATATCCTGTCAGGATTAACTGGTTTGGAATCGAAAATCAAAAATATAGAAACCTCACAAGAAACAATAAAAGTAAAAATTGCCAGTTTCGAAGAACAAATCCAAAAGTTTACTACCTCCCCAGAAATTAGAGCTGAACCCGTTATGCCAATTAGACGTGACAAGGCAATGGCAACATTAACCGATACAGAAATTGCAGTGCTGGAAATGTTATCTTCAGAAGGCCCTAAGACAGCGCCCGAAATCAAAGAAAAAGTACACCTCAGCAGAGAACATACAGCTAGGCTAATGAAGAAACTCTATGAAGAAGGCTACCTGGAGAGGGAAATAGGTAAAATACCGTTCAGCTACAGCATCAAAAAAGAAATGGAAAAATTGCTGAAGAAACCCGAAAACATCCAACCCACATAATTTTTTAAACTAATTATTAACACGTAGTTCAGTGTCTGACAGTTAGCAATTTATGTTACTTCATCCGCTGCTTCAAAGTGGCTTGAGGAATATTTGGCGCAGTTTTGTACTTCAAATTGTTAGACCCCCCAGTTCTTAGAAGCATGCCTTTGCTTGCCATCCTTGAAAGATAGGTAGAAACTGTACTAAGACTAACTGGCTCTTTTAGCTCCTGTTCATAGACCGATTGAATTTCTTTTGAAGAAAACCAAATCAACGGAAAACTCTTTTGAACTACCAGTTGAACTTTTTCAAAACGTGAAAGAACCCGACTGGGCAAGGAAGCGCCTGCATTTACTGCAGGACCCTCACTTGGTGCACCGCCTAACAACTCTACAAGATCTAAGAGGCGAAGAGCTTTGTCTCGGGTTACTTGACCCTCGAAAGCAATAGTATATCGATTACCATCGCTATCGAACAGCTCCACACGCATCTTACGAGCTGGCATTAGGTGTACACCTTAAGGTTCACAGCTTTACACTTCACAACTTATAGCTGTTATGGTGAAACAGGGTAACATAAAAAATGAAAATAGTGCTTGTTTTAGTAAAATGATTGAAAATTTCAGTCTATTCAGCATAACCAACTTCACAATAAATCAGAATGTCTAAAGAACTAAAGTTCTGTGTTTGGTTTCAGTTCTCCAGTAGAAGCGGAGGGGTGTGTTGTTCACAGTAAACTGACAAGAAATAGGTAATCTTTGAGTAAAGGAAGGTGATTAAGCAACAAAATTAATGCTATTTCACATGTATTCACAATTTTGTGAACGAAAAAACAGAAAAACTCTGTGGCAAAAACTTAAAGATTGACGATCAGAAGAAAAAGCAAATACTTACGGTAAAAAACTACTGAGTTACCACTTATTTACCATGGGAACAATGCTTGCAGAGGCACCCCTATGTTTCCTCTCGAAGTTTTGAGAGCAAAAAGAAGTCAAGAAATCTCTTAAAAAAATTTTGAAGAATTTTTATCTAAAAAATTGGATGACAATTATTAATATACAAAATATTTACTTAACAACCAGAGTATAGTTACTAAATAATAATATATAATGTCTTTTCTGTTATTGGCTATTTTTTTCCAGTAGAAGCTTTGGGGTGTGTCTTGCTCTCTGTTTAGTTGGTTGTTATCTGATTTTTCCATGTTTTTTTAAGAATATTGTGCTATAGAACCAGTTTTTTGTACTGTATCCTTTATCTTCTCCACACGAAATAACGGTTCTACCTCTGAAAATGAGGGGATGAGAAAATGGGGGATCAAAACATATTAGATGACGTATTCGAAAATTTCGTAAATGGCGTTCGGCTGTTTAAAGACAGAGAAGTTCTAAGGCATGACTATCTTCCTGAAAAATTACCCCACAGAGAAGAACAAATAAAATTGCTAGGGCAAACTGTGGCACCAGTCCTAAGAGATTCCCGATGCTCCAACATTTTTATTTATGGAAAAACCGGTACTGGAAAAACAGCAGTAACAAAATATGTATTAAGTCATTTAGAATCTAAGGCAAAAGAATATGGTTCACAAGTAAAATTTTGTTATATAAATTGTCGAATGACAGGTTCAGAATATCGCGTTTTCGCAGCTCTAAGCCAAAACATCGGTATGACGATACCTTTTACAGGGTTATCAGTTGGCGAAGTTTTTGACAGGTTCAGAAATGCTTTAGATTCTTCAAGAATAATTTTCATAATAATTCTCGATGAAATCGATGCCTTAATCAAAGACAAAGGTGACGCTTTCATGTATGAGTTAACAAGGATAAATGAAACTCTAACAAAAAGCAAAGTTGCGATAATCGGGATATCAAATGATCTTCGTTTGAAAGAATTTTTGGATCCAAGAGTTTTTAGTTCTCTTAGTGAGGAAGAACTGGTTTTTAGGCCATACGACGCAGGTGAACTTCGAAATATTCTTCTTGAACGCTCAAAGCTATCTTTTCAAGATGGTGCTTTGTCTGATTCAGCATTAAGTATTTGCTCTGCTTTGGCTGCTGCAGAGCATGGTGATGCTAGGCGTGCTCTGGATTTGCTCCGTGTCGCTGGAGAAGTAGCTGAACGTCAAGGCGCAAAAGTTGTTACGGAAGAGCATGTACGTCAGGCAGAAAAACATATTGAACATAACCGAGTAGTGGAATCTCTCAAAAATTTAACGTTGCATTCCAAATTAGTGCTTCTCAGTGTTTACCACTTAAACAAACCAAGTGCAACAACAGGCGAAATATACGATGTTTACAACGAATTATGCGGCGAAATGGGCTCAGGTCTCTTAACACAACGTCGTTTGGGCACTCTAATTAATGAGCTTGATTCCATGGGGCTTGTTAACGCCAAAGTTGTGAGTATGGGACGATACGGCAGAACCAAAAAAATAAGACTTGAAATCTCAAGAAGCTTGATCCGAGATGTATTTAATGACGATACTCGATTTAGCCGCTTAATCGACTATTCACCACAAACTCACGCAAAAGACTTAACTCGCCAAAGTTAGCTTCTTGAGAACACATTAGATAAATGAAAGAACTGTTATTTCTAATGTTTGCAGGTTTACAACTGGCACTTTTCCAGGGGTAGGAACCAACCCTAATTTTTCCATGTAATCTGTCTGTGCTTGCCAACCACCTGAATTTACAACAAGTACTCCACGATAATTGAGGTATCCTAATACGTGGATGTGGCCAGCGTGAAAAATATCGGGCACTCTATCAATTACTAAGTAATCGCGGTTTTCTGGCGACAACATGGTTTTTCCTCCGTAGACGGGCGCTAAATGACGACTTTGCATTAATAGTTTCATTGATTTTTCTGGGTGAGCATGGTCCATTCCAGGTATTACAGCGACTATGTCGTCCAAGCTTCGACCATGATACATTAAAACTTCGACGCCATGCACGCTCAAAAGACAGGGGCTTCCAACAGAGTGAATATTCTTTTTCCCTTGAATTCCGGTCAAATAGCCTTCTGGAATCGCGGGCTGTGGCAAAGCTTTACGTGAAGCATCATGATTGCCAGGTGAAATCACTATTTCTATGTAGTCAGGGAATTTTTTCCAGATATTTAGCAGCAAAATTATATTGTTTATGAACATCCCGAATGGATAATTCTTTTGCTTGGTTAGGGTAAATTCCAACTCCATCAACGATGTCGCCGGCGATTAATACGTACTTTACTCTTCCTGCTATTTCCTTCATTTCTTCGTTTCCATATTTGCCTCTTAGCCATAATATGAACCGTTTGAATGCTTCTTTTTCAAACTTATTGCTGCCAATGTGAAGGTCCGAAGTTAAGACAGCATAAACTGGTTCTTGGGCTCTCTGTTGAGGTTTTTTGCCTATTTCTGGAAAGATAATGTCTTCGAGCTAGGAAGAGGTTAGTTCGTGTTTTTATTACTGCCAAACAGACTACTTGGTCTGGCAAAAGAAGGAGTGCTCTTTTTTTGACTTCTTCTTGCGCTTTTTGAGGAACCAAAACGGTTGCGCTTCCTTGCAGATCTTCAACTGACAATATCATTTGATTTTTTGATTCTCTCTTTTCCGTTATCATACAAATTAGCTTGAGTTTTGTTTTGGCAGGAGATTTGAGCGCTTCAATTATTGATGTTGCGGCTCTTACATCGATTCTTTGTCGAAGCAAATGTTCTATTCGTTTGAATCTGTCTTGGAAATATAGTATATATTCTTCTAATGTGCCGTTGGAACTAAGTTTGCCAGTTGCATCTTCAAGGACAAATAGGTTTGACTTTATATCCTTGGCGTATGGATAAAAACTGGTGTTCAAATCTGCAATGACTTGATTTAGATGCTGAGTGGTATGTTGTTGAATAGGGTGCTGTTGCTGTGGCTGCGTTTGCGTTTCGATAACTGGTACGGTTAGCTGTTGCGCCAAAGTTTCCAAGAATGCTTTGTCAATAAAGAATGGTTTTTCTTCTAGGTCCTGGAGTTTTCGAAGAGCTGAATTCATAATGTCCACTGGGTCGTTGAGGTCAGAGTTTTGGCTCAAGAATTCGAAAGCTTCGCTGTCTAACTGGTATCCTGCCGCGAGTGTTGTCTCCATTGCTTTTTGTAGTTTTTCTTCTGCACTCATTTTGATCTTGTTACCGTGCTTTGAATTGATGGTTAAGTGTTAGGCTCTTATGCTTTTGCTTTATTTACTGTTTTTCATTTTGCTGTGCAAACTTGAGCTTAGCAGAAAACTTAGTTTCTTTGTCTGAAGTTAATTCAAATTAAACCTTTAACCAGAAAACAGCCCAAAACAAAAACAAAACATTTGCCGTCAAGAGGTTTCAGGATGTAAAGAAACACAAATAGCGGAATATGTACACCAGAAATGAATAAAGATACAATCTGCCCTTTAGGATTGTAAATTGGGCCAAAAAAGGTCTAACAGAATCATTTTCAGTCTAATGCAGTCATAAAGAGTCAAAAACAGTCAAATCTAGTCTCAACCCGCAAACAGAGCAAACCCTGAACCAAAGAAGCAAACTGAAACACAAACAACCAAATTTAGTTCAAAAAAATAAGGCCCTATTAGCCTTCACTTTTATCACTCAACGTGCAACCAAATTAAGCTTTAAACCAAAAAAGCAATTTGAAATAATCTGAACGAAAACTAATACAGAAAACCATCAACAAGTCTACTTTATCTTCTATGTTTTAAAAAAACTGATTATTCGAAATTGATTTAGTTTATATAAGCGACGTACAGTTTAGATAAGTTGTATCTTGCTTGGGGTAAGCTTATGAGTGAATCACGCAAAGTTCAACAAACACCCACCGGCACTTTTTTTGTTTGCGTGCCTAGAGATTGGGCTAAGAAGAACGCCTTAAAAAAAGGTGACTTAGTACGATTGGAAGTTACCGGTGACGGCAAGCTTGTTGTGGATCCATCCAATAACGTTGAGACGCCACCTAGAATTACCTCTTTAACGGTCGGCCCCTACTTGGGCAGAGAGATTGTTGGCCGTTACCTATTAGGCTATGATATAATTGATATTGAAGCAAAAGACAGAATTGATTCTGAAGCCAGAAAAATAGTTAAGTCAACTGCCAGTTCATTAGCTGGTTTAGAGATTGTAGAGGAAACGAGCTCAAAGATTTCTCTGCAAACCTTAATGCAGCAGCCATCTGGATTTATACCCGAAAAAATTCTGCATCGAACTTACGCAATTGTAGCAGGAATGACTCGCGACGCTGCTAATTCTTTTGTTTATGGCGATGTTGAGTTAGCTAAGAATGTTATTGAGAGAGATGCTGAAAGCAACAAATTGTATTTTCTCTTGGTTAGAATTCTAAGGACAATCATTCAGAATCCTCGCTTAAGCGATAAGCTGGGAATTACTCCAATAGAGTGTTTGGATTATCGTTTGGCCGCAAGTCTGATTGAAGGCATTGGCGATGCATGTGTGCAAGTAGCCGCAAAAACAATTGCGTTGAACGGCGTAAAGATGTCTACTGAACTGCAAAAACTGCTTCTTGATTTGCAGGAAGTTTGTTGCAAAGCCAATGAACAGGCCTTAAAATCCTTCGTAACCAAGGATATTTCTATGGCAGAAAACGTGCGAAACCTAAGGACAAAAATCGATGATACATACTCAAACATTGAGCAAGAGGCAAAAGACTCTTCTGTAGATTTAATGCCGCAGCTTTTGGCAACAGTTTCTTTTCTTAGACAGATTTACGAACGTAGCGTAGACATGGCAGACTTGGTTGTTTAATCGCTGGTAAAGGGTTAAATTTCCAAGTTTATATTCACATCAGGGATAACTTGCATGTCAAGTATTACTGATAGAGTCGCTGATGCTCTTTACTCATCTGGCTGCTTAAAGTTTGGAAGTTTCAAAATTAAGTCAGGAGCAACCAGCCCATATTACATAGACCTTGCCCGTTTGCTTTCTAAGCCAAAACATCTTTGCACGATTGCTGAAGTAGCAGCTGAGCAGATAACACAAATAATGATTTCTGACCGTATAGACAAGTTAGCCTCGATTGAGCTCAAAGGTGCTTTGATAGTCCCTAGCATAGCTTGCGAACTAAATTTGCCCTGTATTATAGTTAGAAAAGAGTCGAAAGCCTACGGTGTTACAGGCAGAATAGCTGGCGCCGACGTAGCAAAAGGCGATAACATCCTCTTCTTCGATGACGTCGTAAGCGAAGGGTTATCCAAAATTGAAGGCATCAAACCATTGCAGGAGTTAGACGGTAATGTCAAGCATTTGCTTGTTGTTGTCAACAGGGAACAAGGCGGCAAAGAGAACTTGGAAAAACTAGGTTTTAAAGTGCATTCTTTAGCTAAAGTTAGTGAACTCGTTAATTCGCTATATCAGAGCGCCCGTATTTCAAGCCTTCAACAACAAGAAGTAATTGATTATGTAAGAACTTCCAAGACTTAGAAAAATGTCCCACTCAAAGTTTTATGACATTATTTACATAACCGCTCTTTCTGATTGCATAAGTTCAAATCTAATTAGCGAAAAGTAGTATTTCAGACGAATAGAAACCGCACATTTATTTGGATGTAGCTCACACAAGAATAACTTTAAAGGAAGACATAACCAATGAACGACCAAAGACAAGTGGTTAACGCCTTACTAAATCCTCAAGCTTATCCCCAAGAACCAGGCAAAATCAAACTGATACAAACACACATATCTTTTGTCTTTGTAACCAAAAAATATGTTTACAAAATGAAGAAGGCAGTAAACTTTGGCTTTCTCGACTTCTCTACTCTTAGCAAGAGACGCTTTTTCTGTGAAAAAGAATTGGAGCTCAACAAGAGACTTTGCGCAGATGTGTACCTCGAAGTTGTGCCTATCAACCAATCAAACATTATTAAAATACAAGGCGATGGCGAAACAATTGAATTTGCTCTAAAAATGAAACGTCTTCCTCAGCAAAAAATAATGACCCTGCTGCTTAAAAAAGGCAAAGTTAACGATAAAACCATCGATGATTTAACCAAAATTATTGTGGAATTCCATTCTAACGCACAAACAAACAATGAAATAAACGATTATGGCTCTCTTAAAATTATAAAGACTAATTGGGATGAAAATTTCGCTCAAACCCTGAAATATATTAATCAAACAATCTCCAAACCGGATTTAGAATTTATTCAGAGTCGCATAAACGACTTCATGGAAAAAAATAACCTGCTCTTTGAAAGCAGAATAAGAAATAATAAAATCAGAGACTGCCATGGTGATATGCACTCAGGAAACATATTCATCACGGAGCCTATCTGCATCTTTGATGCTATCGAATTTAACGATCGTTTCAGATACTCTGATGTGGCTTCAGATGTTGCGTTTTTAGCAATGGACCTTGATTTTCAAGATAGACCTGACTTGTCAGCTTACTTCATCGGCAGATACATAACTTACTCCAAAGACCAAGAACTGAAAGGAGTTCTTTCATTTTACAAGTGCTATAGAGCCTATGTTCGTGGAAAAGTGATCAGTTTCAAACTTGATGACCAAAACGTGACGGCTGAGGAAAAGAAACGCGCAGTCAAAGACGCACAAGCATACTTTAGACTGGCTCTCGAATATGCGAAAGAATTACAGAACTTTTAGTTATACGAATTGGTCAGCCACGCAATTAGGAATTTGAACCGTGCCCATTAGGATTGGTTTTTGGTGGCAATCACTTCCGCCAGTCATAATTAACCCTTGCTTTTTTGCAAACGCTATGTAGTGACTTGTTGTTTCTTGCGTGTTTCTTGAATGCCAACACTCTATACCATCGATATAAGGCAAAATTTTCTCTTGTATGATTTCCGTTTGCTCAACTAATGATTTAGTTAATGTTGTCAACGATGTGCCATGAGGATCATTTGGGTGAGCGAGAACGAGTTTTCCCCCGGCGTTTCTGATAAGATTGGCTGCTTCTTCCAAACTAAGCGGGTACTTGGGAACATCGCATTTTACAAGGTACTTATCGAACGCTTCTTGCCGTGACTGCACTATGTTCTTCTTGACTAAGTAATCAGCAATGTGAGGCCTACCCAAAACTCCGTCAACCGATTCTTCAATCTGCCTGAAATCATCATCAGTTAGAGCTGGAATATTTTCTTTTTTGAACTCAGCATTAAGGTTAGCAAGAATTTTCGCTGCCCTTTCATCTCGGAACTTTGCCATCATTTCAAGTTTGCTTTTCAAGGCAATATTTTCTGCGTCAAATTGGTAGCCTAAAAAATCTAGTGAAACAGCTTTTCCGTCACGGAACTTTGGATGGCAAAACGTCACATTTAACTCTACACCCGTGACATAACGGATACTCTCATGTTTAGCAATTGCAACGGCTTTTGTTTGACAACTGATAGTATCATGGTCTGAGATTGACAAGAAGTCTATTTTTCGGTTTTTTGCTTCTTTAAAGATTTCTTGAACGGTAAGTTTGCCATCCGAGGATTTTGAGTGAATATGCAGATCGATTATCATCTAACAATTCTCTGATTACTTTTTGTTCATTCCTATAATGTGCCAGTCTTCTGGGTTGTCACTGCACGTATCAACAGTTAAATGGAGTACATGTAAATTTGGATTGTTTTTCTTTATGCCGTCGATGTCTACTGATTCAAACTTTTTCTTGTTAGCAAGATACGCGTCTACCGTTAGAGCATTTGATTCATAATTCTCTTTGGTTCTCCTTTCAATTCTTGCAACAGAAACTTCCTGGGGGCAGCTTGTCTGCATTATAACAAATTCCATTTTATGTTTGGCCGCTACTTCTGCAGCCCGCTTGCGTAAATCTTGAGTTACAAATGTGGCATCCAAAATAATGCCGCCTCCGCTTTTGCCTGCAAGTTCATCTGCTCGACGAAAGACTTCGTCATAAACTGACATACGTTTGTTCATGTTTCCAGCAACTTTAGGGTCAAAAACATCCTCGTTCTTAAGTACTTCCAAACGGATTATGTCGCTTCGGAGAATTGTGTATTTTTTGATTTTTGAGACTTCTTCTGCAGTTTCTGTTTTCCAAGTACCAGGTAATCCGCAGGTAATGAGTAGTGTTCTTGGTCCGAGATTTGCTTTAATGAATTTGGCAAAAGGTTCTTTCAAGCATATTCCCTCTTATAGTTAGCTTTGGATGGGGCGTAATTAAACTTTTTCCAACTCAAAACGATGCTTACTAACTATTGCTTAACTTAAATTGACTCTAATATAAGGAAATTCTAAATAGGTAGAAGTTACACTGTTCCTAAAAAGAAGGAATATTCATGGAAAAATTCCAAGTTAAAGACAAAACTTTGGCACCTCAAGGTAACTTACAAATCGAATGGGCCGCAAAACACATGCCCGTCCTTAATATTATAAAAACACGATTCGAAAAAGAAAAACCGTTTAAAAGCCAAACCTTAGCTGCATGTCTACACGTAACCAAGGAAACAGCAGTCCTTATTAAAGCATTAATTTCTGGAGGTGCAGATATCGCACTTTGTGGTTCTAACCCCCTTTCAACCCAAGATGATGTCGCTGCTGCCTTAGCAGACAGTGGCGTTCATGTTTTCGCTTGGAGAGGACAAAACACTGAAGAATATTACCAGTGCATAGATAAAGTCCTTGATTACAAGCCAACCATAACCCTCGACGATGGTGCAGACTTAGTCGGGACTCTACATAGTAAACGCCAAAATCAGATCAAAGATCTCAAAGGCGGTACCGAAGAAACTACAACAGGCGTTATTCGTCTAAGAGCTATGGAGAAAGATGGTAGTCTCAAGTACCCAATCGTAGCCGTAAACGATGCCTTCACAAAATACCTTTTCGATAATCGTTATGGAACAGGTCAAAGCACGATGGATGGAATTCTGCGAGCAACTTCAATTTTAATTGCAGGCAAAAACTTTGTAGTCGGAGGTTACGGATGGTGCAGCCGAGGCATTGCGATGCGGGCTCAAGGTATGGGTGCAAACGTTATAGTAACCGAAGTTCAACCCACTCGTGCACTGGAAGCAGCCATGAATGGTCTGCGTGTAATGCCGATGTCTGAAGCGGCTGCTATTGGTGATATATTTGTAACTGCAACCGGCGACCTAAATGTTATTCGCAAAGAGCACATGCAGAAGATGAAGGATGGTGCAATTATGTGCAATAGCGGTCACTTCAATGTGGAAATCAGCATTCCTGATTTAGAATCGCTCTCCAAAGGTAAACGCACTATTCGTCCAAACATGGAGGAATATGCCCTAAAGGATGGCAGAAAACTCTATCTACTTGCCGAGGGTAGACTGGTCAATTTAGCGGCAGCGGAAGGTCATCCATCAGAAGTTATGGATATGTCCTTTGCAAATCAAGCTCTAAATTCTGAGTTCATAGTTAAATCTGGAAAGCTTCAAAACAAGGTTTACTGTGTTCCAAAGGAAATTGATGAAAAAGTCGCTGAAATGAAGCTTAATTCGATGGGTATAAGAATCGATGAGCTTACTGCTGAGCAGAAAAAGTACTTGTCATCCTGGGAAATGGGAACGACCTAAGCAAGAGCTTGCTCATTACATGACAAACTTTAAATTGCTTGACATAATACATGGCTATAAAGTGGTGACTTAAATGGTTAGCAAAGATCAAGGTATAGGTGGAGCAATACTCGCAGTATGCGTTATCGTAGCATTAGCATTTGTAGTGCTCGTTATTTTCCCGGCAGAGGTTTCTAAGTTATTTGGCATGGCTATCAACGATAATACTGGTAGCACAGTCAGGCTAGATGTCGTCTTGATTCTTGTTTCCATAGCATTTATCGCCATATTAGCGATCGGTGCGTGGATAGGCTGGACAATGGCAACAACACCGCCTCCAAAACCAATCGAAGAAATAACAACTGAGATCGAAGAGAAAAAAGAAGAACCAAAGGCAGACGAGCCAGTTAAACAAGCCGATATGACTTCCACCGAAGATAAAAATGCACCGAAGAAAAAGAAATAAATTCAAATCAAATCTTTTCTATCTTTCGCTTCTTTAGTTTTTTTATTTATCTATATCAAAATTTTATCTGATTACTTAATCGGTTCACGCCTTTTTCCTTCGTTTTGCGGACTGCCAAAGCGATTCTAACTATCAGTAAAGTTTTCGAAAGATATCCATAAATGAAATAGTCTCTGTAATCGTACTCTTTCTAAACTGACTTTTCGAGTCTACGTTTCTTTTGTTTAAAGCTTACGGGTGGCATTTTTGGTTGATGAACACACCATGGATCCTCAGTTAGGTAATCATTTTTTAATTCTGCAGGTTCATGCAGGTCACCGCAGTAATCTATGAAGTCATTCGAAAGACCGTATGCTCGAGCTCGGCAGCCACCACATGAAGCACGATACTCGCAAACCCCACATTTGCCTTTAAGTGAATTCGGGTTTCTTAGGTCTTTGAAGACTTTTGAGTTGAACCATATTTCTTTGAAGCTTTTTTCTCGAATGTTTCCGAGTTTAATTGGAAGGTAGGGGCAAGGTGTTACGTCCCCGTTTGGGTAGATGCGACAATAATATAATCCAGCGATGCAACCGCGAATCCACTGCCTCATATCTAAACCCATGCCTTTTGCTATTCGCATAAACTGTGGTGCACATGAGGGTCTAACGTTTAATCTATGATTTGCGGTTTTTGCGAATGTCTTTGTTATCATTTCCTCATATTTTTCTGGTGAAATATCGGTTAATTTGGTTCCTCGGCCGGTTGGAACAAGGAAGAACAAATGGAAGTTTTCCACGCCTATGTTTTCGGCCAATGACATAATGTCATCTATTTGACTGTAATTCTGTTGCGTTAAGGTTGTGTTGACTTGAACAAGAACATTATTTTTTCTCAAAAGTTTGCAAGCTTCAACGGCTTTTTCCCACGCGCCTGTTACTCCTCTAAACTCGTCATGTTGCGCGGGAATATTTGAGTCTAGACTAATCGAGACGGTAGCTATTCCTGCTTCCTTCAGTTTTTGTGCAACAGCTTCGTCGATGAGACTTCCATTGCTTCCAAGCCCCATTTTCAAACCTTTTCTTGCCCCGTACTTGATTAGTTCAAAAATATCAGGGCGCAATAGAGGTTCACCACCGCTCAGAATTAGAAGTGGTGCGCTAACTTGGTAGATTTGATCCATGAGATTTTTTGCTTCTTTTGTTGTTAATTCATTTTCAAGTTTTTTTTCTGTTGCGTTGATGTAGCAATGGCTGCATTTCATGTTGCATTCGCGTGTGACGTTCCAGGACATTACAAGGGGAACAAAGCGTTCAGACTTCTCCGCCATGGGTGAATGCGCGAGCTTAAGGTAAAATTCACACTTTCCATGCGTTGCTATTCGTTTAGGCTGCCAAAGTGTAAATGGAAAAGGAAGCACAGTATCCAGCATTGCTTTTGCATGAGCAAAACAGAAATGAGTGCAAAACAACGAAGATACTTCCGGATTTACACCGTATTTTTCCTGAGCATATGTGTGGCTACCAAAAATTGGGCAATTCAAAAATTCCATGTGTCCATCGAGCGTTTCTGTGGACATTGTGTAATTGATGAAGTGGTCGCTTAGCATAATTGATTGAAGTTTTTCCCGCCGCATACCAACCTTAAGAGTTACATCAAGGGCTATGTTAACTGTTTCTTGGCCAAACTTATCCTGAATCCTCTGCATAGCATCCTCCAATTTAATCAAGTCGATGCTTTTTGCCAGTTCAGCCATGACTAGTAAGCCCTTTATTGTTTCGTACTCTTGAATTAAACGCATCCGTACAATCTGTTCCGTCCAGTCAAGAAACAATTTTTTTAATGTAGGGGAAGCCTGAGAGTCTTTATTTTTAAGATGGTTTTCGACTAGTTTGTTACCTTTCCGCAAGTTTGCGAAAAGATTAATTTTTTCTGCAGTTCCCAAATGTGGAGTCGAGGTTATTTGCTCAAAATTAATGCTAGAAGGCGCTATTCCTGCAATGAGGGTTTTTGCGTCAGATTCAAAATCACCATAAATATCATTAAGCTTGGATGACACATCGGGCAAGTCAACATGCAACTCGTCAATTAACATGCGCGTTTCAGAATCCATTTTTGTCACCATAGCCATATGATACAAAAGAGAGCCAGCCATACTGGGGTCAGTTTGTTTGCCGCCGTTTACTCCAGTAAAAATTTGAGAAAACAAACTTTTTGCCAAATCAAAGTTTTCCTCTGTAATTGCAGTTAAGGCTTGATCGAGTTTCTGTTGCCTCAGAAGTAAAAGTTGCGCCCATTTATGGCAGTGTATAGTGTCGAATTTTGTTACTCCATCCACGTCCTTAAGGTTGTTAAGATTCAATGATGAAGGTAAAAAAGGTTAACGGTGTTCTGATTGACAACAAGCCATCTTTTGTAGAGACCTGTATTCGATAAGCTAATTAACCTCTAAAACATCCATAAGCCAATTAACAGGTGAAAACTTTGAGTTTCGACTGGATCTATACTCTAGTTGGCTTCCTAATCATGCTTGGCTTGTTGGGCGGTATCGGCATAAACAAGCCTCGCGGAATGAGCGTTAAAATGTGGTGCGTCGGTTACTTGGCAGTTGCCTTAGGCTTCGACGTGCTCGTAGTTCTAGGATTAGTCGGAAACTATGCGCCGCTTAACAATTTGCTCTTAGGGCTTTCAGCAGGCGCCGCTACAGGCTTAGCTATACATGTCATGCATCATATCAATGAAGAAAACGTTAACCCAACCATAATGGGTTGAGCTATAGGCTCATTTGTTGCCTAATTACTCTTTTCCGCCAGCCATGCATGATTGTTTAGCTTTTGATTTTGCGGACTTGACAGGAATAATGAAATTTAGTTATTGACGGATTTTGTGCAGTGTTTATTCTTTAAGTTTTAGGTTCCTTTTCTGAATTAAGCTTTGATTTCTTTACAGGTTGCGTCAAAAATCGCAAGAAACGTCTAAATTCGTCAAATAATGTTCAGGGACAAAAGTGAAAAAGTGAAATTGACTGGAGCTTATCTCGTTATCTTTTTTAGCGTTTTTTGTTCATTGTGTTTTAAGTTGTTTTTTGGCGAAAGGGCTTGAATTCTTTGCAGGCTGCGTACAAGGAAGGACAAGCATACACACCTGCGGAAACCTGAGGAAAATCAAGCTTTAAGAAATGCTTTCACCAAAAATTTCATTACATTTGTATCGGTCAACTTTTTAACGTTATCTTTAAGTATTGAAATTACTTCAATTTATGTAATTAAATATTGGAATTCTGATGGTTGTCTAATAAATTGACAACCTTTATATGTCGATAAGAAAAACAAATCTTTCCAAAGGATGAGACATTTATGGGAAAGTCCCTTACACGAAAAATCCTGGAAAACCATTTAGTTACAGGCGAATACGTACAAGGCAAAGAAATAGGCATAAAAATAGACCAAACCCTCACCCAAGACGCCACAGGAACAATGGCTTACCTACAGTTTGAAGCAATGGGCCTCAAGCAAGTAAAAACCGAGCTTTCAGTGAGCTACGTCGACCACAACACCATCCAGGTAGGTTTTGAGAATGCCGATGATCACAAATACCTACAAACGGTAGCGGCCAAATATGGAATCATTTACTCGAAAGCAGGAAATGGAATTTGCCATCAAGTTCATCTAGAGCGATTCGGCAAACCGGGAAAAACCCTCCTCGGCTCAGATAGTCACACTCCAACCGGCGGCGGCATTGGAATGATCGCAATCGGAGCCGGCGGACTGGACGTTGCAGTAGCAATGGGCGGAGGGGAATTCTATCTTAATTGTCCAAAAGTCTACAAAATAAATCTGATAGGCAGCCTTCAGCCTTGGATCACCGCAAAAGACGTTGTTTTAAAGATGCTAGAGATGTTCACGGTCAAAGGCAACGTCGATGTTGTAATGGAGTACTCTGGTCCCGGAGTAAAAAGCCTAACTGTTCCAGAAAGAGCAACCATCACAAACATGGGTGCCGAAATGGGTGTCACAACATCAATATTCCCCTCAGATGAGGAAACAAAAAAGTTTCTCAAGGCACAAGACCGAGAAGATGATTGGATCGAACTAAAAGCTGACGATGACGCAGAATATGACAAAATCGTGGACCTTGACCTAACCACATTAGAACCTCTTGCAGCAGCGCCGCATAGTCCAGGCAACGTAGTTCGAATTAGCGACCTGAAGGATTTGAAAGTGGACCAAGTAATGCTTGGATCCTGTACCAACTCATCTTACAAAGAGATTGCAACTGTAGCTAAAATTATGAAAGGCAAAAAAGTGCATCCCGACGTTTCGTTTGGAGTTGCACCCGGCTCAAGACAAGTTCTGCAAATGGCCGCAAAAGATGGTTACCTAGGTGACCTACTTGACTCTGGCGCTAGACTATTGGAAGCGACATGTGGCTTTTGTATTGGTAACAGTCAGAGCCCCAAATCGACCGGCGTCTCATTAAGGACAAGTAACAGGAACTTTGAAGGAAGAAGCGGCACGGCGAATGCGCAAGTCTATCTTGTAAGCCCAGAAGTTGCAGCTGTGGCAGCACTCACCGGAAAGTTCACAGATCCCAGAAATGCCGGTATAGAATACCCCGCGGTTGAGATGCCCTCCGAATTTCTTATCGACGATTCCATGTTTATCTTTCCAAAGAACGCCGACAGAAATAGTGAACTTGTCAGGGGACCAAACATCGGTACGCCACCAGTCAATGACAAAATGGCTGAGCAAATAAAAGGCATTGTCGGCATAAAGGTTGGCGATAAGATTACAACTGATCACATAATGCCCGCAGGAGCCAGACTCAAATACCGCTCCAATGTCCCTGAATATTCAAAGTATGTTTTCGAACCAATTGACAAAGCATTCCCAACCAGAGCAATGGAAGCAAAGAAGCAAGGATTGGCGACGGTTATCGTTGCTGGTGAATCCTACGGTCAAGGCAGCTCTAGAGAGCACGCGGCACTTTGCCCCATGTATTTAGGAGTAAAGGCAGTTGTAGCGAAGTCAGTGGAGAGAATTCACGCAGCCAATCTCGTAAACTTTGGCATAATTTCGCTTTCTTTCAAGAACATGGCGGACTATGATAAGATAGATCAAGGAGACGAAATCGAAATACCAGACATTAAAAAGAAATTGCAAAACAACGAGCCGGTCATCTTGATTGACAAGACAAAGAACCTAAAAATCGAGCTTGGGTACAGTCTTTCCCAAAGACAAAAAGACATACTTTTCGCCGGCGGTTTGCTCCCATACACCGTTAAGGGTAATTAAAGGAGATGCTTAGATTGAGCAAAATAAAAGTTAAAACACCAATTGTCGAGATAGACGGAGACGAAATGACCAGAGTGATGTGGCAAATGGTCAAAGACCAGCTCCTTTTGCCCTATTTAGATATGAATATAGCCTATTATGATCTTCAGCTAAAGAAAAGGGATGAAACTGAAGACAAAATAACTCTCGAGGCAGCAGAAGCCATAAGGAAATATGGGGTCGGGGTAAAATGCGCAACAATCACACCCAACAAAGACCGCGTTAAAGAATACAACCTCAAGAAAGAATGGAGTAGTCCCAACGGAACTATCAGAGCTGCATTGGATGGCACTGTTTTTAGGGCGCCGATTTTAGTCAAAAACATTCCGCCGTCTGTTAGGTCCTGGAAAAAACCAATTCATATCGGCAGGCATGCTTATGGTGATGTGTACAAGAATTGTGAGTACAGGGTTCCTGAAGCTGGAAAAGCCGAGATGGTTTTCACAAACAACGCAGGCAAAGAACTTTGGCGTGGAACCATTCAGGATTTCAAGAGTCCGGGAATAATTCAAGGCATTCACAATACCGACAAGTCAATAGAAAGCTTCGCAAAGGCTTGCTTTACGTATGCTTATGATCAAAAACTACATCTTTGGTTTGGCGCCAAGGACACGATTTCTAAAACATATGATGCACAATTCAAAAAAATCTTTGAAGAAGAATACAAAAAAAACTGGGAAACTAAGTTCAAACAAACTGGGCTAAATTACTTTTTCACACTTATCGACGACGCAGTTGCCCGAATAATGAAAACAGAAGGCGGTTTGCTATGGGCATGCAAAAACTATGACGGTGACGTAATGAGCGACATGTTAGGTTCAGCCTACGGCAGCTTGGCAATGATGACCTCCGTCCTTGTTAGCCCTCAGGGATATTACGAATTTGAGGCTTCTCATGGAACGGTCCAGAAACACTATTACAAGTACCTCAGAGGTGAAAAGACCTCAAGCAACTCAATGGCCCTGATATTCGCTTGGACAGGTTGCCTCAGAAAAAGAGGCGAACTTGACGAAACACCTGACGTCGTGGATTTCGCAACAAAGCTTGAAGAAGCGGCTCTTGAAACTGTCGAAAGTGGAGTCATGACTGGTGATTTAACGGTTGTTGCAACTCCTGACCCGAAGAATAGGAAGGTGGAAACCGAAGAGTTTATTGCTGAAGTAGCAAAAAGACTCAAGAAAAAGCTTCAATAGAGAGTAGACATGTATGGCGCATAAAGCGATTAGGGAAGCAGACGGGAAGCGAATGCTTGCTCGTCTGTTTAAGGACTACTCGGAAGAAAAATACGATGTTTCAGATAAAATTGTTACAGTTGATCCATGTACTGACATGGTGAAGCTGCCGAAACAATACGAATGGTTAACAACCGAAAAGTTGGTTGTCAAACCTGATCAGTTGATTAAGCGCAGAGGCAAAAACAACCTTGTTCTAGTTAATGCCAATTTCGAACAAGCAAAAGCATGGATAGAAGAGAAATCCAAGAAACCTTTAACCATCCATGGAAAGTTTGATGCCCACGGAAAACCAGTCGATAAAGGAATCGTTGGGCAACTTAACCACTTCATCATCGAGCCAATGGTGCCACACAAAGAATCTGACGAATCCTATCTTGCCATAATATCAACTAAAGACGGAGACACAATCCTGTTCTACCCTAAAGGCGGCGTGAATGTCGGAGATGTAGACGCAAAGGCAGTCAGATTAAAAGTACCGATTGGTACATTCCCGAAAGCATCGGAAATCGAAAAAAAATTGTTAGCAGAGGTGCCTGCTGACTGCAAGAAGCTGATTTCCTGTTTCATCGAATCGTTATTTAAATTCTATGCGGACCTGAACTTCACTTATTTAGAAATGAATCCAATTGTTGTAACAAAGGATTCCGTTGTTCCATTAGATCTTGCTGCCAAACTCGATAGCACTGCCGAGTTTGAAAGCGGGACGAAGTGGGGAAAAATAGAGTTTCCCGCTCCTTTTGGCCGAACGCTAACTAGAGAAGAAGCATACATTGAGGAATTGGATTCTAAAACTGGTGCATCGCTTAAGTTAACCGTTCTTAATCCGGAAGGAAGAGTGTGGACAATGGTTGCAGGCGGCGGTGCCTCCGTCATTTACGCAGATACAATTACCGACCTTGGTTTCATGCATGAATTGGCGAATTACGGTGAATACTCTGGTGACCCAAGCGAGGAATTTACCTACTCTTATGCAAAAACAATTCTCGAAGTCATGACACGAAAGCCGCATCCAAAGGGGAAGTTTCTGCTCATAGGTGGCGGAATAGCAAATTTCACTGACGTCGCAAGCACATTCAAAGGCATTATCAAGGCGCTTAAAGAATACCAGAAGAATCTTCAGGAAAACAAAGTCAAAATTTATGTTCGGAGAGGAGGCCCCAACTACAAGGAAGGTCTCTGTCAAATGAGAGAGCTGGGAGAAAAGCTAGGTGTGCCAGTCGAAGTCTACGGGCCAGAAACTCACATGACCAAAATTGTTTCAATGGCCTTAAAGGAAGGAAAGTAACTTGGCGAAAACAAAATCCACCAAGAAAGAGTCATGTGAACTGTTCGATAGGTGCACTCAAGCATTCATTTACAATAATCAGGTCAATGCGACCCAGAGAATGCTGGACTTCGACTATATAGCGGGGCGTGAGACCCCGTCAGTTGCAGCAATAATTAACCCTACGGGCGTTGACAGTTTTGCAAAGTTTTTCTTCGGCACGAAAGAAATTTTGATTCCTATATACAAAACCTTCGAAAAAGCAACAAAGCTGCATCCAAATGTGGATGTGGTGATTAACTTTGCATCATTTAGGTCGGCGGCATCTTCAACTGAGGAAGCACTCAATCTTTCGCATATACGAACCGTTGTAATAATAGCCGAGGGCGTTCCTGAGCGGCGAATGAAAATGGTCACCGCCAAGGCTAAAGCTCTTGGAAAAGTCATTATTGGACCCGCAACAGTAGGTGGAATAAAAGCTGGAGCGTTCAAAATCGGCAATGCAGGTGGCACAATTGAAAATATCATTGACTCCAAGCTTCATAGACCCGGTTCCGTAGGTTTTGTATCCAAATCCGGTGGGTTAAGCAACGAAGCATACAACATCATAGCAAGAAACACGGATGGTCTATACGAAGGTATAGCTATTGGCGGAGACACCTATCCTGCCTCAACGCTTCTTGAACATCTTCTCAGATTTGAATGCATTCCAGAAATCAAAATGCTCGTGTGCTTAGGTGAAGTAGGCGGAACTGCTGAATACGACATTGCTGAAGCAATTAAGAACAAAAAAATAACAAAGCCCTTGGTGATTTGGGTCACTGGCACATGCTCCAAGGCGTTCAAGACTGAAGTTCAGTTTGGCCATGCAGGTGCAAAAGCTGGTTGTGATGTAGAGACTGCCGATGCAAAGAATGCAGCGTTGAGGAAAGCCGGTGCTATAGTTCCCAACTCTTATGATGATTATGACCAGAAGATTAGGGAGACATATGAGAGCTTGGTATGTAAGGGTATCATTAAGCCTAAGCCAGAGCCGCCCGTGCCTAGGATCCCTATGGATTATGCTAAGGCAGTAAAAGAGGGCCTGATCAGGAAGCCTGCCAATTTTATCTGCACGATTTCCGATGATCGAGGCGAAGAACTACTCTACGGCAAAATGCCGATTTCCGAGGTCTTTAAAAAAGACATAGGCATCGGCGGAGTACTCAGTATCCTTTGGTTTAAACGTCAGTTTCCGGCATACGCGACCAAGTTCATAGAAATGGCTATTATGGTTACAGCCGATCACGGACCAGCAGTGTCGGGAGCTCATAATACAATAGTTGCAGCAAGAGCAGGTAAAGACCTGATTTCTTCCGTGGCAAGTGGTATGCTTACCATTGGTCCCAGATTTGGAGGCGCAATCGACGGTGCAGCCCAAATGTTCTCCTCTGCATTTGACAGAGGCTTAACTCCTACACAATTCGTTGAAGAAATGAAACAGAAAGGCGAAACCATCCAAGGAATCGGACACTTGATAAAGAGCATAAACAACCCTGACATGCGGGTCTCCATCATGAAAGAATACGCTAAAAAACACTTCAAAGCAACACCACTTCTAGACTATGCCCTTGAGGTAGAAAAGATTACCACAGCCAAAAAAGACAACCTCATATTGAACGTAGACGGGTGTATCGGAATTTGCTTTGTTGACATGTTAAGAAACGAAATGACAAAACAGGAAGCTGACGAATACATTCAGATGGGTGCCCTCAACGGCTTATTCGTAGTTGGCAGAACAATTGGCATGACGGCTCACTTCTTGGATCAAAAACGGCTAAAGCAAGGTCTCTACAGACATCCATGGGACGACATTACATACATGACAGAATAGTTAGATTTAAGAAATCGCATCTAGCACGTTTTTCGAGTTTCGTTCTTTCACTGAATCCAAGCAGCTATATCGCTGAACATTTAACCCACAATCTAAGCCACTCTAAATACTCGTCTCCATCAAGCCACTCAACATAAGGTTTTTCCTCACTGTTTAACGGCTCATAACGTACAAAATGTCGTCCATTAGACGTGCTAAATAAAATAGCTTTGAAATCACCAAAGTCACTGATGCCTTCAGCAATCTTTTCCATTTTGCTAAACCCGCTCAAGACTTGATATTCTTTGATTTAGATATAAAACTAACGCAAATCAGCACGTCTCTAATTAGCGCTTGACGACGGGTCATTTTGGGAGAATTTGAGCCTATCGAGTAAAATTGCACCTGCTCTTTGAAGCTTTCACTTCAAAAATCGATTGTTTTGCCAAGATGTTTCTTTACTTTTTTGCTTAGATCATTTATTGTTGCGAGGCTTTTCACTCTCTGCGCGTTTTCTATGCCTAATTGGACATCTTCTTTGTCGATTGTCGATTTTTGACCAAATTCGGCTGACTGTCCGGCTGTGAGTAGCATTGACATGCCGAGGCGAATATCAGCCATGTCCTCGGTTGCTTTTGCAATAGTGTTTAGTAATTCATCCGAAATAACGTTTGGTTTGAAAGCCTGCTGAGCTCGGTCTTTCAGAATTTGGAATGCTTCTGATGCTGAATATGGATTAAAAAGGATCATCATCGGCTGTAATGTACTTAAGCATCTTTCCGGAAGTTGGGTGGCTTGACTTAATTTGTTACTTATTAGGATTAGTGTTGTTTTTGGTTGCCGATTCAAGTAGTAGATTAATGGTTCTTTTTCTTTGAAGAGAATGCTTTCAACTTCATCAATGGCTATTAAAACGGGTTTTTCTTTGAGCGTGCTCTCGAAAGCTTGTTTAAGGCGAAAAAATTGCCATCCGATTTCTGGTACTTCAATATTAAGCTGTTTAAGAATTTCAAGTAAAGTATAATATGGATTTCTGGTTCTGCCCGCATTTACGTAGGCTGCGGCAACCGGGCAATTAATATCTTTTGAGTGCCGCAGCGTTTCCTTCAGTAAATATTGAATACTTGCTGTTTTGCCTGTCCCTGGGGGTCCCCAAACAAAGAGGTTTCTCGCGCGACCCGCAGTGAAAATGCTGGAAATGTTTGAAGCCATTGAAGCTAGATACGTTTCACGGCAAAGAGGTGTTCCGCTCGGCGGGTCCGATTGTGCATCTAAGACAACAGCATCTTGAAGTATATTGCTCTTTCTTGTTTCAAACAGCGGCATGACACATCATCTCGGATAGACTTAGAGAGACAGAGAGAGACGGAGGAGGGAGGTCATGGGAAGTTCTTATTTTACACCAACCTCGGCAACCTCGACTATTAAAGTTTTTATACATGAAAATGTTGCAAAAGCAATTTCATTCCATTAGATATTGTGTTTTTTGGCGCGCCTAAGCTCACAGGTTTGAAAAACGGAAATTACTCAAAAGTTAAATTGAATGCTCTGACTTATGTTTTTCAAAAATAATCGGTAACTACGTTGGAGAAAGTGGAGTTTGAATGTAGAAGATGCGAAAAAAATAGTATCTGCTGAGCAGCATAAAATCCTCCATTTCCGTCAAAGCTGTGAAACGTTACTTACCCCTGGACCTTAGCAGAATCCTTGGCTTTTTCAATTTTTAGCCCTTCAACATATATTTTGGTCTTAATGTGGCGCAGAGGAAGGGATTCGAACCCCACTTTACTAGTAAAACTAACTCAATCTTTCACAGTACTTACATGGAGATTGTTCTGAACTTAACGGTAGCTAAGAAATTTACTGATATTCTTTAACAGTAGATTAGAAACGTCTATAGTCTCTTCATCAATAGCTATTACGTAAACATCTATTACGTTTCCTACTTTAGTTCTCATCATCGCTTTTTGAGCAAAGTAGGGCAAGGTTGGAGCTATTGTATATAGCACAACATGAATATGGTTAGTTAGGATAATTTGTTCCAACCATTCAGTAAGGTCTGGTGCATTAGGAAATATGTATAGATCCCCGCTTTCACCAAAATTTAGTGCTAAACTTTTTTCATCATCATTTAACTCAAAAATGTACTTTGGAAAAACTCGTTTTCCATGATCAAACGTTGCAAAGTCCCAGTACTGATATAGATTTAGTTGAGAATCGCAAGGCGCCTTAGGAAGCAATTTTCCGTTTTCTTCAAAAAAGTCAGTGTACCCTAATGCAGCGGCACCCATTCCTTGATTAATTACCTTTTTTCGGCTTCTTGCAATTTGGTAATCTGCAAGATAGCTGCTAATTGAGCCTTGTAAGTGTTTTACCGCATTAAAAGTTTTATGAAAATCATCGAAAGTTATTGTTTCGGAGTACTTAGTCAAAACCAACAGTTTGTCATTAATACGGATCTCGAGTTCGTTGTGGGCTATGGCGTTTCTAAGGTGTGTGTTATAACTTGATTTGATTTCAAAGGGTAAGTTTGGTTGAAGGTATTCTACCTTATCTGCAAGACTAGATACTTTCCTCGGCTTTCCTTTGACTTTAATTGGCGGCAATTCTACCGCTGAAAAAGGAGTTTCCTGAACTAGCTTTCCGTTAATAATATTTAGTATATTAAGAAGAAAATCAAGGTAGACATCAATTTCTACTGTGTCTTGATACGTTGATAGCTCTAATTGTATTTTCATCCTCTCAGAATTTACCTTCTTAGTGTTTATCAGACCCTCCTGCAATGATTTTGTTGAATTTTGAGATTGTAGGACCCTTAACATATCCTCTTTGCCGTAAATGTTCATTGTAGCATGGTGGCTTTTTTTCCAGTCGCAGACTGCTAAGTAGAGCTTCTCGAATTCTTCTGGGTTTGTTTTAAACGCATCATCCAAGAGTTTCTGCACTTCTGGCATGGGTTTGTATGATATGTCTGGGAAATGATTGAACAGGACTTCCATAAAATCATAATAACCTACTAGCATTTCTGCATGCGTATTAGTGGGAAATAGACCCAGGGCCAATTTGCTCAATGCTTCAACATCCTCTGGTTTCATATTTTGTTCCGTCTTTGTTACAAACTCATCTCTTTCGTCAATAAATTCGGTAATCTCTTCGAAACGCTTGAGGAATTGAAAGTTTAGCATTTCTTCCTCGTAACCTTTGCATACTTTGCACGGCACATTGCTAGATTGATATCTCTTCTTTAGTTGCTCTGCTCTTTCATGCGATAATAACATTAATTCGCCGCACTCACACTGGTGTACCTCAAGCTCCGGGTACTTACCTCCGAGTACATCCTTTACATGATCCAAAAAATTGTTACTTAAAATGCCGTGACCTCTTTTTTCAAAGAGCTTCTCGAAGCTTCGCTTCATCAATTTCTTTCCACTCATTAATTTTCACCATTCCTATCGCTCCCTTAATTTATACTGTTAGTGGATTATTCTTTAGAGGTCTTTTATTGAGAGTATTTTTGTTTTGCGCTCCTGTAAATAATCCCAAGATTAATCGGAGTTTGCCGGGAATTCGAACCCCAATTTCATATTAAGCTATCTATTTGGAGCACAATCCATTGGTTTTTCAGTTGAACGGTTAAGTCCATCCAATTTAATTGGCAAACAATAAATTATTTATCCTGAGAATTAACTCTTAATATGCCTCTAATGCTTGAAAATACGACAAGAAGTCACCAATTAAGCGGGTGCTAAATAATTCGAAAATCTCTTTAATTGTCCGCATGTCTTCTCTATCCGTCAGTATGAAAAAAATTGGAATGGTTTCTAACTCGACTTCTAAAACATTCTTTAATGACGATAGATTATCGACTTTATCCTTAAAGCAGTCTTCGAGTCTTCTAAAAAAGTAATAGTTCACGAGCAAATTAACATTAGCATCTGGAACTTGCTTCTCTAAGAAAGCTTCCATGGTGTGAAGTTTTAACGCAGTAATGGGATTGGTTCGTGCGGAAAATAAAATATCTTGGAATACCACAGCTAAATTAGTTACATCCTCCGATTTACTTCCAGCAAAGGCGCGCTCTAATAAATTAGAAAAAACCTTTGCAGTAACGACAATCATAGTTTTATTTATCTGATCAAGCTTCACGAAATCAAATTCCAAGTTTATTGCTTCAGAATGTTCTTTCAACCGTGCAGTAGGTGAAGTCAAATAATGCATTATATATACCATAGATTCATCAAAAAGTTTTAGCAAGGAATAGGATTTTGAAATAAAAAGAACTGTTGGAGACGATGAAGCCGAATCAAGCAATCGTTGATTTTCACGGGCACGATAGAGAATTTGGGCAGTATATTCCTTCACACGGTCATCGGGCATTAAAAGATAGCCCATAATTGCTCTGGCAGTAATAGTAGGGCTAGCGAAACTATTCCCAGCAATATCCAAAACATTGGTCGCTGAATGAAAGATTCTTATTAAAAGAGAATCGGAAAAAGATCTCTCTAAGCCCTCGTAAAACGTTTCATATATTTTCTCTCTTAAATAATTCATTGATTCCATAAAATCTTTGTCGTCAACAAAACAAAATTCAGATTTCTTAACATCAACTTTGAAAGTATCGTTCTTAACCTTTTCAGTAAAAGAAAGGTATTTTTTTAAGTCTTCAGACTGGAGTTGAGCGCCTAAATTTGCATGATGCGCATCCCTCGCTATCCAATCAATTCTATCTCCGTTTATTCCACCAACTTTGTGATAGGTCCCCACGATGGTGGTAAGCAAGTGAATCTTTCGAAGTAGCTCTTTATTTTCGATTTCATCAAATAGTGGTCGTTTTTCTTCCATGATGATTTGAGCAACCACTTTCTCAAGGTTAGACCTGATATCTTCATCCTCTATTTCTTTTGAACAAATATTGAGAGCTTTTTTGATCTGATCATTTTTTAGCAGCAAATATAAAGTGATTGCACTGTCCAGTTTCTTAGGGGTATAAGTTTCCATTGTTTGTCCAAGTAATTCGACAACAAAACCTGTAATTCCGTCTAAAGCGTGTCCCCATGCAGGATGACCTAAGTCATGCAATAAAGCCGCAATCCTTAGAACGACTTCTTCATCATTTGTTATTTTAAGTGCGTTTTCGTCTTCTTTAGCTGGTAAAGAAGAGAGCTTCGAAAGGATGCTGCTGCTTTTTTGCATAACTCCGTAGACTATGCTCATATCTCGTGTGGGTAGCCCCCGGAAACAAGATGTGAGTACTTGATAGTTGCCTAATCTCCCTGAGTCGCATTACCAAAGGCAATTGAACAAGATACATTATGTACTTTGGAAGATCGGTTTTCCCGTAAATAGGCAGTATTTCAGAACTCGCCTTTACCTTATCATAATCATTTATGATTTGTCCTGGTTCCCGATCATAACTTGATTCGTAATATCCTACTAATTCATAGAAAAGAGGGCCAAAAATGTTGTAGGTGTCTCGCCAGTATACTGGAGATGTCACGTAGAAGTAACCACACAGGGGCTTTCTTTAACAGCTTCGTTTATCCTGATGGTGTATTGGTCAAAAAGCTTAACTCCTGTTAGATTTGCTGAATCTTCTACTACCTTAACTATTTTGTTCAATTTTGTTTGGTCTGTAATTTTTATTCTTACTTTTTCTATATTATTCTCGTTGCCTTCTAATTGAACAATTCCGAGTTTCTGCAAGTATCTAAAATCGTCATAAAGATCTTCTTCACCATCGTGAAACACCAGTTTCTTTTTTCGCCAAAGAATATCAAATACAAAATCGGAAAATTCTTTGAATTGCAAATCATCGCACTTTTGTGGACGCCCTTCACATTTCTCGCAATATTTTCCAAATATATACGTTGTATAAGTCCACATTTCAATTTCTCCTCAATATCCTTCTATTGCATTCCGTAACTTAGGGTTTTTGGTGTGTTACAGGTTACGTAACGCATAACGCTAATTAAGTACTTTAGGTATTTATTTTTTGCCCTCAGTCCAGGTGTCCATCAATTGTCTTTTGATATACTTCGCAAAGAGAAAACCGTGGATATACTCCTAACCTTACTTAAGGGGGCTAAAGGAATTAGGGAAATCCAAGAATCAATTGGCGGCAGTAATTCAACGCTTATTCAAAGAATCAAAGAATTATTACTTGAGGAATGCTTAATCGATGATTACTTAACTGGAGAAGAATTTGGAAAAATACCGAGAAACAAACGCTTGATTCGATTAACACCTAAGGGAAAGAAAATAGTTGATTCTCTAATAGAATCTGGGTTCGTTAAACAATCTTGTCTTGAAAAAGATAGACAAAAATGGATTCTTTGCTCGCTTGATATTCTGGCAAATGTCAAAGGAAATACAAGAATGACAAAACTGCTTTTCTTGCTTCGAAATGAATTAGGGGCAAGAACAGGTAATTTTTTCAGGTTCAAACCTCATTTTTATGGTCCATACTCAAATCAGGTGGCTGATGATCTAATTTCTATTGAAAAACTTGGGCTATTATACAAAAGAGCAATTCGTTTCAAGAAGCGAGACTGTGGAGATGAACGAGTTGTTTACGAATATTCGCTTACAGAAAACGGCAAATCAGTCAGCCAAGAACTTTTTAAGACGCTTCAACCTGGTGAAATCAAAGCAATTCAAAGACTCAAAATTTACAATCAGATGCCCCTCGATGATTTGCTAAAATATGTTTATCGCCAATACCCGAGTTTTACCACTAAATCCAGGAATACTCAAAAAAACCCTTGGAGAAAGTAATGTTGGATAAAAGAATGCTATTTTTATTATGTAGTATAGACTTTGAAGATTTGTTAACTTACCGCAAAAGTTTAATTTGTTTCCTAACAATGAGGGTTTCCAAGAAGAAAATTCGGGGAGTGCCACTTTGTCTGAGCAGATAGTGCAAATTGTTGATAGAAATACCTTGTACATGCACTACGATAAAGTTTACACTATGCGAGGGAGAAAGCCCTCTCTGAAGGCTTTAATTGTGTTATCAGATATTTCTGTTAACGAATTGGAAGACTGTCTAAAACGCAAGTATAGTCTACATAAACAATACTTCATAAAAGTAAATCCGTTGAGCGATTCGCTCTATAGCGTTGTTATTCAAAGGACAATTGGTATCGAACAAATACGAGATGAAGTCTTCATCGATACTGGATGCAAAGGAATCTGGATAATTCTAACCGAGGCTGAATCCTACTTCGTTAAGCGTGTTGTCGAGTCTTTATGCAAAAAGATGTATCCATTAATTTCAATGTTTTACCTAAACTATTCTCAGATGCGTTTTCTTACCGAAACCATTGAGAAAACCTGCGAAGGGGAAGTTGCGCTTACTTACTTTACAATAAAAAGATTCAAGGATGATGATGAAGCAACCGAGGCAATGTGGGCTAAGGACGTTGATAAGGAAATCAAAAGATTGTTGCTTGACGGATTTACTGTAAAAGTTGATAGATTGGAATTTAAGCTAAAAGACAAAGAAGGAGCAATCCTCAGAGCCCAGCTATCCAGAAAAGGGATCTGTGAATTGAAATATGGAAGCTTCTCGTCATTTTACCAGAATGTTGTTTTTAACGCAATAGAATATGGATTAACCCAAAAGAAATTCTATTCAGAACGGCAAAGAAGCGTAGAGAAAGGAACAATACAGGTCTTTCCTCTAAAAATTGATTATGATTATTATATTCACGAAGAGCAAATGGCACGTTTTATTAAGAAAATAACTGGTAGTTATTCATGCTCTGTTGTTCATGCAGGAAATCCATATTTTGTTGCTGATTTATGTGATTACGGGGACGGTTCATCATTTGGTCTCGCTATTTTAGGAAGTTCAATCACCCTAACTCCAATTTCTAGAGCCAATGCTTCTGCAGTATGGAAATTAACTGGTGAACTTCAGGAAATATTCGGGGACGGCAAGGTCATAGATGTTAAAATGGAGTAAAAGCATTGTTTAGTCTGCTAACTAAACAACAGCAGTATGAAAAGGAAATCCGAAAGTATTCAGATACAGTCGCAGTTCTGTCTGCAGTTTATAGCATTTTGAAGCAAAATCCCCCAATCGCAGAGTATGTTGGTGTTGAAACCAGACTGATGAATGAGCGTGGGAAAGAAATTGAACCAGACTTAACTGCAATGTACGATATGCGAAGGAAAGGGTTGCTTTTCGAATTCAAGTGGTCAATGTCGTTTTCGGATGAATGGCTTAAACAAGATATTGAGAGTCTCGAAGAGTATTCAATAAAATGTTCAAAGTGGAGAAATTCCACGGGCACAGTTGATTATCATGATCTCGTCCTTGTTTGCCACATGGAGGACGCGGCAAGAGCAACGGAATTAATTACTAAAATGGCGAGTAATTCTAAATACGCGTATTTGGCTTCTGAGGGATTTGCTGTGTGGACATGGATTATTTCTGTTTCTCGGAAAGGTGGTTGTGGAGAAAACCTCATTTTGACTAGACAATATGGAAAGATACGTAATTCAGACTTAGACAATAAAACAAAACCTCCGACGGGACTGGTTCTTCCTGACGAAGCATTAACCTATCTCAGAACCTCTTTTCATTTTATTAAAATGAAGCCTCCAGTTCAATATACGATAATAAAACTAATCCAACATGTTTTCTCTCAATTCCAAGATTCAAGACGGGGCAAGGATGTTTATGAGTTAACGACTGACATGATTTACGAAAAAGCTCAGGTAATTTTCTTTTCTTGGAGAGATATAGATGTACAAACCGTACAAGCAAAGAGAAAATGGGTTGTTGAGGCATTAGAAATGATGTACGCGTTGAAATTAATAGGAAAGACAATTGACAAGTCTAAGTGGCTCGTACCAATACCTACAACGCGCCCTAGGATTCAAATGCAAGAGGCCATCTGTAAGAAACTAGCAAAATATACCCTGAAAGAGACTTCTCCCAGAAAACACAGATTAAAACCTCCTAAATCTGATAGCAAACCTCGACCGGGACTGAAAGCAACTACATTAATGGATTATAAATGATACGATAAGTTTTGTTGGCGCTGGGGGAAGGGATTCGAACCCCAATTTAATAGTAAACCGCTAAGGTTTTGCTTACTTTCTTTCTGACAATGGTGGTAGAACGCAGCTTATCGTTAAAGCAATCGTTAGAACTAAAAATCATAAAGAAGAACCAAGGTTTTGAACCCATTTTCAGACTGGTAAAAACTATTTTTGATTTCAGAAAATTGCTATTTTTATATCGTTTTGCAGTGTTTAGAACCTTTCTTTTCAGATGTAAGTAGCAATTTTTAAAACTAAATTTGAGTTTTTTACACAGCCTGATTTTGGGTTAAAACCATAGAGACTCAAATCGTTTCTGATTCGAATCCAACCATAAATAAATTTCTCACCTACTTGTCCTCATTTCTTGAGTTTCAGGGTTTCTACTTCTGCATCGTTTATGTATCATACTAACAAGCCGCACTCCCAACTTTTAGGTGAAGGGGGCGAACAAGAGAAGGAGCTAGAGCGATTGCTCGCTAAATATCTGGTGTAGCAGAAATAGCCTCAATCTTAAAAAACTATTTATTTCGACCCAATGGGTACGCACAAAGCATAAATGCAAACTGAATCAATATTCACGACGGGGTTCAGTTTCGCATCCAATATGCTTCCAGTTACCTAAAAAAGATTAGTTAGGTACTGGGCTTTATTTTTTGCTCTCTAAGTTCTTCATTAGTGTACTCCCTAATTATACCCTGTAAGCCTTTGCTTATTATCCACATAAAAACATAGGATAAAACAAAAACCGTACCAAGAACTGCTGGTATAGCAAGCAACTGAAGCCCAAGTTGGTGCAAGGCTTGCATGCCGCCACCAAATAATAGACCATTTGGTAAGCCAGAGCCACCTCCAAAAGAAGCGTATGAATACTGCGCAAAGAACGCCACCATAACAAAACCAAATATACCGCCAAGAAAATGACCTGGAAAAAGACCAACTGGATCAGTAAACCATTTGGCTCTCTGAAATAATTTCTCACCTAAAAGAAATACAATTGAACCTAATATTCCAAGAATTACAGCGCTACCTGGACTAACATAACCGGCAACGGGTGTGATAACGATTAAACCGATAAGAATACCATTTGCAGCATACATTATACCCGGCAGTTTTCTTATCTCTAGAAACTTGAAAAACATGGTAAATAGGAAACCAGTTGAAGCAGCCAAGAAAGTGATCAATACCACAATGTAGGATTGGATATTTAGCGCTAATGTGCTTCCTGGATTGAAACCAAACCAGCCGAGCCAAAGCAGAAGAATTGACAAAGATAGCCAAGGCGTGTTTGGCTTAGCCTGTATCTGCGGGCTTTCTCTGAATCCTTTCTTTTTTTCCTCTTGCCAAACTCTTAAAACAATTGCTAAACCTGCCGCCCCTGCAGCTCCATGAACAACCAATCCACCTGCAAAATCTCTTATACCCATAACAAAGAGCCAGCCTTGCGGATTCCAAATCCAAGCGGCTGGCAATGCCCAAATGAGAACAAAGTAGGGAATTGAAAAAAGAAAGAAGGCTTCCAACTTCATTTTCTTCAAAACAATTACGCCAACTAACGCAAGGGTTACAGTCGCAAACGCAGTTTCAAAGAAAAAATAAGATGGAAGAGTAACTAGATTGTTAAAATACTTTGGACCCATTGACCACCAAACTTGGGTGAAAATATCAGCGGAGTTGCTTTGAAAACCCCCCATGAACGGGAAATTATAAAGTGGATTACCTATCAAGCCCCTGCCTATTGTTGGTGCAAAGGCAACGCTAAAACCAATGAATGCCATGAAAAAGAAGCCTGAGCACGATATCATAATATTCTTTAATAATGCTCTATTGGCACCTCTGCCAAGTTCGCCCCTCTCCAGTATTCCAACTGAAATAGTCATGATGAAAACAAGAACACCGCATATCAAAACCCAAAGATTATTGAAAAGATTTTCTGCAGGAAGAGCTGACATCTTGGCATCCATCCCTTAGGCTACTTCGGCACTATAGTAGCACCATTGCAAAATGATGCATTAACTGCATAAGCACTGGAGCACTGCCACTTGTTAACATAATTATTTGCGCCGGAGCTATTGAAGGCAAAACTTTTGCTCCCAACTCTATAAGCCAAGCAGTGAACACAAACGGGCCAGTTAGGGTGGGCAGATTGAAACGTCCTGTTATTGTTGCCATGAAAGCCGTTACTACAGTTGAGAAAGCCGTGGCGAAAAGCATTACGAAGAAGTTAATTGGTGCACCATTGAAGGGACTTATTGGCCAGAGGAACCCAACAAAGACACCCATGACAGCCAAGGCGGTTAAAGTTCCGTTAAAACCGTACAGCCCAATTAAGACAGATGATCTGTCAGCTTTGAAGGCAATAGCTGCTAATGTTGCAGAAAGAGTACCTATGAATGCTGTGATTCCAGCAAAGTATATTGGATATTGCACTGGGAACCCATAAGGGTTTAATGGGATGGTGGCGAGGGTTAATCCGATGAAAATTAAAACGCCTGTCTTCCAGTTTTCCTGAAAGAATACTTGAGCGATGCCTGTAAAGACCAATTTTACAAATCCACTAGCGGTGAATTCACTTAATCGTAGGGGCTCTTTTTTCTCCGTGTCATTCGGGTTTTTGAGTAATGTGCTTCTTTGTTTTGGTGCAGGCGGAGGACCAGCCAACTTCACGCCGGAAAACTTTTTAGCTGCAAACAGGAAAATCCAAGTTGTTAATACAAACGCTGAAGTTTCAACAGGAAGGCCAAAAATTTTAGTGAACCAAATTAACGAAGCAGTAATAAATCCAGTTATTAAAGCGCCTATAACCGCTGCGGTTGTGGCTGACCGTCCTTTCTCAAGGAATGTATCGCCTAATGCGATAGCCGTTAAAACAGAGTTAAACCCAAAGATTCCATAAGTTAGCGCATTATCGGGTGAAGATAACGAAGCTGGGACCAACTCTATGCCTAGAGCTAAACCCACCAAACTACCTGCTATTGAACCAATGACAGCAAAGGCGGCTGCCCTTTTTGAGTTAATAGCCAGAGCAATTACAAAGATAATTCCAACTAGAGGTGAGCCCATGAAGAAAACTTGAGCAACTCCGTTGAGAACGAAATTTATGGTTCCTGAAATTGGATCCAATAAAACCACTAAGTTATGAAAATTGCGTTTATTATTTAAAATCTTGTTATAGGCGCTATACAGTCACATAATCTTAAACCGCTATCCGATACATTTTTAGTGTTGTTTTTAGAAAAAGGGTGAAAAAATGAAGTTAGTTGCACGTGAAGTAGAAAAAATGATGATTTTCACTGCTGCACGAATGGCTGAGCGAAGAATGAAAGACGGGCTAAAACTGAATTATCCCGAAGCGGTCGCACTCATAGCTGATTATGTGCAAGAAGGAGCTAGAAGAGGCGTAATGGTGGCTAAAATAGCCAAAGATGCGAGGCATGTTTTGACGATGGATGACGTGATGCCTAACGTAGCCGATATGATAACTCTAGTGCAGGTGGAGGCAACTTTTCCAGACGGAACAAAACTAGTAAGCGTACATAACCCAATCCAACCAAAGGAGGAACACAAGAAATGACCCCAAACACAGTAGGCCAAATAACCCTAGGAAAAGGAGACATAGAGGCATTCCAAAATAGAAAATCAATTAAAATGAAAGTAAAGAACACTGGTGACCGAGGGATCCAAGTGGGTTCACACTTCCACTTCTTTGAAGCGAACAGGGCATTAGACTTTGACAGAGAAAAGGCATATGGCATGAAACTTGCAATTCCAGCAGGTACAAGCGTAAGATTTGAACCAGGCCAAGAAAAAGAAGTTACGCTTGTAGAATACGGAGGCAAAAAGTACATCCATGGATTCAACAACCTCGTCGACGGCAGTGTACGAACCATATACCGAAAAGATAGGGCACTTAGAAAAGCTAAGGAACTTAAATTCAAAGGAGCCTGAAAAAAATGAAAATTCCACGAAAACAATACTTAGACTTGTATGGACCCACAGCCGGCGATAAAATTCAATTAGCAGACACAAACTTGATCATTGAAGTAGAAAAAGATTGTACGTCATTTGGCGATGAGCTAGTCTTCGGTGGTGGAAAGACTGCTAGACAAGGAATGGGCTTAGCGGCTGGGACTACACAGGCAGATGGAGCTCTTGACCATGTTATCACCAACGTTGTAGTGTTGGATGCGATACTGGGTGTTGTCAAAGCTGACATAGGCATTAGAAACGGGGTGATTGCCGGAATTGGAAAAGCTGGAAATCCAAGTACAATGGATAACGTCACTGAAAACATGGTCGTAAGCAACTCAACCGAAGTAACTGCTGGAGAAGGACTGATAGCCACTGCTGGATTCTTCGATACACATGTACATATGATATCTCCACAGCAAGTATACCATGCAATTGGAAATGGTATAACAACCTATATCGGCGGAGGCACAGGACCTGCGGATGGAACAAACGCAACGACCTGTACACCTGGACCTTGGAACATAAGAAAAATGATAGAAGCATGTGAAGGATTACCAATCAACTGGCTTTTTCTAGGCAAAGCAAATGATAGTAAATCAGACACTATAGTTGAACAACTTGCTGCAGGAGCTGGAGGACTTAAAATGCATGAAGACTGGGGAGCTACACGGGCATCCTTGGACACTGGTTTAAGTGTAGCAGACGAATATGACGTTCAAATAGCGATACACACGGATTCACTAAACGAAGGAGGCTACGTTGACGACTCCATCGATGCAATAGACGGAAGGACAGTACACACATACCACACGGAAGGTGCAGGAGGCGGACATGCCCCCGACATTATGAAAATAGCTGGAGAACCCAATGCATTACCCTCCTCAACAAACCCCACGAGACCGTATACCGTCAATACTTTAGATGAACATCTTGACATGGTCATGGTAACTCACCACCTCAATCCTAAAGTCCCTGAAGATGTAGCATTTGCCGAATCAAGAATCAGAGCCGAAACGATAGCAGCAGAAGACGTATTCCACGATTGGGGCATTCTCAGCATGTATTCAGCGGACAGCCAAGCAATGGGTAGAACAGGAGAAGTCTCAACTAGATGCTGGCAGACTGCACACAAAATGAAAGAACAATTTGGCAAACTTCCTGAAGATGTTCCAGGAAATGACAACTTTAGAGTTTTGAGATACTTAGCTAAGCTGAACATAAACCCAGCAATAACAAACGGCGTTTCAGATTACGTGGGTAGTCTTGAAAAAGGAAAAATGGCTGATATAGTACTATGGGATCCAAGATTCTTTGGAGCAAAGCCAAACATAGTTTTCAAGGGAGGCTTCATAGCCTACGCAATGATGGGTGACCCCAATGCTTCAGTTCCACCAGTTGAACCAGTTTTCTTCAGGCCCATGTTTGGCGGATTCGGTTTAGCAAGATCGACAACATCAGCACTATTCACATCAAAATTAGCTATTGAAAATGGTATCAAAGAAAAATACGGCATAAAACGCCAAGTTCTACCAGTATACAACGTAAGAAACTTGGGCAAGCAACACATGATACGGAACAGCACACTCGGCGAAATAAAAATCGACCCGGAAACATACAAAGTAACATTCAATGGTAAGCCGGCAACTTGTGAACCTGCAAAAACATTACCTTTAACTCAGCTCTATCATCTAGTATAGACGCTGAGTCTTCCATCTTTTTTTGGAGCAAGGATAATTTGATTAGACATTTTACATTAATTTCCAATGTGAAAAACGGAGAAGTAATTGATCCCCAAAAAGTTAAACATGGAGAAATTACCGCTCTTAAAATTTCAAATCTTTCCGGTTGGATTGATCCACAGACTCATTTAAATTTAGATTTTCCCAAACATTTGATGCGAGAAGTGTACATAGCAGAGAACTTAGAGTTAAACAGCAAGATAATAACAGAGGACGAAAGGTTAATGGTTGTCCTTGTGAGTCCCCAAGCATACAAGCATTTAGGTTTTGTTGATGAAGCCGAAAGGACCGAACAGCTAAGAGAAGCAATTTCAAAAGAAACTAAATACAAAGAGAAGGTTGTTGAATGATTGTTTTTGAAAAATTAGCAAATCAAGTCAATGTCGAAAAGCCTAAAGAAGTCACAACTAATAGGCAAGATGCAATGAGGGGTAGAGTAAGAACTAAGGTAAGCGATGGAGACGATCTGATAATCAATTTGCCCAGAGGCCAATCTATTATGCAAGGTGACATTTTCGGGCCTTCAGAAAAAGGAGACTATTATAGAATTCTCATCGAACCTGAACTTGTAATAAAGGTTACTTTGGACGAATTACAAAGCAATGATCTTATAGAGAAAGCAGTAAAATTGGGTTACAATTTAGGTAATCGGCATCTTGAGGTTTTGATGGAAGATAACGCTGTATTTGTTCCAGTTACAATAGGCGAAGAAAAAGTCAGGAAAATACTGGAATCAATGAAGTTGCCAATCTCCTTCGAACCAGTTCAAAAAGTAATATCCATGTCTTCAAAAGGATATCATGCAGGGGAAGAGGAGGAATAATTTTTGACTGAAGACGAAAAACTTTTAAATTTACTGAGAACCTCCGATTCCTTTTTTCCAATGGGCTCCTTCGCTATGTCACAAGGAATGGAACAGGTAATAAATGAAAATTTATTGCCTAAAGAAAAAGTTGCAAAAATAATAAACATTTATTTAGAAAAAATTTGGAAAACATTTGATCTTGGTATCTTCTACAAAGCCTTGGAAGCAATCGAAAAAAAAGATATTGAATTATTAAAGAAAATTGATGAAATCTGTTATTCTTCTAAAGTTACTGAAGAAAATAGGTCAGCAATCGTCAAGATGGGACGAAGCATGATGAATGCAACTGAATTCAACGAAGACTCTATAGGGAAAACTTACAAAGGCCTTATCAAATCTGATGCTGCCAACGGAACGTACCCAGTTGTTTTAGCGCTTGTTTCCGTTCAGTTCAATTTCAAAGATTTAGGTGCTTTATCTCTTTTGTATGTTAATTTAATGGAAGTTATCGCTTCGTTAGTCAGAATGGGAATAATCGATTATATAGAAGCTCAAAAGATTCTGATTAACTCAGTAAAATCAATTCAGGTAAAGCCCTTAAAGTTAGCTGATTTAAATCAAACTTTTCCATTGGCTGACATTGCCTCTATGAGGCACGAATTAAGCCCAAGTAGAATGTTCATGAGTTAAAAAAAGGAGCTTGATATGAAAAATGAGTAGAACTGTAAGAATTGGAATTGGCGGCGCAATTGGCTGCGGAAAAACCGAATTAATTGAGAAACTAGTTCCTAAATTAGTCGAGCAAGGTTTTAAGGTTGGAGCAATATCAAACGATGTTTACTCCAAAGAAGATGCACGGCGACTCGCTGCAAGACTTGGCAAAGATATTGACCCCAATTTAATTTTAGGAATAGAAACGGGAGGATGTCCACATACAGCAGTAAGAGATGACCCGTCGATGAACATAGATGCTGCTGAGAAACTTGAGAAAGACAATCCTGGCTTGGATGTTATCTTGATAGAATCTGGAGGAGACAATATAACATTAACGTTTAGTCCCAAATTGGCAGACTTTTTCATTTATATGGTCGATGTAGCTGGTGGAGACAAAACGATACGAAAAGGAGGTTTAGGAATTAAGAAATCTGACTTACTGTTGATTAACAAAATAGATCTGGCTCCCTACGTTGAATCTACGATTTTGGAATCAGGCGTGAAGACTGCTAACCTTGACCTTATGATGCAAGATGCAAAGAAACTAAGAGGCGATAAACCCACTCTTTTGTTGTCGCTAAAAGATGGGATAGGCTTGGATGAATTAGTAAAAATAATAAGAGAAAAGGCACTCTTCAAATGACTCAGGAAGTCGTTAAAGACGTGATTCAAGATTTAATGGGCTTACCGTCAGCTTTCTCGGAATATGAAGGAGAACAAACAAGACTTGCAGTTGGGTCGGCAGGCAAAAACGCTGTTGCCAAATTGACATTCACGAAATTCGGCGATAAAACATATCTTACTGACATTTACAATGAAGTTCCAGCAAAAATTCTCAGAGAACTCTACTATGATCCCTATCTGCCAGGTTTGCCCTATATTCTTTTCATGAACCCAACAGGCGGAATAGTGCAGGGAGACCGTTATTTTTACGAGATTCAACTAAGAGACGGTGCGGAAGCATTCATAACCGATACAATGTCCACAAAAGTTTACAAAATGGATTTGAACTATGCAAGCAAAGAGATAGATGTTCATCTTGGAGAGAACAGTCGTTTGGAGTTTCTGCCAAGGGAAACTATGGTTTTTGTTGATTCCCGTTGGTTTCAAAGAGTAACGTTTCATGTGAGCGATGGCTCAAAATTTTTGTATTGTGATATATTTTGTCCTGGTCGAATTGAACGGGGCGAATTTTGGGACTTTGAAATTTACTCCTCAAAAGTAATCATTGAAAAAGACAAAAAACTTGTACTTAATGAAAGTACAACATTCACAAAGGATGACAAAAATTCTCTCGACATTATTTTTGGAAATAACAAGTTTTACCTGAAAGCATACTGGTATTCAGACAACGCTATTAACGCCAAGAAACAGATTGATTTTCAAAATACGTTTGGTGGAGCCACAGAAATGGCTAACAATCAGGGGCTCATAATAAAAGCGCTTTCGAATGACTTAAACGAGTTAAAGCAAATTCAAAGTGACATCTGGAAGGTTTTTAGAAAAACCGAGACTGGGTTGGAAGTTCCCGAGCTTCGAATGTATTGACTTATCATAAAGCTCGTGTCATGATTAAATCGAATTGTTTAATTGTTCTTTGAATGGGTATTATATTCATGGACTTCCGTTAGAATAAATGGAAAAGCATTGATTATTCAAAATTCTACAGATGTACTATGGCCATGATAAAAGTGATTGGAAAATGTCCCCTTATGAAATCCGAAGAAAACAAAAGAATCGTTTCTTGGAATTGTTAAAAGATGATCTCGGAATTTGAGGTCCCTTGGAAAAAGGATTTTGACGATCCAAAACTTGAGTTCAGGCGACTATTCTCAGAGGCTCTGGGAACATTTTTTCTTGTCTTGGTGGCTGTTGGCGGAAATGTAGTTTACCTAATGTACCCAGGAGCAATTAAGCCTATTGCAGGCGTCATAGCGCCTGGTTTTATGGTGATGGCGATTATTCTGTATATGGGAAATGCTTCTGGTGCGCACCTAAATCCAGTTGTTAGCATAGCTTTTGCTGACTCGGGGTGACTTCCCATCGCGTAGAGTCCCAGGATACATAATAGCGCAATTGACTGGATCGGTTATTGCATGTCTAATTTTATTTTCTATGTTTGGTAAGGTAGGCACATTTGGAGCAACTCTACCAGGAGTTGGAATAAATGGTTTCCAGGCATTTTTAATGGAGATTATACTTACGATTGGTTTAGTGAGCACGATTTTGGGAACTGCGTCAAAAGCTCAGAATGTCGGGCCTCTTTCAGCTATTGCTATCGGCGGTTACATAATACTAGCAGGGCTTTGGGCGAGTCCTATAAGCGGTGCATAGATGAATCCAGCTAGGTCTTTTGGTCCTCAACTAATATTGTTAAATTTTGCTCATTTCTGGTTGTATGTTTTGGGACCGATTATTGGTGGATTAGTTGCGGTTGGGTTCGCCTATATTCTTCGGGGACAAGGTGGAGACATTGGGGGAATCAAAGCTGCTCAAGGAACTCTTGATGAGGCGCAAACATCGAAATAATTATTGTTTGCCCCTTGACTTTTCTTCTGGTCAGAAAAATTCTTGGCACAACAGTTATCTGAATACCGATTTCTTGACATTGTCGTGAGTAGCAAAAATGTGAATGACAATGGAAGAAGGAATTAAGGAAATGCGTAAGCATTATGGTATTGTTTCAAACCTTTGAAAAGATGTTCGCAACTTTTAAATAGCAATCAGGTATCTTTTGCCCAACATAGCAAGGGATAATACGAAAAGAAAAATATCAAAAATGCTGGATATAATGGGTTTCCTCTTTGCCATTTTAATTGCCGCAACTTTCTTCCAAACAACACAAATTAAAACAGTTATTGCTGACACAACGACTTCAATACCCGAATATTCTGCAAACTCCATTCCTGCTTACGCCTTTAATGGAGCTTACGTCACATACACTCTCAACGACTACATTGACCGCAAAGTAACTTTTACCATCAGTGAAGTCAATACGACTTCTCAAACATTCAAGGTATCTTGGAGTTTCATTGGATCCTGGGACTTCAAAGGGTCAGGTTCAAGTGAAGTGATATCGTTTGCGAATATTTCGCCATTTCCAAATAACACGTCAAAGAGCCCTTTCTCAGCAGCCAGTTTTGTCGACCTTCAAATGCTAAACAAAGGTGAAATCCCGGCAGATATGCCCGTTAACGTTGCTGTCAAATCCAACCAGTCTACTTACGCGTTGGGCGGATATTATTTCAACACGGATGAGCTCCAGATACCAAGCGACGCTACTAATGGTACGGATGGTTTTTCTGTCTTCATTGACATGCATTCCGGTTTGACAGTTGTTGATGACTTTGGAGATAATGGGGCAGCATGGGGCATCGCTTACGGACAGCTGAGCTTAGTCAATACAAACATCCCTATGACGACAACTGTTAGACCTTCTGCATCTTCATCACCGTCATTTACTGAGTCTCTTAACCAAGTGAACATTGCTACTATTGCAGGAATATCGGTAGCAGTTATGGTTGCAGCGGGTTTAATGATCCACTTCAAAAAACAAAAACGTTACCCATTATTAAGATCATAACTGAGTCACTATGTGGGGCTGTCACATTTGATAGCCAACAGGGTAAAGGAACAAAATTCATAGTACGTTTCCCCCCGCAATAAACGGTAAATGGTCTATGGATGAAAGATGCGAATAAAAAAACACACAAAAAACTATAAGTGATCGTTAAGGTTCTGAACCCGTTCCAGACTGTGTGAAAGTCTCTTTCCTTGTTTCCTATTTACCGTTAACCTTAAATCTAGACTGCTTTTAAAGCAACTAAAAGAGCGCTGACAGCCATGAGCGAACACATAAACGGAACAAACCGAGACCAAACAGTGCTTTTCCCCGACACTATCGACAAGTATGTTGACAGAGAAAACCCTGTACGGTTCATCGACGCTTTTGTTGACAGCCTCAACTTGGAAAAACTTGGTTTCAAGCACTCAGTACTGGCTGACACAGGAAGACCTTCCTACAACCCTTCAGATCTGCTCAAACTCTACGTTTACGGCTACCTCAACCAGGTAAGGTCCAGTAGGAAACTGGAGAAAGAATGCCAACGCAACGTCGAGGTCATGTAGCTCATGAAGAAGCTATCTCCAGACAATAAAACCATCGCTGACTTCAGAAAAGACAACGTCGACTGCATTAAACCGGTATTCAAAGAATTCGTTTACCTCTGTAGAAACCTCGATTTGTATGGTGCTCAGACTCGTTGCCATTGATGGCACCAAATTCAAAGCAGTGAACTCAAGAAGTAATAACCTCAACGAGAAAGCAGTCGCTTTGAGGCTCAAAAAAACAGAAGAAAAGATAGCAGAGTACCTCAAAGAAATGGACTAAAACGATACAGCTGATTCAGATGAAGATGAAAGCGTCAATGTCGATGAGCTTAAGGAGAAAATATGCAAACTTGAAGAGGAAAAGCAACGATACGAGCAGATTCAAGATCAAATGAAGGCAACATGGCCAGAAGGAGATTTCGCTTGTGGATCCAGATAGCCGTTTGATGCGAGTTGATAGTCAACGGCTTGAAGTTGGCTACAACGTTCAAACGTCAGTTGACGCAAAGCAGCATCTTATTGTTGATTATGACGTGATAAATATCTCGACTGATCATCATCAGCTAGTTAAGGATGCCTTGGCGCGAAGGAGACTTTGGTGTGGACAGCTTGATGTTTTGAGCGATAAGGGTTTCTATGTTGAGAAAGACGTCTCTGATTGTGAGGCTAATGGCATTAGGGTTTTCATGCCTATTCCTGCTGCTTTTAATCCATACAAGAGTGTTGGGGTTCCTGAACCCGGGTTCTACTCCGACCGATTTGTCTACAATGCAGCTAAAGATGTGTATGTTTGTCCTGTTGGAAATGAGATGCCTTTTTGGAAGCGGAGTAATCGCGGGAAGGGTTTTGATGGTAGGTTATACAGATCGATGTGTTGTGCTTCTTGTTCAGTGAGAGGTAAGTGCACTAGGAATAAGCGTGGAAGGTACATGTTCAGGGGCGAGTTTGATGGCGCGGTTGATCGTCTGAGGGCTAGGTTGGCTACTTCTGAGGGTAAAGAGAAGTGTCGCTTGCGGAGGATGTTGGCTGAGCATCCGTTTGGGACTATTAAGCGGGCTTTCAATCAGGGTTATTTGCTTTTGAAGGGATTTAGGAAGGTTAAGGGAGAGGTTGGGTTTACGATGCTTGCTTACAACATGAGACGAGTCATCAACATTTTTGGAGTTGGAACGATAATAAATTTGATGAAGAAGTAAAAAAAGAAAACAAGGTAAAAGAGTCTTGCAGATAGTAGTTCGGATGCTAAATTCCCTTTTGAATTAGCTCTGAGTTTTAACACAGTCTGATTTGGGTCTGAGACCCAGCGGCCCCACCAACATATGTCCGAAAAAGTACTAGCTTTTTTCTTTAATTCTGTTCTTTTTTCCTCAGCGGACGCTCTATACTGCTTCCAAGCATGTTTTGGCTAAGCCCAAAGGAGGCAGCTAGTTGCAAAAGGCTGATTCTAGTCAAGAGTTTTACCTTAAGGGCATTTATCCCGTGGAGGTTCTTTCTAGCGTGCAGGATGGGTTAGTTGAGGTTCGGGCGAAAACTACTTTTCTGCGTACCAGCGCATATTCAGAGGGAAAGCGCCAGGTTCGAGTCGGCGTCACTGAAAAGCGTTGGGTCAGACGAGGCGAGGTTTTGAAAGTACCGTTTCGCCACGTTTGGTCACGTCGCCGTCAGATACCAAAGGGACATGTTTGATTATACGTGGGGTGGGATTTGAACCCCTTCTGGCCTCGAGGTGTCACTCGCAAGCACTTCTTTTCTTTATGCAGATGACTAAAAAGCGAAACACAATGGAACAAAAAAGCAGCCGCCAAATACTTTATTATTTACCTCATCCTTAATCGCCAATTGTCCGTATAGTTAAGTTCATCAGGATAGAGGGAGCATTAAATATCATTAATGGCTGGCATTATAATGAAGTCACCATTTCCTGAAGGAGGCTTGAATCACGGAATTCTTTGACCTTATGAGCATCTCACACCGCTATATGGAGATACTCAACCCTTCTACGTCTGAAAAAGTCATCCAACTCGGCAAACTGCTCAAGTTGAAAAAAGGTAGTCGAGTTATCGACTTCGGTTGTGGTTGTGCCGAACCTCTCACTCTCTGGGCTGAGGAATTCGGTATTACCGGTATTGGCATCGATATATCGAGGGATTTCTGCGACCGGGCCAGGGATAAACTGGTCAAGAGAGGGTTGTCGGGCCAAATCGAAATCGTATGCTCCCCCGGGGCTGACTACGTGTTCGAAGAGGGGGCTTTCGATGCCGCAACATGTATTGGGTCAACTTTTGTTTTTGGCGGCTTCCAGCAGACAATCCAGGCGATGAAGCGGGCCGTGCATCAGAATGGACGCCTCGGCATCGGTGAAACTCACTGGCTTAGCAATCAAGTACATCCGCAATATGCCCAAAAACAGACAACTACACACACGGAACCAGAACTGGCTCAATTTACCCGAAACGAAGGCTTTGAACTCGAATATATCATCCGTTCCAGCCGCGATGACTGGGACAGGTACATTTCGGATAGTTGGTATGGACTGATACGTTGGCTTGAAGAAAATCCCAACCACCCTGATCATGAACAGGTATTCAAACACTTCCGTACTGACCAGGATGACTATTTACAGTTCCAAAGTCCATATATGGGCTGGGCTATGTACTGCCTCGCCCCTCTGAAATCTCATCTGCCAAGCGGTCAATTATAATATGAATTTTGATCCTCATGACCACCTTTTTATGGGCAGGTTGCCTCTTTCATCAGCGTTTTATCAAGCGAGCAAGTTTAATCATCCAGAAAATAGTTTTTTTTGCAGGTAAAGCCATTTGATTTTACAGTACCCAGAAAGATATAGTGACCGCGATGGCAAGCAAATGCAAATGCTCCTGTTGAGTCGGGATGCCCATGAATTCTGGAAGTTGAGCTGGCCAGCTTTGAATATGATTTGAATGCGCAAAAATCTTTTAGAAAGCGTAAACTGTCGCCCAACAGTTTCTTGAAAAAAC
>CAWDYC010000008.1:0-203613 GCA_963806535.1 Candidatus Bathyarchaeota archaeon
TTAGGGTTAGGAATTGCCATTAGAATCCTTTCATTATTTAGAGAAAGAAAACCCCGCTATCCATGGGAACGTCATCGTTAAATTCTGCCAAAAAAATTTGTTTCTAAACTATATTCTAGATCACAAAAAGAAAAACTCATATTTTATTTAAATATCATAAATATAATATAAAAAGTCTTTATCTAGTCTAGTAGTAGGTAGTTGCTGAAAAATTTGTTTTGATCTTTAACTTTTGAAGGCTGTTCAGTTATTCCGAAACTGAAATTTGTAGCGTTTTTTCCTGTGCACCCGCTAAGTGAGCTGTCCCGCCCTGAACAAAAGAACATTTCTCCCCCGGTTTACTCCTTCAGAAACTTTTTGCTGCAGTTCTGCAGCTGGCAGCGTTAAGATTCTGCTGGAAAAGAAGAACGGAGAAGCCGGCTATTGCTTTTTATAGTTACAGGTTCTAAGAAAGTAAGATGAGGCAGTGGAAATTGGATCAATCAATAATTTCCAGGCTTGTTAACATAAAAGCTATTTATGACCATTCATTAAGGTTGTTGGAAAATCCAACTCCTTTGGAAGGAGCTCTAGCTTTAGTTCTAATGGATAATTCGCTTGAAGCAATGCTTAAGCTGGTTTTGGACGAAGTCAATGAAAACCCAAAAAAAGACCCCAGTTTTCCTGTGCTGCTTGAAAAGGTTCTGCAAACTGAGCAGTTAAAGGACTTAAAAAGCTACCAGATTTCTTTAATGGGTCTTCGTGCAGCAAGAAACGGTTTTCAACATCAGGGAATCGTTCCCGACCTCAATTCTGTTTTAAATCAATTCAAGCCCATTACCGAAACGTTTCTTCAAGCAGTGTCAAAACAAAAAATGGGAATTGAGTGGACCAACGTCTCTTTATCCCTTTTGATAAGAAACGAGGAAATCGCTGCCATCATCAAGAAGTCGGAGCAGGAATTTTCAATCTGCAATTATGTGGCTGCTGCAGCCTATTTGATCTCCGCTTTTGAATTGACAAAAGCGGTTGCCACGCTCTACATTTTTGGTTCTGGCCTTTCCACTGCAAGAGAGGGCTTGAAAAAGTACCGCAAAGACGACCCACTCGTCAAATATGTAACGACTTTGGACGAGGAAATTGAAACGTTTAAGCTGGGACTCAACTACAAAGATTTCAGGTACTATCTTGATGTGGCGCAGTATGCTGGAGTAAAGAGCATTCTTGATGACCTTCCGAGCTCCAATGAAGACGAAGCAGTTAAAGAAATAATGAAAAAAACTAGACTCAGCTCCATTACTAACTAACGATTTGCTGAAGGAATGGTGTATTTGCGTTAATGACTTCATCCTCAAGTTTATATTGCGAACAGAATCCAATCCACGAATTACAGTAACACTCTTCCAGCAATTAATGAAAGGTGTAACCGACGCCTTAAGCAAGATTTCAAAGGCTCCAAAATCAAACTAATTTTTGCCTTATTAGGCAATAGAAACAAGCTTTTAAGCCAATTAGCCAATTCTTGAAGATTTTTTATCTCTACTGACACTATAAATAGTATTATGAGCTTTTGTTCGAGAGCAGCAAGAATTTTCTTTAAATTTGGAGCGAGCTGCAAAGAACATGATAGTTCCTTATGTCAAGCCGAAGCATGATTATTGCATAGGCTGCAAAATAAAGCAGACCTGCGATGGCAACAACCCTCTATGTAAAGAGCATCCACCTAAAAGTAAGGGTTCAACTCCGACTTATGCGGAATTGGCAGAATTAGAAAAAAAACGTGACAGAGACGAAAAGTAAATGCTTAAAGAGACTTAGGAAGTTGGAAATGCAACTTTACGTTTGTCAAGCTCAATTAGTTGAGCACTCTTTTAGATATCTAATCAAATTCTGGGATTCTAACTTTGACAGGAAAATAAAAACGCTGATATTTTTATGATTCAACTTTGTGTAACCTGCGACAGCTGACGTCTGGTCAACCTTTTTCACAGTTTCTAATTTGCTTTTTGACTAAGATTTGCTCCGCACTCAGAACAAAACTTCATATCGGCGGCAACTCTTTTATTACACTTTGGACAAATAAGCAAGATCTTTTCTTGAGCGCCTGCCCTTGTCGATAATTCACTTTTTACTTGCCGAACACCCAACCCGCATTCTGGACAAAACTTCACGTTTTGAGACATTCGGTAATTGCAATTTGGGCAGATAATCAGAATATTGTCATCAAGATTTAACGGAGCTACCGAATTTGCTTCAGATGAAGCAGCAGCTATTGGTTCATTGTACCGATATCGTCGAATAGGTGCAGCGATAGGTGGGGAAGCAACGGCCCCATAGATACAAATGACCAAGCCGATAAGTGCAAAAATACCGCCGCCTAACGCCATAAAAGAGAATTGTTGGGCTTGAGCTGGCATCTTGAGGCGAAGTTGCCTGTGCTATCTGACCTATTGAAGTGCTGTATTGTTGCATGCCCCAGTAACCTATTCCGAATACTACAAATCCGATTATTAGAAGAACTGCTCCTCCAGCCAATATACCAGCTTTCACTTTTTCTCTTCCTCAATCTATGTTTTGGTTGATTTTATTCTAAGGTCAGCCCCACATTCAGGACAAAATTTTGAATCAGCGGAAATTTTACTCTTACACTTCGGGCAGATTGCCAATGTCTTGTTAGAGTTGGTTAAATGCGCTGGCAACATCGAATCGATGTTGACCGCGTGCTCTCTCAAAGTGTATATGTTATTGGCGGCTTCTTCCACAATGTTCATCTGCGAACGTTGGTTGATAAAGAATCGAAAAGCGGGACTCTGCATGTACCCTGAAACGTCTTCAAAATCTATGAAAAGTATTTTTTGACCGCCCATCATCTGAATGCCGCCTGTTGCGACGATTCGTGTTCCCTTCACTTTACTCAGAGGAATTTCCATGTTTACTTGAGGCGATTTAAAGGAAATGTGGTTCTCTGGTTCTCCAGACAAGTTCAAAATACCGCTTACTTCCTCGCCGAATACCACGTGTTTCATGTGGCCGCCGCAATATTTGACGTTATACGTCCAAGATTCTTGTTCCGCTTTTTTGTCTGAGTTTGCCATTTCAGTTTGACCTTTAGCTTGTACACCGTTGTAATAGTGTTGGGGGTCATACAGCTTTTAAGTTTTGCCACCCTATTGAGAATCTGCGGAATTGAAGCCTCTTTTCTCAGTGGATCAACAAATAGTGTTTTATATTCTCTATTCAAAACAATCAAGGCAGCAGCTCTTACAGATTCAACTCTCCTTTCCTGAACTTATCCAGTAGTTTCCGGGCAAGCGCGATTTCTTCATTGGTCAACTCTTTCTCTTGTTTCTGTCTGAAAGCGGCAAAATCCAAAGTCTCAAGCGCCTGTGCCTTCCTGAATGTCTCCTGCCAAATTGGGACCATCTGCATAACATAACTCAACTTGTATCCGCAATCATGGCCCAAATATAAGTCGCAGAGTCTCTCGTTGATGCCACAACTGCCAAGGATGCTGCTTGTGTACGCTCGCATATCGTGGGGCTTCATATAGAACCCGCTGCGGCCAGCTGCAGTCCTGAAAAGCTGATAAATCGTGTGGCGAACTACTGGCGACACATATTGGATCCCAGGTACTCCCCAGGGTCCAACTTTGCTCCTGGTATATTGATGCGTGAAAATGTATTCTTCCTTCCTTAGAGGTCGCTTCAATACTTTTTCTTCTATATTCCGTATCATGTTGAGCTCCATCGCTAAGGTGTGTGTTAAGAAACTGACCTGCCTCAGGTCTTCCCGGTAATATTCGCTTTCATGTCCTTTTTCTGGCTTGATCACGAATGGACTGTAGCGTTCTATTTTGGGGAAAGTAAGTATGTTCTGCCATTTGGGAAAAAAGTCTTCACCGCATGTCGGGCAAATTTGAAATTGACCGTCCCTTACCGGAACTGAGAGGAAAAAGTCAAAATAGAGCTTACTGTGAAAAGTGAATCCTTCTCGGAACATTGTTAATTGATCTACGGATGGAGCTTCCTTTATTTTTGGCTTGTAAGTATACTTCACTTTAACTAGAGGGGTTCTGCTGTTTGAGAAATAGCTTTTGACAGTAGTGACAACACTGCTGATCACGCTGCGTGGCATCTTCTGTTCTTTTGCCATGTCTCGCCAGGCTTCTAACAGCTTCTCTGCAGGGTAGAATCTGAGGTTTTGATTTTGGCTAAGTTTCAGATCCAAAAGCTCTGTTGGGTTCAATTGGACACATTTCAGGAAATACCCGATGTTTCGTTTGTATATGTTTTGACTAGTAGCAACGACGTTGCCAAGCCAACCCTTGATATCTGAATTAAGAGCTAACTTCTTCAAGTATTCATCGGTTACTGCTCCCTTCCTCTCTAGTATCCGTACTCGACCCAGTATTTTTTCGAAAGTGGCTTTGTCAACGTTTATGTAGCTAATGCGCGAAAAAGCGTCGCTTTCGCTAAAATCCGAGTTTTCCTTCAACTAGGACACTCTCCTTCAAAAGCAAAGGCGCTAAAAAAAGAAAAAGGGATATTATGCGGGAGATGCAAGTTGGAGATATGTCTAAAAGGCTTTCGGAAGATAACTGTAAATGAAGCCTACGCTGATTGTAAAATGCACAAAATGCGGCGGTTTAATGTTAATAGCTAAGGGACAAAAAACAAAAATTTGTCCATACTGCGGCACACAAGTAAATCTGCTAAAAGTACAAAAAGTGGCTTCTGCAGCCAATGCTCTTGAAGCCTCCGAAATGCTCCGCAAACTAAAAAGCGAACAAGGATTTAGCCCCAAACTTTAACGTACGTGCCTTAGCATTTCGCAGCATTTGCACAAGTCCAGCGCCGAAGGTTCGCCGCACTCCGTGCATGTTCTAAATTTTTCTTTTTTAGCTGTTTCCTCTAAAGCAGGTCGTAAGCGCTCTATTGCTTTGAAAACTGTAAATTTTGTTCCCGCATGTTTTGATTCCATAAGGTTGATCATGCCACGTATGTCATTGCGCAAAGCTTCTGAAGCGTATGGGCATGGGGTATCTTGGAACTTTATTTTTTTGACGTAAGCATAGAGGGCGCTTTCTTTTTCGGGGATTTCGCAGAAAGGCTTAATCTTTTGGACTAGAAGCGGATGAACCTCGCTGGTTACGGGTTTTTCCTTAGCCAAACGCATTATATCTCCATGGAAAATATTCATAAGAACTGTTTGAACCTCGTCGTCTAAGGTGTGGGCTGTTGCAACTTTGTTAGCTTGGACCTGCCTTGCTCCAGCGTTTATGGCTTTTCGACGCAAAACTCCGCAGTAAGCACAAGCTGTTAACTCTGTTTCGCCCTTGCTACGTACTCTAGAAACTATTTCGTCCAAAGTGAAACCGTAGAGTTCCTTGAACGAGACAATGTGATGTGGAATTTCAAGTTCTTTGCAGTTGGCAGCCGCAATTTCTAATGCTTCATTCCTGTAACCATCTATGCCCTCGTCTACGGTCACGGCAGTAAATGTGGTTTTTGGGCGAAACCGTTTCAACTTCGCCAAAATATGCAATAGACTTAGGCTGTCTTTGCCTCCTGAAACAGCTATCGCCAAGTGGTCATTAAAGCGGAGCATATGATAACGGCTTATTGTTGCTCTAACTTTGTCTTCCATAGATTGGGCGAAGCATTTTTTGCATAGTTTTTCACCAGAGTATTCTCTGCTAAAAAACGGTTCATTGCGTTTGCAAGAGGTACATAACGGAAGACGTTTTAGTCAAGATTTTCAGCTAAAAGGTTAGATTCTAAATGGTTAAAAGAGTTTTTGATGTTCTTTTATTCTTTTCAGCGTTAAGGAGCGTCTTTGAATCAATTTATAATCAATGGGAAATTACGATAAATATTAATCATCGCAGAAAGATTACTAAGTAATTAATTAATTTAGAGTTAGAATCCATGTTTGAATTTCACCCCACACTTGCAGTTAACTTTCTTAAGCGATAAACTGAAGTTGTACAATTTCAGGGCACGAATATCTTCGTCTATTCTCTACAACAAGTCGAAAAACTGCAAAGATCCAGATGAATATTTAGATTTAGCTAACAAAATTTTCCAAAATATTCCTTTAAAATATGTAGGTTGGTCTATTCGACCTGGCCAAGTTACGGAAGAAATTCAAGGACTTACTTTCAATAGTCCAGAAATTGAAGGTCAGCACAATGCTTGAAATTGGCACGTGGAATGGAGGCACTCTTTTTCTGTTCGCAAGAATGGCAAATTCAAACGCCAAAATCATTAGTTTAGACATGCCAGGTGGAGAGTTCGGTGGAGGATACGAGAAATTTAAAATGCCTTTTTTCACAAACTTCGCTCAAGAAAATCAAAAAATATATCTGATCAGAGCAAGCTCACATTTAGCTTCGAGTTTACTCAAGGTTGAAAGCATTTTAGAAGGCAGAAAAACTGGATTTTCTTTTTATTGACGGCGACCACAGATATAACGGAGTTAAGAAGGACTTTGAAATGTATAGTCCACTTGTACGCAAGGGTGGTCTGATTGCTTTTCATGACATCCTTAAAAACCCGATAGAAACGAGATGTGAAGTCTACTTATTCTGGAACGAAATTAAGAAGTCGTATAATTATCAAGAGATAGTTAATGATCCACATCAAAATTGGGCAGGTATTGGCTTAATTCATACTTAGTGATTCTACAAAATAGTTATCCAATATTTTATGAAAAGTTGATTAATACAATCCATCAAAATTAAGTATTGATAACGATGGCGGTTAAACCAAGCAAAAACTCAAGCTTCACAGAAGTAACTTATATTAGCAGAACGTTGGAGGCAACTATCTGATTACCGTGAAAAAGCCGTTGAAATAATAAGCGCTTTAGAAAAATTTCACCTATTTGCAGTAACTCATGGAAGCATTGCTAGAGGCGACGTTACCAAAAAAAGTGACGTTGACGTTTTCATTCCTGAAACACAAAACAGTTTTCTTGTAGAAACAGCTTTAGAAAAAGCCGGCATAAAAATTAATACTCGCCTAATAGTTCAAGCCACACCAAACTACGCTATGAAAGCCCACATTGAAATCGACGAGCAAACAACGATTTCTTTTCCGCTTATGCAGATGCGAAGAGTTGAGAGGGAATTTTATCGATTCGGCGGAGAAGTAAACCTCAGCCAACTTAAAGCAGACAATAGAGTACCAGGTGTGGACAAACGATTAATGCTTATTGAACCAACAGAAAAAGGACATACTGAAAGCAGCGTCATCGGCAGAGAAGAATCTGCAGCCAAAATCCTCGGTATTTCTACAGAAACCGTTTTGGATCGGGTTCACGCTCTCATGAAACGTGACTCTGTGGGTAGAACGGGAGTTTTCGTTAAAAAAGAGTTGACTCCGGAAGAGACTTTTGAATTGGCACTTAAAAAACTGTCAGAAATCAATCCTGCTGTTCGTAGAAGAATGAAAAAATAGGTTTAAGGGGCGGGGTAGTAGATAAGTTCTTTTTCTTCAAGTAACGCCTGAATTTTGTCGACTGCTTCGTAAACCTGTTCTTCTTTTTTAGCGCCAACGCAAACGAGTTTTCCAGCTGAGAAGATTAGAAACACAACTTTAGGTTCCGCCATTCGGAATACTGCGCCTGGGAACTGTTCCGGCTCATACATGACTTTGTCAAGCTTATAGACTAAGCTTTCAAGGTCAATTTCTCCGCCGAGTTCAGCTGATGCAACAATGTTTTGGATCATTACGACTGGTTTTTCTGTAATTTGGATTCCTTCGCCTCGAAGTTCTTTAACAACTTTTTCTACTGCACTTCGAGATTCTTTCTCGGATTTAGCTCCGGTGCAAACCATTTTACCAGTGCCGAAAATTAGAGTGGCTGTTTTAGGTTTTTTTAATCTGAAAACTAAGCCTGGAAATACGCTTGGGTTGTATTCTGTTTGAGGGAATTTTTCAACGATTTTTTGCAGGTCAATTTTTTGATTAAGTGATACAGATGCTACTATGTTTTGTATATTTATGATCGGTTTTCTTTTGCTCATGTCAACTCACACGCAAGACTATTTAAGTAATAGAGGGGTATATAACGTCATCTATTTATAAACCCTATATAAATGGCGTTTATCCATAGATTTAAGCATTCTGTTCTGTAATACACAGCTTCTTAAGAGTTCAACTGTTTCCGCCTACGGTTAAGCGATTCAATGTTCGATTTTTTCGATGGCGTTTGTACAATAATAAAGAGACAGCGACAATGAAAACTGGGACAACTGTGAGAGCTAATATTAGGACAAAAGGAGAAATAACGTCGGGCTTAGCTAACTCTAAAGATTCTAATGGAGGGGGCGTTGAGTTTAGCGTGCGTATTGTAACATCCAAATGATAAGGGGTTGTTAGCGGATAGTAGTCAGTAATACTCCCGCCAATACAATAACGGGTATCGTATATGCCAGTGTTGCCTATCGGTTTTGCATTTGGGTTTTTAATGGAATAGTCGCTCCAGTAGTTACCAACAGAACCATTGTCGAACCTGTTCTTGGAAAGATTTTGAGGATCTGTATACATCATTGGCCTAATTTTGCTCATAAAATTGTTCAGGAAAACAACGTTTGATTCCATTTTTGACCCGTACATGCAAATGTCGCACGTCGTGTTGTCTCCTTCTAAGAGGTAGAAAGTATTTCCCTTAATGGTGGTGAAGTTTGTACCCCACAGGTCTACGTTTGTAGAATACAAAATGTTATCTGATATGATATTGTAATTACCGTGCAGACTAACAAGCCCACGAGTGATGTTATTTTCTGTTACAGCGTTGTTGTTGCCTGCTACATCAATTTCAGTAATGTTGGAATGTATTTGCGTAACAGTGTTATAAGAACCGCTAATGCTGATTGATGTAGAAAAGCCTTCTACGTTAACATTTGTTATGTCGACTTGGTTGGCTTCCACTTTTATGCCTGTACTCGAGGAGTGTAGGTTACCTGTTATCCAGTAGTCCGAGCCGTTAAAGACGATATTACTGCATTGAATATCTAAGTAACAATTGTTGAGGTCCCCAGTTAACGTGTATACTTTTCCATTTACGGCAATGGGAACAGAATTTAACTTGCTTTGAATGCTTCCATTGCTTGAAATAGTGATGACTGTCGCCACATCGGACAATGGTATTTTTGAAACATAACCAAGATGAATTATAGACACTAAAATGAGCAATGTAGTCACAACGGAAATCGCTGCCACTACCACTTTTCTCATAATGACTCATACCGATAGTTTTCCCTAAAAGCTTATGCTAAAAACAAATGGGCCATTAATTTAACATTGATTCTTACCCGAGCTACTGTGCAGTTGTATCATGATATAGTGGGAACCGGAGCAGGGCTGCTATTCCGCCAAGAGCAACCAACTTTGACCCAGCTTCATGCTCTGTACTTAAAACAGACACATTTGCTCGCCGTTTCTCCACATCTCGCATAAGCCCTTCAAGTTTCAACCGCTGTTTCTCGTCAGCATCACGAAGAGCCGTATCAGCCACCACCAATTTCTCAATAGCTCCCATGTTAGCGGCGTTTTCTACTGCGTCAAAGCCGTACGTTACTGTACCTTCGCCCTTGCCTAATCTTTTCATAACTTCTTCAATTATTTCTGTTTCCTCGACAATGCGCAGTTGATGCGATGCACGCAATAATACGCCCGAACGAAGTGCTTCGTAGATGCCTGATGTACCTCCATTGTTAACGCTTTTTACATCTGCAACAGATTTGGACATTTCTCGGGCTTCTTCAGCAAGATACTTAGCAAAATCGCCCTTGACAAAACCAGCACCTATTATCACAATTGGACTGTGATTTTGACTCCAAAGCTGTTGGAGGCTGTTGACTGCCTTGCGAAAATATGCTTTTGTGCCTTCAACCCGTTTGTCTGCTTCATGTTTACCTGGAAGTTTAGTGCGTTCTTCCACCTTGATTTCTACGCCATATTGTTTGGTCTCGGCTATAGCGAAGCCTTCATCGTCTATTGATATGATTAACATGGGTTTTTCGGTTTCGCTTGCCCGCTCAAGCCTATCTAAAATGTGCTGAGGCCATTTTTTCTTCACTATGGTTACGGGCTGATTCAACGCTATGCTAAGCGTGTGATGGGCACCGGTGGGTATAATGTCAGGTGCATGACAGATTAAACCGTGAACCCGAAGTTTGCCAAGAAATTTGTCCCAGCCAACTGAGATCACTTTGACACCCATGAAGGCTGAAACTCGTTCGCCACTTTTGGGACGCGATGCCTCTGTGTCAGTTTTTATGGCTCTTGAACTGTAAGCGTAGACCTCATCGCCAGCATAGATGATGTTGTATAGATGCCATAGGTCATCTGGCGAGTCAGGAACCACTTTGACGAAATCTTGCTCTATATTTTTCTGAACAATCTTCACTACTTACACTTCTCTAAATAGTTGCGTCACCAAGAAATAAAAACATACCATATCAACACCTCAGAGCCTATAGATAATGCTACAATAATTCAATATAGAACTCCTTTGAAACCGCTTCTCTAAAATTACGTTTTTTCCGGGGTTTTCCGACTTGTCGTTACCCCATTCGCATCTGTTTGCTTCTGATTGCATTTGTTTCCGCCACACGCAAACGATTTAAACTTGACTTTTCCAAGCCTTTCGTTTAATATTTAGTCTATATGAATTAGCACAAACAATTGGAAGTCATTTTCCTAAGCAGCTAATAAATTGGCAAAGTCGTGTTCTGGGCTGCAAACCCAATTATTGGTCTCCACGGAGAAAGCTATGCACTGTAACTCTTCTCTCCTAAAAATAATGTCGCTGAGAAAGACATTCGAATACATAATTGTAAACTTAGCTGTTTGGTGCAGCCCTAATCAAAGTAAACAAACCTTGACTAAGCCCAGTCAAGAAATTTTTACGAATATCCTTTTATCGCAAACGCTTCCAAGGAGTAAGCATGGGTAGTAACAGAAAAAGTTTCGCATTGTTGCTTGTTCTGTTATTCACAATGTCCTTAGTTTTGCTGCTATCTTTCACTGTAAAAGCACAAACCAGGACACTAGTTGTTCCCGACCAGTATTCAACTATTCAAGACGCTATTAGCAATTCAAACATTGGAGATACGGTGTTTGTTAAGCATGGAATATATAACGAAACTTTGGTTATTGATAAGGCAATATCACTCGTTGGAGAGAACGAAAACTCAACAATAATAGATGCTAAACAAGTTCACTCCCAAGTAATTCTTATTGAAAGCAGCAACGTAATTGTTGCTAACTTTACTTTAGGAAACAGCGGATATACCCCACCAACCAATTCTGGATGGGAACAGCAGAACGGTGAAGGTGACGGAATAAGAATAATCTCACTTTTTCCCTATTCACAAAATATAACAGTTACTAATAACACAATTGTTAGTTGCCCATTATGGGGCATTGACATTGGCATATCCTTTTATGACAATGTTTCAAGCAACTTAATTATTGGTACAGGGCTCGGTATTCAGGCCGGATGCTTAAACTCAACCATTAAAAATAACATTCTTGCCAATTCAAGTATTGAACTTAAAACAAAGTTTGAAGTGATTGGAGAGCAAACATATGATGTAAATAAGAGCGATAATATTCAAGGAAACCAAAACATAACACTTGCAACCATTCCAACCCCCTTTCCGTCAATATCCCCTCGCCCTGCGCCTTCCACAACTTTACTTTTAGTTACGGTTAGTACCTTAATAGTAATCGCAGTCTTGTTAGCTGTTAATGTTATTCTGCTTCTTAGAAGGCATCGAAATGCGAAATTAGCTGTTTGATAAGTCATTCAGAAAAAATTCGGAGTAGCTTCGAAAAACCAAGCTTGATTAGAAAAGAGGTTTAGTCGAAGTTGCGTGTTGCTTTGCGTTTTTCCACTTCTTCGTAGAAATGAAACTCTTAGGTATAATCAAAGTTTATAGCTCAATAATTAAACCTAAACTCAAACGAAAAGTTTGCTAAACTTTAAACAAAAAAAGAAACCCAAAACACAAAAAACCATGAGTGAGCAAAATCATATTGTTTAGAGTAGGATCCCCCCCCTCCGTCTCTGTCTGTCTATCTACCGTCAAAAAAATTGTAGAAAAATGAAAGAATTGTTACGAAAAAACTTTTGCCTTTTGATTAAAAAAGAAGAGGAAGAAAAAGTCCTCTTAAATGAGGTGTAGCAGGTTTATGAACAGCGGGATGAAGACAATTGATAGTGTGCTTAGCAATTTTATGAGTACGTGTAGGCTTGGTCCTGCTGTGTCTTTTAATGGGTCACCAACTGTATCGCCTACTACTGCTGCTGCATGTGCAGGTGAGCCTTTGCCACCATATTTACCCGTTTCAATGAATTTCTTTGCGTTATCCCAAGCTCCTCCACCAGTGTTCATGAACAATGCTAATGGAACAGCTGATATTGTTGCACCGATCACAAAGGCGCCAACTGCTTCAGCGCCTAAGAGGACACCGACGATAATTGGCACAATCACGAGGATTAGTCCTGGAAGCACCATGCCTTTTAGCGCGGCTTTTGTGCTGATGTCTACTGCTTTACCGTAATCAGGTTTGCCTGTTCCTTCCATAATGCCCGGGATTTCTCTGAATTGGCGTCTGACTTCATCAACCATTTCTGCAGCTGCCTTGCCTACTGCACTGATTGCTTGAGAGGAGAAGAAGAAGGGCAGCATTGCGCCAATGAAACCAGCGATTAAAACAGCAGGGTTTGAGATGTCTACGGCAAATGTCGCAGTGCTTAGATAACCTGAGTGAGTCGTTGCGTATGTTGAGACTTCTGAAGCATATGTTTGGAATAGTAGTTGTGCCGCAAGCAGTGCTGAGCCAAGTGCAAAGCCTTTTGTTAATGCTTTTGTTGTGTTTCCAACGGCATCTAATGCCTCCATGGTTGATTCTGCACCACCTTCGCCTGACATTTCAGCTATTCCTGCTGCGTTGTCGGCGATTGGTCCAAAGCCGTCTAAGGCCAATACCATGCCCATTACTGCGAGCATACCCATTGTTGCAAGTGTAGTTCCATAAATTCCACCTATGAAAGGTGTAATATGAGCTGCATGTGTGACATTCCACGAAATGGCGAATTGTGTACCGAAGTAGTAGGATGTTATAAGAGCAACAACTAGCGAAACTATGGGTAAGGCCGTTGTTTCGAGTCCTACTGCAAAGCCTGTAATTATGTTAGTTGCGGCACCTGTCTGGCTTGCTTTTGCTATTCGTCCAACTGGACCTCGGTCACTACCAGTATAGTAATCTGTAATGTAATCGATTGCTACGCTTGCGGCTAAGCCTGAAAGTAAGCAGAAGTATAGATAGAAGAACGTCATTGAGAAGTCTCCGTTTCCTAATAGGAAAATTGTTGCGAACAGAAACAGAATACCTGAAACTATTGTGGTTACCATGAGGCCTTTTCTTAATGCTTTCATTGGATGCTTTGCCTCTGCCTCGTTAAGCTTCACGAAAGGCATTCCAATTAAGGTTGCAAAGATTCCAAGAGCTCGAGCAATAAGCGGGAAAACCAAGAATAACAAGTTTCCAGTGGCGATGCTGATTAAGCCACCGATAATCATTCCGCCGATGTTTTCCCCAGTGGCAGATTCAAACAAATCTGCGCCTCTTCCAGCGGAGTCACCAACGTTGTCGCCAACGTTATCAGCGATTACTGCGGGGTTGCGTGGGTCATCTTCAGGAATCCCTGCTTCAACTTTGCCCACCAAGTCTGCTCCAACGTCTGCAGCTTTAGTATAAATTCCGCCTCCAAGCTGGGCAAACAAAGCGATTAAGGAAGCACCAAAACCCATACCTACGATGCCGCTTGCAGCTGACCGGCCTAAAGTTGAGGCGTCAGAAACACTTAGTGTGCCAAACATGGCATTGTAGCCACCATAAAGCAAGAATAGAAAACTTACACCCAAAAGAGATAAACCAACAACAGCCATACCCATCGTGGCGCCACCATAAAACGCCGTTTTAAGAGCTTTTTCAGCTCCATCTTTTGCCGCTGCAACTGTGCGAACGTTCGCTTTGGTCGCGTTATCCATAGCTATGTAGCCAGCAGCCAACGATGCAATTGCACCAACTAAAAAGGCTGCAGCGGTGCCTATACCGTAGGGTGGCTTATTGAAGGGTCCGCTGGGCAAGGCTACCCAGAGCAGTACAAAGACAACTACTGTGATTATAGCGATTGTCGTGTACTGCCTCTTCAAAAAGGCATATGCGCCTTCCCGAATGGCATTTCCTACTTCCTGAGCTTTTGGACCACCGGCGCTCATTTTGCCTATATGATGCATAAGCAAAAGTGAAGCAAGTACGGCGATAACACCAGCTATTGGTGCAATCCAAAATACAAGGGGGGATGGTGATTCAGTTGATGTTGCTAAAGCTTGTAAGGGTATGAACATGTTTTTAACACACGTTTTAACAAGCCATGCGCATTTTCTTTATATATTTTTCTAACAGATTTATGTGTTGTAATGTATAAATCTGGATTTTAAATCAACGAACAAGATTTTAAGCGAGACAAATTTGGTTGCATTTTTAAGGAAGCTGCAAACATATCTCAGTAAGTCTGTCTTTAAAAGGGATTAAGTGATGCCTTCAAAATTGATAGTTGTCAAAGTTGGCACTAGCGGTATAACAACTGGCGAAGGAAAACTTGACGAAGAAGAAATGCGAAAACTAACCAGTGAAATTGCCGCGGTGATAAAGCAAGGCGACAAAGTTGTGCTTGTAACTTCTGGAGCGGTAGCTGCAGGCATAGCTGAACTCGGCATCCCCCTTAAACCTAATGATGTGGTCTTTCAACAGGCTGCAGCGGCAACAGGTCAAAGCGTTTTGATGGCAAAATATCGTGAGCTCTTCAAAGAACACGGCTTAAAAGTTGCTCAAATCCTGCTAACCGCCGAGGACCTATCTAACAGAGCTTCGTATAGGCATACCTGCAACGTGTTAATGATGCTTTTAAAATCAGGCGTTATTCCGATAATTAATGAAAACGACGTAACTTCAGTAGCTGAACTTAAGCTAACCGAAGGTTACAAAGTCAACTTTAGTGATAACGATATGCTTTCAGTTCTTGTCGCAGGCGCAATCGGCGCAGACATGAACATCATCCTTTCAGACGTTGACGGTTTATACACAGCTGACCCCCAACAAGCAGGCGCAAAACTAATCAAAACTGTAGACAACATAACTCCAGAGTTAAAAGCCTCTCTTAACGGAAAAAGCAAATTAGGCAGGGGTGGAATCCAAAGCAAAATTAAGGCAGCAGAAATCGCTACATCATGCGGCATCACGCTTGTGATTGCAAACAGCAGAAGAGAAAACGTTCTGGCTGATATTCTCTTAGGAAAAGATGTTGGCACATATTTCAAGCCCCAGAACCCCATGCCGTTTGTAAAACGTTGGATAGCGTACGGAGCTGCAGTTAAAGGTCAAATTCATGTAAACGAAGGCGCAAAGAAAGCCATTCTTGAAGGTTCAAGTTTGTTGCCTGTTGGGGTAACGCGTGTTGTTGGGAACTTTAACGTTGGCGACGTCGTCAGCTTAGTTGACGAAAACAAAGTTGAATTTGCAAAAGCCAACCCCAACTATGCAAGCGGCGAATTAAATCTGATTAAAGGATTACAAGCCATAGATGTTCAAAAGAAACTTGGATCCAATAAACCTAAAGAAGCGGTTGACCATAGAAATATTCACTTAATCGGGGAAGAAAAATGATAACTGAAATATGCCAGAGAGCAAAGTCTGCTTCAGTTGAAATGGCGAAGCTTTCAGCGGATGCTAAGAACACGGCGCTTTGCAGGATGGCAAATGCCCTTGAAGCGAATGCTGAGAAAATTTTGACTTGCTAACAAGGCAGATGTGGAAGCGGCGAAAGTTAAAGGGCTTAAAGCGTCGTTGCTGGATCGTTTAGCTTTAGATCGAGAAGAAAATTCAGGGTATGGCTAAGGATATGCGGGAAGTCTCAGCCTTAGCTGACCCCATCGGTACAATTCTTAGCACTTGGACAAGACCCAACGGCTTGATAATCAGCCAAGTCCGTGTACCGTTAGGTGTTGTAGGTGTAATTTACGAGTCACGACCTAACGTAACTTCAGATTCTGCAAGCATCTGCATCAAATCGGGCAATGCTGTTATTCTTAGGGGTGGCTCTGACGCTTTACAGTCAAACGTAGCCATTGGCGATGTCCTACGTGACGCTTTATCGGCGACAGCAGTGCCTGTTGACGCTGTTCAAGTGGTGAATTCGCCTGACCGCAAAGTTGCAGAAGAAATGATGCGTATGCGTCAATACATTGACGTGCTTATTCCTCGTGGAGGCGCCGACTTAATCAAAACGGTGGTTGAGACTTCGCGAATTCCAGTTATTGAAACGGGAACAGGTAACTGCCACATCTACGTTGAAGAAGACGCAGATTTGGAAAAAGCAACTCCGATTGTGATTAATTCTAAATGTCAAAGACCTGGAACTTGCAACGCTGCAGAAAAACTTTTGGTTCACAGCAAAATCGCCAAACGTTACCTACCAATTGTCATTGCAGCTCTACGAAAAGAAGGCGTTGAAGTTAGAGGTGACGAAGAAACCCGAAAAATCGTTTCAGAATGTGAAACTTGCAACAGAGCAAGACTGGTACACTGAATACTTAGACTTAATTATGGGCGTCAAAGTCGTAAAAAACGTTGAAGAAGCTATAGCACACATCAACAAATACGGCACGAAACATTCAGACTCTATCCTTACAGCAGATTTCGACAAAGCAATGAAATTCATAAAAGAAATGGATTCAGCTGCAGTCTACTGGAATGCTTCAACACGATTCACAGACGGAAACCAATTCGGCTTAGGCGCAGAAATCGGCATCAGCACCCAAAAACTCCATGCAAGAGGACCCATGAGCGTACAGCATCTAACAACAACAAAATATGTTGTTTTAGGCAGCGGACAAATACGAAAATAAAGGAGCTAAACCTGGATGAGTGGAGAAACCTGTTACTGACTTCTACTTCAATATGCATTTTTGCGTTTTGAAAAGCGATAAACCAAGTCAGGTTTAAATACAAAATTTTCTTAGTTTCCGTGACATCCAGATTAGAAAACTGTTTTCAAGCGATTAATTGTTTAGAAATAAAATTAAATAAGTGGCTTTTTAAGAGTTGAGTTTTAACTTATTATTTCAAACAATTTTTTATATCGTCACTCCAAAGTGAAGCGTAATCAAGTTTAGGAGAAATTAATTTGGGTAACCGATTCATCAATCATGGAAAAATAAAGAGCAAGAAGAACCATCATTAACATCAAAAATTAAAAGCATCGGCAAACCAGCCGAAAACGTAAAAGACCAAATCAACATGGTTATTCAACGTATAGACACTCCAAAATAGATCATTAGAAGCCGCAATACAACGTTTTCAAAACCGAGATGCCGCCATCTTCCAATCTGTGGTAAACGCAATGGCAAACAGAGACACAGGCACGGGCAAACATATATGCCAACGAGCTGGGAGAAATACGCAAAGTAGAAAAAATGCTGATTCAAGAATCCCTTGCTTTGGAAAGCGTGTCTATGCGTCTTAGAACTGTTTCGGAAGTAGGCGATCTAGTTACGATTTTAGGTCCAGCAGCAACCGTGTTAAATACTGTTCGTTCTGGAATGTCTGGTGTTTTACCACAAGCAAGTCAGGAACTTGAAAGCCTCGGAAGCTTACTAGGGGACATTTGTACTCAAACAAGCCAATCTTCAGAGTCGCCAGTAAATATTGGAGCAGCAAACGAGGATGCATTAGCAATCTTGCAGGAGGCAGAGGTAGCCGCAGAGCAGAGGATCAGAGACCAATTTCCTGAAGTGAGTACGGGAGTTGCAGTGAATAAAAGAACAAGCTTAGAAGCTTGATTTCTTTTTCCCAATCATATTTTTTCTTTGTTTTTAGAAATAGAAAAAGTGAAGTACTCGCCTCTTCCGAGGCGAGCATCCACATCTAATTTTTGTTGATATATTCTTCTATTTTCGCACTAGTAACAACGCCTGCAGTCCTTACAGCATAACCCTCAGACCACAAATGCCCACCCCAAAGCTGCAACCTAATTTCAGGAAACTCCTCAAACAGCAGTTTAGAAGAATTACACTTCAAAACACGCACCATCTCAGGTATACAAAGCTTTGGACGAGCAGAAACAAACACATGAATATGATCGCCATGATGAACTTTAGCAGCTAGCAGTTGAAAGCCGTGATTAGTAGCAATCGTTTTAAGTACTTCCTCCAATCTAACCTCAACTGAGCCCAAAAGTACCTTGCGCCGGTATTTAGTGGCCCAGATAAGGTGGTAGTTGGCTTGGTAGGCACATGATCTTGCTTTCTCCAGGTCTCTCACCTCCTTATCTAATGGTGACAGACCTATCGTTTGGTAGAACTAATAGAACTGCGGGTTAGACGCATTCATCCTGCCGCTAACGCGGCAGGTATTCTGCTAGGTTTTTTATAAAGGCATGCCCTCGAGCGTTTCTTTGCTTGCTTGGTTAAGTTGTTTTCTTAGATTGCTGGCAGGGATGGAATGATTGTTTGCAGTTGTCCTACGACGGGGTGGATTAGGTTCAGCACGATGTTTGGGAATAAGCCTAAGACTATCAGTGTGAAAGCCAAGACAAAGACGGGTATCAGGATGCGTTTTGATTCCTTTATTGCGGTTTCGTCTTTGGCTTTTTTGCCGTACATGACATAGATTAATCTGAATATGTATGCGGTTTGCAAGACGCTTGTCAAAACTCCGATTACAGCTAGCCAACTTAGGTTCGCTTCGATTGCAGCTGTGAAGACTAAGTATTTACCTATGAATCCGCCGAATGGTGGAACCCCAGCAAAGGATAATCCAGCCATTACTAGAGCTAGGCAAACCAGCGGCATTTTCTTTCCTAAACCTGCGAAGTCATCCATGCTTTTGAAGCCATGGCTGTTTAGAATGGCGACGGCCATGAAAGCGAGTCCTGTGGTTATGCCGCCGATTAAGAAGAAGTAAAGATTGCCAAGTAGACCTAGTGAAGTTACACTTGATATTGCGACAAGGTTGTAGCCGACATCGGCAACACAGATGTACGCCACCAAACGCTTTACATCATTTTGTATAAGCGCGAATAAGTTGCCGATAACCATTGATACCGCTGCTAAAGCCGCTAGCATCAAAGTCCAATCTAAAACTGCACCGGTACCTTTGGGGACTATGATATAGAGTAATATTCTGATCAGGATGTAGTAGCTGCCTTGGTCTACGAGGGCTGAGAGGAAAGCTGCTGATGGTCCTGGGGCTGCGGTATACGCGTCAGGTAGCCAGAAGTGGAAGGGCACGATTGCAGCTTCAATTGCGTAGCCTGCTGCTATGAATATGAATGCTATGATTAGCACGTTATTGCTGCTTAGTGTTGGTAAAATTTTACCGAGTGATAAGTAATTTAGTGTTCCTGTTAAGCCGAAAACAAGTGAGTAACCAAAAAGTATGAAGGCTGAGGCAATTATAACCATGATGAGATATTTTAGCGTTGCATTTAATGAGAACGCATTTTTCTTATACAACATCAGGAAGGCTGCTCCCGCTGTTGCAGCTTCCCAGAATATAAAGAATGTTAGCAGGTCACCTGCAAGAACTGCCCCTAATATGGCGGCTGTGGTCATTAGCATTATTGCGAAGTAACGCTCTGAAGGTCGTTCATTTGAGCCTACTGCAAACACGGTGTAGATTACGATTACAGCGGCGATTGCAACTATTATTATTGACATGTAAATAGAGATAGCATCTACAAGAAAGGCGCTTGAAAATGGCGTTGAGTTTAAGCCTAAATTAAGAATCGGCGGTGACGAACCTCCACTATATAGGTTAGAGCTAAGTGCCAAATTGGCTACAGCCGCGCTTGCAATGGCGAATACCGCGATGAACCAACCAAGAGTTAAGGCAGTTTTGTTGGTGCTTTTTCTTATTAATCTGAAAACAGGGATAGTGAGTAATGCTGCGATTACTAGAGTTATTATCGGTAATATGACGTCTATAATTGCAACCATTAGACAGCGCCTCCGAATGTCACTGTTTGAATTAGGTGAAGGAAGAACGTTGGGTAAATACCCACAAGAACAACCAACACTACCAAGATAGCTAAGGACAGTTTCATCCAGTTAGATACATCAACGATTTTATGCGGTACTTCGCCCTCAGCAATTTCTTCAGCTGCAGGTTGTCCAAGATAAACTTTTGACGTGAATCTCAGCATATAGGCGAGCGAAATCACTGTAGCTATGAGCATAAGGGCTGTCGGTATAATGTAGAAGTTGTCGAGTTTTATTACTTGGAAAGCCCCAACGAATATTAGGAATTCACTAATGAAGCAAGCGAATGGCGGTGCCCCCGCAATGCTTAGAGCCGCAATTGTTGATGATACAGCTGTAAACGGCATCTTACTCGCTAATCCACCCATTTTGCGGATGTCTCTTTTTTCTGTTTGATGCATTACTCCTCCTGCGGTAAGAAAGAGAAGCCCTTTGCTTACAGCATGACTCACAATATGTAGTACCGTTCCAGTTATTGCAAGAGTTATTGCTGCTGATCCTGCTAAGACACTAACAGGGAAAAGAGATAGCCCGAACATTATGTAACCCATGTGAGCAATGCTTGAGTATGCAATAAGCCGTTTGATGTCGGTTGAAACCAACGCGATTAGGGACCCAAAGAAGGCAGAGAGTACACCAACTATTGCTAAGGCGTAAAGGAAGTCTGTTCCAAATGTTATGCCGACCGCTGGGAAAACCATGCCGAGTGAGAGGCGTAGAATTGCGTAAGCTCCTGCGCTAATTATGACACCACTAAGTAAAGCTGACATTGGTGCTGGAGCTTCGGAGTGAGCATCAGGAAGCCATATGTGAACGGGTATGACAGCCATTTTAACGGCGAATCCAGCAGTTAACGCAATAAGAGTCCACTTTACAATATCCGAACCTGCCATCCCCATCAAAGCTTTTTGGGCTAAAAACATGTCAGTTTGTCCGCCTGTCGCAACGTAGACTGCTCCGATACCTAACAACACGAAAACTGCACCTGCATGTGTCCATATGAAAAGTTTGAAAGCTTGCTTGTACGAGTCTCTATATCCCCACTCGCCAACTATAAAGTAAGCTGGGACAAGCATAAGTTCCCAGCAGAAATAGAATAAAATCAGGTTAGATGTTAGGAAAACACCTACCATCCCAACGGAAAGCATAGCTAACAATGCATAGTAAGCGGCTAGATGTTTTTTGCCAGCCATGTAAGTTATGGAGAAAAGCGATGCAACTAGAATTAAAACAAGGCTGATTATGGCTATGGAAACACTAATGCCATCCGTGAAAAGTGTAAATGACGTATTTATGACGCTGATCCATGAATAGCGTTCAACCCATTGGTGGCTTGCACTGTTGAGGACTGTTGGAACAGTAGTTAAAACCAAAATGATGTTAACTAAGGCAATTAATGCGACAAATATTGCGGCTGCTTTTGGCGATTTCTTTCCTGTTAAGTAAACAAACGGGATGCTTATGGTTGGAATAGCAAATACTGCTAGAAGAGCTGGAAACATTTTGTTAAAGTCCTCCTATCGTTAATATTATCAGCACTACGATTAAGATGAAACCAACTACTGCTGCTGCAATGTAGTTTTGAACTGTTGTTGAGGGCACTTTCTTCAATTTGGAAGCAGCAACCACCACTCCTGCTGCGAAGCCTGTTGTCAAATGATTTGCTGAATCTTCAACATATTTAACCCCGTCAGAAATTTTGGTAAGTCCTTTAACTAAAATGCCGTAGAAATCGTCAAAGAAATAAGCGTGCTTTAGCATCGTTGCAATTGGATTTGACCCTCCTCCAACGCTTCTTATGCCCATTGAGTTTCTATAGTATGCCAAGTACACAAGCAAGCCTGTCGGTACGAGAATTGCTAAGAAAATTGGTGTTTCTATGTCTATAAATGAGCCAAATATTGAAATTCCGAGGTTGTCTAAATGCATAAAGTTCACAACTAAAGGCATAGCTAGCCCCCAAATAATGCATAAACCTGCAAGAATTGCAGCAGGAATCAGCATGACTCTTGGAGCCTCATGGACATGTTGCTTTTGCAAATGTTCTGATTCTTTACCCATGAAAACAAGACTAAACATCCGTATACAATAAGCAAATGTAATTGCGGCTGTTACGTAAAGCAGGATTGCCTGAATTGTGCTAGCTGCCGTTACGCTTGAAATAACTAAACCTTTGCTGAAAAATGCTGCAAATGGGGGTAAACCGCTCGTTGTAATAACCATTATTGCCATCAAAATGAAAGTGATTGGCATTGCTTTTCTAAGTCCGCCCATCAAACGCATGTCTCTTGTCCCGATTGCATGAATAATACCTCCAGCTAAGAGGAATCCGAGACCCTCGAAGAAGGCGTGACTTACCATATGGAACAAACTGGCGAACCAACCAACAGATGCAGATATTGACACTGATCCTCCAGTGAAAGCTGAGCCTAAAGCAGCCATCATAAATCCGATTTGGCTGACAGTTGAGTATGCAAGAACTCCTTTGATGTCAGTTGTAGTTATGGCCAATGTAGCGCCAACAAGGGCAGTTAAGACTCCAATCCACGTAACTGTTGCAAACCAATATTGCGTTCCCAGCGCCGAGATTAGTGGGGCAGCGACTGAAGCGATGAGTATGAATCTTGCGAGAAGGTAAACACCTGCTTTGACCATTGTGGCCGCGTGTAAGAGCGCGCTGACTGATGTTGGTGCCTCCATTGCGCTGTAGAGCCAAGTGAATAATGGGAGCTGAGCGGACTTTGCAATTGCACCACCCAAAACTAAGAAGAAAACCACAACCATCAGGTTCAGGTTCAAGGTCCCAGCGCTAGCGGCTGTTGAAAGTGCTTGTATTACATCTCGGAAGCTAAATGACCCAATGGCTTGTCCACCAATCATAGGACCAGCATATAGTAAACCTATGGCAGCAAGAAGCGATATGTCGCCGATGCGCGTCATGATGAAAACTTTTACACCGGCATTAATTGATTCGGGACGTTTATACCAAAATGCAATTAAGGCGTAAGAGCATAAGCCAACCATTTCCCAGAAAATAAACATTTGAAGCAAGTTATCTGAAATTACAAGGCCAATCATTGAGCCGATGAAGAGAAGGATTAGGAAATAATATCTTGTTAATCCTTCTTCACCTTTCATGTAGCCCCAAGAGTAAACAGCGATGATTAAGCCGAAGAAAGCAATAAGACAAGTGAACAAAACGCTCAAAGGATCAATAAATACGCCAGCATTGAGACCCGGAATCCAACTAACATACGATGACGCTTCAACCTGCCCATTGCCGAAAAAGACCCCAGGCACCAACGAAAACGCCATAACTGCTGTGACAACAGCGATTGCTATTACAAAGTAGTTTCGGATCTTATCGCCTTTTTTCGCGACAACTGGAACGAACAGGCACGCAACGAGTGGAATTACCCAAACAAGCCATGCAGCAATACTATCAAACGTCATTATGCTTCAGCCTCACTTTCGGTTTTTTCCTGCATTTTTAGAATTTCGCTAAGATTGCTTGTCCCATACTTTTTCGAGACAATAACAAGTAACGCCAAAATTATTGCGCTGACCGCGGTATCTGTTGAAAACGCTAATATTAGGAATGCTTGTCCTAAACCTTGAGCCATCGAAGAAGCCAGCATTACGAAATTCAACGTGGCAGCGGTGGCGATTAACTCTACAGAAATGAATACTTTGAGGAGTTGCCGATTGGTTAGCAAGCCATAGATTCCGATTCCCAGCATCACCAGAGACAAAATTACGAAGTCCATTATTTAGCACCCTTCTTCTTTTCATACAGAACGATAGCTATTCCAAGCGCAACCGTGAGAACAACAAGAGCTTGTAAAACGACGTCAACACCTCTTAGGTTCCACAAGGCATCGCCAAAAGAAGCATCAGTTGTTGTTGCTGATGAACCTGAAAATGAAAGGAAAATCGCGGGTAACGATAAAACTATACCAATACCAATTAAGGCAAAGGTCTTTTTAGGTGAAGCTTTCTTTGTCGGTTTGTCGCCTAGCATTTCTCCTGATAAGAATAGAATGGCTAACGTTCCTATACCCACGACAAACTGGAAGATAGCGGCAAAAACTGAGCCGTTTAAAATGTAAAGGATTGCTGTAAAAATGAAAGTGCCTGATAGAGCGGCAACTGAATAAACCATTTCATCAAGAAATAGGGCCAAGCAAGCTGAAACTATTAATCCGATTGAGATGATTTCAAGGATCATTTTTTGGTAACTTCCTTAGCGTTTGGTTGTGGCTTACAGATTAACGATGACTTATCAGTTGTGGCCAACTCAAAGAGATCAGAATCTTTAATTGCCTTTCTGGGGCAAGTTTCAATGCATTGATAACAGAAGATACATTTGTTAAGATCAAATTGAGGTCTTCTTTTTCCGTCGACCTCAACAATTTCAATTGCATTCGCTGGGCAATCTCGCTTGCAGACGCTACAGTTGACAGTAACAAGTGACCTTACATCAAACGCTAGGTTAGGATCGCCTCCGGTTCCGCTAAGGTCTACAACATTACATGAATTTACTTGGTAACTGGTCTTGCCGCGGTAGTCTTCGGGTAGTTTAGGCTTAACAAATGGATATTTTGTTGTGGCTGGCTTAGTAAAAAAATGAGAGAATGTTCTTCTAAACATTGGAGATATGCGTGATTTCTTTGTCTTCTTTTTGGTCTTCGCGGTCATTTTTTTTACACCAACGGATATACCCATGTTACTAGAGCAACAGTTAGCATTAGCGAAAGTATTGCGGCGGGTAACATTATTTTCCAGTTAGCTGATAATACCTGATCAATTCGTAACCTTGCAAATAGGGTAGTTATGTACTCAGTGATTATCACTATTGCCAGCAGTTTAAGCACAAACCACAGAGAGTACCAGAATGCAGGAACGCCGAAGAATACCGGTCCATATGGACCTCCAAGGAACAACTCAACCACTAGGGCTGAGCCGAAGACGATTTGCACGTCGCGAGTCAAATGGAGGAAAGCTAATTTTGCACCAGTATATTCGGTTTCTAATCCACCGACCAGTTCACTTTCTGCGTCTGGAACATCAAAGGGATCTTTTTCGAGTTCTGCTTGCATAGTTATTATAAATAGTATAAAAGCCCATGGCGCCAAAAGAATAATTGGTACAAGTTGTCCTGAGGCTAAAGTGACGCCAGAAGCTATTGTAAATATGCTTAAGCTTCCTACGATAAATGCTGGTGTTAGAGCAATTAAGAAAAGCGGTATGTCATAACCTAAGAACTGTGTTAACACTCTTGCAGCGCTTATTGTACCGTATGGATTGCAGGATGCCCATCCTGAAAGGAAAAGGAGAAAACTGGCAATTGTTGAAAACGCCAAGATAATAATTAAATCGCCGTTAAATCCACCTGTTGAAATCACGCTGGAACCATCAACGGGTAAAAAGCACATTGCAAAAACCATAATTGTAAACGCTACGAGAGGTGCAAACTTGAAAACGATTCTTTTAGCTTCTCTTGGCTGAATATCTTCTTTTGTTAAGAGTTTAATGAAGTCGGCTAATGGCTGAAAAATTCCAGCTGGTCCTGCGACCATTGGACCAACTCTGTTTTGTATGCGGGCTTCGATTTTTCGTTCAAGCCAATCGCAGAACAACGTCAGCAGCAGTATGAATGCGAAACCTGGGAAAATTAGTATTCGTAAGATCAGCCATATGTCAATCATCGAATCACCTGTCTGTGCATGAGAAGCATGGGTCTAAGCTAACAAAGTTTGGCGGAACATCAGCTATACTCTCACCAATTGCGGTTTTCAGGAACGATGGAATATTAGCGAATGTTGGAGTCCGCACTTTAACGCGTTCTGGAGAAGACGTACCGTTACTCTTAACATAGTAGAATAGTTCTCCTCGTGGTGCTTCGTTACGACTAATAGCTTCGCCTGAAACCACATTTCTGGGAGCGTCAATTCGGAAAGGCCCTGTCGGCATATGGTCAAGTGCATACTGGATTATATTGATGCTTTCTTCAACTTCGTCCATGCGCACATTCATTCGTGCCCACGTGTCGCCTTCGGTGTAAACTATTTTTTTGAAGGGAATTTGGCCGTATGCTTCATAAGGATCGTCTTTGCGCACGTCAATATCATATCCTGATCCTCGAGCTACTGGACCAACAACGCATAGTTTTATTGCGTCTTCGCGCGAGAGGGTGCCTACATTTTGCATGCGAGCTTTTATGGAAGGTTCATTTCCGTAAACTTTTCTGTAGAACGGCAGCTTTTTCCTCAAATCTTCTAAGGTTGTTCTAATTTTTGGAAAATCAGTGTCTTTTAGGTCTCGTCTTACTCCGCCTACAGTCATAAGGGAAGCGTAAACGCGGTTACCGCTAGTTAACTCTATCAAGTCCATGATTGGTTCTCGGTCTCTCCAGAAATACTGGAACAATGTTTCGTAGCCAATTTCTAATCCTGCATGACCCAAAGTCAGTAAGTGACTGTGCAATCTGTTGAGTTCTAGCGCTACTACACGGAGGTATCTAGCTCTTTCGGGAACCTCAGTTTTTAATATCTTCTCTGTTGCAGCAACAAAACCATACGCGTGGCAAGCGTTGCAAATACCGCAAATTCGTTCAACCAAGTAGACGTCTTGGATGTATGATCGAGATTCAGATGCTTTTTCTATGCCTCGGTGAACGTAACCGATTCGCGGTTCAACCTTAGTTACGGTTTCTCCATCAACTGTAACAACGAATTTTTCTGGTTCCAAAAGTGCAGGGTGTTGTGGACCAATAATAATTTTTACAAGTTTGCTAATGTCCTGAAGTTTTGGTTCTTCAGGTGCGGGATTCAGTTTCACCTCAGCTGCTTTGACATCTTTTCTTAATGGATAAATTCCTTCAGGCCAGTTTTCAGATAATACAAGGTGACCTTTTAGTTCGTTGCCTACAAAGATTACGCCTAATAGGTCTGATACCTCAAATTCATGAAAAGTTGCACCTGGAATAAGGTCAACTATTGTTTGAATTTTCGGGTTATTTTTCGGAACTTCTGCGCGTATTGTTACGAAATCGTTTGAAGTATGTGTATGATACAAAATACCTAAGTTAGCTCCAAGGTCTATTCCAGTTATGGCGGTAATTCCAGTTTTTTCATCAGCGTCCAGCATGGCTTTGAGGACGTCTCTATGTAAGCCGTTATTGACGTTTATAGCGGCAGAGCCAAGTTGACCGAGTTGAATCTGGACTTTGTCGCCAAGTTTGGATTGAATTACATTAATTATATCGATTTTATTGTTTGACATTTGGTTTTTCCTCCTCAATTATGGGTTGAGCTTCTTGAGCAGCTATAACAACTTCGGGTGGGGGAATAGCATTTTTCGCTTGTTCTGCCTTTAGGGCTTCAGCTTGTTTTTCTTGTTTTGAAAGTTTTTTTGGTTTAGGCGGATTCAAAGCGTTTAAGAGTTTAACTACGCCGTCCAGAATTGCTTCTGGCCGCGGTGGACACCCAGGTATGTATGCGGTAACTGGAAGTATTTTGTCTACGCCGCCTACTACGTTGTAGTTACCTGCGAAAACTCCGCCGCTGCAGGCACAAGCTCCGATGGCTACGACAAATTTGGGTTGTGGCATTTGGTCATAGACTCGTTTTAACCGTTCTGCGCATTGTTGTGTGACGCAGCCGGTAACCAAAAGAACGTCTGCATGTCTTGGTGATGGTTCGAGTTTTACGCCGAAGCGTTCTACGTCGTATTTTGGTGTTAGTAGGGCAACTATTTCTATATCGCATCCATTGCAGGCGCCTGAGTTGAAGTGCAGGACCCATGGCGATTTAACTCGTGCCCAAGTTACTGTGTTAGTCATTTATTCTTTGCCTCCTTCTAAAAGAACCAAGCCTGCGGCAAGAATTATGCCAAGGTAAAGAATTAAGAAAAGTGGGTTTGTACCTGTTAATGCAAAAGCCGCAAAAGCGAGAACTAATACGGCTGAATCAAAGATTACAAAGTAAATTAGATATTTATATAGGGATACATTAATTTTTAATCCTGGAAAAGTGGCTTTTTCTCCACAAGCGTACGCTGCCTGCTCATTTTCGCTTATGGTGGTTTTAGGCGCTGAACGTTTGCCAAATGTGTAAATTGCAAAGGTTGAAACAAAAATTAATACAAATGCGATGAGGGCTTCAAGCAGCAATTGACATCTCTCCATTAATACCTTTATGATTAATCATCAAAGCTTCCTCAAGGGTATAGTCAAATCTGAGAGTGATATATCCAGAAGCGTCTCTATGAACACATATAAATTTATCTCCAAAGAAACTGTACAAAAAACTAATCTTACCGACAATATGCGGATGATTGTCTATGCTAAAAACAGCGTCAGCAGGATTGATGCAGGCTATACCCTCACGTTCAGCTCTTTCTTCTCCCATACTACCCCGAGCTAGTTTTCAATAAAGCTGTGCTCTTAGATTTAAATATTAAGAACAGAAATAACGCAAACATCATGGTTTCTTGCTAAGTTTCAAAAATATAAGTACGCTATTCTGTTTCAGTGGTTCCATGCCATCTTCTTTCCAAGTAAAGGAATCAAGCTGAAACGTACGTTCCTCCTGAAAGCGAGTTAACAAAACCTAGATCAGCTAAACTAAGAGCTGCCGCAGAAACGGCGGTAACAATTATTATAATTATTAAGATTAGGAATAAGGAACTGAGTCCTTGGTTTTTTCTGCTTAGCTTTCAGCCATAAAATTTGGACCTAACCTTATTAATAATTCAAGGCAGGTTTCCTTAATAAATTTGGCTTAGCGATCGCCTATATCTTCCTTAACCAGATATGCAAATAAGTGTTAGTTAAATTTTAAACTGAGATTTCCTCTGTTAAACCAGCTTCGGGATAGGAAAATAGATGTGCTTTTTCTAACGGGTAAGTTATTGTGACGTCTTGTCCGATTTCAACCCATTCTTCAGTCAACGACGGTCTATTAATTACTAAGCGATCTCCGTTTTCAAGCCTAATTTCATAACGCACGAAGGTTCCTTCAAAAGTTATTTTGTCAATTTTTCCGAACAATGCGTTTTCAGTGGAGATATGCCCTGTTTTCATTTCACATGTTTCAGGTCTTATTGCCAAAACAATTCTTTCGTCCTGTTTTATTTCAGTGTTTTGGGCTTTAATCTTTAATCCACCTCGCAACTCTATTTCAGTGTAGCCATTTGTCTTGATTATGTAGCCTTCCAAGAAGTTTGATTCACCGATAAAGTGAGCAACAAATAAGCTGTTGGGATGCATGTAGAGTTCTTGAGGGCTTCCAATTTGTACGATTTTTCCTTTTTTCATAACGGCAATTCTATCTGAAATTGACATTGCCTCGGCCTGATCGTGCGTTACATGTATTGCTGTAAGTTTGAGGTCTTTAGCCATTCTTCGAATTTCATATCTGATTTCATTTCGAACTTTTGCATCCAACTGCCCTAATGGCTCGTCCAAAAGCAGGGTTTTGGCGCCTGCAGCTAACGCTCGGGCAACAGCTATTCTTTGCATCATGCCACCACTAAGTTCGCTGGGATAAGCGGTTAAGCGTTCGTTAAGTTTAACTAGCTCCAAAACTTCGTGCCCAATAGTATCAGCTTGTTTCTGATCGTAATTTTTCACTTTAGGACCATAAATGACGTTTCCCCAAGCAGTCATATGAGGGAAAAGAGCGAAGGTTTGGAACACAAAGCCTACGTCGCGATCTTCTGGTGGATCTTTATCGACCCGCCGATCGCCGATGAAGATTTCGCCGCTGTCGGGTTCAATGAGCCCAGCTATAAGCCGCAAAAGGGTAGTTTTGCCACAGCCGCTAGGTCCAAGCAGTGAGAAATATTCCTTGTCCTTTATGGTTAAGCTAACATTGTCTAAAGCATAAATTTTTCCGTATTTTTTTGTTAAGTTTACGACCCGGATATCAGGCATAGGACAACTCTCCAAATGAAGCTGTTTTATTGCATTTATTAGTTATCATTTTAGACCTTTCCTTTTCTAGTTAAAAGCCTCAATACCAGCAGTATTACGAAGCTTAGCAGTATCAAGATGCCGCACGCCAAACCAACAGTTAACGAGTCAACTCCTGGAATTGGTTTTGTAACACCTCTAAGTGAGTTAACCCAGTTGACAATCAGCACAGGCGCTGTCTGCAAATTTGAAGAAACAGCCAACGTCGCACCAGTTTCACTTACACTTCTAGTGAAAACGATTATTGCACCTGAAAGGATAGAGTATTTTGCAAGTGGCAGCACTATTGATCTGAAAACTGTAAGAGGCTTAGCTCCAAGTGTTTTTGCTGCTTCTTCCATATCAACGCTTATTCTCTCCATTGCTGCAGACATGGATCTTACAAAATAGGGGTAGGTAATAGCTAAATGGGCAAAAACCAACAACAAAAAAGCAGGTATCCCCGGGATCCCTTGCCAGAAAAATTTCAGGGAAATGCCTAAGGCGATTGATGGAACGATAATAGGGATATTGATTAAGTTGTCGAGGATTGCAGAAGGCCATTTACCAAATGTTTTACGTGAAAGCAGTATTGCCATTGGTATGCCAAGAATAATTCCTAAGACGGTTACAATGGCTCCTAAACCGTAAGACAGAAGCAAGCTCTGCCAAAAGCTAGTCCATATACCCGCTCCAGTTAAAGCCTGAATTAGCGGGGTGCCATTAACAACGGCTTGGAAAGCGGGCAATGCAACAAAAAGTGAAGGAACCAAAACTAAAAATACAAAAACAAATAAGGCAATACTATTTCTTGACCAGGCCCCTTTTTTGTAACTGAGTTTTTTCTCAAAAACTGGTAAGCCATGACCAAAAGGCAACTTTATTTTTTGACCCAAAATACGTATTAAGGCAAAAAGGGCAAGCGAAACACCGATTAATATTAAGCTTGCAAAAACAGTTGCACCTTCATAGGTTCCTACGGAGATTGCGCCTGTTTTGAACTCATTACTTATTGTTTGCAGGAAAACAGGACCATTCATGAAAACAGCTCCTGCCACAATGAACGTTGCGCCCGTTTCAGAAAGTGACCGCGCGAAAGCTAAGGAGAAAGCTGCAATCAGGGATGGTTTTGTAATTGGAAAAGTAACTGTTCTAGAAGCGGTTAAAGGGGGAGCACCAAGCGTTCTTGACGCCCTTTCATATTCCATTTTATAATCAAGCATCGCCCCAACCATTATGCGGACAACGACAGGAAAAGAAAAAGTGAAATGCAAAAGCATAACGAGCAACCAACCTGGAGAAACAAGTGATCCTCCAAAAAATGCGGATATGCCTCCGCCAGAACTCCAAAACAGCAAAAGCGAATAACCCAAAGCGGCGGTCGGAACAACAAAGGGCAAATCGGCCAAAGTATCGAGAACACTGAGCCACTTTGATTTTCCACGAGTAATAAGCCAAGCTAAAGGAACCCCCGCAAGGATATCTAAAGCGGCTACGATTAAACCAATAGTAAATGAATTTGAGATTGCGCCTAATGCTTTGTTCATTAAGGCAGGTTGGCTTGTGATATTACTAATCGTTGGTGCTTTAATTAGAATGCCGATAATGGGTGGAATAAGAATTATTGCGAAGAAAATTATGACGGCGGAAAGATAGAGGGTGTACTTTAAGGGTTTTTTCGAGGACAATGCATTGAGCTTGTTCCACAGTTTTTTAAGCACAGTGCCGCTCCTTTTTCCCAAAGGTAAATTCTTGTTAAATCCAAACTAACTCGATTGTTCAAGTATATTAGCTGTATCTTTAAGCGTGCTTTTTTCTCCATATTTTCGAGTTAAAATATATAGCTCAATAGGTGAAGCACTAAACTATAGTGGCTTGGACTCCTAAATAGTAGAAGGGTTTATCAGTTTTAGATTTCAATTTTCAATCAGTGAATTTTATGGAAGAAAAACACAGGATAATGAAAAAATCTTTTGATACAAAAATGCTTGTGGATGGAAAAGAGTTGCCTTTGAACAATTTTGTTCAAGAAACAATTGGCAATATTATGGCTGGGTTTTCCAAATCGCTCAAAGGAATCGATGCTGAATCTGAATTGATTGAAGTAAAAATTACGCGGTTACATAAACCGATGGATGTTGACGCGCATCTTTACCCTTAACTTACTACTTTTCTAAATTGATATAATGTTGCACTCATTGTTATTACGGCAACTAGCCCGATGACTCCCCATGCAGGCAGTATTGTTCCCCATTGATAACCGTTGACGATCAATGCTCGGGTGGCGTCAACGCAGTAGCTTACAGGGTTAAACATTGAAACAGTTTTTACCCACGAGGGCAGGAAATTAAGCGGTAACAGCGCTGTACTTAGGAACAACAATGGGAAAGTGATTACTCCGCCAATCGCGAAAACCGTCTCAGAACTTCTGGTTTTCATGCCTAACGCTAAAGAGATTCCTGACCACGCAAGGCCAAAGAATGCAAGTGTGAAGAAAATAAGCAGAATTCCGACAACCCCCGTGGTTACACTAAATGGAGTGTTTTCTCCTGCGCCTAAGACGTATGCTAACCCAAGAATTAGAGCTGTTTGGATAACCACTCTAAAGGCATCGCTGCTTAATCTGCCAAGCAGAATCGCAGGGCGACTCAATGGTGTCACGAGCATTTTCTGCAAAAACCCCGAGTCAATGTCGGCCACTATCGAGTTTCCCGACTGCAGTGCGCTTCCGAACGCGTTTTGCATTACAATTCCAGCAGATGCAAACTCTAGATAACTTACTCCGTGTGGCAATATGCCCAAACCAGAAAGCCCCGAAAAAATCTGCGTGAACAGTACGAGGAATAGAATGGGTTGGAAGAGGGAAAAGAAGAGCAATATAGGGGTTCGAACGAGTTTTGTCATGTACCTTATGAATATGTAACGGGTATCAGAGAGCAAAGTCATTTTTTACCGCCTCCCTCCAAACATTCTACCAGGAGCCTTGACGAGTTCTTCAGCTCGAATTCTTTTGCCAGTGTGCTTCAAAAAGACATCATCAAGCGAAGGCGAAGAAAACGTTACTGACGTAAGCCGAATGTCGCTGCTGTCTAGCGCGCGTACTATATCAGCAATTAGCAGACCTGCGTTTTTGGCGAAAACAGTAAGGCATTCTTCAGAATCCACAATTTCACTGACACCAGTCATTGATTTGATGATTTCTTTTGCTTTAGCGCTGTCTTCTTTGCAGTTTTCAAGAACAACTCTGATGGAGTCTGCGCCAATTTCACGTTTTAGCTCGAGTGGTGAGCCGCTTGAAACTATTTTTCCTACATCAATAATTGAAAGTCTTTTACATAGCTTATCGGCTTCTTCTAGGTACTGCGTAGTTAGAAAAATTGTTATTCCTTCTTCTTTGTTTAATTTTTCCAAATAACTCCAGATGGCTGAACGGGATTGCGGGTCCAAACCAGTAGTAGGCTCATCTAAGAAATAGGAGTTTGGGCTTGTGAACCAAAGCAGTGGCTAGGTCCAGACGTTTTTTCATGCCGCCAGAGTAGTTTCTAGCGCGTTTTTCGGCGGCTTCTTCGAGACCTACGAGAACCAAAAGTTCGTTAACTCTTTTTTTGATTTCATCTCCATTCATCTGGTGGAAATGACCTTGAAGCGTGATATTCTCTCTTCCAGTAAGGTCACCGTCCACGGTTGTTTCTTGGCTTTGAACCCCAATGATCTTACGGATAGTGGCCGATTGTTTATCAACATCATATCCAGCTATCGAAACAGTGCCAGATGTTTTCCTTAGAAGTGTGGTTAGAATCTTGATCGTGGTGCTTTTTCCTGCTCCGTTAGGTCCAAGAAAACCAAAGAATTCTCCTTCAGCCACCCTAAAAGAGATGTCATCAACCGCTTTGGTACCGTCAGAATAAACTTCAACCAGATTCTTTACGGTAATAATGTCGTCCATAAACCTAACCACAACTAGTTTTGCAATTGATAAAATAACTATATGTGATTGCTAGCTAGCTACAACAGCGAGAAAGCGTAAGAGCAAAATAGAATTTCATGGAGACGTTTTAATTCTATTTATTTAATAATTAGATTACCTGAATGCTTTGATTTAGGCTTGTAGATAATGATTTGAATTTCCTCTTCTATTACCGCCAAATCATGTTTTCTAGTAATTTCTTTAATTTGTTGCCTACATTCATTATTCAAAACCGTTTTTATTCTAACTTTGTATCCAGTTGAAATAGTATCTTTAAGATTTGGCTCAACCAAAATAAATGAATTTGAATCCATTTTACATCTTGCGAGTAGTTCCTTCAGGAAAGAACTTGCTTCTTGCTTGTTCATTTTAGGGCTCTCTAATCATTAAAGACGCTGTTTATTTTTAAGATTTTGGATTTTCTTCTTATTATTTGTAAATATCCGATCAAAACTACATTTAGAAAAATCAAAAAGGTTAGAAGATTCTGGTAAATTGCTATTGAGCTATTTTTCGCTTCTGCACTTCTTTTCTTCGTTCATCAGTTCAGCCAAAGTGGAGGTAACGTAGGCTGAGAAGCTGTGAATGCCTTTTTTTATTGCATATTCTTCTTTGACTTTGAGCCATTCCTTGAAGAAGTAATCGTAAACTTCAGCTTTTACAGTTATACTTTTGTAGCCTTTCTTAGGCGTTTTTTGTTTCCCTCTCAAGTTAGTTAGCGTACGTATGTTTATTTAAAGTTTCATGATAAACCAGTTTTTCTTCGTCATGCTTCACCGTTAATTATATATTTAATTGTACGGTAAAGTACTTGGGAGATTGGTAATTTTTGCCACGTAAAGGATACAAATGCATAACAGTAACAGACAAAGTTCATGAAGACATCAAGAAAAGAGCCAACGAAACCAACCGCAACATAAGAGAATACGTAGAATACCTACTTACCAACGATAAGGTTGCCAAGAAAAGAGCCTAAGCATAGATCACATCTAACCATATTTGTTCATCGAGTTTTTGATTTGGGCTAAGTCTGCTAGCTTAATCCGCCGTTATGTCTTCGGGTTCAAATTGGAAAAATCTTATAAGTCTTGTACGTTCATAAGCAATCGGTTGGCTCATGCAAAGATACGAAGCAATTTCTCTACTAAAAGAATTAGACGCCGAACATTTAATTCACCCATCGATGGTGCTCATTGAACAGAGAAAACCCGACAGATACGAACTCCAAATAAAAGGTTTTTATGATTTGGAATTAATCAAGGGATTTGCTAACCAATATGATTTAGCGGTTAAAGAAGATACAACAAAGGGATATTTGGTAGTTTTTAAACCTTAAAAGTCAAGAATCGGTTTTATGTAACCTGAAACTTGAAAAGTTACTAAGTAATTTCAAAAACCCGAATTATGCCTCATTTCATTTCTTTTGTTTAATTTTTTCCTTTTGCAGATCCATTTCCTTTAGCCATACAATCCATTATTTGCGAGCATAACATACACTCTTCAGGCATTTGCTGTTTGTGTTCCTTTTCACTCATGAATCCAAAATAATGTTTGCAGTCGGGTATTGTCTCTTGGTTTTTGTTGGGTTTTTCTTCGTTGATATCAGTTTCGGTACTCGTTTCTTCTGGCACATTGCCGCTTTCGATTTCAGGGAGGGTTATTTCTGTTAAGCAATATGGGCATGCGTAATAGGGTTCTTTTGAGCTCTGTTGACGGTTTAGTGTTTTTAGTGGATTAGTAATAACTCTCTTGCATGCGTTATTGGGGCAGGTTAGCGTTACATTGTTTCTCGTTTTGGATCACCTTGCATAACTCTGCAATTATAAACTAAGAGTTAGCCTGCATTCAATATATTACGTCTTACTATATAATATTTGCGATGGGGGAACATAAAAAAAATCGAGACAGATATTTAGCCGTAGATTTGTACTTCAATAGACTTCGCCGAATTATAGAAGACCATTTATATACATATTTAGTATTCCGATTTAATATATTAAGACAAATTACTCAAGGAATTCAAAAATGCCGACACTTAAAAGCGATAACTTTGAATCGCAACAAGAAAAGGTGTCAAAATTGGACCATAAAATAGCCTGCCTAACTGAAGAAGTACAACTCATTGAAATGACACTCGATCTACTAAACTTAAAAAAACCACCTGATTAAGGGAAAACCATAATGCCCCAATAAGAAGACTGTGTTGTTTGCTGCTCAGTCTATGCGTGATTATTGGTCCACTTGGAATTGTGCATGCAACAACGGAAAGCCTCAACGTTGAAGCGAGCAAAGAACTTGTTTGCAAAATAGATGTCTGGTCCCAAGATAAAGTTCATCTAGCATTTGTAACCACGGGTCAATCATCTAGCAACTTAAGTTTTTCAATGAAGCATCCAAACTCTACGGTCACTAATCTTGGTGAGCTAGACCAATACTCTACCAGATTTACATCTGACGTCCAGGGAATATGCGAGTTGCATTTTGACAACGCTAATTCTTCTGAAAGCTCATTCGTAGCCCTCACTACAATGTCGAACACTACTTTTTCGGAATGCCCGAAATGATAGTTGTTTTAATGGCAATAGTAGTTCTATTGATGGTCTTGTGTCAGGTTACATCATAATGGGTAAGTACACTAATTGAAGAAACGCCCTCAAATACGTGCCTGGTTTCTTGGTCGATCTACTGATGGAAACTTAAAAGCTTAGCAATTTTGCCAATGCGAAATAAATAAAAAGATCAGTATTCTGATAATCATCATATTTACAGATTCACAATAGGCGTTAATATAGTCATTTGAGTGGTTACTTTGTTTTAAAGGCTACATAATTCGCCTCAAAAAAATGATCCTCAGTAAAGTTATATGAAAATGAATACGGGACAACAAAAGTTTGACCAGTTATTTCTTGAAGCTATCGACGAAGTGTTATCCTCTTTAGGCGAACCGGTAAAGAATCACTTGTATACCCATTCGAAAAACGATTTTTTAATTTCAAAGGATGAACTCCCACAAAAAATAGAAGAATTTTCCAATTTTCTATTCAGAATTTTTGGCTCAGGCGCCCACCATCTTGAAATAAAATTCATGCAAACGCTATATGCAAAGATTAGAGCTGACCAAAATGTTAAACATAAGCCAATTGTTTTCAAAGAAATTGACCTGACCTTCTTAAATTATGTAAATAAAATGCGAGAGAGCTTTGAGATTTCAAGGCACTAAAGAGCGCCAAACCTAAATTAGCTTAAAGTTACCAAGTTTGCATTTTTTTCGCATTTTTAGTTGAATCAGAAATGGTAAAATTCCTTGAGTGTTCTTTGGCTTTGTTCTCTTATCGCATCATAAATTGAATTAGTTGTGTAACCTTCGAAGCTAAGCAGGTTTGCAGCTGACGAGTAAAGAAGCATAAGATATTTTGCTGTATCTGGCTCCACACCTTTCTCGATTAGTTGAGCTGCTTTAACTCTGCGTTCATGCCGCTTATCTTTGGAATGAGTAAAAAGGAACTGTACACTATTTCCTGCATGAACTTCTGTGCCTTCTTTGATTAGGTGCTCAGCGGCGATGACTTGGCTAACGTGTTGGCGGTATCGTTCTGGTTTTCTTGACATACGTTTGGCTATTATCAAGTCCTCAACCGGCACTTCACCATCTATGAGTTTTTGCCGATATCTTCGCACCACATTCAAAGCCAAAGGAATTTGTTTGCGTAATTCAGCTGTGTTATTAGCCGTTGCCATCGTGTCAATCATTTCTGTCTGTGCTTCAAACACAAAGCGCGGCGTGTCTCTTCTGCGGATTTCTAAGCCTCTTATTTTGATTTTGCCATCTTCCATTACCCCATAGTAACGGTTTAGCACACCTACCCTTGAGTGCATTCTGGAGGGCAAGAAAACGATCCATTTGTAGCGACCCCCAAAGCTAATGGGTATGTCTGTTTGCTTAGTTATTGTTTTGCAGAGGTTTTCGTAGTCGTCTAAGCTAGCGTCTGGTTTTTTGAGCCAAAGTGAATCCACAATGCCATGAATTACTTCAAATCCCTGCTCTTCTGCGGTATGTGACGCATTTAGTAGTGCTTCTCTGCCAAAAGCACAAACTCCAATGTGGCCATCTACTGTGCCGAATTTGGCGTTTTTGTAGCCAAGGTAGCCAAAACAGGTAACTAAGATCCATTTAAGGGCAATCTGCCGATTATCGTAGACTTCTCTTAGGTGCGGGTCGGAGGCTCCTTTTTTCATTTTCTTGTAGTAAATACGTTTGTCTACTACGAATCTTAGAGTTTTAGGGACAATACCAGTGCGTTTGTTGCATATGTGATAGTTTAGTTCTGGAATGCGTATGTGCGAGTCTTGGCAACATTTGCAAAGAACCGTTTCGGCGGAGATGTTTTTGTCTGCCATTATGCTGGGGTACATGCTACTGAAGTCCACTTCGCCGACAAAATCGTGGGCACCTACTTTGGGTTCATATACCATTCCTCCGCGGTCGCCAACGAGGAGATTAAAGGCGGATTTGAAGGCTTCAGGGATGCTTTTGTTTCTTGGAATAAGTACATCGTCTTTTATGGCTTGGTAGAATTGGAGCGAGGACATACTTGAGCCTATAGAATTGCGTGCGGCAGTATGCAGAGGCACACGACAAATTCTGGCAATCTCTATCAACCCGTCGAGTCCTGCCTCAGATAAAATGAATGTGTTGCTTTGGTCGATGTGGATTCTTCCATAAAGACGGATGGGGTCAGCTCTGTAAAAGGTGCGTCCATATGAGAAGAATGTTTTACCAGAAGGCGTTTTCGAGGAAAAAGGTGTATCATCTCTGCTTAAAGTAAACTTGTCAATAACATTGTTTATAGTTGCTCGCTCTGTTAGGTAGGGAAAAAGGTGTGAATCGCCGCCAGAAGTCACCAATATGTCTGGGTCAAGTTCTTTGACTACTTTCACTAGCTGAAGAAGTTTTTCCGCTTCATCATCCGAGTCAATTTCTATTTCTTGCCGCTCTTGGCAAACCTGAATTATACCGATTGAGTCTTTAAAGTCAGCGATTCTTTTCTTTTTGGCAATCTCTACCTCTAATTTCAAAACTCTCAATGGCGGAACAGTATAATCAGTGCTGACTACAGAATCAAGTAGTGTGTATTGGAGGCTTGGTTTTTCCACTTTGACTTCTACAAATGCAAGAGGAAAAATGTCGTGGCTAAAAAAGTAGGCTCGGTCGCCTTTCAAGTCGCAGTTAGAAACCTGATAACGCAAAAAATCGCCAAGTCTAAGAATATTATTCGTCAGAGCCATCGTTCTTCTGCAGTCTCTAAGCTCAAGCTCCAGCACTTTGCTTTTCTCAGAATCTGTAGGCTGAGCATACTTGTAGGTAAAACACCATTTTAGCACGTCTGGGTTGTTATAGAGTTTGCCAATTAAGGGATCAATGCATTCTTGCTTTGATGAAACGTAAATCTTAGGATGAAACCTGTCGGTAAAGCGGATTCTTTGACCAGTCTCGCTAATAATCCAGACTGAGATCTCACCTTCGCTAGAAGGGTAGGCATCAAGTACCCAGCCTCTAATTTTGCAAGAACTACTAATTGACAGCACTCAAATTCTCCCCAAAGCATTAACAATTAAACCCTGGCTTTCTCCTTGGTCGTTTGGTCGTAAACCAAAGGACTTGCGCTTATTCTCAAAATTCTTTAAAAAAGAATCGCCCAAACGACTTAAGCGATAAGTGGAGAGGTCTGTGAAAATGAATGAACCTCGCCAAACTGGACACGTTTCTAAGAAATGTGTCCGTGCACCCCAATACCCAAATGTTTCATCTAACGGCTAAATAAACGTCGAAATCAGAACCAGAAATATGTCCTTTCAGTGCTTCCGAGGTCTTGGATTGATGTCATGAAAAAACTCAGAACAGCTGTGCCGGCAAAGAGCAAGTCATTAAGCTTTATCTTGACTTTTGTCTTTCTACTCTTTCAAGTTTTTTCTTCTTGCGGGCATCTTCCCGCTCTTTCTTTTTTCGAGGCTGAGGTTTTCCCCGATCTTGTTCTCCTGTTTCTCCTCTTTTACTCATCGCAAAGCCTGCCTTCAGATAAAATGAACTACTCATTCTCCTTTGTAAATCTGTTCCTTGTCTTCTACAAACAATTCAATAGAGTTTTAGAGAAAGAAAACAAAGAAGACTAAAAACACTCTTTTTGATTGGGTGTTTCAATCTTCAGCTGCTTCTTTAGCGCCTTGTATCTGTTTCTAACTGTAACTTCTGTGACTCCAGCTGCTTCCGCGATGTCTTTTTGCGTTATCTTTTCGTTATTCTGAAGACAAGCTATGTATAGTGCAGCTGCAGCCATGCCCATCGGATCTTTTCCTGCTGAAAATCGTTTTAGTCTAGCCTCTCTTAGTATTGCTATGGCAGTGCCTTGTGTTTTGCCTGACACTCCGTTCTTTTCCGCAATTTTTGAAACGTAAGTTAACGGGTCAGAAATTGGCATGTGAAAATCGAGTTCTTGAAGCAGCAGTCGATAGCATCGGGCAACATCTTTCTTATCTACAAGACTAGCTTCAGAGATTTCGCGAAGGGTTCTGGGTGATCCGCTTTTGCGGCAAGAAGCATAAATTGCGGCTGCTGCGACTGAGTTAATTGATCTTCCCCGGACTAAGCTTTGTCTAATGCCCTGCGATAAATTACTGCGGCTTTTTCTTTTATGGGTGGTGAGATAGAGACTTTGCTTGATAAACGTTCAAGTTCAGCCATTGCTTGGGCAAGGTTTCGATCGATGGATGAATGCACTCGACTGCGTATTTGCCATTTTCTAAGACGCCACATCTGCAACCTAGTGGAAATGGGCAGTTTTCTTCCAAATGCGTCTCTGTCAACTTGGCTAATGGTTGTGGATAATCCTTTATCATGAATTGAATATGATGTAGGCATACCAACGCGGCTTCTTGAGGTTTTCTCTTCCTGGGTAAAAGCACGCCATTCAGGCCCTTTATCTAACATCTGCTCATACAAAACAAGACCACAGTCACCACATATGGTTTCACCTGAGTCATAATCGTGAACGAGATTTTTGCTTTAGCATTCTGGGCAATTATCAGTTAAATGTATGAAGCTTCTTTGGGGCTTCTTTGGTTATACTTACTTGGTGTTATACTCATTTTTCCAACTCAATTTACTTGCCCAGAATCGTCACTAAATCATAAAATCCCCACGTTCGGCACTTAGAAAAGTGATAATGCGATCTGCGCATACTAAATATGTGAAGGTGTACCTATTATACATGACTTGCATTTTAAACAATTATGATGGGCGACATTGCTTGCTTCCATCTCAAGTTTTGATATTTACCTATCAGCGTACATTTTTTGCCGCGCTGGACTTTGCATGTTTGGGTGCATGGCTCTTGTTTCAATGAACTCAGCTACCTTTTGTTCGCAGAAATTCTTTTCTTCTTTCTGTAATCTCAACTGCTCTTTCACCAAGTTGAGTAATTTCTCAACGTCAACAGGCTTAATCAAATACGCGTCGGCTTTCTTGTTTAATGATGATATTGCATTCTGCATTGACGGGTAACCTGTAATCATTATTTTTCTCGTCTTAGGCACATTGCTTTTCATCAGTTTCAATAAGTCTACACCTTCCATGTCAGGTAATCGAATATCCAAAAACGCAACGTTGTAAGACGTTTTTTGAGTCATTTCGATGGCTTCATTACCGGTCGTTGCCAAATCAACAATGTACCCTTCATTTTCAAGAATGAATTGCATAGTTCTCCTAATCGGCTCGTCATCATCAACGACTAAGACTCTAACATACTTGTCCAATTTATTCGCCTCTATTTCTTTCTACGCTACAATAATTTTTACGTGCGCTGTAGACATATTCAGTAAAAGATATGTCATTTATTATCCATTTAGATAAAGGCCATCTGTACTCGGTAAATTCAACATTGACTTTTATTTTCGAGCAAAGATTTTGAATAAACATGATCTCGAGACGGCTAGCTCCAAAACCAAAAATTTTGTGCACAATATCGCTAAATTTGTCGATTTGCTGAGGAATTTCATTTTTGGGAATGTTAAAGTTATTTTCTAACTGAAAGTACACCGTGTTTTTGACTGGTGCACCTAACGTTGTTAATGCTTCATCAATTGCTTCGATTAGGCATTTATCAAATTTTCCTTGCGCTAAAATTTCGCTCGGTAATGATTCATTTTTGCTGCCAACCTTTGTTTCTTCTGTTTTCTCTGATTCAAAAACATCTGTTCCAATAATGATGCGTTTGCTATATGAGGTTGAAGTTATTTTTAATGAATCTTTGATATTCTTTTTGTTCAGAAACTTTTCCTCCTGAATTCTTTTTTCTCTATTTGTCTTTTTGTTGAACAGTTTTGCTGTTCTGCTTGTATACAATATGTCCACTTTCGGACATATTATTGTATATTATGTATTGATAATCAATAATCATTAATATAAATCTTCCTAAGTGAGTAATTAAGCTACTCAAACCCGCGATGCCTGAGAACTTTCCTTTTTGAGGTGAGTCTTATTTTGGAACATATCGTCGTTTTGTGACTCATGTTTGAAACAACATTTGTTTATTTACAAAATGAATATTTTCTTATTAAAGAAAGGGACGGCTTTGAAGAAGGACAGCCAAGTTACCATCAGAATAAAAGATATGAATGATTGTGTAGAATCTGACATAATGACAGTTTAGACCATCTCTGAAAACTTTAAGAAAGTAAATTTGAAACCATCCCTAAAATTTGGTTGATCGTGAAAAAATGTTTCGTCAAAAATTTGAACCATTAACTGAGGCATTTATTGCGGCACTTAACGAAGAAGAAGGCGTTGGGGCAACCATATCTGAGTTGTCAGAAAATGTAAATTTGCATCGTATTCTGGTAATTGATGGTCACAGTGTTGATCGGACAGTTGAAGTCGCTAAAGATCATGGCGCAGAAATCGTTTTTCAAGATAGAAAAGGCAAGGGCGATGCATTAGCTAAAGCCGTTGAAAATATGGGCGAAAACGTAGAGTACGTTGTTATCACTGATGCCGACTTTACATATCCAGCATTCTATGTTCCAGAAATGATTGAAATACTGAAAGATTTACCAGAAGTAGGCATGGTTTGCGGAAACAGATTTAGCAAAGAGACTGAAGGAAAAGCTTTTCAGGGCAGGTTTTTGTTTGGAAACAAAATGCTGGCGTTTGCTCACAATCTTCTTAATGGCGTAGATTTACAAGATCCATTGACAGGGTTAAGGGTTATACGTGCGGATATATTGAGAAAGTGGATAATTAAATCCAAAGGTTTTGACATAGAAGTAGAGTTAAATCATCAAGTATACAAACAAGGATTCAAAACACTCGAAGTACCGATAGAGTATCGCGAACGATTAGGCGAAAAGAAACTCAAAATGAAACATGGCGTAACGATCTTGAAAAGAATTATTTACGAAAGTTTCTATTAGTTATTTTTCCAAGAGACTTTGAAAGTTTTCATTTGAACTGGATTTTCTGGACAAGTTTTTAAGAAATACTCTAATAATAAGAAAAATTGAACATTAATGCCTTTCGTAAATTAGATTTGGCGCAGGTTTGGCCTGGAAGATCAAGAAGCAGAGTTTTTTTGACATCAGTGGTGCGTTGTTCATAATTAGTTGATGTGTTAGTTTTCAACATTATGCCTTCATAGGACAGGCAACGCCGGAACAAATAATTAATTTCGCGGAAGCCTTAGCAGAAAGCGAATAAAGATATTACGGTTTTGGAAATATTACGTGTAACAGAATACGGCTATTATATATTAATACTTAATATGAAATCAAGGCGAATTGAATGTTCAACACATACGAAAAAGATCTTGACTTAGATTCAGATAAAATAGCCTCAAAGGCAAAAACGGTCCCCCAAAAACTCGAAACACCACAAACAACCGACCGATCGAAACAAAAAGATTATCCACAATTCCAGGACTCATCAAGTTCAATTAATGATTTAGACCTTTTGGCCGCTCTACAAAAAATGAAAGCAGAAGAACAAGAGCTTCTAGAACAAAAACAACGCCTACTAGCAACAGAACAAAACCTTCACAGCAAACTCATCAAAGAAATGGATAAAAAGAAAACAGCCATCAACAACCTAAAAACCGAAATTCCAGACATCATAAACAGATGCAATGACCTATCACAAGCTCTTGGAGCGCTAGCATCTGAAACTAGCCCTACGTAGTCAGATTTTTTGCATTTCCGGATGTCGAACTATGATGTATTAACGGACCGGATAATTTGAGTGGATGATAATGGGCAAAGAAAACGAAAATATCAACATATTCATAATAGAAGATGATTACCGAAGAAGCAAAGCAAAACAAAATGCTCACGACGATTTATCAAGAAAACCGGAGCCAATAATACTAAATAAACAAAACCATGAATCCGTAATTCAAGAATTAGAAAAAATGCATTCAAACTTCGAAGCGGGTCAAGAGCCTGAATCGCTTCAAGAAACTGAAGTAACCAAACAAATAAACCCTTCCCAAATTGCTGATTCACCAAGTTCAATAAACGATTTAGAACTGTTGGCGTCTTTGCAGGAAATGAAAACAGAAGAACAAGAGCTTCTGAAACAAAAACAACGCTTACTATCAAGAGAGCAAGACCTTCGCAACAGACTCGTTAAAGAGTTAGACAGAAAGAAGACGACCATTAATAATCTAAAAACCGAAATTCCAGCCATCACAAACAGATGCAAAGGGCTCTCACAAGTACTCGGAGAATGAGCAGGTAAAAGCTCAGCGCGACTAATGTTTTGATCTTCAAAAAATAATGTCTAATGGAAACAACGCCCTTACCATCCATCTTAATTTTGATATGCACAAATCACTGGATGGCGATAAATACGAAAAGCGTTAGAAAAATCTTACGGAACAGCTGTTCCAATACCAAAATGCCTCATTAAAAAGCAAGTACAAAAAAAGAAAATTACCTTCTAATTGCATTTTTACATAGAAAAAATTGAGGACCTTGAGTTTCGTCTAAACTGCTATTCTACTTGCCGAAACCATATACTGTGTAGGTTTTCATATTAATTTCCCATTATTTTGTTAGGGACTGATTAAGTCTTCTAGCGCCTAAAAGCTATAAAATTTGTCATAAAAAAATTGCTTTTTGTAAATCTGGGTACTCCTCTTTTTTTCCAAAGCTAACTCAAATTCAACTATTCAAGGATCAATTTTTTTTGTGATTTTTCTAAGTAATTTCATGAACCTTGTCTATTTTGTCTTTAATTCAATCCGTTGAACGATATTTTCCGCAATACCGATAAGGACCATAAATGCAGGTTTTGCTTTCAGCCTGATAAAGACTACAAACCTTGCGGTTTGGGCAAGCGCCAAGAACATGGTTTAACATTTGCTGGGCTGATTTCAAAATCGCGCCTCTTAAGTCGTCCTCACTTGCATTAAACTTCGTTTGTGTTTTTAAGGCGTATTTCGATTACTGAAATATGTCAATGCCTAAACTAGAAAAAGTGCTGCTCCAAATTTCTTACCTCAACGTTTCAGGCTATTGAGAAAATATATACAATTGTAGGCGAGACCTCTTGATTCACTAAAGCTTAAATTTGTTTTTTCCTGAAATACATTACTTAGGCAATTTAACTATGAAGACAGTGGATATCGTTGGTATTGCGGGATATTGCATAGCCATAGTTGTTTTCTTTTGCCCGAAGTCTCTTCCTTCATAAATATTCTGAACTTTGTTTTTAGAGTTCCAATCATTTTGGCTTTTATAGTCACACCTCTTAGTCCATCAATATATTCACGTTATCTTAGGCCGAAAGAAATTTCAGATAATTACCCCTTCGACCCCTTCACCTACTATCCAAGTCAGTGTGAATAGACTTGTAAATGGAGATGTTCCTTGCATTCAAGAGTTTTTTCCGCATCTTCTTTGCCACTACAGAAACGCTAAATAAAGACATGAACATGAACTATCAAGACGGTCGCTGAACCAGAAAAATCCATGTATTTGCGGTTGTAGTCTAGTTTGGTTTAGCACTTCTCTGCCGATATTGACATTAACTTTTTCGTGTTTTTGCCTCTCTTTTTTTTCTATTTAGGATCAGAACTAGAAAAGATGAAGTCAAGTTTCAAAATTGGGGAAACAAATCCGCAAATGTATACAAAGCAAATCTTAATAACAAGAAGCAAAACCAAAAAGCACATAAATAGCTCCCGAGTCTGAAACAGCGGCGACACGACACCAGCGATTGAATAACGCCAAGACGAGAACCATAGTTTATTAAGAAGAATTTAGATTGTTGCGTTAAGCCACTGCGGTAATAGTACAGCTTGGTTAGTACATAGGCTTGCCAAGTCTAGGACCCGGGTTCAAATCCCGGTTACCGCACCAAACTTCCAGTTGAGTTCCTTTATTTCTTGTCGGCGTGGCGTCTCAAGATTTCCAAATCGCTTTTTTTAGGTTTTTTAGTGTGTTCCAAGTTTTCCAAGTCAAATTTGTCGGTGACGTCTTTGAATCTGTGACCGCATTTGATACAGTCGAATATTTTGATGGTGACGAATCCAGCGTAGCCGTCGTGCTTCCAGTCACGATTTACGCATCCAGCGTATCCGACAAGCTGCCAACTGGGGGGTTGAATTGTGTCACAGTGGGGACATTTGACTTCAAGGGCTTCAACGTACCGACTATATTTCTTCCGTAGATATTGTCGGTTCGTAGCTTGGTCGTTCAGGTTTTCTATCAGTTGATTACGTTTCATTGTGTCTGGTTCCTTTTTCCGCACGGCTCTGATAACTGTCCGTTTCATTTCGGGTGCTTAACAGCTTCGGCTTCTTTTGGTACATCTTCGCCCTCAAAGGAAAAATGACTAGTGTGAAGCTGTGGTTTCGCCTTTGCGTTCTGAAACAGTTTTCTTGATGTTCAAACGACTTTGAAAGTATATTGCGAAACGGCGGTATCGCTATTTTTCTAAATGACGCAACTGTGGCTTCGCAATAGACGCCTTTTTGTCGTTGCTGACATTACGAAGTAATATTCTGATAAGGAGAAACGGTGGTTTCGTGATACAGTTACGGAATCCGCAACAAACCTTTTAAACCGAAATTGACTGAAATGAATCTGCGATGCAAAAATGGGTGCTGATTCTGGTTCGGGAAAGGGAAAAACAGGTGAAAGCCCAAAAGCTGACGACGGAAAAATGAAATGTCTGCTTGACGGGCGAAGAAACTGTATAGTTTTCTTTAAGAAACCCGATTGGGTGGGTGCTAACTGGTTATGTATTTGTAGGAACTGTCCTAAGAAAGGCTATTCTTTGGATGCTGCAAAACAATTAGAGTGCCGTCAGCAATACGAAGAACACAAGAACCTGTATCCCTTCGATTATATGCGACCTGACATTTCTGTTGAGGATCACGTAAGAGGCTTAGGGTTTGAACCAGACTTGATTCCAGATTTAGTTCGAGAAGAAGAGGCGATTGCAACACTCGTCAAGAACCTTCATGCAATAATCGGAAGCAAATTGGGAAAAATCGACAACAAGCTTCTATTCTTCATCATCGAACTAACCGATTTAATGGTTCGAATGCAGAAAAACGGATGTAAATTACCCGAAAACGTCATCGACTATTTGCTAAAAATGCCTGAATTTCTGTCAGAACTAGAAAAGTGTAAGAAAGATGGAACTAGACTGCAGGGCTAGGTCTCGGTTACCGCACTTTCCTCATTTCAGATTATTCCAATTCAAACCTTTCTCAAGCACTATAAGTCCTCTGGAAATATGTTCAGCTCTTTAAGATCTACTTTGGCAGTTCACCGAAATTCATTAACAAATGGCTTTAGGCTGACGAAAAGGAACTCAAGCAGTAAACGATGGTTAGCAACTGGCAAGAGAAGAGAAAATCACCTATACCTCTACAAGAAATAAGTCAGGTCAGCGGCAACAATAGACCCCGATTAGGAAAACCAAAAAGCACATAAATAACAGCACAATCCATCACATCAGCGACTCGACGTCAAGGTGTGTATAACGCCAGAGGTTGTAGTTCAATAAGAATCCATGTATGTGCGGTTGTAGTCTAGTTTGGTCTAGGACATCAGCCTGCCACGCTGACGACCCGGGTTCAAATCTCGGCAACCGCACCAAAAACTTCTCCAAAACTGCGTAATCTTAACTTTTGAGCATAAAACAATCAAAATTAATCAAGCACTTCAATTCAAAATTACTTCATTAAGAGCTCTTTGCCTTTTTCAAAAACATACGCGAATTCAGCATAAATTCTGAGGTAATAAGCCCAATATCCTTTCCACTTTCCGTATTTCTCTGCAATCTCACATACCTCGTCATTTGTAGCTTGTTCATCTTTTCCGCCATAAATTCGGCCGACATCTAAAGCAAGCTGTGGATCCACGTTTGACAGCTCCTCCATTCGTCCCAGACCCCGTATCATTATAAAGTTGGCTGACCAATCGCCAATACCTTTGATATCCGTTAACCAGTCATGTACCTCATCATAAGGCCCTGATCTAAGCCATTTCTCATCAACCTTAGAGAATGCTTCAGTAACGGCTGATAGGTACTCTGCTTTTCTCTTATTTGCCACCAACACGGGCTGTTCGGCCAATGCGGCCGCCAGGTTAGACGACTCAGGAAAAGAATGATATTCAACGCCTTTGACGTCAATTTGACCGCCCACTCTATTGACAATGTTTTCTTTCATTTTATGAGCTACAGCCATAGGTATCCGTTGAGCTAGAATTGCCCAACATGCAATTTCAAAAGGAGTCAAGAACTTTACTTGTTTATGGCCATAAAATTTTTTGACTGCGGGTTGTATGTAATGGTCTTTTTGGGCTACTGCGTAAAACTTTTTCAAGTTGTCTTGAAGGCTTAGAAAGAAACTTATCCTATCGGCAATCGACTCCTCAACTTCATCTGTAAACTTTGCTTCAGAGTAAGCCGTGAATGCTAACTCTGGTTTTTCAATAGTTCCCTTGCCCGATACCTCAAATGCGATGGTTCTTCCATTTGCTTGTATGGCTTTTGTGAAAGTAGCGCTTTTTACGTCTTGTTCATTTTTCATTGGACTAAAATCAGAGAGAAACTCTAATGATTTTGAGAAATCAAAGGGGGCAACAGGATTTAAGATACTCTCAAAAGAATAAAGATTCAAGAAAAAACACCTAATTTAGTGTTATTAAAACCGATATTTTAAAGAATCGCATGATAGACGCAAAGCTGTTCAGGTTTGCAACTCGGCAGCCGCATCAAAATCCTTTTTCAACCTTCATTTATTTAAGCCGTATAAGGATTGAATCTAATCATAAAGTCTGATTTATGAAGGATATTAAGTCAAAACCGCAAAAACTCCGCTAAAACTAAACTTGACAAACTTTGTTAAGTTGGTTTGGAAAATTCTTTCCAAAGTTGACAATTAACGTTAATGAGTATTTCAAAAAGCTATAAAACAGATTAAGTGACCTATGCAAATTATGAAATTGCACGCGAAAATAGAAAGAGTGAAAATATACAACTTGGCGAAAAAACATTTGGTAGCTATTCATAGAAATTCAAAAAACCACTACGCTATGCCTTATTGTCACCTTCATATACATTTTTTAAAATTTGTTCTCCATACAATTTTCTCATAAGGTGAAGAGAAAATTTTCCATGAAGCTATTACGAAAGGACGTTTTGTAGGACGTTCGATTCTATTTCAAGAAATGAAAAATAACTACTCAGCGCAGCTAATAATTGCGGCGTTAAATGAAGCACCCGGAATAGGTCTCACAATAACAGAGATGAAAACCATTCTCGATGACATACCAGTTTTGGTAGTTGATGGCAAAAGCAGTGATCGCACAGTCGAGATAGCTAAAAGTTTAGGCGCAAACGTTGTTTGCCAAGATGGTTTTGGCAAAGGAGACGCCCTATCTAAGGCTCTTGAATATTTGGATCTGAATTTAGATTATATCATTCTAACTGACGCAGACTATACTTATCCTGCCGAACACGTTCCAGCTATGATAAGTTTACTTGAAGAAAACCCGCTTGTAGGTATGGTTTGCGGAAACAGGCTCGGCGGCATTATTGACAAAGAAGCTTTGCACACCATTTTTCACACTGGCAACAAGCTGCTTGCTTTTGTATATAACATGTTGAGTGGATCGTCGCTTCAAGATCCTTTGACTGGATTGCGAGTGATACGCGCCGAAATCTTGAGAGATTGGATTCCAAGATCAAAAGGCTTTGATATTGAAGTCGAACTAAATCATTTAGTAGAGAAGCGTGGATTCGAAATTCGAGAAATACCAATTTACTATAGAACAAGGTTGGGCGAGAAGAAACTAAAAATTAGTCATGGAACTAGTATATTGAAAAGGATATTGTTAGAAACCGCTCTAATCAAAAGTATTGAAAGGTAACATAATTCTATTTGCAGCCATGGTCTCAATAAACTCTGTTTTGAAAACTATCAAACGTATCAAAATTTCTTCATCTTAAGACTTGTCAGGTAATAAATCCTGCACAATTTCCTCATTACCCACCCAACTTGCACCACAATTAGGACACTTGTCAAGTTTTTCATTGTAAACTGTTCCGCAGTACGAACAACGAATTTTCGGGCTCCTCCCTCAATCTTCATTTCCACTGAACCGTCTTTTAGCATCAAATCAATGTTTTCAGCGTTTGCCCACTCTTTGAGTGCCACAGTTGCTTTCCATCGCGTATTGCCGTTTTCATCTGTATACTGAGTGAAACCTCTTTCTTCCAGCATTTTTTGGCGTTAAATGGAAGTTGCATTTTGAAAAGCATTCAGAATTGCTGGTTGATTGGTTGTTGGCGGTTTAGGATGCTTCTTTGTTTGGTGAGAGCTGTAAATTGTCCACGCTGCAAATACGGCTACAAAGAAGCCTCCAATCACGAAGGGCCAAAGATCATAATAAGAATATACAACGGACAATCGGATGGCAAGAATTAGCAATAGAACGCCGACATAAGTGTAAATCTCGTTTTTGATTTTTGAACTCATTATTTCACCAGTAAAGACATGAAAGCAAATGTAAACATGAATTCTGTTAAGAATCTCAGAACGTTGTTGCTCTCTCGAAAACCAGCAAGTTGAGATATCCCATCAACACCATCGGAACCATCAGCAATACGACAGCATTCGCTGGAATGTGTACTTGAAAAAGAGCCATCCAAATAAGCCCAAAAAAACCCATTAATAATCTTGTACATCTGGAACACAAAGGACTTCTGTACCCAAAGAAAGTGAAGCTTCTTTCTGGTCTTCTATGACAGAATGCTAAGCCAAGCTTTGTTTCTCTAACGTTGATGAACATAATAGGACCAGCATTTGCATCCCATTTGAATTCAAAAAACTTTTTCCTGACTGAGGACGACCGAACCCCAATCAAAACGAAGTCATCTTCAGTATGAGCAATAAACTTCTAAATCTTAACTCTATCGGGATCAAGAATTTGGAGCACTCTTGGAGGGAAGACAAAAATTTAGATTGATTTGATGCGAAGAAATTGTCTTGGCTTATTGTTTTGCCCCATCGCCTATACGAATAGCTTTTTGTTTTAAATCATCTGTTGCGTAGAGTTCAATTTTACCGCAATTTGGACAAACAAAAACATACATGGGAACCATTGTTTCGCCAACTTCCGCCCATTCTCCGAAAAGCAGCTTCATTCCGCCGCTCGTTCCACCAACTCTGAAATTTGCCGTATAAACATATTGAGCATTTTGCCCACAGAAAGTGCATTTTCTAATGTTTGCGCTCATTTGGTTCGCCTGTATTAATATCATCTTTTTCTCGTAAATAAGTACAATTGTTTCTGTGTTGGTTCAAAATAATGTTACCTTTTTTAGAGACGGCTGCCGATTAACCGTTTAAGGGGACAAAATATTATGACTGAAGGAAAAATTGAGCAATTAATTAAGCAAAAAAGGGCTTTTTTGAAGTCATCAGTAAAGGATTATTCTGCAGGCGGTAATGACATGCTTGATGATGTTGGAGCACTGATTGAAGAGGCAAAAGCAGAAATTACCAATCGACTGGACCTTGCAAGCTGTTTAAAGGAAGAGTCAGAAGTGGCTTGGCGCAAAGAATGCATTTCAGTATTCGAAGATTGGCTTGAAAAGTGGTTCGGTAAACCCTAATTTTTCAAAAATCATCTTAGTCAACCAGTAAGGTTTTTCAGCGCGAGGCTAAATATGGAAAAAGAAAAGCCCAATAAAGCACTCAGCAAAATCAAAGTTATTCCTTTGGCAGCCGAAAGCTTCGGTGTCCGATCCATGTGCACAATGGTAGAAACCCCAGACGTTACCTTGCTTTTGGATGCTGGAATATCACTTTGCCCCTACCGATTTGGCTTGCCGCCTCATCCAATCGAGTTTCAGACAATAATTAGATTGCGCAAAAAAATAGCTGAAGCCGCAAACAAAGCAGAGGTTGTAACAATCAGTCATTATCACTTTGACCATCATACGCCATCATTCGAGGATTGGGTTGTAAACTGGACAGAAGCAAATGAAACCGCACAGCAAATTTATGAGGGAAAAAAGGTGCTTATGAAAAATCCCCGGGACAAAATAAATGCTAGCCAAAGGGAAAGGGCGTGGGTTTTCCAAAAGACAGGAGGCAAATATGCTAAGAAGTTGGAATCGGCGGATGGAAAAGCATTTGCTTTCGGCAGTACACTTGGTGCGATTTTCTGAATCTGTGGTTCACGGCTCTGACGATGCGATGCTCGGTTGGGTGATAATGGCGATAATTGAGCATGAGGGTGAACGGTTCATGTTTGCACCTGACATTCAAGGACCAATGTCAAAGCATACGTTTGAGTTGATTTTGGAGGCGAAGTCAGACCTTATTATGCTTGGTGGACCGCCTCTTTATCTTGCAGGTTCAAGAGTTGACATGAATCGGATTAATGAAGGCTTAAGCAATTTAGAAGGCATTGTGGAAGCGGTGCCAACAGTTATTGTTGAGCATCATGCGTTACGAGACGAGGCTTGGAAGCAAAAAGCAATGTCTATTTATCTGAAAGCTCAGGCCACGGATCATAGAGTTATGACTGCAGCAGAGTACATAGGTAACGAAAACTTCTTCTTGGAATCCAAGCGTAAGCAACTCTATCTTGATTTTCCACCTTCAGATGAGTTTAAGCAGTGGATGAAGACATTAAATAATGAAAAAATCGCGAAACCGCCAATTTAAGGATGAAAAGCTTTGTTTGAATTGAGTTTAGCCGCTTTTATTGCTTCATTTGTATTGGTTGTTTTGGCGGAGATGGGGGATAAAACCCAATTTTTAGCTATGTCTTTCGCCACTCGACACAACGTCTACAAAGTAATTCTCGGAATCTTCTATAGCCATTGTCGCCTGTTTTGCAATAACTGTAGCCGTAGGTCAATTCTTAACAACAATCATACCCATCGACATAATATCGTTAGCTGCTTCACTTTCATTCATCGGTTTCGGCTTATGGACCATTAGAGGAGACAAACAAAAAGTTGAGAATAAAAAACCTTCTCGATTTGGAGTTACTCGCAACCGTAGCCATAGCATTTTTCATTGCGGAGTTCGGCGACAAAACCCAACTTGCAACCATCAGTTTAGTTGCACAATACCAGAACGCAATAAGCGTTTTTGTTGGAGCGTCCATTGCAATGTTGGTTGCTGATGGCTTGGGAATAATTGTCGGAGTAGTTTTTTGTAAGCGAATTCCAGAGCGGACTTTCAAGTGGCTTTCAGCAGTCAATATTTGTGATATTCGGGTTAATTGGTTTATATGAAGTTCTGCCTGCCAAAATTGGATTAGACTACACGGCAATAACTCTTGTTGTACTGATTGTTTTTTCAGTCTCTGCAATGTTGATTCTGGCAAGAAAACAAAGAATAACAAATAATTCGCAGAAAGCATAACCTTGCAAGGATCCAAACACCAATAATAAAAGCCAAATCTAAAAAAAATTCGATAGAACAAAATGGTCAGCCTTTTATAGAATTTTAAAAATTAAATTTGGCAAATGCAGACTTAACCTAACGCAAACTAAAATTTTCGGAAGAGAGAGGGGGAACATGGCGCTTGCGTTTCAGTTAACCGTTGATTTGCCAAAACGCTTCAGATTTTTTTAGAATCCTATGCGTTTTCTACACTTAATAGTGTGGCTTTGCAATAAAAATTGATGTGACTGTACTAGCACTACAACAAGTTACAACGTGTTTTTTAGGTCTTCGAATGGGCATAAGGGCAGCTTTCGCAGCACCTTTTTTTGATGTTGATGTTCTAGGCTTTAACATGACAACGGCTTTCTTCAGATCCAAAGGAGTAATTATCCTAAAGAACGTTTTGAAATCTGGATCCAACTGCTCAATCACCATCGTTGACATGTAGCGAACCCCATGCAATCTATCAACTATAGCTTCTACATCACGCTCACCGTTTGCCAACGCTTCTTTAGCAGCCTCCAAAGCCAACTTTAGTATTATAAACGGCATGCAAAGCTTCAACCTCACAATCAGGCGATCTTGCAATATCCGCTGATTTGCCCACGCCACAATCAAAAAGCAAAGTCACCACATCTTGGGAAACAAATGGGGAATCAAACGGCAAAAGCAATGAGTATTTTCCCTCAGCCGCTTCAAAACCTGCCAAAGCAGCACCTAAAAGCCCCATTGATTCATCAGCATCACAAACAAATCTAACCTTAGGCGAAACAATTTTAGCGTACGAATCTGCGCGTTCTTTCGAGGTGGTGACAATAATTATTTCTTCAGCAATGCCTTTCACAGCATCAACAACATATTTCAACAAGGGCTTATTATCCAGAATCAATAACCCTTTGTCTTCCCCGAATTTGCTCGAGGAATCAACTGCTAAAATGATTACTGATTTATCCAAACAGCAAACGTCTCCAACCATAAATTACAAAACAAGTTAAAAAACATACGGAGAAGAAAAAAGAAAAAGAAAATGCTTTTTACTAGTTTACTTCGTTGTCTTCTATTTTTCTTGCCATTTCAGCCAATATCTTCGTGAATGGGTGGTCTGGTTTGTCTTGAACGAAAATCAGGTTTCCTTCAGCTCGTAGTATCTCACAGAAGCAGGGTAAAATGCCGAGCATAGGGACTTGGTATATCTGTTTTTATTTTGGCAGCCATTTCAGCTTTCTTAGATGTTGCTGAGGGATCAAGTACCTTGTTCATGACTAAGCCTGTTTTCTTCTCAAACAGATTGTATAGTTCTTTTAGCATGCGTTTTGTTCCGTCTACGTCAGAGCGGTCGCCAGTGGTTGCTACAACTACGAAGTCAGCTGCGACAATAGCGTTTATTGAGGAATATTGTAAGCCTGGGCTTGTATCAAAGAACAAGTAATCGAACCCTTGTTCTCCAATCAATGATTCTCTGAGGGCAAGGAGTCTGCCTAAGGCCCGCATTTCCCATTTGCGATCTTTTGAGGACATGTCACGAATTGCTTCAGTTGCGGGATTTGCTAAACCAGCATAGAACTTTCCGTTGCCAGATATTTTGCTACTTAAGATCTAATAAGTACATTGTCAACATCGGCAGTTGCTGTTCAAATAATCGTTAAACCAAACTTCAGAGTTTTCAGCTTTTAATATGGCAAATAAGCTTGGTGCTCTAAAGTCTAAATCGAAAATAGCAACTTTTTTGCCATCTTTAGCAAAGGTTGCGGCTAAATTGACTGATAGAAGTGTTTTTCCTGTTCCGCCTTTATATGAGTGTACTGCGATTATTTTTCCCATAATATCTCAACCTTGTGTTTCCCTATCAATGAAAAAATACGCTTTTCTTCCCTTGCGCTCTTTTTTAAGGTAACCCATGATTACGAGCTGATTAAGATACGCGCTTTCTACTGCTCTTGCTCGACTTGTTTGCCCAGCGATTTCTTCAGCCGTTGCTCTTGCGCATCTGCAAATTGCCATGGCTGTTTTTCGCAGGTGATCAGGCATCGAGAGAAGTGTCATAACATCAAGAGATGCATCAGGCAGACCAGGCGCAGACTTTTGATTGTCACTGCCAGTTTTCTGAATTTCAATAATAACTTCCATCTTATCATTTAACCGCTCAAGACTTTCTTCAATCTTTTCAAGAATATTCAAAGGTCTTTTGGTTATTGCTTGATCTTTAATCATTAATTACCCTCGAAGTGTTTTGCAGGTATACAGATAGTGACTGAAAACTGTTTATTAAGTATTACGATACAGTAATACTGATTTCAAAACAAGAAAAAAATCTATTCATCAATTTTGCAAGCTAATAAATTAATTAAATTAGAAAACAAAACAAGAAAAAGTGTTTAGTAGGGAATCATTACTTGACTTCTTGCTTCCTCTACTATGGGTAAGACTTGTTTTAGCTCTTTGAAGTATTTCAGAACAGTTATTCCTCGTTGTGAAACGGCGTAAACAACCCGTCGTTTTCCAACGGTACGTTCTTCAACCAAGCCTTGCTTTATGAGAAAATCAAGATATTCCTTGAGGACACTGCAGTTAACGTTAGCTTTGTACATTACATGTGTTAGCTTTAGCGGTCCTCTTTGTGCCAGAACTGAAAGAATATCGACATACATTTCTAGTTTTGAACGACGCACTTCTTTATTCCTCTTGTTTTCTCCACTATTCATGTTTTTAATATAAATCATTTATGTATTACTAATCTGCATATAATCCATATGCACACTGCTAATTATCGGCTTTTCTGCTTGCTTGGTTTAACACATTTAATCTATTTTCGAATGCAGTAACCATGTCATCTAGCAATATTTCACGCAATTCTGTCGTCAATCCGTTGATTTCCGAATGAAAAACATCAGCTAATTTAGATTCTATTTGTTTCCGATCTTTACTTGGAATTTGTTTCATTTACTTTCCTCCAAATTATCCTTAGCACCCAATTAGTCGAACGGTATTTAACTAACTTATGAAGCCAATCTATGAATCTAAAATTAATACTAAAAATAAGAAACGTGAAAGTTAACGGCAAGCATTTTCGACGGTTCTTATCTCAGACCATACATCATGTGAAGCAGTGTAGTTGTCTGAATTTTATTTTAAGTGCGAATTTCAGCACCATAAATTTATTGCAAAATGCACCAATTAAGCGTAAAACAGATTGTTATACATACAATTCGTCGATTGCAGATATCATTTTAAAAGAAGTTGTTGTCGTTCAGCAATCACATATTAATTTAAATGTGCTTGAGTATCATACTGCAGCGAAGGCGCAGATTTACATGCCACCATAACGTAGTTTTAGGAAGTTGGTTTTTATATGTTAATTTCTAACTAAGGAGAAATCTTGGAAAGTCCTGCTTATGAAAGGATACGTTCTAAATGATCAAGTAAGAGCTGAACAATGTGAAAACTGCAAATCAAAAAGTCAGGTATTAACAACTAACTTTAGCAATCCTAACTTGTTTTTGTACGGATGCAAAGACAGCAAATGCAGGCATAGACTTTTGCGGCTAGATTTTGATTTAGAAGAAATTCCTCAAATTGCGAACAGCTAAATTTTTAGCAAGAAAGCGCCTGCATTTTCGTCGTGATTATTTCGAACAAAACTCTATTTAATTCTCTAGTTGTTTCATCATCCAACAACATCATAAAAATAGTCTTTCCCCTCTAATTTCAACGTTGGTTCAAGTTGGGACAGTACAGAATTCTAGCTTAGCTTTTTCAGGAATAGTCTGAATCACTTTGGCATCAGGAATGTTAAATAATCCTTTCATGGCGCCTGTCCAATCTGCAATCAACAAGTACTATTACCTTGACCAAAAAGGTTTTGCAGGCATTATTAACCAAGTGGATATATTTTGTTTCGAGGAAGTCTAAAATTGAAAATTCAAATCGTTTGATAAGTAATCGTTAAGTAAGAGTTTAATGTTGAAATGCACCCAACAGGCGACGTTTCTTTAAATGAATTAGCCTTATGGCACTTTTAATTGGAGCAGCACTCGTGGGGGGACTGCATATGTCGGCTCCTGACCATTGGGTTACTCTTTGCCTTTTAGGGCAATCATCAAAATGGAGCCGAAGAAAACTCTTTAACATTTCTCTTATCACTGCAGTGGGTTCTGCATTATTTTCGGCTGGGCTAGGATTAGCTATTGTTGCGTTAGGAGTTGTTTTTTCGAGTTTAGTTACATTTTATCTATTTTTTCCATAGGTTAATAATGCTTGCAGTGGGTTGCTAATTGGAATCAGATCATTATTTGAAAAAGAAACACGGGAAGTCATTCCTGAACAGAAATTATCAGTCCGACAGAGAAACAATAGTACAACAAAGCTCAGTGGAATCATCTATTTTGCTGTCCTTGGAGCAGCGCTGTGGCTTGACATTAGCATTACACCTGTCTTTCTAGCGGCAATTCCTGCTGGCTTAATTTTTGGACTTTACCTCGTCTTAGTATTTGTGGTAACTTCAATTCTTTTTCAGTTGATCCTGTTTCAAGTTGGAATAAGAGGATTCACCAACACATTTGAACATATCCAAGAAAAATAGAATGATGAAATCATGGGCTTCGTTATTGCGGCAATAGGAAGCTAAATCATATTTACTGCACAAGCTCTGGTAATTTAGAGGCTTCTTGATTCTCTAAATTTGATTTCCAAAACTTCATTTGCCTTAGGCGACTGGAAACAGAGCTTTTCAAAGAAATGCTTTACCACCACATTTTAATATCTTAGATGGCTCAATTTTTTAGGTGAAAAAATGGAAAGCATAACACCTTTTATGATACCTGAAAACGATGCAAATAAAACCCGTAAAAAAATAGCAGTTGAATTTCTCAGTTTAGTTGGTTCAGGAAGACCAAAGGATGGACTACATTTTTTTGCCTCTGACTGTAAAACTCACAACCCATATGTCGTGGGCGGGATGAAGGAATTAATCGATGCAATGATTGCAGTTCAAAAACAAGGCTGCTGAAGGAATTATAAAAGGGTCAAAAGCAGATTTTAAATTAGGCATAAAGCAGGTTCTTGCTGATGGTGACCTAGTTGCGGTGCATACAATAATTTCAAGTTCCAAACCAAGTGAAGGAGGATTAAGGCAAGTTCATCTTTTCCGTTTTAGCGGAGATAAAATTGTCGAGTACTGGGACATAACCCAAGACAGTTCATGAAAACATGCCTAACGCAGTCGAAGCATTCTCCTAATAGATAATAAGGCAAGCAACAAAACGTTTCCCAGAGATAAAAAAATTAGTTATTGTGTAGTTACAGCCACAAACCGTTAAGTTCAAAGCTTTCAAGCATTATATAAGCATAAACAAGTTCTTGGAAAGATGAAAAATGAGTCAACAACCCACCGAAGAAAAAAATTTGGAAGTTGCAACCCTTGCCGCCGGCTGCTTCTGGTGCACAGAAGCCGCTTTCCAGATTATAAAGGGAGTTGAGAGGATTGAGCCTGGATACACAGGCGGAAATGTGATCAATCCGTCTTATGAGCAGGTTTCAACTGGCACGACCGGTCATGCTGAGGCAGCGCAGATATATTTTGACCCTAAAGTAATCAGTTACAAAGAAATTTTGGAGATTTACTTTGCAATGCATGATCCCACTTCAATAAATCGCCAAGGCGCAGACGTTGGAACACAATATAGATCAGCAATTTTCTACCATAACCAAGAGCAGAAAGCAACAGCTGAAGCATTAATTGCAGAATTAAGCAAGGAAGGCATTTGGAACAAACCCATAGTTACCAGCGTTGAGCCGCTTGAAAGTGTTTTACAAAGCTGAAACCTACCACAAGGATTACTACAAAAAACACCCAAAAGAGCCATACTGCCAAGTTGTAATTGCCCCAAAAATCGCCAAACTACAACAACGGTTCTTTGATAAAATCAAGGTGCCATTGTGATAACAGAAAACAACTCTCAACCAGCGCAGACGAAGTCTTAAGACAAATTGAAGCGGCATCAGAAAAGCGAGTTTCTGCCAATTATAGGATCCATAAATGGCAAGATCTTGGCTCAAGAAATACGGAAAGCTAAACCCCAACATGTTTTGGAAGTCGGCACTTTGATCGGTTACTCAGCGATTCTCATGGGAAAAGAATTAGATAAAAACTCGGAGATAGTGACGATTGAGATTCATCGCGATGAGGCAGAGATGGCTGGAGAAAATATTGTTAAGGCAAACATACCAGCTGAAAGTTAAGATTATCACGGGTGACGCCTTAAAAGTGATTCCAACTTTAAAGGGCATTTTTGATTTTGCCTTTATTGATGCCGAAAAAAGTGAGTATTTCCAGTACCTTAAGTCAGCAGAGGATAAACTTTGTAAAGGGGCGGTTGTTTTTGCTGATAATGCTGGAATCTTCTCTGACCAAATGTATGATTATTTGGATTATGTCAGGAATTCGGGCAATTACAAGAGCAGGTATGTGCAAGTAGGCAACGATGGCGTAGAAATTAGTGTGAAGCAAAGTTAGCGGGTAACATTAAACAATTTTACCTGAATGTTTTAATGATTGCGACGGTTTTTTGTGTTTGGGTGGGCGATGACGACTCTGGCCCCGAAGACTATACTGGATGATGAGGATCTTGAGTGCGGAAAGGTAAAAATAATAACCTAAAAGTTAGCAGTTTTGCCTTCAAGAGCCTACCTATTTTTGTAGACGGACGTGACCTTCTTTTACTTTTTGTCTTTTGACTGTTGGATTGGTAGGTTAAAATGTTGTAGTAAAATAGCGTCTCAAGTGTCTAGTATGCAACTGAAAACTGACTTTTACAGAAAAAAAACAAAGCAATTCATGTTTTGGGATGCCAATTAAATTATCCTTGAACCGATTTGCGCGGTGAATCTGTTAATCTGATTTGACACTCATAACAAAAAGCTTCCTCTACAACCCATTCAACTATATCATTTTCGGATGTCGGTTTTTTCTTCATTCTGTATCAAATATACTAATTTAGTTAGCAACTTAAGGACTGTGAACCTCTAATTAGTATTTGAAATTCCATTTTTGGAAGTTGACAATCGCTACGTAAATAGCACTAATTGCCGTTTAACGTCATAACAAAACTAATCAACAAGCCCTTTTTCTCGTTTATTTTTGATTCACGAAAAGAAATATCAATAGGCATACTCAAATAATCATGTTACAATAGTAAACAAAAGGTTGAGAATATCTTGAGAAACAAAGGAAACAAGTACTATCAAAACACTCATGGAAACGTTTTCAAAAGGAAAACAAACGATAAAAACCGAAAGAAAAAAATATTAATGAAGAAAAATTCGAAAGTTATTAGAGCTCCAGTGGCTACTACTGACCCTGTTTAAAATGAATTGAGTTCAGGGTCATACAATAAATTATTTAGATGCGGATTCTGCAATTTCCACAATACCCGCGATGTTTTTAAGTAGCTCGTCCGGAATATTGTGGCGTTCTTTTAGATAATGCGGAGTGTTATAAGTTACCCATACTTTTCCTTGTGCATCTTCAGAAACCATAATTTTCAGCGGGAAATCTAGAGCAAGAGTAGGTGCGGCAATCATCAAGGGGGTACCTGCTTTTGGGTTACCAAAGATGAGCAATTGGGTCGGGTTCATTTTTAAGCCAGCATTCTGGGCATCTGCGCTAAAATTTATGGTCGCGAAAAGGGTAAGTCCTCGGGACATGACAGTGGATTTTAGCCGTTCAAATGTGTCTCCGAAAGAATGTTCACTTTGCACCTGCACGATTCCTTTTTTAAAAGTTGACAATCGTGAATCACTATAAATGATTTACTCTCGCAGCTAATTATTGCTTTTGCGATGAGATTTTAGCGCTTCAATCATTTGCCTGCTATTCACTAAAATCAGCGAAACCAACATTACCAGCGGTATCCAAGCGGGTGTATAAATAGGCGTTGAGCCACCCGAACCAAAAACCATATCCACAAAACCCTGTGAAGTACCTGGATAAAAAACCATAAAATTAGTCCCTATTAACGCTATGATCATAGGAATGAAAGAAGCTTTCAACTTGCCTTTATTATAGAAAAGAAACAGAGGCAACGCCAAAAGAGCAAATCGCGGATCAAACGCTCCCAATGCAAAAGCGACCCCTGAAAGAACAGGTCGACCTTTATAGCCAAAATAAAATGAAACAAGCAAAAGAAAAGAAAGAAAAATTTTAGCTTGACCTTCTGCCCAACTCATAAAATAACTCACAGATAACCCTCTACCCGGCATCGGGTAAGGCAACAGCAGAACAAGAACTAAAATCAAGAAGGCAATAGCCGGATTTTTCTTTTCGAGCAGCGTATAAAGCAGAAATGCCATCAATGGGAGAAGGGCAAACTGGAACGCATCAAAAAACCAGAATGCTGGATAATAGCTAAGGTTGATGAGTGGAGAAATCAGAACGAGGAAAGAGGGCAGGTACTTGTAAGGTGTTAAGGAAGGGTATATGGTTGGTTCGCCGTCAGCTAGGTGGCCAGTGGTGAATATTTGGGATGGATTGTGAAACATTCGCCAAGTTGCTATGTAGTAGACGGAGAAATCCCGTGGCAGGTCTGCTCCGCCTATGTTGAGCGGATGATTCATTGTTGGGTAAGCTACGGAAAGTGTGTAGAAATTTAAGCCTATTATGATAATAATTGCTAAAGCAAAAAGAAGTTTTTTCGACTTAAGACAGTGAAACATGCAAAGCTACAGTAGCGGTTCTCGTTCTTTGCTTATTAGCATTTACCCTTCGTTATAATTTTAGCTAAAATGTCTGGTTCTCTTACCTACTAGTACATTCGCTTACAAATACTGTTAAAAACTGGGCAAAACAATAACTTGAGTGGGGTGAAACAGTGACCTTGCAAAAGTCTTCGCTTGCGTTGCTTCTATCGTTTGTTATTATTTTCTCTTTTGTAGCCGCTATTCAGATGGAGAAAAATAATGTATTAGTGAACAATGCAATCAGTCGTTTAACAGCATTCTCGGAAAATCAAATAGCTTACCAAGACGTTGCCAAAGAATCGCCTGTTTCAATAATTAATAGTTCATCAACCCGACTAGCTGTCTACGATTTTATCTCTGCTAATCCAGGAGTTCAATTCAGAGGTATCTGCGCCGGATTAAGCATTGCTATTGGAACGGCAGAATTCCATTTAGGCGTGCTCAAAAAAGCTGGATTAATTTCATTTGTTCGGGATGGTAAATATAAGCGATTTTTCGTTTCGAAAAAATTTTCGTTGAAGGAAATGAAGCTAATTTCGCTTTTGCGCCATGACACGATAAGAAACATTATCAAGAAAATAGGCACCGAGAAAGCAGTTCCTCACAGCAAATTAGCGTCTCATCTCTGCATAACTTCTCAAGGCTTAACTTGGCAAATTAACCGACTTAGAGAAGAAGGTATTATTAATGAAACCAGTAATGGAATAAGAATTACTTATTCCTTAAACGAAACGTACGTTCAGGTGGTGCCTGAACTCCTTTGCATAATAGAGCAATGATGCAGAGTCTTTTCCGCCACTATTAATAAAAATATTTCAGATACCTCAACTTAAGAGATTAAAGGATCAACCATGTAAGCAAATGTACCTCAACTATATTATCAATTACAATTAACGTCTTTCTGAGTGAAAGAGGAAGTCGAAATGCTCAGCAGACGAAGATAGCATGGTTTATACGGAAGCTTTGGAAAAAATCTACCAAATAGGCTCCGAAAAAATTGATAGTTCTAAAAGACATAACCTTGTCAATACCCAAAGCAAAATTTATCGCTCTCTGTGGACCATCAGGTTCAGGCAAAACTACTTTACTAAACATCATTGGCGGAATTGATAAGCCAACAAGCGGCAAAATTGTTGTGGCAGGTCAAGATTTAACTGTTAAAGATGAAGATTTTCTGTCAGAATTTCGATGCAACAATGTTGGTTTTGTTTTCCAAGCCTATAATCTTGTTTCAACTTTAACGATGGCTGAAAATGTTGCTTTTCCAATGGAGTGGACTCGAAAGCCTGAGGCGGAAATTGAAAAACGCGTATCTGAATTGCTAGAAACGGTTGGTTTGCAGCATCGAGCAAATCATTTTCCTTCGCAACTTAGCGGAGGAGAACAACAAAGAGTAGCTTTCGCTAGGGCGTTAGCCAATGACCCGCAGCTGATTCTCGCAGATGAGCCTACAGGCAATTTAGACACAAAAAACGCTCAAAAAATAATTCAGGTTCTCCAAATATTGAAGGCACAGGGAAAAACAATTATTGTTTCTACCCATGACATGCAAATAACACAGTTGGCTGACCAAGTTTTGTGCCTCAAAGAAGGCAGATTGGCGAGCGAAAATGAGTAGCGCTGGTTTTCCAATCAACGATTTACTTCGAAGGAAACTTCAGACAAGCCTCACAATCGCAACTTTAACGTTGAGTGTTGCTTCTACATTGTTTCTTTTGCTTTTTAGCAGCCGTTTAGGATATAATGTAGCCTCAGCTACTGGGGTATTTAACTCAAGGCTTAGACGCTATTCTTTCTCAATTCATGCTTTTCATTGGCATATTGATTTTTGCAGTTGGCGCAGTTTTAACAGCATTTATTGCTTTTTTGATGATGGCTCAAAGAACCCGCGATTTCGGCTTAATGAAGGCCGCAGGATGCCCAAATAGTCTCGTTGGAGGCTATTTCATGACTGAACTTCTTGACAACAGCGTTTGCAGGATGCATATTGGGCATAGCTCTTGGTTTTTTAATGGATTATATTGCTGCTAATCTTGTTTTTTCTTCATATCTAGATGCCTAATTTCTGGTTTGCACCACTGATTTTTATTGTTTTTTTGGTTCTTGCAGTCATTGTTGGTCTTCAGCCAATCCTTAAAGCTGCCAAGATGTCTCCTGTAGATGCGCTTTCACCCGTGCAGTATTACGGTTTAATCACGACAAACAAACATAAGGCAGTATCAAATTCAGCGTTAACATGGAGAATTGCGTCAAGAAGCTCTATTTCGTCGGCAATCTGCAACTATTCGAATCGTTGTTTTGCTTTCAATAGTCTTTATTTTGCTTACAGTTTCGGTTGCAGGAGGAATCATTGCTAACGGCACCACTACATCGTGGGTTCAAAACACTGTTGATAAAAACACAATCGCAATAGCCGATAACAACATGGGAAATCAGTACAAACTACTCTTATCAAAGTTTTCAGGAGCCACAGAAACAGGTGAATTTAACTATTCAGACCCAAACTTAGCCATTCCACAGACTGTTATCGAACAGTTAAGCAGCTCTTCCAAGTGTTAGTTTAGTTGATTCACGCTTGATTTTGAAAGAACACGTTCAAGAAATCTCCAATTTCACTAGTTGACTATGAAACTCAGACAACATATTCTGTGGGTGATAGTAGACAAGGTGACTTCGCTGGTTATCGGCGTTAACCCGGAAAAACTTGCAGGCACATGGTTCACGCAAGGACGGTTTTTAGCTCAAAACGATGGTTTAAAAGCAGTTGTTGGCGACACGGTAGCCAACACAATGTATTCAGTCGACCGCAGCAAAGGCATAACAGATATCCAATGCCTTAGATGAAAGCATAGAGTTTCAAAACAACACTTTTAACATCGTTGGCATCTGCACCGATCCAACAAATAATGGTTTAGTCGTCTACGTTCCAATTCAAACATTAATGAATATCACAGGTTGCAGCCCAAATTTGCTGCTGGTAACGCTGAACAATTCAACTGACCACTCAACCACTATTACACAAATTAAAACATTAATTCAATCGAGCAGATCCCAACTTGAATGTTTTTCCACTTGACAGTATTATTCAAAAGAACACTAATTTTTTAGCTTCAACTTGGCAAACTATAATGCTTCTGCCACTTTTCACGTTGGTTTCGGCCGCGCTTTGCTTAGTGGGTTACATGATGCTTGCGGTAGATGAGCAACATCAAGAATTCGCTGTTTTACGGGCTGTTGGAGCTAAACCAAAAATAGTTGTTGTTCATTTTAGCAATTCAAAGCGTGATTGTCCTGCTTTCAAGCTTCGGGGTTGGAGTATCACTCGGCACCATCATAACTTTGATTATTTTAATCCAGCAACCACTAGTTACAAGCGTCACTATCCTAGAGATAACCGGTTGGTTTCTTGCAGCTTTAGCTGGAATGTTCATTTTTAGCCTTTATCCAGCTTTCAGGCTTGCGAAAGCTTCAATCTTAAAAATTATGACTTAAACTCTGAAAGGCCTCAGCAGTTGCATTAGAAAGCATTTATGAAAGTTAAGTGTTAAAAATACTGAGGAAACTGTGATGTCTGAACAAATAAGAAGCTTCATAGCGTTTGACTTGGAAAATGAGCAAGTGCTAAACAGGCTCACGCAAGCGCAGAAACTTGTTCTTGAAACAGGCGCCGACCTAAGACCTGTGGCGCCACAGAACATTCATGTAACTATTCGTTTTCTCGGCGACATAAGCCCAGGCATGGTAGAGAAAGTTTACGAAGCCATGAAAAAAGTCGAGTTCAAACCTTTCACCATTCAAATTCGGGGTTTAGGCGTTTTTCCGAGCCTAAATTATCCCCAGAGTTGTTTGGGCAGGAATGACAGATGGCGTAGAACAACTCAGAAACATCTTTACCCAGCTTGAACCCCAAATACGTGCATTAGGATTTCAGGCGGATGCTTACGGTTTTAGCCCACACTTAACTATTGCACGGGTAAGAACAGGCGCAAACAAACAGCATCTAGCTGAATTTGTAACAAAAAAAGGTGATTTCGAATTTGGCACAATACAAGCCAACTGCCTGCGGCTTAAAAGAAGCCAGCTTTCGCCGAAAGGTCCAACTTACTCAACAATTAAAGAATATTGCCCAGAATACAGAAACAAAATGATAGCCATGCAAGAAATCCAAGCAGCTAACCAAGCAAGTGCTTGAGAAAATTACTCCAGCAAAAGAGGATCGCGCAAAAGTTGAAGCAATAACCCGCGAATTAGAGCTTAAAGTCACCTTAGCTTGTAAACAAGAAGGCATTCCAGGCAATTGTACGGGTAGAAGGCTCGGTTGCCAAAGACACATGGCTAAAGGAAAATCCTGATATTGACATTTTTATGCGGTTGCCAACTTCAATTCCAAGAAAAAACCTTGGCGATGTCGCATTAAGAATTGCTAAAAACGCGGCTGGTTCTTATAAGCAAATTGAACGTTTCGCTGAGCATCCGTATCTTCAATTAATCGTTGAAGATTACCGCGTTGACATTGTTCCATGTTACGATGCTAAGCCAGGCGAATGGCAAAGCGCCACTGACCGAACACCTTACCATACAGATTACATCAAAAAACATTTGGACAAGGACCTGCGCGGAGAAGTTCGGCTTTTAAAAAAATTCATGCAGAGCATAGGTGTTTATGGAGCAGAAATTAAAGTCGGCGGCTTCAGCGGCTACCTCTGCGAATTATTAATAATGAAGTATCGCTCGTTCACCCAAACAATCGAAGCCTTCGCACGCTACAATAAACGCGTCATAGTTGACATCGAAAACTTTTATGCAAATAGGGAAAATGATCTGTCACTGCTTTTTCCTGAGCCCTTAGTGATTGTTGACCCAGTTGACAAAGGAAGAAACGTGGCTTCAGCCGTGCAACCAAACAAACTATACGATTTTATTGGTGCAGCCAGAGCATTCCTAAAAAAACCTGACCAAGCCTTCTTTTATCCACCAAAAACAAAAGCATTATCGATTGCAAAGATTGAGAAGTCATCTTGAAAACCGCGGTTCATCAACTATTTTTTTAGTTATCGAACCAAATCAATGCTGTTCCAGACGTTTTATGGGGGCAACTCTACAAAACAAAACGTTCCCTGCACAAACTAATCGAGCTCAGTGATTACAAAATCCTAAAAGATACAGTTTGGAGCAATGAAACAACAGTCAGCATCTTCATTTTTGAGCTTGACCAGCAAGTTTTGCCAAACATAAAAAAACATCTTGGACCACCACTTGAACGAGAAATTGAAGGAGAAAATTTCTTAGCAAAATACACTGACAACAAAACGGTGATTTCTGGACCCTACATTGAGGATGGACGCTGGATGGTTATGGTGCCACGGAAAACAATTGATGTGAGTTGGCCTTTTGAAAGATAAGACTTGCCGATGGAGGCAAAAACGCTGGGGTCGCTGAACTAATTGCCAAATCAATCCAGAAAAATCTCAGGGTTCTAGTTAATGCAGAAATACGTTCAGTGTATTAGGAAAATGCTGATTTTGCAGAATTCTTGACTGATTTTCTCTTGGGAAAACCATTTTGGCTAAAAGTCCAGTAAGTGCATTGGTATGTCAGATAATTATTGGGAAACCGCTTATGAAACCGGTGAATACAAGCACTGGGAGTTTAATTATCCTTCACCCGAGCTGATTGCCCTTTCAGCTGCTAACATTCCCCGGAGAAACGCGAAGGTTCTTGATGTTGGATCAGGAGGAGGTACCGACGCAATCTTCATGGCTCAACGTGGATTCAACGTCACAGGGATCGATATCAGCGCAGCAGCTCTTAAAATTGCAGAAAAAAGAGCGAAAAAAGCCCAAGTCGAAGTCAATTGGCTCCGAGGGAACGTTCTTGACTTACCCATATACAACGGGACTATTGATTTTATCACCGACCGAGGATTATTCCATCACATCGATGATCATAACCGCGCCAAATATGCTTCAGAATTTTTTCGAATATTAAGAAACGGAGGACATGCAATCATAAGAGGAAAGAGTAAAGAAACAGCTCATAACCAATTCAACCCCGTAACTGAAGAATCGATAGACAAATATTTTTCTAAAGCCAAATTTAGCAGAGGCCCAGTTTTAGCAATTCCACTCTTTTCCGTTGAGGGTTCGATGGATGCAAGAATCGTAATGCTCCAGAAAAAGAAATAAGAATGACTCAAATTTACTGCGTCACGGAGTGGTACCAGCTGATTATGTATTCGGGAAGATTTAAGTCCTCTTTGTCCAAGACGTTCAGCCAGTTTAACTGGCACTGGACTCAACACGTAGGCTGCTCTTGTGTAGAAGCGTCTTGGAGTAAGCGGTTTTGCTTCTTCTGGCAAAATGATTTTGAGGTCAGCTTTTTTGGCAAGTGTTGATTCTGCCGAGTTTGTTATTGCGAAATACGGTTCCAGCGAATTTTTTGATTACATCTGCCCAGATGATTACGGGTCTTGTTTCGCCTGAATATGACAGGAGAATTTCAAGGTCGCCTGCTCTTGGATGCGGAGTGTTAACGCCTCTTGTTATGTACACGTTGTCACCTAGGAAACTTTTAATGTGGAAAAGTCTTACGCCTGTCATTTTGGCGATTTCGTTAGCCGTGCCTTTTCCGCCTAGAAACACGTTTGTTCGTTTTTCAAGGATATCAACAAGCGTTGTGTACGTTTCAGAATTAACGTTTGAATCTATCATTTCACCGATTTTCTCGAATTCTTCAACACAAAGCCGAAAAACATCGTCAACTTCAAGATTTCGGAAAATGGCTTCAATCATACTATTCAAAAGTTCAAGTGTACCTAACTCGAAGATGTCGCCCATCATACCTGTTTCGCTGTATTCAGTGCCGGGTTTTGATTTGCCACGTCCCTTAAGCTCAACCACGTTGCCATATTTGCTGCATATTTCTCCTAAAGGCGACGATAAAGCAGATGTGAAAAGACCCATGGAAAACTTGTTTGATTTCTTTTCCTCAATGTACTTAGCTAAATCTTGAGCCATAACTAAGGGGTCATCCGAATATCCGCTTCCAGAATTTATCAAAAGTAAAGTCTTCTTGTAACGCCTGCCCAAATCAGCGGCTGCATCATACATGCTTTTTCCTGGAAAACCTGGATCGTCAGGAGTTAAAACCACTTTATTTCGCCAACCAACTTGGCTCAAAGCAATTTGACTTAAAGCAGCGTTTAAGGAGTAGAGTGATCTGCCTGATCCTCCGCAGATTACACAGTCAGCTGCTTTTAGATCCTCATATAAGGGTGAGAGTTCTCTTTCTTTTAATACTCAAAATGTTTTCTTGGATTTTGTTGACGTATCCGATGCTGCTGATTTTGCTTTTGATTACAACCGCACCTTCAGTTCAAACATGATTTACCGATTCTCTATATTATCCTTGTGCTTGCTAGAATGCAAAAATATCAAGTATCCATTAATCGCTTACTTGCCAGCACGCAGTTAACGAAGAATTTATCTAAAAATTCTCTAAAAGTTTATATCAAAAGAAAACGCTCACGCAAGAGATAAGTGAAAATCAATGTCAACTCAAACAGGCACAGAAAAATTTCAGTTTCTAACCAAACTTAGCTTTAGAGAAAGGGGCTGCAGACGCAAAAATCATTCCAACAAGCAAAGTAGTTGTTGAAGACCGTGTGGTTCTCAAATGCAAAGTCGGCTGCAATCATTACGGAAAAACATTAGCTTGCCCACCTTACACACCATCAGCGGAAGAATTTAGAAAAATCAGTTAGCGAATACAGCTATGCCATGTTCATGAAGTTCAAATCAACTGCGGAAGCCGAACCTGAAGTACTCAAAAAACTTATGGTGGCTGAAACCGATCCCACAGTTCCGAAAGAAATCAAGGAGAAAGCAGCAAAGTTTTGGGCAGACTGGAAAGATGACAAACGCAAAATGCTGCAATCAGTAGTTGATTTGGAGAAGGCAGCGATGAACAAAGGCTACAGCTTAGCCATATCTTTTGTTTCAGGTCACTGTCAACTCTGCGAAAAATGCAATACAGAAACAAAGATTTGTGCTCATCCTAATTTGGCTCGTTGGTCTGAGGATGCGGTCGGAGTGAACGTGAAAAAAACTGCAGCTAACGCTGGGATCGAAGTTACTTTTCCATTTGCGAAGACTCCTGAGTCATTCGCGCTGCTTCTTATAGATTAGAATGATTCTTTGTTATTGTTTGCTTTTTTAATTAGGTGGCTTTGCTCGCTGAATTAAGTCATAAAGATTGCCGTAGAGGTCTTCAAAAACCACTTCTATGCCCCACATTTGCTTCGTTGGTTCTCCATAGAATTTGACGCCTTTCGCTTTCATGGCTTCGTAATCTCGTTTGCAATCATCGGTCTGCAAAGTCATGAAAACGTGGTCCCCCGCCTGTTTTCCCAACGCTTTTAGCTTCTCTTCCGTATTGGCCAAAACAAAAGTTAATTCCAAATCTGGCTGGTCTTTTGGCGAAACAGTAACCCAACGCATGTCTTCTCCAAACTTGGTCATCTCGGCATTTTTGGAAACCCAATTTTTCAACGTAAAAACTTAGTGCTTCATCAAAATCCTTGACAAGAAGTGTTATGTGACCTATCTTCATCTGATTTTACCCTCAAATTAGTTGAATTGAAAAATTGAAAGAAAAATGTTTGCCTAAGCTAAGAACTTAGGAAGTGTCAAAGGGAGATTTTAAGGCAGTTACAACTTCAACTGGTGAGTCTTCGCCTGATTTTAGCCGTTTCTTCCATTCTTCTCCTACAGCGATTAGTGAGAAGATGCCTGAAACTTCAGCCTTCGACTTCTTTACGAGAGTTACGAGTGCTTCTTGTGTTTCGCCGCTTTTAATCATGTCATCTACGATTAGGACGCTGTCGCGTTTTTTGATGGCTTCTTTGGGAATGTAGAGTGTTACGGTTACGCCTGAATCTCTTCCTAAAACAAATGTCTCATCGAGGAAGGCTTTGACGCCGACTTCTTTGTTGCGTTTTGCCACAATAAGGTTAACTCCCAAAGCGTTGGCGACCATGGTGGCTAATGGAATTCCATCAACTGCTGCAGTTAAAACTTTGGTAACTCTTTTGCCTGCAAAATTTGCTAGTGCATGGTTTGCTGCTTGCTGTAAAATGTTGTAGTCACCGACGATTTCCGTGTTGTCGAAGTAGCCGATGTCGTCAAATTTTATTCGGCTCCGCAGTTCTGCTTCTAAGCCGACCATTTTGGTGAGGACTCGCCAGAGTTGTTTGGCTCTTGTCGTGTTTGGTAACACGTGGCCTTTTGCGTATCGGCTAAGTACAGTGACTGGTAATCCTGTTTTTGATGCTAATTCTCGATAAGTAATATTTCGTTTATATTTTGCTGTTCTTAGCAGTTCGATTGTCATTAAACGAAGTTTCAAATCTTCTGCGTGAGTGCTCATCAATTAACCCTCAATTCACACTTATGTATATTTACTTGTTATTGTAGCTTGCCAATTTATAGCTTTCTGATTAAAACAAACAAGGAATAATTGTTGGTCAGAAAGCCTGATTTAGCAACTTTTTCTATTTGTGCATTAAACTTTTTAGATAGTAAGTGAAGTCCTATATCAAAAGGGGGACTATTGATGCAGAAGCTCAGCCAATTATTCATGACCGCGCTCTTCGGCTCAATCATTTTCGTAGTCAACGTTTTTCTGCCTCCCCCATTGAACTATGTTTTAATCGTAGTTGAAGCAGTTCTTCTCGCATTAAGCGGATTATTTATCAGTAAATTAGGCGCTACCTATGTGGGAGCAGTTGGAGGTCTCTTAACAGCTCTGGGAAATCCAGCTTTGGGCCCTTTCACCTTTTTCTTTACCCTCTTGTTTGGAGTTTTTGTCGATGTATTCTTGTTCGTTTTCAAAATCAACGCTTCCCGCGAAGGCGTAAACCGCAACAGACTGATGGCTGCTATGGCTGTGAGCACCATGTTAATTGGGGTTTTAAGTTACTCGGCTTTTGCGATGTTTCCACAGTTCATTCCTTTTGCGAAGGGCGCAGGCTTATTTATTCAAAGAAGCACGATGCTTGATGCCTTGGTTTTGTTTATGGGTCCAGCTACTGGCAGTGTAGCAGGCTACGCTGCTTCCTACCTGTGGAACAAATATCTCCGCCATGTACTCATTTAAAGAGCTGCTTAATTTTCTCGTCAACCAATTTGGCAATCATCAAATTAGAAATAAAAACACACTTAACACCCAAGCAGCTCAGCCAACTCTGCGGGTTTTTGGTCCTGAGTAACAAGAATCAAATTGTTTTTTCCAGCGTATTCCACTATATCTCGATCTTTTGCACTTTTCAAACCTGATTCCTGAGCAGTCAGCACTTCGTAGCCTAAGGTTTCAAAATATTCTTTCAAGCCGGCGTACATTTCGTCAAGTAAAATCTTCATATCGCTTCGCTACTCATCTTATCTGATTAGAATACTTAGGTTTAACTTATGTATAATTGCCAATGGGTCTTTAATTCATAAATCAAAAACAAACCAGAACACAAACAACAAAAATAATGAGAAAAGTGTTAGGTTGGTCAGGCTCTCAACGATTTTTACGATTCAAGTTGGTAGCGCCTAGACCTTATTGGACCTTTCCAGACCTTTTTAGACCTTGCCGAACCTTTTAAAACCGCAACCTGCAAAAGATTTAAGTTTTATTTCAAAAAAACAGCTCAAAACACAAAAAAAAATTGCACAAAATACCGTCAATAACTGACTTCACAACTCAGCCTAACTTTATGAAGATTGTATTGAACCACCTGATCCCTAATAGATCTGATTCAGTTTAATTCAATGTTAATTACACAAAAAATTTTAAAAAGCAACCCGATATACTGTGACCTGAAACTAATGATAAACTCTCCAGTTAAACGGTTCATTTTGCCCTTTTCCCCGGAGAAAAGCAATGAACCAATCGCCTCAGAAGTCGAAGCAGCAGCGGTTTACTGCGCTTGCAGAGTTTGAAAGAAACAAAGGCGGAGGCTTAATCTTAAAACAGCCAGAAGAAAAACTCCATTTTATTGCGGAAATGGGTTATCCACTGTGGCTTTTTCCAAATAATCTGATTACCTACATTTTTGACGGCTTAAACAATTTCATCTATTCTATTCCTTATGTTGAATTGCCTACTGCAAAAGTTTTCATGGAGAACCTTGAGGTAAATTCTAAGACGCGGGAAGATTACATGGCTTTCCTCTCAGACAATAATAGTTATTTTCTGCAACCAATAAAAGAGAAAGAGTTCTCTCTGAGAAGTTTAATTGTTGATTCAGATTTTAAAAAAGAGTTTGATGTCTACCGTAAAGAAGCCAACAGAAGTTATAGGTCAATTTACAAAGATAGCTTTGCTGCCTCCGTCTCTTCAAGATGCAACAATTTCTTCAATGATATCTGAAATGAACAGTTTACAATCTTCACTTAAAGAAGATGCTGACAGGTTTCCTGAATGCCTAAGACGCGTAAACAAAATAACTAGCCAATACATAACCGAGCTGGATTATGCAGCGGAAGCAGTAAAAGATGAAGCCGCAGCTAAAATCAAAGCTCAAGAAGAAATCATAAATCCACAAATCTTCAAGCTAAACAGCGAATGCAAACGTCAAATAGCAAAGATAACTGCTGACTTTGATGATGAAATAGATAAACTTGAAAAACTCAAAGCAAAAACATCAAAAATCGTAGACTTTGAAGAAAAAAAGCTCAAACAGTACGAACATAGCAGCAAAAGAACAAGCCGAACAGAACCATTCAATTTATGAAAAAAGATGGAAATCAAAAAGTCGCGAAACCAAGAAAGAAATCAATGGACTTAAGAAAAGAGCTAAAGCAAATAGAAAACAACATTAAACATTTAATCAAACAGAAAAATGAGAAAATCTCTGCCCTACGGTTTGAACTTGAAACTAATGTAAAGTTGGCTCGCCAACCATTGCTTGATCTTGAAACTGTATGTGACGCTAAAATGTTGATTTTTAAGCGAGAAACTGAAAAGTTGCTTAGCCGAGAAAAACCAATAGTTGAAGGGTTGAATCGTGCAATTAAATTGGCTGAAGGAGTCGTCGATGGTTTCCAAATGTTAGGTATTAGAAACCTACAATTGAATGGTCCAACTCTGTTTTATATCCCATTCTATGTTGCTTGTTATCAAACCGGATCAGCAAATCGTTATCTTTTTCTGGCACCATCAATGACAAGTTCTGTTGGTTTTGCTGCGAAACTGAAGGGTGTAATGGGTATTTCGAAAATTAAAGAGATGTTTAATCCACGGTTCAAGGCTATTGCGACTTTTATTAACAAAGTTCAGGTGATAACTAATCAGAATAGTTTGATGGATCAACAAATTGTTGATTTGGGTGAAAGAAATAATCTTTTGAAAAATGAGTTGATTCGCGTTAACATAGAAAAGGGATTAGTTTATTTGAAAGATGCAGGATGGCTTTCGGATCGTGAATATCAATCGTTAACAAATAGGTTAAATCAATATTAACCGATTTCGTCTTCTAAAAAGCCTTATTGCATCGACACTGTTTATCGTTTACAGAAAATGAATTGAGATAAGTGATCAAAATGAAGAGATACACTGGCAAAACCGCAACGGCGATAATTCCATTTCCAAAGGACAAAATTGTGCTAATTAAACGAAATACTGTTCCCTTCAAGGGTTACTGGGGGTTGCCAGGCGGCAGAATGGATCCAGGCGAAACCATTGAGCAAACCGTTGTTCGAGAGGTAAAAGAGGAAACAGGATTGGATGTTGAAATTGTCCGAAAAATAGGCGAATACATCGAGAAAGGAATCATGGATGATGTGGACTACGAGTACTACCCGACATGTTTTCTTGTTAAAGTGGTTGGGGGAGAAATGAAGCGGCAAGAAAGCGAAATCCAAGATATCCAGCTATTCAGCCTGCAGGAACTGCCTAAGCCATTGGGGTTCGAACATGATAAAATGATTAATGATTACTTACTCGTAAAATAACGCCGTAGATTTCAGGTTTGCCTTACTTAGTTTTATTTTTGCAATTGTTTTTCTAAAGCTTTTCGTACTTCGGCAACGACCTCTGAGAAGTCTGCTTCTTTTTCAGGCTTCATGCCTTTCTTAGAAACTCTTGCTACGATTTGATAGCCTTTACCTGCTAACCTTTTTTCCATATTCTTCATGGTTCGCTCATTTCCAAATGCGCGGTAAGTGCAAAATAGAATAACTTTTTTGTCTTGGACCTGGGGCATGTTCTCGATGAAGGTTACTGTCTCTTTTGCTGGGCTGGCACCTTCAACAGGGGTGCCTAAGATTAGAAGGTCACAGTTTTCGATGGCTGACGGCTGTGCTGAGGCTAAATCGTAGATGGGTGCTTTTGTTGCGTCAGCTATTGCCTGGGCTAAGCGTTTGGTGTTTCCTGTTCTTGAAAAATAAACTACACAAACGTTCATGGTTTAGAGTGCGCGTACTTGGTTTAAATAACCTTCTATATAGAGCCGATGACGACATTCCTTACTGTATAATATTTGCGTTGAAAGAAGAAGCTCGGGGGAAGCACGCATCTTCTTCAAAACATTCTAAACAATACTTGAGTACATTTAAAAATCTCTTTTTCGTCAGAAAACTTGAAAACAAGAAGCATTGTTGTTAATTGTTGATCCTCACAATGATTAACACATTTTATTTGCATTTGGAATTCACAAACAAAAACGGCGATTGGTCCGTTAATTTGCCTTTTTTGTGCACAAAATGTGGCGCATGTTGCTTGCTAGAGGATTTCTTGTGTGCTGGAGAAATAAACTCCAAACCTGAAGAGCACCTTGAAGTTCATGCCAAAGTAAAAACGCTATTTGAAGAGCTAGGCAAAATGTGGGAAGCAGATCATTCAAAATACGACGACTACATCGCGCATACCCTATGTCCATTCCTAGATAACCATGCATGCTCCATCTACAAAATCAGACCTGACGGCTGCCGACTTTTCCCAAAAACCGCATTTGGCATGGAAACTCAAGACTGTCCGTCTCTTACCCAATTCAGAAAACAACGTGCAGCGCTGATAAAGAGGAAAGCTCATAAAGAAACCTACTATTTCATTGGCTCAAACAAAAGTGATGACTCTATAAAGACTACAAAGTTCACTGAAAAGCAATACCGCACTTGCATTGTCAAAGTACGCCAAGCTGGAATAACAATTGATGAGCAATCTCTGTTTGAATATTTCAATGGAAAAAAGGCAGTTCTTAAAATTTTGAAGAAATAGATTTCAAACCCTAAAAAGAAATTAATTAGTATGCATTATTGCGAAATATCTTAAAAAATATTGAGTGCTGAGTGTGGGTAGCTGCCTCACATGCGTTTGATCCTTCGCATTCTGGCGGCATCACTTAACACTTTTCCTTTTGATAGCTATCAGTTATTAGATTCACCAAAAGCCATATGTGTGTTTTGTGTGCAATATTATTGCAGTGTGTTGCATATATGTCAATAGATTTGAGGTTTTGGGACATAGTAGAGTTTAAACCAAATAAAAGTGAAACCATTGTTCTAGACACGCTAGGAAAAATAAAATATGGCAATGCATATCAGATTTGGAAAAGTTCAGGCTTAAAATATTATCCCACCGTTTTACGCACTATTAAGAAACTGCAGAAAAGAAAACTTGTAGGCACGATTGAGAAAAGAAGCGGATTGCATGGGGAGACTTTATTTTCTTCCACAATTCAAGGAATTTTAGTTTATTACGTATTTAATAACAAAGATGAATCGATATTTCAACTAATGAAAGAAGAGTCGGGGTTATTTAATCAATTAAGTAAATTACCAATTGCCAAAGAAATTGCTCTTGATGCTGCGAAAGATATTATTCTAAATTCCAAGAAAAATTCTGAAGTTTACATTGATGACGCCATTAAGTCAGTAAGCAATGATTTAATTCATAATGATGTTTTTGAATATATTTTTAATAGCAATAAGGATTCACTGTCAAAAATTCTGGAGCTTTCAAAAATTGAAGGGCTGAAACCAATTGTATTGAAAAACATAGAAGATGAAAAAAACGGAATTGCTATAGCTCTTAAGAACCTCAATGAATTAAAAACTTTATTGAATTTGACTGGATATTAATCAATGATTATACATTGGGTTTGTGTGCTTCTACTTCTATGCGCATCATTCCAACATGAACAACGCCTTCATTGTCCGAAGGATGTCGTTCAATGTAGCAGTTAACGATTAATTCGACGAATTTTGGTCTAAGCTCTATCGGTATCCTGTCAGTGAACGGTAGCCAAGTAGTCCTTACCCATCCAGCTAAGCCTTCTGCACCGTTAAACTTCATATCTTTAGGAAACAACTCAATCCGTTCAGCCAACAGACCCGCCTGCTGCATAAACGTTGTATATTCTTCGGCATCGTAGAAGCCATAGGGAAAAGCCATATTGCCAAAAAAGCTTTTCCAAGGCTCAACAGCCAATAGTTCGTTTATGAGGCTAAGTATGTCTTTGGCGTTGCCTTTGCCAGCCATTTGAAAAAGCATTCTTCCGCCCGGCTTTAAGCTTCTTTGTACGCCTGTAAGAACTGCATTTTGGTCAACAATCCAGTGTAGCGCAGCATTAGAAAAAACAATATCGAATTCCGATTTGAAAGTTAATTTTCGGGCGTCCATAACTTGGAAACAAAGGTTTGGGTAGTCTTTTTGTGGGAACGCTTTTTTTGCTAAATCTATCATTTTTTCTGAGCTGTCGATGCCGACTGCCCTGCCTTTGGGTAGACATCTTGCAAGTTCTGCCGTGATTTTGCCGTTGCCGCAGCCAATATCCAGCAGGGCTTCGTTTCCTTGGAGATTTAGTTTTGGAATTAATTCTTGGGCCCATTGGAACTGGTTTTGGCTATTTTTAGCGTAATCTTGAGCGTTCCAGTTATAACCGATATGCGCCATTCTTTAGCACTTACTTGAAAGTTAACTGGGAAACCGAGTAGTAAACGATTTCGCCTCTGCGGTTCATGACGGCTAAGGTTAGCTCTTTCTTTTGGTTTTGACTCTGTTGCACTGCTCCAGCTAACTCGTCTATACCGAGAGGTTTGCCTTCTTGCATACTTAAAACCAAGTAAGGTGCTGTATCTTTGCCGTAGGCTCCTCGCTCGTACATTCGAAAATCAATTCCCGCCCCGAAACCTTCCCTCGCAACGTATCCGCGGCTTCTGAGGTCACGGTAAACCATGTAGCTAACCCATGCATTATCATTTTGTGCTTCGTAGCAGTGAAGTAAGGTTTGGAAATCAGCGACTTTGCAATTTTCATCTTTGACTTCAAGCATGCCTTTATCCATAAGGTACAGAGATTCAAAAAAGGTAAGAGTGAAAACTTTGTCTTCTAAAGTGCCATATCCACGTGTGATAAGTGCATCAATGCTGCTCTGCTCAACCACGATAACCCCTTTTTTTGCTAAGGTGCCGCTGGTTCTGAATTCTGGAGGCTGGTTCTTTTTGTTTTCGCTCATCAGTTAAATCAACCGTAATACGTCCATTTTGGGTTTGTTAACTCTTTAACGTTTCCCAGCCGAATTTTCATTTTTTATCATTTATTGAAAATAAGAGACATGATAGTTTGCTCTAATTTGATGGGAATTTTTGTGTAATTAGGTAACAACTTATCGCTTATACTGATTCGGAGACTTCTTTAGCCCATTTCCTTGCAGCGCTTAGTTCTTCGGTATTTGGGTGGCCATTCGCATTATGCCCTATGAGACGGGAAATGCCGCGAGTCATGAATGTATGTCCTTCACCTTGGCATTCATAGCAGCTTTCAAGTGTTCTTTGACCTTTCGCTTCAATTGCCGTTTTTATTTTGTCAAAGGCAGGTTTATCGCTTGTTCCACGACCAAACCAAGTCATAAAAACCGCAAATTGCCTGCTGTTAGTTAGATTTATTTCATTAAGGTAGTTAAGCATATCAGCATTCGGCTTAGCTGCATAAACACCAGTTCCAACAAAAACCAACTCAAAATCGTTCAAGTCCAAGATCGATGAATCAAAATCCTTGTTTATCTTTACACATTGGCAGTTTAGCTCAGAAGAAATTTCTTTAGCAATTTTCTCAGTGTTGCCTCCTTTAGAAGAAAAAAGAACAATTGTTTTCACAACTCTAACCTCATCGTCTGTTTGTATTTATTTGCTAAAAAGCCTTTGCATCAGATAAGAATTGCATAAAGAAACTTATTACTCAAACGGAAAAAAATTCATCTTCTTAAGGTATGAAAACAGGTCTCTAAACATTGTTTGCGATTTCTACAAAAGAATAGGAAAGGAAGGCTTAAACTACTATTTTTTGAATGATTCGAAGTCTTTGCTGTAGTAAACGTGGGTTTCGCAGATTATGGCTGACACGTATTTTAACGGTGTTATGTCGAAGGCGGGGTTCATAACGTTGACTCCGTCTGGAGCAATCTGCACTGAGCCGATGTGTGTGACTTCTTCCGGTTTGCGCTCTTCAATAATTACGTCTGCGGCTTTGTGTGCGAGGTCGAAGGTGGATTTTGGTGCTGCAACATAGAACGGTATGCCATGTTCATGCGCAAGGACTGCCACTGAGTAAGTGCCGATCTTGTTAACCACCCCATCTTGAACTATGCGGTCAGAGCCAACAATAACTTTGTCAACAAGCCCTTTGCTCATAACGTAGCCCGCCATATTGTCCGTAATAAGCGTAACAGGAATGCCATCGCGTTTAAGCTCGTAAGTCGTAAGCCTAGCACCCTGCAAAAGCGGACGGGTTTCGTCAGCGATAACTTTAATTTTTTTGCCTTGCTCGCAAGCCGCTCGAACCACACCCAATGCTGTGCCGTATTCCACAGTCGCAAGTTCGCCTGCGTTACAGTGAGTCAAAATTGTATCGCCGTCATCTATGAGAACTGAACCGTTTTTGCCGATTGCCCGGTTCTGAGCTGCATCTTCATCGGCTATCTTCTGAGCTTCCTCAACGATGGCTGTTTTAAGCCCTTCCATATTTCCTGAGTAGGCTTGGGCTTTGTTTAGGACTCGGTCTACTCCCCAAAACAGGTTCACAGCTGTGGGTCGTTGACGTTTGATAATTGAGCCGGCAGCTTCCAATTCTGATAGCAGTTTCTTTTTGGTTTTTGCTTTTGAATGGTAAGCTGCTAATGCAACGCCAAAGCCAGCAGCTGCACCCAGCAGAGGAGCACCCCTGACGCGGAGGGTTTTAATGGCTTCAGCCATCTGCTTAACCGTTTTAATTTCCAAAGTCACTTCTTGGAGAGGAAGTTTGGTTTGATCCGGTGTTATTACTGTGCCGTTTTGCCACTTAATCATCCGCATTTTGATGTTCCCCAACGTTGTTATTATGCTTAGTCAATTATGGTTCTGTTTAATATTTCGGCAGTTTTAAGAAAAAACTTCATGTTCGACATAATCATGTTTTTCTTCATTTTTGTAATTTGTGTTTTGGATTGCTTTTTTGCTTTGGGTATTGATTCGTTTGCAGGTTGCGTCTTTAAATGTGAGAAAATGTGAGGATCTGTAAAAATCTGTAAAAAAATGTGAGAAAAAGGAAGAAAAAGGAAGAGATAGGCCGGTCTATTGCTTCCTGGAAGTTGTGACGGTTTTTTGGCAGTGTTTTTTCTTTGTGTTTTGAGCTTCTTTTTTGTTTCAAAGCTTGATTTCTCTGCAGGCTGCGTCTTTATCCCTCTCTACCCGCCTCCCTCCGTCTGTGTCCGTCTCCTTGTGTCCCAAAGGGCTATTGACAGATTTTTTGGCAGGGATTTTTCTTTGCGTTTTAGATTGCTTTTTTGTTTTGGGGCTTAGTTTGGTTGCAGGTTGATACATTTTTTGACAATATTTGACATTTAGAAGTTTAGGTCTAGCTAGAAAGAGAAGTTTTAGAAAATGTTTTCAACGTAAAAAACATCAGTTTGTTTTGAGTTGTTTTTTTGAAATAAAACTTAAATCTTCTACAGGTCGTGTCTAGATTCGTCCCAAAAAGTCCCAAAATGCTTAGAATTAAAGATAAAAATGTCAATCAAAATTTTGGTGTCAATTACCTCTGAAAAAATCTGTGATTTTCTTTTGGAAAAGAGCTTTCTTCAACAATTCACTCTGCCTTATCCACCGGTGAATTGGAATCTCAAACCTGCCAGCAATGAACTGCAAAGATTCAGCCAAGCTTTTGAAAAGATAAGGTTTTTGACGCATAGCATTCCTAACATTTTCACGTACCTGCCAAACGCCAATTGGCATGATGTAACCGGGTCTTGCCTCCCTTAGCACAATAACAGTGGCTTGGCGCCGTTCCCGAACCAATTGTTCGCAAGTAGCCAACCGCGCCGAATAGTAGCAGCCGCCAATCAGAGCATATGTAGTTCGTCCACTGTTACCTTCCCAATCAGAAAAGATTGCGATGTTTTTTCCAGTCGGATTCCAAGTTGTGCCTGGAAACCAGGCTTCCATAGATTCGTAACTCCATTGCTGCGGAATCATTAAAATCTCAAAAACATTATCCATATAGACGGATTCGTAAACCCTGAATTCGTTGATTTCAGGAAAAGTCTTCACTTGTTCTCTTAGGTTTTTGGATATGATGTCATCAACAGCAGTAATGCTCCAGCGAGTAGGAACAAGCTTCCTGTTTTTTTCAATACCAAAAGCGCCAACGCTGAAGGCTTTCTGAATTTTTGAAACCACAACGCCTCGATTAAAAAGTTCCAAAACTGCCTGCGTCGCCTTCAAATCAGTATCGTAATATGCTTTCTCAATTTTATCATCGTACCTTGAATTGCCGACATGCAAGTCTCGAATTGGCGCTGAAGGACCAAATGGTTGAATATCATCGTCAAGAAAAATTGAGCCTCTTGGTTTTTTGGTGAGGTTCAATTCAATGTCTACACTGCTGTCGGCGAGGGCTAATTCACGTGTTTGATCTAAGATTTTGCCGCATCCGTGAATTTTTGCACGTTAACTCTATGTTTGCCACGTACAAGCAAACTACGGAAACCTACAATTTCATCCATGGATTTTCCAAACCAATGCTCGGGTAAATCGTAAATGCTTGTATCCTCATGAACCGGGGGCACGAGTGGTCCAGCGTAAACATTTGGGTATCCGATTCTTCCGATAAAAACGCTTGGCGGAGACATACCAGCAATATCCTCACCCATTAATGGCACGCTTTTGAGGAAATAGTTGACTTTTAGCATTATTGAACAACGAGTTTTTCCGCAGAGAAAACGTGCACCTTTACATAAGACACATAAGCTGTCTTGTCGGCTTCGAGTAACAATTTGGTTTTCGTCAAAGCCGCTGTGACTTTTTAAGATGTCTTTTAACCAATTGTCTGAGCCGCGAATGTTTGAAAGTGAAGTTGTGGAAGTCATGTTACACTTTCATGATGATTATGACGGCTTGATATGTTTTTCCACCAAGTTTAACGCAATAAACCAGACATTTTGCCTTTAAATTATCGTCCTTTGCCAGTGGTTAGCATCCGTGACTTCCTAATTGCTTTTCTAACTGGCGGTGGCAACATCGTTTTAACAACATCGGCTGTCTTCCAAAGTCTAAAAAGCCCTGGAGGCGCTAGGCTTGCATCTACGATTTTTAGGTTCCCATTTACGTTTCGAATATTGTCGCACGTTATGTCCAACAGACCATATTTATTGGCAATAGCTTTAAGCTGGACTAAACCTTCAGCCGAAGCCTCTGCTTCGACACCGTATTCTTGCAAGAGACAATACTTAGTGTGCCAAAAGACCCTGGCGAAATAAATTTGCCTTAAGTTTGCTGGAAGTTGCTTGTACGCTTTATGATCCAATTCTATGGCTTGGGCTTTTCCAGTCTTTAATGCTAACTCGTGACTTTTATGCTGGATGTGAAAAACAAGTTTATGTAAACCAAAGTTTACCAAAACAGCGTCGGGAAAAGCTGTCGTAATAATCTTTTCCAAGTTGTTCATTGGAACAAAACTGGTTCTTTTTGCCTCTATGTAAGCATCTATTAAATTGTCTACAAGCCTTGCTTTTTCATGCAAGGATTTGAATTTCACATTCTATAGAGAGCGGTTTCTGGTTGAATTAGCTTTGTGACTGTTAAAACACAACAACAGTAGATAAGGAAATCAAAAAAATGAAGAAATATTCTGAGAGCGAAATCAACCTTTTTTGGTAAACAATAAAATGCCATAGTTCTTGTAAGGCAATAAGCTTTTCAAGTTTAAAATTTACGGCTTCAATTTCAGCCTTCAATTTGTCTGGATTTTGAACTGGCGCCCCAGGAAAGATACCCTTCTTTATAATTTCTACAATTACCAACTTTCCCTCTTGCTTCAAGACTCTGCCAAACTCTTTCAAAACAACTTCGTTATCACCGACCTCATGATAAACCGTGACAAGAAGAATCATGTCAACAAGCCCTCTTTCAAGCTGAAGACTTTTTCCGTCGCTTTGCAAAAACTCAATATTTTTCACTCCTGCTTTCTCGGCTTTTCTTTGGGCTTTTTTAAGCATCTCAGGCGAAAGATCAACTGCCACAACCTTTTTTGCTTTTTTTGCAAGCTCTATCGTATAGTAGCCTGGTCCGCATCCAAAATCCACAACTACATCGGTTGGGTTTATGGCAAGTTTTTCTACAAGTTCAGTGGGCGGTTGAATTAACCGTCTTATCGGATTATCCAAAAAGATGGCGCCCGACGCTGAATAGGCTTCTCCTTTATGTGACATTTTTTTGATTCTCCATTAAACTGAAGTTATATTCAATAGCCGCTATTTCTTAAAGAATATGCTTAGTTTGAAGTTCCAGCAATTTGTCCAAGCGCTTAATGTTTAATAGTTGCTCGGTAAACTATCTTTTTGACAACTCGTGTTGTTGATTTTATGGCGGAAAACCAAGAAGTTCTTATCTAAACCTGCTGATGAAGTTTTAGCACAACTCAAAACATCCCAGTCAGGTTTATCTGCTCAAGAAGTTCAGCGCCGCCTTGCAACGTACGGACCCAACGAGTTAGCTGAAAAACAAAAACGAACTGGATTTGTTGAAATTCTTTATCACTTGAGAAATCCGCTTGTTCTTATCCTTTTGATTGCGGGCTTAGTCTCAGGGTTTGTTGGGGACACAACAGACGCAGTTATTATTTTCTTCATAGTTCTTCTGAGCATCATACTTGACGTTTATCAAGAATCAAAAGCCCAGAACGCTGCTGAAGCACTTAAAGAAAGAGTAACCACAAAGGCAACAGTTCTTAGAGACGGCGTTAAACAAGATGTGAAACTTTCCGAAGTTGTCCCAGGTGACATCGTGTATCTTATCGCAGGAGATCTTGTTCCAGCCGATGCCCGATTAATCAGCGCGAAAGATTTGAACCTTAATCAGTCAGCGTTAACGGGCGAAGCGTTTCCAGTTGAAAAGAACGCAAATCCATTGTCAACTGTAACATCTGAGATGACAGGGTGGAATAACTATGTTTTCTTGGGAACCTCAGTAGTCAGTGGAACAGGAACAGCAGTTGTCGTCAAGACGGGAAAATTAACAGAATACGGAAAAATCGCAAAAGCACTCACATCGAAGGCACCTGAAACCGAGTTTGAAAAAGGGCTACGCCGCTTCGGAGCTTTAATGACTGAAGTAACGCTTTTCCTTGTCGTTTTCGTGTTTTTTGTAAACGCATTTTTCTATTCAGGCAGCCGAACAATTCTGGAATCGCTGCTTTTTGCAGTAGCTCTTGCGGTTGGCTTAACACCTGAGCTTCTGCCAATGATAATGTCCATCAACCTATCCAGAGGAGCCGTCGCAATGTCCAAAAAAGGTGTTATCGTAAAACGCTTGGCATCCATCCAAAACTTTGGCAACATGGACGTTTTATGCACTGATAAAACAGGAACTCTCACGGAGAATAAACTTACTCTAAATGATGCCGAGGATTTAGAGGGAAAAGAAGCACAGAAAGTATTGATGTATGGCTACTTTAACTGTGTTTTTGAAACAGGATTGAAAAGTCCTCTCGACGATGCCGTGCTTCAGTACAAGCAGTTTGATGTTACTGGAATCAACAAAATTGATGAGATCCCCTTTGATTTTATCCGTCGGCGCGTTTCGGTTGTGGTTGAATATGAAGGGCAGAGGCTAATTATTTCCAAAGGTGCAGCAGAAGAAATCCTAAAAATCTGTACCTTCTGCGAAACAGACGAAAAGTTAACTGATTTTACAAATGTTTGCCAAGGCCAGTATGAGCAACAATACAATGATCTCAGCGCTAAGGGATACAGAGTTTTAGCGGTCGCGTACAAGAAAGTCACAGATGATAAAACACATTACTCAATTGGCGACGAAACACGACATGGTTTTTCTTGGGTTTCTATCTTTTTCTGACCCGCCTAAAGAAAGCGCAAAGGAAGCTATCAGTTTGCTCGCCCGAGATGGCGTGGAACTCAAAATAGTTACCGGGGACAACGAGCTAGTTACAAAAACTGTTTGCGAGCAACTTGGCTTTGCTATAAAAGGAGTTGTTACAGGAAACCAAATCGCTCTGCTCCAAGACGATGCTCTGTCGCGAGTTGTTGAGGAGAACAACATTTTTGCCCGTGTAAACCCCGCTCAAAAAGATAGAGTGATTAGCGCCCTTAGGGCTAACGGTCATGTAGTAGGGTACATGGGTGACGGAATCAACGATGCACCCTCTTTGAAAACTGCCGACGTAGGCATATCAGTTGAAAACGCAGTTGATGTTGCGAAAGAATCTGCCGACCTCATCCTGTTGAAACCTGACTTAAACGTGCTTGACCAAGGCGTTTTGGAAGGCCGAAAAACCTTCGGCAACACAATGAAATACATTATGATGGGTGTCAGCTCAAACTTTGGCACAATGTTTAGTGTTGCTGGAGCATCCCTGTTTTTGAGTTTTCTGCCTATGACAGCGATTCAGATTCTCCTAAACAACCTTTTGTACGATCTTTCTGAAGCAACTATACCAACCGACAACGTTGACGATGAGTATATTCAGAAACCGAAAAAACTGGACATCTCATACATAAGAAGGTTCATGGTTGTTATGGGACCAGTAAGTTCGATTTTTGATTATTTGACATTTTTCTTGTTACTGTTCGTCTTTATGCCTATGTTGCCAGATGTTGTTCCTGAACTTCAAAGACAAAGCATTTTTCAAACTGCATGGTTCATGGAGTCACTTATAACGCAAACACTGGTAGTTTTCGTGTTAAGAACAAGAAAAACGCCGTTTTGGAAAAGCAAACCAGGCAAATATTTGGTGATTAGCAGCTTAGCCGTTGTCGCAGTTGCTTTCGCCTTGCCTTACACGCCACTTGGCGCCATATTTGGGTTTACTCCTCCGCCTGCAACATTCTACCTGGCTTTGGTGGGGATAATAGCGGGCTATTTGTTCTTAGTTGAGGTTGTTAAGAAATGGTTCCTGAAACGATACTCTTACCGCTTAGAACAAATTTATGCGCCGAAAAAACGAAACGGAAGCGCGAAAACACCTTAAACCGAGTTTATCCATTTTTTACGAGAATGACTTAGTTGCTCGTTGAAAAAATGAATTTTGGCAAGAACCTTCTGCCTTTTTTCTCTATTTTAAAAAGCCCAAAAAAAACTAATTCGTTTTCTGGTATTTCCTTAGTGTTTGGATGGCTTTTTGTGCCCATTCATTATCTCTCCAAAAAGCTCGACCTACCGCCACCAAATCCACTTTGCCCTCACTTACCAATTTATCTGCAAAAATAGCGTCGGTAATTCCGCCCACTCCAATGATGGGAACGCTAACTGCCTTCTTGATTTCACTTGCCTGAGGAACAAAATAGCCCTTTACATGCTTTAACTGCTTTGGTTCGCTTCCACACATCCCGCCAGACACATCTATGATATCAACACCTGACGTCTCAAGCTTCTTGGCAAACACAACAGAATCCTCGATACGCGTTCCGCCTGGAGCTAAATCATCTGAACCTAACCTGTAGAGCAAAAGCTTGCCATTGAGTTTCTTAAGTACTTTTTCAACAACCAACAGGGGAAATTTCATTCGCTTCTCCAGAGAGCCACCGTACTCATCATCACGCTTGTTTAGCAATGGCGAAAAGAACTGATTAAGCAGGTATCCGTGTGCTCCATGAAGCTCAACCCCGTCCAAACCAGCCTTAACCGCGCGTTCAGCAGCCAAAGCGAAATCCTCGGCAATCGATTCGATCTCGCTAACTTCCAGCATCCGTGTTTTTGGTCTTGCCGAGGGTCCTGCTGGTTCGGTGCCGATGACTTTTTTGTTTGTAACTCCGCCGGCATGCGATATTTGAACAACTGCAGGAACGCCAACCTCATGCAAACCCTTCGCAAGCTTCTCAAAACCGCCAATTAGCGAGTCAGCATAAATTCCTAGTTGTTTTGGCCCTATTTTTCCAGTCGGTGAAACGTACGCGTGCTCAACAATAGGCAAACCCAACGCTGAGGAACGGCGCACATAAAAATTAATGAGTCTGTTGGTTACGACGCCTTCAAAACTAGCTCTTCCCGATTGCATCGGCGGCATAACAATTCGATTTCTAAGAGTATAACCCTTCACCTTCAAAGGCTCAATTAATCTAGGCAAACACGACACCGTTTCTATGAATGGAAACCAAAGCGCTATAATAACATATCAAAATTGAGGGTTGAAATCGAGGTTGTGTGAGAGTATTTTTAAAGTTGGATGATGAATTAAGGAAGACCAAATTATGGATAAACCTGTTAGCAACATAAGAATTCAAGCACTTGTTGGATTAGCAGCTCTTGCTGTTGTCCTGTGGCTTGCGCTTTTTTTGCCAGCTGGTTCATTGAATTATTGGCAGGGATGGGCCTACTGGTTTGTCTTTGTAATATGTGTGTCATCAATCAGCATTTACTTTCTGAAAAAAGATCTCAATCTTATAGCAAGTAGGCTGAAAACTGGTCCTTCCGCAGAAAAAGAGAATAGCCAAAAACTCGCAAATTCGCTCATAACTATTTTTTTCATTTTGTTAATTCTCATTCCGCCATTTGATCATCGCTACCAATTATCCAATGTTCCAGCGTATGTTGCTTTGGCATCGTATGTTTTTGTTGCAATTGGACTTTTTATAATTTTTCTAGTCTTTAAAGAAAATAGTTTTACATCTGCAGTCATTGAAGTTAACCAAGGGCAAAAAGTAATATCGACAGGACCATATGGCGTAGTTCGCCACCCTATGTACGCAGGAGCATTGCTCATGTTGCTATTCACTCCCCTTGCACTGGGATCATTTTGGGGACTGCTTGCCTTTATTCCCATGTTTTTGGTGATTGCTTTGAGAATTGTTGAAGAGGAAAAGTTCTTGGCGAAAAATTTGTCTGGGTACGCTGAATATTGCAAGGAAGTTCGTTGCCGTTTAATTCCCTTTGTCTGGTGAATATTATTTAGACTACAACAATTCACGTGAAGCTCCTAAACTTCTAGCATTGATATGTTCACAAGACGTTTTTCAATAATGGTATTCTGCGGAAAACGAAGTATGGAACGCAAATCACGCAGAGGAGCAACCATTTTGCAATGGGGTACAATGCAACCGGACTAAGCAACAGAGTGACTGGGATGATGATCATGGGATGAAACATATAGACGGCAAACGAGTTATCTGCCAGCGTTTTTACCAACTTGCTTTGGTGGTTAAACTTTTCCTTGAAGAAAGCGATCAGCCCGATGCCCATGGCAACCGCTATAAAGGATTCCCATAGCGAAAATGCCGCGCTTTGCCAAGTTAGGCCGCCCTCAAGGGCAACCGTTGTTCCGTTTGCAGTAGCAACTGCCACCAGCAAAAACCAAGCGAGGAAGCCCAAGACAACAGCTGTAATTAGCCATCTTTTTCCGGTTCGATAGGTAATTCTGGCAAACAGGTTGTTTCGATAAGCTATAATGCCCAGGATGAAAAGGACAACGTATGAAGCGAAATAGCAGAGCTGGAAGTTCAGGATGTCAGTCCCAATCGGTTGAACGATTCTGATCAAGAAGGCAAAGATGGAAATAATCAGTATAAGTCCGACTATCACGCCTATCGTTGGATTTAGCTGTTTCCTGTCAGAGTCAGGTGCGGACCTGCGAGATGAAAGACGCATCAACCCGTAGATAAGGGAAAAAGCCAAAAAGCGCCGCTGCAAACCACATCGGTCCAGTACCTGAAAGAAAGCCGATTAGGTTAAAGCCGGTTGATTTGTTGCCGAGTTCGACGATTTCGATGAATGGGGTTATTGCTATCATAAAGATCAAAGTGGGGATGACTAGGCGTTTGAATCTGTCTCCGACAAACCTGCCAAAACCTTTTCGATCATAGCTTCCTGCAACAAAATATCCGGAGATCAAAAAGAGGAGCCCTAAGAAATATCCTTGTGTAAAAGATTGGTAAAATGCGAACACAACGGTGGATAAAGTATCGAGATGCGTGCCTTCAATGTAAGTACCAGCTTCCAAAGCCGCTGTACGTTACAGCCAGATGAATCGTGATAACAAGTATGATTACCAGCAGTCGAAGATTATCGATGTAAAGCAGCCTTTCCTTAACATTCCCAGGTTCATTTTCGACTAAGTTGGCTGCCAAGTTACGACCTTCATTTCCACTTCGTCAATATCTCTTCTCTTCTGAAAGTGGCTCTACTTAAGAAATTTAGAGCTATGTCCACGATTACTAAAATGCCAGCAAAAATCAGAAGATTATTAATACTGAACGAAAAAAGCCCTTCCGCGCCTGCAAAGAAGACTGCAACAAACGGGATAAACATGAGACCAGCAATCTGGTTTGCACCTCGAACGTCGCTTACCCTGGAAGATGCAATAACTGCTACTTCAATACTAAGAATTCCTGCGAGAGGAGCGAGGAGTAACAGCATAACTCCGGCGTTCCAGTTGGGAAAATAATAGTAGCCTAATCCACCTTTGTAGAGTATGTAGTCCGATGCTGCCATGAAGACCGATGCTCCTGTCCACGCAGATATGATAGGCGGTATGAATGCTGCAATACTTTTCCCGAGTAGAATCTCTCCATCAGTTGTTGGCGTCGCCAGCAAAGGTTCTAACGTATTCTCAACTTTTTCACCCACAATACTGTAGGCAGCAATCGTGCTGGGAAGAACAGTTGCTAAAACAACGAAAATGTAAATAATTGATTCAGCACCAAGAGATATCGTCGTTGGGATTCCGTTCGCTATTTGATTCTTGACAACGAATGAGAAAACCACTGCAATGAGAAGGGGAAGGCCAACAGTATAGAATATGATACTTCTTTTTCTGCTGATTACCTTCAACTCTTTGCGTGCTATCTTCCACGGTATCCAGGTTGTCATTGTATGTTCTCCTTCACGAGTTTCAGGTAAGCGTCTTCTAGCGAGCTGCTAGTAACCGTAACTGTTTCAATGCGTGCTCCCGCTGCAACGATTGCGTTTATCATGTCAGGATTCTCCTCCTCCGGATTCACTACGTCGACTGTAAGTTTGTTACCTTCCTTGACCAAGTTTTTGACCTGCAATCTTTTTAGCGAATCCAAGATTGCTTCGTTCACCTGTCTCAGTTGGATCGCGGTCTTCCTTCCATGAATCGACCTTTCAAGTTCCTCAGGGGTACCTACCGCCATCAACCTGGTATTCAATATGCCAATTCTATCGCAGATCCTCTGCGCCTCATCTAGGTTGTGCGTATTGATAAAAATGGTCTTTTTCTCCTTCTTCAAATCGAGGATGAATTCCCTCACTGCTTTTGCAGCCTCAGGATCCAGGTTCGCAGTCGGCTCATCCATAAAAAGTATCTCCGGGTCGTGTACGAGAGCTCGTGCTATGGCAAGCTTCTGCTTCATTCCCTTCGAGAACGTCCCTGCCAAAGCATTTCTCTTCTCCCAGAGTCCGAGTAACTTGAGGAAGTACTGGTTGCTCTCTTTCCGCTGGGAGTCAGTGCGCCTATACAGCGTCCCATAGTAGTCCAGATTTTCATATGCTGTGAGAGACTCGTAGAGACCTACGTTGTCGGGTACGAGCCCGATGATCTTCCTGATCTTAAGAGCATCTTCTTGATTGCCAAGTTCATAAGTTCCAATCTTAGCTTTGCCGCTTGTCTTGGATATCAAGCAACAGAGCATCCTAACTGTAGTGGTTTTTCCTGCCCCGTTAGGACCTAGAAATCCGAAGACTTCGCCCTTATCTACGCGAAGGGTTAGGTTGTCGACCGCGGTGAAGTCACCGAATTTTCTTGTTAAGTTTTCAATTTCAATCAATTTGACATCATTATCACAGGTTGCTTCTTGAAGATCTGATTACATCTGAGAATAGGTTTGATATTTAAGCCTTGATTCGAAAAGAATTTTGGGCTTAAAGAGATAAGAATAATAGGAATGGCGCCCAGGCCGGGATTTGGACCCGGGTCCTTCGGGCGACAGCCGAATATACTGGACCGAACTATACTACCTGGGCATAAGCGCCGCAACAATACACGATAATTCAACTAATTAATGTTTCTCGGAAAAACTGTTTGCATCAAACCTAATGCTACTTCATTTTGGGTTTAGTTGGTTTCTTTGTTTTGCGTGAATAAAGAGTTTCATTCATCCACTTTACTTGATTTTCACTTAGTTGGGCTCCCCAAGTTTTAGGTCCAATAGTTGCGTTTACCAACATTTCGTAGAATCTTTTTCTTTCCAGCAAATAGGTTTTCTCTATTCTGTATGCAAAGTGATGATCTCCTTCATCTGTTTCCACGATACCTTTGTCAAATATTCGAACTAAATCAACCTCCACTTTACCCCGTTTCTTCTTTAGGTTAGCAAGAAACGCCAAATCCCCGAGTTTAATATTTTTAAAACAAGTGGGACCAATATCTGCAACAACCGACAAATCGCTTGCCCAGTTTGCTTCTTTCTTAATCTTGCGCTCAACATTTTTTGACAATACATCGGGAATAGTAAAGTACCATCGACTAACATAATCGTCTGTCCAATTCTTGATCTGAGTATGCGGCTTAGTTTTCTTTGAATCACCGATGTTTCCGTTCTTTTCCATGTTCCACATTTTCTTGAGTTTTTGAAGCTCTCTTACTGTTTTTGCATTTTCCCATAAACTGCTGAAGAAACTCTTGACTTCACCAACTTCTGAGCCATCAAGGAGCACTCCTGTTTCGACAGAGCTTTCAAAGGCAGGTTTTGTCAGATTTGCCGATGTAATCAACGCTGAGTTGTCAAAAATGTAAATGTTAGAATTAAAATTGTCATGAGACTTTACGTTATCACCATTAAAATGCTCCATGAAATACTGAATTTCATAGGGATTAACGTCACCGCTTTTGATAGCAAAGTCAGTGACTTTAAAAACAAAACGGATGTCCGCAGGTGGATTCTTCAATATCTCTTGAGAAAAGACTTCATGTGCATCCGACTCCCAGATTTGGTGAGCATACCCACAAAATGTCTTTTGTTTCTAAAGATTTTTGCTGAATCGTTTCGTAAAGTTCGTTGCAGGAGAGAAATTTGACCATAGCATAAAGTATGTTTGTTTATATAAAACATTTTTCTTGCAGAATTTCACCGTGGCAAGTTTTAAATATAAAAGCAAACGGAAATAGAAGCCATGACAACTAAATCAGCCAGTTTGGGGATTAATTCATAAAATCCTTATGATTCTTCGTATTCATAAATATCATCGGCGATGTAGCCAATGTTGTCACATAGTGGACAGTTCCTTCCAAACCTGGCTTATCATTGATATAACAGCTATATCGGAAACGCCATAGGCAACAATTCCATAACTCTTATCGTCGGCAGCATTATTCTGTTAGCTGTTGCAGCAGTCTATGTTGTTTCGCTGTTTGGATTATTTAGAAAACAGTTGTGGGCGCCACTTCTAGTTGTCGCTATCTCAATTGTCAACCGAGCAATTCACAGTACCGCTATACATGATAAATGCAGCATTAGGATTCTTCAGCGTTTGGACAGTAATTCTTGTAATAACCGCTTATCTTGATTCGCGCAAAATCAAAAAACAGCAGTCTAACTCAGTTCTTATGCTTGACTTTTTGGGCTCTGATGCTTTTTCCCTGACATGTAGTCGATATCGATTCTGCCCATCGTTGTGCTTCTCAAGTTTCTCAGGCTTAATCTTCGCGAGTTTGGCTTCAGGGTTAAGGGAAACCTGCCGCACCAGAACCTCCATCGCATGCTGCTTCTCAACTTAAATCTTCAATTAACGACATTTTGCCGCTGAAATGAACTGAAGTGTAAGCATAATCGCATTCCTCAGTAACGCCAAAATCCAGCAGCGCCTGCCCCCACACCCTGCTGTTAGCTTTTAAGAACTCCAGTTTCTTGCCTTCAGGTGCACAATGAAAGTACAAGCAGTTTTTGTCTTCGTCATAGCCATGGCTTAAGGAGACAAGATATGGTTCATTCTCCATGCAGAGAGCAACAGTAACATACTTGGTACTTTTTAGAACTTGCCTCAACTCTTCGCAGTCAGTTATTTCTCGGTCTTTGCGTCTAACATGAAAAGACATACTTCACCGTAAAGTAGAAATGCAATATTAACTTTTAGAGCTGAAAAATAGAGCGACAAAACAAACTGAAAACAAAAGTAAGCACTCGCATTTACAGAAGAATTAATAAGTCTTACATCTACACAGTTAAAAAAATGCTAATGAAATAGATTAATTATATCTCAAGAGGAAAAGGATTTGAAAAACTACTTCAAAATAGCCATTAAATGGCTTTTCTTTATTCCGGAATGGCTCGATTATAAGGAAGCAATTAAAAAACGTAGTTTCCTACTCACTGAAAATCCAAAATATCGTAATTATTCAATTGGCAGATACTCCTATTGTTGGGGAAAATTAACATTGCATAAATCGACAGATATGGCAACTTTAAGAATTGGTAGTTTTTGTTCAATAGCAATGAACGTTACCATTTTTCTTGACAGCAGACATCGAGTTGATTGGGTAACTACTTATCCTTTCAGTGATCATTTCACCGAATTTAAGAATTTCACAGGAAATCTAAACTCAAAAGGCGATGTTGTCATAGGTAATGACGTTTGGATTGGTTGGGGAGTAACTATTATGTCGGGAGTTAGAATCGGTGATGGAGCGATTATCGGTGCTTCCAGTGTTGTCACCAAAGATGTAGAACCCTATGCGATAGTTGCTGGTAATCCAGCCCAATTAATTAGAAAGAGATTTGACCAAGAAACAATTGACCGTTTGCTTAAAATCAAGTGGTGGGATTGGAAAACAACACGCATCAGAGAAAATATGCCTCTACTTTTATCAGGCAATGTTAAAGAATTTGTTGACAAAAACTTCAATGAGAAAATGCAAGAACACTAAGAAGCTGTTACGCAAAGCCAACACCGTAAACTTAATACTTGTATCACTTTCTGTTCTTGCGACTTTTCAAGGGAAAATGCCTCCTTGATAGCAACTTTTTTATTTGTGTCTCCCAACGACATGGTAACTTAAGAGACCACTGAGGACTTCACAGTTTTTTACCTATAATAAAAAAAAGTGGAAAGTGCCTATCTGAAACACTAAGATCAGTAACAATGATTAGTCCCAATAGAAAAAGTGATCGATGTTGGAAAAGCCACAACCATTCAAGAAATGGGTATCAATAGTAGCAGTAATTGGATTTGTTGTTTTCTTAGTCTATCTTTTCTTCTTCACTGACTTTACAGAAGTGGAATTGGTAATTGGCGGAGCCAGCATCCCCATTTATGCTTTAGCTTTTCTTGCAGTGATAGGCAGCGTAGTCTTTGATGCTCTGTCTTGGAGAGCTATTCTGGGGTCTTTGGGAGAAAGATTAGGTTTCTGGAGAATGTTTGAACTTACATGGATCGGTCAGTTTGTAGACACTCTTGTTCCTGGTGGATGGGTCGGAGATTTATTCAAGACTTATCTCCTATACAAGGAAGATGGAGTCCATGGAGCCAAAGCAACTGCGGCAATCGTAATAAAAGATGTATTGGAGTTATTCTTCAGTTTGGGGTCTGTCATAATTGGATTAGTTCTTTTGCTGTCCTTCTACTCCATTAGTGGAGTATTAATGACAGCTATAACAATAACTTTTCTTTTCCTGTCCTTGCCTCTTATCTTGGTCATTTATTTAGCCATGAATATGAAAGCCACAACGAAACTGATGAATGGAGTCTATAAGATAGTCTGCAAGATAAAAGGAGAACAAACTGGAAAGTCTCTACAAGAGAAGCTAAAAGGACAGATACAAGAGTTTCACGATGGCATTGTCTCAATGAGACGATAACCCAAAAGGAATGATCAAACCCACCATCTATCAAATAATATCAGGGATATTTAGTGCACTTGTGCTTCTGTTTGTCTTCTACGCACTGGGTGAGTTTATTGGATTTGACAAAGTCCTCATCACCAACACAATAGTCAGTAACATCCAAGTGCAGGGAGTAATGCTTGCAGGATTCTCTCAGATAGTAAGCAGCACTCTTTACAATGTTCTTGGAATAGCACCTGTACTCTCAGTAGCCTCAAGTCTTCTATCAGGATTTGCCGCATTCTGGTTCAGACTGGTTGTATCATTTGGATACTTCCAATTAATAGTTGCAGAGAAATGTGTTCCATTCTTCTGCAGAAAATGCGGAGGATGGAGATCAATGAGAAAGAAGAGCTGTGATGATCCAATAATCAAGAAGAAAAAATAACAAGTAATATGGGGATTTTAGCGGAAAGTTTAAGGCAACACAGAAAAGCGTGTCTGCCATATTGTTTATTGAGAGGGTTTTGTGAGTAAACGTAGATTTTTTGATTCTCCAAATTGCGGATGCTGTATCTACAAAGCAAGTAGTTACTGTTGGGGGCAATGCTCCCTAAATATCTGGAAAAGAGACAGAGAGTATTGATGCATTTTGAAATCGGTTTTGCTAGCGCTTTCTGTTAGACTTGCCTGCGACATCTTTAGAGTAATTCGGTTTTTCTTAGCGGTGACCTAAGAAGTTGGATTCCGTTTTGGAAAAGACCTACACACTTATTGTAAAAGTGGTTGACTTTCAAAGAAATAAACCAATCCAGAATGTTAACGTAAAAGTTTTCAGATTAGAAAAAGAATCAATAACACTCAAACAATGGGCTGAAAATCTCAAAAATGGAAGCCCCTTTAGAAGATTGATGATCTCAATGAATACAGATAATTCCGGGAAGATAATTGCCGAGCTTACAGAGGGTATTTATGAAATTGAAGTCGAGAAATGCGGCTATGCTAAGGTTTGCGACCTAAAGAAAAATGAGGAAGCTGTTTTTGTTGAGCCGAAAAAGCAGTGGTGGCGATAATCACTTTTTTGGAAAGAGTGATAGATTGAATATTTTGGTTAAAGTGAGTTATGCCACGTAAGTTATGGATGGTTTTTTAAAGCTTATTATTGGAAAGACCAACGAGAATACAACACAACATTTATATGAATAATTATTCATATGAAATATAATTCATACTAACATTAGGGGCAAGATGAAACAAAATGAAAACAGGATATAACAAAAATCTGCTACCGCTTCTTCTCCAACCTCGCAAACCCCACAAGACTCGCCGCACTTGAACAATTAATGGAGAAACCAATGAGCGTAAACGAACTCGCAACCGCACTTGGGCAGGAACAAAGCATGATTTCACACAACCTAAAACCCTTGCTCCAATGCAACCTCATCCTCGTCAAAAAAGAAGGCAAAAAACACATCTACACAGTCAATGAAGAAACCCTGCGCCCAATCTTTGATGCCATCCAAAACCACGCAGAAAAATTCTGCCCCACAGGCGGAAAGTGCCTAAGAGGAGAAAACTAACATGAAAAGAAAAATTGTAAACATAAATGAAAATCTCTGTAACGGATGCGGAGCCTGCATACCTAAATGCGCAGAAGGCGCATTACAAATTGTAAATGGGAAGGCGAAAATTATCAAGGAGGTTTACTGTGACGGACTTGGCGCGTGTTTGGGTCAGTGCCCGCAAGGAGCAATTACCATAACGGAACGGGAAGCTGAACCTTTCAGTGAAACGGAAACTCATGAACACCTAAAAAGCAGAACCCCAGAACCAACCATAACCATCCAAAGTAACCAGACTCCGCAAAAACCGCAATGGCCAGTAAAACTAGACCTTGTCCCGATAAAAGCGCCGTTTTTTGAAAACGCCAATCTGTTATTTGCCGCTGATTGCGCTCCGATTGCACTTAAAAACTTCCACGATTTAATGGTAGGTAAACGAACCATTATTGGCTGCCCAAAATTCAACGATGCAATGGCTTATGCTGAGAAATTGGCTGAAATCTTCAAACAAAATACCATTGCCTCTGTAACTGTTGTTCACATGGAAGTTCCATGTTGCACTGGCTTGAAATGGGCAGTAAACAAAGCGCTTGCAACCTCAGGCAAACAAATCCCAGTTAAAGAGCTTGAAGTAAAGATTGGAGGTGAAATAGTTGAGCTCTAAAGACAAACCAACGGAAAAGAATCCACAAACTTGCCCGGGACTTCGAGATCTTCTTCAGCCAAAACCGGCATACATTAAATGCCATGTTTGCGGTGGCGACCTTGAAATCTGGAGCGATGAAGACAAAACAACGTGCCCCTCATGTGGTGCTGAATGGAAACGCCCTGACAAATCAGCCGCTTGCCTAGAATATTGCCAGTACGCTGACAAATGCCGAGGCATAATTGAATCGCGAAAATCATAGGAAATCCTTTTTTTAACTTCAATACTTTCTTTTACATTTCAAAATTATCTTTAGTCGAAAAAAGTCAATGGTTTACCTGTTTTAATTCTTAATCTTTCAGGAAATTAAAAAATGGCTCCCGCTCACTCAGATGGGTGATACCATTTCCGAATTGAGGCAGCAACTTCTTTTGAGTAACCATAATCAGTTAATTTGCTAAAAACTTGCTCTGGTTTAGGGTTGCTTCGTCGAGGCATATCTTCATTTTTGACCGGCTTTAATTTAAACTTTCAGAATTCCAAATCTTACTGTAGATGTGTAGAACAAAAATACACAACCATCAGTCTATTTCTCTGGACACTAATTTTCTCCATATATAGAAAGAAATGAATGAATGTTAACTCGCTAATTTAATCTTAGAAAAAAGAAAGTGGAAGAATGTTTATTCTTCGTCTTCGCAGTCTTCACAGTCGCAGTCGTCTTCGCAGTCTTCGTCTTCTTCTTCAAATCTGTACAATACCATTTTCAAAAACCCAACAAAGGGTAATAACGCTGCCCTATAAGTCTTCTCCAAATGAGGGTTTTAAATGAACCTATTAAAATTTTGAAGAAAATGTGAAAGTGACGTTCTAAATAAGTTTTGAAGCTACTTGAAGCTATTCTGCCTTATTTTATGGTTTTCCAGAAAGCTTATTATGATTACAGAAATTACTTTTGATGATTGTCATGGACATTCTTGAAGTCAAAGATTTGACTATTCGAGTTGAAGATAAAGAAATTCTCAATGGCATAAGTTTGAGTCTTAAGAAGGGCGAGGGGCACATTTTATTTGGTCCTAATGGTTCTGGAAAAACAACCCTGATAAGTGCCATTATGGGTCTTCCTTCCTACGAGGTTACTTCTGGAAAAATATTCTTTGAAGGCAAAGATATTACAGCAACAAGTGTTGATGAACGCGCAAAATTAGGCATTGTCGTTAGCTTCCAAAATCCTCCGGAAATTGCTGGAGTAAAACTCGTTGATCTGTTAAAATTATGCATAGGAAAAACTGTTGAAGAAGAGTTTAGCTCTGAAGAAAACGAGCTTATTGAGACTTTTCAGTTAACTAACTTCTTAAATAGGGACCTTAATGTTGGTTTTTCCGGCGGCGAAAGAAAACGCTCAGAAATTCTTCAGCTGATCTTGCTTAAACCCAAACTACTGCTCCTTGACGAACCAGATTCAGGCGTTGATGTTGAGAGTCTAAAATTAATTTCGACTGCCATTCAAAGGTACATAGAAAAAAGTGGTGCTTCAGCTTTAATAATTACGCACAAAGGAGACATACTAGAATACATTAAAGCAAAATACGGTTGTATTCTGCTCAGCGGTCAATTTCATTGCTTCACTCATCCAGACAAGATTTATGAAGATATCAAGAAAGTTGGTTACGAAGAATGCGTAGTATGCCAAAGAAGAAAAACTGGAGGCTGGAAAAATAACAAACCAGAGTGATCTAACCAAGGTTCCCGAAGAAATCCTAAGAGAAGCCCAACAGGCTGGCATAGAATCCACCTCTGAGAATAGGGCAGGATCCTTTTTCCATATGGATTCTGCTACCATTCAATCAAAAGTTAGCGAGGCATATGAAGGAAAAATTGAACTTATGGATGTTAAGTCTGCTCTTAAGAAATATTCATGGCTTAAGGAGTACTTTTGGAAAATCGTTGACAAAAACAAGGATGAATTTACCAAGAAAGTTGAAGAAGATTATAGCGGTGGCTATTTTATACACATCTTGCCTGGAGCTGACATAACTTTTCCGCTGCAATCTTGTCTTATGATAACTCAAAAAAACCTTGAACAGCGTGTGCATAATATCATAATTGCTGAAGAAGGCTCCAAGTCACACATAATTACCAGTTGCCTGCAACATTCCACGGTTGAAAAAGCGTCGCATTTGGGAATTTCTGAAATATACGTAAAAAGAGGCGCTATGCTCAATTTCACTATGATCCATCAATGGAGCGAGGATACGCTAGTGCGCCCAAGAAGCGCAGCTGAAATAGCTGACAAAGCCACCTTTGTCTCAAACTACGTGTGTATGCGCCCCGTTAGGGATATACAAATGTACCCTTCAGCCAACTGCATAGGTGAGGATTCTCGAGTAAGCTTTAACAGCATTCTTTATGGTCACAAGAACTCTTTGTTGGATATAGGATCTAAAGCAGTTTTAACTGGAAAAGGCAGTAAAGCCGAAATGATAAGTCGAGCCATTGCAAGGGAAGGCTCAAAAATAATTGTTCGAGGATTAATCGATGGTAATAGTTCTGAATGTAAAGGGCACCTTGAATGTAGAGGGTTGCTTATGGATGACCTATCTTTGATGCAGTCCATACCTGAATTGATCGCTAGAAAGAAGGGCGTGGAAATAACCCACGAAGCGGCAGTTGGCAAAATATCGGAGAAAGAAATAACTTATCTGCAAACACGTAAACTTTCCCGCGACCAAGCAGTCTCTTTAATCATACGAGGCTTCATGGATGTTGGCATACTTGGCTTGCCTGACGCGTTAAATGCGGAAATCAAGAAAATAATAGAAACTTCTACCCAAGCCACTTAGAAATCGCAGGTCAACATAAAAAACAGGTGGCAATTCATCCTTCCTAAACCAATAAGTAGACGCTCAACCAACCTTACTTTATGGTAAACGCTACTTTTCCGAAGATAACTTATGTTACTTTGTTTGCAGATGAGAGCTATTCACCCCAAATATGAGGCTGCTTTGGGAAAATTTGAGAAAGAGCTTGGTCGCCGCTATCCCATGTTCATTGGCGAAGAAGAAGTATGGTCAGATTCTGGCGAGTTTGAGCATCACAGCCCCATTGACACTTCAATAACTGTGGGAAAATTCCAAGTCGGCACGCAAAAACATGCCAAGCTTGCAATCGCGGCAGCCAAAGAAGTCGTTCCCAGGGTGGAGCCAAAAAGGGTGGCAAGAACGGGTCAACATCATGAACAAGGCAGCAGATTTGATTGATGAACGGAAATTTGACATCGCGGTTGCTATCACATATGAAGTCGGAAAGAACCGTCTTGAAGCCCTTGCTGAATGCTGGGAAGCCATAGACGCAATAAAATTCTACACAAAAATCATGCAAGAGAACAACGGGTACATCAAAAAGATGGAAGAAGGTGGACCTGGCGAGGATTGCAAGGTTGTCTCAAAACCATTCGGCGTCTGGCCTGTAATTTCGCCCTTTAACTTCCCATTCATGTTAGCCAACGGAATGGCTCTTGGCGCCCTCCTTACAGGAAACACAGTTATCCTAAAGCCAACAAGCGAGGCTCCGCTCACGGGCTTAATGCTCTATAATGTCTTCAAGGATGCAGGAGTGCCTGAAGGAGCAATCAACTATGTCACAGGTCCTGGTCCAAATTTTGAGGAGGAGTTTGTTTCAAACAAAGATGTTGCAGGAATCGCTTTCACAGGCTCAAGAGAAGTTGGAATGAGACTTTATCGTGAGTTTTTGACTCAGCAGCCGTATCCTAAGCCGATCGTGCTTGAGATGGGAAGCAAAAACCCAGTTGTTATAACTTCGTCAGCTGACATCGGCAAAGCGGTTGAGGGAACGGTTAGGTCGGCGTTTGGCTATGGCGGGCAGAAATGCAGTGCAACATCAAGAATCTATGTGCAGAGCAATATTCGAGACAAATTCTTGGATAAGCTTAGGGAACGAATTGAGAAGATAGTTGTGGGTGATCCTAGGGAAAAAGAGGTTTTCATGGGACCAGTGATTAACAAAACCGCAGTAGAGAAATTCACTAGGGCATTAACCGAAGCAAAGGAAGCAGGTGGAAAAGTGATTACTGGCGGCAAATGTTCTCCGAAGGCAAATTCAAAAATGGATTCTACCTATCGCCCACAGTCATAATTGGGTTGCCACAAACTCACAGGCTCTTCAAAGATGAGCTATTCACGCCGTTGATTGTTGTTGACGAATTCAAAACCCTTGATGAAGCCATAGCAAAAGTCAACGACACCGAATATGGATTGACAGCAGGCATCTTCTCCGAAGATCCAAAGGAAATACAAACCTTCATGAATCATGTGCAGTTCGGAGTTCTCTATGCAAATCAGGAGCGGTGGAGCAACAACGGGAGCATGGCCAGGTGCCCAATCCTTTACAGGCTGGAACGCCAGCGGCGCAACGGGACGAGGAGTTGGAGGATCGAATTATCTGCTTAATTTTCTCCGCGACCAATCCCAAACGATCGTTTCCTAGTTTTGGATCTTTACCATTTAGTTTATTTCTGTATTCCTATATCTTTCGCCCAAGTGAAGCCTTCTAAATACTTCAACACGGGAGAAATTCGCACTTTTCCAATGAGCCTGAATGGTTCAACAGCGTTATTAAGTGTTGTAACATCGTTTGCTTCCAAAATAAAGTACCATACGTGTCCAGGCGCATCAAGATATCCTTCCATAACCTTTACTCCTGATTTCTTCATGCTTTCTTCCACTTTTTCAATAAACTTATCGTCAGGTCTCATTAATCCTCCAGGACAGTTTTCAGCAGAATGTTTTGCAGTAATAACAAAAAGCAACTCAACACACCTCCTTTTTTCGATTCATTGGTAGACGTGTAGGATAAGTTGTTTCTTAAGCGTATGTGATTGCAGAGTGACAGCCACATTTTTATCGAATAGACATGACTTATTAGATGGTTGGTTAGGATGCTTACAGAAGCTGAGATATCAAATTTAGGAGATCAATATCGATGTCCAATGGGACGCCGCGGTAGATTAGTTGCCACAATGATGAATCAGCATCATGAAGCACTTACGCTATGGGGATTAGCAAAAGTAACAATCAACTCAGACTATGTGATTTTGGATGTTGGTTGTGGAGGCGGCAAAACAATTACCACGATAGCCAAACTGGCACCTCAAGGCAAAGTCTACGGTATTGATTATTCAGTTGACATGGTTAAATTCTCGAAAAAAATCAACAAAACGCTGATTGCCCAAAATCGAGTCGAAATAATAGAAGGGTCAGTTGAAAAAATAAGTTTTGAGGATAACTTTTTTGATTTGGTGACAGCCATTGAAACCTATTATTTTTGGAGCGATCTTCTCATCGGCTTCAAGGAAATACATCGAGTGTTAAAATCAGATGGAAAACTGCTTTTAGTTAATGAACTTCTATATGGGATTACGCCTGCAAAAATTATTAAAGAAACACATGTAAAACTTTTCCCTCTGAAAGAAATTCAGAATCTTTTGCAGTTGGCTGGTTTTGTAGATGTTCAAGTTTTTACTGAAGCTGAATCGCCTTGGAACGCAATTATTGCCAAAAAATAACAGGGTTAATTGAGTCATTTATTACAGTTACACAGAAATCTGCGATTTGCGAAGGAGGATTGCTGCCTATTAATTTCGCTTTTTCTTTTCAGTTGAAAGACCGTTCACATTAAATTTAAGAATCCCAATTCAATTTATTTAACTCCCACTAGCATTATCTAAGCAAGGTTCTCCAAACATGAGCAGCAACGAAACAAATAAACCATCAATGGACGAAGCTATCATAGATTTTCTTTCCAAGAAAGGCGGAATAACTGATCAAACAGAAAAATTGGCTCTTAGTCGAATTACCACCAAGATTGGAGTCAGCCTTCAAGAAGTAGAAGTCAGCATCAATAGGTTAAGTTCAAAAAACTTAATACGGAAAATTTACGTGCAAGGCAAAGTTGGTTTTGAATTAACTCCAAAAGGAAGATCAGCAATTGAGGCTCTGGCAAAAGCCGAAACAGACCGCATCACAAAAAAACTGCAAGAGGCGATAGAACAGGAACAAAAAGCTAAGCAAAGATTGAATGCAGTCAGAAAAATTAGGTTGATTGAAAATGAATGGCAAAAATACCGAATACCCGACAATAAACTGATGAATAACATTGAGGAAGAATCATTAAGACTTCTTTCAACAACAAAAGAAATTAAAGAAAAACAACCTATTTGCGAGTTAAACCCTCAAAATTACGATCAAGAATTCTCACAATACAAGCTTGAAGTTGAAAAACTAATTGGACAAAACAGTAACCTGACCCAATTAGTTGACAATTATGCAAGAATCAGAAATGACCAATTGTCAATATCGTCTGATATTCAAAACATCAAGAGAACCATTACGAAATACGAACCTTTGGTAGAAGCCGCAGCTCATGTAAATGAACTAAAAATTTCTCTTGGAAAATTAAAATTAATTCAGTCTCAAATAGAGACCTTTGAGAAGGAAAAGTTAGACCGATTTGTAGCTCTTAAGACTGAACTTAGAGATAATTCTAGACTTTTAGAGAGTCTTAAGAAACCTACCCATGAATTTAAGCCCATAAAAATTGCGACAGATACAGAAATAGCTGGGTACTTCGATACGGAAGGTCCAATAAATGATGGCTACAAAACAAGTGGCTACCCGTTAATGGAAAAATGCAGCAAATGTGGAATGAAACGAAAATCAACCCGTGTTGACATCGGATAAATGTTTGCCTGTTTTCAGCTTTCTAAGACCAAGCACAACAGTGACGATAGCGACTATAATGATGACTGCTCCAGCAATGATTAATTCTTCAAATTGGCTTTGGGTAGATGAGGCCGATGGAGCAGTCGCTAGATTCATCACGACTTGGTGAATGCTTGATGGTGTGTGAAACTAATAAACCAAGAATCTCCCTGTGATTCGCTGATGTAAACCAACTGTTTTTCGTCTAGGTCCATTGACTAAAAGCTTTGTTTTCAGTCAAAGTCTTTTGACTACTTTTCCGCAAGCGACTAGGTTAAGTGAACAAAGCGCTAACAGGTTACTAGAATAAAAAACCCTTAAAGTTTTTGTTCTTTGCAGGTACCAAACGAGTTGCCCTACGATAACACAGGAAAAACGTTGGTGTTGTTTAACAGTCATATTTTTAAGAACCCCAAAAATCATTATTTAATTAGACTTGAGTGTGCATATCTGAATTCTGAAGCTAAGACGGTTGAGAACATGAGTAAAAAAAATTGTCAATCACAACAAAACAAAAAAAATCTTGAGGGCAAATCGGTTGATTCCACAGCCGTTGATAGCGTTGGCTCGGAAGTTGGCAACCGTGAGTTGAAACGAAGAGATTTCATGAAGCTGTCAGCCCTATTGGCGGGTGGAGCTTTAGCCACAGTCGTTTTGGAAGGCTCATTGAACCCTTTAAGATTGATACCGAAAGCAACTGATCAACTTCTTTTGGCACCAAGAAAAGGAAATTTACAATTAGGGTCATTTGAGGCTCTTGCAGTTTCTAATATCAGCAGTTTGGACCCGTTGAACATTCCAAAATTTGAAAACCAATTAACTGCCCCGCCACCTGTTTATGACCCCAAAGTTATCACCAGCCAGGGTAAAGTGGTTCGGCATGAATACACTGTAGCAATGGCTAGTTTTATGGAGCAAATTCTTCCGCCTTCGATGAATCTTAAAACGCCTGTTTGGGGTTATGGAGGCTTAGCTCATGATGCAGTAACAGGAGCATCTTTAGGTTTTGTCCAAAACAGCCCGGGTCCAACATTTGAAGCTGTCAGAGGAGTACCTATTCAGGTGGAGTGGCAAAACAACATTACCTCATCTTACATGTTTGCAGTTGATCCGACCATACATTGGGCGAACCCCAACAACAATTCGGAGAGCACTTCTCCTTTTTCAGCATATCCGCCAGGTTATCCAAATGCACAAACTCCAGTTCCACTTGTAACCCATCTACACGGAGGACAAAACCAGTCCTTCTACGATGGAGGCCCAAACCAATGGTTCACCTCAAGCGGCAAACATGGCTCACAATACAGCACCTATAACCAAACCGGTTCAAACGCTGCAGTCTACTATTATCCTAACACCCAAGAGCCAACGACACTTTGGTATCATGATCACGCCTTAGGTGTTACACGCCTAAATGTGGTGTCAGGGCTCGCTGGTTTCTATCTCATAAGAGAACCGCAAAATGGAAACGATAAGGTTGCCCCTTTGTTGCCTACGGGAAAATATGAGATGCCTCTTGTAATTCAAGATAGAATGTTCAACACTGATGGCTCATTCAACTATCCTTCAGTTGGCGTTGAACCTACAATTCATCCATATTGGGTAAACACTTTCTTAGGCAACACAATAATGGTAAACGGCAAACTCTGGCCAAACATGAATGTGGACAGAGGACAATATAGATTAAGAATCTTAAACGGATCAAATTCTCGTTTTTACAACCTAAGCTTTTCAAATGGAATGACTTTTATCCAAATCGGAAGCGACGGTGGCTACCTAAAAGCGCCAGTCAAACTCACATCATTGCTTCTTGCGCCCGCTGAACGCGCCGACATCATAGTAGACTTTTCAAATTTGGCTATAGGAGCAAAAGTAGTTCTTACCAACACTAGTCTCATCTTAAATACAGATGAAGAAAAGCAGACACTTGGGCAAATAATGCAATTCACCACAACTGACCAAAAAGCATCTACACCTTTTAGTCTTGGCTCAGGCGCCAAACCCATTTAACCCAACACTTGCAGCCTCAAATTTCCCGACTTTGCCAACAGCAACAAAACAAAGAACTCTAACATTATTGGAGGTTTTGGGGCCAAACAGCACGAAGATTGCATTGCTTGATGGGCAAATGTGGGACGCACCGATCTCTGAACTTCCAGATTTGGGAACAACTGAAGAGTGGATACTTGTTAATGGAACCATGGATCCTCATCCAATTCATCTGCATTTAATTCAATTTCAACTTGTCCGAAGAGAAGGCTTTGATTCCGTTACTTATCTGGATAATTGGAATGCTCTTAACGGACAAGCGCCGTTTAGTAAACCTACGAAAAATCTAGATATTAATTCATACCTCAATAATTTGCGGATTCCACTTCAGCCAAACGAAGAAGGCTGGAAAGACACAATTACAGTTAACGCTGGAGAAGTTGTAACGATTAGAGTAAGGTTTGCGCAGCAAGACGGTTCCAGTTTCCCGTTTGACGCAACGGCTGGTCCGGGATATGTTTGGCACTGCCACCTGCTTGAACATGAAGACAACGAAATGATGCGGCCCTACAAAGTTACCAAAGCTAGCTCAATAGTTGTACCTTTAGCTGTTGCTGCGGTGGGGGTAGCAGCTGCGGCTTCCGTGATAGGATATTCTTATCAGAGAAAAAGAAAGAAAAAACGCCAACAATCAGAAGCGGCTTCAACCAATCAGCCAAATCATTTAGGCGAAAAAACCGAAACTAAGCAACCTGAAGAAATCGAAGACGAAAACTCTTGAAATTAACCAAAATTTTCTAAAAATAAATACTTTTAAAACAAACAAGAATACTGCAATGGAGAGAGTAATATGTCGCAAAAGTTCAACGCCCTTCTTTTGGCAGTTGGTGCAATTGCCATAGTTTTTGTTTGGCTGATAAACGTTCATGTTCAAATTGATCTAATTCCAACTATAGTAAATGGCGAAGTTATTGCAACTTCGACTGCCATAATTTTCACTGGAATATTCTTCACGTTAGGCTGCACAAACAGACTTGTGGAGATTCAAAAAAAGAAGAATTTTCCGTTTTTTGTCCTTGGATTGTTAGGGGTAGCTTCAGTTTTTGTTATAGGCACTTTCTTTAGCATGATAGTCAACAATTTTGAGATTGCTTTAAAATTAAGCTTTACAGGTTTGATATTTGCAATTGGAACTTTCATGAGTCTAATAGCAGTATTCGTCCAACAAATGATTTCTCGAAACGTTAACTCCGATAACCAAAATTAAAGGTATTCAAGAAAAGCAGAATCCACCGAATAATGACAGAATTTTTAGATTGTTTTGAGGCGCAGAGCAGACCATTTTTCATCAATGGCAACTAAGCTTACTGCCTGTAATCCGACAGTTTGGGCATATTTCCGGATGGAATCCCGATTCACATCTGTTTTTGTTTTTGATGTTCCTTTTGGATAAGTCACCCATAGTACACCGTTTTTGACGAGTAGAAGCTTCAAAGGGGATAGCTTATCCTCCAAATCTTTCCTTGAATTCACAAAGACTTGAATGATATCAAACTGTTTCTCTGAGATGTCAACTGTAACCGTCACGTTGAGAGACAGCTTGCCAAGACTTAACATATAGTTTTTTGGCTCGTTAAGTAGCAGAACCTTGCAGTTTTCTTTAATTTGAAGCTTTTCTGAAATCGGTTTGTAAGACACTTTCCTTCGCCTTACATGTGATTTTAGGATTTTATGGTTTTTAACCAATCTAAGAAAACTTGACGCATTTTCTCTGGGCTTTCCAGCACATGTACGTCTTCCATTTTTTCGAGTTTACGAACTTGGTCAGCTTCTTCTTTGCGCACTCTCAGCTTCATTTCTTTGCCATTTGGCAGTTTTGTGATAACAGTGCTTTCCCGATAGTCCGTGGGTAAGATGTATACTGGTCTGTATGCTTTTAGGCTCATGATTGCTGAGTTCGTTAACATGGTGTCTCCGATGCCATTGGCGATTTTGGCAACCGTGTTTGAACTGGCAGGAGCAATGAGTAAAAACTCGTATTTGCCGCTTTGCAGCCATGCAGCCAGAAAAGGCGAATTGGAATTAAGCTCAACTTGCACTTTCAGAAAATTCTTCTTCAATTCATCTTCAAGCCGATAAAACTTCAGCATTGTGTCAGCGGCTTTAGAAAGATAGACATCAATTTCCACTATCTCTTCTGATTGCTTTTTTAGATCCTTCATTATTTCCAAGATTTCAGCGATTTTGTCGCCTGCGCCAGTTATGCCCCAAGCCACTTTTCGCTTCTTTACTTTCTCTGCTTCTGTCATAAACTCAACCTATTTTTGTTGGTACTTCTCCATGTAATCTGCAAACCGCTTAACGGTCTTCTTTAAGCTTCTGAAACCTTCTTCATCAGACTTGACGCCGTCAAGAGTGTCTTTACTCCAAAACGTTACACCCAAATTCGCTCCGAAGAATCCTCCCCCAACAGGAATCATTCCGTTAATAATATAAAATGTGTGAATCTGCATTAAGGCGAATTCTTGACCACCATTCCTGTCTCCTCCAACAACGATGCCCATGCCAACTTTGCCCTTAAACACATTTTTATCAGCTGCAACCAATGCGCGTGTTCTATCCATCACCGTCTTAATTTGGGCACTTACGCCTCCATTGTAAACTGGTGATGCAAAAATGATTCCTTTTGCCTCAGTGAGTAATGCGTAAAGTTCTTGCATATCATCTTGGACAACGCATTCCTTGTTTTTGAGGCAGTAATCACAATGCGCACAAAAATCAATCCAATTTCCCTTTACAGTCCAAAATTTGGTTTCGAACCCTTTTTCGCTAAGCATTCGAAGGGCTTCTTTTAGGACATATTCAGTGGCTTGATCTCTTGGGCTGCCGCAAACTCCGATAATCATAAGCTTCACTATTAACGTTAATTATAGATTTGCATTAAAATCTTGCTACCAGAAATTATTCGGTAAAAAAGCAGGCTTCAAATGAACAAAAACTCCTTAAAAATATAGGGTTTTTCACATGATAAAAAAAGTGGAAGCTGAATAAAGTTTTGCTTCACTACATTTTCTTTTTTACTTTTTCAGCTACCTTTTTGGTATCTTCAGCTGCTTTTGTCCCGGCTTTTTTAGCAACGGCAGCAACCTTCTTTGATTCCTCAGCAACCTTTGACCCGGCTTTCTTGGCGTCGATTACAGCTTTTTTAGCTTCTTCTTCCGCCACGGTCTTAGCATTCTTTAAATTGGGCATATTGACGCTTGCTCCGCTAAAGTTTTTGATCTTTGATGTTTAAATAGTCTATGCTTTTGTCTTTTAACACAAAAACGAAAAGAAGAAAAACTCAAAAACAAAGAAATCAAGTTAAACAAAAAAATAAAGAAATAAGAAAATTTTGAGGTGATTTTATTCTTTCTCGAAGTATTCTTCTGCTTTTGGCGGTACTGGCGGTAATCCTCTGCGTTCGCGTATCTTTTTGATGGTTTCTGCTTGCATTTGTTCTGGAACTGGTGCCCATCGGCTGAATTGTGTTGCCCAGAAGGCTCTGCCTGAAGTTGAACCTCGTAGTTCATCAGCGATGCCGAAGCTTTCGGAGACTGGCATTTCAGCTTTTACGGTAATCATGTCTTCTTCTGATGGCATGTCAAGGATTTTTCCTCGTCGTCTTGTTTAGCATTGTGATTACTGCGCTGACGAATTCGCTTGGAACTTTGCATTCGAAACTCATGAGTGGTTCAAGCAGTTTTGGATCGCTCAGTAGTATACAGCAGTATATTGGTCTCCAAGTCATTGGGATAGCTTGTGCTGGTCCCCTGTGGACTGGGTCTTCATGGAGGGTTATGTCTTCAAGGTTGATTTTTAAGCCGTAAGCTGGTTCTTTAGCTAATGGCGATGTATGGACTGCTTCTCGGAATCCACCTTTAATGTGGTCTAAGATTTCCTCAACATATTGTCTTCCACGAATACGGTTGACAAGAATGCAGTTTTCCTCCACAGCTACTGCGCCTTTAGCTTCATCCGCTTCCCATCCTAAAGCCCTCAAAGTTTTCGTTCGTTCATCTCTACTCTGCATATCATTGACTTTGTCTGATTTTATTGCTTCAATGACTTCATCGGACAGCTTCTCAATAGTTATCCAAAGTTTGTTATGTTTGTTGGGGCTTTTACCCATGATTGCTGGACCACGGTAATCGTGACTTATAGTTTCTCTGTAGATGACGATTGGTTTGCTAAGTTTTACTTTTAAGCCTGCTTCCTGCATTCGGTAAGCTGTAATTTCAAGGTGTAGCTCGCCCATTCCTGAGAGAAGGAATTCGCCGCTTTCTTTGTTCATAACAAAGTGAAGGTTAGGGTCCTCTGTTGTTAGTTTATGCATTACTTTGTCGAATAAGGGCAGGTCTTTGACGTCTTCAGGCTCTACTGCGACAGTTACGACTGGGTCAGAAACATATCTTAAGCCTTCAAACGAATGAACATCTGCACCTTCTTCTGCGACAGTTTCGCCGACGTGTATGGATGGTAAACCTGAGATTGCTCCAATGTTGCCCGCTGGAACACGGTCAATTAGAACCCGGTCAGTTGCCATACTCATGAAAACCTGTTGAATAGTGCCTTTCTGGTTACTGCTTAAAAGCTGAACTGTTTTTCCTCGCTCAACTGAGCCACTGAAAATTCTGCCGATTGCAACTGTTCCACTGTGTGGGTCAACTTCAATAGTGGATATGCACATAAGCAAAGGTGCTTTGGGGTCAACTTTTGCCATGCCTACACCGGTTGGACTAGTTACATCTCCTGGCCAAATCTGTGGCTGTCTGTAGGGTTGTGCTTCGTATGGGTTAGGCAAGTGCTTGACAAACATGTCTAGAATCGGTTCTGGTAGAGGCGCTTTTTTGCTGAGTGCATCTACTTTTCTTCCAACGTCTATAGGGTCACCTGTGTATGCGTCGATGATGTCTTGGAAAGTGACTTTCTTCATTTTCATGTGATCAAGATTTAAGCCCCATTTGTGAAGCGCGGAGCCAAAGGCAACACGGCTATCTTCAATTTTGACTTGCCAATCTTGTTTATGTTCAGCAGGTGCATACCTCTCAATTAAATTGTTTACTCTCATCAGAATCTTTGCAAATTTCTTTTGAATTTCTGCTGGAGTTAATTTGATTTCTTTTATGAGTCGGTCAACTTTATTGATGAACAAGATTGGTTTTACCCGTTCTCGAAGGGCTTGCATAAGAACAGTTTCTGTCTGAGTCATAGGTCCTTCAACAGCATCAACAACCACGAGTGCGCCATCAACGGCACGAAGGCTTCTGGTTACTGCACCTGAAAAGTCGATGTGACCAGGTGTATCAATGAGGTTGATCAGGTAATCTTTTTCTTGATAAGTGTGAACTAAGCTCACGTTTGAAGCGAAAACAGTCATTTGACGCTTTTGCTCAAGATCCCATGAGTCCAAAAACAGTTTTTGCCCAGCGGTTTGAGTGCTGATGATTCCTGCTGCAGCAAGTAAACTGTCGGCCAAGGTGGTTTTTCCATGGTCAACATGCGCGATAATACTGGTATTTCTGATGAATGTTGGAGTTTCCATCAGTTTGACTATTTCGTCAGTCTGCCTATAACGAGCCATCTAAACATTCTCCATTTTAATGATATTTATTATTTGAAACTACATGGAAAGTGAAATTGTGTCCTATTAACTTTATGGCATCCTTTTTTTCAAACACTTGGGAAAATCACTAGTGGTGAAACCAACAACAAACTCCATTATTTTGAATAGATTCTGCAATTTGACTTATTTTGCTTCTATAGTAGTCAAGAACACGGTTGATCCACTTTTGCAGATAAGTTAAGTGAAGTTCACAAAAAAGGATAAATGGACTTATTTTTCTTCTATTCTACAAAATTATTAAGTTGAAAGAGGAAAAAGATTCAAATGTGTGATAAAGCTATTGCCCGCTTTAAAACTATTAAATCGACATTAAATTTACCTTTAAGTCCGATTAGTTTAAATGTAGTAAGCAACAATAAATCCAAAAATAATAACGCCATCAATGTATTTAGGTTTAAAACGAGGGTATGAATGTACTTTAAATTAGTCTTGGTTCAACTTTGTATCTTCCCATCAAATATTTCTCCATGTAATGATGCTCACTTTGCGGGGTTGTAAATAACTAAGTCAATCTTGAGGTTTTGGCGGAGTATATTTGGAAAAAGCTGTTTCTTTGCCCATTAACGAGGTTTTCGACGACCTAAAAACAACACCTGACGGATTAACAAGTGAAGAGGCTAAACTCCGCATAAAGAAATACGGTTACAACAAGCTTTCAGAAAAAAGACAAATCCCCTTTATTCACAAATTCATAAGGCATCTGAGAGACTTATTCGGCATCCTACTACTTGTCGCAGCAGTTTTATCATACATCAGTGGCAGTCCCGAACTTGCCTTAATCATACTCGCAGTTGTTTTCGTAAACATCTTCGTTAGTCTATTCCAAGAGTCACGTGCAGAAAAAGCTATGGAGACCCTGAAAAGCTGGATGCCTGAGTTTGCAAAAGTGATGCGTGATGGAGAACTTAAAAAAATCTCTGTCAGCGAAATTGTTCCAGGCGACATCGTAGCACTTGAAGAAGGCGACCGAGTACCAGCAGATGCCCGCCTGATCGAAGCTTTTGATTTATGGACAAACAACGTTCCATTAACTGGAGAATCCGAACCTCAACCCCGTGTTGCTGAAGCAGTGAAGACAGTTGAAAAAGCGTATTTGTATTCACCCAACCTTGTTTTTATGAGTACAAGCGTCGCCAAAGGACAGGGTAAAGCAGTTGTTTACTCAACAGGTATGAATACGCAGTTTGGAAAAATCGCTAATTTAACTCAAACAATCCAGGAAGAAGACAGCCCTCTTCAAAAAGAAATCGCTTTAACAGCTAAATACGATTTTATGATCGCTGTAGCAGTAGGCGTAGTCTTCTTTGCTTCAAGTTTTCTTTTCCTGCATGCCTCTCTTTCTACAAGCATATTCTTCATGATTGGTGTTATGGTTGCTTGCGTGCCTGAAGGGTTGCAGGTAACTGTTTCCAGCGCTTTAGCCATCAACGTTTTGAAAATGGTTAAAGAGAACGTTTTGGTAAAACGGTTGTCAGCAGTACAGACTTTAGGCAGCGTTACTGTCATTTGCACCGATAAAACGGGCACAATAACAAAGGGAGAAATGACTGTAAACAAGCTGTGGGTTTATGATTATGTTGTGGATGTTTCAGGTCTAGGCTATAAACCTGAAGGCGACTTCACCGTAAACGGTCAACCATTAAACAAAGAACAAAATGGTTGTCTTGAAAAGCTTATTGAGATTGCTGCCCTTTGTAACGGAGCAAAACTTGATCCTCCTTCAGATAGAAACAAAAACTGGAGCGTAATAGGTGACCCAACAGACGGCGCTTTACTTGTTGCCGCTTTAAAGTCAACAGTGAATATACAGGATGCTTTGGCTCAAAAACAAATGATCCATATTATACCATTCAGTTTTGAACGCAAAACCATGACCACTGTTCACAGTTTGAATGGCGATGTTTTAATTTATACTAAGGGTGCACCGAGAAACATTTTAGATTTATGCAAAAAAGTGCTTATTGACGACAAAGTTGTAGAGTTAGATACTGAAAGAATGGCTTGGATAGAAGAAAGAATTCATGAGTTTGCCAACGAAGGCTTGCGCGTTATAGCAGTTGCTTATCAGGAAAATGCCAAAAGCTGAATTCGAAAAAGGAGCCGAAGTGGAATCTGACCTCATTTTTGTCGGTTTAGCTGCCATGCGTGATCCGCCAAGAATGGAAGTTAAAGACGCCGTTTTAAAGGCAAAGCAAGCGGGAGTAAAAACCGTTATAATTACAGGGGATTATGGCCCAACAGCACAGGCTATTGCACAAGAAGTTGCGATTGTCGACCGGGATTGCTGCCAAGTCGTTCGCGGTGTCGACTTAGACGATTTAAGCGATGAAGCTGTAGTTAATGAAGTTCGACAGGGAAACGTGATTTTTGCTCGTGTTGCACCAGAACAGAAACTCCGCATAGTCAAAGCTCTTAAGAAAAGTGGAGAAATAGTGGCAGTAACTGGTGACGGCGCAAATGATGCTCCTTCGCTTAAAGAAGCAGATATTGGCGTAGCCATGGGTTTTTCAGGAACCGACGTTGCCCGTGAAGCGGCAGACATCGTTTTGCTGGATGACAGTTTTGCATCTATCGTTAAAGCAATTGAGTCAGGAAGAGCAATCTATGAGAACATTCGCAAGTTTATTGTCTACGTGTTTTCGCATAACTGGGCTGAATTAATTCCGTTCATACTTTACGCCGTTCTAGGAATTCCTTTGCCGCTTCTTGTAACGCAAGTTTTAGCAATTGACCTTGTCATAGATGTCATTCCATCGTTAGCTTTAAGCCGTGAACCTCCTGAAGCAGGAATCATGCAGGAACCTCCAAGAAGCATCAAAGAAAGACTGTTTACGCGCAAGGTTCTGATTCGGTCAGTATTCATTGGAGTTATCATTGCCGCAGGGGCCATGTACGGATGTTTGAGCACTTGGGCTGCAGGAGGATGGCACTTTGGATTATCGTTGGCCACCAATAGCCAACTTTACGCTAAAGGTGTAACTATGACTTTCGCAGGCATCGTAGTGGCGCAAGCAGGCAACGTCTTGGCATGTAGAACCAGCAAACAATCAATCTTCAAAACAAGCCTAAAAACTAACAAATGGATAATCTTTGGCATCGCCTCACAAATCGGAATCTTGGCATTAATTGTTTATGTTCCAATAATGCAGCATGTATTCACAACTGCGCCTCTCAACCTAAGTGACTGGGGATTCCTGATTTCATTGGCTTTGGTCGTGGTTTTCGCAGAGGAAATTCGCAAGTTCTTTAGCAGAAAATTCAGCAAAACAGGTTCAGAAGCACTAAAGATACACGATCACACTTAAGCTCTCTTCATTAATGGTGTTTGCTAACTATTTCTATTATTTTTCTTCCAGCGATAGAAACAAAACAAATGCCAAGAGCTAAATACAAACAATTGTACATTTTTACTGCAAAGTTAACTGGTATAGGAGAAAAAGTGCATGCCTAATTTCCAGACTGTTCGTGGAATGAGAGATTTACTTGGCGAAGAAGCCCAAACATTCACAAACATTATTGCTAAAGCCCGTGAAACCGCGGCACTTTACGGTTACAAAGAAGTCATAACGCCAGTTGTTGAGCCACTTGAGCTTTTGAGTGCTAAATCAGGTGAAGAAATTCGACAACGAATGTTTATTTTCAAAGACCTCGGCGAACGGCAGGTTGCTTTGCGTCCAGAATTTACTGCATCAATCGCACGGTTAGCAACTACAGCTCTAAAAAACGAGCCTAAACCACTTAGACTGTTCTCGGTGGGTAGCGTTTACCGATACGACGAACCCCAAAAGGGACGTTATAGAGAGTTTTGGCAGTCAAATTTTGAATTAATGGGTTCAGCTAGGCCAGAGGCGGATGCAGAAATCGTTTTGCTGACAAATAGTTTGATGAAAGGGTTGGGTTTGCAAGGTTACGCTTTCAAAATCGGGCATATAGGCGTGATACGGGGTATTCTTAGCCAAGAAGGTGTGGATGAAAAAACTCAAAACGCGATTTTGCAGCGAATGGACAAGAAGGAATATGATGAAGCGTTTAAGTTGGTCCGTACCGAGAAGTGCAGAGTAATGCTTGAAGGGTTACTTAAACTGAAAAGCGATGATTGTTTTGAAACCGTAGAAAAAATCAAAACCTATGTTGCAAATAATGAAAAGGCTAAGGCTGCCGCGGAAAACCTATACGAAATCTTAAAGCTCATTGTAGAAAGCGGGTGTCCAGTGCAGTTTGTGGAGCCTGCGTTCGCTCGCGGCTTAGAATATTACACAGGAATGATTTTTGAAATTTACATCCCACAGCTAGACATTGCTCTTGGCGGTGGAGGCAGATACGATAGGTTAATTGAATTATTCGGTGGCGAACCAACCCCCGCCGTAGGCGTTGCTCATGGAATTGACAGGGTTGCACTTGCTTTGCAAACCCAGAAGGCAACAATTGCAAGGTACGGTTGGGAAACGTGTTCTTGTTTTAGCAGTGAATGATGCATTGAAAGTTGAAGCATTAAAAATTGCGCAAATGCTCCGTGGCTTGGGGGTGGTTGTTGAGTTTGAAGTTATGGGCCGCAAAATGGGCAAGGCGCTGGAGGATGCTGATAAACGGCAAGCTGATTACGCAGTAATTGTTGGCGAACGAGAATTAAAAGAGGGCGCAGTAATGCTTAGGAATTTGGCCAAACGTGAACAAACAACTGTTCCGATTAAAGAGCTGGCTAAAAAAATCAAGGATTAAAAAAACAAGAGAAAAGCGGTTAGCTATTATTTCAATTCTACAACCAACAGATCAATCACGCTGTCACCAATATTAGTGGCTTCGTGATTCTGGGCATCTAAGAAAACCGCAGACCCTTCCTTCAAATCAAGGTCTTGACTTTTGCCTTCAGATGTCAATTTTAGTTTTCCACCTTTCAGCACGTAAGCCATGTGTTGCGGGTGATGATGCATTTTCGCTGTTGCACCTGGTTCGAAAGTTACTTTGAGCACACGCATTCGATTGTTTTCATTAATAAATGTGTAAACGTTTTTGGCCGATACCAATGGATCTAACTGGTTCATTTCCATCAAATATAATCACCTCTAATCACAATTACTCGCTCCCTAAAAATAAGAAATTGTGACTACAAAATGAACACACAAAAAAATGAAAAACAAAGAAAAGAAATAAGTTTTTTTGGCTTAGAGCCGTTTGATGTAGCGGTTGACTTCCCACTCGGTGACTTGTGTACGGTAGAGGTCCCATTCTCTGCGTTTTTCAATTAGGAAGTTTGTGAATGCGGTTTCGCCGAGGGTTTCACGCATTAAATCGCTGGTTTCCAATTCGTCAAGTGCTTCTTTTAGTGATTCTGGCAGTGAAACGATGTTTCGTTCTTTGCGTTCTTCATAGGTCATGTGGTAAACGTTTAGTTCAACTGGGTCGCCTGGGTCAATCTTGTTTTTGATGCCGTCTAAGCCAGTTGCTAAGAGCACTGCGAATTGGAGGTATGGGTTTCCGGCGCCGTCTGGGCATCGAATTTCGCATCTTGCAGCGTTTTTTCTTCCGCCAAAGTTTGGCACTCGAATAAGAGGTGAACGGTTTTTGTGTGCCCAAGCAAGATAGACTGGAGCTTCGTAGCCTGGGACTAGTCGTTTGAAGCTGTTTGGCCATGAATCAAGGATTGCGCACATTTTGCGTCCATGCGCCAGTTGTCCACCGATGAAGTTTCGTGCTAAGTCTGAAAGGAAACCGCTTTTCTCGTCGTCTTCGTAGAAGAGATTTTGTGATACGTTTTTGTTCCATAGGCTCATGTGAGTGTGCATTCCTGAACCGTTTATGCCTGCGAATGGTTTTGGCATGTAAGTTGTGATGTAGCCGTTTCGTGCTCCAACAACTTTTCCGCACATTTTCATTGTAATGGTTCTGTCGGCTGTTTTCAATGCTTCATCATATTTGAAGTCAATTTCGTTTTGTCCCAAAGCAACTTCGTGATGCGAAATCTCTATTTCTATTCCGAAAGCTTCAGCTGTATCAGCTATTTCCCTTCTTAGATCGTCTGTTAAGTCGCCTGGGTGGAAATCGAAGTAGCCTGCCATGTCTATTGGTGTTGGCAAGCCTCCTGTTTCACTTTCTTTCACTATGAAAAATTCTAGTTCCGGAGCACAGATGAATGTGTAGCCTGCTTTTGCAGCTTTTTCTACTTGTCGTTCAAGAACATAGCGGGGATCGCCTTCAAACCTTCTGTTTTGTGGAGTGTAAATGTCGCAGATTAGTCGGGCGGAGGATTTTTCTTTGGGTCGCCATGGCAAAACTGCGAATGTGCTTGGGTCTGGATACAGCACCATGTCGGATTCTTCTATGGGTCTGTAGCCTGTGATGGATGAGCCGTCGAAGGATTGGCCGTTTTCAAAAATTGTTTCAATGTTTTTTGAGCTTACTGCTAAGTTTTTTAAAATACCGTTAATGTCGGTAAATTGAAGTCTGATGAACTTAATTTCTTGTTCCTGTATTTGCTGGATTACTTTTGAGACGTTTTCTTTCCATGTTGCGTCTTTGAAATTTTTCATTTTTATATTTTCACCTGTATTTAGCATCTGATTAACTGATAGTTAATAGTAGTCTTTGGGTAAATATATTTAATGATTGGCAGCTTACCAGCAAAACTGATTATTTGTCAAAAAATAAAGTAAAATTTGAAAAAATGTGGATAATTCAGTATCAGAAGCATTTGAATGTGGGTAATCATTTAAAAGGGAACGCAGACATAAACAGAGAATATTGGGTGAAGAAAAATAACTACATTGAAACTTATTCAAAAAATAGCCTTACTCTCTGGAGTAGTTTTCAGCATATTTGCCGGTTTAGCCGCATTGATAACTTGGCAAGCAGATAAACTAGAATACAATCCAATTGTTCCCGCCAGCTTTATTCAACTGACCATTGTAACGTCGGCGTTGCCGTTCATAGCTTTCGCGGTTGTTTTATTCATAACAACAGGAATTATTTGGCAAGCAACAAAAACAAAAGAAGAAAAACTGCCTGAAACACAAACCCTCTTAGAAGAAGCAAAATCTTAACATTATTTTTTCTTTTTACAAAAGACGAAATTTAATGAAAAACAAGAATTCTTTTCGCAAGCTATAATAGCTATTTTAGACTTAATTTGCCTGTGGCCGTTAGACCTCTTGTCTAATTTTTCAACCTTTCCTATAAAATAACACTAATCAAGGCTTTCTTCATCTAAGGGGTCTTTGTTCTGTCTGCGGTCTCTTTCTGTATCGCACACCGAACGAGGCTTCAGATTACTATTTTTCGACATTTTACGATCTCCATACTATTCTTAAGGCAATGACGTTTTTAGGCATACCCAGCATATTCTATATACGCTATTGTTGACAAAACGGAAACGTTCAGTGGCAGTGCTAGTTATTTATCCTTCTCACATTTTAAAATATATTTTCGGGTTGGAAGAAATCGGTTAATGTTAAATACGTTAGAAGCAGAATTGATAATTAATCAATAAATGACATAGAAGGAAGCTTTTTGTCTGCGGATGATGAACTAAGAAGAAAAGCAAAGCTGAGAGCTGAAGCAAAGCTTGGATTTTATATCCACTTTGGGGTCTATGTCGGTGTAAACGTTTTGTTGTTTTTTGTTTGGTGGTTTACCCGTGGAGACGCCTCTATTCCTAATGCCTCTTTTCCGTGGTTCATCTTTCCGTTGGTCGGCTGGGGAATAGGGGTGTTGGCTCATTATTTGGCAGTTTTCGCTCGGACGGGTGTCACAGACAGAATGGTAGAGCAAGAGTACAGAAGACTTAAAGAAGAACAAGAAAAACATTAACCCATAGCCATTTATCTTTTCAGTTTTGAAGCGAACTCTTCCGCATGTTTGAGGTCTTCAGCGTTAGGTCTGCCTTTGTTGATTCCACCGAACCACTTGAGGAATTTATTTGTGTTGAAACCAGCGCAACCAAACTCACCAATGACCGTGTAGCCTTTATGTTGAAGAGTTTCTTTGAGGGTGGTGTGACATTTGGTTGTGTATGCTTCTATTCGTTTTTGCCCTGAAACACTGATTGGCGTTCCAGAAGTTGAGAAGACGAATGCTTTCTTGTTGATGACTTGAGGCAGTCTATCTGCAAAGTCAAGAAGTTCCATGTAGTTTTTACCAGTGTCTATCCCTGACCCGAAGCCTACTAAGTCATACTCTTGAAGCGTTTCTGGGTCAGTCTGTTGCGGAGTCTTAATCTGCGCATCGAGAACTTTTGCGATAGACTTCTGCTACTTTCTGCGTATTATGATGATGGTAAGAATAAACAACTATCAAAGACTTCAATGGAAATTTCAATGTCTCCTATCTTTCCTTATCAATATTGGGGGAAGAGGTGTTTTCCTTTTTCCGTGACTTCGATAGCACCAACTTGTTTGAAAATACTTACGTTGTCAGTAACATTCCAGTATTCAGAAAGTTTGCCATTCACGATGCGATAGATGTCAACAGCCTTAGATGTTATTTTCTTTCCAGTAGGCGATAATCCCATAAATTCGACCTTTATGAGTCCCAGTGTAAGTAAGGCGAACCCAAACCTTGTCTCCTTCAGCAATAATGTCTTCAATAGCTTCATGCCAATCAGGGAAAGCGTTAAGACCCATTTTAAATAATTGTTTTAGACCTTCTCGATCGACATTATTGGAGTGGTCAACATAATCTGGTGCCACAAAATCATCTATTAAGTCCAAGTAGTCTAAGTTTCGTTTATTATAGGCTTCAATAAACCCACGAACAATTGCTTTATTCTTTTCCAATGACATTTAGGTTCACTTCTTTTGTATGATCTATTTTAGGTTCTTTGCAAACTCTTCTGCAAGTTTGAGGTCGTCTAAATTTGGTCTGCCCTTCTTCAATCCGCCGACGAGTTTATACGGTCCCCAAGTATTGAAACCAGCACAATTAAATTCCCCAACAATCGTGTATCCTTTAGATTGCAGTTTTTCTCTGAGAAGTGAGTGATATTTGGGTGCGTTTTTAGTATTCGTGCAAGTTGAGAAGATGAATGCTTTTTTGTTAACTACTTTCGGAAGTTCATCTGTGAATTTGCGAAGCGTTCTGTGGTGTCTTCCAGCGTATATTCCTGAACCAAAGCCAACAAGGTCGTACTGTTGAAGGTCATCAGGGCTAGTTTGTTCTGGTGTCTTTACTTGTGCATCAAGCACTTTCGCCATAACTTCTGCTATCTTCTGGGTGTTGTTATGATGATAAGATACTAAGACTATCAAAGACTTCATGAGTTACTCGACTTTTCCAGACTTTCATTTTTTAGCTACTTCTCTTGTCCAATCACGAATAGCATCTAAGTCTCTTAAATCATAAACACCAGCTTTTGATTCCTTGTAACCAGCACTTTCAAGTTTAGGCTTAATTGATGATAGAGTTTTCTTGAAGAACCATGACATTTTGTTGAAGTCATAGCATCCACCAAAGAAACCTAATGCAACTGGATTCACTTTGTATTCAACAGATTTATCCTCAAGATATTTCCTCTTCGCATCATCCATTTCCTTGTTCTTCTTGTTCACCTTCAGATAGAGGATTTGCACCACCACAAGACACGAAGAGGGCTACTTTCTTTTTTGATAATTCTTTCTGGTATTTCTTGAGGAAGTCTTCGGGTTCTTTTGTCCATTTACCCATTTGGATTCCGCTTCCGACAATGATGAGGTCAAATTCACCTATGCTTTGGACTTTTTCTTTTTTGGCATCAACAATTTTGACTTCATAGCCTACTTGTCGAAGAGTATCTGCAATAACCTCAGATGTGTTCGCTGTTGCTCCATAGCGAGTTCCGAAAACAATCAAAGCCTTACTCATTTACTATTCCTTCAATTGTGTATCTTGTTTGTAATATATAACAGATGAGTTTCAATTATTTTGGTAACTATTTAGACTATATTGGAAAGCTTTTAGACCAAAAACCTCCAAGTTGGAATAAGTGAGAACTTGCAAAAAACAAAGAACCTGAAAGTAGCATTCATTGATGATAAAAAGATAGTTTACACTGTGGAAATGGCTTCTCCTGAAGAATTAGATGAAGGAGTCAGAGTCTTGTACAGCGAACTAAAGGTGAAAAGTATAATCCCCCGAAAGTAAGATACTAATTAAAAGCAACTTTCTAGGCATGATAATACCTTAAAAAGAATGGAATCGGTACGTAACCTTATGGAGACTTCAAAGGGTAAACGTTTTGTGAGAAGCTTTTGGCAAGCGAATCTGTGTTTGATGTGCCAAGAATCAGATATTGCCCATTGTTTAGTTGTATTATGAGGTCGGTTGAGTTGGTTGATGCCAAGTAAGCCGTTGCTCCGTTTCCGAGAGTAAATACACCTACGTTAGTATTGCCATTATTGGTTCCATATTGTTTATTTAACGTAAAATTTCCTGAACCTATCTGACCAACGAAGGCGTTGGAAATTTGACTTGATGTAATGTTCTTTTCGCCGCCGATAAAAGGGATGGGCGACAAGGTGGAGAATTGTGTGTTTATATATCCAGAGCCAACGGTTACTGTTGAAGGGGCGTAATAAAGAAAAAATACCCCAAGAACTAATGCGATCAACACAATCCCGCCGATAATAACCGAATATTTATTATTCAAATTATACCCAATCGATTTAACTATCCGTAGTCTACTTGACAAGCCTATTATTATAAGAACAGCCCCCACCGCAATTAGAACTATCACAGCGATAGTTACAAAAATGCTGTAGGGTGCTTGCACTGTAAATTGTTCAAGAGACATTTAAATTGCCAAATCCTAAATCGTCTCATCCAAGAGTAAACCTCTTGCATTGGTTAGAGAATTTAAATTTAACGTTGGTTCAGACAGTTCTTAAGCAGCCGAAAACAATCCATCTATTTATTCTAAAAAAATGAAAATGGAAATTCCTCAACTTAGTAGTCGAGGTACTTCATTATTTCCCAAGGTGACACATAGAGGCAGTATTGGTTCCAATCGTTTGTTTTCAGCTCGATAAATGCGTCGAAAACGTGGTTGCCTAGGGTTTGTTTTATGAGTTCGTCGCCTTCCATTTCGTCTAATGCGTCTTTGAGTGTTGTTGGCAGTTCTTGGATGCCTAGTTCTTTGCGTTTTGCTTTGCTGAGTTTGTAAACGTCTTCGTCAACTGGGTTTCCTGGGTCAAGCTTCTTTTTGATTCCGTCAAGACCAGCCATCATAATGCATGCGAATGCTAAGTATGGGTTGCATGATGGATCTACGCCGCGGTATTCAACTCTTTTCTGTGCTGCAAAGCCTGCTCCTTTATAGTATAGAGGTATTCTTGCAAGTGATGAGCGGTTGCGTCTGCTCCACATGACGTAGATTGGTGCTTCAAAGCCTGGGACTAATCGTTTGTAGCTGCTTACGGTTGGGCAACATACTGCGGTTAGGGCTTTTGCGTGGGCTAAGATTCCACCGACGTAGTATCTTCCGATTTGGCTTAGTTCTGCGTACTCATCTTTTCCATCGTACATTATGTTTTTTCCGTCTTTCCAAAGTGATGAGTGAACATGCATGCCGCTTGCGTTGTCAAGGTAGATTGGTTTTGGCATGAATGTAGCGATTAAGCCATATTTCTTCGCGATGTTTTTGGCGACAAACTTGAAGAATAGGGCTCTGTCCGCTGTCTCAAGAAGTTCACCGTATTTGTAGTCGATTTCAACTTGACCGACTGTTGCCACTTCGTGGTGATGTTTCTCAATTGTTAATCCAAAGTCATCTTCCAGAACCTGAGAGACCTCATTTCTGTAAGCAACAGTGGTGTCTTCTGGTGGTGTTCTATAGTATGCTTCTTTGGGTCTTAAGATGAAACCGCCTGGTTTGATTTCTGGCGATTCAGGAACAACACGAGGTGCACCCCATGCATCTCCTTCACCACTTTTTGGAGCAGCCCAAAGATCCCATGTTAATTTTGTGGGGTCAATTGAAGTGAAGACGAAGTGTTCAAGTTCAGGAGCGAAAATTCCAGTGTACCCCATGTCTTTCGCTGCTTTGATAGCTCTTTTTGCTACGTAGCCTCTTGGGCAGGTAACGGAAGCTTCTTTTCCACCGAAAGCTTCCTGGGCATCACCTAAAATTATTGCGCTTTTTTGTAATTCATCAGTTACCCATGGCATGATTGAGAGTGTTTTTGCGTCGGGCATAAAAATCATGTCTGATTCTTCGATGGATTTGAAGCCGCGTACTGAGGATCCGTCAAAGCCTATACCTTCTGTAAAGGCTGCGCCGCTTAGGTACTCTCTGGCTGGGAGAACCATATCTTGGAGGATTCCTCGGACATCGACAAATGCTGAATGCACCCATCGAATATTATTCGATTTGAGTTTTTCAATTGCTTTCCTTACTTGTTCATCCACCATGATTTTCACCATATCAATTCATATGTTTGAGAATCCACTTAAAACATAAACATATATAAGTTTATCGCAGAAATGTTTGAATGAACGTTTACTAGTTAAGAAAAAATCATAAAGCCTCAAATTTAAATTAAAGCGACAGACGCAGTTCAAAATACAAAAAAATTGACTTATGGAAAATCTAGAACCTTTCTCTTGATTCTCTACGCAGAAAATCCCCAACATCAAGCACATTTTCAACTGAAATCTTTCCCTCAGACGTCCCAAGATCGTCTAGTATCTTGCCAAATCCGAGGCACTCCCCAAACTCGTTAAGCACCAAAGTAGACTCACCCTTCCGCTTAGACCCCATAATCTTCACTATCCCAACTCGAAAAATATCTCTTCCGCAGATAAAGAGCCAAGCTGCTTTCTGGTCGATCACAATTTTATTTGCGGCTGCACTTACAAGCAAGTTTAGCAGGTTGAAGCTTGGGAAGAACATGCCATTCTTGATTTTGCCCAGATATAAGCCAGCGTAATAGAAGTCACTTTGCAAAATCGTTTTGAGGCGTGGATTCAATAGGTAATATCGTTGATTTTTTTCAGTGACCATTTGTGAATTAAAGGCTATTCTGCATCCGAAACGGGATGCGAAAACTTCGTATGGCTTCATTGGGTAACCGCCTTCTTTAGTTTGCATACAAAGAAACCTTGAGTCTGTTCAGGCCAGATTCTTCTGCAAAATGAGATTTGAGGGTCAAGTTTTCTGCCAAAAACTTCGGTTAGCCCGTTTACTCCGTAGCAATCAATTTTTTCTACTTTTAGGCCTAAATTTTTGATTGCCCAATCAATATTTAGCTCGTCTTCCTCAGGTTCCAGTGAGCAGGTGGAATAAACTATTTCTCCATTCGGAGCGAGACATTTTACTGCTTCAGCAAGAATTTCCTTTTGCACCTTGGCGTTGCGTTCAACGTCGGCGAATGTTCTTCGGCTGAACCATTCACTATCAGAAGCAAAGTTGCCTGAACATGGAACATCGAGAAGAATACGATCGAACGTGCGGTTGAGCTTTGTAGCTTGCCGACCATCTAAATTGTAAACAACTGTGTTACTGATATGACAGCGTTCTAAATGGTTCGCCATAACCGATAACCGTTCTTTGTTCACATCTAACGCTGTTATGGTGCCGCTGTTTTCCATTAGGTCAGCAAGTTGAACGGTTTTTCCTCCGGGCGCAGCCGAAGCATCCAGCACCATTTTGCTATGTAACGCGGCGAAGAGTGTTGCTGGGATTTGTGCTGCTGCTTCCTGAATAGAGTACATTCCAAGCAAGTATTCTGCTGTTGCGCCCGCTGAAGCCTTAGACCGCACTACCCAGTATCCTGTCTGCAAAAAAGGAATTTTCACAACTTCAACGCCTAAACTGCGGAGACGCTCAGGAAGTTTTTTGGCTCTTGCATTGATTTGATTTATTCTGATTGCTAGCTTAGGCTGTGGTTCTTTGTATTCCCAACCAAGTTGAGCATAGCGATCTAAGAAAAATTGTTTGCCAGACATCAACTCTACATTGGGCTAACGTAATAAAAACCTTTCAACAACGAATCTCTGTCAACATAATATTTACGAAACAACATTTATTCAAATCAAGATATGTTCCAGAGTTGGAACATTTTGTTCCTCAAGTAGAACTTTTAGCTTCTTTCCATTAACTGATTTTCAGCTGAATCAGGGAGAAATACCTTAAAAATGATGAAATCGGCGCTAGGTACATTTAGTAAAAGAACTATGTTAACAATTTCACTTTTCTTAGTTATCCTAATGATATCCTCTGTCAGTGGGGCTTACTTCGTATCGGTTAATCAATCCAACAAAAAAGATACCGTCGCACCTTCCAATTTTTCTTCGCCGATCTCCACACAATCTCCCCAGACGACAACGCCGCCTTCTCCAACACCGACTGCTTCACCTACCTTAATTTCTGCAAAAGTATTTTTGGGAGGTCCGTTTGGCGGTTTCAAAGTAAAGTATAACGTTGAGTCGAGAGTTCTTAGTGTCAATGGACAAGTTTTGTGGGGAGCTAACTGCAAATTGCTCATAACCTACAGTATTGATGGGTTAGGAAGCTACACTATTTGTACGAACATAAAGCCAATTGATGTTAATTTTCCCGGTGTAGATATTAGTGGATCAGATGTTTTGCCACTTTTAGCTGCCGGTAATCATAGCATAACGGTTTATGGCAGTTTGGAATTGCCTGGTTCTAAAGCAACTCAAACCACCCTTAATTTTGCATTGTAGAGCAATTTTAAAACATGTTAGGATAAAGGCATAAAATAATCTTTTCTGAAGAGAGGATTTCTGAGTTTTTTACGAACCTTTTCTGTTATTTTTCATACTTTTCTAACCTTTTTCGCACGTTTCTGTTCTTTTCCATTCATTTCTGTTCTTTTCTAACCTTTTCTTTACGTGACCTGCAAACACTGCAAGCCCTAAATCAAAAAAGCAACCTAAAACACAAAGATAAAATTTCTGCACAAAAACCCGTCAATAACTGTTCCTCTAATGACACTTTCGGAACGCAAAGAAACGCAATACAACGGGAATAAACGCATTTCAACGGGGAACAACGGGAAAAAACGCAACTTGCAAACGCAGCAAACCCTGAACAGAAGAAACAACTTAAAACACAAATAACAGAATTTGTATCTTTTGAATTGTCTTTTATCATGGACTATCTGGGTGGTGTTAATTTTAATAAGTCTCCCAATTAGTATTTCTTCTGAGCGAAGAACATGGATTACGCGGTTATAGCTGAAGCCTACGAGAAAATTGAAGCGACATCAAAAAGGCTAGAAATGACCGATCTGCTAGTAGACCTGCTTAAGAAAACGCCTAAAGAGGTCATGGCTAAGGTGGTTTATTTGACGCAGGGTAAATTGTACCCAGACTTTATGGGCGTGGAGATGGGCATTGCTGAAAAATTAGCAATAAAAGCCTTAGCCCGAGCATCTGGACAAAGTGAAAGCTTTATTTTGTCTGAACTTCAAAAAAGCGGGGACATCGGTCAAACATCGGAGAAGCTTTTGGCTAAACGCAAACAATCCACCTTCTTTACAAAGAAGCTGACTGTTGAGCATGTTTATGAGACGCTGGATAAAATGGCTAAAACCTCTGGTTCCGGCGCTGTTGACACAAAAATGGCGTTGCTCTGCAGCTTGTTAACTGATGCTTCTCATCACGAGGCAAAATGGATAATGCGCACTGTAACAGCCAATCTGCGCCTCGGCATTGCTGATATGACGGTTCTGGATGCCTTAGCGATTGCGTATGGCGGAGGAAAAGAAGCCCGCAAACTTGTTGAACGTGCTTACAGCATCTCTTCTGACCTTGGTCGAGTTGCTGACGTGGTTGTCGAAAAAGGTGTGGATGGAATAAAAAACTTCCAAGTTGCAGTTTTTGAACCAATAAGACCTATGCTGGCAGAGCGCTTGGCTTCGCCTGAAGAAATTTTGGAAAAATTCGGCGGCAAATGCGTAGCCGAATACAAGTACGATGGAGAACGGGTTCAAGCGCACAAGAAAGACGGCAAAGTAATACTATTTTCCAGACGGTTAGAAAATATTTCTAGCCAGTATCCTGATGCGGTGGAGTTGGTTAAGGAAAAGATTGATGCGAAAGAAGCCATTTTGGAAGCTGAATGTGTTGCTATGGATTTAGAAACTGGTGACATGCGTCCATTTCAAGAGTTAATGCATCGAAGACGTAAATACGGAGTTGAAGAAGCCATTGAGCAATATCCCATTTCACTTTTCCCCTTTGACCTGCTTTATGTTGACGGTAAAGATTTAACCCTTGAACCGCTGCCCAAAAGACGAAAAGAACTTCAACGCATAATAAAGCAAACTGACCGCGTAACACCTGCCATTCATAAACTCGTTAGTAGTCCTAAAGAGCTTGAGGATTTCTTTGAAGAAGCCATAGAGAAAGGCTGCGAAGGATTAATGTGCAAATCCGTCTCCAAAGACTCAGTTTACCAAGCAGGCAACCGCGGTTGGCTCTGGATAAAATATAAACGCGATTACAAAAGCGAAATGACCGACACCGTTGATCTTGTGGTTGTGGGAGCTTTCCATGGCAGAGGAAAACGTGTGGGAGCATATGGTGCATTGCTCTTAGCCACTTACAACGATGAAAAAGACACATTTGAAACAGTTACAAAATGCGGTACAGGCTTCACAGATAAAGACTTGGCAACGCTACATGAAACTCTCCAGAAACATATAATTCCCAAAAAGAATTCGCGAGTGGTTTCAATGATGCAGGCAGATGTTTGGTTTGAACCCAGTTTGGTTCTTGAAATTTTAGGCGCGGAAATCACCCTCAGCCCAATTCACCCATGCGCTATGGATTCAATACGAAAAGGAAGCGGTTTGGCAATTCGTTTTCCACGTTTTACAGGTAAATACCGAACAGACAAAAGCCCCGAAGACGCAACCACTTCAAAAGAAATTGTAGAGATGTATCAAGGGCAACTAAAAAAAATCAGCGAAACACAGACCCCAGAGAAAAGCTAAAACTGATAAGCATCAACAGCTAAAATAAGGAGCAGGCGTGAACTTCGTTGTCTCAAGATACAGAAAAAATGAAATCGCTAATAGCATTCAAAAAGCGAATGGAAGACCAACTGGAAAAATTAAACGCTGAAGCAAAAGAAGTTCAAGCTGCCTTGGACACGGTTAACGGAATGTTGCTTGATAAAGGCTTCAAGCGTGGAGAAATCAAAGAAGTTCCTGAGATGCCTGTGCCAAGGGACGTAGTTTTGCCGAAGCAAGAGCTTGAGCCGCCGACAGTTGTAGTACAACGCGGTGCACCTTTGCAAACGGAAAAGGAAAGTGTAATTCCCCTAAAAACCATGGCTGAAGAGCCTTTGGCATTAATGTATTTTGAAAAGCAAGCCATCCATGTTTTGCCAGATGAAAGCAAAAACTTCAGCGTTAACACGCCGCCTTTCACTAATTTTCTTGTTGAAAAAGTCTTCGCTAAAATGCAAGAAAAAGATACAGAACTTGTCAAAACGAAACAGTTAGCAGCGGACAAAATGTTCTCATTTAACATTGTCCGTGAAGGCGACCAAATTCGCGAAATAGTAATAAAAAACGTAGATGAAGAAAGACTGAAGGAACTAAAGTCGAGCATCCGCTGGACTTTTGAGAAAATGTATGAAAAAATGAAAAGTGCCTAATTTACTGTGAATGCTTTTGCAATGTATCAACGATTTTGTTTTTAGGGCACAAACCAACAAGTCTTTCTGCTTCTTGACCATTTTTAAAAACAATCATCGTTGGTATGCTGAAAACCTGGAAGCGTTCAGCAGTAGATGGGTTCTCATCAACATCAAGTTTGCCAATTAAAATTTTGCCATTGTATTCTTTGGCTAATTCCACAATGGTAGGAGCTAAAGCTCGGCATGGTCCACACCAATTGGCCCAAAAATCAACAAAAACCAAGTTGTTTTTCTTGATTGTTTCTTCGAAGTTTGCATCTGTTATATGAAAAGGTTCAGAACTCATTTATTTTGACTCCTTAATATAATAGAATTTAAGATTTCTGTGATATAAACCGTTCGTGATGCCTGAAGCGGGTTTTCTGTGGGTTAGATAAGCTCTAGAAACTCACGAAGTTGAATTTAATTATTGATACGACTCCCCATAGATTGACGAGCAAGCTTAGAATTATGAGGGCTTTTTCTGGCCAGGCCAAGTTTTCTCTCGTGCCCTTGGCTGTTAACAAAATGAGAAAAGGGGTAAAATCAAGGCTGAAACGGTAGCCAAACTGAGTAAACCCTACAGTGCCATGAGTAATTAAGGGTGGAAGGATACATAATACGGCTAAAGCAGAGTATTTGCTTAGTTTGTTCCAAGGACCTTTGAAGATATAGATAAATGCTGGCGTAGTGAAAAACAAGCCTAAACCCATCCATGATGGCTTAAAGTACGGAAATGAATTAAGCAGAATTGGTCCCTGGAAAAATATTGCGTAAATGTGTCTAGGAATATAGGCAATGTTAAAGATTCCCTGTAGGAAAAATTGATCCTGTTGGATTCCAGGTATAAGACCATATCCGGCATCCAAAATTGTTCCGTAACGAGCAAAATTGTAAAGAAGATATAAAGTAACTGGTATTGCTATGCCTATGAAAAAATATGCTGCTTGCTTAAGTCTTGGTTTCCAAGATTCATTCGTCTGATAGATAAGAAACAAAAAGAATGGGAATGCCAAAGCCACTGGAAGTCGCGACAAAGTAGCAAAACCTAACAATAACCCAACGAAAAAATTGTTCTTCTTATAAAAAGCCAGCACTATTGCAGATGTGAGAAAAAGAACCGCCGCAACCTCTTCAATGTACCATGATGAACCGACTGCGGCGGTGAACCAAAAACAAGTTCCAAATCCGAAAAGTGCGGTTAACCATAAGACTTTGCTTCCTTGTACTCCTGTTTTTTTGAGCATAAGCCATATGAGGGAAACGGATAAACTTGCAAGAATTATGGAAATTACGCTTTGATCAATCGAAGTGCCAAAAACTGCTACAACAGGCATCAAAATCACGGCGGGCATGGGAGGGTAAACCACATAAAAGTTGCCGTTGAGGGGAACAAGTTCCTGCAATGAAGTTCCGGCACCCGTAACTCCCAATCTGCCATGAAGGAAAGCATCAGCTAAATAAACAAAATGATCCTGCCCAGGCGGCGGACCTTTAGACAACACAAAAATAAAGAAAGATACCAGAGCAATTAGAATAAATTTCTGGACAGTTCCCAAAGACTCCATTTTTGAGACTACTCGCCGAAATCCCTGGCTGATTTTGTCCAATTATACTACCTATTGAATTCTGAATTCGTTAGAAAAGAATTTAAACATTCGTTAAATTTTCTCAAAAAAATCAGGCAATTCCTTTTATCAATGCTATTTGCAGGCCTTCATTTTCTCCAATAAAGCCTTGAACACAGCGTAAGAATTCTTGGGGTCTGAAATCTCTGAGGCGGCCTTCTCGAAGGGGCATACCCCAGTTTTCTTTAAGTCCAAAACATTATCTACCAACGTTTCCCACTGGCAAATGACTTTGTTTTCTTGGAAAAGGGCTTGGGCTTTTTTGCTTAAAACTTCCGCATAAACTTCATGTATCCCAGCATAAACGCACAGGAGTGCTAATGCTTTGCCAGCAACTCGATCTGCAACTGAAGCGCCATTCAATTCCTTGCCTAGGGTGTCAATTGCATGAATGAAACCTGAGATTCTATGTGAATCAGTTTGAAAAAGCACTTGACTATTTTTTACTATGGAAAGCGTTAGCTGCTTACTATAGAGCTGTTCTTTAGCGATTTCGAGGTCTTGCATTATTCTTCACCACTTTGGATGTCGGGTAGCATAAACGCAATTGTTTTTTGAATTATTCAGCAGTAATTTTGAAAAGTTGATTCTCGGGCACTTCGGCAAGTTGCCAAGCATAAGCCTCTGTTAATTTATCTTCTTTTTTCTTTTCCTCTATTGTCTCTCTAAATTTTTTGGCAAGTGTTATTTTCACTATTTTTCCAGTTTCTTCAACCATAAAAGTTGCTTGAATGGTTTTTGAGTTTTTAAATTGTAGACGTTGATTGCCAATTGTGCATGTTGTGGAAACTTGTATGCCGTCAAGCAAACAAGAAAACGGAGGGAATAACGGCACAGCAACTTCTGCCCTCAGGTGCTCTATTTCAGTATTGGAAATGTTTAGTGTTTTTTTGGCTGCAGCACCCATCCTTAAGCCTATAACTAAGTAAGGTCCAACGTGTCCATGAAGTTGGCGCGCGAATTCAATAATTGCTTGTTGTTCGGTTGGCATGGATGTTCGCTTTCTTAGTTGGTGTTTGTGTTTATTGAGGGTTGCTGTATGTTTTTGAATGGGTCGAGTTTGTCGTATTTTTTGTGGCGCCAGTACCCGAAGGAGAACAACCAAGAAACAACAAAGATACCTATTATACCAAAACCCACCATCTCAAAATTAAGCGCGTGTAGCCAGCCCCAAAATATTCCACTCAGGTTTAGTTCATTTGATAGCACTTGCAAAAGTTCCAACGTGCCGATTACCCATGCAACAAGTACCGAAATTACCGTGACGGTTAAGTTGTAATAAATCTTTCTAATTGGATTTAAGAATGCCCAGCCATAAGCCATACGCATTGCAACACCATCAGCGGTGTCCACAGTGACCATACCGCAAGTGAACAATAACGGCAGAATAAGAACGTAGTAAAGAGGAATACCTGTGGAAACGCCGATTCCAACGCTTATAGCGATAAGAGCAATTTCGCTAGCGGTATCAAACCCTAAGCCGAAGAGTACACCGACTGGGTAGATATGCCATGGTTTGCTTATGAGTTTGAACAGCGGCCGGAAGAAGCGGTTCATAAAACCGCGGTCTTGCAATAGATTTTCGAGCTCATCTGGATTCATTTTTCCCTGTTTTAGAGTTTGAAAAATCTTGTATAAACCGATGACTATAACGGCGTTAATGAAGCCAATTATCCATAGGAAGCTTCCTGAGACCAAGGTTCCGATTACTGCGCCTGCATTTTGAAGCGCTGGAATGTTGGCCGTAACAGTTCTTGTGGCAAAAATCAGACCGAGTATTAGAGCAACAACCACTGTTGAGTGACCAAGAGAGAACCACATTCCTACAGTGTAAGGGCGTTTTCCTTCTTGCATTAGTTTTCTTGTTGTGTTGTCGATGGCTGCTATGTGGTCCGCGTCTACTCCGTGTCGCAAGCCAAAGACGTAGGCTACGATGCCTAAGCCGCCGAGGACAACGGCGATTTTTCCTATGACAAAAGCTGCAGAGAAACCGACTGCGGTGATTGTTAGGAGTGTGGTGAAGATTATGGCTATTTTGATTTTTTCGTTGCGCGAAAGCCCGAAGTTTGCAGATTTTGCCGTCATGGGTAACACTTTTTTGAGTTTTAGTGTTACTGAGCATATAAAAGCTTTTAGGCACAACAAACACTTTTTACTTGACCATAAATGTCAAAAGTCACCCGCGTAGGAGTAACGTTCCCGCCTGAACTTCTCAAAGACTTCGACGAAATCCTAAACAAAATGGGTTATGAAAGCCGCAGCAAAGCTATCCAAGACGCAGTTAGGTTGTATGTTTCTGATCGAAAATGGATAACAGAAGAAGAAACTGTCCAAACAGGAGTGATACTTATGGTTTATGACCATGATGCGAAAGGACTGGAAAGCGAATTAACCGAAACGCAGCACGAACACTCCTCAATCATAACTTCAACCCTTCATATCCACATTAGCGAAAGAGACTGTTTAGAAGCCATAGCAGTAAAAGGCAAAGCGTCAGAAATACATCATTTAAGCGACGAATTAACAACCAGAAGAGGAGTAAAAATCCTCAAAACAACGATAGTAACCGTTTAGAACTCTTTTAAAAAAAATAAAGTTGAGAATTTTGTTTTTGCGAAAGTTGCGACTTTCAGTTTACCACTAAGTTACGTCTTTCTTCTTTTTCTCATTATGAGCACAATTGCAGGAGTAATTCCCACAATCAACAATGTCAAAACAACCATTGATGGAAACTCTGGTGCTAAAGGTGTTTGTGCAGGTGAGACTGAGGGAGAATTGGTTGGTGTTGCTGTTGATGTGGCTGGTGGCGACGTTGGCGTGGAAGCAGGCGAATTTGTAGGTGTTGGGCTTGCGCTAGCTGTAGGCGTCGGCGATGAGTCAGAGGTGAATACTGCGAAGATGGTTGTTGCACCATTAACGTTTTGGATGGGGTAAGAACTCATGGCGCCAACAGAAGTTCCATTCACTAAAACATCCGCTATATGAAAGCCGGTATTGGCGGTTATTGTAAAAGTTTTGCCGCCGCCATAGTTAAGGCTGACAATTCCGCTTGGAGAAATAGAGCCGCCAGCGCCAACAGTCGAATTTACAAATGTTGGGGCTTGAGTATTTGGTGCTGTCAAGAAAGGAATAAATGACGTATTTCCGTAGTTAAAATCGTTTTTAAAGTCATAAATTGTCTGATTTATTGCTTGAATATTGTTTGTTCCCCACCAATTATAAGACGCGTTAATGTCTGCGGAACCGAGCACATATAGGTTGTATTGGTTCCCGTAAATGTTGTTGTACAAAATTAATGGTTTTGAACTAACGGTGCCTATTCCATAAGGATTACTATTAATTGTATTATTTTCTACGATGCTGACGTCATTAGAATCTAGAAAAATTCCAAAGCTCCATGTGCCGTTATTACTACAAATTACATTTCGAATGATAGTATTGTTGGTTTGATAGAAAAAGTCGTTAGCGGAAGAAATCCCCATTTCCCAACCATAGATTGAATTGTCTATAATTGTTGCATTTCCAATCGAGTAAACCCCATACCCAAGAGTGTTAATTCCTGACATTGTATTATTAGAAATTGTTGGCGAAGTTTGCCGTTCTATGGGTATGGCTTTAACAGTAATCCCGTTGGTTACCCTACCGGAGCAGTTCATAGTTATAGTGTTGCTTGAAATGATGGGTGAGCCGCCACTTACAATAATTGCCTCCTCATAGGAATTCTGGCTTTGATTAAAAGTGATTATGTTATTGTCAATTTTTGGGGATGCTCCATCAATTTCTACAGGTATATAGTTTAAGTTTGCATTTTGAATTATCGAGCCAGTACCTGTCAGCTCGTTCCATCTGCTGCTCCTGGAAGTAAACAGAATTTGATAACCTGAACTACCAGTATTAACATACCCAGGATAGCCTGAATGAACGTTTGAATTGCCATTTATCACAATTGGATTATTTGATTGACCTCTGGAATCGAGGGTTCCATTTACTTGTAAATAATTCGTTCCAATGTTTACGATAACACCAGGTTGAATTGTTAAGGTTACGCCAGCATTAATGGCAATAGGTCCAGTAAATGTGTAAGGACTATTTGCTTGTGTCCAAGTAGTGTCTGAAGTAATTACGCCACTAACATTGGTACCTGAACTCTGCGCTTCTCCGAAATGAACAGTCGTGACTAAAACCAAAGAAACAACAATTATGACAATCAATAATAAACTGAACAGTGACTTTTTCATTCGCTCATCCGCGCATTGAGCTACGTATGAATGAGTTATATATTAACATTTACGACTTTGGAGTCAGTAACCGTTCCTAATTACAAAAAGAGGTTTTATCCAAATTAGATAAATTAAGTAATTTTAAGAGAATAATTAATGAAATTAGGGTTTTAAAATAGTCGAAAAGATTTAGACTTCAAACATGCGTTCCAATGAAGCTCTAGCCTTCTTCGCAACTGCGTCTGGAACTTTAACAACGTTCTTTTCTTCTTTTAGGGCAGCGTAGAGTCTGTCTAGCGTAGTGAGCTTCATGTTTGGGCAAACTGCTCCTTCATATGCTAAGTAGAAGTTTTTTTCTGGGTTCTCTTTCCTCAGGCGGTGTAGGAGACCTTCTTCTGTTCCAATTATGAAGTTTTCGGCATCGGATTCTTTTGCGAAACGACACATTTTGGATGTGCTACCAACATAGTCAGCGACTTTGCGCATTTCTGTACTGCATTCAGGATGAACCATAACGGTTGCGTCGGGATGCTGCATTTTAAGTACGGTTATGTCTTCAGGCTGGAAGAGCAGGTGTGTCGGGCAGAACCCGTTTTCAGGAATAGGAATCAGCGTTTTTCCTGTTTTTTCTGAAACGTATTCGGCGAGGTTCTTGTCAGGGCCAAAAAGTATTGTGTCAGCATCAAGTGACTTTATAACTTCCACCGCGTTCGCGCTTGTACAGCAAACATCGCAGTGTGCTTTGCATGAAGCCAAAGTGTTAACATATAACACAACTGGAGCACCCGGATACTTGGCTTTAGCCCGTTTTATTTCGTCCACTGTTAACATCTGAGCCATCGGACATCTTGCGCCTAAACAGGGCAAAAGAACCTTCTTATCCGGATTCAAAATTGCAGCCGACTCAGCCATGAAATCTACCGCTGAGAAAAGTATCATTTCAGCGTCTTTTTCCTGTGCTGCTTTGCGGCTTAACTCGATGCTATCGCCCACATAGTCGGCAATGTCCTGGATCTCTGACCGTTGGTAATTATGAGCCAAAATAACCGCTTTTTTTTCTTTCTTGAGCCTAAGGATTTTATCAACTAAAGCCATATTTTCGCCAAGTAGTGTTAAGTTGAAAATTAAAGAGGACAAATCAAGAGATATATGCTTTTACCTTTCTCTATAGAAGATTAAACCTAAAAAACAAAGAAAAACTCTCAATTTGCTTTGGCATATTATGTTTAGGATTTATCCCGTAAAGTCAAAGACGAATATTCTTCTTGGGTCTGCACCAAAAGTGGCTTGATCTGATATTCCAGAAAAGTTGCCTGAATAATATATTTGCTCGTAGACTTGATGCAAGTCAAGTGTAGTGTTGAAATACGGCACGGTACTGCCGAACTCGTACATGAAAACGAATTTTACATTATTCTGTTTGCATAAGCCAATAAACTCAGTTATATTGAAGTTTGGAGTATAGGTGTCAACTGGCAACGCTGGGTACTGATAGGTTTTGATTTGGGGTGCACCATCTGCCCAGAGGTAGAAGCTTACCATATCTTGGCTAAAGTAATTGTAGGGGCATAGAAGGATGATGGACTGGTTTGTGGGATCATGGGCTACTACATAGTTTGTTGCTTGGCTAATTTCAATGTTAATGTCATTTTGTTTGACATTGTAGTAAATATCATTAATACTGTAAGCAATCGAAACAGACACTAAGACTATCAATAAGGCAGCTGCCACTTTAGCGGCTTTTTTCCTGTTTATGCTTACACTTTGTATCCAAGTGTGGCGAAGTTTATCGTAAACAAACAACACAAGAACTGAAGCCGAGATTGCCAAAGCCGGAAACAATGTCAAAACGTAGCGCCATTCACGATTGGAAATCACAGTGAAAAACACGAAAACGCTGATGAACCAAACGAAAACAAACTTGTCTTCCCTTTTCCTCCGCCAAACAAACAAGCCTAAACCAGTTAAACCTACAATATAGAGAAGCAGGGAAATCGGGTGTACATCACTGTAGGGCCAAACCATTTCTATCAGGTAAAATATTGGAATAGGAAAGCGAACGCTGTACAATGATCTTCCAGGATTTCCCATCTGCAAAGCGTACATCCATTGACTAAAAACGTATGATGCCATAACATGATAGACAATTATAAGCCAGGGAATAATCACAGCAAGCGCGGCGACGATAAGCAGCACAAATCTTGAAAACAACCGTTTAAGTTGGCCCCACCCCAATATCAGCATGCTAACAACCATTACCGCCAAAGCTGCAATGACCTGATACTTCGTTAAGAATCCAAAACCTAAAGCTAAACCGCTCAAAACTAGCATCCAATTCTTTCTACTGGTTAACCAACGGAAAAAGAAAAACAAGGACAGCGTAAAAAAGAAGACAAGCATTATTTCCAGCAAAGCCAAACGTGAGAGCCAAAAGTAACCTGGCATGACGGCCAGGAGAATAGCTGAAATTAAGGCAGCTTTTCCGCCATACATGTTGTAGGCTAATTCAAAGACTACCCAAAGTGAAAGAATACTGAAAACTGCAGATACAAGTCTGGCCGAGAAAAGGCTTGCTCCAAATAGGTAGAAGGATCCCGTAGTGAAAACTGAATAGAGCGGTGGGTAGAAAGAGTCGCGTACGAAATTGTTGTATAACCCATTTTTTAGTTCCATTGCGCCAGTTAATCGGGTGACTTCATCCCAATTCATAGGTTGGTTGGAGAGGATAAGTAGGAGCAGAATAAAGTATGCGAGTGCGAGAATTAGAAAGGCAATTCGCCACTTGTTTAAGGCTGCTTTCAGCTGAGTTAAGCGGGATCTTGAATTTGGTTTGTCAATCATTTTTCTCAGCGCTGCAAAGCCTGTTTTCTCAAACTATGAAAGGCATTCGATATAAAATCTTCCTAATTGAAGCATTTTGCAGCTTTATTTACAAGTGAGAAAGGCTAAAATGTTTCAATGCAACAATTTGTCTGGGTTTAACTGTGCCTTATAATGAACTTAGAAAAGATTATTTGCTGAACCGTTGGGTTGTAATCGCGACAGAGCGAAGTCGAAGACCCACAGATTTTGTGAAGCAAAAGACTGAAAGTGTGCAAACGACGGTTTGTCCGATGTGTGTAGGCAACGAGCACTTGACGCCTCCAGCCAGGATGCTTTATCTTAAAGAGAACGATGGAATAAATGTTGCTCAAGACCCGATGGTTGGCGAGCGCCCGAAAAACTGGCTTGTCCGCGTTATCCCAAACCTTTACCCAGCCTTCAGCCCACCCAAACAGCCTGAAGATACGGCACAAATTTTCAAGAATGAATGTTTGGGTGATGCAATTGGTGGTCATGAGGTTATTGTTGAATCGCCTAATCATGATGAGGATCCAGCTGACGCTGAATTGCCACAGCTTGAACTGGTCATACACGCCTACATCGATAGGATCAGAGAGTTAAGCTCAAAGCCGTATGTAAAGTATGTCTCGATTTTTAGGAATTTTGGCAAAGAAGCAGGTGCCTCAATGTCTCATGCGCACAGCCAAGTAATTGCAACACCTATGGTTCCCCCGCTTATCCAAGAGGAAATGGGTGCAAGCAAAACATACTACAGAAAGTACAGGAAATGTGTTTTCTGCGAAATAATTGAGCGGGAAGCAAAGGGTCCAAGGCTTGTTTATGACAGCACTGACTTCTTGGTTTTTGCTCCTTACGCAAGCATTAATCCGATGGAGTTTTGGATTGTTCCTAAAAAACACGCCGCCAACATCCTTGATATGACTGGTGCTGAAGTGGAGGGTCTGGCTAAAACACTCAAATTAAGCCTCAAAGCCCTAAAAGACCTGGTCAACGACCCGCCGTACAATTACGGTATACACTTAGCCATAAATGAAGAAGCAAAAGACTCCTATCACTGGCACTTGGAAGTTTATCCTAAACTGTCAATTTGGGCAGGCTTCGAACTAAACACGGGAACATACATCAACACGGTTACGCCTGAAACAGCCGCTGAAAGCCTACGAAAAGCAATAGCAACCTAATTTTCTGTTTTGTCAAGGTTTCTGGACATCTAAATTAGCCTATCACAGTACCCGATTTACGCCTTTACTCAAAGCAGAAGAAGTGTGTTTTTTCTTGTTTCTTCTTCTTTTAAATCTGGAAGAAGGAGACGCGGACTCTTAAAGGAACTTAACAAAGAGGTAGAAGTAGGATGCGGTGTTTTTTCTTCCGTTCCTACTTCTTCTACCAGAAAAACAACAACACAGTACCACCACCAACTGTTGTTACTCTACATGCTGTTGTTCTTCTTTGAATAATATTTCTCAAAAAGATTATGGAGCGGAGGTGCATGGGAAGTTTGCCTAAGTAGCCACAAATTGAGGTTTTATCATCAGAACGTCTTCAATATAGGCTCTTAGGGGCTCGGCTACGCTCCATGCTTGTGAGATACATCCTCTTGGAGCGTTTGGCGAGTCACAGTCGTAAATTTCATTTATGGTTCCTAACCCTCCTTGATGAATTCCGAGGGTAAACAGGGGCAAAATAAGATTGTTCAAAGCATAGTCACGCGATTTAGCAGAGTAACCATTAACTCTCAAGTATGCTGTGACATATGGTCCTAGTAACCAAGGCCAAATTGTGCCGTTGTGGTAAGCTGTATCTCGGCTTCGTCGGTTACCGAAGCATTTGCCTGCAAATTTGGGGTCATCTAATGAGAGAGTTCTTAAGCCGTATGGTGTCACAAGTTCACGGTTTACTACTTCAACAACTTTTGAGCTTTTTTCTGAGTCAAGCATTGTGTAATCCAGTGAAACGGCAAATATCTGGTTCGGACGATCCGACGCATCTTTAGATTTGATATCAAGAACGTCAAACAGGCAGCCTTCTGCGGGATTCCAGAATTTTTCGTTAAAACTTTCGCGGGTTTTGTTTGCCATAGCTGCGTATTTTTCAGCGAATGAGATCTCACCGAACTTGTTTGCTAATAGCTCCATGATTCTAAGAGCATTATACCATAATGCTTGAATTTCCACTGCTTTTCCAGCTCGGGGAGTAAATTCGTCGCCGTCCACCGCAGCATCCATCCATGTAAGCTGTGGACCATGAACAATTAAGCCGTCATCACCCAAACGAATACCAAAAAACGTGCCTTTCTGGTGGTAGTCTATTATTGATTGTAGGCTTTCCCAGAGCTCTTCTTTAACAAAGACAAAATCTCTAGTGTACTTCAGATATTGGAGAACTGCATTAATGTACCAGAATGTTCCATCAACCGTGTTGTAAGCTGGCTCAGCGGTCTTGTCCGTGACAAAATTGGGAATCAAGCCACCTCTGCAATACTGGATGAAGTTTTTTAGTATGTTTTTTGCTTCGTTGAATCTTCCAGTTACCAGCAACAGACCAGGAAAGGAAACAAAAGTATCTCTGCCCCATGATTCAAACCAGTGGTATCCTGCGATGATTGATTTTTGGCCGGCTGTGTTTTGTACAATAAAGGAGTCTGCGGCTAAAAGAATCCAGTTTAGCCAATCACTCATGGGTACCTTGGTGTATTGGCGATAAAAGTCATTCAAGAGTTCGCTCTTTTGGTTCAACTCTTGTGTAAAAACATCAGTGCTAACAAATGTGTTTCCGAGCGAATCTAAGAATTCTCTCGCTTTCTGATACTTCTCATCAACGGAGGCAGTTATCGCAAATTGTTTCTCAGTTAGAGATGGAACTTGCAGTTCAAAATATCCCGGCTGGAAACAATCATCAGTGCTGCTTTCTTCCCGTTCCGCTTCATCACGGTAGAATAAACGGTCTACCCAGTTAAAATTCTCCTTAAATTCTCCGTCAGATGATTGGCAAACAAAAGTGGCTTGAGGACGCTCAAAGTTTACCTCAAAATCTTTTTTGCCGCTTTTTTGCGTAAAATCCAGTGGGTTTTTACGTCGGTCAACCACAGTGTGGAAATATCTGCACGTTAAAAGGGGATAAATCCTTACTTTAACGTTAGAATTGTTCTGGTTATTAACATTATAAATTGATGATACTGCGTTCTTGTTTTTAGGCATAAAAATTGTTTTATCAACTTTGATGTTGCCTAAATCGTACGAGTATTTTGGGTAAGGTACAATTGAAAATTGGCTTATTAGCTTGTGACCTTGCGGGTAGATTAAATTGTGAAAGTCGTTCGAGCCTAACCTGATAACATCGTTGTCAATAATCACGTCTTCATCGAGTTTTGACAAACAAACAGTGCGATCGCCAGGTGGATGCAACGCAGCAACTAACAAACCATGATATTTCCTCGTGTTTATCCCGAAAACCGTTGATGATGCGTAACCGCCCAAACCGTTTGTAACCAGCCACTCCCGCTCTATAACCTCGTCGAAACGTGAAAGCGCTTCTTGAGTAAAGGTTATGGCGGGTAGCTTCATTAGGGCATCAGCTTAGCTACGTTTTTGTCCCGTGGAACACAAAAATAATTGGCGACTGGAACACATTTTGTCCTGAACAATAGCAAATGTGGTTTTGTTAGTTTGTATTCGGTGAGGGTTTCAGCGTAGCCCATGCCTTTAGCAAAAACCAGTTCAGCCGAATCATATACTTTCAGGAATTCAGGTGAAACTTCTTTTTTTTGCAAGCCAACTGCGTCGGTTCCTGTTGTTATTACATCATCAGCCAATTTGTCCATGTTTGATAGAGGGACATCCTCCATTGTGGCGTCGTTAATTACAGGTCCGCCTTTAACAACATAAATGACTTTTAAACCCATATTTTTTAATTGTTCAACTAGCAAAGTGTCAAAAACGATTTCGCCGGCATTATCCGCTAAATAAAGAACAGTGTTTGCTTTCTTTGCTAATTCGTAAGCTTTGTCAATATCATCAATGACTAAATCTTTTGACGCTGCTCTAAAACAAGCAGCTAAATCATTTAGTGTGAATTTGTGCCCTGGAATATCAAATTCCATAATATTGCCTACGATTGCGCATAGACATGCTTTTTTGAATCGTTCTTGTTGATTGTTACTTGCTTCTACCAGTTTTTTTGCATGTGGCAGTATTTTGAGGGCTTTCTCGTTAGCTAACCGTTTGCTACGCAGGTAAGGGTCTTCGTTGCAGCTCAGCTGTTTTATTATGCGATCCCTTTTTGTTCCTAATTCTGCGGCGACTGACGTGGATTTGAATTCCCGATTCAATAATTTAACAATTTCAGCCAGACATCTAAATCGAAGAGCAGGGTTTGTTGTGGCTTGATACGTTGCCACTTGCCCCCGAGAAAGCAAACACGACTCACATTCAGCTTCAACTTTCAAGACATTCACACAATCTATCGTTTTGTTGCGTCGGCAAAAGCACGTAAGATACTATATTGATCTTTCGCCTTAACTATGCCGCTTGCAACAAGCACACCTTGAGTTCCAAGCTTGAGCGCAACAGAAACATCTTCACTTTGGCTAACTCCAGCGCCACATAAAATTGTAACGTCTGAGTTTACTTTTCGAACAAGGTTGACTGTGCTAGTGACAATTTGAGGTTGAGCTTTGGAGACTGCAATGCCGGTTCCTATCAATTCAGGCGGCTCAAAAGACACAATATCCGGTCTCATGGCAGCGACTCCTGAACTTGTAACTGGGTTATTTGCGCAAACGCATGAAATCAAATCTTTTTCACGAGTTAACGAGATAATAGCTTCGATCTCCGAAAGCTTAAGCTGCTTTTCAGCATGGTTAATTAATGTTCCAACAGCGCCTGCTTCCTTAACGGCTTCGGCAAGAATATGCCCCGTGGAGTTGCCAGGCTTAATTGGGTCAATATGTTGGGCAAAAACTGGAATCTCAACCGCCTCAACAATACGCGAAATATCACAAAATTGTGGCGCTAGAATAATAGTTGCTCCTGTTTCTTTCGAAGCTTTTTCAGCGTTTTTTGCAAGTTCAACCGCTTTTATTCCTGTTGATTCAAGGTAGGTTTTAAAATTTACAATGATAATGGGTGTTTGCAGCTTCAAATTTGATTTCCTCGGTAGAAGAGATAACGCTTTTTACTAATATGATTTGCCTTAGAAAATACTATGAAGATAGGTTCTAACAAAAAATTAAGAAAGTTTATTTTAGTTATGATTTAACTTGTAGAGCGGCCTTCTTGGCAATATCTTCCGTTAACATTCCGATGAGATGGCCGTTTTTAACTATGGCTGCGCGTTTCATACCTTTCTCGATCATCAGTTTCATGGCTGAAATCATGGATTGGTCTCCTTGCAGGATTATGAGCGGTGTGTAAGTGAGGTCTTTGGCAAGAGTTTTTTTAGGGTCTTTGTGTTCTTCAACTATATCTCTTAAGATGTCCTTTTCGTTTATTATTCCTAGTGGCCGGTGATTCTCAGTTATTAAGATTGAGACAACTCCGTTTTGCAGCATTTTATTGACCAGTTGGGTTGCTGTTTCGGATGTTGAAACTTCAATTGAGGGTAGTTTAGTGCCGGCTTGTTCGCTGATTTCTGAAATATCTATGCCTCTCTTCCAAATATCGTCCAGCATTTCGCTTACTCTTTCAATTTGACTAGGGTCAGTGGAGTACATTGTGTCAACCAAGGAAAGGGCGGATTCGGTTTCAAAATCACTCAGAGGAGGCATTTTGAACATGAAGAGGTACTTGTCATCAACAAGCATCATTGTTAAGTAGCTAATCGGTACATGTTTGATTTCGTAACTTTTTGAAAGCTTTTGTGCTGGCTCAAGATTGTCAAGGTCAATTGACGCCATTATTCTGACATCTAAGTCCTTATTTAGATATTTTACTATGGGGTCATTTTCAGCGAGACGGTTGATGCTTTGGGATGTAGTAATTAGAACAACTTCTTTTTTTGCGGATTCCAGAATCTTTGTGACTTTGTTCCATGCTTCGTCTGCGTCTTTAATGACAAGCGTTTCGCCAATTGGTATTCCGGTCTTTATCTCGTCAATTCGTCTTGATGCGTCAACTCCGCTTTGCCACATTTGGCCGAAGAAAGCTTTCAGAACTGAAATGAACATTTTATCGTTAATCCATAGGCCTTCATCTTCTAAATTCAAAACGGAAGCTTCATTGCCAAAAGGTGCGTACAGCATGGCTTCTTCTTCATCTTTTATTAAAAATCTTGGGAAAAATTTGGAGTTCATTCCGACATGTCGGACCTTCATATTTAGTTTTTCCGCAGCAATATTTTTGTCGAGTCTTTCAGCAACTTTGAGGTTTTCATGGGAAATGTCAGTTATAATTTGAAATTGAACTTTTCGTTCTTGGGCAGAAACTTCAGCTGTATCAAATATTCCGGCTATGTCTTCTTGAATTAAACCTAAAGCGGTTGTTAAGACTGTCACTTGAGTTTTTGACTCTTCAATCATGGATAGCATTTTGGAGTGAATTTTCTTTTTTCCTGTAATAATGGAGAATTTGGCTACTGGATATTCAGATTCAGGAGCACTTATTGATTGCCAAGCTGTTAAAAGGCTTGACTTTTGATCGTTTAGATTGGTAACTTCAGTCTTTTTAGCGTTGATGAATTGATCAACCAGTGCTTCAAAAGGAACAATCGTAAACCGGGTAGGCCGCTCCAAAGTTGCTTCTATGAAGCCTTTTTCCTGCAGTTTTTTGAAGGTTCGGTAAGCTTGGACTCGTTCCATTTTAAGTCTTTTAGCCACAAAGCTTGTTGATTGTACACCACTTTTGGCAAGAAACATGTAAACTTGGATTTCTCGTTTTGATAACCCGAGAATCTGGAGGAATTTGGTTACATCCTTTTCACTCAATCGAGCAACCGCCGTTTAAAACTTAATTAGTATTACTCGATGTCGTTCGACATTTATATAACTAATGTTTTTTTGTAGACGTTTTGTCAAACGATTTGACTACAACTAGACGTTTTTGCGCTAACAAGGTGGCTAAACAAGCTTCTGCTGCAAAAAGGCCTTTTCGCTCTTAGCCCTCTTCGCAGGCTTCCATGACTTCCTAACAAAATCAGGATAATCATCATTTTTATCCAGCAGACCCTTAAGAAAAATCATTGTTTTTTCATCCGTTAAGTATCCGCTGCCAAAGTCACCGTGTTCAAGCCTCAAGCTTGCGACTTCTCTATCGCGCTCAACCTTAGCAATAATCGAGGCTGCTGAAACGATCGGATAAATCCTGTCAGCCTTATGTTTAGAAATGATTCGAGTCTTAATTTTTAAGCATTCTTTAACATGGTTTCCAAAGCGATGTTCAACAGTGTCTGCCGCATCAACGTATGCTTCATCAGGTTCTAAAACTTCAATAATTTGAGCCATCGTCTGTGCCTCAAGCCTGTTTAATTTATGCAGTTTTCTGAGGTTTTCAACTGCTTTATCAATTTGGAAAGGCATGACTTTTATTGTGTGATACTTTTCAACTAATTGCAATATTACTGGATACAAAAGACTCCGCTTTTCTGGTGTTAGAAGTTTTGAGTCTCTGACGCCTAGGTCGGTCAGGATTGAAAGGTTTTCAGTTTTCATCATAACACCAGCGACAACTAAAGGACCGATAACACATCCCCGTCCAGCTTCGTCAACACCAGCAACCAACATTACAGCTTTTCAACCTTAAACTATCAATGCCTTCTGATCTAAGCTATATTGCTTTTCCAAAAAATATTGTTAATTAGAAAAATCGTTGCAAAGCAGAACATATTGAAATTTTGGTTCGAGAGGGAAGGAGCAAGTTTTGTAGGCACTCTTGCGTCTTAACTACGTTGGGCGATTATCATGGCGTGTGCCTTGTCAAAAGGTTCCAGATTCACAACTTCTTTGACTTCAAAACCTCTTTTGCGCAAAACATTAGCTTCCTGGCGATAAACATCGTCTGGATTCATGGTTACATCGATACTTTGTGATTTAACAGCGAGCATAACCCAGCCGCCCGGCTTTAGGAAAACATCTGCGTTGTCAGCCAAAAGTCTTGCTTGTTCAGGCTGCGCCACATCGCAGTAAATTGTATCTACTTTGCCTGAGATGAACATCGCATATCTTTCGGGCATCCGAGCATCTTCCAACAAAGGGGAAATGTTTGGTCTAAAGGTTGCAACATTATTAACTAAATCTCGAATCGATCGCTGGGCAAATTCGACGCAGTAAACATATCCGTTTTCGCCCACGATATCCGAAACGTGGCTGGGGGTTGTTCCTGAAGCAGCACCTAAATAAAGAACTTTAAAGCCAGGCTCTATAGGCACATTTTGTAAACCTTTAAGGATTGCAGCGGCTAATTTGCTTCTGAAAGCATCCCAAACACGGTACTCAACGCCTTTAAATCTAATCAGTCGTTCGCTATAAACAATTAAGCCGGGAGTTAAATTGCGTGTACCTAATCGTTGTGCGCCGTCTTCAAGGGTAACTTGGTATATTTCTTTGAATTTTGGGTGCGGTCTAACCTTGACGGTCAACGCCGTTCTCTTCTCCGATTCCTATCTCTACGCGGTCCACCGCCACCTCTAAAAGGTGGTCGCCCTCCGCCTTCCCGAGGCCTGAATGGCCGATCTCCACCTTCCCTGCGTTCCCCAAATTGCCCTCGTCCTTCCGGTCGTGGTTTAGCTTCTTTTGGTGGCGGCGGCTCCTTGTATTTTTCGCGAATTTCTTCTAACCGCTTGTTAATGTCTGCTTTCAATCGGTCTCCGATGTAGTGGCCTCCGAAAGCATCGGCTCTAGCTGCAATGGCAAGTTTTCCAGCGATTACTCTTGCAATTTTTCCTCTTTGCCATCTTTTTGCATCATGCAGAAGTGTGTGCTGGAAGATTAAGCCATGTTTTGGTGGTCTCGCACCTGTTTTTAATGAGCGGAAAAGAGCTTTTTCTGCACCCAAGACTTGTATTGTGCTTGCGGGTCTCATTGCTAACGTTTGTAAGCTGCCCGCGATGGCGATTAATCTTGCACCTAGAAGCGCACCCGCAACTGCTCGTACGTTGGGCGCCATCTCCTCCATAGTTCGGTCAACATAGTTATCCATGTTCTTGCGAAGTTCATAGAACGATAGCACGTTTCTGGCTAATTCTTGTATCTGCAGTAAATCTCGTTCTGCTATGTCTGCGCCCATGGATGATTCAGCTGCTTTCGCAACCAATTGGGCTCGCTCTTTGGGAATGTTTTCCTTCTCTAAGCCCTCAATAGTGTAGTTTTCCCTATCTCCTAAACTCATGGCGAGTCTTGAGTAAGTTTCATGTTTCTCGATTAAACGGTCAAGCTCGGGGAAATATACGCCATACCATTCTCTAAGTCTGCCCATGAATAAGTTGACTGTTCTGTCCAAATCATCTAGGGTTTGTATGCCTTGAGCTATGATTAGGTCTCTTTTTTCTGAAGCACCTTTAATTCGCAGTTTGGCAAGCTCCATGCTTACGTTGCGGTTCCACAGGCTAAGCTCCTTGTCATCGTTAACAAAGCCTGATTCAACAGCGGCTTCATTCATGCGGGAACGGAGAACTTCTGCTTCAGCGGGTTTTGCAACTTCCACCGTAACATTCATTTTTCGCTGAATTGCTTCTGCTAAATTTGCTTTTTCAAAAACAAATGTGTCATATCCTGAGTTTTTAAGGATTGAAATTAATGAGAAAACTTCATCAGACATTTGTCCAGCTTCAGCTTTAAGTAAGCTTCTCGCTGCAGCCTGAGGTTTTTTTGGAAACAAAACCTTCTCTACTAAACTATTTTTGTCGTCGAAAGCTGCAATACCAAAGGGAAATTGAATTAGGAATGCTTTCATATTTTTGAGCCCCAATAAACTATGTATTGTCACTACTCTAACTTAATAAACCGTTATGTTGCCTTAAATTGAAAGAAACGTATTTTTCTTTGTTATTGAGGGCTCTTACTTTGTTTGTTTAAAAAAACCCATAGTGTTCAAACAACCAACTGAACAAAAAATTGTTTATGGTCTAAAAAAGAATCTAACGAGCGCAATAGGCTTAAGACCCGCTCCCTATAGCGGTTATTGATGGGTGTTTGTGCAAATTTTTTCTTTGTGTTTTAGATTGCTTTTTTGATTTAGGGCTTGCGATGTTTGCAGGTCACGTACAGAAAAGTGTGGAAACATACAGAAACGTATGGGAAAGTATGGAAAAGGTTAAAAACGTACAAAAAAGTATTAAAAAGTCCGCAGGAAAAAAATCGAATCTTCAGTCGTGATGGGAAAATGCTTTTATTAATGAAAACACAAAAACTATCGAGTTAAAGAAATAGATTAACTTAGACGCAGACAAAAAAATTCGGAAGAGAGAGGGGGAATCATTCACCTGCGTCTAAGTTATCCATTTTATTGCGCTTTTGGGCTCGTCCTTCTGCGCGTTATTATAACAATGCTTCTTGGATGATAAATAATGATGTGATTGTACAATTACAGTAACAAGTTTAACAAGTTTAAAACAGCATTTGCGCTTGATTGCCCGCGTAAGATATTTAACTTCGGATTCTTTATGGGAAATATGAGGAATTAGAGTACTATTTTTTTCCAAGAGGAAATTCAAGGGTGAACCTTGTTCCTTTTCCAACTTGGCTTTCAACACTTACCTTACCATTTAAGGCCTCAGTCAACTTTTTGACAACTGCCAAACCGAAACCTTGTCCTTTAGCTTTAGTTGTAAATAGAGGCTTGAAGAGTTTATCTTTTGATTCCTCTGGTATACCTACACCGGTATCTTGGACAGTTATCACCAACGTATGGTCGTTGTTTTCAGCTTCAAGGGTTAGTTTTCCACCTTCTGGCATGGCTTGAACTGCATTTGAAGATAGATTTATTAGAATTCTCTTCATAGCGGCAGGATCGGTCAATAATTTATTAAGGCAAGGCTCTACAGAATAAAAGACATTTATGTTTTCAGGAATTTTCAAGTTTGAAAAAACATCATCAACAATTTTTGTAAAATCAGTTTCTTCAATTGAAGCAGCTATGGGTTTAGCATAGTCTTGAAGATCGGTGACAATCTTGTTTATATAAAATGTATTATCTTCAATTGATTGTACGCTTTCCTGCAGGTACTTTTTAGATTGGCTATCAGGCAAATCCTCTATTTCTTTTTTTGATAAGAACAGCTCGCCGATGATAGCTTGCAAGGGATTGCGGATGTCATGACCAACCATCCCCGCTGTAGCGCCAATTGCAGCTAGACGTTCATTATCTTGAAGCTGTTTTTCTAAACTCATACGCTTACTAATATCATTAAATAATATGCCCACTTTCCAGGGTTTTCCTTCACCGACTGGGAATGCAAAAACATCGTAATAACGGTTCAATGCTCTTGCTTCATTAGTGAAACGAACGGGCTCTCCTGTCATGGCGACCTTACCGTAGATCTGAAACCAATGCTCTTCATGATTTGGAACAAGACTGCGCATTAATTTTCCCGCTGCGTCATGTAATCCCGTCTGTTTCTCAAATGAAGCGTTAATTTCCAGAAACCGATAGTCCAGAGGCTTTGCATCTGCATCAAAAATCAACTCGACAATGCAGAAGCCCTCGTCAATCGAATCAAACAATGTTCGGTATCTTGCCTCACTTACCTTCAGCGAAAGCGTACGTTTTTCAACGGTTTCCTCTAATTTCTTACGTTCAATGGCATAACGTATCGCTCGAAATAGTAAAGTAGCGTCAAACTTTCCTTTGATAAGATAGTCTTGCGCACCTCTTCGGACTGCTTCTAAAGCTACTGAGTCATCGTTGAAACCAGTTAAGACAAGAATAGGTAATTGTTTCGCGGATGCATGTATCTTTTCAAAAGTATTTAGACCCTGACTATCAGGCAGTCCAAGATCAAGCAAAATGGCATCTATGCCATTTGCTGCCAAACGATCTAATCCTTTTGAAAGCCGGTCGACGCGCTCTATTTTGCGTATACCCGTTTGTTCAGTTAGCATCTCTTCAATAAGCCGAGCGTCACCAGCGTTGTCTTCAATCAGCAAGATTCTAATTTTCTATTGCTCCTTTGGAGGCAGTTTTACTATAGTGAACCAGAATTCTTCAAGTGCATGAATTATTTCAACGAATCGGTTTAAGTCAACAGGTTTGGTGATGTAGGCGTTTGCATGCAGATTGTATGTTTTGATTATGTCTTCATCTGCTTTTGATGTTGTTAGGATAATCACGGGAATATGCTTAAGCTTGGGGTCTTTCTTGACTTCAGCTAATACTTCTCGACCATCTTTTCTAGGCAAATTCAAATCCAATAGTATCATATCGGGAATCGGGGCATCTACAAATTGTCCTTGCCTATGCAAGAAGTCCATTGCTTCGACGCCATCTTTAGCGACGTAAATTTCGTTTAGTACTTTTGCATCTTTTAGGGCTTCTTTGGTTAACCGAACGTCTCCAGGATTGTCTTCCACTAGTAAAATATCCACCGCTTCTGCATTAACTTTCTTCATTTCTTTTAATCACTCCTTTTTTGTTTGTTTAATGTGAAATAGATAGTTGAACCTTTTCCCACTTGTGACTTGATCCAGATTCGTCCGCCATGGCGTTCTACGATCCTTTTACAAACGGCAAGACCTATTCCGGAACCAGGATATTCTTCTCTGGTATGAAGACGCTGGAAAATCTTGAAAAGCCTATCGAAATATTCTGGGGCAATACCTATGCCGTTATCACGCACTGAAAAAACGTATTCATTTCCTCTATCTTGAGCTGACACGTGAACTCGTGAGGGCTCTTTTCCATGGAACTTTATTGCGTTGCCGATCAAATTTTGAAGCAGTTGAACAAGTTGCCCTCCATCAGCGTTAACTACTGGAAGCTTATCATGCGTCACCACTGCGTTGTTTTCCGTAATTGACGCCTTCAGATTCAGAAGCACTACTTCAAGGGTTGACTCAAGGTTCGTTGGTTCAAATGGCTTGCCAAGTCTGCTAACTCGAGAATAAGTCAAAAGGTCATCGATTAAGCCTCGCATACGGTTGGCTCCATCAACAGCGTAGCCAATGAACTCGTCAGCGTCCTTGTCTAATTTTCCTTTGTATCTCCGCTCCAATAGCTGGACGTAACTTGCTACCATGCGCAGTGGCTCTTGAAGGTCATGCGATGCTACATAGGCAAATTGTTCCAATTCAGAATTTGACTGTTTGAGTTTTTCCATGGTTAGTTTTATTTCATTCTCCATTGCGTTGCGTTCGGTAACATCTCTTGCAGCTGCAAAAACACCTTGTATGTCGCCTTGTGGGTTTCTATAAATTGATGCGTTGTACAATACGTCGGTAATTTTGCCCGACTTATGACGAATTGCCAAGGGATAATCTTTGACAAAGCCTTCGGTGAAAACTTTCTGGTATCCTGCTCTTGCATCTCTGGGTTCAGTGAAATAATCGGAAAAATCGCTATCGACAAGTTCTTCTCGAGTGCATCCGGTAACGTCTTCAGTTGCCTTGTTAACATCGGTAATCTTTCCTTCCTTGCTAATAGTAACCAGCGGGTCTAAGCTTGCCTCGATTAAGCTTCTTGAATAAAGTGAGGCAGCAAACAATTTTTGTTCAGCTATTTTCCGTTCGGTTACATCACGCGCAGCTGCGAAAACTCCCTGAATTGTACCATCTTCATTTCTGTAAACTGTGGCATTGTATAATACATCAGTGATTTTGCCAGATTGGTGACGTATAGCAAGCGGGTAATCTGTAACGTATCCCTCTGTAAACACTTTTTTGTAACCGATCCGAGCTTTTTCTGGTTCCGTAAAGTAATCTGAAAAATCGCTTCCGATCAATTGATCGCGTGTGTAGCCAGTGACTTCCTCAGTTGATTTGTTGACGTCCGTGATTTTACCTTCTGCGCTAATAGTAACTAAAGGATCAAGGCTTGCTTCGATTAAGCTACGAGAATATAAAGAGACGCTTTTCAGCTTCTCTTCTGCTTGCCTACGCTCAGTGATGTCCCGAGCTGCAGCAAAGACACCTTGAATTTCTCCAGCCGCGTTCTTGTAAACGCTTGCATTGTACAATACATAGGTTACTTTGCCTGATTTATGACGAATAGCCAGAGGATAATCTCTTACATAGCCTTCCGTGAACACTTTTCTGTATCCAGCTCGAGCCTCCTGAGGTTTGGTGAAGTAGTCGGAAAAATCGCTTCCAATCAATAAGTCCCTTGAACATCCAGTGACTAGTTCTGTGGCTTTGTTGACGTCGGTTATTTTTCCTTCGGCACTGATTGTCACAAGAGGATCAAGGCTTGCTTCAATAAGACTTCGTGCATATAACGATGCAGAACGAGTCTCATCAGCCGTTTTTCCCTTAACCGGTAGCTTTTCGTTTTTCACCAAATATAGGTTGCCTTCGTAATAATTTTCAATTAATTAGAGACTATTACAAAATATTTGATGATAAAAGCTTTTTCATTTGGTGTAACAAAATTGGACGTACATTATAAAATCATAAGTTATCGCTCAAGTACAATACCTGTCGTGGGGGGTTCGACATTTTTGGGGGCATAGTGAAGCATTAGTTAAGTTTAAAATCTTCTCTAAAGATATAGGTAGAGCACCAATCTGAGATCGTAGGGGAAAAGGGTTTATGGTAAATCAGCCACCGCAACGCGCACGCGGCGTAAAAGTACTCAAAGCCGTCTCGTCACCTCTCAGACTGCAAATCTTAAACTTACTTTTCGACAAAAGCGCTCTCTCGTACACTGAATTAATGAACCAGTTGAAAATGAATCCCAGCCGAGATGCAGGTAGATTCGCTTATCACCTAAAATTTATGTTAAAAGCTGATTTGGTTGAGGCAGATGTTGAAGCAAAAAAATATTATCTGACTGACCTTGGCAAAATGGTTCTTGATGTTGCTGATCGTGTGGAAAAGAAAGCGTTTAAGCCGAAAGGAATGATTGTCCGCACATCCCATTTAACACTTGAAGAGTTTGACGCAAACAAAATAGCTAATTCTCTAATAAAAGAAGCAAAAGTGCCGGCTGAACTTGCTCAAAAAGCAGCTAAAGAAACTGAAAAACGTTTAATCAAATCAAAAACAAAGTATTTGACTGCCGCTTTAATCAGGGAAGTCGTGAATGGTATTTTAATTGAGAAGGGCTATGAAGAATACCGCCATAAACTCACTAGAGTCGGCATGCCCGTGCATGAGGTAACAGTTTCAATTGAATCAAAAGACCAAACCACTGATTCAACTGCTTTACTTATTAGGGCAGGTCAAGCAGTTCTTAGCGAGTACACTTTACTCAACATTTTTCCAAGAGATATTGCTGACGCTCACCTTTCAGGTGCCATCCACATTGACAATTTAGGCACATGGATACTGAAACCAAACGAAGTCAGCCATGACATGCGTTTCTTCTTCCAAAACGGGGTCAAACTCGACAATCCACTTCAAACATCAATGGAGCCACCGAGAGATTTTGAATCTGCTTTGTCAATTGCATTCAATATGCTTTTGCATGCAAGCAAAGAAACAAATCGGGTCCAGATATGTAATTACTTCAACATTTTTCTTGCACCCTTTGCTAAAGGTGCTGAAACGACAAGAATAAAGGAAAATTTACGTTTGTTTATTTTAAACGTAAACCAACAAACCGAATCTACATTAGTTCTTGAACTTTCAATTCCAAAATCAACCGCTGAAAAAGAAGCAATGGGCCCACTTGGAAAAATCGCAGGAAAATATGGCGATTATGCTCAAGAAAGCCAATTGCTGGCCTCAATTATTATTGATATATTCTTGGAAGAAAACGCCAAAAAACCCCTACTTAATCCTAAACTCATAATTAGGATTAACCAGGACAGTTTAGCCGATGAAAACGCCAAGGAAATTCTATTTAAGGCACACCGATTATCTGCAGAGAGAGGAACACCCTATTTTGCCAACATAACAAAAAAAGAAACCGAAAACACTGTTTTCTCACCTTCAGGAGCTAAACTTTCAGCGGACCTGACAGGAGATTGGGAAACCGACACACTTCGGACAGGCTGTCTTGGTTGCGTAACAATAAATTTGCCCAGAATTGTTCAAGAAAGTGAGAAGGACAAAAACAAATTTTTCGAGCTTGTAAGGGAACGTTTTGAAGTTGCCGCTCGAACCATAGGAATCAAGAACAATGCATTAAAGCAATTTGGAAAAAACTCCTTGCCGTTCCTGCTAAAAAGCTCCAGTGGAGACACTTATTTCAGGCTTGAAAACTGCTCCAGAATTATCAACTTGGCTGGATTTAGAGAGGCAGTAGAAGCTTTTACCGAAAAAAACATTAACTCTGATGAGAGCCGCAAGTTTGCCGAAGAAATCATTCAGAATCTTCTGGCCTTCAAACAGAAAATCGGCAGAAAACATGGAAAGAGACTGTACCCCGTCATTCTTAGCAATCCTGAAGCGTCTGAGAGGCTCGCCCAATTAGACATTGAGAAGTATGGAGTCGCCAAGACAAAGTTTTCGGGAACCAGAGAAAAACCATATTACTCAACCGCTAGACGATTCCAAGTGAAGGCTGCTGAAATTCTAACCATAGCACCCGAAATACTAGAAATGGCGCAAAAAATGAAGGGGCTAAGTGTCGGTGGAACCCTGGATATTATAGAGTTAGATGGTGCTGAAGTAAAACCTGAAGCATTAATGGATTTAACAAAACGCATTATTGAAAACCAATCTTTGGAGTTTTTCACTTACAACCGCATCATCAGTTACTGTGATAACTGCAAGAAAAGCTGGTTTGGAACAGTTCACAAATGTCCATCCTGCGGCTCAATGAGCGCATTGACGACGTTCGATCGCTTCACTTCTATATGAAAGCTATTTGACAGCGCCTAGTACGAGTGCCAGCAATGCCATCCTCACCACGACGCCATTGCCAACTTGCTGAAAGTAGCGCGCTTGCGGTGTATTGTCAACTTCGGCTGCGATTTCGTCAACTCGGGGAAGTGGATGCAGAATAATCATGTCTTTTTTGGCGTTCTTTAGGGTTTTCAAATCTATTTTATAAGCACCTTTGACTTTGGCGTACTCAGCTGCGTCAGGAAAACGTTCTTTCTGAATGCGAGTAACATACAGCACGTCGATTTGAGGCATGATTGTTTCTAAATTTGCGTCTTCGGTAACGGGAATCTGTGTTTTTATCGTTTGCAGTACATCTTTACGCATTCGAAGGCTTTCAGGCGAAACCAGATAAAGCTCAACATTGTAGAGAGCAAGCGCAAAAGCAAGAGAGTGGACAGTACGTCCATACCGTAAATCGCCCATTAAAGCAATCTTCAACCCGTCTATCTTACCCTTCTCTTTGCGCATTGTATACAAATCAATGAACGCTTGCGTTGGATGCTCTTCAGCGCCTGTACCCGCATTTATTATAGGAACCTTAGAAAACTGGGCAGCCAATTTAGCGGCACCCTCTAAACTGTGCCTTAGCGCGATTGCATCAGCATAATGCTCAATTGTTCGCACGGTATCTGCTAGATTTTCACCCTTTTTCACCGAAGCAATTTCAGCGTCTAAACCAATGTTGGATCCACCAAGTTTCAACATTGCTGCTTCAAAACTTAATCTTGTTCGTGTGCTTGGTTCAAAAAACAACGTAGCTAAGATTTTACCCTTGAGCATCTCAGAACCTTTTGTGGCAAGAGGCTCCATTGAACGACTGATATATAGAATGTGGTCGATTTCTTCACGCGAGAAGTCTTCAATTGAAACGATGTCTCTTCCCTGGAACTCCATTTTGAAGGCACCTAAAAACAAGAAAGCCGTTAACTGCTAAATAACACTTTGTATAGAACCAATAGTTTTTTTTCCGCCAAGTTAGTGCTTATATGCTTTTGTGGTTGTTCGGCGACTGCTACACAGTTTTAATAGCAACCGTTCGCCCATAGTATTTCCAATTAGAAATTTTAAAAGGTGTTTTAAAATGGAAGCAATAATGGAAAAAATTTCTAAACGACAAAAAACAAAAGAATCTTTCAATTATAACGGATATATGCCCAGAATATACGAAGTCAGATCTCCATGCCAATGGCTTGAAAATTGCCACGACGGCAAATGCCCAGCTTTCACCAAACTTAATGGTAACTTTTATTGCGCACGCGCAAACCAAATCCACCTCTAAATTTTTCTATTTTTAATTGAAAAAGTTTATCATTAACTTTCTAAGAGTATTCATTAAAATCGCATTAACTTTTCAAAGCAGCTATCGCTTCTTTAATGATAGCAACTGATTTTCCAAAACGCTCCTTCGTTTCATTTGACAGATCTAACTCAATTATTTTTTCAACTCCCTGTTTTCCAACAACTACAGGTACACCGATAGAAACGTCTGAAAAACCGTATTCACCACTAAGACAAGTTGATACGCTCATAACCCGGTTTCTTCCCGTCAGAATAGCGTCCGCCATAATCGCAATAACGGTTCCGGGAGCGTACTCTGTTGAACCTTTAAGTTTTATCACGTCTGCCCCCGAAGATACCGTTAAATGTATTATTTTTTCAATCTGCTCTTTATTTAGCAATTTTGTTACTGGAATACCCGAGACAGAAGCGTATTCAACAAGTGGAACCATGGAGTCGCCATGTTCACCAATCACTAAAGCACGTGTGTCCTCTCTCGAAACATTAAGTTCATTTGCAATGTACGTTCTAAAACGCATTGTATCCAAAATATTTCCCATGCCAAACAAGCAACATCTAGGAAAACCTGATTCTTGCGAAGCAACATAAGTCATGATATCAACCGGGTTGGTAACAATCATAAGCTTGCACTTAGGTGCATATTTAACAACTTCCTTAACGATTGACCGCATGATTTGGGCATTGGTATTCAATAAATCGAAGCGTGTCATATCAGGTCTTCTGCCAAGCCCAGCCGTTACAATAACAAGTTCTGAGCCTTCCATTTGGCTGAAATCACTAGTCCCTTGGATTGTTCCATCAAACTCGATGGCGGGCGCTGCCTGCATCATATCAAGGGCTTCCCCTTTTGCCTGGTTTTCGTTGGCGTCAATTAGAACTACATCGCTTATTTTATAACGAAGAATATCGAAGGCAGCGGCACTTCCGACTTTGCCCGCTCCAATTACTGTTATCATACAATAAAATTAAGATTATATCCTTAGATATAATCTGCTCGCTAGGGACTACTAAACTAAAAAAAGATTTGTTAGAGTTCTGATTGCAAGAAAAATCTTATTTATCTCACTATAACCACTGGGCACGGCGCCAAATGAGCAACCTTCTCACTGATGCTCCCCAAAAAACGTTCCCTTACCATGCCCAAACCTTTATGTCCAATAACAATCGCATCAAAACCGCTATCTTTAGCCACATTCACAATTTCAACAGCGGGATCTCCATCTCTCAGCATCGATGAAACTACCAAATCAGGCTTAACTGCCTTCGCATGGGAAACAGCTTTACTTAAGATCTCTTCATGAATCTTTCGTAAATCTTTACCAAGAATAGTCATATTATCGAAAGAATAAGTTGTCGATTCTTGAGGAACCACACCCATAGCCAGCACTTCAGAAACGTTCAACACCGTTACAGCTGAAGCGAATTTTTCTGCTAAATCTAGAGCAAAATCTAAGACCCGATCTGAGTTTTCAGAGCCATCCACAGCTACCAAAATATTTTGAATCAACATAAGAGTGAAGCGCCTATGAAGTAATTAGTAAACGGAGATTAAGGTTTTTCTCAAAACCAACAGTTTGAACTATTCTTTCAGGCTATTTCCTTTTAGCTGTGTTCGATTGTTTTTTTAACGATTTTCTTTAAACAATATAAAGGTAAAGTGTTACTTAGTAACTAAAAGAGGCATGTGGGGGTTCATCAATCAATAAGCATATTCAGATCCTAACAGTCATGCTTATTATTGCAACGATAATTTTGTCAGCACCCAATTTCCCTGACATCAAAGCTCAAGATAATCAATCCCCATGGAATCTGCTGACACCTATGCCAACAGCTCGAAGCGCACTCGGAGTTGCAGTTGTCGATGGAAAAATCTATGCTATCGGAGGTTTGAGCGGTGATGTACAGCTTCGAAATAATGAACAGTACGACCCCGTTTTAAACACTTGGACTGTTGAAATGCCGATGCCTACCGCCAGAAGCGGTTTCGCAATTGCTGCTTACAATGGCAAAATATATGTTATAGGCGGAACAGTGGGCAATGGCTTTGTAGGAAACAACGAAGTATATGATCCGGCAACGAATACGTGGGAGACAAAAGCTTCAATGCCCACGCCCCGCTCAGACTTAAGTGCAAGTGTAGTAAATGATAAAATCTACTTAATTGGCGGAAAAAAATATTCGAATACGAATCCCTATTTCACTGAAACAAACACAAATGAAGTTTATGATCCAGCTAATGATTCATGGACGACTAAAGCTGCTATCCCAACTGCTACCTACGGATATGGATCAGCAATCATAAACCAAAAAATCTACATTGCCGGTGGTTCACAAACCCCAATATCGCAACAGCAAAGTGGCGATTTCGTCCACGCAAATCAAGTTTATGACCCACAAACAGATAATTGGACTTCAGCGGCAAATTTGCCTTCCTCGGTTTCTTATGCCGCTACGGCTGCAACTCAAGACTATTTAGCGCCTGCTCGAATATATCTTGCAGGTGGATATTTTCAAAATACCATAACAAGCATAACTCAAATCTATAATCCCTCTAATAACTCATGGACTATAGGCACACCATTATCTTCGCCGCGAGCAGACTTGGCTTTTGCAGTCGTAAACGATGTTTTATATGCAATCGGCGGATTTGACGGACAAAATCCAGTTAATACGAATGAGCAGTTTAAACCTGCTGATTATGGAACAGTTCCGCCGATTCTTCGGATTACTTCTCCTGAAAACAAAACTTATTCTAAAGCAAGTTTGGCTTTTACCATTAACAGGGGCACGTCATGGATAGGATACAGTTTAGATAATCAAGTAAATGAAACAGTAAAGGAAGGAACTAACACTAGTCTAATTGGTTTATTTCAAGGACCACACAGCATCATACTATACGCCAATGATAGCCAAGGACACATGGGTTATTCTAACACAGTTTACTTTTCCATTGATTCGATTCCTCCAGTAATCAAGATAATAGTTCCACTAAACCAAACGTATGGCTCAACTGATACAGAATTGACCTTCACCCTTAATGAGAAAGCAAAAGAGTTATCTTACAGTTTAGATGGCCAAGTCAACATAACTATAATTGGAAATGTCACTTTACCAGCGTTAACCGATGGACCCCACCGTTTAACCATTTACGCAACAGATGAAGTTGGTAATGCCGGTTCAACCACTGTTTATTTTAGCATTTCTTCATTTCCATTCTTGACAGTTGTTGCAGTTGCAGTCATCATAATTATCGTAGCAGCCTCAGGATATCTGTTTTATAAACATAGAAAACCTGTCAAAAGCGAACAAAAAGAAACAAGAATTTTAGACAATATTGATGAATAAATAAAAATCTTCAAAAGCCAAATCTATTCAACAGTGAATTTCGCAATTACGCCGATTCAAGCCCCTAAGAACTTCCTGTCCGCTCCTCAAAAAATCAAGAGATCCTAAAGCCCAAGAGATTACAATAATTCTAACTATTTTGTCGCTAATCGGAGCAAGCAACAAACGTTTTTGTAAAGAGAAAATTTAAGTAAATAAGATAGCAACACTTAATGGAGGTCTTGGGCAATGGGCTATGAAGTCGATTATACTGCGGGCGAGCGGGCAGGCTGTTCTTCAGAATTGGTCATTGCAGACAGAATCTTCTACGTAAAACACTTTTCCGGTAGCAGATCAAGATTTTTCTCAGGAGATCAAAAAGGAGTTATTCAAAAAGAAATTTCAAAAGCAGAATTTGACCTGTGGGTTAACATTTTAGCCGATAGTGAAGCCCAAGCGTTGGAAGTACAACAAAGACTTAGTCTAGGAAAAAAATACTAAGTTCTAAACGTCTTTCCATCGCGTCTTTTTTATGGCAATGAACAAAATGATTGCGGTGACTATTATCAAAACTGCCCAATCAAGAATTAACAAGCTGCTTGATATTTTGAGGTAGCCGGTTGCTGAATGCATAATTTCTGCAGCATATGTTGTGGGGGAAAAATAAGCAAGATAGTTGAATGGTGCAGGAATATAAGTTATAGGATAATAAACTGGTGGTAGAGTGGCAAACAATAGCGAAAGAAGTCGAGAAAAACCATAGCTTTGAACTACATCATTTGAAAAAGTGGATAACATGAACCCTAAAGCCACTGAGATAGCAAACATCAACAATAATACGATGGATAGGATTGCTATTTGAAGAAGCGAAGGGTGCAGGTAGATTCCAGTTAGCACAATAAGGATAAAGATACCTGGAATTGAGTACACTATTTCCGCTAATGCCATTCCACCCATATACAAGCGGGAGCTTGTTGGCGAACTCACAATCATGTCTTGAAGCTTGAAATCATTTTTTAGGTGAGAAAGGTCTGATTGCAGGGCAATGCCGCTTGAGAAAAAAATCATTATTAACCCACCTTCGATTGCTGTTCCAAAAAGGGCGCCGTTTGTTACGAAGGTAACGACTGCCAGAAGCGAAAGCGGCGAAATAACTGTACTGATCAGTACAATGGGGTAGTTTTTCATTTCATAGATGGCGTTTACAAGCACACCTGCTAGAATCTGACTGAGTCTGTTTCGCCTCAATTATGTATCTCCTGCTTTTCGCCCCACAAGGCTAAAGAAAATATCGTCTAAAGTAACTGGTGTAATAGAGAATTTTACTCCTTGTTCTGCGAACTGTTTAGCCAATCGGAAAGCCTCCTCTTCATGAGTCATTACTTGGGTAATTCCCGTTTTGCTTGCGGTTACTTCGGCGTCTTTCAAAGTTGGAAGAGGTGTGTTGGGAGGCAGCTTAATGCTGTATTGATATTTTGAGCTATGTCTCAGTTCTGAAAGGGTACCTTCTGAAACTAATCTTCCATCATTAAGAATACCTATTTTGTCTGCGAGTTGCTCTGCTTCTTCAAGGTAGTGAGTGGTAAGAAAAATAAATCGGTCTCTTCCTAGAGCTCGAAGAATTTCCCAAAGTTCTCGTCTTGAGATTGGATCAAGACCGGTTGTGGGTTCGTCAAGAAAGATAATGTCTGCTTCTGAAGCAGTTACCGTGGCGATAAGAACTTTCCTTTTTGTTCCACCCGAGAGACGACTATTCAAAACGTTTGCGTACTGTTCTAAGCCTAGATTTGCAAGCGAAATGTCGGCAAGCTTTTTTGCATCATTGTAGTTGTATCCTCGCCAAAGAAGATAGGAAAAAACGGTTTGCTTAGGAGTCATCCATCTTATTGTTCTAGCTTCCTGAGGGACAATCGCAATTTTTTCTCTCAATTGATTTTCTTGTGTAAGTATGTTGAAACCGTTGATGCATGCGGTTCCAGCGGTGGGTTCAAGCTCGGTGGCGAGGATTCGGATAAGTGTGGTTTTTCCTGCGCCGTTTCTGCCGATTAAACCAAAAATACCTTTACTTTCAACAGATAAATTTACATCTTCAAGTGCTTTTCTTTGGTCCTCGTAAATCTTCGTTAATCCGTAACACTCAAGCGTTCCCATTCGGCATTACATCAGGAAAACATGAATTAAATCAGGTATATTTGGTTTGTAATTTTAGATTTTCAACGTTAGCTAGGTTTATATTAAAATTCTCAACTAGTCAACTAGGAAGAAATAATTATGCTTGTACATTTACTCCCGTGGGACACAAAACTTAACCTCGTAGAGGAGGCAAATCGGCTTTATGATGCTGCTGGAACTTTCGATAGCATACAAAAAGGTGATCTTGTAGCCGTTAAACTGCATGTAGGCGAATTAGGCAACCCATATTATGTACAACCAGTTTTCGTCCATGACATTATCCGCAGGGTTAAGGAAGTTGGGGGCAAACCATTCCTCACAGATTCCAACACATACTATCACGCCCAACGCAATAATGCCTACGACCACATGAATAACGCATTAATGAACGGTTTCAACATGGCTCCATTTATCGTAGCAGACGGGTTAAAAAGCGAAAATTACCAAGTTGTGCCGACAAAAGGGATTCTTAAAGAGATTGAAGTCTCAGGCGCAATTGCAGAAGCCGACGCCATGATTGTTATATCGCATGACAAGGGTCATGAGCTCAGTGGGTTCGGCGGCGCCATAAAAAACCTTGGCATGGGTTGCACACCCAGAGCGGGCAAGCTTCGGCAACATAGAACTGTAGGTTTAGAAATAGACCAAACAAAATGCATAGGCTGCGGCAAATGTAAAGAGAACTGTGAAATGAATTTGCCGGAGATTATTGAGGGAAAAGCAAGAAATGCCTCAAATCTTTGCATGCGCTGTCCAATGTGCAAGCATGGTTGTCCAATGGAAGCCATAAGTTTCGTCAATCAGGAAAATATTTGTAAGGCACTTGCTTCAGCCGCTTTTGGGGTCCTCTCAACTTTTAAGGCAAACAAAGTTTCATTTGTCAGTTTCGCCAAAGACATTACTCCAAACTGCGATTGCTTGCCCAGTCCAGGTGAAGTCATGATGAAGGATGTGGGCATTTTTGCATCAGATTCGCCAGTCTCCATTGATGCTTCATTTCTATCTATGATTGATTACAAAATATTTAATGACATATCTCATGTGGATTGTATGTTGCAAGTTCATGAAGCAAGGGCATTAGGCATTAAAGGTGAAGTGAAACCAAAAATAACTACGTTAAACTAGCAACTACTGCTTCATCCAACTACGTTTTATTGCTTCTGCCCTAATTCTTTTTCTTCTAATTAATAGAATAACCAGCAAAACCAAGATGCCTACAACACTTGCTAAAATTAAGTATCGAGAAATGCCAGCAACCTCAGCCCAGTTTTTCCCCAAATAATACCCGACATAAATCAAGATCACATTCCAAACGATACATCCCGCTGTCGTAAAAACTATAAATTTCGGTAATTTCATCCTAACTGCCCCAGCAGGAAACGAAACTATAGTTCTGAAGCCAGGTATGAGACGGCTGAAAAACACCATTGAGGCCCCATTCTTGTTAAACCATGATGCAGCAATTTTAAGTTGAGTCTGAGATAAGATCACTCTACCTAAAATCTTGTGTTTAGCAAGAGATTGAACACCTTTTAATCCTATATAGTAATCAATAAGCGATCCTGTTATTCCCGCAGCAGTTGCAATTGGTACAGTGATCCACACGTTTAGGATGCCCTTTGAAATCAAGTAACCTGCAAAAGGTAGAACTACCTCGCTTGGAATAGGCAGAGAACTCGATTCAAGCAACATCAAAACAAAGATACCGGTGTACCCCCAAGACTGAACTGTGTCTTTTACATTATGAGTAAAAGAAATTACGGCGCTAATCAATGGTCCACTTGTCATTGTAGCACCTTCGATAAAGACATCTTCCAAAATCTCAAACATCAAATAAACAAAGATGGCTATGGCTATACCTGCAACAATCAATTGCGGCGCTTTTTTGCGCAGTTTCCCAAGACGTTGTTTGGAGACCAATAGACATCGCTTTTAACCTAATTGCTGACTTTGAATTATTTTAGTCTATGGCAAAATGTAGCTCTGCCCCAACACCGCGTGAGGTTCGTTTTTGTTATTGTTCCAAAATAGAGAGTTTTTGATAATTGCAACTTTGAAAGAAAAAATGGGTTTGTTTAGTTGAATTCTTTTCTTTCGAACAACAGTAACCCCAAAATTGCAGTAATGATGAAGTAGAGTCCTATGATTGCGAGTCCTTCTGGGATAGTTGCGTTAAATTGCGTAACGGTCAAAACACGGCGACCTATGTCTTGGGAAATTACGACGCTGTGGGCGGGGTAAGTTGAACTTAATACGTTTCCTATTATTCCTGCGCCGTAAGTTAGAACAAACCATGGTTCAATTCCGACAAGGTCTGAGACGAGCGTTTGAATTAAGCGTGAATCCAAACAATAAGAGAATAACTGTTGTAAGAATTGATATGGAACTACTCTTAAACAGCGAACTGAAAAAGAACGTGAACCCCATAACTGCCGCAAGATAAATCCATGCGAAAAGCAAAGATTCAAGGAATTGGTACGGCACACCTGCTGAGCCAAAATAGTAAACTCCATTAGCGATTGTAATCACGGTGAATACGACGAGTATTGCTGTAGCAGCTAAGAAAGCCGACAGCCATTTTCCAATGTATATTGAAGATCTTCTAATTGGGTTAGGAATTCCGAAGTAACCTGTCTTATTTTGGAATTCCCCTGAAATAGCGTCTCCGCCGAAGAAAATTCCAGAAAGTATAATTACAAAAGTAACGATACTGAAGCTACTTGCGCCTCCCCACCAACTGGAATAGAACCCTAAGTTTGTAGTTAGAAAGCTGTCAGGTCGTCGCCAAGCTACTACTATAGTTAGAGCTGCGGCTATCAACAGGGTAATAATCAGCAGTATAAGGAATCTGCGTGACCTGAAGTATTCGAGAAATGTGTACTTCATTGTGATACCAATTTGCGCCATACTGCTTGGCACTTTATTTGCATTTGTTTCTGTTTCGACCATGTTTATCACACCGTTTCCTTGATAAGATTAAGATAGACATCTTCAAGTTCTGAGGACGCTACTCTGTAACTAATAATGCCAATATTCAGTTTTACCAAATCTGAAAGAAGCCTTTCTTGCACATCTAAGCCTCCGCTGAATTTAATTCGCAAGTTTTTACCATCTGGTTGTTCCGCTGAGACTACATCCGGAAGTTTGGCGATCTTTTGTGTTATCAATTGGGCATCAATGGGACGCTGAAGCCCAACTTCAACCATGTTTGAGCCTCCAGAAAATTTGGCAGTGACATTTGAAATTGTGTCATATACGAGCAGTTTTCCATGGTCAATCATGGCTACTTCATCGCATACTTCTGAAACTTCATTAAGAATGTGAGAGCTCATGAAAATTAGTCTATTCTTGCTCTTCAAAGATTTGACAATATCTCTGACTTCACTCATCCCTCTTGGATCAAGTCCAGTGGTTGGTTCGTCTAGAAGAAGGATACATGGGTTACTGAGAAGTGTAGAAGCAATGCAAATTCTCTGTTTCATTCCCTTGGAAAATCTGCCGACTCTCTTATCGATCCACTCGCTCATGTGCACTTCAGAGACAGCGTCTTCTATTCTCTTCTTAATCTCTGTTGCCGGCACTCCCCGTATTTCAGCAATCATCGACAACGCTTCACGTGGGGTTAATGAAGAATAGATTTCCGGAGTCTCAATTAATGTAGCAACAGATGCCAACGCTTTTTTCTTCTCAGTGTGCACGTTAATACCGTTTATTAGTGCTTCACCAGAAGTAGGACGAATTAAATCTGTGAACATTTTGAGCGTGGTTGTTTTTCCTGCGCCGTTTGGACCCAGAAAACCTACGCATTTAGCCCCTTCAAGCTTCAGGTTTAAAGCTGAGAGAGCTGTGAATGAGCCGTATTGTTTAGTTAAATTAACCGCTTCTATTGATGGCATCGATATCCCAAAGCCGTAACGAGATTCATGCTTAAAAGGAGTACTCATTCGGAGGGAGTTTTCAATAAGATTAAGTTCGCAAACGTAGCCTTGGAAACTTAAGTTGTCCTACATACTTCATTATCCACTGCACCAACTCGTCGTATGCCTCTGAGCCTGCCTTCGTCAAAACAACCGCCCCTTCATTATCAACCTCGACAAAGTCTTTCTCAGACATCCAAACCAAGTATTTTACCAACTTATCGTAGGCTAACCCTGTGGAAGTTGCTAGGGCGGTCTTGTTCATCTTGTTTTTCTCTTTCAACGCCTTGATTATTCGGGCGATGACGTAGAGGTCAGGTTTGGAACTCGGCTCTCCTGATTTCAAGGCTAAACCACCTGAGCTCCAAAAGAAGCATATCTAAAGCATGAATTTCTTTGTAACGCCTCAAAAGATCGCGACCCAGCAGCAAAAGAACAAGAATTAATGCAAACGTAACGGATACGAATGTACTGAGAAAAATGGGTCTGTGCAGGAAGTAAAATGTCAAAGCACTACCAACTAGTTGCAGACCAAAAAACATAACCAGCCAATAAGCCGCTGCCTTCAGCCATCCGTATACAGTGTAGCTAAGTTTTCCCATTGAGATTTCGTCAAGAGTGGTATCCCAATCAAGCTCTATCAATATTTCCAATGCAAACGGAAATCCGCCTGAAAGCTTCTCTTTCCATTCCCCAGTCTTGACTGAATTTATCCGTCTTTTAACGTAAAATACTCCTGCTGTTAAGCCTATTAACGGAATAAGAAGCAGTATGAAACCAAAGATGAAACTTTGAGCGCTTCTTGATGCAGGATCAAACCCTAGAATTGTGAATAAAACGCCGGTCACAAGAGAAATGGCGATTGAACCGATAACTATGAGGGAGAATTTCTTGAGTGAACGAGATAGGGCGTTATAGCGTTTTATGTGATCGAGGGTTTCCATCAGCTCTGAAACTTTAGAAACGACCCTGTTTTCGCTTAGCACTGAATCTTTCATTTCGCCTTTGACTCTGTTTTGTGACATCGAAATCCTTGTTTCCGTTTCATTGAAGGGGCAAAGACTGAAGGGAAATATAAAGTGAACTCCCTCCCAATGAGCAAGAAATACCTTCAGGTTTCACTCATCTTGAATTGATATAGGAGAGTTGGTTTTTTGGAATCAGGCTACGTTAGAATTGCTGACAAATCGGAAGTACTAATTGGGAAAATGAAAAAAGTATCAGTTCAAGGAAAAGAGATTTTGGTAGCAAACGTAAACGGGAGTTTCTATGCGATAGGCAATGTATGTACTCATGAACGTGGAGATCTTTCACAAGGAACACTTGAAGACAACTTTGTCACTTGTCCAAGGCATAAATCAAAATTCGACGTCACTACAGGCAAAGTGGTTTCGCCTCCGAAAATGGTTCTGTTTCACCCGAAAATAGCGGATGAACCATCCTTCAGTGTTAAAACAGAAAATAACGACATATTAATTAAAATATGATTTCTAATTTATGCCGTTTTGCCCCTTCGTTCTTCATTTGGGTAAAGTATTTTAGCTCATCACCTTTTGTATCTGGAAACATTGGATCGTATTTAGGGTTGAAGTGGCATGAAGATTAGGTACCGCTCAAAGTGCAGGTAGGTTGTTTGGTGTGACCATCCAGAATGCAATAGAGTATGTTGTGGGGCGGTTTATCCGCTTGTTTACTAAGTTGCCTTTGAGGGGAATTATTCATTTGGTTTCGCAGAAAGGTACATTTATGGATTATTTTAAGGGCTTCGAGAAAAATATTGCTGTTCGAAGAATATTTGGGGAAGAAACTGAAAAAATTCTCAAGAACCTTAAGGTAGAGTTCATCTGGTTCGGTTACATGGGAGTCGAAGATAACGATGGACACCTGATTGTGAACAAGCGTTACTTGACCACTGGAAGCCGAATAGACATTTATCTGGACGTCATTCACGAACTCTGCCACGTTAAGCAGCATATGGAAAAAAGAGACCTTTTTGACCCACGCTACGATTACGTAGATAGACCAACCGAAATCGAAGCATACCGTTACGCTGTGCAGGAAGCAAAACGCATTGGGCTAAGTGCAACAAAAATTCGTCAGTACCTTAAAACTGAAATGATGAGCGTTGAAGTTTTAGACAGGCTAATTAGGAACATGAAAGTGAACCTTGAAGAAAAACCATGAGCTCTCTCAAATTAAAATCAGATTCAACATCTGTTTATCACTTTAAGTACGTTAAATAAGTCATATCTCAAAAAAGAGCTGTGGTGGGGCCGGCCGGATTTGAACCGACGACCTTTACCCAAGAACCGCGCAAGGCAGTTCTTTACGGGTTTCTCTAGACACGCTCCAGAACTTCGTCATTCCTCTGAGCGAGGTCAGCAAACCCGTTGCTTCTTCTGGAGCCCGTCGTCATACCTGTCTAGACTACGACCCCACCTAGGCACGGCAATTAAGTGAATTTAGAGTAATAAAAGTTTATTCATTGATTAGATGGCTGAGGTTGCGTTTCGTGTAGAATTTTGTAGCCAACGGTAATTATCCAGACTGCTCCGGCGAGACCCGAGATGATTTCTGGAATAGCTACGTTCGAGGCATAATGAATTATGAAAATAGAGAACCCATGGAGTGGCAGCGGCTATAGCAACAAGTATCGTGAACATTGCCATCTTTGTTTGATGTTTAACTGCAAAAGCGCCTGTAAAAATCAGTAGAGAAATTGGCAGAAACACAAAGAAAGCAACAGAAACCAAGTAATGCGTCGGAGAAAAATTTTCATTAAATATTCCTATACAGATTAACGCTATTGTAGCTATTGCAAAGACGCCTGCGCCAATTTTACCAAGCAAATTTCCCTTAAAATATGAATACATGCCAAATATTGCAAAGTTAAAGGCAAGAAGCCCACAAGCGACCAATCCGAAATTGAAAATTATCCCTGTAACACCTGGTATGACTCCTAAGTCGCTTAGGGCATTATTTGTCCAGCTGAAACTGGGAATAGGTTGCGATGGCTATTATGATGCAGATGAATGCGAAGATGGGTGCTACTACTCCGCTTGCCGCTCCAATTCTTTGCAAACTGTTGGCTCCAGAGTCAGACAAACCTTGATTCCTCAACAATCTTTATGGGTTTAACTTGTTTTAAGAGTTTGCATCCTCTGGAACAAACCGTCTCAGATTCTGAAGCGAATGCAGTTTCTCTTTCTCGCCGATTTTCGCTTGCTGCACTGATTCTTTGAGGATTTGGATTGATTCATCCATTGCTTTGCGGTCAACTGGATATGGAACCCCGTCTTTGCCGCCGAATGCAAAACTGAATTTCACTGGGTCTTCCCAACTTGGCTTTTCACCATAAACCAACTCTGCTACAAGAGCTAAACCTCGAACTGTGGCTGGTCCAACTCCTTTCACGCTTAAGAGTTCCTCGTAGTTGCTGGGTTGAAACTCGTAGACTCGGCTCAGCGTATCCCAATTGATGTTTCTGGGCATGTTTAGCGTATTGAGGGTTTGCTGCCATGGGTCATCTGTTTTTGGTAGCCAATTTTGCAGCGAGGCTTGGTTGAGTGGTTTTGCTGTGGATTGAATGAGATTCATGAGTTTGCGTGTGGGTTCCTTGGCAAGGTCAACGGACGCTTTTCTTGCGGCTTCGCTGTCTTTTGCCACCATGTTTAGGGCTGTTTCACGTTTTGTGTCTCCGACTATAGCGTTGTGGGGTTCAACAACAAAATCAGCTACGTTATCTGATAGCCAATGGTAACGTCTTGCCGAGCGGTCTTGCTCGCTCATGCCCTGCTGAATAACCGCCCACTCCTCATCTCTTAGTTACTAAGAAGGCGTGATGATACAGTTGGTATCCCGCTTGAATTGCAGCGTTGTCAACTTTTGCAGCCATCTTGCTGTTGTAAGTTAGGGTTTGGATTGTTTCTTCTGAGAAACCAAACTTTTCACCTGCCAATGCGATGTCGCTTGGTGTTTTCTTTGAGGTTTTGCCTTTTCCTCCGCAGACAGCGATGCCGTGCTCTTCCGGCGATATAGCGCCTTTGAGGATGCCTGTGACTACGGTGGTTACTCCGCTGCTGTGCCAGTCGTAGGCTAAAACGCAGCCGAAAGCTTGAAACCAAAACGGATCCGACAAACGTTGAATAAAAGCGGCTGCACCATACTCCTCAATCATAATGTCCGCTATTTCTTTGGCCAGTTTACGCATGCGCACAGTAAGCCATGAAGGTGCTTTTCCGCCGTGAAGAGGTAGGTTTGCAACGCCAGTTCTAAACATCATATATTCACTTGTGATGGACAGCTTCTGATATATTGATTTTTCTTATTGGCACAGTAGCTATTTAGGTATTTTTGCTTCGGACAGCGCAATTTTGTTGTTTGTGTTTTGGGTTGCTTTCTTGGTTTAGGGTTTGTTTTGTTTGCAGGTTGCGTCTTTAAATGTAGGAAAATGTAGAAATCTGTGAGAATCTGAGAAATGTAGAAAAATGTAAGAAAAAGGAAGAAGTTGGCGTAAACTTTCAAGAAGTGAAGCTTAGGCATCTCTACTGCATTTTCTTACGCAAATTTGTTCTTTGTGTTTTGGATTGTTTTCTTGGTTTGGGGTTTGTGGTGTTTGCAGGATGCGTCACTATAAGTCACTAGAAGTCATAGGAAGTCACCAAAAGTCACTACGCGTCATAAAAAGTCACAGAAAGTCACAAAAAGACCCTGCCCAGCTCTTAAATCTTGAAAACCTCCACAGCACCTAACAAAAATTATTTTGAATCCCAATCAGATTCGCCCCAATACAAATCCTGCAGTTCAACAGCGCTAAGCTGCTTACCCGCGCCCACCTTAAGTTCCGTACCACAGTCAGGACACTGAATAGTTTCGCCAGGCAACGGAAACGGAAACACAACGCTGCTGAAGGAATTGGAAGAACTCAAAAAAGACCGATTTAAACAGCAAGAGTTGACCAAGATACTTGATAAGCTGCAGACTGAGGATGAAAAGAGAAAAATGATTCAAGAAGTCATGGAAAACTTAGGGTTAAAACAATCACAGCTATAAAACATGAAGATTCAAAAATTGATCTAAATGATGCTGTTGATAAGTTAGCTCAAGTTTATGAGAAGAAAGATTTAGAACGGGTTTTGAAGGAGAACAGAAACGGAGATTCTTAATTCTCCATTATTTTCCTTAATTATGACTAACAATAAGTTCAATTTTTAATAAACCTTAAATCCGCATTGCGAAGAAATAGCAATAAACATGGCGGAAAAAAAGGCTCCAGAATCATCAAATCCGAATTACGAAACGATTGGCTATGCAAAACCTATTTTGGTTGTTCTCGCAGTTTTTGTAACGCTATCTTTGTTGGCTCTCTATCTTGTGGAGACCGATAGTATTAGCCAAAATGCATTTTATATTTGCTTTGTTGCTTTGTTGATGGGTCTTTCCATAATGCATGAGATGATCAACATATTTGTTAGAGTAGCCCGCAAGATTGCAATTTTGTTTATTTCGACAATTCTTATGGTTGCTTTTCTATCTGTGATCTACCTCACGTTAGTTTCCTTTTTAGGATTTTGGCAGTACTTTGGATTCGCAGTGTGCTTTGGGATTGCTCCTTACTTTGCGAGGATTTCACTGGCATATTTTGAATGGAAAATTAAAAAGCAAAGATAGTTTCATTATTTCGCTTTATCACTATTAGCACGTGCTGTCCTCCCCCCTTTTATCTATTATCAACTTCGAGTTCTTTCGAGGAATTGGCTTTTTAATATCTTGAATAAACAACCTGTTACCTGAGGGTTACTGGATATTTAACCCATTAAGACATTTCACCATACTAAACAACATAACAAAGAGATTGCTCATGCATGATCAATACCCCTTTCAAGCATCAACCCGTTAACCCCTGAACAACCCCAAACAACCAAACAAAACCCAAAACAAACCCCTTCGCCCCGATAGGTCAAAATCCGCGCCAACAACACAAAAATCATACCCCATTTTAGATGGTCATAGTGTAAGTATGTTTTCTAAGGAGAACAAAAACTAAAAGCGATTTGAAATAATACTGTTGACGAGAGCATGAACTTAAAGAAAATCTTTGGGAATCATGACTGGAAACCGAGAGAAGGTTTAGTTTACAAAAGCTGGACTAAAGGCGATTCCCATTTCGGAAAAAGTGCAACGGTAAAAATATTTTATGAAGTTGATAACTTCTATAGAGGATACTTGAAACAAAACAACAATTGGTATCAAGGAACATTCAGAGTGAAAAATGGACAATGTGAAATAAGATTGAAAAATGACCAAAAGACCTTCAAATTGACCACTTCAATAGATAATGTATCCTTTAAGAAAAAAATTGAGCACATTAACACTATCGCAAAGTATGGTCAGAACGGTTACGCTGGCACCGAGATTCAATACACCGCCAAAATTATTAATCCACAGATTACACAAGTTGAGCAAGTGACCGATGGCAAAAATTAAATGCAAAATGCCTTAATCTAAATAAGGCGGTAAAGTGGAAAAGCAAGAGACTGGTATATGTTACGAATGCTCCACCAAGAATATGGATTCATCCAAGAAGCCCGTTTTCCACTGTGTTATATGCCGAAAATGGTTCTGTGAACAGCATTTAAAGCCAAAGTTCCCATACTTTGTTGATTGGGAAACCCAATTTGATGTGCAAGGAAACCCAGCAGTTAAGGCAATGTTTTACTCGGAATATGGAAGACAAGATGGACACACAGACTTTGTTTATTTACGGTGGAAAATTGAAAAGATGGAAGTTGAAAACAAGTTACAGGACAAAATAATTCAGGAAAAAATTGATAATATGGTTGAGTTTGGCTCAAATAGAAGTTCTTTAGAAATTCTAATTTCAAGCAAGAAAAAGAAGAACTACAAAAACGCGTGGGGAAATAAGTTCTCTGTGCCAAAAGAGGTTTATTCAAACAAAATTTATCGGGAAAAATTAGATGGTGCCAATTCTTCAAGTCAAGTAAATGAGATTCTGTATGATTACTATTTTCAAGACAAATCGTTACTCTTAACCGAAAAGAAGCTGAAGCAAGCTGAAGAAAAACAAAAGAAACATTGGTGGCAATAGTCAAGTATTATGGGTTCGTTAAGCAAAGAAGAAAAGTAATCAAAAGACACTTCTAACTTGACAATGCAAAAAAGACGTTATAAGTTTCTCAAAAGCCTTAAAAGTAAATGGCATAAAATAGCGTTAACATGGCACTTCTAACAATTGACTTGAATGCCTTTTTCTAGGAGCAGTTTTGAATTGTGTAGTCGATAGCTTTATTTTTGCAACATTGAAGATAAAAAAATTCACATTAATGCTTACGATAATCTTCACTTTCGCAATTCCTACATTTTCGATAATCTTTTATGTTCAATCAAATCCTGACTTTAATCAGACAATCCCAGCTTTCACTAACTACGTGTTTGCCTATTTATACAATTTAGTAGCTTCGTTATTTCTTTTCCGTTTTCATATATAATTAGTGCGATCTTTTACTTGGCAAGTGGTGGACGCACCGAAACGCCAGAGTTTTGAACCAAAAGCGAATGATGCAAAAACTTAAAAATAAACATCCACTAAATAATGCTTGGTGTAGTTTGTGCCAGAAAGAAGAAAGAGAACATACACCTTTAGGAAAGACCAATTGGTTCCTTATGAATCTGGAAGCTTTATGCATGAAGAAGTAAAGTCTCAAAGGCAAGCTGTAAGAAATTTTGAAGAATTTAGTCAACCGAGAAAGCGTAGAAGACAATCGCTTTTCTAAGTGATAAAAGTTTGGCAAGACGCAAAAGTTCAAGCAATAATGATCCGTTTGGTTTTGTTAGCTTTGACTTTGGTTTAGATAGTTTCTCTAAGCGTCAAACTTTGGCAAATAACCGCATGAAAGGAAGAATGGCAGAAGACAGCTTCCATTTAGAACAGAATTTACGAGGAAATGATTGCCGAAAGATTCACAAAGGCGGAGATTTTGTGGTTCAAAAAAGAGATATCTTTGGCAACAATGTAGGTAAGCCCACCGTTCATGAAATAAAAACAGGAAACGCTAAGCTTTCAGAAGCCCAAAGAAGAAACAAAGCAAAATTAGGAAACAGAGGCTACAAAGTCGAAAGATACTGAGACATCAGTACACTCTTGTTTATTGACTTTGAATAATCGAGAGTTTGAAGTTTTGTTTCACTTTGAGAGAGCACAATGAGAGTCTAAAGGTCTTTCTTTTCATGCAAATCTAATCCGCGTTCTAAAAGACTGAAGAAACCTGCGACTGCAAAGTTTGTTTGAATGGCTGAGAATGAGATGTCTCCAATGTAGATGTCAATATTTGAAACTTTGATTGTATGAGAACCTAAACCATATTGTGCGAGGTCTGCGAAAGCTAAAATGAAAGAAATTAAGCTGATACCGAAGAAAAGAAGACGCGCCTTATGAGTTGTTTTCTTAATAGTTTCTTCACTAAACCACAAAAACAGTGGAATAATTATCAAGCAAGTAGTACAAAATCCCCCAGTAACCACTTTAAGAGAAGGGGTAATTGTTGAATAAAGGATAAAAAGATATGCGCTTGGAAATGATCCTGCTATCGCACCAGCTAATATCAATCTCGCACGACTACCTAACTTCAGCTTTTTCATCTCAGTACTATTGATTCTTCAGAGAATTTCAATTTTTCTTAACCAAATTTGCTTTCTTTTGTATCTGTGTTTCTTTGAACATTACTCGCTGCCCCAATTAGCAACCGATTTTACTGTCTGAATTGAGCATCCACCTGCAAACTGATTACGACTGCATTCATACGGACAATTTATATTACACCACTCTTCGAGGTTTCAAAAGTTGAGAAAATCCTATTTTGTTTTCCTTCAGATTCCATTTATAATCGACCATAACAATTGTGCCGAATTTTTTTTAAAATTGTTTTGGGCTTCTTTTTTAATTTAGGGCGTGATTCGTTTGTAAGCTGCGTATACTGAAGTACACCAAAGTACAAGGAAGTACACCGAAGAACCAGCATCGTACAATGAAGGAAAAAGGATTGTATGATCTGACATCCTCGGGCCTCTCAATTGAAGACATCACCTATCAAATAATTCCTATCTCCGAAACTATTGCCATTAGCAGTTTTGCATTTTCAAGATACATCAAAAATGCGTCATCGTTACCCAAAGTTTAAGCTGCTTTTTGTTACCAACCGTGATGGATTGTTGAAGCTGTAGTTGGATGCTTGTTTGTCTTAACCTTCTTTTGGGGCTTGAACCTGTTGATTTTGACCACGTTATTCTTCACATTAACCCAATGCGTGCCGTTTAGATTCTTACGATAAACAAATTTGGTCACCATTCGAGCCAATGCATAAGTCGAAACATCATCCATATTCAGTGCCAAGCCTCCATGGATCTTTGACGAGTTTAATTTGAATTGGCTATTCAAGAAACGTGCAAGATTTTCTATTTCATCGTCTAAATCGCCTATATCAACTTTTACATCGATCGGCAAGTCTTTCACTCTATATGCAGGATAGGTATTGTTCTTTCTTTTAAAACCTACTTAACTTAACGCCAAATGTCGGCCCACGCAATGCTAAGTTATGGTAACTCTACGGTTCCTGCAATCCTAAGTTTTGCGCCTTCTAAATACATAAGCACCGCTTTATCGTTGGGTCGATAGATTAGCGGTTTATCCAACGTCAACGTTAGCGCCGGCTTTTTCAGATCGCCGCCTTCAACAACAGCCTCAACTTTAGCTGTTACGAATTGTGTCCAATGGCCAACGTGCATTACCATACCCATTTTGATCGGCATCTGCCAATACTTTACAAGAGCAGCGTGCGTTTCCAACTTAGATGAAGCCTTCATTGAGGAATCATTTGTTAAAACCGTGCCACGATCCAAATCTTCAACTTCAATGTTTTTTAGTGCAAGCCCAACGCGGTCGCCTTCACTTGCAACGTCAAATTCATCATCATGCTTTTGGATCGAACGAACTTGTGCTGTCTTTGATCCAGGAAGAACATTAAGTGTTGAATGTTTTTGAACAAATCCACTTGTTACCACGCCCAATACAACTACACCTACACCTTTTACATTAAAAGCATGGTCCACTGGAACTGTTCCAATTGCCTGTTGCCCAGGTGGTATTTCGGCTGGTTTTTGTTTTGCTGCTTCCGCTAAAAGTTTTTCTCTTAAAACCGTTGCGTCATCTGATAGGAATTCGAAATTTTCTAGGCTTGTGCCTTTGAGTAGAGGCTGGATTTTTTCTTTAGGAATATAATTTCTTAAAACGAAGTAGCCTTTTTTTACGTCGGCGCATTGGAGCATTACGAGGCATTCGCCAAAAGTTGCATCGATTTGATCTACTATAACTATAGCCGTTTTTGATAGGGAAACAGCGTAGAAAAGCGGCGCTAATCGTTCGGGGTATCGTTCTGGTTCAATTAGAGTTACCGTATCTTCGCCTTTTTTGATGTTGTAGAATGTTATGTCGGTTGAGGTGCCTTTTTTTCCAAGACTTGCGCTGTAACCTAAAGCGCCTAAAACAGCGACTGTGATGTTTCCCATATTATCAACCTTTGAATTACCGCATTTTCTTACCTCGCCTTAAAGATAAGCATTATGAAAACGTTGCCGAGTTTTCCGATAGAAACATTGTGGTGATTAACTGCATGTACGAAAGGTTCTTAAGGTATTGGGTATTTCTCCTAACGGAAATAGCAGTTAAAATTCACAGTAAAACACAAGATAGCAACCACTTGTTGGAGCTATCTGTGTGAACTGAAAAGTTAAAATAGTCGGATGAAGAGGTGAAAAAGTATGGAAAACATTTACGCAGCGATGCTCCTTCACAAGGCAGGTAAAGAAATAAACGAAGATTCAGTAACAAAAGTTCTCACAGCAGCAGGTCTCACCGTTGACCCTATACAAGTAAAAGCACTCGTAGCATCCCTCAGCGAAGTAAACATTGATGAAGCAATCAAAGCAGCACCAACAATGATGGCAGCCGCTCCAGTAGCAGCACCAGCAGGCGCAGCAGCACCAACCGCAGCTCCTCCAGAAGACAAGAAGAAGAAAGCTGAAGAAGAAAAAGCCAAGGAAGAAGCAGCACTAGAAGGATTAGGCGCCCTATTCGGGTAAATAAGCCTCAATTTATTTTTAACCAATTTTTCCCAAAATATTTTATTTATTTAGTTTTATATTCGACGTTGCGATTTTATGAAAATAAGCCTAAAAATCATTCATTATGAAGATTGAAACCCAAAGTCAAAAACAAATAAACTCGATTATTCATACCTTAAATCAGAGTTAGCCTTTTTCCAAGCAAGCCCTAACGAAGGAAGCGTCCCAAATAAAGCGCAACCAATTTCCAATAGAACAGTAATTATCACTACTTGAATACCAGGAGCAAACCAAGCAGTAAAGGGAACAGACATAACCGATTGTTCAGCTTGAAGACTGATATTGGCCAAAAGAAAACCTAAAGGAATACCTAAAATTGCAAAAGGTACAGTTACAAGCAGGATTTCAAGAATAATGCTTCCAATAACACCTCGAGGAGTTACACCTACAACCTTAAGAATCGAGTATTCTCTTCTTCTTTCCAGTAAACCAATTGCAATCATCGTAAATACGCTAAGCGATGAAAGAATAATCATAAGAAAAATAATCGAATAATTCAATATATCCAATGGCAAAACATACTGGCTCGTTTCACGACCAAGCTCAGAACTTGCGCTCACAACAAATCCGTTCAAATGTTCTTGGGTAAATGAGCCTATCACATTGTTAATTGCACTATTACCTTTTACTTTCACAGCATAATCTGTAGAATATTGAGAATTCAAGCCTAAAACAGAACCTTGAACGAAAGAAAAACTTGCATAAACTTCAGGCACAGGAAAATAAACAACACCAACAATCCTAAGAGAAGATGTTTTAACGTTTACCTCATCTACACTAAATGTTAAATTATCTCCAACACCCTTTTGAATTTTTGACGCTAAGAAACTTGAAATTACAACTTCATCATCCGATTGTATTACACGCCCAGCTTTTAACAAACTGGACATATTTTGAACTTTAGACTCTAAAGTGATGCCTTGAATTCCAGCGACTAACCCTTCGTTAAGGAAGATCGTGCCAGTTGCCAAAGGTTCGGCTGCTTGGACGTTTTTATTATTTTCCAACGAACTAACTTCGGCGGTAACATTTGCTGGAGAATAATAATGTATATATAAATCAGGTAATCCGTTTCCGAATTTGTCTAAGGCGCTTTGAGTCCCAGACAAAGTGCTGACCATTGCAAACGCAGAGCTGGTGCTGAGGAGAATTATTAATCCTACTGCCAGATACCTTGATTTAGCTCTTTGCAGGTTTCTACGGATAAACCTTGCCATGAAACTATTATTTTTACTTAGGCGAGACGATATTTTGCTACCATATCTTTTCTGCAGAGTTGACTGTGGCGAAGATGTTATCGCAGAGTATGAAGATGAAAAGACTGCTAGCACTGTTAGGGCTATGGTTAAGCCGCTTAGTTCCAATATTGTAAGTGGGTCTAAAGTTGTCGTCGCAAATGCACCTACATGCGCTGCATTTGAAACAAAGAAAATTAGCAAGCTTAAGAAAAAGTAGCCAATTACTAATCCTAAAATTACCGCACAAATAGACAGCAAAAAGCCATCTGAGATGAACATAATCAGCAGGTCTTTTTTTGTGGCTCCAATGGCTTTGAAAACGCCAATCTCATAGGTTTCTCGTTCAACTTTCAGCTTAGAAGTAGCGTAGACTATTATTGCTCCTAACACAAGTCCAACAATGCCTATTATGAAAATGTATTGAGTAAAAAATGCTTGGAAGCTTTCCCAAAAATATGAACGCTGAGTAAAGCGGATGTTAACGTTGTTAATGTTGCTAGAATTGAATAATTGATTAATTGTATTGGCTGTTTGAACAGCTTGGGCAGGATTGTCTAGGCGTACGAGGAGTATGCTTGTTATGTTTTGGCTGGGGAATAAGCTTAGAATCGTTTGTGTTGGCATAATGAGGGAGTTAGGTTGCTCTAAATCTGGAGATGACCCAGTTCCTATTACATGTACAAGGACTGAGGAATTGACGGTGAACAGAGTGAAACTATTCAGTTGACCAGCCCAACTAGTCGATTGTATAGCATTAAGCTCGTCTTCAGATGAAAAGTAAGTGCCGCTCTGAAGGGAAACTGGGTCAACCAAAGGTTGTTGAGGACTTGGCAAACCTAGAATAGTAACAAGTTGAGATTGCGAGCCAACTTTGATACTTGCGGTAACCATGGTTTGTAACTCGGCAATATCTACATTATTCACAGCAGAAATATTACTGACCAAGTTGCTTGGGATTGTTCCACTTGTTATTGCCTGAATATCAGAGTATGTTGTTAGGGCACGTTGATTGTTCAAGGTTGTCTGCATGCTTCTATCGAGCATTGTAGAGCTAAGAAGTAATGCGAACGCTATGCCTATTGTAATAATGGCAAGAAAATTTCGGGCGGGGCGTCGATGTAACTCACGAAGAGAGCGTCTTAAAGGCAACAGATTTACCGTTTAGTATTTCTCTCCTTGCTATTATGTTGCAATTCGACCATCGATGATTTGTATTATCCGATTGGCTCTTTTAGCTACTTCAAGGCTGTGTGTGACTATTATTAGCGTAGTTCCCTGGCTCTTGTTAATGTCAACTAGAATATCCATGACGTTTTTGCCTGTAATTTGGTCGAGATTTCCAGTTGGCTCGTCAGCAAGAATTAATCGGGGGTTATTTGCTAATGCTCTTGCGATTGCAACTCTTTGTTGTTCTCCTACTGATAATTGAGAGGGCAAATGGTTTTCTCTTCCTTTTAATCCGACTTGATCCAGCAATTTTTTGGCATGAGCTTGAGCACTAGATAAACTTAGTTTGTTTAATTCTAGTGGTAATGCAACATTCTCGGCGGCGGTGAATGTTGGAAGAAGGTTAAAGATTTGAAAGATGAAACCAATGGTTTTTCGCCTAAATAGTGCAAGTTCTCGTTCGTTTAATTGAGACAATTCTTGCCCTGCTACCACAACATCTCCTGAGCTTGCATAATCTATTCCTCCGATTATATTAAGCAGGGTGGATTTTCCTGATCCACTAGGTCCAAGGATTGCTAGGTGTTCGCCCTGGGAAATGTCTAAGTCTATTCCTTTTAATGCGTCAACTTCAAGTTGCCCCGACTCGTATTTTTTTTCAACACTTCTCAGCGAAACTATATTTGAGTTGTAAGACGCGTTATCTGTGTCTGACATACTTCCTCATTCTGTATCGATTTATTCTCTTCTTAAGCTTTTACCCAATTGTGTAAGAAGGCGATTTCGGAGCAAAAAAAGTGATAGCAATCATGACTCCTAACAAGATGTGAAGATAATTACCAACCTTTTAAAGTATGATTCTTACCCTGTAAGAACCCAGTGATCTAAAAATGGGATCTGAAGAAGTAGAAAAATCGGAAAAAGATTCCGATGTTATATATAGGTACTTCTAAGAAGAAGCCCTATACAAAGAAGAACCACACGCCATTCCCCATTTCTTGATGTTCTACAAATGAAAAAAGTCTAATGGCTACGAAAAAATAACCAAGGATTTAAAGAAACTCAACATGACTCTTTTTTTATTTTATCAGGTCATTACTTGGAGCTACTTCTGTGCTTGATTGCTGAGCGACTGGAGGCACAACGATTTTATTTCTTTTATCTGACAGTAGTTTCCAAGCGATGATAGGTGCCCAACCGCTAATAATCATCACGGTTCCTGGGAAACCACCTATGTTTCGGCCAACGATGGGTATAAGACCCTTTATAATATCGCCCAAAAAGAATTCCCAAATGCCGAAAGCAAGCGCCATAGCTACAGCGGCTGTAAAGGCTATTTTCTTACCGAACTTATTGAAAGTTTGAACAGCCAAGACACCTGCAAAGAAGAAGTCTCCTAAACCAAGACCTCTATACAGAATGCCTGCTGAAGAAGAAATAGTGGGAATGTTTGGTAAATAAACCAGTACTGGCAAGCCAAGTCCAGTGAACGTGTGTGCGGCACCAAGCATTACCGGAGTAACAATCACCAAAATAATATCCATAATTGTCAACAGCGCCGCAAAGATTCCCACTGTTTTCCAGCTAAACAACGAGCTAAGATACAGAATTATTAGAATCGCAAACGTGAATCCAAAGACATCCATAAGATAAGGAGCCCACACCTGAAAGCTACCCATGTAAATGTTGAAGATTCCGCTAAAGAATATGAACAACATCACGAAGATTGCCGGAGGCTGAACTGCAACATACCAACGCGCTTTAGAAATAGTCTTTTTCTGCTCAAAGATTATCGCTGCGAAGCAAAAGATTGCGAAACCAAAAAATGCAGCTGCTCTAATCACGGTTATACTATCTTGAAGTGGACCTAAAAAGCTGGCACCTCCAGCAATCAAACCTGCAACACCAAAACCAAGAGAAAGCAATTGAGCTCTTATTCTTGCAAGATTAGAGAAAACGTATGAAAACGTAAACATCAGCATAGTATAAGATGAAAGGAAAATTACAAGCAGAATTGTCGGGAAAACATCTCCGGGGCTAACCAATGACGTATACCCTATAGCAGAGATAATAATCGCCATAAACACTATAAGAAGAATTATGTCTCTTGGCTGGAATTCTTTTTCCTCAACCGTAGCCATCAATTTTCCTTGAACACGCTTATTCAAAAGCAATGCAACAGCAACGACAATGAATAATGCAATAGGCATGGCTACGTCAAGGGAAGGCATAGAAAGCAAAGTGATCACAGATGCATTTATTTGTTTAGCTGAAAACCAAAGAAACGTCATGAAGCAGCTAAATGATCAGATTGGGCGGTTAGCCGCTTTTTAGAAGGGAAAATAGGTTAAAAAAAGGGCACTTGCAGAAAAGGACGCGATAACAAATCGAAAAATTATGAAAAGATTAGTGATTAAACTGAACGTTCAAAATGGCTAATGTTGCCAAAAGCGCTTCTTCAGTTCTAACGGTTGCTGTTCCCTGCTCAGGAATTGTATTAACAACAAAATCAACTACGCGTTCAAGCTTTGCTCCTTCTTCTTTAGCAATTTCGTGCAAACCTCTGGATGGAGCACCAAACGCGATTAAGATATGATTGCTGTGGGTCCATCTTTTGGCTATTTCACTACCGACAGCCATGAATTGAATGCCTAACTTGGCAGTAGCTATTGTTAAGTCAAATTCCGGGTCTTTTGCGAATTGAACAAAGGGCCTTTTTTCAATACGAATCTTAAAACCCCAATAGACAGGTATGTCATCTCGATTTGCAGCTTGCACTTCAACTCGCGATCCAACATTGATAACTTGCAATGTTAAGCGTTCTCCAATAGCATACTGAGTTTCTCTTAAAACACCAGGCTGCTCTACTCCTATGTCCACAAGCAAGCCTTCTTTAGCTTGAGACAAAACCAAGCCTTCACGGTACTCGCCTACCTTCAAATCGCGAAGTTTACCGCTTACGGGATGATGAGGCGTACGTAGGGGAGGCAAAATACCTGCAAACTGTAGGTCAGGTTCGATTTTGAAAAGTCTTTTACGTAGATACTGAGGGGTCTCTAAATAATTTAGTAAAAGTGCAATGAAATCAAGTTCTCTTGCTTGATTAGCTTTAGGATTGTCTTGGTAAACTATGATTTCGTCTACCTTGAAAATTGCTGCTGCCCTTCCAATCAATCCGATTTTCGCAGTTTTTTCTCGCAAGTGCGGGGTATCAGAAATTATGGAAGTTGGTATAGCAATGGCTAGTACTTTTTTAACCATTTTTTACCTGACTATATATGCTTATTATTCGACGCTTGCTTAAAGTTGTGGCTAATATAAAAACAGAGACCATTCGGGTTGAATACATATCAGAGTCACTGTTTACAGGATACGTACGAAAAAACATTTATGCTATTCAGCTCTATCTACAGTAAATCAGGCATCAGGAGTTACCCAATGACAAATTCTTTGCAGCAAGAGACCGTTCAGAAGTTAAGAAAGAACAATTACAGATTAACGCTTTATCTCGCAATTGCAATCAGTTTATTGCTCATAGCAATCTCTTTAGCATTGCCGGACCAAGGCTTATACTCCCTTCTCAATACCGGTTTGAAAGACATTGGAATGTCAATATTTATTGCAAGTACAGTAACCACGGGTTTTTCAGAATATTACCGCTCAAATCGAGAGGACCAATCCGCAAAGGAATTAAAAATTTATGCTAACCATGTGGAAGAACTTTTTAAAAAACAAAAGGAAGCGTTAGAATTACCTATTTACAAAAATCTTGCTGAAGCAGGAATTTTTGAATTTTATCCTAGTCGCAAGGGCAAGGCAACAGATGACCTAAGAATAAAACTTAGAAGTATAGATAATGGAACTATACGACTGATGGGCGCCACCCTTAGAGTTTTTTTTCATCCAGGATCTGATTTTACAAGTACAATAGACTACATAATACGAAACAAACCTCAAGTTAAGCTTGAAGTATTATTGCTAAATCCAAACTCACCCGAAGCACTCCGCCGTTCTGAAGCGGAAACGGGAATTGAATTTAATAGTGAAGCCATGTACCACCAAAAAAGTATGCAATACAACGATCTTGTAACAACCACTAATCAAATAGCATTTTTTAATAGTCTCGTCACTGGTCACCAGCCTATAGAGGTTAGATTCTATGATGCGCCTTATTGTTTTTTGGTCATTTTTGAAGACCAATGTTTCGTGTCCCAATACATTTACGGTGATGTTCCAACACAAATACACACTCTTGAACTACCATTGATTGGATACAAAGAAGGATCAACATCGTTTAATAGATTAAAGTGGCATTTCAACCATGTTTTCATTAAGCAATCAATTTCAGAACAGGAAATGTTGAAAGTAAAAATCCGTTTCCCGACGACATCGACCAAGGCAAACGACAAAAATAATTAAGGAAATGGCTCAACCAAAACAAATTTAAAATAAAGTTACTCCTAAATGTGTGATAGAACATGGAAAAAATAGATGACTTAGAGTATATTCAAAGCATCGACAAATCAAATATGATTAGTCTAATTCAAGATTATCCTAAACAATTATTACAAGGCATAGCTATTGCAAAAAAACTAGAAATTCCCTCAACTTATAAGAAATTTAAGAATATTGTGGCTACAGGAATGGGTGGGTCGGGAATTCCTGGAGATTATTTGAGGGTACTTCTAAAAGATGAGTTGGATATCCCGTTCGTGGGAAACAAGCAATATGACCTTCCACGCTTTGTTGATAAGGATACTCTTGTGCTTGCGATAAGCTATTCGGGGACAACTGAAGAAACAATCGCAGCGTTTCATAATGCGAGAAGAGTTGGCGCAAAAATAATAGGCTTGACCAGCGGAGCAACATTAGGTGCATTATGCAAAGAGTATAATATACCCTGTATGCTGGTTCCTGCTGGAAGGCAAACGAGGACATCTTTTGGTTTTCTAATTTCCGCAGCATTGATGGTTCTTCAACAATTAAAAATAACTTCAAACAAGCAAGCACAATTAGAAAAATCCAGTGAAACATTAGAACAAATGAAAGAAGACCTGAAACCTGAAGTTCCAGTCAATAAAAACACTGCAAAGTCAATCGCTCTTGAACTCCTCGAAAGAATCCCGATAGTTTATGGCGTACGTGATTTCACGGATGCAGTAGCTTTGCGTTGGAAACAAGAATTCAATGAGAACAGCAAGCTTTTCGCAGGATATGATTCTTTCCCAGAGTTGAATCATAATGAATTAGTCGCTTTTGATTCAGCTCTCGTTAAACAAGGACTATATAAGACGATTTTGCTTCGACATGAAGGAGAGACACCCAAAATAGCTAAACGGATGGAACTAAGCAAAAAAATCTTGACCCAAAGGAAACTGGATTTCATAGAAGTCTTTAGCAGAGGTCAGTCAACTACGGAAAAACTTCTCTCGTTAACCTATATCGGCGATATTATAAGCGTTTACTTGGCTGCAGCGAGAGGAGTGGATCCGACTCCTGTAGGAACAATAAGTTCGATGAGGGAAATAATGTCAAAAGAACCCGCATAATCTCAACTCTTTTCTTTTATTCCGAGATTTTAGTTGCAAAACTAAAGACATTTAATCTTTAACAAAAATAGTACGTAAAGGGTTAGCGGTTGAGTAACTGTCAAAGTAACAAAACATGTGTAAGATCATTTGATAGTTTCAGCGATTTTGAGAAACAAGAAAAACTCAATGAAATCTTGGGCACAGAAACGCCTAGGTATAAGGAACTATTTGTTGAAGGATATGAACCTGGAACGTTTACATTATATGATCGAAAGGTTAACCCAACTTTTCTTGCTGACTATGAAAGGAATTTTGACTCATGGTTAAGAAACGTCATTGAAAATGAATTGAAAGCGTTGTATGTTGCAGGAATAATTAGTTACCCAGTCTCTGAATACGCAGTAAAGAACGTCTTTGTGCAAACAAGGAAAATTCTAGACTACAAACTAGAAAGCAACAGCAACAAAAGGGTTTCTGAATTAATATATAATCAAGAATACTGTGACATAATTCACAGAATGGTTTTATGGCTTTTAACTGGTCAACCCGGTAAAGAAGTGCACTTATTCCAAGAATTTAATAAATTGGGTTTCAACATTGCTCAAGGCATACTGTGGGACATCCCTAATTTGGAGTTAATCGACCTAATGAAATGGTCCATCGCTAGCGGTTCTATAGGCTTAGACATGAAAGGAGAAGATGCCGCAGCCTCTAGGCTTTCAAGTTCAGGAATTAAACTTGCCGAAAACAGCGATCAAGAATTGATTACCCGAATTAAGATTTCAGAGTGCAAGCTGAAAGATATTGCGTCAAGAAAGTTTGCAATTGATTTTTGGCCCGAATTTGAAGATGAAGTGGTAAAGGCCAAAAAAAGCAAAAAGATTGTCTGGTTTACTGACGATTATATAGAAACAATGTTTGACTTGAAATTTATTGAAAAAATGCTACTGCAAAATGATAATTTATCTGTTCGCATTGTTCCTCGTGCGGGCAGGTTTGTCAATGATGCTGCATTTGAAGACGTTGTAGCTTTCTTAGGTGATCCATTGTTTAGAGACCTTCAAAACTTCAAAGAAAAAGGCAGAATTCAAATAAGCAATGATGGACCTAAAGCCAGTTGTGTAAACGGAAAAAAGCTCTCAGTAGAAGTGTTGGAGTCCCTTAAAGTCAGCGATTTTAGTCTTTTCAAGGGCGCGAGAACTTATGAGATGATGCAGGGCTTTAAGAAAACAGCATATTTCTCATTTGTGGTTTGCAGGGAATTTAGTGAGGTAGTTACAGGTTTAGATGCTCGGCTGCTGCCTTTAGTGTTAATAAGGCAGTCAGCTGGGGAATATTCTTTTCAAAACTTCAAGTTCAGGTCAAACCGAACTTACATGTTTCCTGACGGAAGAACAATAGGGTTATCTTCCAAAACAGCTTTGGATTATGCAAGTGAAAAGCACAAGGCAAGTTGACGTACAACTAAGGTATGCTGATAGAAATAATGTAAAAAAGAGATTAGTTGAAAGCGGGAAAAACTTAGTTGGCAATTACAAATTTTGCGAAGTCTTTTTCTGCAGTTTCTAGCGGCACCATCTGGGGAGGACGCTTAAATCCGTAAGCACAAACGGGTTGAACTGCACCATTAAGCTTCCTGGTCAAAGCAACTTTCATAGCCCGAACAACATCAAAGAGTACAGAACCAGCATTTGGTGCGTCAACAGTTTGGAATTTTAGGTCAATTTTCATCGGTGCATTGCAGAAGTATACTCCGCTTATCCAGAAGTAGCTGTCACGTTTGTTCTGGAGAAAATCCACGTAATCGGTTGATCCAGCAACAACTTCGGCTTTGTAGGGTAAAGAAGCAGTTACAGACTCAGTTTTAATTGTTCGTTTTGCATCACGGCTTCGATCCATTGTGTCAACGGATTCTGTTCCTCCGCCAACATCAAGCTGGTAAGTCTCATCTATCTTTACGCCATTATCCGAAAGCAGCTTAAGCAACGTCTTGTGCAAAGCTGTTGAGCCTACCTGATCGACCAAGTCATCGCCGACAAGCGGAAGCTTGGCAGCCTCAAACTTTTTCGCCCATTCAGAGTCGCTAGCGATAAAGTTTGGCGTAGCATTCACGAAACCACATCCCGCAGCCAATGCTTGTTCAGCGTACCACTTGGAAGCTTTAGTGGCTCCACTTGGCAATAAATTAACCATAACTTCAGCGTCCGCATCTTTTAGAACCTCAACAACGTTCGAATCAGGTGCATTGCTGACTTTTACAATAGCTTTACTTGATTCTCCCAAACCATCTAGCAAAGGTCCCTTGTTAACTTTAACGCCCAATGCAGGCACATCAGCAAACTTTTGGGGCATTATTAGGCAGAGCAAAAATGGCTTCGGAAAGGTCTTTTCCAACCTTACGCTCATCTACATCAAAAGCAGCAACCACCTCAATGTCTTTTGGGCTTAAACCAGCCAAAACAGGGTTTCGGAGTCCAACAAAATCTTGAGATTTCTGGAATTTTGAGTAATACTTGAATGCCTTGGATGAAGGCTGAAGCGCAGTTTCCAACGCCGATTAATGCAACTTTTACGTTAGGCAAATGTAGCACCTTGATTGGCTTCTTTATTTGTGAATGGATTATAAAAAGTTATTTTGTTATGTTCCTTCAACAAAAATCAATCAAGCACTTTCGTGCCTTTGTATACAAGTTCATAAGAAACGCTTATTAAATGACGCGGATTAAACCTTAGAAGCCAGATAGTTTGGGCGAGTAGATCAGTCTGGCATGATCGCCACGTTGGCATCGTGGAGGTCCCGGGTTCAAATCCCGGCTCGTCCACCAAACACTTATTCACGTTTACGCCTTGAAGGCGACTTAATTGCCAATTTAAGGGCGTTTTCACAGATTTTTGACGCGTTTAAACCCATTTCATAGGCTAAATTGGCTAATTCAGGATTTAACTCGATTGTTGAACTGACTTGCGTTATCAATTTGCTGACCTCCACGTTTTGTACGTGTCCGTTGTCCGGATGCGCCTTTATAGGAATAACGGATTGAACTGATGAAACACTAAAATCTTCGAAAAGTTCTGCGCTTCATTGAAAGCATAGAAACGCAAAAAAAACACGCAACTTTCTACCAAACTTCTTTTCCTTTTTTGTTGATTCTAAAATCTTTTAAGCAAAGTTAACTATACAACAATCATGGACAAAGAAAAACATTTTATGTTTCACACCACAAAAACAAGAGTAACTTTAGTTATCATGGGATTAATGTTTTTCTCATTCTTAACATATCTCTTTCTAATTAAAATTATAGATAATACCGCTTGGTCTGGGTTAATAGCTCTTGACCTCTTTCTTGTTATATTAACAACTGCAATAATAGATCGAAGGAAAAGCAGAACCTGTCTTGAAAAGTTCTAAAATCTGTTAAATAAGGTTAAAACAGATAACAGACAAAGTGATAATATTCATCCAGCGTTTGTGTTTGTGTTTCTTGAAGTAAACTAACAAGCCAACAACCACAATCACCAATGCAACAGCGAGAAAAATCCAAACAGCTTCAACTTGAATTAATTGAGCAGTCGATAACTCGCCTATTGCGTAGAAAGTGCCGTTGTAACTGAAATATTCTATGCCGTTTGCGATTGCAGGTGAACAGCGCATGTCACTTCTGGTGGTAACGACACTCCACATGTTGCTTCCTGTTGAAGCATTAAGAGCGTCAGAGTTTATGTAAACAATTCCGTTAGAGACTGCAGCCGAAGAATAAACAATGAAGAAGTCTTGAATATTCCAAATCTGGGTGCCGGTGGAAGCGTTAAGTGCGTATAACCCGCCACCTTCTGAACCTATGTATACGACTCCGTCAGCTACTGCCGGAGAGGCTTCGATGCCTTCATTTTTGGTAATTTTGAAGGCGGTAAAGCTCCAGATTTTTTCTCCTGTAGTTGCGTTTAGGGCATAAACGTTGCCCTCTCCTGAACCAATATAGAGTATGCCCTCACTAATGGCGGGAGACGAAGTAAAGGGAAATGCATTTTTGAAGTTCCATATTTTGGAGCCTGATGATGCGTTCAAAGCATATACGTTTGGTTCTTCGGAGCCGTAGGTGCCAATGTAAACTATTCCATTGGTTACGGCTGGAGATGAGTCAATAGGTCCCCCAGTTGTGTAATTCCATATTTCGGTGCCAGTTTTTGCGTTGAGAGCATAAACATTGTCATCTTCTGAACCAACGTAAACTATGTCGTTGACAACAGCAGGCGAAGAAGCTATTCTGCCGCCAGTTGCAAAGCTCCATACCTTAGCACCTGATAAAGCATTTAAACAATAAATCTCATTTTCTACTCCGATGAAAACCCTATTTCCAGAAACAGCAGGAGATGAGTATACAGGGCCTTGAGTTGGAAAGTTCCATATTTTTGCACCTGTATAAGCATTGAAAGCGAATACGTTGGCTCCAATACTCCCTACTTTGTTATTCCAATTGGAACCAACATAAACTATGCCGTTAACTACAGTGGGTGAAGACTCAATGAAGAACTCCGTAGAACCGCCCTCCATATAGGTCCAAAGCTTATCTCCTTTCGTAGGTCCTGTTGTTGTTGCAACTCCCAAGTGTACAGAATCATGACGAAACATAGGCCAATCATCATTTGAAGTAGTGGCTTGAGCATTTGCAAGTTTAACCATAATTATGCTCGAGAAGACTAAAATGAGAATAAGAAACATCGAAAAGCTCTTGCTCTTACAAGTCATAGTCAAGTTAAAGCAAAGTTTGCGTTAAAAGGTTTCTCGTAAAGCTCTCTTGACTGGAGTTAGTCAAGGTTTTCTTGACTATTGGCTCTTGTGTTTTTTGAAGTAAACCAACAAACCAGCCGCTACCAGCATGGTAAGCATTAAGGGAATTGTCAACACTTGAAACTCTGGAACGGTTAGAGTTGAAGTTGGGGACCCAGACACTGTTGTAAAAATGATAGTGTCAGACCAGCCAGATAGTACGGTTATCGGCTCTAATTGTGGATAGTTTATTGCACTTACCTTGTACACTGTAACATTTGCATAAGCTCGTATGCTGTGAATGGGCTCATTTTAGTCTTATTTTGATATTTGCTTTACGTTTTATCGTTGGATTAGTCCTGTTTACAACGCATGTTACATCGACCTCCACGATACCTACGCGGAGGTCCCGGGCTCAAATTCAGCTCTTCCACCAGTTTATCTCCAATTGAACCGCAAGCTTAAGTCATAACAAACCTTATGAATTAGCACAAGCAAAAAGAATCTGCGGGGACTCGATGTTTGTCAAGTTCTGAAAAGCAATTGGGAATCATTAGAGACATTATTTTACCGCTTGATATTAACACAAGGTATGATGTTTATTTTACAGACGAGCGTGTTGCAATAGTTTGTATGGGCAAGGCAAACCGTTTCGAATCCGAGAAGTTAACGCAAGTTTCCTCAATTCCCTCGGCATTTGGAGTGCCTCCAGTCACATCATCGTACATAGAAAAAACAGAAAACATACAGGATTTTGACCAAGAAATAAGAAACTTGTCCATAGACGACCTTTTAAAGCTCAGCAAGAAAAGCTGTTTTTACAGTTACGATGAAATTGAAGAGGTTAAATTGATTTTAGGACCAAAACCTAAGTTCATCATATTGAGCAAAGAATGTGAATCCAAGTTTTTTCCCGATGAGGAGCAGTTTAAGCAACTGAGCCAGATATTGCGTTCAATAGAAACACTAAGAAATAAATTCTCGATTGCTGGAAGCTGGAACATACTACAGGAAATATTCAAAGCTGCTTTCTCAGACAATATGGTACCTTGACGCTTAAACAATAAGGCTACAGAATAGCGCTTGAAATAGAAGCACGACCATGACTGATTACTAAAAAAAGTCACAGGTAAAGAATATTTTAGGCTATTCTTCCCAATTTAGATGCTTTATGTTTTACTTACACAGTCTACTAGATGTGCTGTTCCATCTGGGCAATAGACTTTTTCACCCAAACTTACTTTGCGGTATCGTTGGATGCATGTCTTAATTTGTTCGCATCCATCGCAATCGCGTGAAATCATTTTTCTAAAATTCACCCCTCTTCCTTCGCGATCCTTCTATACAACGTCATGACCGGATTTAAGTTATTTTACATCTTAGGGCTTGGTTGTGGCGTAAGTTTTAAGTTGTGCAAAACAGTTCTGCCTTGAGGAAAAGCAAAGAAATGGATTCAATCGCTGTAGCTAATATTGTTTTGAGCGTTGCTAGCGTAGTAAATTTTACCGCATTGCTCCTGATGCTAAGAGCTGTGATTAAGAACAGAAAAGTACTTCGTGGATACAGCATTCTTGGATCATTTTTAACGTTTGTGTCCATCGTTGGATTTGAAATAGCTTATTATTTGATTGGGAACGTTGTTGGTTTTGCTTTGGGATGGGCAACAGTTGCTTTCTGGTTTATAGCATTCCTTTACAGTTTAAGGCAAAGATTGAAGGGTACTGAAGAGCAAAAAGTAATGGTTGAACCTTAACTAGCTGGAAACTGAATTGTGAATTTGGCGCCTTTGCCCTCTTGACTTTCAAAACATATGGTGCCGCCATGCGCTTCAATAACCCGTTTGCAGACCGCTAAGCCAAATCCTTGTCCACGTGGTTTTGTGGTGAATAAGGGCGTGAATATTTGAGGCTTAATTTTTTCCGGTATTCCTACTCCCGTGTCCACTACCATTACGGATACAGGTCCCTCGGGTGTAACTTGGGATTTTACCTTTAGGTCTCCGCCGTTGGGCATAGCTTGCACTGCATTAGTTACTAAGTTAATTAGAACTCTTTTCACAAGTTGCGGGTCGGCCTTTATTTCAGGAAAATCATCGTCCATTTCTGTTTGAACTGAAATATTTACTGGAATACAAATCGATGATATTACGTGATCGACAATTTCCTTGAGGTTGACAGGTTTTTTATCTATTTTGATGGGGCGAACGAAAGCTTGCAAGTCAGAGACAATTTTGTCCATGTAAATTGCTTGTTCTTCGATAGTTTGCATGCTTTCTTTCAAATTTCGCTTGAATTCACTTTCAGAAAGCGATTCAACCTCGATTTTAGCCAAGTACAATTCGCCCGCTATGGTTTGAAGTGGATTACGAAGGTCATGGCCCACCATACCTGCGGTTTGACCAATAGTTGCTAAACGTTCAGAATCTTTAAGCTGCTTCGTACGTTCTTCAATTAAGTCCTGCAACATTCCAGCATGCCGCTCAAGGTTTTTCTGACGCTCCTTCTGCTCAGAAATATCTCGAACGATCGACCATATCCCAATTACTTTTCCTTTACCATCTGTTAACCGCCAAGTTCTAACTGAAGCAGGAAAAATCGAGTTGTCCTTACGTCTGTATTCTCTCTCAAAAAGGATTGAGCGACCAGTTTGCAAGACTTTGTTAACGATTTTTTCCCGCTGATCTAACCATTTCTCAGGAACCAAAGACTGAACGGAGAGACGCCTTAACTCCTTTTTTGAGTAACCAAGCATTTTAGCGTAAGCTTTGTTGCAATCAATCATCCGTCCCTGGAGATCTCGTGCCATTATTCCATCTTGGGTTGTCTCGTAGAGTCTGCGATATTTTGTTTCTGAAATGAAAAGCGCTTGTGCCCATCTTTTCCGATCCTCAAAATCTTCGGCATTTTTCTTTTTTTGTTCAGTTACATCCATAAAAACTGAAATAATAAAGTCTTTTTTCGGTTGGTAAGCGTAAACTTGATACCGTTTGTTCTGAGATGTTCCGTACGTTTCAAAATATTGCGGCTTGCCAGTTCTATCTACTTTTCGGTAAATGTCAATCAAGTTTGCAGATTTATTTTTTAATTTAGTGATAAACTGCTTTTCTTGTTTTCCTAAATGGCGTTTATTGAACGCGTGAATTTCATTATAGGCGTTGTTACTCTCAAGAAGGATCAAGTCACTTGGATTACCGAAGTTATCATAAACCATTTTGAGCAAGGCAACGCCTTGAGGCAGATTATCAAACAAAATTCGGAATTGTTGACTACTTATTCCTAACTCTTCAAGCGACTTTCTTTGTATATCGCTCTCGGCTTTGTTAAAGGAAGTAGTTTTTGGAGAATTTATTAATGGAGAAATCTGTTTTTTTGGCATTAACTGAGCAACATCGATAGATTTTGCTATCTTATTACTCCCCTAACAGCTGCCCCAACATTACTTATTATTGAGCAAAGAGCATAAAAGACTTTCCAATATCTCATGTATTAATAAAAGTGTTCAACTTGTAATCAACTATGAAAGTTTTAATTTTGAATCTTCAAAATCTAAGCCTATTGAATAATTGAATATTCCGCTGTTAGGATTTAATGAATAATTTAATCCTGCCCATGAAAACCGGCGTCTTGTGTTTTCCCAGCCTCTGAAAAGTCTGGCTTTTTTAGTTTTTTGCAGGCAAAATGTTATTTGCTTTTTGCTACTTACCATGAATGCTTTGTTAGCAGTAACTGGATCCCATCCGCCGATTTTGGTCCCTAATAGTCTTAAGCCGCTCGAATCAACGTATTTGTCAAAAATATTTGAGCCTTGTTCATTAAGAACTAAAAGCTCTTCACAGTCGTCTAAAATTAAGCCTGAAAAGTCAACACTGACCTTTATACCTACATGTTGAATTTCATAATTTACCGATACTGTACCTTTAGGTTTAACTTTTTGGAATTCTGTTTTTATTTTTGCTGCGTTCCGCAAAATCATAACATTGTTGAAAAGTGGTGAAGCATTTTTGTGTTTTAAATATAGTTTTGCGAAAGTTTTTCGCGCCATTGAGTAGACGTCATCGTCTATATAGGTCGAACGCCAAAATTTTTTCCGTGAAATAGCATCCATTACAAATGTTTTCTTCACAGAATAGATTGATTGATTTTTTTGAGTTTCAACATTGGCGGAGCTGGAAAAATAGGTTTTATCCTCATATTTAGCAACTGGAACTCCAAACCCCATTCCTTCTTCAATTACTTCTTGGTTATCGAGCATTAGTACCAGACCTTTGTGAAGTGGCGCTGTTTCCATGCAATGTGGGCGAGAGTCAGCGTATAGTCTAGCTGATAACCTGTCGCTAAGGGAAACGGTAATAGGTTTCTGAAGATTATCCGAACCCAACTTTACGGTTGTGGTAAGAGAATTCACGTTTACACCTTTCACTTGTTCTTGAAAGAGAAATTTCGTTTTTTTATTTGGCATTTTTTCGTGATGGTCATAAACTCAATATTTAATAGATATGATTACTTGACATTGAGTGGTTATAAACTAGCTTGTTACTTGCAAACGCTTAAAATCATAGCAAAAAATCGAGCTAAAGCTTGTGAGTCGGTTTAGCTAATTCTCCCAAGGAACTAATTTTAGAAAAACTTTTCCAGACAAAGTTGATTAGAATGAAAACGATAAATCAGGAAGGAGAAAATAGGGATTGAATTTTTTCAGTTTTATATGGGTCATTTGGCTGTTTGGTATTCCAATTTATTACGCGTTGGCTTATGAGATTATAAGATACAGAAAGGTATTTGTTAAGAAAAAATTTGTGCCTATTAATCCAAAAAGAATGATTTTTCAGATAACCACGATAGGCAACATGGAAATTGTGCAAGAGTCGATCGATAACATTAATCGAATTTGTAGAGAAGTGGGATATAGCAATTATCGTGTTGATGTAGTTTCGGAAGTGAATGAGAGTTTTGATGGTGCTGAAACAATAACTGTTCCTCTTAATTATTCAACGTTAAATCATGCCAAATACAAAGCTAGAGCACTACAATATGCAGTTGAGCAAAGAGAGAAAAAAGGAGAAAATACGAGTGACATATGGATATACCATCTTGACGATGAATCAATGATTACTAAGCAAGGTCTCTTGTCAATTCTAGATCATGCAGATAATAACCGTGAGCCAATAGCAGAAGGATTGATCACTTACCCAAATAAAATCAATGTCGGAAGCAAACTTGTCAAATATTTAGATGCAGTCAAGACCTACATTTTGTTATACATGCGTTGCAATGTTAAAATCAAAAGGAAAACCTGATTGGCTACACGGTTCAAATCTACTTCTAAGAGCAGATATTGAAAAAAATATTGGCTGGGATTTCCCAGACACTTGCGCAGAAGACAGTTTGTTTGGCTATGTAGCACATAAGAAATACGGAGGAATCTTTGGTTGGCACGGAGGGGTTCTTGAAGAACAATCACCATTAACGTTTTCAGACTTCATTAAGCAAAGACAAAGATGGATAAAAGGAACTTTTGAAAATTTAGGTAGAATGGGAATGAAGGAAAAAGCAAAAACAACATACAGAATGGTAAGTTGGTTTTTGGGATCGGTGAGTTTTTTCACATTAATACCTTCTTTTCTGATAACTCAGTATTATCCTCTGAATCTGGGTTGGTTACTGGCTCCATTCTTTGTTTTAGACACAATTATTCTGTTTGCCGTTTATCAAATAGGATTGGAGATGAACTTCGCCAAAGTTGGTAAGAAACAAAGGATTTTTGAACACATCAAAATTTTTGTGTTATCTCCTATTCTTTGGTTTCTAGAAGCAATTCCTATGGCTTTATATTTCTTCAAAAGAGCAACAAATTTCTATGTTATTAAAAAATAGGCAGAAATTAAATGATGTGTAAAACAATATTGCATTTCGTCCTCATTTATTGTTTGACTTAGTTGTTTTTGATCAATATTGTTAGATTTTACTATTTGATTTCTTTTGAAGCAAAAAAATTAAGAATAACAAAGCGCTTATTGTAAAAAGGAGAGAGTTTGCTAAATAGTCTGAAAAAGACAACCTTGAGTAATGTTATTGGAATTTTGCATTACATAGCGATTATTTCGATGATTTTTCTCTTTACTTATTCTCTTTTTGCATGGTTGCGCACTTCGGATGTGTGGGTTTGGAGACATTTTTTGGAGCTCTTGGATGACTTTCGCCTTAGTATACTTAGGAGTAGCTGCTTTTCTTCGGATAAAACGTGTACCTATCACAGAAAGTTTCGTAATCTCACTCACCAGCACAATCTCGATGATTTGGTTTTATGAAATTTTGTACCATTTCTCATTTTGGGATTCCTGGAATTATGGAAACCCTCCGTATTTCTTTCTAAAAATGAATATTAATTTCATAGATTACGGATTAATCTCGCTAAGTGCTGTATCTGGATACAAATACATGAAAGCTAGCAAGTGGTTCTGGCTCGTTCTCCTCGCTATGGCAGCTTTGTGGATTTTCTGGATAATGATAGGTTTTCCACAACTTACATTTCCAAAAGAACTTTATAATTTCTTTCTGCCAAGAATAGTCATTGACAATCCACACGCCTTAGCTTATCCTCTAAACTCAATAACGAAGTTCCTACTAGGGCAGCATACGTTCTTCTTTACTTACCAAATAGGCAACAATTCTCCGAAACTAAAGAATATTTTAAACGTTTTCTTGCAAAGAGAAACTTTTCTAAATAATCCTGACTACTCAGAAACTCTCAAATTGAATAGCTGATCTTTCAAAAGAACAGCTTGAAGTCTCAAATAAAACGAGTACATTTTGCGCAATAGTAGTGTATTTTTAATACTTGTTTTTCCATAAAGATTTAATGATGAATGTAAACGCAAGCAAAAACAAGAAATATTAATATCGCATTAACAATTGCTTTAATTTCGGTGATAACAACAGCTTTCTTTTTAACGAGTGGTTTCTCACAAGCAAATTTAAAAATGAACACTGAAGAAATTGTTAACCAAAATCTGAAACAATCATTATTCCCATCAAGCACAACAACCATCAATGAAACAAACAGTTTGAATGCTACTAATTCTTTCAATAACTACTCTTCTGCGCCGCTCAAAACGGATTCTGTTTCGTTAAACACCTTAAACTCCACCACGTATGAACACTTGGACATGACCGGTTTCTTTTTCTTATCTCTAGATAGCGCAGGTCAGGGTCAAATAGTGGGAAAGGCCCCAAATAGCAACTCTTATGCACCACTTACTGCGGCTCTCATTTCTTTAGATGCCTCAAAATTTGTCACGTATACATATGGCGGTTATCCCGTTCAACAACCAGATTCGACCCAATTCAATTTTTCTTTTCCTGATAACACCAATCAAAGCCAATTAGCCGGATCAGACGCCTTAGCATGGAATTTTTACGTAATTCAAAAGATGGACTTTGACGCAGCGTTCATCTCACCCAAACTTAGCGCACTTGGATTCGATGAAATGGCAATTTTTGCAGCGTCAAATACAAGCACCTATAAGGGAACGGAATTTGGCATAAGAATGGACCTAAAGGATGGTTGTATATACGGATATGTACAAGAACCAAATGGCAACATTGGAGAAGTTAATTTTAAGATGATAGAGCTTATGCCCAACGATGGAATAATGCATCATTATACCATATTGATGCTAGGCTCAGGAGTGTCCTTTTTAATTGATGGAATAGATTATGGTTATTTGAATTTTACCAACAACACGGACTATTCTAATCTTGGCTTTTCAATATGTGCCGTTGTGCACAGATTTACTGATGGCTGGGATTCAAACGGAGACAATATGTTAGCAGGAAACTTCTCCCTGAATCAACAATAAAGAAACCGAATAATTATTTTCACGATTTGCCTTTTGAATTTTTCTCGCGATTTAACATCTTAATTACTAGTCTCCAAGCAAAAACCTGCCATATAACAACGATTATGAACCGGGCAATAAGTCTCCAGAATCGTATCTGCAGATCAACCTGAACCAGCGTTGGTATTATTGAGGGTTGAACAAGGAAAAACAGTTGCGCAAAAGATGTGTTAAGAAATAGAAATATAAGAGGAAATATCCATAGAAATGCAAAATTGCGGAAATTCCATTCTTTTACCGTTAAAGCTAACAATGCAAGAGAAATTACCAAGTTAAGGTTTGGTTCAGATATCCATGTGCGGGTGAGGAAAAAAATCAAAAGCAAAGCTACTGATGCTTTTGCTAAGTCATTGAATGTTTTGGGGGGGTTACGGTAAACAAAGTAGTAGCCGATTAGCAATGCGGGTATCCAGAGGTAACCTAGAAAGTCAAAGCCTGCAGGCAAACTTGTTGTATTTGTAAAAATTTCGACCGCGTTGAAAAGTGTCATGCCACCAGCCATTCTGAAGTAGGCGGTTAACTGGAAATTTGACGAAGGCACCATCCAGTGGAGCAAGTAAAAAGGCACAAACCACAAAGAGAGCAACACGAGTATAGCGACCAGAAGGTATATGGCTATTTTTTTTATTTTTTCGGTTGGGTAGCAGAGAAATGGTAAGCCAACAAGGGGAACGGCTATGGGTTTCAAAACTAAACTAAGCGAAAGCAGCAACGATGATTTTCCAACCATGCATTTGCTTAGAAAGTAAAGCGAGGCGACACACAGAAGTGCGATTAGAGTATCAAATTCTCCCCATGCAGCCGTTGTCAGCAAGATAAATGGGTTGAAAAGCAAAAAGAGAAATGCCATGTTAATTTTCTTTTCAGGTTCGCCAAATCGCTGCATCACAGTTTTTACAACATATGCTAAGCCTATGTTGCTGGCGATTACTGGAATTTTTATGGCGAAGTTGTAGAGGAAAATGTTTGGTAAAATATTGTAAGTTAGTCGATAAATTAATCCAAGAAGCAGAGGCCAAAGCGGTGGATAGCCTATAATGGGATTAATTCCGATTAGGTCTGGGTTAGAGAAAATCGTAATTGAATGTGGTTGGTATGGATTTAAGCCTGCACTTACCAAGTATCCTGTATCAATGAATGATCTTTCATCATAGTAATGTCCGAGAAAAATGGCTAAGGGCACCTGTATCAGGATGCTTAAAAGAACCATTAGAATTTCTCGGCTAACGTGAATTTTGCGCATAAATTTTCCCAAAAACTTATTTCGTAAGTAGCAGGGGCTTGAATAAAAGTTAATCAAGCAAGTATATATAAAATATAGTGCTGCCGCAGATTTAGAGCTAAGCTGCCAAAGAAAAATTGTGTTTTTTAGGCAAACTTTGTCTTTTAATTCAGAAATAGTCTTAAAGTTGTCCTGTTGATAGTATTTGCGAAGTTTGTATGCCTACTAATTTGCCGCCTGAAGCAATGGATAAATGGGAGCTAGTTGAAGCTGCCCACACGCCTAGAGAAAAAATGGATGCCATGATTGAGTTTCTAAAGTATGTTCCACACCATAAAGGCACCATGAAACTACGTGGCGAAATGAACAGGAAAATTTCTCTTATCCGCGCAGATTTGGACAAGAAAAAACGCATGGGCACAGGCAAGAGCAGCGGTGGACCCAAAATGTTTATTGAAAAGCAGGGTTCAGCACAAGTGGCTTTAATCGGCATGACTAACGTGGGCAAGAGCTGCTTAATGAAGGCAACAACCAATTCAAAAGTACTAGTTACCCCAACCCCTTACAGCACTCATGAGCCAGTGCCGGGTATAATGACTATACGGACATGTGCAGTTTCAGGTTGTTGAAGCGCCTGCGGTAATGGAAGGCAGTTCGGATGGACGGGCAGCTGGGCATGTTACACTTGGTTTAGCTCGGAATGCTGACGGCGTAATTTTGATGGTTGATTTGTCCCGTGACCCAATTGAACAGCTGAAACTTCTATTGGATGAATTACAGAAAAGCCGTGTTTTGATCAATAAACCTAGTGGTCGCGTAGATATTGAACGTCGACCAGCTGGCGCCGCGTTACGTATTATTCTTATTGGGAAACTTTTAGATTGTTCAATGCAGGACGTTGAGGATATGCTGCGCAGCTACAAACTAAACGATGCAATAGTAAAAATCAGCGGCGACATCAGGCTTGACGACGTGGAAGACGCTATTTTTGAAACCACCACTTACAAACCCGCAGTGATTGTAGCGAATAAACTGGATTTGAAAGGTGCGGAAGTAAACCTGCGTATCTTAAAGAACTATGTAAATGGTAAATTACCTGTAATTGCCATGTCATGTGAGCAGAAAACGGGTCTTAAAGAGTTGGGACAAGCACTTTTAGAAAGTTTAAAAGTTATTCGGGTTTATACAAAAGATCCTGGATCCAAAGCGGATACAGGCCACCCGTTTGTTATGAAATATGGGGCGACAATTAACGATTTGGCGCGAAACATTCACAAAGAGATGTTGGAGAATTTTATGTTCGCGATGGTTTGGGCTAAACGTCTACCGTTCAGTCCCAAAAAAGTCGGGATGAGTTTTGTTTTAGGTGACGGCGATATAGTTGAGATTCACACAAGAGTTTAGCCAAGTTGTAGACAGATTGGTTTAAAAACTAAAGTTGCAAATAGTTATTAGAGGATTACTACGTTTTCAATTAGTTTACTTGATGTTCTTACTAGAATAAAAGATAACATTGTTGCATTAGACAATAATTTTAACATAACATACGTTAACAAAGCCTATGCAGACATTTTCGGATTCGAACAATCAAATATGATTGGAAAAAACATTTGGCAAATTAATCCAAAAGCTGTTGGATCCATCGTATATGATGAAATTAATGAAGCAATGAAAGAGAAGAAAATCAGAGTTTTTGAGTGGGAAGGCGTCTACGCCCAGGGGTTTTGGGAAACCACCATCTTTCCTTCAGAAAATGGTTTAACAATTGTTAGCAGAGATATCACTAAGCGCAAAAAAGCTGAAGAAGAGCTTTACAAAAACCGTGAATTAATAGAAAGCATAATCAACAATTCTGACGCAAGAATCCTAGCTAGAAATCTGGAAGGAAAACTAATACTCGTTAATGATACACTCGCAAAAAGCTACAATCTGACCAAGGAGAAAGCATTAGGCACGACACTTTATGACGTGTATTCTAAAGATATTGCTGACAAGATTGCTATTTGGGATAGGAAGATCATTACAGAAGGAAAGCCTCTGCATTACATTGAAGAATTGCCCTTAAGCGGCAAGCCACGCATCTTAGCCACGAATAAATTTCCTTTACATGACTCTCAAGGACAAATCTACGGCTTAGGCGCCATCGTAACAGACATCACTGAAATTAAGAAAAATGAACGCAAACTAGAGCAATACAGCAAAAATCTGGAAAAAATCATTGAAGAACGAACCGAACAGCTCAAAGAAGCTGAACGTTTAGCTGGCATTGGCGAAACTGCACGCATGGTTGGACATGACATCCGCAATCCATTACAAGCAATTGCAGGCGACTTATATTTGATTGATAGCGATGTTGCTTCTTTAGCTGAAGATGAAACAAAGAAGAGTTTGCAGGAAAGTGTGAAGAGCATTGAAGATAATTTGATGTATATTGCTAAAATTGTTGAGGATTTACAGGACTATGCGAGAGTGATTAAACCAAATTTTGAGAAGGTCAATTTTGGAAAGGCGCTTTCTGAAGTCTTGCTTATTGTGCCAATTGCCGATAACCTTCAAGTTGAAATCGACATCGAGGAGAATCTTCCTGATTGCACCGCTGATTATTCAATGCTAATACGGGTATTATCCAATTTAGTACATAACGCGGTGCAAGCTATGCCAAATGGCGGAACCTTAACCATCAGAGCCTATCGCAAAGACAACTGTGTGTCTTTTTCTGTTGAAGATACAGGAGTTGGAATTCCCGAAGAAGTTAAGCCTAAACTGTTCCAGCCGATGTTTACTACAAAAGCAAAAGGGCAAGGCTTAGGTTTAGCCGTTGTTAAGCGGTTGGTTGAAGCGTTAAAAGGCGACATAACTTTTGAGAGTGAAATTGGCAAAGGAACCAAGTTCATAGTTCACCTTCCATGTTAAAAATTTGGTTACCTTCGGAAATTAGGCCGAAAAGGTATTACACTTGTTTATTTCTTTCTTTGACTTCAAAATACTTTTTGTGTGCGAAAAATGGTATTAAAAGAAAGCAAACAGCTATTATTATTCCCGCTAAGTTTGTTAAGGAAATCGGACCATATGGCCAAGGGCTTTCTAAAAAGTATACTAAAAAATAAGAGGTAATTCAACGCCCGCGTTTGTTTTTAACAGTTTGGACAAACGTTCAATATTAGTAGTTTGAGACCAAATATTTTGGAAGTATGAGTTTTCAAGTACATTAACCAGTAAACAAACAGATAGTTTTTTATCTAACTGTGGCTAGTATCCATGTGAAGAAATATAACAGAGGAATCTTGGATGAGAATTCAACAACCAATTCTCCACTGGAATAACTTTACTATTCCAGAATTAAAAGAGATTGTACAACATTGTAGGGCTCTAGAGAGACTCGGGATTGCCCAAGATGAAGAAATGATAATCTCAATTGAGAGGGACATCAGCCTGCGAGAGAAAATAAGCACGCAACGTTTTAAGCCGAAACTCACAAAAATAGAAAAGATTGAAAAACAAAACCTTGCCAAAATAAGCAAAAAAGAGAAGTCACAAGAATTCTTTTTGGAACAAACGGCCTAACAATTGAAAAAGCCGACTTCGAGTCACTCTTCTATTCTCTAAGCAAGAGGCAAGCATGAAAGCCCTTTTCTCAGATTTGAATTTGGTTTTCATGATTTCATCAAATAATTTGGAGTCTGGAATTTTTAACAAGTTTTAAATCTGAATCGCTTTAAAATAGGCTAACATGACAAAAAGATTCACAGCCATCATAATCGTAGCCAACATGATAATGGCCTTGTTTCTATATCTGTCCAGTCAATTAGTGCTCTTTGACCTCAATTCGCCACCGCAAAACCCAATAACATTAGCTGGATTTAACCTTCTCACAATTTACTTGCAGCCTCCGCAGGTTGGCTCTGGAGTTATTTTGCCTATTGTTTGGGGGATACCTAACTACCCGATCTATCCTTTTGCAATCTTTTTGGTGGTGAACGCTTGTTTCATAATTTTGTTGCTAAGAAGCAAAGAAACAGATGTTAAATTAAAAGAAGAATA
>CAWDYC010000009.1:0-185189 GCA_963806535.1 Candidatus Bathyarchaeota archaeon
ATACCGTTAGCTTAATTGTAAATGCACAAAATCCCAGTACATCAGATGATAAGCTCAGGGTTGCAGTAACAGTTGATGACCTAGTTGTGGATACTTCGACAATTAAATTGGCGGCTGGAGCAACCCAAACCATTACGTTCAATGTTACGGCGCCAACTGAAGGAACACATAACGTAAAAGTAAACACGTTATCCGGCACTTTCAAAGTGGTCAAAACTGGTTACCACACTATTGAAGTTACCAGGTCAGGCGGCGGAAGTACAGTATTGACTTTCACGTTTGACGGACAACCAAAAACCATGCCATATATAGACCTATTACCAGTCGGACAACATTCAATATCTGTACCTTCACCTGTTGATGTTGGAACTGGCGTGTTGGCATTTTCAAGTTGGGGCGACGGAGTTAATAGCGCTTCAAGAACAATCGATTTAGAAAAGTGGACGATATTGGTTGCAACTTACACGGTAATTAGTGGATATGCATCATGCCCGTCGCTTTACACTTGGAATGGAACGGGTTACTCCTATGTCACTGATGTGGCAAACTCAGGATGGCTTGGTTACCTAGGAACGATAAGCAACAACGGCACAATCACCTATAGCGGAGGAAATCCGTGGGATTATGTAAAACTTGACAAAAGCCAACTAGCCACAAAAACCATTAATGGCAACAGCTACTTTGACATGGTTCTTTCGCAGGAATGGAACGAACTCTTCTATTTAGACTCCGCCACTTTGGTGGCTGTTGACCACCCAGTAGGTACAGACGCTTACACAACTATGACCAATTATCTTAACAAAGGTTCAGCAGAACAGATTTACACTACAAACTCAAGCAATATCTTGTCACCCATCGCAGCAACAGATGGAAAAGGACAAAACGTTCTTCCCGACATCTTGAAACAGGACGGAGTTTTCACTCCTGGCACCTATGGAGATCAAAGTCCAGCATGGAACAACATAACATTAAACCAGTTAACAGTTGATCTTGGTAATTTATCTTCGGCTCAACAAATAAAACTTGTATTTACGGCAATTGTTGATTGGGGACCATACCAATCCTATTACAATTGGATAGACCAGTTCAAGACTGCCGCTGCACAAGGGCTCGTACCTAACGGCACAGTTCTTACACCCGATTCATACATGGAAATTAAAGCTGCAAATGGAACTTGGGTACGCGTTCCACAAGACAGGCAGATACCGATACCTTCAGATTCCAACCCTAGAACTTTTGCCGTAGACTTAACAGGACTATTCCCCAAAGGCATAAATGATTATCAAATACGAATAAACAACTTCTGGAACGTAACCTATGATTACATCGGAATAGATACAAGCACTCAACAAAACATAACTGTTCAAAAAATCAGTCCAATTGCAACTCTCAGCCAATTCTGCAGTACTAATTCCACTTCTTCTGGAAACTTTACAAGATACGGTGATGTAACAGCGTTGGTTCAAAATGCAGATGACATGTTTGTGATCGGAAGACAAGGCGACAAAGTTGAGCTTGAATTCCCGACTGCCAACATTTCCGCACCCGCCCCGGGCATGGTAAGAGACTATTTCTTATTCGTATCCTGTTGGTTTAAAGATCCACCAGGAGAATGGGGATACGGATTTAATTTCACCGTTGATCCAATGCCTTTCATGGCTATGAGCGGATACCCCTACCCAGCAACTGAAAGTTACCCCTATGACGCAGCACACTTGGCATACCTCAAACAATACAATACCAGAGTAATTCCGCCTTCAAACTAAGCATTTTTCGCACCAAAACAGCTCTTAAAATTCAAAATCAATAACAAGAGATCCATGTCTAAACCTTTAAATGGTTATTTTCTTATTTTGCTTAATAAAAACTTTGCAAGAGTACGGTTATGTCATTAATACCCCAAATCTCTAATCCATATTTAGGAGCTTTAATTGGCGGTTTAGTATATGGATTAGCGGTTTGCACTGCAACTTGCCTCCCTTACGTGGCGAGCTATATTGCAGGAACTGGTGCTGATTTCCGCAAAGGTGTCATAATAACCGCATTTTTTAATTCTGGACGAATTGCAAGTTATGCAATAATCGGAGGATTAGTCGGTTTGTTTAGCGGTTTATTCCGATTATTTGTCTCCAGTTCAGCTATTTCGCCTTTTCAAATTTATTCTTCATTTGCATTTGGCATAGTAACCATTATAATCGGCAGTTATATTTTGCTCACTTTAAAATCACGACCGAATTGCAATTCTCAACATACTAAAAGACTCAGATATAAATAGAAAAACTGGCAGATTCGGATTTGATTTTGGCGCTTTTTCCCTTGGCTTAAGCAGAGGATTAATCATTTGTCCACCGTTGATAGCACTTCTAATTTATTCATTGCCATTCTCAAGTCCAGTTGGCAGTGTAGGTTTAGCTGTTCTGTTTGGGTTAGGAACAACGATTTCGCCGATACTTTTATTGGGGGGACTCACAGGCTGGCTTCTCAACAAGGCACCATTGCTTAGAAAATGGATTTCAATTGCAGGTGCAGGAATACTCATAGTGCTTGGAATTGGCACATTAATCAATTCAGTAATCCAAATTTAACAATAATTGAAATGAGGAAAAATAATTGAACTGGGACATCATAGCCAACATGCTAATAATCATAGTGCTTGCAGGACTTGCAGTAGCTGGTGTGCTTGCCGTTCTGATTTGGAAAAAAAACTTGGCGACAAAAATAACCTTCATGCGGCTAGCTATTCAAGCAGTTTCTTTTGGAGCATTATTTTACGTATTTTCTCTTTCTATTCCACTTCTTTACTTTATGATCTTTATTTTTGGCATCACTATTGTTTTAGGTCGGCTTTACTGCGGTTGGTTCTGTCCTTTAGGTTTAGTCATGGACCTCGTCATTATGTTTAGAAAAGCACTCAAAATTCCTTATCGAAACCTTTCTGAAAAACTGAACCTTGAAGCTGCATCAATTAAGATATGTAATATTACTTTTCTTTTTGTTAATTCCCGTAGCATTGTGGTTGATTCAGCCGCCTCCAAATATCGATTTTGCTTTGCTTATGGTGAAACTTTTAGCAGGTCCTTTTAGACCATACAGCATTCTTATTGATCCAATGATACCATTCGTAGTTCCTTGGACTAGCGCAACTGTGTCAGTTTTCCAAATTAACTTCACATTCCCCTATGCTCAAGAATTTGTAACTTATGCAGGACAAAATATTGGACAAGCTAGTCGCCATTGTTTTTGTCGGTTTAACGCTGGTTGGTTCATTTTTTATTAGACGATTTTGGTGTCGCTTTTGTCCTACAGCTGCTTCATTGGCTGTTGTAAATAGGTTTAAGGGATTTAAGTGGGCACCTCTGCTACATCTTGAAAAAGATGAAGAAAAATGTACAAAATGCGGTGTTTGCAAGAGAGTTTGTCAATCGCAAGTAACAGAAGTTTATGAGCAACGCGGTGGAAAAATCAATACCTCCATGTGCATGTTGTGCTTGCGATGTACGGAAATGTGTCCGTATGAAGATACGCTAAAATTGAAGTTTGGTAATAAGACACTATTTAAATCAAGAAACTGGCTGGAGCCATCAAAAAGTGAGTGAAAGAAACATGAAGACAGAAAATGTTGAAAAAAAATACATGCCTGAAATCTCCAAAAAAGAAGCTGAAGAAATGAGAAATTCTATGAAAGCGGCTTCTGAGAAGATAATGGCTGAAAATATTGAGCGCATGAAGAAAGCCGACCCAAAAAGACCTGAATCTATGAAGTATTTTGATGAAATGGCCAATTTATTCGGCCAACGCCCAAAAGAAATTATGGCTGAGAAGGAAAAAGGCAAGAAAGTTATTGGTTACACCTGTCTTTTTGCTCCAACTGAGATGATTTTAGCTGCAGACGCTATTCCAGTCGGAGTAAATTCTGGATGGTATGATACTGCTAAACTTGGCGATAGGGTTGTGCCCGTGGAGGTTTGCCCAGTTATCCGCTCAACCATAGGCGCAAAAATGATTGAGTTGTCGCCTTTTCTTGAGTTAAGTGACGTTTTAATTAGTGTTTTAACATGTGACGGAATGACCAAACTAAGCGAGATTTTAAGTGACAGCAAGACAATTTGGGATATGAATATTCCAAGAGTTAAAGATGCACCACAATCACTTCATTTTTGGAACCAGGAAATTAGATACATAAAAACACAAATTGAAGAATTAACCGGTAATAAAATTACTCGCAAAAATCTTAAAGCAGCTATTGAAGAGACGCAGAATGCAACACGAGCGTTTCGCAGACTGCAGGATCTACGTAAGGGGCCACCAGTGATTATGGGCAGAGATGCTATGCTTGTTAATCAAGCGTATTTATGGGATGATAAAAAGCGGTGGACCGAAAAAACTGAAGCTCTTTGCAATGAACTTGAGCAGAGAGCACAAAGGAAAGAGTGGGTTTGCCCACTTGATACACCTCGCGTGTTAGTTACAGGTACTCCAATGTTTTGGCCTGATAACTGGAAACTACCGACACTTGTTGAAGAAGGCAACCCTAAGGGCATCATTGTTGCAGATGAACTTTGTTCAGGCGAAAGAATTCTCAACGACCCAGTTGGAGTAGACGAATGGAACATGGATGACATGCTTAATGCGATAGGAGATCGATACTTGATGGCTTCGACATGTCCATGCTTTACCTCTAAGGATGGAAATGAAGACAGGATTAACTGGCTTGTAAACAAGGTTAAAGAATCAAATGTTCAAGGCGTCATTTATTATGTAGTGCGTGGCTGCATGCTCTATGCCATGGAGTACACCAGAATCAAGAAAGCTCTTGACAAAATAAACATTCCAGTATACTACCTTGACACTGATTATACAAGAGAAGATGTTGGGCAAATGAAGACGCGTGTTGAAGCTTTCCTTGAAATGTTAACAGCAAGAGTTGAAATCTAAAAAAAGTGATTTAATGATTACTGTCGGAATGGATTTAGGTACTCAAAGCGTGAAGATTGTAGTGCTTAAAGACGATGCTGTAGTTGTCAAGAAAGCAAGCGTTCTCAGGGTTCGACCCAACAAAAGCCGCCGAACAAGCAATAGATGAAGCACTTAAACAAGCAAACATGCAAAAGTCTGATGTAGCCTATTTTGTCGCAACTGGCTCAGGTATGGATATGGCACCTTTCGCAAACAGCACTGTAAGCATGATGGGCGCGGACGCTAAAGCGGCAATTTACGTTTTCCCTAAAGCCAGAACAATTATTGATGTTGGCGCTGAAGAAGCAAGAGCAGTCAAATGTGATGAGAAAGGAATTATGGTTGATTTTGTTGTTAACGAACGCTGCGCAGCTGGTGCAGGAGCTTTCATTGAAGCAATGGCACGAGCTTTAGAAGTTAAATTCGAAGAGATGGGACCATTATCTCTTCAAGCTGAACGGGCAAGTCCAATAAACGCTTCCTGCGTAATCTTTGGCGAATCTGACGTTGTTTCACTCATTCATCGCCAGGAATCAAAACCTGAAATTGCTAGGGCAGTTTTTGATGCAATGGCAGACCGAATTTCATCGATGATACATAGATTAGGAGTAAACCTTGAAGTAGTTCTTGTTGGCGGTGTAGCTAAGGATGTTGGCTTTGTCGCATCTTTAAATCGAAAATTAGGAATTAACGTGTTGATACCTGAATTTCCTGAATATGTTGGAGCACTTGGTGCTGCTCTTGTTGCTACCAATCGTGCAAAAGAGGGCCAAAAATGAAGGAACCTAGCACAGTTAATGGTGACATTGAGTTTTGGCGCTGGGAGGAATACCAGCGTATAATGCCGGGAATAAAATGGACAAACAAGGACATAATAACTGCAGGCGTAGATGTTGGTTCTGTCGGTTCAAAAGCCGCCATAATGGTTAATGGTCAAGCTTACTCTTGGGGAATTACCAGGACAGGCTCTAACAGTCCTGAAAGCGCCAAGAAAGCATTAGACTGGGCGCTCATTGATACCGGACTCAAATCAACTGACATCAAATACATTGTCGGCACAGGTTACGGTAGAGTCAACGTTCCAATGGCAAATAAAGCCATAACAGAAATTGCTTGCCACGCAAAAGGAGCAAATTACATTTGGGGACCAAGCGTCCGAACCGTACTCGACGTTGGAGGACAAGACATTAAAGCAATCCGAATCGACGAAAGTGGCAGAGTAGTCTCTTTCTTAATGAATGACAAATGTGCAGCTGGAACAGGTAGAGGAATGGAAGTTTTCGCCGATTTACTAAAAATTCCTATTGAAAAAATCGGAGAAATGTCTCTCCAAGTAAATGAGGAACCGCCTCCAGTAAGTTGCACTTGTGTGGCTTTTGCAAAAACTGAAGCCGTGGGACTCCTCCGCAAAGGCTGGTCTAAAGAAAAGGTTTTAGCAGCATACACTCGTGCAATGGCAGTTCGCATGGCTAACTTGATTAATAGGGTAGGCTTAGAAAAAGAATTAGTTATTACTGGGGGACAATCAAAGAACATTGGAATTGTCAACAGAATAGAAGTTGTTTTAGGAGAGAAATGTCTGCCGATGCCTAAATGGCGAGAGAACGGCTTAGATCCTATGATTGCAGGCGCGTTAGGTGCGGCGCTTTTCGGGAAAGCACTCTACGAGAAAGCACAGAAAACTTAGAAGCGTTCTAAACTTATGATTACACATTATGGTTACAGCGATGGATCAGGCGAGTACTACATAACTATTGACACCGACAAGTGCAACGGTTGTGGCAAATGCGTTAGGGAATGCCCCGAATCAGCACTTCAGATGGAAATCATGTTAATAGACCTTGAAGACAAGACCGTGGCGTCAGTTACTGAGGAGCACCGGAAAAAAATAAAGTATACGTGTGCTTCCTGCAAACCCGAAATCAATGCTACCTTTTGCGTTCTAGCCTGTGAGTCCAAAGCGATTAAATGCACGTGGAACGCTCATTTATTTTGATTGAGAAATTTTGAGTTAACTTCTACTATTCTCGATTCATTAAAAAGGTTGCTTAGAATCCAACCAACCAGTTGTCGTGAATCATAATATATTAGAAAGTATTATTAGAGATATTATTTGAGGATTCGCTAGCTTTATTTATGTTTTAACACACTCAAAGGTGTTAGTGGGGTAAGAAAATATTGGCAAGAAATCCTCAGTCGAAAGATGAAGCATTGGAAGCCATAGACTTCATCGTAAATGTTTTAAAAGAACATGAGAAAGATTTGGATAAACTGATTAATGAGTTAGCAACCGTCACTGAGCAACTTGGAGACACCGGTCAGATAAATGGTAAAGTAGAAAAGGTTGAAGAAAAAATAAATAACTTGCAAAAAGAAGTCACAAATCTAATTGCTTACTTATCGAGTAAACCACAAGAGACTCTTCCTGTAGCAGCAAAAGAACAGGAAGCTCAAGCGACATCTACCGCGGCGGTTCAAATCGGACCGTCTCTGATTTTTAGATGTAAGCAGTGGGAGGATTTTCAAACTTTAGCTTTTCAAGCTCAGAGATTGTCTTTCAGCTTCACAGAAGACGAGAAGAGTTTCCAAGCTGACGCGTTTAAGGGTAACCAGATCATTATTTATAATGGCCCTGTTCCAAAGTTGTCAGCCGTTTTGAAAGCATGGTTGTCTAGACAACTGGATATTCCAGAAGGAAGTATTCTGGAAGGCGTTTTAGCAATTAGCTAAAACTTATATTTTCATTCTTTATTTTTGATTCATAAAGCTTATAACATGCTTTATAATATCTTAAGTCTTGTTAGTGCTTGGAGGATTAGTTGAGGTTGAAGGCAAAACCATTAAAGCCAATTAACTTTTTCCGTTTTCGAAGCCTTCTCCTTTCTCCTCGATGACGGATGGCAGTGGCAAGCCAACAAACAGCAACCAATCCTCCAGCACTGACTCGCCAAAAACCCTTGAACACAACCAATTTACGCCAAATCTTAAATGCACTTAACAAACCATTATAATTTAGGTTGATTTGTTTGGCTATAGATGTAGAAAGAACCAAGAAGCCGAAACTTCCGACGAAAAAAAGATTACTGAAGAAAATAAAAAATAGAAGATAGAACCACCGAAACTACCTTGACTTTCGGATTACAGATTTAATAGTGGGAGGAATGTTATTCAACTTTCCCATAATTTTGCAGAAGAATAAGTTAATTAATAGATTAACTCGTCTTCGTTTCTACTTGTCAAAATATCCTCGAAAAAGTAAACCTTTAAGGAGAAAGAATAGACAAAAAAAATATTTGAAAAAGAATAGATGCTGCTAGCATTAGTCCGTAAGAGTTGTTTGTTTTTCAAGAAGTATTTTACTTGGTGTTGTCAAATATTTAAGATGGAAGGGCTTTATTATAATTCCAGCTTTTAAATCTGCATGGAAAGTCTGGCTTTCAACTACCCAGTCGGATAATTCAGAATCATGTGCTCGAATGAACTCTGCAAAATTTGCGAAGTTTTCATGAAGTGAAATGCAGGCTGCATCCCAACCCATTCCTCTTCCATCTAAAACCAGAATCACGTTGGGTTGCTTCATGTACCAATCTTTCATTTTCTGCAATGCTTTTGTTTTTTCTTCGCCTGCCGTAAATTTCAATTTACTTTTAATAAATGTAAAAGCAGCTATTTCAAAGCCAATTTGCCCAAACTTCGGGATAACAGTATATCCTTCTATAAAGTTTTCTTCAAGCATCGCTCTTCTTCGGGTGACCGTAGGTTGAGAAACACCGAGGGATTTTGCCAGCTGCCTATCGCTTCTATGAGAATCCTTCATTAATTCAAAAAGTATCTTGTAATCGATCGGTTTAAGTTCTTTCATAGTAATCAACTTTTACCATTCACTAGCTTTTTTGACATCATATATAAACATCATTGTTGAATAAACGAAAAATCGTTCCCGTAATACACGACAACACTAACATTTAATCGATACTTTTAAGAGAAAAAAACCCTTAACAAATGCTGGAGTCAAGAAAGTATTGTCGCCTCGAATTCTTATGGACGTAAATCAGGAAATAACCAATTTACTCAGCGATTTAATTCGTATAGACACAACTAACCCCCCAGGCAACGAAACACAAGCAGCTACATACATAGCAATATACCTCGGCAAAGAAGGGTTCAAAACCGAAATTATAGAGTCAGCTCCTGGAAGAGGGAGCGTAATCACAAGAATTAAAGGAACAGGCGAAAAACCTAATCTACTTTTATTGTCACATTTGGACGTTGTTGCAGCCAACCCAAATGAATGGAGCGTTGATCCTTTCGCAGGTGCAGTAAAGGACGGCTTCGTTTATGGCAGAGGAGCTTATGACATGAAATGCATGACAGCAATCGAAATGCTTGTTATGAAATATTTAAAGAAAAATAATGTGGAACTTAAAGGCGACGTTGTTTTGGCGGCTACGGCTGATGAAGAAAGAGGCGGCGAAGAAGGAGCAGGCTACCTTCTCAGGAACTACCGAGAAAAAGTGTGGTGCCCTTATGTTATTAATGAAGGCGGCGGTTTGGCTTTTCCCTCAAAAAAAGGCTATGTATTTCCTGTTCAGACCGCGGAAAAAGGAATTTTGTGGCTTAGAATAAAGGCCAAGGGAACTCCGGGGCATGGTTCGACGCCGAATATGGCTGATAACGCTGTTATGCGTATGAATAAAGTTGTGGAAATATTGGGGAATTACAAGGCAGAAACTAGCTATGTTCCTACTCTTAGACAGTTTCTTTCTGAAATGGGAAAACATGACTTTGAAGTCAACGATGTATTTTCCCGTTTGCTTGCTAATCCTACTCAAAGCGAAAAAATACTTGATGAGTTAGCTAAAATTGACAAGGCTTTGGCAGAAGAAATTAGACCAAGAACTAAAATGACCATTGCCCCAACCATGATTCATGGAGGAGTTAAAGAGAACATAATACCTTCAGATTGTGAAGCGGTGTTTGATTGCAGAATACTTCCAGGACAAGACGTGAATGTAACATTTAATTTGATAAAAGATTTGTTAAAAGATGTAGGCTTAGAAAAGTTAAGTTTTGAGTTTATTCAGAAGCATGATGGATCGGAGTCTTCTACGAAAACTCCGCTGTACGAGACAATCACGAATGTTCTTAGGGAGTTTGAGCCAAACTGTGGAATCACACCGACATTAACCACAGGAGGAACTGATTCACGTTTCTTTAGAGAAACTGGCAGCGTCTGCTATGGTTATCAACCTATGATTCCAGATGAACCGAACGATCAATTGGAAAAACGAATGCACGGCATTGATGAGCGAATAACAATTGAAAACCTTGTTTACGGAACTAGTATACTCTATGAAACAGTTAAAAGATTCATGAGCTAAGAAACACCAAGCTATCTCAACCTCTAATGGAGTCAAACCTCCTTTAGTTTTTGTGAATTACTTTGTGTCTGAATAAACCTTCTTGGCAAATATCAATTTGATCAACTTAAGAGACTCAAAACAGAAAATAACATCCAAGAAAAGTACTTTGTACGATTAACTTCGAACAAACGATAGTTTAGTAAAATTTTTGTGCTTCTTTTTTCTTTGTGTTTTGAGTTGCTTTTATGATTTAGGCTTTAATTTGTTTGCAGGTCACGTACCAAAAAGTATGGAAAAGGCTAGAAAAGGTTTGAAACGTACCAAAAAGGTTAGGAACGTACAGAAAAGTACAAAAAAGGTTTGGTTAAAAGCAAAGTTTAAGAAATGATAGTTTTTAGTTGTTTTCTTAAAGGCCAAATTTTGAATCTTAAATTAGTGACTCGTAGATTTTGCTGGTTTGCTCAGCCACTTTTCGCCACGTAAAATACTCCAACACCCTTCGCCTGCCGTTCTCACCCCAGTTTTTAGCCTTCATTGGATCACGTAGCGTCTCATTTATGCCCCAAGCTATGTCGGCTGGGTCTTCGCCGTTAATGTGTATTCCAGTTTGGTCGGGACCGCTATTAATCACCTGCTCTTTAAAACCGACTACGCCTCTTGCTCCGACAACCACAGGTTTTTCCATAGCCATCGCTTCTAAACTTACAATTCCAAACGGCTCATAAATCGATGGAAAAACACACACGTCCGAAGCAGCATAATGGATAATTCGTTCTTTTTCAGAAACAAAGTCAAAGCGGTAAACAATTTTATCTTTGATGTTTAGATCGCTCCGCAGTTTCTTGTATGTCGCCTTGCTCTTCGCCTTTACCTAAAATGACCAATTTAGTATTCGGGTTCTCTTTAAGAACAAGAGGCATCGCCTGCAACAAATTCCGCACACCCTTCACCCAAGCAAGTCTCCCAACAAAAAGCAGCATATTCCAACCATCAGGTACGTCATATTTTTTTCTGATTGCAACAACATCTTCTTTTTCTACATTTTGCGGGTTATATGTTTCAGCGTCCACACCGTTCCAGACAACGCTGATTTTCGACTGTTCCCATCCATGTTTTGTAAGGTCTTCCTGCATTGCGTAGCTTACTGTTATTATTTTGTCTGAGTTTTGAGCCATAGCCCTCTCGAGATGGGATACAACTTCGGAACCTGGTCCGCCGCTTCTACCCCACTCAGTGCTATGCACATGGAAAACTACTGGTATCTTAGTTTCATTCTTGATAACTAAGCCTGCAATGCTGCTGAGCCAATCGTGGACGCAGACGACATCAAAATTGTATCTTTCTTTTGCTATCAGGCCGTTGATAAATTTTGTTGCGCTCAGGATGTTATAGATGAAGATGTCGTTGAAGAGTTTGATGTTTGTACCCCATTTTTTTAGGTCGTCTACCACGAAGAAGGGCCAGATGTTGCTTGCGTCAGCGATTTGCGGTCTGTGTACTTCAACACCCTGCAGAATTTCTCTTGTTCTTAACCCATTGTTGTTTAAAGTGAAAACTGAAACGTCATGGCCTATGTCAACGTATTCATGGGCTATGTATTCCGCATAGGTGCCTAAACCGCCTACCAGTTGAGGAGGATACTCATAAACGAAGAAACCTATTCTCAAATGAGTCACCTAAAACTTCAACCTAAATATGGCTTGAATGCTATTTATACTTTCAAACAGCACTGAAATACTGTTTCTGTTATCCCCAAAGGTTCCCAAGCGCAAATTTTTTGTTTGTGTTCTGCAATGCTTTTTTGAAATAGAATCTAAACCCTTTGCAGGTTGCGTCCCTAAATGTAATAAAATGTAATAGAATGTAAGAATCTGTAAAAAAATGTAAGAAAAAGACAATTAGTCATTAGTTTTCAAGGTAAAGTTTAGGCGTCTGTGATTGTGCATTATTTTTTTCGGGCAAATTTTGTTTTTTGTGTTTTGGATTGCTTTTTTGGTTCAAAGTTTGAGCTCTTTGCATGTAGGTTCATTTTTGGACATTAAGGTCTTGGTTAATAAAGGAATGCTTGAATTTGTTATTGAGGGATTTTTACCAAGGGTTTTTTGTACTTTAAGTTGCTTTCTTGAAACAAAGCGTTAGCTTCTTTGCAGTTGAGTCACTAAAAGTCATAGGAAGTCATTAAAAGTCACTACAAGTCAAAGGTGAAAATACTTTGCCATTAACTCATAAAATTAAATCTACATGGCCCTTGCATATCCGAATTCTCTTTTCTGACAAGACTTATGATATCATAACTGAGCAATACTAACACCTAAGGCAACTTCAAAACCAAAATAGATGGGTTTAGTAACGACAAACTTAATAATTTTTCAGAATAGTTGTAACAAATGAATCAATGCTCCGCTTATGACTGCGATCATCCAGATGACGAATGTCGGCATCATATACTTTCTGAAACGTATGCATTGCATTGTTGAGGGCGAAAAAGCTAGCCACATTATGACGTAAACAAATCCTGCAACTTCAGCAACCACGCCTAAACTAACATGAATCCAATTATCCAAAGCAGGAAGTGGGGAAAGTAATAGGATATCGCCAAAGTTGTTTATGAACGATGGAATCATAACGATGAAGACTAAGATTGTTTCAATTACTAAAGCTATAATTGTTAGGTAGCCATGCCTTTTGAAATTTTCTGCGTTTTTTAAGTTCTGAACTAGCGGTATCCCTAAGATAAGCAAAAACAAACTTATCACTGAAAGTATCAGTGTAATATTGCCCGCCAAATCTAGAGCCATAGTAACCGTAGGTAGGCAGTCTTACATCTTTTAAGTTTTAGCAAAAACCAAGGTTGCACAAAATATTTTATCTCCACTGAGAACAGTACTTGGCAGTGATAAGTTTGAAATCAGCATTAGTAATTTACTATTCAAATACAGGAAACACAGAAAAAGTCGCCAATGCAATTAAAGACGGCTTGGAAGATGTAGGCTTCAAAGTTGATTTAAAGAAGCCTCAAGAAGCCGCCGAAATTGACTTTTTCGGTTATGATTTGGTTTGTGTTGGTTCTCCATCGATTGAGTGGCAACCCGCAAAGCCGATGGCTGATTTGCTTAAGGCTAAACTGAATCTTTATCGAGACCAAGGAAAAATCAAGCCTTGTGCACCGAAAGTGAAGGGCAAAAACGCATTGATCTTCTGCACTTATTCAGGACCACATACAGGAATTGATGAAGCAACTCCAGCTGGAAAAACAATGAGGCAATACTTTGAGCATTTCGGCTTCAACGTGGTTGCCGAATGGTATATTCCAAGCGAGTTTCATGGAAGAGAAGACTTAAGCACACAAGGGCAAGCTTGGCGACATTAGAGGAAAGCCCACAGCAGAAGAGTTATCTAAAATAAAAAAGAAAGCGCAGGAACTGGCAAAAGCCTGCAGTGATTAATATGAAAAACCTTGAATTACCTGAAAAAATCAGCGACGATTTAGCAAAAACCGCTGAAGAATTAACGTTTATGGCGAAGAAACCGATTTCGCAGTCAATGGCAATTAATTTACTCATCGAAGTTTACCGTGCGCACCTAAATAATCCATGCGCTTTGGACGCTTTTAGCCAGCAACTAAAAAGCTTAGACATCATGGCTCCCGAAGAATTCGACAAATACTGGGATGAACCCACAAAACCTCAAAAAGAAAAGAGAAAAAGCAAAAAACAGTAAATTTTGATTGTCAAAATGTTGCTCAAAACACCCAATATATAAAATTAAAACCTTATCTTGTGAAAGATTATGAAAAATATTGTCTTTGAAAGCTAAATTTGGCTGGATAAAAGTTAATGGAAAAAAATACGAAAAAGACATCATAATCCATTCAGATGGCTCGATAACGAAAAGGGAAAAGAAAAAATCCAAAGACCTAAAAACAGAATATGGTCATACTCCTCTTTCTGAACGTGAACTTGATTTTTTGAGTAAGGAACAGTTTGATGCTCTCTATATCGGAATAGGGCATGACTCTGCTTTGCCTATAACTCCAGAAGCAGGTGAAATATTGAAAAAATACAATGCAATAATTGCTTCCACTCCTGAAATAATCGATAAAATAGACAATGAAAAGAGAGAATTCGTTGCAATAATTCATGTTACTTGTTGAAGGTGGCAGTGGCTTGGTTTGTTAGCAATTGTGGCAAGCCATCCCGATTTGAGGGAGTAATTGAAAAAATTTCGGCGTCTTCTCTTTCTTTTGCTTGGGTTATTACTGGGTCTTTGGCTTTTTCATGCACCACGGCTAATACGAGATTTTTGCTCTCCAATGCCTTCGTTACGGCTTGCTTAAATTTTTGCGAGTAAAGCTCCATTGGACCAATTTCATCAATGGCGACAACATCGCATTTTTCTATAGCGTCTAAGATGGCTTTTGCACCTATTTTTTCCAGGTCTTCAATGTTAACGTGGTACTTGCCGACTTGCGGACCATTCTTCTGGTTGACATGTCGATAGCCACCCATGCTTGCCGTTCGGTCAAATCTATTATTTCAAAGCCTACCCGCGCGTTGCCTTCTCTTGCTTCTCGGCTAACCATACCTCCAACTTCGAAGCCCTTTGCCTTGAGAGCATCAACTGTTTTGATAAGCACAGTTGTTTTTCCAACACCCGGAGCACCCGTAAGCAACAAAACCCGCTTCAGCAACGATTCACACCAATTATACCAGAAGTCTAATATGCCGATAAAATTCTTTTCATAAACAAAACCGCTGGAGCACACATGCATGGTCGATGACGGGTATGAAGCTGATTTTCCAAGCGAAATAATCAGGGAAGGCAAAGTGCAAGTGTTAGTGCCAAAACTTGAAGCCTACGGCGTTATCCCATCTGATTATGCGCCTTCTCGGGCTCCAGTCTTCTACAATCCGGTCATGGAGTTCAACCGCGACATAACCGTTTTAGCATTCCAAGCTTACCAACGCATGGTTAACCATGAAATCTCGATTTGTGACCCATTAACTAGCCAAGGCATTCGAGGATTACGTTTTGCCGCTGAAATCGACGGGGTAAAAAAAGTTTTAATCAGCGACATTAACGAGCGAGCATACAAACTTGCAAAGCATAACGTTGCGCTCAATGGGTTGGAAGACAAAATTGCGGTTAAGCATAAGGATGCAAACGCTGTTTTAAGCTGCAACGCCTCGCCTAAAAAAAGGTTTGACATTGTTGATGTTGACCCTTTTGGTACTCCAGCCCCCTATTTAGATTCAGCATTCCGAGCAATCAAAAACAACGGCTTGTTGGCTTCAACAGCAACAGACCTTGCACCTCTTTGTGGAGTCCATGCGAAAGCCTGTGTTCGAAAGTACGGCGGCAGACCATTGCGAACTGAATATTGCCATGAACTTGCCGTTCGACTTTTAGCAGGCTGCACAGCAACCGTCAGCCGCAAAACATGACATCGGCATAAAGGTTCTTTTCAGCCACAGCAGTGAACATTACATTCGAGCTTTACACCCAAATCGCTTATGGCGCAAAAAAAGCAGATGAAAGCATCAAAACCCTCGGGTACATCCTGCACTGCTTCAACTGTTACCACCGAGAAACCACACATCAACCCTTTCGCAGCCTGCAATGTCCTGAATGTGGCTCAAAAATGGATTGGGCAGGACCTCTCTGGCTTGGAAGCATCTTTGACCAAAACTTCATTGAGGCAATGATGAAAGAAAACAGGTCAGTGGCTTTCAAAAACAGCGCTAGAATCACAAAGCTTCTTAGCCTAACAAGAGATGAAGCCTCAGCCCCGATTACTTACTTTGTGGTTGACAAGTTAAGTGGAAAACTTGGTTTGCCTTCACCATCCATAAAAGGCTTTATTGACACCATTCACAACAACGGTTTCCAAGCTGTGCCAACGCATTTTAACACAAGAGGAATCAGAACAAATGCACCGGTCTTAATAATGCAGAAGCTTCTCAAGGATTTGGCATCCATCTAGTAGACATAAACGTCAAAGCTGTGTCCGAGAAAAATTAAGTAGAAATCAAACGTACAGCTATATCAAGAGTGAGGATTGAAGTACTTGCCTTACTGCCCCAATTGCGATTCACAGGTCAAGGAAGAAGATAAGTTCTGTGACAAATGTGGAACACAACTTAGCAATAAGCCAGTCGAAAAAGCATATTTTCACTTTCCACCTAAACTTTCAACAAATCGTCTAAATGGCATAGTCATAGGGTCAGGCATAACTCTGCTTATCCTTGGATTACTAGGAGTTTTTGCACTCAACTCTTACTATTGGGAACAAGCCCGCATCCTATCCGCCCAAGGATTGCCAACCAATACGTATAACCCTTCACTTAATCCAATAATTGAGTTTATTTCTCTCTCTTGGGCAAGCGTTTTTTTCGGCATATATTTTCTGGCTTTGTGCCTTCCATCCCAGTTTAGTCCTTTAGTGAGAGCTGTTTGGGCAAGAACCGATTATACCGCGCGGGCAGGCAACGGATCAATAACCGGCGGTTTTGTCTTTGCAACTCTTTCTGCCACTCAAGCAATTAGGGAATTTTATGTTCCCGACCACACTTGGTATCGGCAAGCTCTTCAAATTTTAATCGTAAGCGGTGTCTTAATAATTGTGATTGGCGCATCGTTGAGAACCCTTTCTTATTTAAGAAGACGTAAGTTGGCAACAAAAGTTTAAAGAGCAAAAACAACAGTCCATAAAGTAACAAAGTGAAATCTTATGAACGATAAAATCACGGTAATCGGCGCAGGCATGATGGGCGGCGCCATAATCAAAAGCCTAATCAAAGGCGGCTATAAAGGCAAAATAACAGCAGTTGACATTCAAGTTGAAAAACTCAAGGAATTTGAAGCTCTTGGAGTAAAAACTTCTTCTGATAACAGAAAAGCCGCCGGCGACGCAGACATCGTTTTCATCATCGTTAAGCCGGGTGATGTAGAAAAGGTTCTAAAAGAAATCAGCAAAGAAATTAAAGGCAAACTGTTGGTTTCTGTCGCCGCAACTGTTCCGTTGAGCTTTTTGAAGAAAAATGCTCCTGACGCAAAAATCGTTCGCATAATGCCTAACCTAGGCGCGCTTGTGCAAGCAGCCTACACAGCTTACGTCTGCGAATCAAACGTTACTGCCGAGGACAAAGAGAAGGTTAAAGACAATTTTGAATATGATGGGCATCTGTGAAGAAATGGATGAAAAATACATGGATGCAATTACCGCAGTAAGCGGCAGTGGACCAGGGTACATGTCAATAATTATTGAAGCTTTGACGTATGCGGGGTTAAAAGTTGGGTTGCCACGTAACATTGCGTTAACTTGCGCAGCACAAACCGTGATGGGTACTGGAAAACTTGTTCTTGACCTGCATGAGGATCCAGCAAAAATAAGGGACATGACCACAACGCCGGGCGGAACAACAATCGAAGCCATTTACCAGATTGAACAAAGCCAAATTAGACCAGCAATGATACGGGCTATCGAAGAAGCCACAAAGAAAAGCCAAGCGATAAGAGAAAAACTAAACCTGCAGTAAGACCGAACCATGTTTGAAGCAGTTATTTTCGATTGGGATGGCACATTAGCTGATACCAGGCAAGTAATTGTCATCTCATTTCAAAAAGCATTAAGCGAAATAAACTGTAAAGTAAGCGACGAATATATTGAACGGCGAATTGGAATTGGAGCAGCAGAGACTTTCCGAGAAATATTGCGGTCAGCTAAGAAACCGTTTGATGAAAAATTGATTCAACATTTAATTGAGCGAAAAAGCCAGCTTGAAATCGAATTAACAAATCAAGTGAAACTTTTCCCAGGCGCTAAAGAGCTACTTGAAGCGTTACATGGCAAAGTCAAAATGGGTTTAGCATCAATGAATAACCGCTCAGTAATCATGCATCTGGTAGAGGCAAATGACTTAAAGAAATATTTTGAAGTCATATTAACTGCTGATTCTGTTTCTCATTCAAAACCTGACCCAGAAATTTTCTTAAAAACCGCTTCTGAACTGAAAACGAACCCTGAAAAATGTGTGGTTTTTGAGGATTCAATTTTCGGCGTCAAAGCCGCTAAATCTGCAGGCATGGGCTGCGTTGCTGTTACAACAGGCGTCTATTCTAAGCAAGAGCTTGAAAAAGAAAAGCCTGATTTAGTAGTTAAAACGTTAAAAGAAAGTCAAATTCTACCGTTTATTTTGCAGTAATATAACCTTGTGATTGTGTTTTGACAGTCACATAGCTTTAAGAATTTTTGAATTTAATATAAGATTATTCTCAAACTGTGGAAAGGATGTTCTTGATTTTGAACAAAAAAACAAAGACACCAGTATTCCAGGTTCTATTGCTAGACAATGATGCCAGCGAAGACGTGGAAGTTCAAGAAGCAACACAGGTGAATTTTCTCCAAGTTAAAGAGCACCTGAGAAACGGCGGATCAGTCTTCATTACAAGCAAAGACACACAAAAAATAGCCTACCCAAAAACCAAATTGCAGCAGAACTACAGCAAATCAAGAAGAAGTTATGGAGCACTTTTCCATCAGCACTTGAGAAGTTCATGAATGTGTGACGTGCACTCGATAAGATTCCTTTTACCCCCCTCTCTCTCTTCCGTATTTTTTTGGGTGCACGCCACTCCCGATAACTCATTTTTTTCGGTCGGAATCCTAAGCGCTATTCTTTTCTCTTAGAAATTTGGGAATGCCAGCATATTGAGTCCAAGCCATATTTCATCTTAAGCGAATAAGACAAAGCGAATTGAGAATAAAAATAACCATTGAAAACGAGTTTGTTGTGGTAGACAGTTTTTTGGCTTAGCCTTTCAAATAACCGAATTTTGTGGAAAACATAATTTGTCACGAACCCCAGAAACAAAGCAACTCCTAAAACAAGAAAGTATAGTCCGGCAACTATCGGAATGAAAAATTGTATGCCGAAAATACCTAGAATCAATGAAACAGCAACTGTACCGCCGTAGCTTGCCATAAAAAAGATTTCCAGTATCGCCAATATAATTATTGTTTTCTTAATTTCTAGGTATTCAAGGTATACGCCAACTAGGACGGCTTGTAGAATCCAGCCTGATAGCGGAATGTAAACAAACAAGAAGTCAACTGCCAAAACTGCCATGCTGACGGCTAATAGGCCATAAAAAACAGATTTAGGCAGCTCCCTTGAGGCATCCATATTCTCTAATTTACAAAGAGCATAAACTTGTATTTAATTAAAGGGTATTCAACGAAAAGAAAGTTATCACAAACAAAATGCAGGAAAATAGCGTTTATCTTGAAAAGATTTGAAGCATTTACTCCTTGCTTCTCAAAACTTTCGGGATATAAGCGCATCGTGGATCTGAACCTAAAATGTCTCCCGTGTAAAATAGCGCTGATGATCGGCAGCCGCCACATAATTCTCGGTATTCGCAAACGCCACATTTGCCTTTAGATGTGGTTTTTATCTTTGACTTTTTTGAAGAACTCGCGAGCTTTGCATTTCCGTCCCATATTTGCTTAAGTGATTTGTCTTTGATGTTGCCGAGTCTGTAGGCGTCGTTGTAGCTGCAGGGTATGACATCGCCGTTTTCTGCAACACTCATGAATTTGCCAAAGAAACATCTGCCTAAGAAAAAGTTGTTGTACCAGTTGTCAAAGTCAGGCATTCCCCGTTGTTTGGCTACTCGGGCGTAAAAGGGAATGTAAATGTTGATTCCAGGAATTCCCTTGTATTCTTGGGTTAAATCGTAGAGTTTGTTGCATACCCACTCGTATTGTTGCGGCGTGGGGTCGGCTTTGAGGCTGCTTTTGTCTTTGCTGTATGGTATGAAACCGTGGAAGACCACCCAGCGGGCATCGTATTTCTTGGCTAAGTCTAAAACATGACGCATGTCTTCTTCGTTTACGTTGGTGACTTCGCCGGCGTTAGCAAATGTGTAGACAAGGCAGTTTAGAAGTTTTTCTTTTGAAAACTTCTTTATTGCTGCAACCGCAGCCGCATAAGCGCCTTTGCCTCGGATAGCATCGTTTGTTTTTTTTCCGCCGTCAATGCTTACGGAGATTTTGGTTTGGTTCTTAACAATTTTTTGGAACGCTTCTTCGTCGAGAAGACGCCCGTCAGTTATGATGCTTGTGCTCAAACCCTTTTTTGTGGCGTAATCGAGAACTTCGAAAAGATCCTTGCGCAGAAAAGGTTGTCCACCTGTGATTCCAAAAAAGCTTGCGCCAAAATCGTTTACTTGATCAACAATTTTTTTGGCGTCTGCAGTATCCTAGTTCATCTGCAACTGCAGGTTTACATGCTGAAATACAGTGGACGCAATTGCTTTCGCATTCGAATGTGCATCGCCAAGGAACAATGAACAAGGGACCTTTATTTTTCAAGCCTTATTTCTCCAAGGAGCCTTTATTTGTTAATCCAAAACAAGTATTTGGGTATTTAATGCTTCACATTTCATTTTAATTTTTGAAACTTAAACTGAAAGTAACAGATTTGATTCGATTAACTTTCACTTTTCCAAAAGAGTTATTACTTTATTTTTGTCTTCTAAAATTTGGAGAAAGGAGAATGGATGAGGAGAGGCTAGTTGACATTAGCCAACGTAATTGTGATCATGGTACAGACCGATTGTACACTCAACGATGCTTTGACATCCTAAACGGTTTCGAGTTAACTTTTACCCGCTGCATTAACTGCCACAAAATTGTTAGCTTAGAAGCAAAAAAATTAGACAGTGGAATAGACTCCAGATTATTTTGCCTTATCTTTTTCATAAAGATAAAGTGGTCCCTCTTTCAGCAGATCCAGAGCACGCTGCGTTTGAGTTGTTGATAGCTTGCATGTTTTCGCATCGTTTAGAAACGGGAGTTTTTCAGGGGCATTTTGTAGGATGTGAAGGTCTTCCCATGTTACTTTGACGTCTTCATAGGGCATATTGTTTTCATCTACATCCATAACCCATGTGCCAGCGTCTAATTCGTCTCCTTCACTTAAAGTTGTAAATGGTCCCAGCAAAGTTTTATTGTCTGTGTTGTAGAGGAAAACAACTGTTCCTGCTTTGATTTCTTCTAAATGGGGGGATTCCTTGGCTGCGCAAGTGTAGCGTTTTTTGCTTAAGCATTGTTGCTGGGAAGCGTTATTACAAAAAAGTACATAACCGTCATACATAATTCAACAAAACCTTACTATAATTTTGAGTGTCTTGCCGCTTATTTTCTTTTTCTATAAAGTTCTCACTTTAACACGCTCGTGAAATCGCTCAGAAATACTTGGTTCTTAATTGATCTTTACTCTAATAGAAAATTTTAATTGTTAAAGCATTATTATCTTTGCTAACTCGAATTAGGTGGAATGTGCTTTAAAGGCTCTTTCAATTGCAAAATTCGGCGGCAGCCTCTTAGATGTTGAAGGCAAAGGAATCCCAAAAATCATAAAAAGAATAAAAGAAATCAACCAAAAAGACGGCTTCGGCCCAATTGTTGTTTTTTCAGCCCCTGCAGGCTGCACTGACGCACTCATAAAGATAGGTGAGTCTTATGCACAAGCATGCTCGCTTCCTTTAGACCCAATTTTTGAAGTTTATGAGAGGCTAGCGAAGGCTTATGTCAAAGGCAAATGGCTCAAACCTGCTGAAGATGAGTTGGCTAATTACAAAGCTTTAACTTTGGCTACTCTTGAGTCAGTTAACAAGCGTTTTAGCGGCAACATTAAAGCAAGAATTCTTACTTTAGGCGGAGAACTCGCCATGTCCACTTTGGCAGATTACATTTTGAAGAGTAACGGTTTGGATTCTTGCAGTGTCTCGCTTGAAGATTGGCCAATTGTTACTGATGACAATTTTGAAGATGCCATGCCCAATTACGAGTTAAGCAAAAAAAGAATCCATACATTAATTGAGCCGCTTGAAGACGGCAAAATTGTTTGTTTAGCAGGCTTCTTAGGCGTCACAGCTGATGGGCTTGAAACCATATTAGGCAGAGGCGGTTCAGATTTAACAGCGGTTTTCGTTTCCTGTCTCTTAAAAGATTTGTACAATACTGAAACTTTACTGTATAAAGATGTGCCAGTTCAAAGTGCTGACCCCAAAGTTGTGCGTGGCCAGAAAACTGAGCATGTTTTGGCGCTTACTTATAATGAGGCTCATAAGGCTTCAATGATGGGTATGAAAATTGTGCAGAGCCCAGCAATCGCCATGGCCAGGCGTTTCACGCAACCTTTGAGAATAGTGCCAATCGATGAGCCAAAAATGTATTCGGTAATTGAGGCAGAAACAAGCGGCGGAGAAATAGTGAAATGTTTAACAGGCAAATCTCGTTGCGCAATCTTATCAATGAATGACGAGAAAAGCCGTTCACTGGAAGATTCCCTTAGAATTTGGGAAAGAAGAAATGATTTTATGGATTTAGGCGCCGAAACCATGGAGACAGGCGAGCAGATTCGCGATTTCCTCTTCTTAGACTCAGATTTCTTAAAGAAAAACGAGGAAAAACTCAAGGGCTTTGACGAAAACATGAAAATAGAGTACGGTTTAGGAGTCGTTACCTTGATCGGCGACAGAATGAAAGATTCTCCAGGTGTTGCTTCATTGGCCATCAGCGCAATCTCAGGCATTAACATTAAACGCGGTATTTTTGCGCCTCACACTTCACAAATAATACTTGTCGTTGAAGAAAAAAACATTAACGCCACAGTAGCAGCAATTCATCTAAAGAAACAGGAAATAAACAGTAAACAATAAAATCGATCCTGCAAACCCCTAAATAGAGAGTAATAATCCAATATTTTGTTTTTGGCGACTAGAACGCTATCTACAGAATCAGCCGCCTCTTGGATTCTGAACTAATCTTTGCTTTGGCAGAAAAAGAATATAATCCTAAAGGTTCATTGTAAGACTATCAAAGATTTTATTTAAATTAAGTGTGAATCAAATTTGTCGTTTGTGCAAGATATCTATCCCTAAAAAAGTCTTTTCTCTTTATGATTGCAGGTTTGATAGTTTTCGCCATTTATCTGTACTTTTACATTGGAATATCTCAAATAACATTAGTTTTAAGCAAGATTAACTCATCACAATATGCATTTTATTATTCAATTGCACTCTTAGCAGTTTTGGCTTCGGTATTTTTTTGGGCAGTAGCCTGGAACACGATCCTTAGAACTCTTTCAATTCAGAGTTTCTTACAGACGTGCTTACCTGTATTATTGGGTCAGCTACTTTACAGATTTAGTTGTTCCATGCGCCACTGTATGCGGTGAATTAACAAGATTATATCTTGTTCAAAAAGAAACAAAAGAAAACTACGGCGCTCTTGCATCTGCAGCTGTAACCAACCGTATAGTTGCATATACAGTAGTAACCGTCGGGTTATACGTTGGAGCAATAGTTGTATTTTTGAAGCCAAGTGTTTCACCAACCATAACAAATGTTTTCATATTTTTCTTGGTTGGAGTAACAATTTACATGGGAGTTCTTCTGTATTTAGCAACAGAAAAAAAAGCTGCAAAAAACATAACAGGACTTTATCTTATACTTCTAAAAACTTTTAGACCAAAACACGATCGCTTAAGCACAGTAGAAAAAACTAGAAAATCACTTGAAGATTTTTATAGTGGCTTCCAAGCTTTCCGTGAAAAACCAAGATTACTTTTAAAACCTTTCTTCTTTCACTCAATATCATACATCCTTGGATTATCAGTTTATATCCTGATTTTTTATGCACTAGGAATACCTTCTTCAAATCCAGAATTCTACATCGTTGTTTTCTTCATAGCCGTCGCAGTTCAAGATGCTACGGCAAGCTTCTCAGTTGGTTCACTTGAAATTCTTTTAGCCACAATCTTCTTGCTCTACGGAATTAACCCCGGAATAAGCGGAATCGCTGCTGTAGTTTTGAGAAGTGCAGGTTTCTGGTTTCCATTGTTTGTAGGTTTTATTTGTGTACAAATTGTTGGAGCTAAAAACTTGCTTGCTGCCAAACCTGAAGACATAGAAAGAAGTCTAAAGCGCAACAGCGATAAAGTACTAAAAACTGAGAGAAGAGAGAATGGAAAGAAGGACAGTTGAAGAATAACGTTTTCTAATGGTGGAAATTTCAAATGATCATTTTGACTATTTTGCTTAAGGATTTAAAGGCTGTTTTTAATCAGTAGACTGTTTTTTATATTTACGACGGGAGAAAAAGATGATCAGAATGCTTCCGAAAACTACTATAATAATGAATATAGGCAGATACATAAGGGGTATTCCTTCCGAGTTGCTACCACCTGAAATGTCTGGATTTGTCACATAAGAGAAGGTCACTTGAACTGAACTAGGCAAGTCATTCTCAAAATTTAACGTGTAGTTCCCAGTCTGCTGCGCAATAAAACTGAAAGAGGCAGTTTTATCGACTAAACCCAAGTTGACAATTACAGTTCCATTCGGTGAGCTTGCAAAAAAGCGAACTGGCCCAGATGTTGAAATTGACCCATTAAATTGAGTTCCTGTAGGCAGCGAATAATGTAGTTGCGTTGAGGATTGCGAAAGAGTGAAAGTTGGAAAGGTGGCCGTTGAGGCGTGTACTGAAAGAATCATTAATGATGCTAAAATGAGAACTCCCAGTGCGAGAGACGTGAGCAATTTGGTTTTTTTCATGTGCCTGACTCAACAGATGCTTAGAGAAGTCATAAGCGCTCTTAATAACAGTCACGTTGAAAAAGAGAAAAAAATTAAATCTAGAATTGTGCAGCCGCTACCATGAATACTTCTGTCAACAATAAGAGCGTCACGGCTAAAGGAGGAATAATTGACAAACGTTTCTGTAATAGTTTTAATTCTACTGGTGGAGGCTGTTGGGGGTTTTGCTGCATTTTCCTTATGACATGCTCTAATTTCCTAGCGGTTGGAGTGAGCAAAAGAAAAACAACTAGGAACGCGGTAATTCCAATCGCAGCTCCAATAACTATACATATCGACCAAGGCGAAACAAGATTAAACTGATTTGGCGGACCATCATTCATTGTGAAAGCCAAAAGTGGCCCAAAAGTAAGGGTTAAAGCTGAAAGTATTTGAACCGACCTGGCAAACCTTGGAAGCACTTTTAGAAAGAATTCTCCGCTTGCTTGAGGCGAAAATTTGGCTAGGGTAGGCTTGACTGTGATAAGGAATGTGAGCGCTGCCCCAGACCATCCGATTACGGAGAAAATATGAAACCAAGTTAAGATACCCACAATTATTTGGTCAACCATTTTCCAAAAAAACCTCGATTATATTTGATTTAAGGAGTGCTATATTTCTTTCTAATATCAAACATAGATAATAATTCAAGGATAATGCAGCGGTTAAAGCGCTTAAGTGGTGAATCAATTTAGATTTAGAACAGGATTAAAAAGAATAAACGCTTGTTAACCTGTGTAATAGTATTCAAAAAGAAAAAAAGGGTTTAGTTTATTGCTGTGGTGGCGAGGGCATCTGAGACTGCGGTGACGTTGGGTTTGTGGGTATTTGGAAGAATGCTACAAGTATTAGTATCCAAGCGATGAAGATCAAGAACAAACCAACTAAGATTATTGTAAGAACTGCACCGATGAGCAACAACAGTCCTCCAGTTCTGAACAGTCCGACTCCGGATTTGTTTGCTAGGGAATCAAATGCTTTTCGGATAAAGATAGCTTCAAGTATATAGAATATGAAAGCTACGATAAGAAATATGATAAGCCCTGCAAAAAATCCCGCTATGCCTGTTCCTCCTCCAAAAGCTGCGCTAGCAAAAATCCCGCCGAAAAACAGCGACGCAAGAGCCAACCCCGAACCGACTATTCCTATGATTCCAAATATTACTGCGTAGAGAGTGTTTTTCCAGATGCTTGGATCATTATAAGCCTTCGACAAATTATTCATGCCTATTAGGACGAGTATTATGCCAACAATGCTCAAAAATGGAACCGGAATTACCAAAAATATTGAACCTATGCCGCCCAAATTTTTTCCTGACTCTACAGACATTTCAAAACCTCTACAATTTATTTTGTTTTGCACAGAATAAAAGCTTTACCACTGCGCAACATAGTGATCAAAAATATTGCACAATCTAAATGCGCTTTTTGAGTCAGACTAGTGTGTTAGTGTTTATCATGTAAAAATAACTCTTAAAATATGAGCGAAAAGGGAGAATTCATTAAAGTGTTGAAAGATCGTCCTCAAGTTGAACACGAACACACTGCGTGAAAAGTTGGGACCAGCGGGGTCTAAACATTAATTGGTTAAAACCATAAGTTTTTTATCAAAAAAGCAGACCATTTGAAAAGTCACTTTTTGCAATGTAGTGCAAGGGTGAGTTTACTTTTACAAATTTTTTTCTCACCATTAGTCAACTCTAATTCTTTAAAGATTACACAAAATTTTTGCTTAAGAATAATAATTTATATTATTATGAGATATTACCTTAGCGATAAGAATGAATATCGATCAGAAAAAGATTGCAACCATACATGACTTCTATTTAGACTTTGATTTCATGTCCGATCGACTCAGAAGTCTTAAAGAAAAGTTTCCTTCAGGCTTAATTATACCAATTCTTGGAAGTGATATTGAAAGTCCAGGCTTAAAGAAGATTGTTAATGAAATAAATCAATGCGATTATCTGAGTAAGGTTTTTGTTGCTCTTTCATCCACGGGACCCAGTGATTATGAAGAAGCTTTGAGGTTAAGTCGGTCTTTCAAGGTTCCGTGCGAAGTGGTTTGGTGCAACAAACCTGAAGTGATAACTGTTTTGGAAGAACTTAAAAGAAAAGGTCTTGATGTTACTCAGTTATCTGGGAAAGGCAAAGACGTGTGGATAGCAATGGGTATAGCCTCACTTGATCTTTTTGCTTTTGCTGTACACGATGCCGACATTGTATCCTACACCAAAATGCTGCCCACGAAGCTGCTATACCCCATTATTGAACCTAAGCTTGACTTTTTCTTTTCCAAAGGATATTATGCGCGTATTGATGAAACTAGAAAAAAGTTGTATGGTCGAATTCATAGGTTATTTATCAATCCTTTACTAGAGGTTCTCCAGGAGAAACTTCGTTATTCAAGATTTCTAATATATTTGCAGTCCTTTAGTTATCCGCTTGCAGGTGAAATGGCGCTCTACAGCGACTTAGCTACGCATCTTAGAGTGCCCAGTGATTGGGGGCTTGAACTGGGATTGCTGTCTGAGGTTTATAGGAATGCTTCTTACGGGCGCATCTGCCAAATTGACCTTGGATTCTATGATCATAGGCATAAGCAGATTGAAGCCAACGAATTAATGACAACCGCTGAAGATAGTTTCGTAACTTTATTGAGAACTTTAACTGAAACCGAAAACATAGATGTCTCTGAACCTTTTCTCACCAGTCTTTATGTGGCTTATAGGCGGTTGGCGCAGGATAAAATAAGGCAGTATCATGCCGATGCTACATGCAATAATCTTGATTTTGATAGGCATGAAGAAGAGGCTACTGTAGACGCATTGTCTTCAGTTATTATTTCAGGTGGAAAAAAATATTTGGCTAATCCAGTAAAAGCTCAATTGCCAGATTGGTTAAGAACTATGGCAGCTATGCCTGATATCCGAGAAAGACTCAGGGAAGAAGCCATTGAAACCTGAAGGTACAAAGATTATTGTTTTCGCAGACCTTGATGGAAGTCTCTTAAACGATAAGTATGAATATGATCAAATAGAACCAATTATTCATCAGCTTCTATCTTTAAATGTCTCCATTGTTTTTGCCAGCAGTAAAACAAGAAATGAAATTGATTTTTACAGAAACAAATGGCAGATAACTGATCCATTTATCATTGAAAATGGTTCAGCAATCCTGATACCTGAGAATTATTTTGGGATACATTATGAATTTACAAGGCGGGTGCAAGGCTACAATATAATTGAACTTGGTACTCCTTACCGTATTATCCGTGAAAAACTAGATATTGTGAGAAATCGTACAGGCGCTAATATTGTAGGGTTTGGAGATATGACTGCGGAAGAGATTGCAAAAGACAGCGGGTTGCCCCTTTATTTGGCGCAACTTGCTAAAAAAAGAGAATATAGTGAACCATTCAAAATTTTAGATGGAAATGAGAAAGAGGTTTTAGACGCAATTAGCGATGAGGGTCTTTGCTATACCAGGGGTGGAAGATATCTGCATGCTCTGGGAAATTGTGATAAAGGAAAAGCAACGTCAATTTTAAAAAACCTGTATTTGCAGCAGTTTAAAAGAATCTTCAGTATCGGCGTTGGAGATAGCGCTAATGATTTAACTATGCTAAAAATTGTTGATAAGCCCTTTTTTGTAAATAAAACAGCTGATAAAAAAGCCATTTGGAAAGAAATCGAGTCGATTGCACGAGCTCAATAGAAGACCTTGAAATCATTAGTATTTGTCAATCAAGTAGTGCTTGAGTTTTTCAAAGGTTTTTGCTTCTTCAACTACTCTTGCTTCAGACTCTTCCTCAGACTCTGTCCAAGTTTCTTTTAGGAAAGCAGCAATCCTACCAATCCAAAGCACCCTTAAAGCATCTATTAATTTCTCTCTGCCATAAACAGGGTTTTTATGGAATTCTGCGATGAATGAATAGACCGTTTTTGCCCAGATTTCCGAAGGAAAATCAATGTTTGATGTTTCTATTTGTCTGAAGTTGTTCAAATTTATTTAGGATTTCAGGTTCTAGAAATGATTTGTAAATGTCGTATGTAGCTGTCATAGTTGTTTTTGAATGCTTCAATCGTGGCGGGTAGGGAAACTTGAATTTGTTCAGGTGTACTGTTGCTTTTTACATCGCCGAATAATTCTGTGTTGGAAACGCCATCTATTGCTTTCCAAACTGACTCATAGCATTCTATGGAAGTAAACATGATGTTGATGACTTGACGAAACATAGAAGCCAGTTGACTGGAAGGGTCTTTGGCATCATGATTTTTTACTCCCAAAAGAGCTTGCTTTACTTTGTATCCTTTTGCAAGTGCGGTATAGGTTTCAAAGATGTCGATGCCGAAACGGCAAACGTCTGGAAGCTCCCACATGGAGGAATCCAAAAGGTCTTCTACCAATTCGATAGAAAGACCAAAATCTCCTCCTATGGGTTGTCTGATGTCTTTGCCGAAAAGGCTTTTTGTTACTGGATAACATAAAAAGTTGGTTATTGTTCCGTCATATTTGCGTCGGTTGTAGTAGGGTGCTACAAAACCTGTTCCTGCCATTGTCGGGGCAATTAATAGTTGCATCCATTCTGGAGTTATGCTGCGTAAATCTGAATCTACTAGGGCAACACTTTTCACTTTCAACTGGGTTGCTGCCTCAAAAATAGCCCTAACAGCCCTTCCTTTCCCCGATATTCCCATGTAAATGGCTGGAATTAGCTTCACCTCGGAAGGCAAATATAGTTTCTTGACTGAGGTCAAAGTTTCATCCTTTGAGTTTCCATCTGACACAAAGATTACAGACTTAAAATTGGGAAAATAAGTGTCTAAACCCTTGGTAACTTGAGAAATAACATAACTTGCTGTCAGCACATTATTGAAAGACGGAATTCCTACCAAGATATCTGCTTTTTCTATGTCGTGTAGATACACTTTGGCATCCAACGATAATGCGGAATCTTCTTTATTCATACTTGTTCCACCTGCATTATGCATGCATTCTAAAATAGCATTCGCTTACAATTCCTATCTTAATACTTTAGATTCTTCAAAAAATAATAGAAATTTCCAAAAAAAACGTTTAAAGTAACCGACGTTCTAGAGTTAAATTTAATCTTTCAAAGCAATAATCACACATACATCGTTAACATTGGTCCCTGTCGCTCCTGTGTAGATAAGGTCGCCAAGTTTTGAGAAAAAACTGTAGGAATCATTATTAGCAATATATTTTTCCGGATCCAACCCTAATTGCCTTGCTCGTTTCAGCGTGAACCCATCAATGATTGCTCCTGCAGCATCTGTTGGTCCATCAACTCCGTCAGTGCTAAAAGAAGCAATTACGCATTCCTCGGATTCTTTAAGGTTCAAAGCGGCGGACAATGCCAGTTCTTGATTTCTGCCGCCCACCCCTTTTCCCCTAACGGTTACAGTTGTTTCTCCGCCAGCGACAACACCCAGTGATCTAGAAGTATCAATGCAAACAAAGCCTTCACTAGCAAGTTTTGCTAATGCTTTCCCAACTTCTTTAGCCTCTCCCGTCAACATATCAGCCAATAATAATGTGTTAAGTCCTTTAGAAGCTAAGAAGTCAATGGCGGCCAGGCTAGCGGTTCGGTTGTTACCAATCACTAAATTGTGAACTTTTTCAAAAACAAGATCATTTGGTTTAGGTGTTTCCTGAAGCAGACCTCTTTCGCCTTCTGAGAGGATCTTGCGAATGGAAACTGGTACCTTCAACCATAAATCATATTTTTCAAGGATTTTTTTGGCATCACTAAATGTTGATGTGTCAGGAACTGTTGGACCAGAGGCGATTGAATCAAGTGGGTCTCCCATGACATCTGAGAGCACAAGGTTTAGGAGCGTTGCTGGATAAGCTTTTTTTGCTAGCCATCCGCCTTTGAAGGCTGAAAGATGTTTTCGGACAGCGTTGATTTCGGTTATTTCGGCACCGCTTTTGAGAAGTGCATTTGTAAGTGCTTGCTTATCCTTAAGTGATATGCCTTCGCGAGGGAGCGGCATGAGACTTGACCCGCCGCCTGAAATCAGGCAAATAACTAAATCATCTTCTTTTGCTTGTTCGGCTATGGCCATAATGCGGAAAGTGCCAGCTACTCCTGCTTCGTCAGGAACTGGGTGGCTGGCTTCATTGAGTTCTATAACTTTGGTTTTTTGGCTTGTACCGTAAGGAATGTTTACGACTCCAGCGGTTATATGGTTGCCCAGTATCTCTTCTATGGCTTGCGCCATTTTACCGCCTGCTTTGCCTCCACCTACAACGTAAACATGTTTGAACTTCCTTAAGTCAAACGTGCAGCCTTCAACCTGAAGCTGATCGTTTTCAACTTTCATTTTTGCCTTAATCAGCCGCTTAGGTTCTGCAGCGTTAACAGCTTGCTCAAGGCACTGAAGAGCTAGGTCACGACCTCTGCGAATATTTGAGGTTTCTCCGTTTTCGATTAACTTTTCTCGATTTATAATCTTTATCATTCGCTTTACCGTGAATTTTTTCTATCAAGTCATATGGATATGCCTAAATAAACAATCTTGTAGCGGCTATTTGAAAAAAAGATGTTGATTTTGATTCAAAACTGATTATGGACCGGGCGGGATTTGAACCCGCGGCTTCCGCGTTGCGAACGCGGCGATCATACCGAGCTGATCTACCGGCCCACTAAGATAATGCAGTGAAAAAAATACCTTGTTGAGTACATTTAGAGCTTTCGGTTAAACAATTTCCGCTAAAGAACGAGAATAAGTAGTTTATTCTTCGCCGTATCCGTGCTCGATTCTGCCATGAGTTCTTTGGTAATTGGATGCATGGGCTTCTTTTTGGCTGCCAAAACAATTCATGTGTTTTTGTAGGTCTGCTTGGGTTAAAAATATGCAAGCGCAGTGTGGGCATTTGTAGCATTTGTTATTGTTTTTTTCCTCAGTCATTGGGCTTCCTCATGTTTCAATATTTCAAGATTGATTACGCAGGTCTTCGGCTGCAAGATGCAGAAGACAAAGGAACTTGCTCAAAGTCCCGGGATATCTTATAGCGTGATATGAAACAGTCGCTTATACGTTTTCATTCCTTAAATGGAGAGTTCTTCAACTCCTTCCCTTGAAGTTTTCTTTTCAATTAATAGTCAGTTGAGCAGTGAATTTGATTTTTGACTGAATTTTACTTGATTGAGTCTTTGGGGTTTTGGCTTTTCAGAAATTTATGAACCATGACTAAAGAACGTTTATTAAGTCTTACTACAAGATTTTGGTTTGACGTCAAGACGTGAAATAAACATTGAAATTCAAAAAAGCACATTCAATTGCAGTAATCGCATTAGTTTTCATCGCAACCGCATTTACATTAGTAACCTCAGCGGTACTCCTAAACCAACAGAAAGTTCCAGCACAAGACGAAGTTGGCAGCAACGTATCAAGCTCAAAAAACATTGGTGTCTACGTAAATGAAGCAGCTACTACCGGTTGCTCAAACGTTGATTGGGGAAACTTATGCCCAGGCGGCTCAACAAGTCAAATTTTATATATCAAAAATACTGGAAACATTAAAGAAACACTCAACATGACAACCTCGGACTGGAATCCAATTTCTGCCAATTCAGTTTTGATTTTAACATGGGACAAAGAAAACACCACATTATCCCCAGGAACAGTAATTCCTGCAACACTTGAGCTTACAGCGGCTTCAGAGACTGGAAGCCTAACAGCTTTCAACTTTGCCATTCAGATATCAGGAAACCCCTAAGAAAACAAAGAATGACTGCTTTATTATCTGCAATTTACCTGCCATAAACTAGATTTTGGTTTTAGTTTGAATTAAATTGCTGAGAATAATTAGTTGGTGATATCGCATTACAAAGTTCTATAACAAATAGAAGTGAAGCTTGAAAAGGAAAAATTGAAAAAAATTTAAGAAAATCGCGTCTATTGTTTGTTGGTCATTTCGTTAATTTGCTGTTCCATTGCATGTCCACGGCAGAAAACGGTTGCTTTTGTGACACCTGGAACAGTTTTGGCAGCAGCTTTTATGTCGGCGGCAAGTTTGAATGCGATAGGGCAGAATGGGCTTGTGGGTACGAATTCTACTGTGACTTCTCCTGGAGCTGTTTCTTTGACGCTTTGAATCATTTGCATTTCAGCGAATGATTGTCCAGTTTCTGGGTCTTCTACTTTACCTACTTCTATGCGTACCTTATTTTCTAATTCGCTCATTTTATTAACCTCTAACTTGAGTGAAAGAAATATGAAATGACAATGATATAAACCGAACGCATCAATTCTGTTGCCGCATATGACCCCAACAAAAGGTAAGAAAAACCGGCTAAACAAAGGCTAAAGCGTTTCTAAATTAGTTCTCGTTTAGCGGGCTTAATGTTTAAGTTTTGCTTCAAATATAATCAAATGTGAAGGCTATGTCGAATGGCGTTTGACGAAGCATGCATATTTTGCAAAATAGTAAGAAAACAAGCGGCATCCAGCACCATATACGAAGACAAGACAGTAATGGCTTTCCTTGACATAAGACCATTAAACATTGGACATACGCTTGTTGTGCCCAAAGTCCATTACATTGACATTTTTGATATTCCAGAAAACGAATTATGCAATATTCATAAAGCGTCCAAATTAATTTCCCCAGCAATCAAAAAAGCAACTAAAGCAGACGGCATCAGTATTATTCAGCAAAACGGTAAATCGGCAGGCCAGGACATATTCCATTTTCATGTACATGTAGTTCCAAGATTTGAAGACCAAAAAATGCCCAGTTTTAGTGAGCTTAAACCTGTTGAGCGAGCCAAGCTTGATGAGATGGCGAAGAAAATTATGCAGCATCTCTAACATAAGTTTTGGATAGCGATGTAAAATATTGGATATTCTTATTAGATTGGAAATCCTAGAATAATATAGCGAGATTTTAGGCAGGTGTTATTTTTTGGCAAATAAAAAAGATGACAAATATCAATGCGAAGACTGCGGGCTTGTTATTTTGGTTGAAGAACCTTGCGGTTGCGAATCGACTGAGATTGTCTGTTGTGGCGAACCAATGAAACCAGTCAAAACATCTCAAAAAGCAGCACCGAAACCAAGCTCTAAAAGCAAATAAATTCATAAATAATAATCCTATTTTTTTATTTTTTCAAGCAAATATATAAAAGATATTTTAAAAAAAATGAGGCCCCTGCACAATTGCAGGTCTACTTTTTTTTACATCATCTTGTTAGCAGCATCCATTTTTGGCATTAACACTTTATCAATAGCATGGCAAACTCCATTGTCCACAACGAGGTCTGGTTTGATGATGTTTGCACCGTTAACTTTCATGTTTTTATGCAAATGCCAAGTTTTAGCGTCTATCCTTAATTCTCCTCCTGAAAGCGCTTGCAAATACTCGTGCTTAGCCAAATCGGCCGCCATCATTTTTCCTTCACACACATGGAAAGTTAAAACTTCCTTCAACTTGGCAGTGTCTTTCATGAGCATGTCCCAGTCAGCTTTGGGAATTTTATTGAATGCTTCGTCTGTTGGCGCAAAGACGGTGAATGGACCTGGACCTTTAAGTGTATCAACTAATCCTGCTGTTTTTACTGCTTCTACAAGCTTTGTCATTCCTGATGCCATTGCAGCATCAACAATATCCGGCAAAATTTCACCTCCACTTACAATTAAACCTTGAAAATCCACTGAAGTATAATTGATAAAATATGTTTTAAACTTTGCTAGTCTATGGATGCTGGTGTTTGTATCTCCAGAAACCCATGTAAGGCGCTTCCAAACCCATTTGCCAAAGAACTGCTGACAATTCACCATAATGAATCATGTCTTCTATAACCATGTGCGTTAGCACGGTTTCAACGCTAACTTCTAGAGAAGGTTTCTCACCCCAAGGGACTGCGATTTGGCGGCCTAATTCTTCAACTGACAGCTTGCCAAGATAGTTTTGCGTGTTTTCCTTCACTTGTAACATATACTTCTTCAATGAATCCATATTCTTGAAGGCATCAAAGTCAGGGTCAACCCAATCCTTGAAGCGGCCAGGAATAACATAGCTAATCCATCTGTCTTCTACTAGCGTCAAATGCAGAAAGACGTTTCGCATAGAACCAAAACTCAAACCTTTAAGAGCAACAACTTCAGCCCAAGACAATTTTGCGATAGCATCAAAATATAGCCCTCGAACGGTGTGGTTGTAACAGATTAAATCGGTAACTTGCATGAAACTTGCTTGCGCCAAATAGATATTTAAAACTTGAGTGATTTCTTATTTGAATGAGCTTTAGGTTGGGGGTCTTTTTTGCGCATATTGGTATCTGCGAGGTTTGCCGATTCGTGTTAAAATGTTGTCTTTAACTAGATCGACAAGGGCATGAGCTACGGCTGTACGATCATAGTGAAATCCTTTGCGTGCAAGCTCGGTGTGGACATCATCTAAGCCTCTTGGCTCCGTGAACCATTTTTCTTCCCATAGTTTTTGGATCACGCCTTTGCAAGTTTCTGCTCGTGGTGGCGGTGCTTGACGTTCGGCGACTTGGGCGAGGTTGGTGTTTTTTAGGCGTTCGGTGACGGTGGCGAGTATTCTGTCTACGGCGGTCTGTATTTGGTCTGGTTGGGCTTCGATTTCGAATTCTATGTCGCCGACTTTCATCTTTACGCGTATTGGAGGATTTTGCTGTTTTTCTGTCAAGTTCTCACTTATTGTCTATTGTATTGTGCAAGATGCACATGCACAATACTTAAATATTTCACCAATAAAGATATTGAATATTGGTGAATCATGGTGATTGAACAATATACAATTACTAACAAATATAACTTTCCACAACCAACCATCGACACAATCCTCCCCCAACGCTTCTTAGAACAAAGCCTCTATTCCCTCAAAAAAGTCCAACATCAACCACTCCAACTAAACCCCAAAAACATCCAACAATTCACTACAACAGAGCAATATCCATCAAACCTACAGCTCAAACCAAACTCAATCCCCATAAAACCAGATCACCAAGAAACCCTGATCGCCGCCGTCGACACCTCAACAATAAAAATCGGTGACACAAGCACCGGTATGATAGTTGCTATTCGAGGAGCAACTACATGGAAACAAAACCGAACCTACAAATACACGCGTCTTGGCCCCTTCATATTTCACATAACCGAGGATAACAAAAACCAACTCTACAACACGCTGGAACACGCTTATTTCAGCACAACTTACGGTAGCATGCATCAAGCAGCGCCGAACATCATGCAAATGCCAACTCGACTCGCAAGTCTCTTAGAACGGTGGCTGCAAACGATGGTGGCCAAAACCGTGGACAAAGGTGTATTGCTTTTCGACGGTTCATTAACATCAGGAACCTTTGATACCCCTGTTCAACGTCTCAGGGAAATTCTTAGTTACGCAAGAAGAAACAATAGCACTGTTTTAGCTTTTTCAAAAGCAACTACGCTGAGGGCTAACGGCCTCTTGATAACTGAGCAGCTTCCAAACCATGATCCTCCATACCTAATCGAAACCACAGGGTTGCATTCTAGGCCTCCAATCATTTTGCTTGGCGATGTTTATGTAGCGCGGTTAAACAAGGCAAACTTTGCCTTCCGCCTAGACATCGACAAAGAAACACCCTCTGAACAAAGAATTGACGCCCTTCAGAAACTGCTGGGCAACGACCTCTACACACAAAGCTATCCAGAAACCCTATGCCTCTCACATATACTTTGCACATTCACCGCCAACGAAGTCTTGGCTATGAAACACTTCATCACACGCAAACACGGTATACAAATAATCAATCGACCAGACATACATCGGCTGCTTTTCGGATCATTCGGCAATGGGGAATTTTACTCATGAAACTCTATAAAAAAGAAGGAAACATTCTGCAAATAATTAGTTTCCCAATGGAGAGCGCTGAAAAAGGCGATTACCTCCTTATTGAAGACCAAGATGCAGCGAAAGCTCTAATTGCCCAAGTTATTGACGTGCAGTTTGCCGCTGTTCCCGGCGTTCTTGAAGAGCTTCTACGAACTTTGCCTGATGGAGGAGAACAGTTGCAGGGCGAAGATATTGACCCCATGGAAATCGCACCTCATATCACTTACATTCAAGATGCTAGCCTTTTGATTTGCAAGATAAGGGCAACCTTGGAAAATGAAATGTTAAGTCCAAGTAGCAGCTGGTTACCCAGCCGTTCCCAATCCACCATCAAGAAATTGTCCATTCCCATGCTTTTGAAACTGGCAAAAACAGATGGGAAACTTCCGATTATGTTGGGTGGAACTAAGGACTCATCACTTTTAACCATCGATGCTACTGACTTGGACGGCACATTAAACATTATAACAGGTAAGAAGGGCTGTGGTAAGTCACATCTCTCCAAACTCCTCATGGTTAACCTTGTCGGCTACAAAGCAACCGTTGTCATCTTCGACTTAAATGGGGAATACTCAAGCTTAGGAATGACAAACGATGGCAGAAAAAACGTATATTATGATAAAATTCACACTTTGACCCCCTCGCAGAACTTCAAAGTGGCACTTGAACAACTGCCCCTAAACACGGTAATGGGCATACTCGTAAACGCTCTGCATCTACCCGGCACCTCCGCACGGGAATTTAGGCGACTATGGAAAATGCTCAAAGAACAGGGAAAACTCAACATGAAACAGTTGGGCGAGGCGATCAGGGACTTAAATTGCAACCAGCATGTACGAGATGCGTTAGCTTCAAGATTCCACTCTTTTGCAAACTCTGGCTTTTTTACCGACACCCTAGTTGAAGCAACATTTCTTGATGAAAGCATCTTGAAATCCAAAGACCTTGGCGGCGCCATAGTAATAAATCTCAAAAACACATCCAATATTGATCGACAAATCGTTGTCGAATATGTCTTGGGTAAACTGGTTGATTCACTTTCAAATTGGAAACTCAAAGCCGTATTCTTATTTGCGGAAGAAGCACATCTCTACCTAAGAGAAACCTACTGGGACGACATCGTCACCCGCATGCGACACTATGGCATATTTACCACATTCATCACAAATCAACCAGACACCATCCAGGAAACCATCTACCGCCAAGCCGACAACATCTTTCTATTCAACTTCACCAACGAACACGACCTAGATGTTGTCAGCCGCGCAGCCCGAGTCGATGCCGAAACTGTGCGTTCAATCGCCCGAGACCTTCCACCTCACCACTGTCTCACATTAGGCAGAGTTGTCAGTGACTTTCCCATAGTGGCCAGAGTCCGAGCTTTAGATATCAAAACACTTGGTGAAACAAGGTTGTTCTTTAAAGATAAGAATTAGCAGCAAATTTTTTTTGATTTTAACAAAAACAATCCATAAATGAAGGGATTGATTGCTAAATAGAAAATTGTTGTTGCTCGATGTAATCACAAGTTTTCATATAGTTCAGACGCGAATATTAACAAGTGACTTTGTTGATTTCGAGTTATAAACATAAATGTCCAAAATGCGGAAAAGAGTTGTCTAAACCTGCCTAGGGAATTAGAGAACTCAGTTTTTTGTGTAGCAGTTTTCAGATGTGACGCATGCGGTACTTCATCCAAGTATTCTCGGGAATATTAGAAACAAATAAAAATCAATTTTTTAAGGGCTTTTTATAGTAAGTTTGCATCTCTTAGTTTTAAAAAATGTTCAATAGGAATTAGCTTTTTCCAATTCTTCCTTGTTATTTCTGAAGAAAAGCCGAAAGGAAGCTGTTAAATCGTAGCTTTCCACATCTTCAAATGAAACCCAGCGTAGTTCCATTGCATCGCTTGCAGCCTGAGCGGTTCCTTTTTTCACGTGAATAAGATATTCGATTATTATATAATGGTATTTGACTTTGTTCTTCTCATCCAAATCAACGTTGCTTACTACGTCGATTAATGCTGGATTGCCAACCTCTAAGCCAGTTTCCTCTCGGGCTTCTCGTATAACTGCTTGCTCTGGGCTTTCAGCAAGCTCGACTAAGCCACCTGGAATTGTCCATTTGCCTTTGCTTGGCTCGTTTCCTCGTTTAATCAGGGCGATTTTGCCTTCTTTGATTATTACGGCGCCGACGCCTACGACTGGCTGGTCGGGGTATAAACGCTTCACAGTTTATGCCTCTTCTGGCCCTATGTTACTCGTATCTTAAAGCTTCAACTGGTTTCAATTTAGATGCGCGCCAAGCAGGGTACAATGCGAAGATTACGCTTATTCCTACGCCGAAAACTAATGCACCAACCAATACCTCTGGAGTTAGCAGCGGTGTTATTTTGAATGCGCCGCCTCCACCGAATACTCCTGAACCTAATACCCTAGCTGTTACGTTTGCCAGAATCCAGCCAAGAATTATGCCAACGACCGCGCCGATTAACCCGATTATGACTGATTCGCCGAGGAAAATTGTTAAGACTGTTCGGCTTTTCATGCCTAATGCTTTGAGTATGCCAATTTCGCGTGTGCGTTCAATTAACGATACTATCATGATGTTCATTATGCCGATTCCTGCAACTAGTAGTGAAATTGCTGCGATGCCGCCTAGGAAAAGCTGTATTGTGCTAAATACGGTCGTTAGCAAACTCAGGACTGCTGTTGACGATATGACGGAAACTTGACCGTCAAAATGATCAGTAATTGCTTTAGAGACAGTTGTTATTGTAGCGTTATCGCTGCTTTTTAGTTGAACGATAATAGAGTCACATTGGGTTGTTCCAAAAAAGCTTTCTGCTTGCGTTATTGGTATGTATACACCGTCGTCTGATGGTCCTCCGGCACCGAAGCCTCCGACTTTTTGGAGGACGCCTGAGACTTGTGCATTGTAAGTTTCGTTTATGACTGGGAGTATTGTTGCGTTAGTCCATATTATGCCAACGCTGTCACCTGCATTAAAAAACAATGTGCCGGTTTGTCCAGGATCATTTACGCGTGAACCAACAACTATCTGGTTGTCATTGGGGTTTAATGGTATGGTTCCTGATGCTGCTATGAAAGTTTTGCTAAATTGCTGGGCATATTTGCTGAAATCTACACCGTAAATCGTAACTGTACCGTTATAGCCGCTTGTTTCAACATAGCCTGTCCTTTGAATTACAGCAAAAGAAGAGACAATATCTGGCGATAAAACATCAATTTGATCAGTATAATTCACGTATAAGTTGAAGCCTGAGCCGCTTGAACCGCCTCCCCCTCCTAAACCCAAGCCTCCTCCGCCACCACCGCCACGTGCACCAAGACCGCCGCCTCCTCCACTTGTGGCTGAGGCTAACGCGCTGGTCCCTGAAGTAACAATTAACGTGTTGGTTGATAGTCCTTGTTGGAGAGAATTAGTTATGGTGGCTTGTAATCCCTGGGTGATTGAGAGTAGAGCCACTATGGCAGCAATTCCTATAATTACGCCTAAGGTTGTTAATGCAGCACGTAGCTTGCGAAGTCTAATTGCGCTGAATGAATAACCGAAAATATCTATTGTCTTCATTCTTGATTCACCGTTTCTGATATAATTTGGCCATCAAACATCTGCAGAGTTCTATTTGCTTCTCTAGCCAAATGTTGGTCATGAGTAACCATGATAATGCTAACTTTGTTTTCAACGTTAAGCTTTTTGATCAAAGCAATAACTTCATTTGCAGTTTTAGAATCAATATTTCCAGTTGGCTCATCGAGCAGCAAAAATTTGGGGTTATTTGCTAATGCTCTTGCTACTGCGACCCTTTGCTGCTGTCCTCCACTTAGTTCAGCTGGCTTGTGGTTGATTCGATCTTTTAAGCCGACGGTTTCAAGAAGCTCTATAGCTCTTTTTGTTCTTTCTGCTTTCCCTAATTCCGCAATAGACATCGACAATTCAACATTATCTTTCGCGGTTAATCTTGGAATTAAATTAAAAAATTGGAAAACGAACCCGATTCGCCTACGCAAATCGGCTAATTGATTGTCATTAAGTTTTAAGATGTCTACACCGTCAATCAGCATTGTTCCTGATGTTGGCTTATCGAGTGCGCCAATCAGGTTGAGCATTGTGGATTTTCCGCTTCCTGAAGGTCCAAGTATCGAGACAAAGTCTCCTGTATCAACTTTGAGGTTTACTCCTCGAAGTGCTTCAACTGGGACTTTTCCAAGCATGTAGGTTTTTTTGACGTCTATAGCTTCTACGACAGGTAATGGCTTTGTTGACATTTTTTTCGCACTCTATCTTCTTTTAATTTATTGGGCATATTACTCTGATATAAAGACTAGTTATGTCTGAAATGGAACCATAAAAAAGGGCGGTTCTTGCCCTTACTTGTTTAGGTATCTCCATGAGAGAACCACGCAAACGATTGTTACAATTATTGCGAAGGTACCGACGTACGCAAAGTCAAGTGGGAGAGGTCCAAATCCATCGCTGAACACCATTAATCGTCTTACCGCATCGATTGTGTATGATATTGGGTTAACGCTTGCGACTGCTTGAAGCCAATTTGGCATTTGGGCAATTGGGAAGTATGCGCTGCTTGCAAACATTAGAGGTAGCGTAACTAGTTGGAAGATTGCTTGTGGCATTTCCATTCTTGTGGCTCTAAGTGTTAGCGCAGTGAAGAACGATGCTAAGCCAACACTAATCAAGAATACTATGGCGAATATTCCAAGTATGCTGTACCATGCGAAGTTGGTTCCAGTGCTGAGTCCTAAGGCGAAAGCGACTGCGGCTACAATGGCTGATTGGAAGATGGCTCGTACGCTTGCAGCTAGCACTTTTGATAGGATTATAGATGATCTTGATACTGGTGTGCTTAAGACTTTGTTCATGAAGCCTAATCGTTTGTCCCATACTACCGACATGCCTACGAATGCCGTTGTGAATACTACTGTGAATGCTACCATGCTCATTGACATAAATGAGAAGTAATCCGTGTGTTCCAAATGTGTGCATCATAACCTGTGTTGGGTTTATACCTGGAATGCCGCTTACGATATTGCCAAGGTTCATTGCTTTGCCAAGCAGAGCTAACCATAAAATCGGCTGGATTATTCCCATTGCTAGAACAAACGGTTGCTGATACCATTTCTTGAGTTCTCGATTAGTTAATGCCCAGAGACCATGCATGCGACTCTTTGAAACCTGGTTTTCATCTGTTTTGCTCATGCACGTGACCTCCTCATGGTCATTCTTTGCGCCATCATCGATTCTCGAGATTCTTCGGCGTCACGCATGGATTTTCCTGTATACTGCAGGTAAACTTCGTTTAAGGTTGGTTTTGTCAATGAAAGTTTAGTTACAACATGCCCGCTTTTTCTCAATGCTTCAATAATCAATGGTGCAGTTAATTCTCCATTAGAGGACTTTATCATGTAAGAGCCGTTTTCTTTTTTGACTTCTTTAACATGCTCAATTTTGCTGATTAATTCGGTGATGTCTTCGCTTTTTTGAATACTGAGTGTTATGATGTCGCCACCCAAGCTGTCTTTCAGTTCCGTTGGACTGCCAACGACAACGATTTTTCCATGATCGATTATTGCTATGCGGTCGCAGAGCGCATCTGCTTCTTCCAAGTAGTGGGTTGTTAGAAACAAAGTCATGCCGAATTCTTTTTTGAGCATTCTAACATAGTTCCATGTTGCAGCTCGCGTTTGCACATCTAAGCCCAACGTAGGTTCATCCAAGAATAGGACTTTTGGACGGTTGATTAAGCCACATGCCAGTTCTAATCTTCTGCGCATGCCACCCGAGTAAGTTTGGACTCGTTTGTCCTTGAATGTTTGTAACTCAACTAAATTAAGAAGATCTGAAGCCCGTTTTTTTGATATTGAACGTGGAATTCCATAGAGGTCTGCGCATAAGAGAATGTTTTCAATTCCGGTTAGGTCTTCGTCTGCTGTGTACTCTTGCGGGACAACTCCGATTGCGGCTCGTACGTCCATGCTTTGTTTTGCAATGTCCCCTCCGAGAATGGTGGCTTTTCCGTCAGTTGGTTTTGTGACTGTTATCAGCATGCTTATGGTTGTGGTTTTTCCAGCTCCGTTAGGCCCAAGGAAACCAAAGATTTCTCCTCGGTTGACGCTGAAGTTAATATGATCGACGGCAGTTAGGCTGTGGTTGTAAACTTTAGTTAATCCTTCAACTTTTATGACTTCTTCATTTTTACTCATTCACATTTTCACCAGACATTTTGCTCCTAATTTCTTCAAGTTTCGCTGAGGCTTCATCAAGCACCTTTAGGGCTTCATCTAATTGCTTTTCGGAGTAGTTTTGTTTCAAGGCTTTTGACAATTTAATTGATGAGATAAAGAGGCGTTTCATTGAACCTCGAATTTGTTTTGTTTTTTCCTCAGGGATATTTCCAAAGAACGTATCAAAGAAAGGACTTGCCAGAAAGCCTGAGTCTTGTGTGAATTTTTCTCTGATTTTTGTCTGTTCTTCAAAAAAGTCTTTTCCGGTTTGGGTTAATTCATAGCGTTTAAATCCATTTTCGGTAGGAAGTTCTTTTACGTAGGTGTTATCTTGGAGCCACGCAAGAAGGGGGTAGATTGATCCTGGGCTGGGTTTCCACGTTCCGCCTGTGTGTTCTTGGATTTCATCCATGAGTTCTGAGCCAGACATCGCTTTTTCGTTTAGCGCTTCAAGAACGTGGTAACGTAGGAATCCTTTTGGGACCATGGCGTTGTGGCGTAGCCAGTTTCGCCTGTGGAACATCATGTGTTTTTCTTCACGAAGTTGATGTTTAATTTCTTTCTTTTCTTCTCTTTCTTCTTTATCCATACCATATCACTATTGATATCGTTATTGATGTCAAATGCGATATCGAATGTGATATTTAAATTTATTGCTGTTATTAATCACAAATACTCGAAGAGAAAGATTTCTTTTAAAAAAAATTGATAAAGATGATTATGAGGTGTCTTTTTGTTTACTTAAAACTGGAAATTTGAGGGTGAATTTTGTGCCATCCCCTTTTTTGCTTTCAAAAGTTACAGTTCCACCCATCACTTCAGTTAATTTCTTAACCACCGCTAAACCGAAGCCTTGCCCTTTCGACTTCGTAGTGAATAATGGAGTGAAAATTTTGGGTTTAATCTCTTCGGGGATTCCAACTCCAGAATCTGCAACGCTGATTAACGCTATATCCTCTTGGCAAGAAACACTAACGGCTAATTTTCCTCCGTTAGGCATTGCTTGAACAGCATTTGTAATCAAATTTGTTAGAATCCTCTTTAAATAAAAATCGTCCAATGTGAGAATAGGGCATTCTTTATCAAGAGAATAGGCGATTTCTATGTTATCAGGAATGTGAGTCACTTTTAGTATTTCTTTAATCATTTTATTTGCGTCAATTTTTACCATATGAGGTAATGTGGTTCGTGCGTAGTCTTGTAGGTCAGATACAATTTTGTTGATGTATTCAACATTTCGTCCTATCTCGTCCAAACTCTCAAAGGTATTCTTTTTTTCTTGGCTATCAGGATAAGAAGCCATGTCTGCCTTTGCCAAATAGATATCGCTAGTTATAGCTTGCAAAGGGTTGCGTATGTCGTGTCCAACCATTCCTGCAGTTTTACCAATAGTGGCTAAGGTTTCAGATTGGGCTAGCTTTTCCGCTTGCTCCTTTACTTGATGTGCTAAAGTCTTTATTTCACTGATATCTACAAATGACAAGATTGCCCCGCCAATTTTTTTTTCTTCAGTCATGAACGGGCGTAGACGCATTTGGTACCATCGGTCTTTTCCAGCATTGATTTCTGCCCTTACAACCTCATTCTTGTTAATTACATTTAAAAGTGGCTTTTCCAAGTCTTCCGCCGGAATCCCCAAACGAATTCCTACAATTGAATGCCCGACATCTTCAGATGTAATTCTCAAAAGTTCTTGAGCTGAAGCCGTGAAACGTTTAATCTTAAAATCTTTGCCTACAATAACCACTGCAGTATCAACATTGCTCATCAAGTTAGCTAAGTCTTCGTTCAATTCTTTGAGCATCTGATTTCGTTGTTTAAGTTCATCATTTAGGGTTGTCATCTCTTCGTTCGCTGACTGCAGTTCTTCCTTAGAAGTCTCTAATTCTTCATTTGTGCTCATTAATTCTTCGTTGCTTGACTGTGCTTCTTCATTGGCTGAACGTAGCTCTTCATTTATCGCTTCTTGCTGTTCAATAACGCTTCGCAATGTTTGCTTAGTCGATTCTAAATCATCACTTAGCTCTTTTATTTGTTGATCTTTAACTGCCATTACTTTGTTGCTTGGAGATGCTGCCTTGGCAGTTTGCCCATCAACTGGATATTTTTCTCTTTCCTCGAATAGAATTAAGAAGAAGGGCTCTTCATAATTTAATAACTTCAAAGGTTTAACTTCAAGGATAATTGTTTTAGCGCGTCCTTCAAATTCAATCTGGAAGATTTCCTTCACGTCTTTTCCTGCTTTTTTTGCTCTATATAATGCGGTTTGAACAGCCGGCCGAATTTCTTTTCGCACTAGTTTAGATATGCTGAAACTTGGAGTTCCTTCCTCTATTGAAACATAAGGATTAACTTGTCCACGAATGGCAAGGATATCCGAATTATTATTAACTAATAATGATGCAGGAGCAAACTGCGTTAAAAGTAATTGATCAACTTCATCTTTCAATAAAGTTTGAGAATCATCCTTTTTAGGCAGTTTTTGAGCTATAAATTCTCTAAAAAGGAAATTAGGTGCTTGCGCAGGAAATTCGACTTTGGGTTGACCTATTTTTTTCCTAAAGATTACGCCTCTCTTAGTTACTTGCTCAAACGAGCTCACGAATTTGCCTACACTTTCCGATTCGCCTAGAACGAGATATCCATTTGGTTTTAAGGCGTAATTAATGGTGGCCATTATTCTTTCCTGGGGAGAAGGCTCAAGGTAAATAAGTAAATTGCGACAGACAATTAAGTCCATGTTAGAGAAAGGGGGGTCTTGGGTGATGTCGTGTTTTGCAAAAACACATTTGTCTCGAATTCTCTTGATTACTTGATAGTTTCCATTTGAACTGGTGAAAAACCGTTTCAACCGCTCTTCGGAGACGCTGTTTGCAATGGTTTTAAGATAGATACCTCGACGGACCTTCTCGATGTTTTTTGAATTAACGTCTGTTCCGAAAATCAATATTTGAAGATCCAAGCTTTTTCGCTCTATGAATTCTGTTAGAGCCATAGCTATTGAATAGACTTCTTCACCTGTTGAGCAGCCGGGAATCCACACCCTTATCGCTTGGTTGGAATCCTTTTTCTCAGCTAGTTCTGGAAAGACTTTTTCATTTAAAGCTGAGAAAGCGTTTGGTTCCCTGAAGAAGTCCGTTACATTTATCAGCATATCATCAAAAAGTGCTTGTTGCTCCACAGGGTGCTTCCGTAAAAATGCTACATATTTGACTTAATGTTTCAATGTTATTTAAGATCATTCGACGGCTAATCCGTCGGTTGATCGTTGTTTTTTTGTAGTTTGCAAAATTGACGCCAAACGAACCCTTAAGTAAAGAGAATATTGTTTGTAGATCATTTTCGCTTTCTTGAGGTTTGGATTCTTCTACCCCAATTTTTTGACGAGCGATCTCTGGGTGCTTTGCAATGCTGCATAGTTCTTCGGCAATCTTCTCCGGAGAAAGCACGAAGTCTACAGCATCTGCGTTCATTGCACTTTTGGGCATGTCAGAGTATTGGGCTGAACTGGGTTCTTGAGCGAATGTGATTCCTCCTTCAGCTTTAATTGCCTTCAACCCTTCGGTTCCATCATTCCCAGTTCCCGAAAGTACTATTCCCATGGCATGTGTTTTCCGTTCTAATGATAAAGAACACAAAAACGCATCAATGGGTTTAAGATAAAGTCCCTTTGGCTGAAGCTTGATACGACCGTTATCGATTGTGATAATTTTTCCAGCGGGAATTACGTAAACTTGGTTTGGTTCAATTTGCATTCCACCTTCGATTTTATTAACGGGCATATGGGTGAAACGAGAAAGAATTTCTGGCAGCATACTTTCCTGGTTTGTTGCAAGATGTTGAATGATTACAAATCCTAAGCCAGTATCTTGACGTAAGTTTTCAAGCAGCTTTCTAATAGCCTCTAAGCCACCAGCAGAAGCACCTATACCAGCAATTGGAAAGACGCGTTCAGTCGGGTTAGTAAGAACTTTTTTTTCTTGCATTTCTTTGGGTTCTTTCAAAAAAATTCCTTGTTAAGCTATCAAATAAGTTGTACGCACACTTAGAAGATAGGTGCGAGCGCTAAGGATATATCACTTTTGGCAAACATTTAAGTTTTGGCTTGCAGCACATATCGCAAAAATTAAGATAAAAAAATTAACTAATTGTGGTACCTACATTCTTGCCTTCGATCGCAGCCAAAATGTTTTGAGGCTTAAATCCATTAACAACGATCAACTTTAACTTTTTGCGCTTCAGAACCTTAATAGCTTCTGGATCAATAATTTGATGTATCCCTGCTTTGTGCACGCTTTCTTCAAAAACTTTGGGTAAATCATCAAAACCTAAATAATCCAGCTTAACTGCGTCTGAATGTTTTCTTGGATCTTTGTTGTAAACGCCATCTTGATCGGTGCCTTTAACCAGCAAATCAGCATTAACCCGTTCAGCAACTAACGCTGCAACTGCATCCGTGGTGATTCCGGGTTTTAAGCCTCCCATAACGACAATTTTGCCTTCAGATAGGCAAGCTTCGGCATCATCGAGAGTTATGGCAACTTTGCTGCATCCTACATCGCCAATTTTTTTAAGGAAAAGCTGAGCAAACAGTCTTGAACAGGAAATGGCTATCTCATCTTGAGCTTGCATCTCAAGATCCAAGTCTTTGGCAATTTTGATAAATTCCCTTGCTAACGCGCCGCCTCCTACCACCACGGCAACTTCATGACCTTGAGCTTTCACAATTTTTATTAAGTCAGCATATTCGCTCATCAACTTAGTATTAATTGGTGATGCTACTACTGAGCCGCCTATCCGAACGACTAAACGCATAATTTAACCATCCAACACTCGAACAATACAGCTTTAAAGTTAAAAATCTTTAACACCCAAGGGAACAATAAAACGGCTAAATGACAAAACAAGTTGACATTTACCGAAAGTTTTCAAGTTGAAGCATTGACACCTTTCAACTTGACTTAACCGCTCACATATTTAGCAGCGACCACACACAAATCCGGAGCTACGCAAATGGCAAATTCAGCCAAGTCCTAAAAATTAATGGCCAACTTGAACTGATCCAATTAACCCCCGCGGGAATAGTTGACCAACCCAAAATAAGCGTCAAAATCAAATCAAACAGACCTATAACATCGCAAAACAAGCAAAAAACTAAGGAAACAATCAAATTCATTTTCAACTTAGATCTTAACCTCAACTCCTTTTACAATGAAATCAAAAATGATCACATAATGCATAAAATAGCTCAGCAACTTTATGGGCTAAAGAATCCGACAACTCCCACTGTTTTTGAAGCTTTGATGGATTCCATTGTTGAGCAACAAATTTCCCTCAAAGTAGCACAATCCATAGAGGTCAGGTTAATCAAAGAATTTGGCGAAACGCTGACTTTAGACGCCGAAATCTACTATATTTATCCAACACCCCAAACCATAGCCAAAGTTAAAGTTAGCGAATTAAAAATCTGTGGATTAAGTGAGCAGAAAGCCCAATATCTTCAAGGAGCAGCTCAATTAATTGTTCAAGGTAAATTAGACCTTGAAAAACTAAAAACAAAACAAAGCACTGCGGAAATTCTCTTCGACCTCGATGCAATCAGGGCATTGGGGTTTGGACAGCTGAATTAACTATGCTGAGAGGTATGCAGAAGCTGGATGCCTTGCCAGCGGATGATTTAGGCCTCAGACGGGTAATTTCAAACTACTATTGTGGAGGAAAATCAATAAGCGCCGGAGAGGCGAATGAAATTGCTCAAGCATGGGGACGATGGAAGGGGCTGGCTGCTTTTTACCTAATAATTGCGGAGATTAAAGGAATTAAGGTTTAACCAGATTATCCTGTTAACCGTTTTTTCATTAGGTTAATGCTTAGAATAAAGAAGAATAATGTTACTAGTATTATCCACACTAAACTCACAAGTATTAACATTGCAGGGTTTAACCCGAGAATTGGCTCAAGTTTCCCCGAAATAAGTCCTCGAGTAATGTTCACTACATGCGTTAGTGGCAGAACAGCCATGGCGATACCCTGAGCTGCAGAAGGCAAAGATGTCAAAGGGAAGAATGTGCCGGATAAGAAGAACATTGGCGTCAAAAACAAAAATGAAGGAAAATTGAAGAAGTCAATGTTTGGTGCAATTGACGTGAAGCACATGGCGATGGATGCAAACATTAATCCGCCGAAAAACGCAAATGGGATAACGAGTAGGAATAGCGGGGTTGAAATTAATCCGAACGCTGCAACCACTGCCAACACGATTGTTGTGTTGATAGTTGCTCTTGTTGCTCCCCAAAGAAGTTCACCCGCAACGACTTCTTCAACACTCACGGGTGTGGCAACGATGGCGTCGAAGGTTTTTTGGAAGTACATACGTACGAATGATGCAAAGGTGCATTCGAAAAATGAGCCGTTCATGACAGAAATCGCTACCAATGCGGGTGCGATGAAGCTTATGTATGATTGGCCTCTGATGCTTGGGATGAATCCGCCGAGGCCAAAGCCGAATGCCACCAGGTAGAGTATGGGTTCGAGAAGTGAAGGTATGAAGTTGACAACTATGGTTTTTGTGAAGACATCAAAGTTTCGTCTCCATACCGTCCAGACTCTGTAAGTTAATTTTGGTATTGCGAAACGTGCAGGCGACTTGCGAAGGTTGAGGGTGGTCATTCTTCTCTGAGGCCTCTTCCTGTCAATTTAAGGAAAACATCTTCAAGATTTGTCGTGCGTATGGTCACATTTTGCATGGGATGTTCTTTTAGATAGCCTTCAAAAACGCCATGCGGTTCATCAGTGAAGATTTGTAGCCGTTCGCCTAGATGCTCAAAATCTGCGCCTGGAAAAGCCTCTTTCAAACTGGGAAGCAGTTTCTCGTCATAATCAACTTCTAAAACCTCTTCGCCAACATGTTTCTTTACCAGTTCAGATGGCTTGCCTTCCTCTATGATTTTTCCTTTATCAACAATTAATATACGGTCGCACAGAACAGCGGCTTCATCCATGTAATGAGTGGTTAAAATTATCGTGACTTGCTTTTTCTTTAAGTTGCGTACTTCGTCCCATGCTAAGTGCCGGGCTTGAGGATCTAATCCGGTGGTGGGTTCATCTAAAAGAAGGATTTGAGGTTGATTTATTAGAGCTCGCGCAAAAATTAGGCGCCGCTTCATGCCTCCTGACAGGGCAGCGATGGGTACATCTTTTTTTTCTTCAAGTTGGAAAAACTTTAGCTGCTCATTTGCCCTTTTGATTGCTTCGTCTTTTGGAATGTCAAAGTAGCGGCAATAAACCGTTAGGTTTTTTATAACTGTGAAATCTGGGTCTAAATTGTCCTCTTGAGGCGCTACGCCAACAATGCTTTTTATTTCTCGGCATTGTTTGTTAACGCTAAATCCAGCTACTTTAAGTTCGCCTGATGTTGGAGGCAGAAAGCAGTAAATCATGCGTACAGTGGTCGTTTTGCCGGCGCCGTTGGGACCCAAAAAACCTACGCATTCACCTTTGTAAACTTTGAAATCTATTTGGTCTACTGCTGTAACGTCATCAAATTTCTTGGTTAGCCCCTGGGCTTCAATTAGAACTTCTGGAGAAGTCATGAAATAACCAAAATAAAGGTTGCATCGTGAAACTTAAAATTAACTGCTCTGATATTTTAACCGTTTAAAAACTATATTTATAGAAACGATAGTCGGCAAATCCGAACAAGCAGAAGAAGAAGTGTGCCCCTGCAGGTTTTCTTCTTCTTTTAAAAGCAGAGAAGAAGTAGGACGCGGTGCTATTTCCAGCCGTCCTTCTTCTTCTATCAGAGAAAAACAACACCCAGTGCTACACCAACCGTTGTTGTTCTACTTGAATAATCTTAACCTACTATTCAAAAGACAAGAAAGTCTTTGATAAAAATCTTTCAGGGTAATCTCTTGTCCCATTTTTCTATTGCAATTGCAGGTATAATCACAGAAAATCAATAAGTCTTAAATGTGCATGGGCTGTAATCAAAGGAGGCGTGAATGATTATGAAGATGGATTATGTAGTGTTTGAACCAACCAATGAGCGCCTTGCGCAGATTATCGTAAGATTTCTTCAGGAAAGAGGTTATAATGCTGGTTATCAACTCGGTTACCCTAAAAATAAAATCTTCATGAGAGCTGATACCAAAGAAGAAGCAAACAGAATTTCAGGGATAATTAGAAAGTTCATGGAAGAATTCAGCCTAACTGGAAGCGAAATAACATTTGATGAATTAAAGAATTCAATAAACATACCCGAGAGAGTGGTGACAGAGGCAGAAAATGCAGCAAATTTGGCGACAAAACCTGAATTTGAATCAGAAAAACCTGAACCCGAAGAAACAGAGCCAATGCCAGAACTAGAAATAGAACCCGAAGAACCCGAACCAAAGTCAATGCTCGAACTTGAGCCAGAACTAGAACCAGAAGAAACAGAAAAAGAACCAGCACCCGAATGGGAGCTAGAATTAGAAGAACCCGAACCAGAAACAACACATGAATTGGAGCCAGAGCCGGAACCAGAAGAACCAGAGCCAATCCCAGAATTAGAGCCAGAACCCGAAGAAACAGAAATAGAACCAATACTTGAAATAGAACCAGAACCCGAAAAGCCTGAGCCAGAGCCAATCCCAGAATTAGAGCCAGAACCCGAAGAAACAGAAAAATTTGAACCAAAACAAAAACCGGACACGAAGAACAAATCCCAATCTCAGTTCGTCTTATAATTGGCGCGGATCTTCAAATATTGGGGGTCTTTCTATAATACTCTAATTGTTCTAGTGCCGTCTAGAAAAAAGTCGACTAAGAATTGGTGACATCTTCGAGCATTTTAGGTTTGCTGGGGCTCTGGAAAACTTAAGGAAGAAAAACGCAAATGAAAACACTAGCTTTCCGCGTAATTTCAACCAGAGCCCACTCAGCCCCAAATCTTACACGAATAAATGTTGACTAAGCGTTTATAAAACTTTACAATACCGCGAAAAATACTAAATGAAATAGCCAGTTTACCGATAAATATGGCAATAATGTTTGAAAATACCACACAGAATAGGAAAAACAAAACGTGGCAATTGAAAAAACACCAAGCGTTTTCAGCTGTCAGCACTATTTGCTAATTAAAAGTTTAAAGGCAAATTGGTTCTAGTTATTATTGGCGAATTGACTGTGAAAGTGTCTTTTTGGCTTCTCGACATCAACCCCAAAATCGATGGCGCATCCGTTGAGCTGTGGCTTTGGGGAATTGACAAAAGCGGTGGCCAAGTGTTAGTTATTGAAAGAAATTTTAATGCTTACTTTTACGCTGTGATCAAAGACGATTGCGATCCATTTCAGACTTCAGCAAAAATCATGAATGCCTATCCATCTTCAATTGTAAATGCAGAAGCGGTTGAGCGCAGGTTCTTCGGCAAACCCGTGAATGCAATAAAAATCTGCTGCAAGGTTGCAACTGAAACAGTTAAACTTGCAAAAGATCTTCGAAGCTTCGAAGGAGTAAAAGAGTGCCTCGAAGACGACATTCGCGTTACCATGCGGTACCTCATTGATAATGATGTTGCTCCATGTGCTTGGCATGAAGTAGAGGCTGAAGAAGAAGAAAAGAAATCAGGAGTAAGAGTTGACAAAGTTTATGCTGCAAAATCCATTCCAAAACAGCTTGATTGCGTCGATAAACCCCCGCTTAAAGTGCTTAGTTTCTCAATGATAAGTTACAGTAAGGAGGGCTCGCCTAAACCAGACAGAAACCCCGTGGTTATAATTTCTACGGTTAACAGCGACGGCAAAGAAAAGCAGTTTACAGCCGGCGATGACAAAAACGACAAGCCTGTTCTACAACAGTTTATTGATTATATTTGCATGTTTGATCCAGACGTCATTGTAAGTTTTGGAGCTAACGCTAAAGATTGGGATTACCTGATAAAACGAAGCCATAGGCTTCAGAGAACGTTTGACGTTGACCGAGGCAAAAAAGAACCTCATACCAGCATTTACGGTCACGTATCATTCACGGGCATCGCCAACGTTGACCTTGCCGATTTCATGGATGTTTTTCCCGAAGTGAAGGTAAAGACCCTAGCAAACTTGGCTTATTATTTGGGTGCAACGAAAGATACCTCGAAAATAGAGGATGTAGATTTTCCCGATTATTGGGACCAACCGCAAAAAAGAGAAACCCTCAAAGAATTCAGTTTAAACAAAGCTCGAAAAATCCAAAGCTCTGCAGTTTTGCTGCTTGATTTCGGAATGCAACTTTCAAACCTTGTTAGTCTGCCCTTGGATCATGTGATGACAGCTGCTGTTGGATTTAGAGTTGAATGGTTTTTGATTAAACAAATCAGCAAAATCGGCGAGCTTATTCCCAGGCGTATAGAGCAGCCGTATCGCCCTTACGCTGGCGGGTTAGTTCTTAGTCCAAAACCAGGTTTGCACGATAACATTGCTGTTTTAGATTTTAAATCAATGTACCCAAACATCATGATAAGATACAACCTTTCACCAGACACATACATTGCCCCAGAAGATCCTGAACCGCCAGCAGGATTCTACGAAGCTCCAGAAGTAAAATATCGATTCCGAAAAGTACCGCCAGGATTCTACAAAGAAGCTTTAACCTATCTGATTGGAGTTAGAAGCAAAATACGAGCGCTAATGAAGCAGTTAAATCCCAGCACGGTTGAATACAACATCTTAGATGCAAGGCAAAAAGCAGTAAAAATAATTACAAACGCCGCGTACGGCTACGCTGGCTGGATTGGAGCAAGATGGTACATTAAACCCGTCGCTGAAGCAGCATCTGCCTGGGGCAGACACTCAATTTTAAGCGCTACACATTTAGCTGAAAATAAAGGTTTAAAAATTATTTACGGTGACACAGACAGCCTGTTTCTAACAAACGACGAAAAAAAACTTCTTGAACTCAAAGAGAAAATCGGCGAAGATTTGGGTTTGGAAGTAGAAGTAGGTGAAGTGTACAAACGTATTTTCTTTACAGAAGCCAAAAAACGTTATGCGGGCTTACGGCTGGACGACAGCTTGGATATCGTGGGGTTAGAAGTTATCCGCGGCGACTGGGCTGAAGTAGCAAAAAAAGTGCAAGAACATGTCCTTGAAATAATCTTGAAAGAGCAGTCGCCAAAAAACGCAATAGTCTACGTGCATAAGGTAATCTCTCAGTTAAGGCTAAGAGAAATTCCTTTTCATGACTTAATAATTTGGAAAACACTGACCAAAGCGCCTGAACAATACGCCATTAGAGCTCCCCACGTTGAAGCTGCAAAGATGCTCAAAGAAAAAGGCTGGCGTCTAACAGCAGGCGATAAAGTAGGCTTTGTTATACTAACGGGTCAGGGGCGTTTTTACAGTCGCGTGAAACCCTACGTTTTTGCAAAGTATGAAGAGGTAGACGTTGATTACTACATAACTAACCAGATAGTTCCGGCTGCAGTTAGAATACTTGGATTCTTCAACGTAACCGAAAAAGAACTGATTAAAGAAGCAAAAGAAACTGAAGAAACTAAAAGTTTAATGGATTATATTTAAGCTTGGACAATGGCATCTTGGAAAGTTACCAATTCAACATTTAATGCTGGCTTTACTGCTTCTGAAATGCGTGACGCAACTATTCGCCTAATGTTTTTGTCAGCTGCAATGTCAACAATTCTCTGGGTAATAATCCCGTCGAAAACCACTGTGTCAACGCCAGTCACTTGCTGAAGTTTCTCGGCTAATTGGCTTACAGGTAATCGCTCGACGAATTCAAATTTCTCGTTAAGCAAGACTGCTTCAAGTGTGCCCTGTAATGCTTTTGCTGCTTGACCTACGGGCTCTGGAACTTCAACTTTGATGCGGTGAGGTACTGGCGGTTCAGGTTTTTTAGTGGCTTTAGGAGGTGCTACGGCTTCAGCAATTGGAAGCTTATTTTCTATGGCTTCAGCGATTTCTTTACAGTTACATTCTTCGATTTCTTTGCCTCGAGGAGCTCGGCCGACAAATTTGACACTTGTAACTTGGATTAGCTCTTTAAGTATCAAGTCTCCGCCTCGGTCACCATCTAGCAAGGCAGTTGCTGGTTTTTCTTTGGTTAACTTCTTTATTGACTCTGGAACTTTGGCGCCTTCAAGGGCAACAGTGTTGAAAATTCCGCATCGCATTAAGTTGATTATGTCTGCGCGTCCCTCGACAACAAAAATTTCTTTTGCAGCATCTAGTCCTGGACCTGCAGGCAAGTCTTCTGGGCCGTACTTTTCTACTTTTCCAACTTTCATGGTTTCAGAAATTTCTTTGTAAACGTCATCGACACTGGGCATTGACTCGATAGTCCATTTGTGGAGAATTTCTTTTGCACGGTCAATAATGATTTTTCTTCGCGCTTCACGGATATCTTCGATTCTGTCTATGCCGACTTTTGCTGAGCATGGACCAACGCGGTTAATGCTTTCAATGCTTGCTGCAATAAGAGCTGTTGAAACCCGGTCTAAACTGGTTGGAATAGTTATTAAGCCCGTGGTTTTGTCGTTTTTTGAGTGTAAATCAATTTCGATTCTTCCGATTCGACCTGTTTTCTGAAGTTCTCGTAGATCAAGTTCAGGTCCAAAAAGTCCTTCTGTTTGACCGAAAACTGCGCCTATAACATCGGGTTTTTCTACTACGCCTTCAATTTCAAATCTCGCGTGAATAACGTACTTAATCGTAAATGTTTGGGATGTTCCCGTAAATATGCACTTCCTATTTGTAAATTATTTAATTATGTTAAATCGCATAAGGCGAGTGTATCTCGCATTAATGAGATTTTTAATTATTTTATTAGTTTGATAAAATTTAGGTGCAAGCTATTTAATATAACTTGTGTAGCCCAGCTATTTATCCTAAGTACTTTTCTCATTTTTAGTTCATTTCAAATAGGTGACTAAATTGGCGTGTTAATGGAGTCAATAGAAAACACGTTGGAAAGTTTTTATCGCCCAATGGACAATATTATATTGCATTTAGCGGGCAATTCTTTTTCGACAACAATGCAAGAAGGTTTCAAGATAGACAAAAAAAATTGCCGAATAGACTTGACAACCTTCTTAGAGAGGGCTGCTTAGACAAAGAAACTTATATGTTAAGGATTCTTGAAACATTATCAGAAAAACTCAATTCTATGGAAAACAAAGAAGGCAATTCAACCATCCAGAAATAGAAGAAGAGAGAAAAAAGAATAGAATATATCAAAAATGGGAAAGATCCTTTTAGCCAAGAAATACAAGCTGATTGTCAGAAATTACCAGTTCCAGGGAAGTGCGCCAGGGTAATAAATCTGAAGAACAACAAAAACGAGTAAAATTATCACAATGCCAGTGATTATGGCTTTTAATGCAGTGAAAGAGATCCTGAGTTTGGGAGAATGCTCTCTAACGGAATTCTGATTTGCTTCATGTCCACGTTGAATTTCAGGCATCGGTGAATTTTTCTGAGACATTGCTTTTCCACAGAATTCGCAAAATAAAACATCGTCTTTGTTTTGTCTTCCGCAAAAGTTGCAAAACATCTATGTGGCTCCTTTATTTTGTTTGTAAGCGATGGCAATAAAGTTTACTTAGTTTACAAAAGTACGGTTTGGCGAACCAATTGTGTTAACCATGCGACATCTGAAAAATTTCGGAAGAGAAGAGAGCACGTGTCGCATTTTTTGATTAATTATTGATTCGCCAAACTATCCACGCGGGTTGTCATTACGCATTTATATGATTGTCGAGAAAAAATAAAAGAATATGTTGTTGCATCATAGAGCCAACATTATAGGCTCTTAGCTTTAACTTACTTGTTTCCTGAGCGCTTATCTCCCAATTCCGCTACCATATTACACTCTAGATTGTTCCCTTGCCTACTCGTTAAACATAATTTTACTAGCCAAAATGAGTCCGCGACCAATTGCGGGCTTTACCCTTTAGCTTAAATAATAAATCAGCCAAAAGGTAAATCCGTAAACGGCGACTGCCATGAGCTTAAGCTTAAACCCTGAATACGAAAAATTGCTTCCTAAAATGTCTGAAGAAGAATTCGCCGAGCTCAAAGCATCCATTCAAGCTGAAGGGCAACATTACGCTATAATAGTGAACGAGGACTTGGAAGTTTTGGATGGGCATCATAGGTATCGTGCCTGTTCTGAATTGGGTATTGAGCCAGATTTTGAGGTTCGGAAGTTTGATGATAAGCTTTTGGAGAAAAAATTTGTTATAGAATCTAATCTTAGGCGTCGGCATCTAAATAATTTTCAGCTTGTGGAGTTGGCTGCACCGCTTCTTGAGATTGAGCAGGCGCTGGCAAAACAACGGCAGGCTAAAGGAGGAAAAAACGGGCGAAACTTGCAGTTAGGCATAGCGCCAATAGACATTGAGCCGGAGTTTAAGGCAAAAGCAGCTGAAGCAGTCGCCAAAAAAGCTGGCGTTTCAACGCGTACTTTTGAGCGAGGCAAAGTAATACTTCAAGAAGCAAGCGAAGATGATAAGCAAAAACTTCGCGAAGGCAAAACTAGCATAACTCACGTTTACAACGAAATTGTTTCGGGCGAGCAGCCTAAAGAAGATTCGACTGAAGCATCTATAGTAAAGCAGGAGACAGCTCGGGATTTGAAGAATAAGGCGGATTTACTGGAGATTCTGGAGCGTCTTCAGAAAGGGGAGTTGTTCTGTCCCGCATGTGGAAATCCCATGTTGCAATGTAGCAAATGCCATAAAACTTTGGAAACTCTGCTGGAATTGAGGGGTCCAAAAGCAAAGTACATCAACAAGGATCAAAATGAAAATCCTACCTAACTATTTATGATAATCTTCATCTAACTCGCTTCTTAGAAAACTTCAGCGACACAGTCTTAAAAATGTATCAGCCACTCGAAGCGAGAGAATGTGTTTTGGCCGTTGAATAACTAACTTTTCCGAAGCGTAAATAATAATAGCCCTGCGAGAACAACATTACTGCGTAAAGTGATAACATGCAGAAGTCTTATTCACGTTTACTTGGCGTAGTTGGAAAGCCAAATACGGGTAAATCCACATTCTTTAGTGCAGTAACCCTCGTAGCAGCTGAAATAGCAAATTATCCTTTTACCACCATTAAACCCAATCGCGGTGTCGGTTACGTCCGAACACCATGCGTCCACGAAGAATTTAAGGTTAAAGACTACCCGAAAAACTCGCTTTGCCTCGACGGAGTAAGGCTTGTTCCTGTAGAATTAATAGATATTGCCGGTATCGTTCCTGGCGCTTGGGAAGGACGCGGCTTAGGCAACCAATTCCTAGATGAAATACGCAGAGCCGACGCGCTTATACATGTAGTTGACGCTTCAGGTGGAACCGACTGTGAAGGAAAAAGCTGCAAGCCCGGCGAACGTGACCCGCTGGAAGATGTAAAGTTTCTTGAACGAGAAATAACAATGTGGATGATAACAATTCTCAAGAAGGATTGGCCAAAAATCGCTCGGACAGCAGAAGCCGACAAAAAAGGCATTGCGCTCCCGCTTGAAGATCGCCTAACAGGTTTAGGCATTAGACGTCAATTAGTCGGGGAAGCCATCCGAAAAGCAAATTTAAACATAGATAAACCAACAACATGGTCTGACAACGACTTCTACCGGTTTGTTGACACTTTAAGACGAATGTCAAAACCTATGCTGATAGTTGCAAACAAGATTGATTTGCCGACCGCTGAAGCAAATTTAAAGCGCATGAAAGAGCTTGACTATATGGTTATACCGTGTTCTGCGGAAGCCGAACTTGGGCTTAGAAGAGCTGCCGAAAAACAATTAATCGATTACAAACCAGGTGACGGCGACTTCAAAATAACGCATCCAGAAAAACTATCCCCGGGACAAATTAAAGCTTCTAGAATCTATACGTGAAAAAGTGCTCGCTAAAAACGGGTCAACAGGTATCCAAAACGCTATGAACATTGCATACTTTAAACTCCTAAACATGATAACAGTTTATCCAGTAGAAGATTTAGAACATCTGTCAGACCACAACGGAAGAGTGTTACCAGATACTTACCTCGTGCCGCAAGGAACAACTGCAAGACAATTCGCCTACGTAATTCACAGCGAACTTGGCGATAACTTCATTTATGCCGTAGATGCAAGAGACAAAAGAAGAATTGGTGAGGACGCCATCTTAAAGGACCGAGATGTCATTTCGATAGTTAGCGCCAAAAAACGTGCTTGAGATAATTTAGTTTTACATTTATACCGTTGAATTACGCGATAAATAACGCTTTCAATTAATTTCTGTTTTCCTATTATTTGAAAGGATAATATGCATATTAATATTGACGGATAATATGCAATGAGAACGATTTACTTTTGGTTTTTAAGGGACACTCGTAATAAGCATAACGGCTACTCGGACAGAGACCGTAATTAGAAATAGTATCCCAGCAACTACCGCAACCGTACGAATTTTCTTCTTGCTAATTGTTAGATTTGTTAAACCGCAATAGGGTGAAGTCAGAGAAGCACTAATTAGAAGCACGATTGAACCAATGGCGAGTAACAAACTTAAATCATTAAAGTTCAAAAGTGGAATCTGCACGGAGTATTCCTCATTAAGTGATATTTTGCTGGTTATGGTCAATCAATTATATCTGGTTTCTTCCAACCCGCCATTTTTTCTGGGCGGATTCAAGTCCGCTGATATGTAGTTTAACTATTTTTTCCGTCTACCCCCGACTTTCGAATATTAGTCACATTTATGAATTTTTAACTTTCGAAATGGCAGGCATTTATGTTTTGTATATGAGTTCTGACATTTGTGTAGCTAGAGTTGCCAATAATATTGTCAATAGTATTTATAACTAAATAACGTTTATTAATACTCAATAAAACTGATATTTACTGGTGTTCTTAGAGATTGGTCAAGCAAAATTACTCCAACAAAGAAAAATACAGTGAAGTTTTTGCGTCTTTGCCAATTATTGAAAACAAAATCATCCACAAAAAAGTTGCAACGAATTTCATTCAAAAGTCCTATATGAAACAAGAGGTAAATGCTTGACAAAGGTCAAAGTGTATGCTTTGACAGGCATTTGTTTTCTTTTGTTAATCTGCACTTTTTTTCCCATTGAGGTTTCAGGGCAAACAGAGGCAAATCGAAATAGCGTTCGATTGTTCGCAAGTGGAAATATTCAGCAAACAGATAAGACCACATTAGAATCTCATGTTAAAGAAAGTTTCAGTTCTCTTAATAAAACATCTACTTATTGTATCGAAAAATTTGAGGGCTATACCTGCTGGGGCGATGGATTAACAAGCAAACTTATTGACTATAGCAACAATGATACGTATATAGCTTCAAATGCGTTTGGTAATTGTTCAAGTGGCAATATACTTTTCAAAAACGGAGAATATGTTTTTGACCAAACGTTGTTTTTGCACAGCGACTTGAGGATAGAAGGCGAAGGTCCGACAACAATATTGCGATGGAATGTTGCAGTTCACGGATTACTAGCAGTTGGCCATATTGGCGATGAGATAACAAACGTAACTGTTGAAAATCTTACAATTACTGCACCTAGATTTAGCCACATAGATCAAAACTCAGCAAACGGTATCTATTTTTACGCCGTAAATGATAGCTACATAAATAATGTAGATGTAATTGGAACATCATGCAGCAATATAAGGCTAAACAATTGTTTCAGAGTCAATATTGCAAGATGCCAAATTCAAAACGGAAATATAGGTATTCTAAATGTTGAAAGTCTCAATTCAACTATAGAGAATAACACAATAAGTTCACAAATTGGTCACGGGATAGACAATAATAAAGCTGTCAATGCGGATATAAAAGGAAATTATGTGATTAGTGGAAGGGGTGGTATTAGTTTCGATGATAGCTGTAACATAACAATTGAGAACAATACTGTTTCAAATTGTGACGAAGTGGGTATAACTGGAACTAAGTATGATAACACTCGTTTTGGCTCCAAATTCTTCACAATAGTTGGAAATCAAATATCAAACATTGGTTTCTATAATGGAACCGACGGGCACGGGATAAGAATAGTCAATTCAAGCTATGGCTTAATTGAGAATAATACAGTTGAATTTTGTGCTGCTTCCGGAATGAGCTTAGAAAACCACAGCACAAAAAATGTTTTGAGAACTAATACTTGTAAAAATAATACTGACTTTGGCATATATATAGCAAGTCAAGATGTTACTTTTTCTTTAGTTTTGCACAATCAATTGACAAATAATTACAAAGAAAATTTTCTTGACAACGGTTTACATACAATGTTCGTTAAATAGAGAAAGTTTATTGAAGATCTAGGTTTAAGGAGAAAAGTATTTCGCAGAATCGTATATTTGAGCATTGCCATCATCGAATATTTTGTCGCTTGATTGTAATACTATGTTTAATGTTAAATTTTGAATAGGGGCGTTTGTAGTCATAATTCGGCTAGCTGGAGCAAAGTCAGGATTCATTAATCTAACAGTTCCATTTTTAATATTTTCTTGGCCTAAGAAAATGTAGCAATTTGAGAGATCGTTAATTATTTGATTTTTTCCCTCAAAAGCAAGGAAGCTTCCTGTCATCATCATCAATAAGTGTGCACCATTTAGATCTGCATACGTAGGCAAATATGCGTTACCATAAGTGCCAATCCAAATACTTGCCTGAACTTCGGTCTCAGTGAAATGTGGTTGCCAGGCATCAGTAAAAGAAATTGGAACATTAATTGGTTGATGCGCAATTTCATAAATAAGACCAGAATTAATTAAGAGAAAAACTAAAAGAAAGATGGCTAGAATCTTTGGCGATAGATCATGTGAATCGATCTTTGCTCCTCTGAAAAGCCTGTGAGTAAAATTAAGTATCTTATTTATTAATAGAAGACCACCTGTGGAAAAGTATAATGATAGAAAAATTAGATTAAGATCATATAGCCGATCGGTGTTTATTGTTGAGGAAAAATAAGGAACCAACAAACCAGTTAAACTAATCGCGAAACTCCCAAGTGAAATGGCAAGAAACTCGCCGTTAATCTTGTTCTCACGTTTTTTCTGCCAGATTAAAACATAAACAATTCCAACTGAAATAAACACTACCGAAAGCAAGTTGATGAATTTTGTAAGCTCATGCAAAGGCACTGTCGTTGGTTTCGATAATAATAGCAAGCCTTGTGAGTATCCAGTGCATGAAAAGATTTGGAAAATACTACTCGCCGTCGTCTTCCCGATAGTAACTAGATTCTGCAAAATTGAACCGCTTGAAAACGAATAAGCCCAAACTAGTGTAATGATAGCAAACAGCATTACAAAAATCTCGTTGATTACTTTGCCACTAGTGTGTCTCACTTTGTTTTTTAGGAACAATGAGCTTACAAGTGAACCTACCGCTATGAGGAGAAAAATAGACGAAAGCGCATAATGCGAAATAATTAAACCGACAGAAAAAACAATGGATAATGCAAGGCTAGTTCGGTCAAACTTGTTTCTAACGACTATTAAAAGAAGTAAAACAAGAAACATAGCCGCAATCTGGAAACGTGCCAAACCCAATGTTATTGTGTAAAATGTGGAGATGGCCATAAAGAGGAAAACGGAAAAAACAGCATTTCTTGATCCAATCTGTCTTTTAACAACTTCGTACAATCCTAAAGGAACTAACGAAAATAGTGCTGTATAGAAAATTTTGAAAACCCAAGTTAAATCTAATTTGCTTGCCTCTGCAAACAATGGGGCAAGTATCACTATTCCAGGCATTGCGTTGTAATTAATTGGTATAGCCGAATTCCAAAATGAGTTTTTCAACACCAGACTTGCAAAGTAGTATTCCCAAGAACTATCCCCCCACTCGACCAAATAGTTTGAAATTAAAGAATTATGAAACAATAGAGCAAGCGCAATTGTAACTATCGCCAGTGGATACAAATTTTTGGGAATTTTTTTGAATCCGACAAGGACTGGAACAATCGAGATAAGAACAATCAACAGCATGAGAACAAAGTTGCTTTTGTAAACATTCATTATTAAAGCGCCAATGATACTTATCACGGGGAGAGATAACAAGAAAGAAATCATTTTCCAGTCAAATTTTGGAATTTTCAGGGATAGAAAGCTTTTTGAGGCTTTTTTCGCTTTCTCTCTGAAATAGACAAGGATACAAGAACCGAAAACAACAAATGTTAATACGCCAATAAAAGGAATTAAAGTCAGTGGTTTGGATATAATTGGGTATAATGAGTTTAAAATAATGCCAGTGAATAGCGCCGTAGCAATGCTCAAACCCACTGAAAATAGTATGATCTCAGTTTTGGTTAATTCCGAAAATTTTAAGGCTCTAAGAATTGACCGCCCAGGAATAAACGAAATGTAAACGAAAACTATAACTGGTCGGAGGATCGGAATGTCAAAGAAAATAGCTATCAAAGCAGCTATTTGAATGGCACTTATAGCTATTAAGAATTCTTTGGTTTCCAAGTCATCACTTACAATTTTGGTTTTTGTTCTTCAAAGTTTCAGGAAGAAAATAGAAAAACATAAGCCAGAAGTTTTGCGGCCAGAAAGTTTATGAGTGAAACTTTTACGCGTCTTGTTTTATGTGATACACTGTTAGATCCTTTCAGGACCGGTTCTTTTTGCAGAATAAGCACTCCACGCAAGTATTTAATTGCAACGTCAATCATTAGTTTAAGGTCATACAGGGTTAAACTCTTTAGAAGTTGTAAACCATAAAAATGTCTTGCAACGAATTTCACGCGACTCTTTTGTGCGAGGTAACTATGTTTCAAAGAGTTTTTTCCGAAGGATACCGACCCGAAATGATACACAATAGCCCTTGGTGCAATTATGATTTTGTAGCCTGCTTCTTTCACTCTGAAACAAAGGTCAGTATCCTCGTAGTAAGTGTAGGCGGGATCTAAAAGTCCTATTTTTTCCATTATTGGTCGTTTTATTGCCAATGCAGTTCCAGCAACGTAATCTACTTCATCGATTTCATCATACTGACCATTATCTTCCTCTGTTCCACCTATAGGAAGAGTGTAACCAGCAGGGTGAACATTAAATCCAATACTTTGAATTATTTTTGTGTTAGGATAATATATTTTACAGCCTACAACACCTACTTCATTGCTTTCCATAGCCTTCATAATTTCTTCCAACCAATTCTTATCAACGTAAGTATCTTGATTTAGAAGCACAATAATATCACCCTTAGACTTCTCAGCCGCAAAATTATTGCCCAAGCTAAAACCAAGATTTACGCTACTTTCTATCAAGGTTACACTCGGGAAAATATCTTTAACCAGTTGTTGACTTCCATCGTTGCTTTTGTTATCAAAGACTATGACTTCCAGTAAAGGATAACTTGTTTTCAGCACACTATTTAGGCATTCTCGAACATATTCCTTGCCATTATAACTTAAGATAATTATCGAAATGAGTGGGAATCTCTTCATATTATCCGCCTTTTGTTAGTTTTTTAGACTTTCTTAGGATACTCATAGGATTATTTAATGAGAACTTTAAGGTAAGCTCTTATATTTCCAATTTAATGTGCCGAAAAATTTTCCCAGTTTTTGAAATAATCTTAATTTCCGGATTCTGAAATCGGCTGCTTCGACGCTTCAAAAACAATCATTTGTTTAAGGAAGCTAAGAAATTCGATTTTGTCAAGTAACTTTCTCGAATAATATCCAAACAGGGACAAAACAATGCAATATTTTTGAATTTGGACTATTGATTCTCCATTCGCTGTCTAATGGCGTATCTGGGTACATCAAAATGTTTGGAGTTAACATAGTTTTCTTGAACAAACGAACGATATACCATGGAGTCAGTCTTGAATGCCTTTGGTAATGCACTCCCACATACTTGACAAAAGGTTTGGCTTGGAATGCTGGACATTGTATCCAGAAATATCAGTGGGTTTAATTGATTAGTTGTACAACCAAAAAACATTCTACAACATATCGATAATCAACAAATTTGTAGGACGAAAAGTGTCTATAATGAGCGAATTTCCGTCCATTAATTTATATCTAGCATCTTCTATATTACTCCGTGACAGCATATTGATAAATATTTTCATAAAAAATTTATGTTACAAATATTGGATTATTTTCAAGAATTTTATGTTAATGCATACCTTTGTTAATATTCAATCTGAATTCTCATTTTTCGCGTTATTTCTTGGCAAAAATGATTAGTTCTTGCGAATGCTAGTTTTCTAATTATTGGTTTGTGCGTTAAATATTGCATGTTCATAAACTTTCTCAATTTTCGAAACTATTTTATCCCAATCATAGTTTTTGAAAATAAACGTACGACCTCTTGTGCCCATTTCTTTCTGCAATTTTTCATCTTCCAACAAAAAGTGCAAGGTGTTCGAAAGTTCTTCAACATCTGAATGTTTTACTGCAAAACCGAATTTTCCTTCCAAAATTATTTTGCTAATTGCGTTGTCTTTGCTAACTATTACGGGAGTTGAGCAAGCTGCAGCTTCAAGAGGCACTAACCCAAACACATTTCTTGGCTCAACATTAACGACAACAGACGAATCTACAAAGGCTGAAATCTTTTCCTTTTTTGACAGCCCTCCTGTCAGAAGCACTTTATCTGCAAGTCTAAATGCATTAACTAGATTTTTCAATTCATCTAAATACCCATCGTCTTTTCCGGAGATGACAAGCAAAGTATCACGAAAATCTTCTTTTCCGCAAATAGTAGCAAACGCATTAATCAAAAAATCGATACCCTTGCTTTTGGTTATTCTACCAATATACAAAATCAATTTTTTGTTAATCGGGATGCTATATTTTTGTTTGAATACACCCTTAGATGGCAAATTAAAATAATCGGATAAATCAACTCCATTAGGAATAATTTCAATTGCTTTGCTGTCTACCCCTAAATCAAGGTATTGTTTAGCTTCTAAAGAGCTTAAAGCGATAACCTTTGAAGAATTTTTAATTACTTTACGCGCGAAACTCCAGTCTAAGATGCCTTTTGAAACAATTCTTGTCGTTTCGTCACTAGTCTTAACAAAAGATCCGTGAGCGTGGACAACGTAAGGAATACCAAATTTTTTAGCGAAATAACTGATTATTATTCCTTGAAATGATCGAGGATCATGAATGTGTATTATGTCATAGTTCTTAAGAGATTTTATGGTGGAAGATATTACGGTTGGGGTAACAAAAAAAGTGTAATAATGAAATAAATAGGGAAAATAGTATACTTTCAAACCATCAATAAATAACGACTTGCGAAAACCTATTTTAGTAACTGGAGCATTAACTGCGGCTTCGTGTTCCAAAACGTAAGAAGTATATACATCTACAGTGTGCCCACGCTTTACTAGTTGATTGCCTATATTGTAAACAACTTGGGTTACACCTCCTCCGAAAGAAGAAGGATCCGGAGGGAATAATGGGCATACATGTAACACTCTCATTTTACAACGCACATCCGAGAAATATTGAATCATAAGATTGTAAATGCTTGATTAAACTCGTGAATTACCTTTTTGCTTTGAAGTTCTGCGGGAGCTTAAAATGCATATTAGGGAGTTCATCGAAACTCAACTGTCTGTTTTGTCCATCCTCGGAAAATATTATTGATACATCATCGAAATTATTGGATGCATCCTAATAGAGGTATGGAACATAACTTTCAATTCCCATAGCTTGGCCCCAACCTTGTCTACCAGTAAAGGGTCCATACTACAAATGATAGTTCCACAATGTTTTTGATTGGGAGCTAACGGACCATCCCCTTCGCCACCAAGAATACCGTCAACAACTGCAAAGACTTTCCGTTGAGGCACATCTCGAATGTTACCAGCACTATCAGCGTAAATAGAGATTTTACTTACATCTTGAACGGCACGCCAAATGGATTATTTCCATACCAATGACCGCTGTGTATTAAATTTGGTTTACTTGAAATAGGTACTGCACCGCCCAAATTACGTTGACCGCCACACGACTTAACAAATAGTCTATACGAGTTAGTTCCTGTATTGCGGCTTAGTAACAGATCTTCATACATTCGGTTGAACCTTCGAAGAAAAAAATCTTTTGTTTTGGCTTTGTCAGGAAACTCGTCGCCTCCTCTCGGAGGCGGGCCAACTCTGTAATGCACAAGTGAATTTTTTGCACCTATTATTCCCACCATGTTTTTTTGGGCTAATGTAATGCCTGATTTCATATGTGTTTTAAGTTTGGGTATACTAATTATTACATCCGATTCTAAAACTGTTTTTGATATTACGTATATATGATGATTTTCATTATGATAAATTTTTGTTTCCTGTCTATTATAATGAGCTCCATAGAATTTATCGCAATAAGTATCCAGTTCAGCTACTTTGCTGCCTTTTCCAAGATCTACTTCAGCATCCCTTTAGAATCCCCTGCCAAAGGCGTTTTTGCCATAACGACTCCATTAGTGAGAGCAACTTTATATTTTCGTAGATCCCTTAACTCGATAGGAACTGAAAATTTGTTAACTATATAGTCTACTAATTCCTGCAGACCAGTCAAATTTGTTATTGTTGCAAAATTTGCTTCGCTCTGCGGGGTGTCAGCAACGACAATTTTACCTGATTCACCAGTGGCTTTGAAAACATAGTCAATCATTGCTCTTACGATGGATGCGTGTACTATCACTGCGAAAATTGATTCGCCAGAATTGTTCTTATCATAAACCAAATTAGGTTTAATGAGAACTTTATCGCCTTTATTTATTAACTTTGATAAAGGTGACTAATTCGCGATGCCATAGTTTTTCAAATCTAGTATTTAAAAGCCTGAGCGAATTTCTGATAGCAGAATAAACCAAATTATTATCATCAAATTTATCCGCGAATGGAGATTCAGGATATTTTTTCGGTGGATTAAAAGGTATTTGATTTGGGTAATGCAACTTTCTATCTTTGAAAATCGCAATTGAATTTGTCGCTTTTTCCATTCAATACCCTCCTATCTTGGTTTCTAGACACTTTATTAAGTGAACTGTTGGTCATAATGTGTCTAAATAATTAAGTAATCTTGAACTGAGCAATAATTCGTTCGATAAACTCCCTTTAAATAATGATACCCAATTCAATTTAATTAAGAGAAGAACTTTTTTAATTACTGCAGAATTAATCACTATATTGTTAGTTTCTACAGTGTCATACGCAAAATTTGTCCTAAAAATTAGTTGCATTTGATAATTTTTATCCATATAAATTGGAATTAATGAATAAGAAAGTTGACCATCCTCCCGTATTTTGATTTGTATTATAGCTGAAAGCTTCGTAAGGCTAAACAACTTTGCAGGCATTTTTAGAGGGTACAACATTGGATCAAATATGAAATTGCCCAAGCTGTACGCAATTATTTTATTTCGATAAATTTCTACAGGTTGCAAAACGTGAGGATGATGTCCTATGATGATATCAGCTCCACGGTCAATAGAAAACCGAGCTATTGATTTCTGGAAGTGAGTGGGAATCGAAGAAAATTCGCGGCCGAAGTGAAGGGAAACAATAACTGTATCAGCTTGTTTTTTCAAGGAAACAATATCTTGTTTTAATAGAAATTTCCAAATTGGTGCGCACCCACATTCTTTTCTAGTTGCCTCATACGTGAACGAATAAGCTAAAAAGCCTAATTTTCTTGACTTAATATTTAGTAGAACAGGTTTTCTAGCTATCGATAAATTTTCTCCGGCGCCGACATAATAAAGTCCAGAGTTAGTCAGAATTTCTCTTGTCTCAGCCAAACCCTGTCGTCCATAGTCAATAATGTGGTTATTAGCCAGAGAAACGATATCCATTGGCATTTTTTTTAGTAAAGATGCAGTCTTCAATTCCGATTTAAGAAATACCCTTTTTCCGTTTGAATCGTCAAAAAGTTTTGAATAATGACAATTATTCTTTTGAATTGAAGAAGTTATAGGGGTTTCGAGGTTTCCAAATCTTAAATCGGCTTTCGATAGAATTGAACTAACATTTTCAAGCGGATGTTTAGGTCGCAAAAAGCAATCACATATTCTCTTTGTAAGTGCAATATCGCCGACTGCCATAATTGTCAGTTCTGTCAATTTCATCGCCTTTGAAAACAATACTATTAAGATTATTATTTAGATGGGGTTTAATTCAATTAAAGTTAATTTTTAGAGCACTATTTTATTTTCCGAGAGATGCCCACCACTCTGAAAGATCTAGTTTCTGGATAAGAAGTTTGGTTTTTCCCATAGGCGTCAACTCAATTTCCGAATCACAATCTATACTTATATCCAATTCGTTTCCTACCTTACTTTTGAAAGTCTTCATTATTCTTTGCTTGTCCTCTGAAACAAACGAGGGTCCAGGTTTGATCTTTATAACGAAGCCCCCAACGTGATCTTGGTAAAACTGATAATCGTAAAGCTTGTCCAGTTCTTCGGTGTGAATATTTAGAGCAGCCAATGAAATTAATGAACCGCGTTTTCCCACAACCATTTCTTGAAGCCTGCGTCCACTAACACTTTCCAAAATAGTGCAATGTCTTCCACAAATGCATTTTTGATCTCTTGACAATGTAGCGTAATCGTCCGTACGATATCTAATTAAGGGCATTGCGAAATTGTAAAAACCAGTTCCAACCAGTTCGCCTGCCTCACCACTTTCCTCCATAACGCTACCGTCTTTTCCAATTAACTCCGTAAAGCCGTACTGAGGAAAGATATGATATCTTTTTGAATGCTCACATTCTCCACCTAGTATAACTTTCTCGCTTTGACCGTACCAGGAAAAAGCCCTTGCATGAAACGCTTTTTCTATTAACTCCGATTGCCGAAAATATACCTTTTCTGAACATAATAAAATGGCTTTAATCGAAGGCAAATTTATCTCGTTGTTTTCTAAAATATACTTTGAGATGATTGTTATTGCGGAAGGATAACCGTATACAAACTTTGGTTTCCACTTTCGAATTCGCTCTAGGTAAAGAGGCAGGGTTTGAGTATTCATCTGAAATGGTGACATCGCCAATGCATTGAAAACGGGCTCATATCTCCAGAATTGATTTCCAAAACGGTTGCTTCCGCCTTTGAAAGCAACTATTCTATCTCCAAGTTCATAACCAACTCGTTGCCATAACGATGTTATATACGCCCACTCTATTGCATAAAGAGAATTGCTAACATAGAAGCGCAATTGTTTGCCCGAAGAACCGCCTGTTGAATCAACATAGGCGTTACGAAAGTGAATGTTCGCAGACACTAACTTCGAAAAGTTTTCTAAAACATCAGCTTTTTCTAGAAGTGGAAATCTCTTGATGTCATTGAACGCTTCGCCCTGCAACTTTATGTTTTTGTATAGAGGTATGTTTTTGACGGCATAAGAGAGTATGTCATTGAGGGCGTGTTTTTGGTATTTTTGTAATCGCTGGCTATTCCATTTTTCGCTTTCAAGAATAAAATTCGCGGTATCGGAAAATTTTTTCCCTCCTAACCTATATTTTATTGGAACAGCATTCATCAGTCTCAGTATATTAGACGGCAAATGATAATAGGTTCGCTTAAGTTGACTGAACATTTTGACACACCTACGACTTCTTTTTAGAAGATTAGTAAAAATTTTTGGCGCTGATTCTTTAGCGCCTATTTTTAGAATAAATCAGTTTTTAGGTAGCTTTTTGACAATTTCGTTGAGAACTCTGACGGTTTCTCTTCCTTCTTCAGGGGTTACTGGTACTGGAAGGTTATCAACGATGCTTTCAACAAACCTCTGAACCATGATATCGTGACCAAGCATTGGCTTTCGCGCCAGCATTCTAACTGCATTTGACGAAACACCTCTGATGGTTTGACTAGCCGTACCCAATGGAAGAGGCTGCGACGGCTGTTGGTTTCAATTCTCTGTTTTTTCCTTGCGTAACAATCATGCTTAGCAAGTCGATTTTGACTGCGTTATCTGTTCCAAAAATATTAACTTCCTCTTTTGCAACACTGTTAGCATGTGAGACACAAATAGTACTATCAATATTTTCGCCCACAAGGTTTATTCTGTAATCGTCATATAAAACCCAGGGGTAATCTGATGTTTTTCTAGCGGAAACGTAAATCTCTTTCACGTTTTTTACAAAAGCTAATGAAAGGTAAATAATATGGGGACCAGTTTCACCTATTATTCCACCTGGCAGTTTGTGGATCCAGTGTTTTTCGTGAACTATATATTCCTCTCTTGGTGTAAGGAGGGTTATTGTCATACCCGTCAGTTTTCCGATGTTACCCTCTTCTACAAGTTTTTGTACTTCCAGAAATGGTGGGTAAAACATTTGATTGTGTACAATACTAAGTTTCTTCCCTGAACGTTTTGCGGCTTCAATCATTTCGTCACAATCTGAAACGCTAAGAGCCATTGGTTTCTCCATTAGAACATTACAGCCAGCGTCCAATGCTTGAACCGCAACTGACACGTGTGCCGCTGGAGGAGTACAAATATCCACAATACTCAAGTTTTCATTGGATAACATTTCGGAAACGCTTGAATATGATTTTGGAATAGAAAATTGTTGAGCCACAGTGTCGGCCAATGTCTTGTTCAGATCACAGACCGCTACAATTTTTGCCTGTTTTGATATTCTATGGAAACTTGGGATATGTCTTTTTTGAGATACGAATCCGCATCCTACTATTCCAATTCTGAGTTGGTTCATCAATAATTTCTCCAATGTGACGTTAATATTTTTAACTTTACTTTTGATTGAATTCTTAAACTTTATTGCTATTGTATACATAATGTCGAAAGGGTATTTCTCCGAGCCCAGATACGCTTCAAGACCTTGATCAAAATGTCAACAAATCTAGGCCCGAAGCGCAAAACAAGAACTCAAGGAATTTGAGATAAGAACTGGAATTAGATTTATTGAACACTTTTTATGGCGTCAATTATTTCTTTTGCTCTATGTTTAAAAGTGTGTTCTTTGAGCACTCTTTGCCTTGCTGCTGTACCTAGCCGAATTCTCAATTCCTCGTCCGCCAAAAGCGAACTGTATAATTCTGAAAGATCTTCATCTTCTTTCGCCATCAGAACTTCTTTGCCTACGTCAAACCATTCATCTATGCCGTTATATGGATTTGATACTACACAGCAGCCCATGCTTGCTAACTCAAAGATTCTAGATATTGCTGAAGCATATACGGTAGCATGCGGTTTTCGTACAATATTGAGGTTTATTTTCGTCTGGCATGAAAAGCGTCGGTAGGTGGATTTGCTCGCGTCTATAACGCGAACTGAACCTAAATTCATGTTGAAGGCACGGCCGCAAATTGCAAATTTGCCCTCTCCAGATTTACCAAATTTTTCTGCAGGATTTACAAGTAGCCGAGTAATCCATTCTTCTCTTAGCTTACTTCCGATACCGTAAAATCCAGCATTGTATTTTGGTTTTATTGCGTCCATTGGACAAAATACACTTGGGTCCGCACCCCAGTAAACTGTGAATACCTTGTTGGCGCCTAGTGCTTCTATTTCTTTCGCTGCACCTTTGGAATTAATTATGAACGCATCATACTCTGAAGGATCAGCATTATTATAGAAACTGAATGAAAGCCCACCGTATGAGGGCAAACTTGTTGGAGTATCCCCATCATAGAATAAAATAGGAATGTCAAATTCCTTTTTGATTATTGACGGAACGCCTGCAAATTGGTTGAGGGGCACAGTCAAAACAAGTACAGCATCGACATTACCTTCTTTTTCAATTACAGAACTCAAATATTTAGTCCATTTCTTTGCAACAGTTTTCTTCGCCAAGAAACGAAGAAGTTTCTGGTTCTTCTGTCGGAAATCCATCTTGTTTTTTGCCAACCCAAATTTAGTTGCAAAGTTTTCCACATTGTTGTAGAGCCGATTTTTCCAAAGGTTAGGGTTTTCGTGGGTTGTCCACCACAATGACTGAATAGCTCTGTTGTAATATGGGACTGCTACGATTTCAGCGCCAACTTCATGTAACCCTTTAAGAATTTGCCACCACGCGGGGGTAATTCCTAATTCCTTATCTGAGATATCTAAGCTTTGACAAACAGCTAATATTTTCAATATTTAATTTCCCCTAATCGCAGATTTCTTGAAAAACCTTTCTTCCATTAAGCGAGGTTTTCGTTAAGCTATCACAATTAATGTCTGTGTCTTGCAAACGATTGCCATTATTTGATAAAATAAGAATTCGTTGAAGATTTATGTTCGTAGTCGAAGTTTCCCTAATTGTTGTTACTTAATGACAGCCACGAACATCTAAAAGCGAAATCTTCGATTATTTAACACAAAGGCAACAAGGTAAAGTTAAGTAAATTTCGAGGTTTTACTATCATTTAGCAACAAATACAAGCTTTTGATAAAGAACTAGGTGACAAAAACGAAAAAGAAAGAAAAATATTCTTGTTTATACAATACGGGCGATATTGATTACATTCCATTTAAGGTGGAGTCTGAACGGCGCACAAAATAGCCTTTATATGTTTTTGTTGCTTGTCTTATGGCAACTTGTTCTTCTATCCAACTATAAGTTTTTGCAAGTCCATCTTCAAGCGATACTTGTGGTTCCCATTTCAGCACTTTTTTGACAAGAGTTAAATCCGCGTTTCTTCCTCGAACTCCCTGCGGCGCTGAAAGATCATATGTCTTTGATATCTTCTTTCCAGAAATCTTTATTACCATATCTGCTAATGTCATTTATGCTTACGAGCCTATCTGAACCTATGTTTATGGGTTTATCATAATCTGATTCCATCAGAGCATTGTTCCTTTAACAGCATCATCAACATAACAATACGATCGGGTTTGTTTTCCGTCGCCCCAAATATCGATTGTTCCAGGATTTGTGGCTTCAGCGACTTTTCGGCAGATGGCAGCAGGTGATTTTTCTCTTCCGCCTTTATAGGTTCCTTCGGGACCGTAAATATTATGATAGCGAAGCACGCGTATGTTCATTTTGTAGTCACGTTGATAAGCTTCACATAATTTTTCTGTGTAAAGTTTTTCCCAGCCATAGAAGTTGTCTGGATCAGCTGGATAAGCATCTTCTTCTTTTAGTCCCGTCAATTTAGGGTCTTGTTTGGCGATAGGTTGGGTAAACACATGCTGATGAAGTGTACAAGTATCGTTTTACTTTGTTTTTTCTGGCTGCTTCAAGCATGAATGTATTAATCAGAACGTTGTCATGCATAACTTCAGCGCCAATTTCTGTGATGAAGCCAATTCCACCCATGTTGGCTGCAAGATTGTAGACTTTGTCCATGCCTTCTGTGGCTTTGAGACAGTTTTCCCAAACTCTAAGGTCCAATGTCAGCTTCTCAGAGTAATACTTCTCTTTCAGATAGTCGTCGAATTTTATGTCAGCTATTCGTACAAAGTTTCCTTGTTTTTTTAGGGTTCTTGCTAAATGGCTTCCGACGAAGCCTCCGCCACCAGTGACTAATATTCGGTCCATTTTTTCTACATCCAGCTTTACTTTTTATTCTTTGAACTGTCATTTAACTGATATTTCTAAAATGCAAATATTCCAAAATAAAAATGCGATCTCCCTTAATCTCTGGCTTAGGATGCAAGTGAAATGCTTGTAAGGTTTAGCAATCAGGTGAACAGAACGGTTATTATATTCGAATTGAATTTGATTTGTTATTGTAAATCCACAATTCCATGAGAAGTTGATAAGGGTATATTGTCACCTTTGAATTCCAAAGGGAAGGTTTGTCAACATTAATGATATTTTCATTTATGGTCATCTTGTTAATTAGCGATTGATTCCCATTTATCGACGCCGCTGAAAATGAAAAGTTCAAGGGGATTTCGTGAGTTTGGTTATCTTGAACAATGAAGCTACACTCATATATTGGTTGAAGAGTACTCGGCATGCCAATTGTAACGTTTGGCAACGGGTCAGTTTGATTAAGAAGTTTCAAGTATAGCACGAAATATGCTGAGGAACCCAAATGGTTTCCAATGTCTACGTACACTGAATAATTTTGACCTGTAGCGATGTCAAAAGGATAGTTCTAGCAATGTGCTTTGGACCTAAAATATAAAGCTCTGAAAATAGCTCTTGGTTTGGAGCACGAATAAAGTTGCTAAGAGCTGGAGTTGTAATAAGCAAAATGCCAATTAAGCTTATAGAGACGAAAATAAGTTTAAAATCATGAATGTTCATTAATTGGTTCCCTCTGGTTTTGCTTCATACAAATATTTAATGTAGTTCCGTTTAACCCAGCGCCAAATTAGAAACAAAGCTAAAACAAAAACGAAAACACTAATTACGGTAAACGCTATTGTGGTAAAAAAAACTATTTTGATTTGAAATTAAAGTACTTTGTTTAATATTTTGAGCTGCAGTTTTAACTTGGTTTGTCATTCGGGATTACGCTATTTGCTTTGACCAGTGCTGTGTTGAAATCTCCGATTCGGTAAGAGTTTTCTGCTTGAGACAGAATAAATGAGGCATTATTTATCTGAGACAGCAAACCATTGACGTTTGCACCTGATTTTTCAGCATCCAAAACAGCATTAAAAGCCTGATTGACTGAGTCTTTGGCCGCATTAAGTTGTGATTCAGCTTGATTTGTCTGTGCAATCGCGGTTTGAGCACCAAAAAAGAAGATACTTAACGTCAATAGACTATGCAAACTCATGCCTGAAAGCTTGCGGTGAGAGGTCATTTGTTTTGCGCCGGATTCATGATAGATGAAACCGTATGGTTACAATTCTTCACGTTTATGTTAAGTGTTCTGGCAGTGCCAAGTATGTCAAAAACTAATGGCTTAAGCATTTTAGCGCTTTCTGTTCATAATATAATATATATTGGTCAAATGACTTTTCTATTCATAACAGAAGGTTTTGTTCATTAATAGGTTGTTTCCATCATTATGCGCTTGAAAATTTCGACGCTGTGTCTGAGACCCAGTTTCTTTTCACCTAACCTAGGGCGATATGCATTGTCCACTTCTTTGATGTTGAAGCTCTCCGTTCCACATGGTGATTTAGTTCTACTTCAATATCAAAGCCTTTTGATCTAACTTGCCAATCTCTCAAAATCTTGAACGTAATACTCGTAAACCCGTTAGCGGATCCCTCAATGGGATTCCATTAGCATGTTATGTGTGAAAGCTATGAGTCGGTTGCCGAAATAGAAAACTTCATGCAACGATTTCACGTCTAAGTGGTGGTTAAATCGGTTGCCACATACCATACCAACATTGGGATTACGTTAAGATACGTATCATTCTAGGCAAGTATTCGGCTGGATATGTGTAATCTGCATATGTGATAATGACATACTCAGAGGCTAAATCGCAAGAACTTCAGAGCTTTTGCTATTGCATCGCCTTTGCCCAGTCCTTCTTGAAAAACAATGTCGGCTCCTATTTTCTTTGCTACTTCGACTGTTTTGTCAGTGCTTCTACCGTCAACCACGAGAACTCTTGGATTATCGAGAGTATCTTTTAATTCAGCGATCGTCAGGCCAATTCTTTCTTCTTCATTAAGCGCCGCAATTATAACTTGCGGTGAAGGGATACCCTGATCATCTCCTTTCTTCAACCGTAAATAACATCCTTTTCTAGGGATTACATGTTACATGTGAAATAATATAAGACTGTATGGAAAAAATCGAATAATGTCTATATAACCGTAAATTACTCATTTTTTCAAAATGGCTTGACAGATCTGAGTAACTATGATTGTTCACAAGACTGACTTAATCGTTCTCGCTCATTATCAAGAGTTTCAAGCAATTTCTGAGCTCTTATGTAACGCTCCTCAAAAAGTCTATACTGCCTAAGGTATTCTCTACCACACACGGTTAACCTATAAACAGAATCATCAACTGAACAAAACCAACATTAACACTAAGATTAAGGTACTTTTCTGAATTGGCAGCTTCCAGAATAGTCCGCAATAATACTTATTCGATCACGATTTTTACCTATCAAAAGCACCATCAACTAGAATAACATTGAATGTAGTCAGAGCATTTTTAGCCAAATTATTCTTTGTTAACCCTAACAAATCCCTTCGTGATGGAAGCGGATATGAAAAGAGAGCTCTAACTTAACTTCAAATCCCTTGATATCCTCTCTCTCGAGATGGCATCCATTTTGAAAATAACTCTCAACTTTTCTGCAATTTTATTTGCGATGAAATTTAAATGAAAACAAATGGAATAGCTCCAATCAGAAAGGCGTTCTTTCAATCCTTCATTTAATTGTAATATTGAAGCCATCCATTACCCTCGATTATGTCGAATGCCACAAAAAAAGCATTTAAGGGATATTTCGAAAAACGCAATATTTCTAGAAAAGCAACACGAGTGTTCTGTTCTGCTCCAAGCGTCAATTAGGAAATCGTAAATCGTAATTCGCTAAACAATTTATTATTGTTTTCTGCAATTCTCTTTACAGGAGGAGCTACTTCTTTGGACAGCGCACTTATTGTAAGGCAGATGGCACAAAATGACCTAAATCAATTAAAGGAAATTATAGACGCTTCTTTTCCTATATTTTATCGCTTTTTTGCAGCCCATAGCCTACAAGAAGAAGGGCAGGTAATTGTGGGTGAGACCGCGGGAAGGGTTGTTGGCTTCGCTAAACTCATTGACTTTTATGTTGGAGGCAAAAAGTATGGTTGTATATTGTGGATTGCTGTTCACCCCAGTTATAGGCGAAAAGGCATCGCCGCAACGATAACAAGCAGTGGAGCACAGCGGCTTAAGCAAGATGGTTCAAACGCAGTTTTTGCTTCAACTCAAAGAAGAAATGGTGCTGCTTTGTCGGTGCTGAGCTTTCAGGGTTTTAGAAGAATGGGTTTTCTTGCTTTATGGCGGTTGTTCGGCTGGCGAGTTTTTGAGTTTTACAGGGATATTTGGCTGGCTCCTGGAGAAATCGTGCTAATGCATGATTAGCGTCACCATCATATTTGACTGAGGGACTTTTTGTGTTTAACAAGATTTATATCCATATAATTAGTTCAGAGAGGAAGGAGAAATTTTATGCCACCAATGAAAGCAATTCAAGTTAAGGCGCCGGGTGCTGATTTGGAGTTGGTTGAAAAAGAAATTCCACAGCCAAAAGAGCATGAGGTTCTTCTTAAAGTCCATGCCTGCGGAATTTGTCATGGTGATGCAATTGTTAAGCAAGGATATTTCCCTGGGCTGCAATATCCTAGAACGCCTGGTCATGAGGTTGTAGGAACAATCGTCAAGATGGGTTCAGAGTCACATTATTGGAAGATAGGGCAGAGAGTTGGAGTTGGCTGGCGCGGAGGACACTGCTTAAAATGCAAGTCATGTCTAAAAGGCGAGTTTTGGGCGTGCGAAAGCCCTTTGGCCACAGGCATTTCAAGCGATGGGGGATACGCCGAGTATATGGTTGCCCGAATGGAAGTCTTAACAGCAATCCCAGATGAACTCACTTCAGTAGAGGCTGCACCGCTTCTTTGCGCAGGCGCCACTACGCTTGGTGCATTGAAGAGTAGCACAGTTAAGGGCGGCGATTTAATTGCCATTCAAGGCTTTGGAGGATTAGGACACTTAGCACTGCAGTTCGCTGTTAAACTTGGGTTGAAAGTGGCGGTTATATCTCGCGGTAACGAAAAAGAAGAGTTAGCCCGCAAACTTGGTGCACAAATCTATATAGACACAAACAAAGCTAATGCGGCGGAAGAATTAATGAAGCTGGGAGGAGCACAAGCTATTTTCTGCACCGCGCCGAACAGCAAAGCAATCTCCGGGCTTGTGGAAGGGCTTGCTCGTAACGGCCAATTGATAATTATCACTTTTGTTAATGAGCCTATGCAGATTTCGCCTGTTCAGTTGATGAGAGCGGTGCGGTCTGTGAGCGGTTGGGTAGGAGGAAACGCTGCTGACACCTTGAAGTTCAGTGTTCTTACACAGGTTGTTCCTATGGTTGAGGTTTTTCCGCTTGAGCAAGCCGCTGTGGCTTTTGACCGTATGATGACGGCGAAAGCTCATTTCCGAGCAGTCTTGAAAATAAGTGAGGGCTAAAATATGAGTGAAATCTTAAAAATTATTCAAGAAAGACAGTCCGCAAGAGTTCAATTCGATCCAAATAGACCCATCTCTAAAGAGAATTTAACGCAGATTCTAGAAGCGGCAAAGTGGGCACCAACCGCACACAACATGCAAAATTTTGAAATAATTGTTATTGATGACAAAGCTGTTTTGGAAAAAATAGGAAATATCAAATCTCGCATTTCTGAAGAGTTTTTACGTGAAAACTATGAACAATTATCTTTTTCAAAAGAGGAACTTCTAAGGAAGAAAACAGGTATTTTAGGTGCAATGTTTCCACCCGACTGGGTTGACCCCAAGAAAATGGCTGAAGCGGCTCAGAAAGCTGCTCCCATGCCATTGACCCAGTCAATCCGAGGAAGCCCAACTTTACTAATTATTGTTTATGATTCTAGGAAGCGGGCGCCTGCTTCGCATGGAGACGTTTTAGGCTTCATAAGTTTAGGGTGCTTGATGGAGAACATGTGGCTTATGGCACAGTCTTTGGGCATTAGTGTACATATTCTCAGCGCTTTCTCTGCATTACCCGTTGAATCTGAGATAAAGAAGCTTCTAGGTGTTCCTGAATACATGAAAATTGCGTTTACCTGCCGATTGGGATATCCAACTGGTGCAAGCAAATACCTCCGAGTGCGCCGCAACATCGAAGACTTTACACACCACAACAAATTCGGAAATAAAGGAATTTAGTTTCTTCGCTCCTTCCAACAATTTACATTTTTTGACGCATAACATTAGCGAGGGCTTTCACTTTGTCTTTCGCCATCCAGAGAAAACCTGACAAAACTATTGCCAACCCAAAATATTCAACATAAAGCAGACTGTTTGTCCCTACAATTTGTCCAGAATTCAAAAAGGAATAGCCTACCGAACCTTCCACCCTAAAAACCAAATAATTAAGTTGCCCATAGCCAATTGCTTTATAGAAATTTGTTAAAAATGCTACCGCTGCTAAAAGTGCTCCTGCGCAAGCGATTCCGAAAAATAACCAATTATTAAGCTTCCGCTTTAAAGTAGTAAACAGCGATTGACATTTAACTAAGAGAGCGCCCGCAAGTAAACAAAAGAATGGCAAAGATTGATAATCGTACTTTACGGCTCCTGTAAAGGGTGCTTTATAGTTTAAACCTAATGCAAAAAACGTATCAATTCCAAGTATCACAAATATTGATGCTGTGCAGATCAAGTCGGAAGCAAAAAAATTTCTAAAAAGTTTTCTTTGGAACGCCGAAATTAGTAATGAGATAATGGCTGCGGCGAGGAGGTATATGCCTAAGTTGCCGAGAAGAAAGTTGAAGGTAAAAAGTGAAGAGGGCATTGCGCCGGCGGCGTTATAGAATTTGAAGTCGTCTTGCCAAAAAATCGTTAAAATGTTGATGCCAACTATGCCTTGATACCAAATCAACAGAAAAGCAATCAGAGGCACAAAAAAAGCCGCCGCAAATAATGGGTTCCTTAACTTTTTCTCTCTGTTTTTAAAATAGAAAATCGCTAAAGGAACAATCATAAAGATTCCGTAGAATTTTGTTAAGAAAGCTGCTCCCAAAAAGCCCCCTGACAACATGAAGAGGGCAATTGAATCTTTGCGTACTGCGTAAATTCCGATAAGCAGAAAGAGCAGGCTGAAAAACAGGCATTGCACGTCAATTAGAAATGTTCTTGAAAAAACTATTTGCCAAGGAGTTAATGCAAAAAGCGCTGAAGCCACCAGCCCAGTTGTTTTGCCATACAAGGTTTTGCCAAGCAAGTAAACCAGCAATACCGAGCCTAGGCCAAAACATGTTACGATGGCTACTCCTGTGTTGAAGGATAGACCGAAAATTTGGAAGATTGGTGAATCGAGGTAGAAGCCCAGAGGCGGTTGATTAATCATGGTGCCTGCACCGTTTGTGTATGGTAAACCCCACAAAAGCACGCCGGATGCTGCTGAGAATTCGTAGCTTGTGTCCCAATTGTTAAAGGGTCCAATTGTGAAGGTGATTAGGGCTGACCCAACAAGTATGGTTAGCAACGAGTAATGTTGACTGAGCAGCATCTTTAAGCGATCCAGCAAAGCGTTAACAAGATCACCCACTTGAAATCAATGTTTAATCATAAGCGATTCAGCAGACATATAGTTTTTACTCAAAGAGGTGACAGGGTTCCAAGAATTCCAAAAGTTGAGTGAGTAGCTTGCAGATAAATCATTCCAATAAATCATGATGAAGTTCCGTGGTTCTATTAATAAGAAGAGAAACGCAAAGATGCACGCAACTTCTACTAAATTTTTTAATTAAACCCGATCTTGCGCTAAACACTCAGAATTATTTTTTGAGTGCCACAATTTTTTGCTTAAGCTAAACTTTTTTTTGTACAGAAATATTGCCATAAAAATAGTTGTTCCTGAAATAATCAAAAAAGGACCAAAACACAGATACAAGCTATCACTTTGTGGAACATTTTGAGTCTGATAAATGTGGGAAACTACTGTTTCGGTGAAGGAAACAACTAATACGGACTGCGTTCTATTCGCACCGATGCCTTGAGTAATTATAGATAAATAGTCACCTTCTTCTGTCACATTGTAGGATACACCGCCCAATTTTGCTCCAAAATTTCCTGCTTCAAAAGCAAAACCATTCTCATTTGCCCAAGCCACCGCCGGATTCACAGTAATATTATTTTTATGCCCTGAAACGACCTGAGGAAAAATTGATTGAAAATAATTGAATTGTGATTGTGAAAATATGTACCCTAAAATTTCCTCGTCAGCGTACCAATCGACATTAAGAGTTTGACCGGGTGTCAAGTGTACTGGAGAAAAATATTCGTAGCCAGCAGTCGTCAAATTTAGAGGAGGCACTATCACTGAAGTATCATGTAAATCAGTTGTTACTGGTTGAAAATGCTCAACTAGGACTTGTTTTGGAACTGAAACAGAATGCGGAGAAATAAAGTTGGCAGCAACAAGGATAAAGCCTGTTAATAACAAAGTTATGGCAATAATTCTTAATTTACCGCTTTTCATAAATGTGGTCTTCTTCACAGCTGGTGTTATGCCAATTGTAACTCATAGGTGATTAAAGGCTTCTCGTAAAATTATCTTGACTGAAATAAGTCAAAGTTTCTTGACTGAACTAGAAAGTACCTCGTTAATCGTATCCTTTTGCCAAAAAACTTTGGCCTCTACGTTTCCTAGATTTCTACCTATCATTTCCTGAAAAAGAAGTGCGCAGCCTTACCAGTACATACTATATCTTTGATAGAATTAAATCTGCAAAAAAAGAAGAACCTATTTGTGAATAAGTTGGTCGGGAGAAATAGACATTAAGGGTCGTTTTGAGGGTCGGACACAATTGACGTTTTCTTGTCTATTTTTCGGCAATGATATCGTGAAAACACAGTAATAGAAAAGCTTACTCTAAAAAGAAGGAAACTGAAAAAATGCCTGAAGCTAAAATGCACTACACATTATTTTACCTTGAAACATACACAAAATTCAAATTCTTGTGCACCAGCACGGACTTAAGGGTTAAGTTGAATGAGAAGAGCAACGCTCACTCGAAACTTGAACGAACTAATAAGAAGAGTGCGAAACACATTTTTACCGATAAATATTCTAAAAGTCTTTGTACATGGTAGCTATTTCAGAGTCGATGAGGCGCCTGGAGATTTGGACATCTTCATTATTGCCGATGTTAATGATCACTGGGGTGAATGGTATAATGCCTTTCATAGTCTAAGCGACCACCATGACGCCTTGTGGGCATGTTATGAGAAAGAGATGAGCGTTTCAGAGGCGATAATTAGCATTCTGCCGATAATCAATAAGTGGAACATTCCCAATGAATGGCTTACCTGCATTTCTTGGACAGATATTTTTTGGTCTTTCCTGCCTTATACGTTGGATTGGAATAAGATAACAAGAAAGCTATTAACAAGAGGAATGAAGGGAGTTCACATCGAAATATTGACAACAGATATTTTTAAGCAAATTTTTGGTAGGCTATATTCTTATCAAGATATGCCTGCGTTCTTAGTATGGTCAGTAGACGAATCAGAGAAAAGTAATTTGATACCAAATAGTGATGAGTTTCAAAAATACCTCCAGTTTGAAAATAAGCAATTATTAAATGACCTGAACGATGCTCAGCTAAGATGCAGATTTGGTAAAGATATTATTGAAAAATTGCTAATTCTTTGTCCGAGGGACAAAATGGGAATTATTGCACTTCGTGTGCTCAACAAAACAGCTAAGTACGAGGTTTCAGAAGAGCGATTGCGTGAAGAGTTACGAAGATTTGGCTTGCCTGAAAACTTGGTTTATGCCCTCAAAAATAGGGGTAGTAAAACGTGGTATCATATTGCAGAAAGTATGGATGAACAAAAGGAGTTAGAGCAACGGGTTAAGCGTTACTCGATAATAAATGGCGCTGAGAAAACGATTGTAAGTATACTTAGAGAATGCATAACAGAAGATGAAGGTTCTAGAATTGATTGCAGTATAATAAGTTTAGAAAAAGGGCTTGTCCGGGTCTATGTTAGAAAGCCGGGCAAGATAACTGAAGAAGAATTTAAAAAATTATGGGAGCGCAGAGAGTTTAAAGTTGAAAAAGAGTATGGGCCTATGTATGCTGAAAAGCAATTTCTTTTGCTTCCAAGCACAAGTCGCAAAGAGATGCGAGAAATAATAGTTAAAGAGTTGAGTATAAATTAAATGAAAGAATTACCTACAGCGAATAAAGAAATTCAATGCCAAGTTAAATCACTTAAAACTGAATTCGCAGCTATGAACAGTGTTTATTGTGAAATGCTCGAGTTTATCACAGATGAGCAGAAGAGTTCAATTTTAAACGATATTAAAAACGTCTTAACTCAAGATATCGGTGAAACTAAGGTCCGAGAGTACTTGTTAAGAAACGCTGACCGAATGTCTACTACAAGATTAGAATGGGATATCTTGCAGGTTTTAAAGGAAAAAAAGTAACTACGTTTGGCGAGTGACTTGGGCGCTAACAATATTGTTCTTTGTCCTTTCTGGAACGAATCCCGGTCTAAGTATATGCCTGTTGTTAAAGTGTCTGATAACTTGGATAATAGCTTGACAGCTTGTCTTGTTGCTGGTTTCTATTTTGATGAAGAACCAAATGTTGACGAATGGCTTAACGGCTGTGCTAATGAGGCGCCTGTAAGATGCCCTCATTGTGTGATAAGTGATGTCATTCACTCTAAGGCTAAGACTGGTTGCTTTTTTGCTGACGACAAATGTCTTCATTCAAACGTTAAAGGTTTTGATTCTTGCTTTTCGCGTTGAGATGGCAAAATACTAAGCTGTAATTAGACCAATTCTAATCTGCACAAATAGAAAAGCTGTCAATGGCTAATCAGGGTGAGATTTTTTCGATGACTTTTTTGAGAAATGACTGGAAGCTATCCAAAAACTTGCCGAATTCTTCTCCATCAATCTCCCGAAGCAATAATCGCTTTTCTTCTCCCCATCTAAATGGCTTTGAAGCCACGATGGCTTTCTTTGCCTCAAAATTCTCCTTATACTTCTGATAGGCACCAAGTGCAAAGCGGATCTTATCCACAATTGGCTCAAGCAAGTCCTCTAACTTCAGGTCATATTTCGTGCATATCAGGTAAATATCAAGAAAGTCACGCGCTTTGAATCCTTCCCTTGTGAGAATCGAGCGAACCTTCTCGCAAAGGATTTCACGCGTATCGTATACATGCAAACTAATCGTTTGGCAGTACTCTGCGTATTCCGGGAACAAAAAGGATAGCTCGTCACTTTGCGTGCATTGCAAAGTGCTAAGCTTACCATTCTGTGGTGCAAAGATTAGTTTCTCAACGAAGTTCATCTGGACTTTAACAAAGCTTTCTACGTTTAGTGTCTCCGCTCGGTACCATATCTTGAATGTGCACATCTTGTTGCTTCCGCCAAGCTCGACATAGTGCCTGTCCTGCTTATCACATTTGAAATCTAGCGCTCTCTTCTTTGCTATTCCTTCAAAAATTGACCCCACTTTGTCAATGGTCTCCGAAAGCAATCCCCGAATTTTAGTCTGGGATTTGCCCTCGTAAACGCTTTGATCTTTCCAGGTAAAGTCTATGTCTTCTGAGAATCTGTAGTAGTCGAGGTAGCATTTGGTCAAACAGGTACCTCCTTTGAAGACAAAGTTGTTGGAAAAGAACTCATCTTGCGAAAGGTCTGTTAATATTTGATGGAGAATCAAATCTTTCTCCAGTAAGTCTGCCTGCTCAACGCCATTTTGCCTTGCAACCTCTGTTACAAAGTCTTTTCTCATGCAAGTACCTTATGCTTATGTGCTATTTCGAGTGCGATTTCCTGGGCTGTCTTTGGATAATTCTTCGAATATTCAATGAGTCTGGATGCCGATAAATTGATTGACCAATCGCCAATATCAGCAATTATCCGGTCCCTTGGGATCCCGTTATAGCGCCACATGTAAATGAAATCTAAAATGGTTTTTTCAGGATCTGAATAAGATAGGGCATCCTTAGTTATGATTCCGAAATTGAAAAGTGAAGATTTTAGCTTCATAAATCGGAACTTATGCCCTGAAATCTTCATCGGGTTTATGCGCAGCATTTTATCGTTGACTACATAATCGATAGAAAAATATTCATGCGTCATGTTGTTTAGCTTCAATGCCGAGTAGAGACCTAAATACCAGTTCTTAACATCTTTTAATTCTAAGCCCTTGGCGACAAGCTCTAGATAGCTGTACTTTGTTGTCCCTAGCTTCATCTCGTCTAAGGACTTAACGTAGAAGATGCCTCTGAAAATGCGTATAAAGTGACCGCGCGTAACAAAATGGTCGATTGCTGACTCATAATCAAGATTCAGTTGTTTGCAATAGCTCTTGAGTTCCTCTGATGTCACTATCTCTTTCTTTTCGAGCCGCAATTTCTTTAGCAAAAGGCTTGTTTTCATTTATATTACAACCATGCATTTTTTGCAGTATTATGATATATATCACAGTAGCAGTATTTAAATTAGGGTTTTCGCAACACTCGACCACATCGACGGCACAAACGACGGTTCAAACCTAAAAGTGAAACCGCCACAAAAGCAGTATATGAGGCGCCTTCATAACGCCCGAATAGCGAAAAACTCTCCAAAACAAGCTCCGACAAGGGTGATTTTATGGTCGGGAGAGCAGGATTTAAACCTGCACCACCTTACTTTTTTTGGCGACGCTTCTTAACCATCAATACGGCCAGTATAATGATTGAACCGACAATCGCCGCTATACCGAGTACATATCCCCAATCAACAAAAATCCGAGCTGGCCCAAAATCGACGTTTGTGCTGCCGAACTCAGCCGATTGAAAGTTATCGGCTATGCCTAATGCTTTGAGCAGGGGTTCATGATTTACTGTACCGTAGAGGAAAAGACCCGTGTCATACTCGTAACCAAAGAGATTATTGATTGTAGAGATGTCTTGTCCATCGATCTTGCCTACCATGTTTTCAAGCATGAAAGTGCGTTGTGCCCCCTGGTTCGCCGTTTTATACACAGTAGTATCGCCACCATATGAGGTGCTTACATTTGCGGTTGCCCTATCGGGAGGTAAATCCCAAAACACGACTTCTGCTCCGTCTGCGGGGCTGGAAGGCATCCACATGCGCGTTGTTCCAATCACGGTGCCGTTTTGCAGGTAAACGCTGCGGCTGGCGGTGTTTACGTTCACTGTGGCTGACGTGTAAAAGTTGTCGCTTGACAGGTCGGATGTAATTGTGTATGTGACGTTTAGTGTTGCTGTGTTGCCATCTAGCCGGATGCATTCCCAGCGAAGTGTTGCTGAAGTAGCGTTTTTGTAGTCATGGAAACTATTGTTGAGAAACATCAACTGTGAAACTATATAGGAAGTGCCCTCTTTGTGCATTTCTGAAAAAGGGAAAGTGTAGGTTGCATATGTGCCTGCCTTCATCCAGTTAGGGGCAAGAAAGCTTGTGGATTCGACTTGGGCGGCGCATGAGAGAGCAGACAAAGACAGCAGCAGAAGCGCCAGTACCGCGGCAGTAATAGTGCTCTTCTTTTTAGGTAACCTCGTTTCAATTGCCTCCTCGCCCTATCTTCTTCGATGGCGCCTCACAATCATCAATACAGCGATTGCTACGATTGCACCTACAACCGCCCCTACACCGAGCCAATAGCTCCAATTAATAACAGCCCGTGCTGGTCCCATATCGACGTTTGTGGTTAGGGAGTTGAAAGGATCATAGATGTTTATGCCTAACGCGACATGTATGGGTTCGAACGTGAAGTCATTGCCGCCGCCATCAACCATGAGACCCGTATCGTACTCATACGTGGCGGTTCCAAAGAAGCCCACCTTGTTGGTGTCCTTCCCGTTTATCGTACCAGCCACATTTGCAAGCTGAAAGGCGGTTTGGGCACCCTGCGGTGTTTCTGATGTCCATATGTTGTCGCCGTTAGGTATCTTTGTGGTGACGTTTGCGGTTACTTTGTCGGGCGGCATGTCCCAAAGCATGACTTCTTGCCCTTCTGCAGGACTGGATGGCAGCCAAAGATTTGTGGTTCCGATAAGAGTGCCGTTTTGTAAGTATACGCTGCGGCTGGCGGTGTTCACATCAACTATGGCTGATGTGTAAAAGTTGTCGCTTGGAAGGTCAGAGTTAATGGTGTATGTGACGTTTAGTGTTGCCATATCTCCGCTTAGCTGGATGCATTCCCAGCGAAGAGCCACTGAAGTAACATTATTGTACTCGATTCCAATGCCATCAGTGCTATTTAGAAAATTCACATAAACAGATTTAGAGGTGTCTAAAACTCCATTTTGTATATGACATGCCCATCGGGGTTAAGTCGTAGTTTACGTATGTGCCTTCTTTCATCCAGCTTGGCGCCAGAAGGCTGGAAGATTGGGCTGTGCAGGCTGCGATGGGCACTAAAAGTATTAGGAGCGCCACTGCGGCGGCTGGCACTACAACGCCTTTTGTGGACTGCGCTTTGTTTTCGGCCTCTGCTTCCTCTGGAGATGAGCCCTGCAATGGTGACTACTGCCCCCAACGCAGTGATGCCCAGTGATGCATACAGCAGGTCAGTTTCAATTCCGTATCCCGAGTACTCTATGAGATATTCTACTGCTTCTTTGGATGGATTATGGACAAGCAACATATAGTTGTCTCTACTATTGAGATGGAAAGTTACAACCTGCTGCTTTACCCCCTCGAAGGAACAAGCCGGCGCAAGCGTACCCTCAGTATTCCATAGCCGTATACCTTCTGAATTCAACACGTAAACGTCGAGTGTTCCATTAGATTTTACATCCATTCGAAAGTCACGTGGAACCTGGAAGTATGCGCCAAACGCTCCAGAGCTGCCAGTATTTCCTCTTGGACTCCAATCATCTGGCGCTAAACCATCAAACCCACTGCCAATTGAGCCACCACCTCCCTCTTTGGTGCTTCTATAGAGGGTGCCTACCAAGAAAGAGAGCCCGATCACTATGATTAGTATGCCTGTTTTGGTTAAACGGTTCATTTTCATTTTAGTCAACCTCCATAACACGGGTGAAGTACACATAGGACCCCCCGATTAAGACCCCAAAAGCTACGAATGGTATCAAAACTGCCAGCAGCGTGTCGTTTGCTGTAACGCCGGTCGTACCGGGAATAGGTGGCATACCGTGTAGTTGTTGGCCAAAGTATTGGAGAAGATAATATACTCTACCTTCAGCTGACAGAACATTGTTGTATCCGAGAATGCTGTCGAGGCCGAACAGCAACAGGACAGTAGCTAAAATCGACATGATTTCATTTTTCGTCACCATCGATATGCCAACAGCCACAGAACATGATAACATTAGCTCTAATAGTAAACCGAACAGCGTCAGAAAGACCAGCGGATCAAAGGCAGCTATACCATCGATGTAAACATGCAGATAGTATATTGGAATGTATATTGCAAAAACTACAAGGAATAGGGCTGTAAATTTGGAGAGGAAAAGCTCAGAACGCTTAATTGGGTAGGACAGCATGAGTTTTGTTTCGCCTCTGCCGATGCTGCCAGCGTAACTACGCGCAAAGAATGCGCCTGCAACCAGAGCCAAAATGAGCAATACTGTGCCTGAACCAAAAAACAGGTTGTAGTACGGGGTGGGCGGACTGAAGTAGGTATAACTCAGTGTAGCGATGATTGCCGATGCAACAAGAAAAATTAGCAGGGGCAAGCTTAGGTATTCTTCTATTTCCCAGCGTATTAAGCCCAAAAACTTGTGCTGCGCCATTTTAGCTGCCTCCTGCGGTTTTTGCGTAGATTTCATCTATGGTGCCTAGCATGTGTTGGAAGGTTTTTAGTTGCAGTTTGAGGTTAGCGGCGATTTTGGGGACTTCGGTGTAGAATGCCGCTTCGTCTTTTACGTGGCAGTATATGATGTCGTTTTCCACCCAGACTTTTTCGATGTATGCAGCGGTTTTTAATTTGTCAACGAGCAGCTGTGTGTTGGAGACTACGATTTTGTATGTGTTCGCCGAATACTTCGCTGATAAGTCATTTATGGGGCCTTGGTCAACAATTTTGCCGCTGTCTATGATTGATAGATAGGTGCATACTTTTTCTAAATCGCTCAAGATATGCGTTGATATCAAAAAGCTGATACCGTGTTCTTTGTTCATCTCTTTTATTATACCGAGAAGTGTTGCGCGGCCAATGGGGTCAATATTGGCGGTGGGTTCATCGAGAATGGCGAGTTCGGGGTCGCTTATTAATGCTTGGGCTAAGCCTAAACGGCGAATCATGCCTGCCGAGTATGCTTTGATGGGTTTCTCCCGTGCATCCCACAACCCCACAGCCTTCAATTGAGCATTAATTCGTTCCTCAGCCTGTGAGATGCCATAAATCCGCGCTACATGCTCAAGGTAACGTTTGCCATTGAAGCTACCTGGGTATGCGTTGGTTTCATGCATGACACCTAATTTGCTTCTGATCTTGTAGCTGTCCGTCCATGAATCTAAACCAAAAACGGTGGCTTTACCGCTCGCGGGTCTAAGTAGTCCTAACAGGACTCCGATGGTTGTGGTTTTGCCTGCGCCGTTTCTGCCTACAAAGCCAGCTATTCCCGGTGGCACATGTAAGTTTAGTTCTTTTAGGGCAAAATTTTTTCCAAATGATTTTGAGATCTTATCTGTGTTAACTATATTGTTACTCAAGCGCTGTCCCCCTTCTTACTTTAAAGGGAGTTTGTCGCCTATTAGTATTGCGCAATGTTTAAATAATAGTAAGCCACGAAAGGCTTACATAATGGCTGTTTTGGCAATTAGCTCTGACCTGGCGGCTTAGCAGGCCACCCGAGATAATTACCCTCTGAGTTAAACAAATACGACGGGTCAGGAGCTGTAGGAAAAGTAAAATGATCATTACTCCACAGGATCCCGTCCGGAGTATTAAACACGATAGTGTACAACATAGGACGCCAACTGTATGGCCACGGATAACTTACCGTTACGTTGCATCCCCCTTGTTCACTGGTGAGGGTTGGCTGTTGCACTTCGGTTTTTGACAGCTCCGTAAGATTATACAACTGCAAATTCACCACACCCACTGAATGTGCTCCTACAGTGAAGGATCCATCTAGCAACGCAAACAGTTTGCCATCTCGGTAAATCTCGATGGATGTTACAGTCAAATTTTGATCCCCAGTGTTAGTTAGGCTCACATTTATGTTGCCTAAATCGTCGTTGCTGCATTCGGATATTTCGCCGCCGCCATCAAATCCGTTTGAATTGTTGGTTTCTGTTATGGCCTGATATGTTGCGTTTTGTATGTACTTTGGGCCTTCGCCTACATTAGCAATTGAAAGAATGGTGCTTGATGCTAAGACCGTGCCCTGCCCAACTATTAAGCCGGCATAGAATGGAGCTAAACTTGCAAAGATGCTGACGCTCAGTATGGCGCCGATTAAGGTGGCTGCAAGCAGTTTTTTGTGGCTGTGTTTTGGCGGCTCAGGCGGTATTCTGCACCAATCAAAGAATTTGTTGCCGATACTCATTCTTTATCACCTGTAATTGCGGCAAATAGTTTTTCTGCGTAATCCGAGGGTAAGCAGTCTCCTTGCAAATCTATGTTTCGTTCTTTTGCTTCTGAAATTAGTGCTTCTTTGCATTCTTGGAGTTGGTCGCAGTTTTTGCAGTCGCCCTCATGTTTGTACCAGAGTTGAATGCCGTTTTTTGTGGAGAAGGTAATTAGGGTTTTTGTTTTGAAGTGGGGACTGTATCCAAGTAAGAACCCTCTCATGGGGTTTACGGTTTGGATTTTGATTTTGTTTATTCGGGCAGTTTCTTCGAGTGATTCAGTGATTTTTAGATGAGCGATACCTATGGCTTTGTGTATTGTTTGTCGGCTCACTTGGAGTTCTCTTGCGATGCTTGCTTCTTGGAGTCCTGTGCGTTTGTATTCCCAGATTTGTAGCTGTTTTGGGGTTAGGTAGCCGATGCTTAAGCTCATTTTCCGCCGCCTCTGCGTAAGCCTTACATGGCTTACTTAATATTTAAGGGTAATCTTGCCGCTTGCCTACATTTGCCCACGCTTTTTTGGCATCAGAACCCAAAAATTTCAATCAACAAGCACATCAAGACAAGTTTTTGGTCGGGAGAGCAGGATTTGAACCTGCGACGGCTCGGTATCTGTGGCCTGTGCAGGCTAGAATAAAGCCTACCATGGGTAGACCTCTACAGCGTCTCCGCAGGCTAAGCGTGTTAGCCAGCTCGAGAGCTCTGCCAGGCTGAGCTACCTCCCGACAAAGTCCATAAGGATAAGAGCAAAGAATTTATGTTTTTTGGCATACACCCATTTGTCCAGTCATACTAAACATTTTAATCTATTAGCAAGAATGTTTTAGATTGATTTTGAAGAGAAAAGAGGCATAGTTTATGGTTAAAACCATTGGCGTTGTTACATCGGGCGGCGATGCACCAGGAATGAACGCTGCCATTCGAGCGGTAACAAGGATCAGCCACGCTAAAGGCTTTCAAGTTATAGGTTTCGAAAGAGGATGGGATGGATTATTAACTAACTCGTTCAAGAAGCTTACGCCTCGCAGTGTGGGCGGCATAATTCAGTTAGGCGGAACCATACTGCATACGTTGCGGTGTCCAGGTTTTGAAGAGCAAGGCGCTGTTAGAGAAGGCTGCAGAAACCTTGTCAATTAATAATGTTGATGGTTTAGTCGTTATCGGCGGCGACGGCTCATTTAGAGGTGCTTTAGATTTAGGCAAAGAAACTGATGCTTTGATGGTTGGTATACCTGCTACAATAGACAATGATGTGTGTGGAACAGATGAAACAATAGGCTTTGACACAGCAGTCAACACAGCAGTAAGCACTATTGACAAAATCAGAGACACAGCAATTTCTCATGAACGAATATTTATTGTTGAAGTTATGGGTAGAAAGAGAGGATTCTTAGCGTTGGAAGTGGGCATTTGTGTTGGTGCAGAAGTGATTTTGATTCCTGAGAAACCCACAAGCGTTGCTGATATCGTGAGGTTGATGGAGGAAAACGCGAAGAAAGGCAAAAGAGCCGGAATAATAGTTGCGGCAGAAGGCTGTGGCAGCACAAGCAAACTTGCCTTGGAAATGCAGCAGCAAACAGAATCTGAAGTTAGGCTTTCGATTCTTGGGTATGCCCAGCGGGGTGGGAGTCCAACGACGCGCAGCAGGTTACTTGCCAGTTTATTTGCGGAGAAAGCCGTTGATTTAATCTGTCAGGGAAAAAGCAATATGGCGGTTGGACTGCAAAAAGGTGTAATTGCTGGTTACGATCTTGAGACGGCAGCTAATGGTAAGAAGCCGATTGATTTAAGGTTGCTTCAAGTAGCAGATATGCTTGCAACATAAGCCCTCTTCACTTTTTAGTATGTTAACCAGAGTCAAGTAGTGAATGCTCCCCCCATCAAAAACAATTTTGACTAGGTCAACGTACTCTTAAATGTTAAGAAACTAAATTTAATCGTTCTTTCGCAAAATATAAATTTTTATAGTAATAGTGCCCATTTAACAAGCAAGATGCACCTATCTTGGTGTCAACTGCGATATGACAAGTGAGTTAACGTCAATTAATCGAGAGCTAAGGAATTATGAAGCCGCCAAAATAATAGGTTTGATCTCCGATACTCATGTGCCTAAAAGGGCACTGTGTATTCCCAAAAGGGTTTTTGATGTTTTTGCAAATGTTGATTTTGTTATTCATGCAGGCGACTTGGTAGAGCTGGCGGTCATTGATGAGCTGGAGCAGGCTGCCCCTGTTTTAGCAGTTCACGGAAACATGGATAGCTTTGAAGTCAGTAATGCGTTGCCTAAGCTTAATTCTCTAAAGATTTTTGATTGGAAAATTGGTGTTATTCATGATCCTGACAGCTTTTTTGAACGGGGAAAAATGCAGGATATAGCTAAAGAGAATGGCTTCAATGTTTTGGTTTATGGTCATACGCATGTTTCAAAAATAAAATGGGAAGGCAAAACCCTCTACATTAACCCAGGAAGCCCAACCGATCCAGCATCAATCCTCAACAAACCTTCAGTTGCGTTGCTGAAAATAACTAAGGAAGCGATTACTCCTCAAATAATAAACCTCTAACTAAAAAGTAGAGACCAAAAAAAGACAAGGTACAATGCTATTCCAAAAAAAAGCGAAACAAGCCAGGAAATCATTGTCCCAAGCATTAACTTTTTTCTGTTAAAGCAGCCTCTCAAGCCTTGATAACGCCAAGCAATTACAAACCAGACACCAAATGATACGGCTGCTATGCCAAAAGGAACATGAATTAAAGTAATAGTTGATACGATGCCGTAGGTATTTCGAATGATGAATTCTGGAATTACTGCTAAAACAAGAGAAGGAATCATAATTGCAAATATTGCGATAAGATGCAAAACCACTGCCCAAGCCATTATTTTTCCATGACGTTGAAATAATAGCTTTTTGAAAAGCCAATAACCGTAAATCAGCAAGGCTAAAACGATGATCTGAATTAACAAACCAATTGTGGGAATTACGAAGTAGGGATTTGTTAAAAGAGACAAGCTTCAACAACTTACCACTTAAAGTCTTAGCGTATAAAGTTTCACTTTCACTCACCCCTCCACTGCTTCAAACCGCAGTTTCTGCAACCGACTTAAAAGCAAATAAAATCACAACTTGATTCTGAGGTCAAAAAAATGGAACGTTGTAAAAACCCCTGGAAAAACAATTGTAACAGCGAAAACATAAAACTCTATATCCAAAAAAACGGTGAAAACTTGCCGATTTGCCAGCAGTGCTGGATCAAAATTGCGGATCAAGAACAAGAGTGGTGAAGAAGAATGGAGAATTTCAGTGCTAATTGCGCTAAATCGTACATTGGAAAAAACGTTAACCTTCACTTAAAGGATGGTGCCGTAATAATAAATGTGGAGTTAACGCGCATTCGTAAAGGCGCGGGAAAAAACAGCTTAATCGAATACACTGCAGCGAGAAAACGTAGAGCAACTAGCATACCTTTGAGAAACGTTGCATGGGCTGAAATGTTAAATCGAAATATTATGCAAATTGGTCGTCCAAAATGTTCTTAGAAATGGGATAAAAACAGAAATACAAGCCACACATTACAAAGCTTATGCGCTGCTCAAACTGCGGGATTTGTTGTACCGAAACGGAAATGCTGCTTGCAATAAGAGACATAAGACGTCTAGAAAAGAAAGGATTTAGCAGTAATTTCTTTACGGAATTTGACAAGCAGGGTTATGCGGTGCTTAAGAATCGGGATGGATACTGTGTTTTCTATGACTTGAAAGGTCGCCGTTGCAGTGTTTACTCTGATAGGCCATCGGGTTGTCGGGTTTACCCCGTTATTTTGGATGAGGAAAAGGGAGTAGTTTTTGATGATATCTGCGGTTCTTGCGCCAGCATTTCTTTGAAAGAAAAAAAAGTGAAAGGAAAAAAAGTAATTAAGCTGTTGGAGAAAATCGACTCTGAAGCAGAAAACAGGCGTTCTAAAGTTTCATAAGAGTTGGGTTTACTTCGTCTTTTTGTGAACGTTTTTATATTGGCAACAAACTATTTTTGTCTTCTTTTAAGCTGCTAATTCTTGCTTTGAAACAAGACTAGTTCTTACATATTTACAGCAGTCAATTCTGCTGTTGGATTGAGAACTTAAGAGCATTATTTTTCTTGTTTTGTTTTGTCCTTAGCGAGCAGGTATTCTACGTATTCTCTTATGTTGCGGTTGGTTTCGTTGGCTCTTTTTTTGATGTCTTCATGAACTTTGTCTGTTACTGTTATGCATTTGTATCCTTTACGTGGCAAATGTCTAAGTCTCCCTTCCGTACTTTACAGTACACTGGTTATATATAATTGACGGTGTTGTATGCCGCCTACCTCGACTGCTTGTTCTCGATTGTGAAACCTTATATAAATGTACGTTCGCTAACTATGGTTTAGAGGGGAACCTAAATGCCAAAAAAAGGCTACAAAAGCATCACCGTCAAGGCTGAGGTCTATGATTACTTCTTCAAGGAATGGCTCAAAGTCAAAGAAGAATATGCAATAAAAAAAGGCATTCACAGCTTCTCGGCATACGTCACCTACCAGCTATCTAAACTAATAAATGAAGATAAGAAACTCAACGACAACGCAAAACGCCATGAAGCCCTACATCTTTAAATAATTCTTGATGTGACATGTCAAAGGTGAATTATTATGCCCTGCACGGTGATCGTTGGCGCCTTCTGGGGAGACGAAGGCAAAGGAAAAATAATTTCTTATTTAGCGCTAAAAGATGACATTGATTTCTGCGTTAGAACAGGCTCAGTAAATGCTGCTCATACAGTGTGGTTTGAAGGCAAAAAATACGCCCTACACATGGTTCCTGCTGCATTCTTAAATCCAAAAACACGCCTGCTAATAGCGGCAGGAGCTAACGTTGATGTTAAGACATTTCTTAGTGAAGTTGAATTAACTAAAGTGCAAGGCAGAATTGCTATAGATCAAAATGCTTCGATTATTGAAGAGAAACATAGTGCTCAGGACAAGGCAAGCGCCGTCAATAAAGGGATTGGAACTACAGGGCGAGGTGTAGGTCCAGCCTTGGAAGAACGTGTTAGGCGAACTGCAAAGCTTGCCAAAGACATCCCTGAATTAAAATCGTACCTTGCTGACCAAGTGCAAGAAGTTAACGACGGTTTGGATTCTGGCAAAAAAGTGGTTCTGGAAGGTACACAGGGCTTTATGCTGTCGCTGTTTTTAGGCGGTGGTTACCCCTACGTAACAGGAAGAGATACTGGGGCATCAGCTATAGCTTCAGAAGCTGGTGTGGGGCCTACACGAGTTGACGATGTATTAATCGTTTACAAATCATTCATAACAAGAGTTGGAGCTGGCCCATTGCCTGGAGAAATAACAAAAGAAGAAGCCCAGAAAAGAGGTTGGTTTGAAGTCGCAGCTGGAACAGGCAGAGATAGACGTTCCGCACCTTTTGATTTTGATTTAGCCAAAAAAACTGCCAGAATAAATGGTGCCACTCAAGCTGCGATGACTAAATTGGACTGTATTTTCCCTGGTTGCAGAAGCGCCAAAAAATATAGTGATCTGCCCAAGGAAGCAAAAGAATTCATAAAAGAAGTGGAGGACAAGACAGGAGTTCCCATTGTTTTAATTGGCACTGGACCTGAAGCATTGGATATAGTGGACCGTAGAAAATAGGAACTTTTATTTGCTAACAAGCAAATGCTCTTTCAAGGCGTCATGAAATGATAGCGTCCAAGCGTTTTATTAAAGCGTCAGCTAGTCTACTAATTCTCTTGTTTGCAGCAGGATTACTTGTTGGAGGATTAGGCATTTATTATATAACTTATCTGCAGGTCAACAGCTTAAATACTCAAGTTTCAAATCTCCAGAATCAGGTTTCTGACCTTAGAGGATTCCAAAACTCAACCTACCAAAATATCACTATACTTCAAAACGGCAGTTCTATAGCTGACATTTACCGATGGAGTGCGCAACTCTGTTGTTTTAGTGCAAGGGAACACCGACAATGGAACGGTTCAAGGCTCAGGTTTTGTCTACAATTTTGAAGGCTCTATGGTTGTTTTAACTAATTATCATGTTGTTCAAAGTACGACTGGTTTAAGCGTTACATTCTCTGATGGACATGGTTATTCAGTCAAGATTCTAGGAACTGACCCTTATTCTGATTTAGCAGTGCTTTCCGTGAATGATGCTCCATCTTCCGAGTTTAAACCAGTCACTATTGTAAGTTCGTCCACACTTAATGTTGGTGAATTAGCCATCGCTATTGGAAACCCCTATGGGCTAGTTGGATCGTTAACAACTGGCGCAGTAAGCGCTCTTGGAAGAACAATAACTGAAGATATAGCTGGAGGCTATGCGATTGCTAATATTATTCAAACAAGCACACCTATTAATCCTGGAAATTCGGGTGGACCATTACTTAATGCTGTCGGAGATGTTGTCGGGATTACCGCCGCCATAGTCACAGATTCACAAGGATTAGGTTTTGCAATTCCCTCAGATACAATACTTCGTGAAATAACAGCGTTAGTAACAACTGGCTCATACCATGGACACTCTTATCTTGGCGTAACAGGACGAGACATGGATTACACAACCGCGCAACAAACAGGTGCAACTGTTACATATGGTTGGAAAATCGCGTCAGTAGTAACTGGAGGACCTTCAGATGGCAACTTAAAAGTTGGAGACATCATAGTTGCCCTTAATAATCAAACAATTAGAAATAATGATGATTTAGCAAGCTACTTAGAAGAACATACCTTGCCCGGCGACAGTTTACTTATAACTGTTGCCAGAGGAAACACGCAGACACAAGTAACCGTTGATCTTGGGGAAAGACCAGCACCAACCTCTTAGGACTTTTTTTTAGATTTTTTTAGTCTTATTTGACACGCTAATATTCTGAAGCAAAAATTGCATTTTCTTGGTCAAATATGTTAGCAAGTAACTTTTCGTCGTGTTTTTTGTAATCTATTTAAATCAAAGATAAATACTGGTAGTGCAATTTCGTTACGTTAATGGAGAAATAAAAGTTGTCTGTAGCGCAAAGAAAATATTTCACTGAAATCGCCGCGTTGGCAGATAAAACGGTATCTGTCGTCACAACTACAGGAAAAACATTTACCGGCACATTGATCGGAATTAACCCTGACAATATGAGTCTTAGCATAAGTGATGCGAAAGATGACTCTGGAAAATTAGTTCACAGAATATTTCTAAACGGATCTGTTGTCGCTCAAATCTCAAGCGCAGAAAAACCCTTTGACCTTAAAGCCTTGGCTTCAAGACTTGAAAAAGTGTTTCCAACTATGGTTAAACTATACGATGATCAAGGATTCATCTGGGTAATGGACAAGGTAAAACTAACTGAAAAAGGTGTAATTGAAGGTTCAGGTCCGGCTGCCGATCGAGTGCAAAGAGTATACGAAGCATTCATGAGTGAAGTAAAAGCCTAAATAAACCAGCGCAGTTGTTGCTCCTCTTTCTTCTTTTCTTCTGTAATGCTTCTGATAATTCCAAATGATTCTAAGGTCTTTTTGATTTCAACTCCGCTTTCTTCAAGCTTGGATTGGTCAACGTTAAGATTCAAGTATTTGTCAAGTAAATTCAAGGCATATCTTGCAGCGTTTACGTCCGGGTTCATTCCGGGGGTATCTACAAGAAGCGAGAAACCTTTTATATCCCTGATTTTAGCCAGCCCAATAGATAAGCCAGCGATGCCGAAAACATGTCCAACCATCACTTTAGTTCCTAAATCCAAAGCTTCCTGCATTGACTCCAAGTCTGTTGCTGTACTGTAAATTGCAGGTACTGGTTGGACTTCATCTTTTTTGAATCCTCCAATAGAAATTACGAAGCGGCAACCAAATTGCTGTGCTAAATCAAGAACTTTACCAACCAATTCATATTGCCCAACAGTTGTCAATGCTTGTGTGTTTCCAAACCAAATAATTAAGTCGCGTTTGCCATTTTCCCGCTTAACATAATAGAGTTCATTTATGGGTGTAAGTGCTCCGCCATCTCCAGTTGTCACTGCAAAATCTTGGAATGAGGAAGAAAAGATCTGCACAAATTTTTTGGCTTTAAGCTCTTTTATCAAATGCAAGTGTTGCGATGTTAGCTACAAATCCTATTCCAGGCAACCCTTCGATGAGGATTGGATCGTTAAGTTGCGGTTTTTCACTTATGTCTATTGAGCAAACCATTGTTGCGCATCTCTCTTCGGTATTAGACAAACTATTGTGATATAAGTATGTCTAATCTAAGAGAACAATGCAAAGTTAGTTATTTGTTGTTATTTTGAGATTTTGGAATAAGCTTAAATTTTCAGCGAGGTAATTTAAAACGGGTGTATACCTTGCGGAAGCTTGCATGTGCAATTCTAGCTATAGCCATTTTGTCGTGTGGGCTTCTATTTCTTGAAGGTGCACATGCCACTTACGTTTATGCGCAAACAATTACAGGAAACACCACTTGGACAATTCAAAACAGTCCTTATTTTCTGCAGGGAAATGTGGTTGTAGACAAGGGAGTTACGTTAACTATTCTGCCTGGTGTAACGGTAAATTTCGGTAGCTACCAGCTAACAGTAGCTGGCACATTAAAAGCGCAAGGTAGCATTGGAATGGTGATAGTTTTCTCAAGCAGTGGGTTTTCGAATCAAGGAATTAATTTCACTCCAAACAGCATTTCTTCTATAATAGATGACGCACTAATTTACTCGGTGCCCATTATTATCAATGGCGGGTATACCCAGATAAGCAATAGTTACTTCGCAAGTACACCTACGACCCCAATTACGGTTAACAGCGCTTCTTCTTCAATACAAAGTAACACAATAAACTTCCAATCGTGTAACGGAATTCAAATCAATGGAGGGTCGGTTTCCATTTTGAATAATTTGATAATAGGTCAAGGGCAAAACTACGGAATCTACACCAAAGGCGCCGCTATCATCACCAACAACAATATTACTAATTGCTTTTCAGGAATTTATGCAGCAACTCAATCAACCATTCAACAAAACAATATCATGTATAATATTAACGATGGAATCCGCAGCGACAATTCATCGTCTCTAATTCAGAACAATGCAATTGCGAACAACCTGTGCGGGGTCAGTGGAACTGGCGATATTGAAAGCAACACTATCACTGGTAATTCTGTAGGAATATGGGGGCCAAATTTGACGGCAACTATTACTTTGAACAACATTTTCGCAAACTTTAATGCGACAGGGGGTTATGTGCAAAACATTCACATGACATTTTTGGATAATTTATCATTCCCCAATAATTGGTGGGGACTAACCGATGTGTCGGCGATTAACCAAACAATTTGGGATTTCAAAAATGATACCGCACACTTAGGAATAGTAAACTTTAGTCCATTCTTGAATCAAGCGAATCCTAACGCACCTTCTGTCCCGACCGTTATTCCTGTTCCAACGCCACCTTTGAGTCCTACTCCTGGTTCAACTTCAACTCCAACAATAACTCCTTCACCCACCTCGAGCGTTACAGCAACTCCAACACCAACTTCAGTCTCGGAAACTCACTCCATATTCGACTCCAGAACTAAATCCTACCCAAACGCCCCAATCACCACAAGGAAGCCCCGTCACAAGTATAGGTCAATTCAGCATGACGGACATAACTAATATGTTAGTTATTGTCTTAGCCATTGCATTGGCCGTCACAATAATTGTTATTATCAACATCAAATCGAGAAAAACTCAAAACAAAAAATCACCAAAGAAACAGCAGCGACGAAGTAAGCCAAGAAAAGTGTTTCCTGAAAGTTAACTCTTTTACTAAGCTTTTTTTAAACTTTTTTATAACCGAGCAACCCATCATGTTTAGGCTTCAGAATTGAGTTTCGAAATTAAAGAAAAAGACTTGCTTGGCAGAATAGGCAAATTAAAAACTAAAAGCGGAACAGTGGAAACTCCCCTTTTGTACCCTGTAATTAATCCCAGCATTCAGCTTGTTACGCCAAGAAAGCTTAAGGAAACCTTCGGTTTTGAAGCAGTAATAACGAACGCTTACATACTCAATAAACGCTATGGCGACAAAGTAGCCAATGAAGGCTTGCACAAATTTCTAGATTTTGATGGAGCTGTAATGACTGATTCAGGAGCCTACCAAATCCTCGTTTACGGCGGAGTAGAAGTCAGCCAAAAAGAAATCGTTGCCTACCAAGAATGCATCGGCAGCGACATTGCTACAATGCTTGACATACCAACAGGGTGGAAAGTGACTAAAGAACAAGCCCAAGAAACCGTCGCTGAAACCCTTAGAAGAGCCAAAGATTTCTTCAAAATCAAAACGCGCGACGATATTTTATGGGTTGGACCAGTTCAAGGCGGAAGACACCTTGATCTTGTTGCAAGTTCGGCTGCCGAAATGGGAAGCCTACCCTTCCAAATCCACGCACTTGGAAGCCCGACTGAAGTAATGGAAAGCTACCGATATGACGTTTTAGCTGACATGATTCTAACAGCCAAAAAAGGCTTACCAATAGAGCGGCCATTGCACTTGTTTGGCGCTGGGCACCCATCCATGTTTTCACTTGCTGTTTCGCTTGGCTGTGACCTTTTCGATTCAGCAGCTTACGTTCTGTATGCTCGAGAAAATCGTTACATGACTGAAAACGGCACATGGCACCTGAATGAGCTAGATTATTTTCCATGTTCATGCCCTAGATGCTCAAGTGAAACGCCAAGAGGGCTTGAACGAAAAACGAAGAAAGAGCAGGAGGTTTTCTTAGCTGAACATAATCTCTACGTTTGCGTTGCCGAGATGAGGCGAATCAAACAGGCTATTCGAGACGGTAGATTATGGGAACATACAGAAATGCGAGTACATGGTCATCCAGCATTACTCACTGCTCTCAAAAAACTGAGGGAACACGCTGATTTCCTGGAAAAGTACAGTCCAATAGCGAAGAGCAGTGGCTTTTTTTATTTTGATTCCGAAGGACTTGCACGCCCGGAAATCGCCCATTTTCGCATCCGTCTCACTGAAAGATATGAACCACCCAATGAGGTGAAAGTTCTTTTTCTTGTGCCCCAAACACGGAATAAACCGTTTCACAAAGCGCCTGAATTCAAGAAGATTCGCCAGCTTTTCCGCAGTTTAGGCGAAAATCTTGAATCAAAAATCCATGTGTGCGTATACTGCGCCCCTTTTGGCGTAGTTCCATTGGAACTTGATGAGATTTATCCGCTTAGTCAACATGAAGCGGCATTGCTAATTGACTTAGAAACTATGAATTATGTGGCAAACCAAACCCGAGAATACATCAAGCGCTCGACTTATGGCAGTGTGGTTTTGCTTAATGATTCGAAAATGTGGCAGGGTATTATTAAAAAAGCTTGCAAATTAGCTTGTAAAGAAAAGGGTTTGACTTTTGATTATGTTGATGCTAAGGTGAGGGGAAGCAAAGAGATTTTAGGTCGTTTAGAAAAGATTTTTCGGAAACATCTAAGTGAATAACATGATTCAAGCCGACCTTCATCTCCGCGGCTATATCTTTTTAAGCTGTGAAAATCTTGACAAATAAGCGTCAAAAGAAATTAGACCTTCCTAAAGATTCAACATGTCCATTTTGCGGAACTAAAATTAATCATTCTCAGATGTTAACTTTTGGTTGCTGCAGAACTTGCAGTATGTTAAATTGGAGCTAAAACAAGTCATAAGTTCTCTTAAGATAAACCTACATTCTTGTCAATTTCGCAGCTTATTCCATCGTTAAAATCTTGAGAAAAATCTTGATTCTTTTGGGCTAAATGTAATGTAGCCTCAAACGTAATGTTTCCTAATGGGAAACCAACCATAGTTGTGCTGTTGGTACCTTGATCTCTAAAGACGTTTCGAAGAACACCTGAATTCAAATATACGTAGGCTTGAACCCATAATTTGTCAGTGACAGGGTTCATTACATTCTTTAAAATAGGATACTCATATTGATGGTTGTTTAAGAAAAATGAAGTACTTGCATACTTGGCAAGGCTCATATTAACATAGTAATAGGTCACTTCGCTGTCTAAACTATTTGGGTCGGTAAAACTGATATTTTTTACATTTACCGTCAACATTCCATCGAAAGGTGAATCAACCTTTAAATCAATATTTACCATGCCTTCAAGGAAAATTACTGTTTCGTTAGGTCTAAAATCAAAATTTCGAAGCGTAGATGAGCTTGTATCATTAGAAAATATGACGGGTGTAAAGTTATAAAGCAAGTTCTGGAGTGTAATGTTTTGTCTTGAATAATAATCGGAAGAAATCGCTGAATATACTGTTGCAGTTGCTAGAGCAATGCTCAAGATTAAGCTAATAATTTGCCAAAAGGTGGGTCTTTTTGCCTTCTTTTCTTTAACCTTTACACCAAACGGTTGCAGGGTCATAAAATATAATATGGAAATGGCACTTTTAAGACTTCTACTAAAGTGAAAGTAAAACTAGGACAAAAAAGCGCAATGAAGAATCAGATAAATACAAGTTTTTCACCGCACATAGGGCACTCTACAGGATATTTATTTTGAAAGTATAGTAATTCGTAGCAACAAACAGAGCAGAAATGTATTTGGCATTTTGGACAGAGCTTGGAAGCTGCACCTATCCGTTTTCCGCATGCGTCACACGGTCGGGTTAAATCTACCATAGTCCTGATTTTGAGGTTTTAATATATTATATAACGGTGAGGTTGAACCGACAGTTTAGCGCACTAGAGGCTTAACCGAAAGTGAAAACTTGGAAAAAAAGCGCAAGAGAGCAAAAACTAAAAGCTTATTCAATCAATACAGTTAAAGACCACTAATGCCTGAAAAAAAGAAATGTTTTGTAATATCTCCTATAGGCAAACCTAAGTTAAAAACAAATAAAGAAGCAAATAGTGTTTTCGAATATGTTATTTCAAAAGCAGTAGTACCTTTAAACTACACGGCAATTAGGTCAGACCATATTGCTAAATCAGGGCACATCACCATTCAAATTATCGAGCATTTAAAGAATGATGAACTCGTAATAGCTGATGTAAGAAAACCAAATCCGAATGTTTTCTACGAACTTGCTATTAGACACGTGACAAAAAAGCCATATATTCTCCTTAAAAAGCCACGGGGAAAACTACCCTTTGATATTGCAGATTGTAGAGCAATTGGCCTAGATATTACTGATCCTGAAAGCGTTGAAAATGCAAAAAAGGGCATTGAGGAACAGATAAATTCAATGGAAGAAGAAACAACCAATCCTCTCTCTTTAGCTCTTGACAATTTGTTTTTACGTGAAAGCCTTCATCCTATGGAGAATCAAATAGGTGAAATTTTTAGAATTGTTTCCGTAATGTCAGCAAGTTCAGCTTTGGGAATGACTGATAAGGAGATTGAACACCAACTTAAAACAGCTACTCGAATAAGTAGCGATGCCTCAAAACAAGCATGCAAACTAAGGGCGATTGCAGAAGCCATTAAAAACAACGGTAAACTCTCTGCGGAACTTGGAGAGATTAAGACAATGGAAGAAATTGCACAACAACTTTTCTCATATTATAGAGACCTAACGTTTTGGAATAGAGCCAGATATAGAGAAGCCCAGCGTAACCAAATGGTGGGTCAAGCGAACCAAAAGACAAGTGATGCAAAAACTTAAAGCTGAATTCTATCTTAATGATTAGCTGTTTGGATTGGAAATCAATGGCTAAGCCTAAGAGAAGCAAAAAGCAACTAATACCTCAGAAAATAATTGATGAAGACTTAGCTAAAAGTAGCATAGTTAACCAAGATGTTAATGAAAAATATGAAGAAAAACCAAATCAGCCATATGGAGACGAACAAACAAAAGTATAATGATTGAAGCTTATCCTTCTTTTTTCATTAATCTTTTTTAGCGGGAGCAACAATATTGAGTATGAAATCGACTAAAAATCGACTTTAGAGTGTTAATGGGGATGTAATTATAGAAACAGTGTACGGCGACCTTCATATTCACACTGTGTACTCTTCTGATTCGCTTATTCAACCTAAAACAATAGTTGATATGCTCTTAGCTCACAGTTTTATTAAAGTGGCAGCCATAACCGACCATGATAGCGTCCGCGGTTGCAGAGCAACAATTGAGTTGGCTTCTGCTTACCCTGATATCTTGATTATACCCGGAGTAGAAATTAGTACAACGGACGGAGACATGTTAGTTTTGGGCACTGAAGAGTTGCCACCAAAGCCTTGGACACCAGAAGCAGTTGTTGATTACGCAAAAAGCATAGATGCTGTTACGATTGTCGCACATCCGTTTCGAGAGTATGGAATGGGGGAAATAGCGAGAAAATATAATGTTGACGCGATCGAGGTCCTCAACGGTAACTCTTCGACAGCTGCAAATAATGAGGCTAAAACGCTTGCTAAAAGCATGGGTTTACCGGGTACAGCCGGTAGCGATGCCCATAATGTTTCCGAGTTGTTTTGCGTCAACGCGAAAATCGATGCAAATTTGAATGTTGAATCTGTGTTGAATGCGATTAAGAAGGGTTCTTTATCTGTTCAATTGACAAAAGGATAAATATGTTTTTAAAACAGCTTAGTTAATTTTTAATCGTTAACTGTTAACAATAAGGATTGGTCAGATTGCAGGTCGGATTTTTAGGGGGAGCAAGAGAAGTTGGCAGAATTGGTATAACTGTTAAGTCTCAAAAAAGTAAGGTTGTGTTAGATTACGGTGTCATGCTTGATCATGAACCCGGTTTCCCAATGCATGTACCCCCCAAAGAGTTAGATGCAGTTATTTTAACTCATAGTCATCTTGACCATTCGGGAGCAATACCGATTTTTTACATAAATGACAAAAAACCATTAATCACAAATAAACTTAATTTGGAATTAACACAGGTTCTAATTCAGGATTTTATTCATTTGTCAAGTTACTATTTGCCTTTTGAATATCTTGAGCTCAATACAATGATGCATAACAGCAGGCATATAGATTTTGGCGTAGAAGAAACCGTCGGCGACATGAAAGTTAAACTGTTTGACGCAGGTCACACCCCTGGAAGCGCTCAGGTGCAAGTTGAGGCTGATGGTAAAAAGATACTCTTCACCGGCGACTACAATATGGAAGACAGCAAAATGTTGAAGGGTGCAACAATGGATTACGGCGATTTCGATGCTGTTGTCACTGAGAGCACTTATGCGAGTGAAGATCATACCTTGCGGCCTGAACTTGAGAAAAGTTTTGTTGAAGCAGCAACCGAAGTGGTTGAGCGAGGCGGCACTGTTTTGGTTCCAGCATTCGGCGTGGGGCGCGCACAAGAGATTGCTTGTGTTTTGTCAGCTCATCATTTTGAGTATCCCATAGTTTTGGATGGCATGGCTCGGGAAGCTAGCAGAATAATGATGAATTACAAAGAATTCTTGAGAGATCCCAAACTTTTTATGAATGCTATGCACTCGCTGGACTGGGTTGATGGTTGGAGAGATCGACGCAGAGCAGCAAAAGATCCAGGAGTAGTCATTTCGCCTGCAGGAATGTTAAAGGGTGGTCCATCACAGTTTTACGTTTCAAAAATAGCTAAGAAAGCAACTAACGCGATTTTTCTTGTTAGTTATCAGATTCCTGGTACACCTGGCAAACAGTTGATGGATACAGGTGTTACTTTAGTTGATGGAAAAGTGCGTAAAGTTAAGGCGCAATATCGACATTTCGATTTCTCTTCTCACTGTGGAGAAAGCCAACTTAAAGAGGGGTTAAGGCGGCTTGGAGGGAAACCCAAAGTCTTCTGTGTTCATGGTGCAGAAGGAAACTGTGAATTGTTTGCGAATTGGGCAAAAACGGAACTTGGTTTGGATGCGGTGGCGCCTCGAACTGGAGAAACCTACGAAATATAGGTTAGCTATAGCAATTTAAGGTAAGCGACGTGACTGAGCAAGAGAAAGAGGATAATTTCAAGTTTCAAATTGTCTATTTGGTTCCTATACTGGCAAGCTTAATTTTCGGTTTAGGATGCGCTTATTTAATTGCGCCCCACCAAGCTGAGCTTGTTCCTCAATCAACTCCTTTTACCACAGACACGCCAGGAGCGCCTTTTGCTAATGGCCTATATTTTGTCATCCTTCTTGCAATAAGCGCAAGCATATTTTATATTCTACTTAAGCGAAAAAGCAAAAGAATAATCAAAGCTTTAATCGTAGTTGCAATGTCAACTGCCTCGCTTTTGTTGTCCTTGGTCTACTTGTTGGCACTATTCTCTAATTTTCCAGCATGGACTATTTACATAGTAATAGCGTTGTCGCTAGTTCTGACGTCATTGTTTGATCTAGCCATCTTTAGATTTGGCGGAATAGCAAGGAATGCCGCAGTAGTTTGCATTGGAGGTGCTTTAGGTATTTTCTTTGGCAGTTCAATTCTTCAGTTCGGAGGTTTGTATAGTGTTATTTTAATTTTGGCGTTTTTAGCTGCGTATGACGTTTTTGCAGTCTATAGAGGTCCAGTTGGAAAAATTGCTCAGTCGTCAGGGCTTGACGAACTTCAAGGTTTAAGCTTTTCATTCAAAGAAATTCAGATGGGACTTGGCGATTTAGTCTTCTATTCAATGCTAATAGGTGTCATATTCTTTAATTTCACAAGCATACTGCCAACCGTAGTTGCGATCATCGGCATCTTAGCAGGCTCAATCATAACCTTTTTCATGCTTGAGCGAAAAGGCATCTTTCCAGGATTACCTTTTCCAATTTTGCTGGGTTTGGCAGGCGGGTTAATTACCGGCTTTCTTATAATTCCCATGCTTTAATTTTGCTGCAGTCTCTTTTTGTTATATTTGAAGTTGTTGAGCAGATTTTTTCTCTGTGTTTTGGGTTGCTTTTTTGATTTAGGCTTTGAATTAGTTGCAGGTTGCGTCTAGATTCGTCCCAATTCGTCGTGAAAAGTCCCATTTCGTCTCAAAAAGTCTAAAAAAGTCCAGAAAACCGTTAATTTGAATCCAAAACTAAATGCATAAAAATTGAATTCTCGTTAAGAAAAAATTTTAAGGTCGATTGAGTTTATAGAAGCGGTGTTATAAACGGAGAAATCAACGGTCGCAATTGTTAAAGGCGAAAGAGGGCACGAACCAGTTTTCAAAGCGCTCAACTTCATCGATTACAAATCTTGCCTATCTGGTTACAAAAAAGCCCTCATAAAAGTCAATTTTATAACCACTAAAACATGGGATTCTGGTGCAACAACAGACCCCATCGTTGTTGAAGCCATAATAAAAAAGCTCAAAGAGCTGCCTCTTGAAATCTTTGTTGTAGAATCGGACGCTACCATGACTAACGCTGACAAAGCCTTCGAGGTCACAGGCATGAAAGAAATGTGTCAACAAAATGGCATAGAATTCCTAAATCTACGATATCAACAAGAGAAAGTCAAGATTCCTATTCCAGGCTGCGAAACTTTAAGCAGCATCACAGTACCAAAAATAGTGACAGAATCAGCCATAATTAGTGCAGCAAAACTCAAAACTCATATGGCAACCAAAGTCACTTTGGGAATGAAAAACATGTTTGGTCTTATGCCCGACAAGTTTAAGGCAAAATATCATGCTAAAGGCATAAGCAGTGTCGTAGTTGACATCAACTCGGTAATCAAACCTACTTTAACTGTTATTGATGGGTTTGTTGCTATGGAAGGCAGAGGACCAACCGACGGCACACCAGTCAAAATGGATTTGATAATTGCAGGAAAAGATGTAGTCGCCACAGACGCAACCGCAGCCAGAATCATGGGATTTGACCCTAAAGAAATCAGTCACATTCGACGAGCGGGCGAGAAAGGCTTAGGAAACATTGATAATATAGAAATCGTGGGTTCAAAACTGGAAGACGTAAGAAAAGTGTTTAAGAGAAGCAGATAATTGCTAAGTTTCAACATTTTCAGCGCCAATTTCTTATGAAGACGTTAGTGCCAAAGTTGGTTCAAAGTCAGAACGGAGTAGGGTTTTGGAGTAGTAAAGAAATAAATCATTAAGTTACCATTCTTATTTGTGGTGTTTTCATGGTTGTTGATGTTGTTTGCGGCATGGAAATGAACGAGAAAACAACAAAATGGAAAACTGAGTATAAAGGCAAAACATATTATTTCTGTGGACCAATGTGCAAACTGGAATTCGATGAAAATCCACTGAAGTATTTGCCAACGGATAGCGAAACAAAAATGGACAAATGATTAGAAAAACGTATTTTGTTATTGTTTTTACACAATCACAAGTCCTTAATACGTACATTTTTGTTTAATTTCTCTTGTGATTTTATGTCAGCAAGTTCATCTCTCAAATTAGCCATGCGTAGACTATGGATGGACCACACTGTATACACTCGACTATATATCGTCTCAGCGATCGCTCAAATTCCGGATGCACAAACAGTTGCAGGCAGGTTGCTTAGGAACCAAGAAGACATTGGAAACGCTATTGTTCCCTATTATGGACAGGATGCAGGCAAGAAACTTACAGAATTGTTAAAACAGCACATCATGATAGCTACTGAAGTTGTCGCGGCTGCGATGTCTGGCGATCAAAAGATATTCGCTGAAAGCGACAAAAAATGGGTTGCAAATGCGGATGATATTGCAGCTTTTTTGAGTTCAGCTAATCCAAACTGGCCAAAGAAGGATGTCGCTGATCTTCTGCATCTCCACCTGCAACTGATCAGAGAATTCGTCACAGCCAGACTAGCCAAAAATTATGTCGAAGACATCAAAAAACTCGATGAATACTTTACCGAAGGCATGCTGATTGCAGATACTCTTTCCGAAGGCGTAATCAAACAATTCCCCAACAAATTCTAAAGAAGATTACGGCCTTTGTCCCTTTTTTCTGTAACTTATCCTTTTGAACTTGGGCAAAAAGCACCCTCCTTTGAAAACCTCCAAGGTATAGATGGCAAACAATATTCGTCCTCATCGTTCAATGACAAAAAGATTGTTGTTCTAATTTTCATTGCTAATCGCTGTCCAACTGCTCGAGTTTACACTGACCGATTAAAATCGATCCAGAAAGAATATGGAAACCGAGGAGTACAACTTGTTGCTATAAACTCCGATAATCAATTCTTTGTTCCATTGGAGAAACTCTCCAACATGATAGAAGTAGCGGTAGAAAGAGAATATAATTTTCCATACCTAAAGGATGCAGATCAAAGTGTAGCCAAGAAGTTTGGTGCATTAGTTACCCTTCACGCGTTTGTGCTTGATAACGAACGGCGACTTAGATACAGAGGAAGAATTGATGATTCACGCGACCCCAGTAGGGTAACAACCCCCGACCTTCAAAATGCTTTAGATGACTTGCTTGAGGGCAGAGAGGTAAGAACTCCAGAAACAAGGCCATTCGCGTGTTCGATTGAATACTTCTAAGAATCGAAATGTCGTCTAAAGCCCCATTAATAATAGGCTTGCTCAAAATGAGATATCTCATCTAAAGGTGATTAAATGAATACTCTGCCAATTTTTCTTTCGGCAATTATCGCATTTTCAGCAACTCTATCCTCAGGAATATTTGTTAAGAAATATGAAAAACACATCGGAGTTGTTTGCGCTCTCTCGGCTGGTTTCTTTATCGGGATTTCACTTCTTAACCTCATACCTGAAATATTTGCGCTGTCACCTCAAGCCGTCGCATTCTATTTTGAGCCCCTGTTAACAGGCATGGCAGGATTCTTTTTTCTTTTAGTTTTAGATCGTGGCTTTTTCAAAACAGGTCATACAAATCATAAAGATTTGAAAAGAAACATTCGACCCACAATTGGAGTAATGTCTACTTTGGAATTTTGTTCCCATGGTTTTTTAGAAGGGCTTGCGATTGGCGTAAGCTTCCAGTTTCAATTTAGTTTAGGTTTAGTAGTGGCTGTGGCTGTAATTTCTCATGACTTTTGTGATGGTTTAAGCACATTAGCGCTTATGCTAAATTCAGGTAACTCTTTGAAATCGTCGATGAGTCTTTTATTGGTCGATGCGATTGCGCCAGTTCTTGGGGTTGCCACATCTTTATTTTTCATCGTCCAGAATTATTTCTTAATATTTGTTTTCTCTTTTTTGGCCGGCAGCTTCCTTTACATTGGAGGAGGCAAACTCTTTCCTGATGCCTATCGAATGAACAAGCCATTTAACACTATAATTCTTTTTCTGCTCGGTTTCACTTTAGTTTTTTTACTATCAAGAATTGCGAATCTCTAAAATTTCAATTTAATTTAAGAATTCTAGTTCGTAAAAAGAAGAAAGAAAATTGGCCTTTTTCATGCTTAAGCTACTGCAGTCAAGAAAACAGTGTTTTTCCTTGTTTTGGTCGATGGAACAACAGTTGCGCCATATCTGGATCCAGGCCTGCTGGCTTCTCTGTGGCTTTTGCGGCATTGTACACCCATTGTCTTTTTGTCTTTCGAGACCCAAACTACACAGCCGATGGTTCTGCATTCAGGACACATTCTGTGGTCACCGACATTAACAATCGGTTGAATTAGTTTATTTTCACTTTGAGCCGACGCTCCGCTCTTGATGTACAAAGTTTTTAACCCCATTTTTTTCTTCGAAAAGAATCAGTGACTCAATAGGGTCAGCCCAGAGAACAAAAGAAGCTCTTCGCTTACAAGAAAGTGAGACCTCGCTTATAAACCAAGCAAAAATAAATTACACTCCGTGCGGTTTTTCCAAGTTAGTTTTCGTGTTCGGTTCGGTTTTCTTTTCCACGGGTTGCCGAAAGAACAGCTGCCACTATTAAGATGGCTATGGAAGCGTAGAGTGCAGATTGTATGCCTGTGATGAAAGATGAGCTTAAGCCGCCTGAAAGTTTCACTGTACTTATGAATACTTGGAAAGCTAGTTGCCGTGGAATCGAAGCCGAAGCAACGGTTATTGCAACTACGAAGCTTCCCATAATACCGACATTCTGCAACGTTCTAAGCAAACCGGAGATGCTGCCGTAGTTGCCTTGTCTTGCTTTTGCCATGACGGCTGAGTTGTTGGCAGGGAAAAACATGGCTGTGCCAAAACCCGATACAGCCGATGCAATAATAATTATGTAGACTGATGAGTTTTGGCTGATTGCCGTGAAGATTAATGTTGCTGCGGCTAGACACATGATGCCTAAGGTGGCTATTGTTCGGGCGCCTATCTTGTCTGAATGCCTGCCCATTACAGGGGCAAAGAAGCTTCCAATAACATAGCCAGGTATCAGAAGAAGAGATGCATTTAGAGGCGAAAAGCCTCGGACACCTTGAAGATACATTATTATTAGAAATACAACGGAGATGTACCCGACGCTAACGAAGAACGTGGCTAAGCAGGAGTTCCTTAAGACTCTGTCTTTGAAGGCTGAGAAGTCAACCATTGGTGTTTCCAAACGGTTTTCATATGCGATGAATATTGGAACCAGGAAGGCACCAAGAATCAGCGAAATTGCGTTTGAAATTCCTATTCCTTGCGATGCTAAGGTGGTTGCGCCGTAAGAGATGAGAAGCAGGCTTGTTGCTAGGAGAACCATTCCGCCAATATCGAGTTTTGCTTTTACTTTGGGAGCGGGTTTAAGATATTTGAATCCAAGGATTAAGGCGATTGTGCCTATGGGGATGTTTATGAAGAAAATGAATTGCCAGCCAACAAAGGTTGTGACTATTCCGCCTAAGACAATGCCGAGCATTGAGCCGATTGTCCAGCCTAGCGAGCTAAATCCGTAAGCTTTGCCACGGGCGTTCGGCGGGAAAGTGTCGGCTATTATGGCTCCGCTGTTGGACTGCATTAATGCGCCTCCCAATGCCTGCACTACTCGGGAGCCGATCAGAAAGTAAATGTTTGGTGAAAAACCGCAGAGCGCAGAGCCGACTGTGAAGATGCCGAAGCCGGCGTTGAACATAGTGGTTCGTCCGTAGATGTCGCCTATTCGTCCAAGCTGGGTTGTGGTAACGGCGATTACCAGGAGGTAAGTTAGGATTATCCAGATGGTTGTGATGAAGTCTGAGCGTAAACCATCAGTTATCGCAGGAAAAGCGAGCAAAACGATGGTGCTGTCTAGGGCACCCATCAAAGTGCCGAGAACAACGATAACCAGAATGATGCTCTGACTTTTCACCATAAGCTCCTACGGATGGAAAGAACGGCTTTTTATGGTTTTACCCATATTTGCAAAGCTTCGGCGTTTTACCTCTGAGTCAAACTTAAACCTCACGTTTTTCTGGAAATAAAAATTCTCCATCATCGACGATCAGTGTTACTTAATTGTAATTAAAAGAAGAACAAAGACAGCCATTTTGCTAGTGTTGTTCTTCTTTCAAATAATGTTGCGACAATGGGAATAATGCCTTAAATTAGCTTACAATTTCAAAACAGAAACAGATTTGAAAACTACAAGCTTCTTAATTTGCGGGAAAGGTTTATTTTGTTGCATCTCTGTATGATGTGAAATTGCAGGCGGACAACATGTCCGTTGGGATGTGGTCCCTTCGGGGACTGAACCGTAAGCAAAGAATACATTCAGGAGGAAAAATGAAAAAATGGCATATAAGTACATAGCGGAAGAATGGTCTGCCCCAGAAAAATCCTTCGTTGAAGAACTCATGCGCGAAAGATTAGTGCAATGGCGAAAACAGCCATCGACAATGCGTATTGAACATCCAACAAGGCTTGACAGGGCAAGAAAACTAGGCTACAAAGCCAAACAAGGCTTCGTAATGGCCACGGACAAAAGTCCGAAGAGGCAACTTAAGAAAATTACGTCCACGATCAGGCAGACGACCCAAACGTATGGGAGTCGCCAAATTCAAACCTGGCAAAAGTCTAAAACTTATTGCTGAAGAACGTACAGCAAGACATTTTCCAAACATGGAAGTTTTAAACAGTTACTGGGTAGGCGAAGACGGAAAACACAAATGGTTTGAAGTCATACTGGTAGATCCAAAGGCTCCAGGCATAAAAACAGACAAAGACATCAACTGGATAACTGAGAGACAACATACAAGCAGAGTCTTCAGAAGCATGACAAGTGCAGGCAAAAACGTCAGAGGCTTACATCATCGCGGAAGAGGCTCAGAAAAAGCAAGACCAAGCCATCAAAGAGGCGCAAGATATCCAGAAAAACAGAGATGGTAAAATATGCATCACATGAAAGCAGTAATAACTAAACAAAACGGCAAACAAAGCATCGGAAGAGGATTCAGCCTAAACGAACTTAAAGAAGCAGGCTTAAACAAGCAAGACGCCAAAAAAATCGGCATACCACTCGACATCAAACGCAAATCGTTACATGATGAAAACGTCGCATGCATAAAAGCACATGCAGAAAAAGCCAAAGCAGAAGCAGCCGCAAAACCAAAACCAGAAACACCCGTAGCCGAAACTAAGCCAAAGAAAAAAGCTAAAAGCTAGAAGCCCAAAGACAAAACGGTAACCAATGTCTTCTAAACCGCCAATAGGATACATAGATATTCGGGTCTTCGCACACGCAACTGAAGACACCGAAAAAGTCGAAACCGCCGTCAGAAACCTGCTGCCAACCGAACTGGCAGAAACCCTTATTTTTCAAAAAACAAGTTTAACGGGGCATCATGGAAACCCCATTATTCTTTTTACAGCTCAATTAACAGATAAAAAAACGCTTCCAGCAGCCCTCCAAAAAATTGGTTCAGGCTTAAATTCACTTGACAAAGAAGAATTATGCCGCGACTTGAAACTGCATTTGGAGAAGCGAAACTTGTACCTCAGATTTGATAAACAAGCTGCTTTTTTGGGAACCATAAAGTTTACGCAAAACGACCCTATCCACTTCAAAATCCATTTTAAAAATAAAACACCAGAAGAAATAACTGAGATTTGTACAAACTACTGGGTTGCTGCTATGACACGAGTTTTCGCCGATTTGCATTTACGCGTTAACCCCAAAGACGAACAGGCAACACAGCAACTAATCAACCGTGCTGCACGTTTCGGCTACAGCCTAATTTCTATTCCATTCACTTCGCCATGCGCGAGGAAGAATTAGCCAAACTCAAAGCCAGTCTGCAAAGAGGCAGGCGTAGATTTTGTTTCACGCGCGGATTTTCATCCCAGAACAGAAAACGACTTAACCCATTTCCTGCGCAAATTCAGACGCCGATTCGAAGTCATATGCATCACATGCGACACCAAAGAAGTGGCTAGGCAAGCGGCAAAAGACAGACGCGTTGACCTTCTAAGTTTTCCAAGTTTAGACTATCATAAGCGGTTTTTTGACCGCGCAGAAGCCGAATTGGCAAGTGGCAGCTTAGCCGCCCTAGAAGTAGATGTTAAACCGCTTTTGGTTTTGGAGGGCCCATCACGGGTTAGGATGCTTATGAGTTTGCGCCGTGAAGTTGCTGTTGCAAGGGAGTTTAAGGTGCCTGTTGTGGTTTCCAGCGGTGTTGGTGAGGAGAAATTTATGCGGTTTCCAAGAGATATGGCAAGTCTAGCTTACACGTTTGGGTTGGATGAGGCTTCAGGTCTTGACGCTGTTTCAACTAATCCAACGGCAATTGTCAAGCGTAACCGCGAAAAACTTAGCAGCCGATTTGTGGCTCCAGGCATAAGCAATTGTAAAGGAGGGCAAGACTTCTTGAAGCGGATTAAACGACGTTATTTAGCCCTCCAAATTGAATGCGAAACCTGCCATCTGAACGCGAATTTATCGATGCTGTTTGGGCTGCAGTTACCAAGCTTTACGGTGAGGTCGGGGCAAGTACCACTGGTTTGAGCTTGATTAATTTTAATATGGAACGGAAAATTGCCGTTATCCGAACTTCACTGGTTGCATTGAGCATGGTGAAGGCTTCCATAGCTGCAATTACGAGCATATCTGGTAAGGATGCGGTGGTTCATGTTTTAGCTGTTTCAGGTACACTTAAGGCTCTTTATTCTAACGTAAAATAGCTTTGCTAGATTTATGTGTAAAGTTTTGTTGTTCTTTTGACAAGACATCTTGACGCTTTGTATCATTATTTGATGGACAAACTTACAAAAGTGTTAGAGAAACGTTTATCAACTGCATGATAAGCGTTAATTTTATCATTACATACATGCTCAGATAGGGCTATAAAACGACACAGAGAGAATAAAAATGGACTTACAAGACTTTTATTTCAAATTACCAAAATTAAAAACCGAACCAATCATAGATGACACTACACTTCGCGACGGCATCCAAATGCCAGGTCTAGCTGCGGGACCAAGAGACGCAGCAAAAATAGCCCAATTTCTCGCCGAAGTTGGAATTGAACGGATAGAGCTCTTTCATTATCAAGAGCCCGATAAAAAAGCGGCAAAACTCATCAAAGATCTAAATCTTGATCTTCGCGTTGCAGGCTGGTGCAGAGCTTTAAAAGAAGACATAGACAGTGCAGTAGCTTGCGGGTTCAAAGAAGTCGGCATATCACATCCAGTTTCCGACCTTCATTTTAAAGCTAAATGGCCAGAAAAAACAAGAGAACAAATCTTAGCCAACATGATTGATGTAGTTGAGTACTCAGCTAAAACCTGCGGATTAAGAACGTTTGTTCATGGCGAAGACAGCACACGAGCAGACTGGAACTTCGAGAAAAACTTTATCAACGCAGCAGCCGACGCAGGAGCCGAATGTTACCGCATCTGTGACACAGTCGGCATCGGATTATCTGACCCAGACAGCGCCTCTACCTAACGGTATTCCAGCAAAAGTCTTAGCAATCAAAAAAGAAACAAAAATGGGCGCCATAGAAATCCATGCACACGACGACTTTGGAAATGCAGTTGAAAACACCATGGCAGCAATCAAGGCAGCTTCAGGAGTATGGGACAAAATCTACGCCAGCACAACATACCTCGGCATTGGCGAACGTGCAGGCAACGCAGAAACAGAAAAAGTGCTCTTAAACCTGTACTTGCATTACGGTGTCAAAAAATATGAAGGCAAAACTCAGCGGCTGAAGGCAACAGCGGATTACATTGGAAAGGCAACAGGCTACGTTGTTCCACCTAACAAAGCAATCGTTGGCGACTATGGTTTTGCACATGAATCAGGAATTCACACGCATGGCGTCTTAAGTGATCCGTGGACCTATGAGCCATACCCGCCTGAACTTGTTGGAAACGAGCGACGTTTAACGATTGGGAAGCAATCAGGCAAAGGCATAATCAAACACAAAATAACAGAGCTTGCAGGCAACGAACCTGATGACCAAACTGTGGCAGGTGTAGTTGACAAAGTCAAAGAAATCTATGCTAATGGCAGAAGGGCATCACTTAAAGAGGAAGAATTCAAAAAAATCCTTCGCATACTAAAAATCCTGCCAGAAAACAACCACTAAACAATTTTTCTTTTTATTGTCCTGAGCGAAAAGGGAAAATACCAATTTGCTTAATGATGCTTAGGAGAGAGGACTATTCAATGGTTGATATTTCATTAATCGTTATTGTAAGCAACACACTTGTTGTTTTAGCCACTTTCTTAGCTACTCTTTATCGAATTAAGATTGAACGCGACCAAATACGGACTTTAAAGGAAACGTGAATTCAAGTCAATGCTTGGAATCATTCCGCAAATACGTGAAAGCGGAGCGTTCAGAGCTTGCAAGCATGGATAAAGCAGAACTTGAAAAATTCTTAGATTACTTAGCAAAGCTAGGTGAAAACAACCATTAATTCTTCATCGAACTAAAGGGAAAAAGAAAATAATTTTAGGCTTGCTCACATTTTTGGAGAAGCCGTTGCCAGTTTCTATCGGTTAAGCTTTGTATCTCATCGATTACATGTTGGTTTTGCGGAGTAAACAGGTGTCTGAATCTGCCTTGCCCAGCTAAGTAGTCTTTAACTGGCTTCTTCTTTTGCGGTGCCAAAGCAATCAGTTTGCTCGGTGTTGAAAGTTGCCGGTTTCCTTTTACTGCTTCCCAAATTGGAAAAACACATGTTTCCACTGAAAGCTTTGAGTACTCCATTGTTTTGCCTGGTTCAGTTCGCCAACCTCTCGGGCAAGGAGCAAAAACATGCAGGAACGCTGGTCCTTCAACTTCTAAGCCTTTGCGAACTTTTGTTAGCATGTCTTTCCAGTAGTACGGTGTTGCAGTAGCCACATATTCCATGTCGTGTGCCAGCATGATTTCGGTGATTGGTTTTTTCGTTTCAAGTTTGCCTGGATTTACTGATCCAGCAGGAGTAGTTGTTGTTGCGGCGCCGATTGGTGTTGAGGAGCTTCTTTGGATTCCAGTGTTCATGTAGCCCTCATTATCATAGAGTATAAAGAGGAAGTCATGTCCACGTTCAACAGCGCCAGACAATGCTTGCAAGCCAATATCGTAGGTTCCGCCGTCGCCAGCTAACGCAATAATGTCAATGTGCTCATCTTTGATTTTGCCTTTCTTTCGCATTGCTTTAATTGCGGCATCGATACCCGAAGCGTTTGCAGCGGCATTTTCAAAAGCTGTGTGCAGCCATGGCAGCGCCCATGAAGTGTAGGGGTAAATTGACCCGACTATTTCCATGCAGCCAGTTGCTTGAGTTACAATTGTTGGTCCCCGTGTAGCCTTCATTATCAGCCGCAGCGCTGCTGCTGGTCCGCAGCCTGCACATGCTCTGTGTCCTGAAAGGAACAGGTCTGGTTTGGGTGCAATATCTTTTGCTGTGAATTTCCATTCTTGAGTTGTCAACTTTGTTTCCTCCTATTCCCTTAATCCAAAGTAGTGAACTTCTTTTTCCACGTGTCCAGTTTTAACGGTTCGTGTTAGCTCTTCGAAGATTTTTCGTAGGTCACGTGGGCTTGTGTCTCTGCCGCCTAAACCGAAAATGTAACTCACAATAGTCGGATGCTGTCTTCAAATCGTACAGTGCATTTCGGATTTCGCTAAAGACTGCACCGCCTAATCCGCCAGGAGTCATGCTTTTATCCATAACTGCAATGGCTTTAACGTTTTTTAATGCATTTCGAAGTTCTTCGACGGGCAGTGGCCTAAACGTACGTAACCGTAGAACCCCAGCTTTAACGCCTTCTTGTCTTAGCTGGTCAACTATCACTTTTAGTGTTCCAGCTGTTGAACCGACAACGACAACTGCAATTTCAGCGTCTTCAAGCTTGTAAGCGTCAATAAGTCCGTTGCCGTAGCTTCTGCCGCTGATTTTAGCGTATTCACTGTTAACCTCTTGGATTTTCTTTAAAGCGTTTCTCATGCCTTCTTCCTGTTGCCGCTTAAACTCGAAATAGTAGTTCTGCAGTGCGTTTGGTCCCATAGTCATTGGGTTTTCTGGGTCAAGCTTGAAAGGCACGGTTTTTCCTTCGTGAGTAAGCACCATTGGAAATTGGCGTTCTCCAACGAACTGTTTGACTGCATCTTCTGAAAGTACTGTCTACTTTTTCAAGGGTGTGGCTAATTGTGAAGCCATCTAAACCAACAATTATCGGTAACGAAACGTCAACATCTTCAGCTATCTTGAATGCTTGAATAATGGAGTCATATGCTTCCTGAGCATTTTCCACGTAAATGTGAATCCATCCGCTGTCTCGCTCTGCCATGCTGTCTGAGTGATCACCATGAATGTTCAGCGGCGAAGATAATGCTCGGTTAGCAACAGCCATCACAACTGGAGCTCGAGAACCAGAAGTGACAAAAAGCATCTCATGCATCAACGCTAAACCTGCTGAAGCGCTTGCGGTGAAAGTTCGTGCTCCTGTCAGCTGAGGCTGCAAGACAAGCGGTCATAGCGCTGTGTTCTGATTCTGTGCAGACGATATTCTGTTTGAACTTCTCCGTTTGCAACGTATTCGCTGAATTTTTCAACTATGATTGTTTGGGGTGTAATTGGGTAAGCAGCAACTACGTCAACATCACATTGTTTGGCTGCTAAGGCAACTGCTTCGTCGCCGTTTAGAGCGCATTGTTTCCTGTTTAACTTGTTCCTTCATTTTACTCCTCGTCCTCGGGCAATTTCATGGTTATTGCTTTAGTTGGACATTCGTTTGCGCATATTCCGCAGCCTTTGCAGAAGCTGAAGTCAAACTCGATTTTGCCCATTTCTGGACGCCACTTTATTGCGCCTTCAGGACAAAACATTACGCATGTTAAGCATGTTGTACATTTTTCTAGGTCTCTTACTGGCATGTAGGTTTTCCAGTCGCCTGTCATGAATCCAATGCTTGATTTTGAACATACTCCAGCTATTGAGACTTCTTTCCAAGTTTTTTCTTTGCTGCTCATTCACTTTTTGCCTCCACGTAAGCTTCTTTGATTACTGCAAAGTTCTTTTCTGCTAAGTCTGGTCTGAAACGTCCCTTCAACGTTTTTTGAATGCCTTCTAAGGTAACTATGTTTGTTGCTTTAGCAACACAGCCCAGCAACGCTGTATTTGTTATTGGTGCACCCAAAATTCTGAGGGCAATTTCAGTTGCTGGAACCGTCCAAACTTTGCCTTTTGTTACCCCAAGATTTTCTTTTACGACAGCGGGCTCCTCAGTTGAATTAATAATTAATACATCTTCATCACGGTTTAATCCAGCGGTTACTGGAACAGATTTCAGCAAAGTGTTATCTAAAACTACAACGACATCAGGCTCATAAATTGCACAATGCAACCTTATTGGTTCAGTGCTTATTCTTGTAAAGGCAGTAACGGGCGCTCCCATTCTTTCAGGTCCAAATTCGGGGAATGATTGAATGTATTTGCCTTCATCAAGAGCTGTTCTTGCCAACAGTTCGCTGGCTGTCCAGGCTCCTTGACCGCCTCTACCATGCCATCTAAACTCTACCATGCTTTTCAAATAATCCTCTTCTCCGATGACTTTTCCCATTAAATAGTCAAATTACCTTCATATACATTTTTCTAGTAAAATGCTTAAACCTGATGCTTTAATGTAAAAGATCAACTTTTCTATAGTTGACAAAAGGTATCACTTGAGTATGATTTAATTAATTACAACTCAAGATCTAGCAAAAGATTGCTTCCAAAACAGGTCAAAGCTATCAAGCGTTGTAATGCAAGTAAGCAATAGAAGTTATATCTGCCTCGCACTTTCTATGAACATTACATTTAGTGCTTCAAAACGAATGAAGGGTGAAGGGCCTATGGCAGAAGTAGTCTTGACTGCTGATAGAACTTTAATGAGTAATTATCATAATAACGAATTCCTCGGGTTTGGTACATGTGCCCCTCCCAATTTTATTCCAGAATGGCTTTACAGTTATCTTTTCTTTCCTCCATTAAAAACAAAGAGCGGTCACCCATGTCAAGCACCTTATGGGTTAAGGAAAACTGAAGCTCAACTTTTAAAAGAAGGCTTCCACGTTGAAACGGTAAGCCCAAACCATTTAGGCAGACATCTCACTAACGCAAAAGTTCTCGGCATACACACTATGGATCCATTTGGGTTAGGTCCAGCTTCCACAACTCTTGCATCCATTTTCAAAAAAGAACCCTACCTTGCAAAACACTTTCAAAGTTTACTAAAAAGCCCAGCAATTAAAAAAGCAAAACAAAATGGCTTAAAGGTTATTGTTGGTGGACCTGGCGCATGGCAATTTCGTTACAGAGAAAAAGCCGTCAAGGATTTAGGGATTGACTGCGTTGTTGAAGGCGAAGCAGAAAATATTATTGGAAAAATTTTCAAAGGGGCAATAGAAGGAGAGCCGATTTTAAGCCATTATGAAGTTGGAGTTGGTGAAGCTCCAACTTTAGAAGAGATTCCTGATATTGTTCAGCCTTCGGTTAACGGTTTGGTTGAGATTGGCAGAGGCTGCTGCAGAGGTTGCCAATTTTGCAATGTTACACTAAGGCCTCTACGTTGGTATCCACTTGAAAAAATTAATCGTGAATTAAGCGTTAATATTGATTCAGGCAACACTGGCACATGTCTACATGCAGAAGACGTCATGCTTTATGGCTCTAACAATACCACTCCAAATGAAGAGAAACTTGTGCAATTGCATGAATTAGTAACAAAAAAGGTTACAGGGTTAAGTTGGAGTCACTGTTCCTTGGCTGCTGTTGCGTCAAAGCCTAAGTTGCTATCGAAATTGTCAGAGCTTATCTTGCAGAATCAAACTTGGTGGGGAGCAGAAGTCGGCATTGAAACTGGTTCTTCAGAGATAGCGAAGAAGATTATGCCTGCGAAGGCTCATCCTTTTAGCGCTGATAACTGGCATGATGTAGTCGTTGAGGGCATGGGTGTAATGCATGATAACATGCTTGCTCCAGCTTGCACTTTGATTGTTGGGTTGCCAGAAGAGCAGGAATCAGACGTTATGAAAACAATGGAGTTAGTTGATGATCTCAAAGACATGCGCAGCCTCATTGTGCCATTGTTTTTTGTTCCACTGGGCAAATTGAAAAGTGAAGACTGGTTTACAGATACCCAACTTAGCGAAGTGCACAAGCAACTTTTGATTGCATGTGCCGAACATGATTTTCGCTGGGTCGACAACCTGCTTGACTTGTCTTTCTCAGGCAAATGGTACCAGCACATATCTAAAGAGTTCTACAAAGGCTTCTCAGCAATTGCAAAGCGCAAAGTACGGCAGATAGAATAGCTTTGTTTTAGAAGACTAAACTTAAATACTATATTGAAACTGAAAAGGTGCAGTAAGCATTGTGATGTGCCGTCGTGGCTCAGCCCGGTAGAGCGGCTGGCTGTTAACCAGTCGGTCAAAGGTCCGAATCCTTTCGACGGCGCCAACTCTTCTCTTATTCCAGCTTTTGGATTCTAATCATTTTTCTGTCCAATTATAGGGAAGTCAGCCCCATTTCTTTTTTCCAGTAGTGTAATTTTAATAATGCTGAAACAAGGTCAAATGCAAAAACAAAAGATGACGCCGATTGACAAGCCAGATGTTAAGCAAAATTATTTCGATGATATTTCTAGTCCATTTTTTTACAAGCCAGTTAAAAGTACAGCTATTATACCGCTTAAAAACACACCGTCAAACGTGCCTGCTCCGCCTATGCTGGCTACTGGTGCACCCAGCTTGGGTATCTTTCGAAGGTTCAGCAGGTCTGCTCCAATAAGTGTTCCAAGGGTACCTGCTACGTAAGCAATTGTTTTTGGTTGAGCTGGAAAAAGAACAAGTGCGGCTACGGCAGCGGCTATTGGTGGAATAAATGCTGGAGTGGCTATCCCAACACCTTTGACTGGTCTAGCTACTGCGTGAGTTACTATTGCGACAGCTAAAACGCCGATGAGGCTTAGCATAATTGTTGAAATTGATGATCGGCTAAGCAGGTAAAGGCTAACAGCCGTTGGTATTAATGCGCCTCCAACATTAATTGCAAGTAATGTGACTGCTTCGCCATACTCAACTTGTGGGATACGATATGTTAAGACCAAACCAATTAACATAATTATCTCGAATAACTGGTATTTTGGTTCTTAGTTTAAGCAAGTGGAATGTTTATGAAACTGCCAATTAAGGTGCCGATCAAGATCAAAAAAACCGTAAAAGGAGTAAAACCGACATTTTGAAAAGCAATACTTACAGCACCTACAAAGACCAAAGCAACTACCGCAAACACTAGGACAAGTAATAGCGCGAAAAAGAGAAAATTATGCTGGAAATAAATTGTTTTCCTACTCATACTTTCACTCTGCATTACTGATTTTCAAAAGTTAACTCTGAAAAGATTGGCTTATTTAGATTCCGTAATAAAAACATTACTGTACTAGATATCTTGAATACTAAAAAATATTAATATAATCTTTTGGGTTGACAAATTAATGCCTTTTAAACTTAAAAAACAGAGCTGACAACCGCAACGATAGCTAAGACGATTGCTGTACCAGAGAAAACATACATTTCAGGCATTGAAAGATCTTTTTGAGAGTCAGTTGCAGAGGCCGTTGCAGAAGTCATCGGAATATCTGACAAGTCGTGAGGTCGTTCCAATAGAAAATATTTTTGTATCCTAATGATTCAACTGGGATAGGTTCCATTTGGGTAAACAATATCCAAGTTATAGCCGTATTCCTGAATAAGTTTTGATACATTTCTGCAAATACTATCAGTTATTGAATCTGGATTCCATAGTCCCCAGATTCTATCGTTATGGACCACGGAAACCGTACGCATAATCCGCCGGGAGAACATATGCTGTTCTGTCGCTTACGGGGCTGATAGTTTGAGGGTTGGCTTTGAGCATACTGCCAAAACTCTTTAATCGCGTCAAGCTGTCCTTTGTGATCTAAGAACGTTTTGAGTCCAGTTTTGGTCTCCATCAAACACAATTATGTATTTTGCGCCATTTTCATAAGCCAATTTCATGTCATTCAAAAGTTCTGGACCTGACTCCATGTACGGTGGCGTGTTGTACTTCCAAGTTATCATAACACCCCAATCTTTGTTCTGAGCCGTGGCTGCACCTCTAACGAGATCAAGGTTAAGTTGTTGGCTGTAATTCATGGTAAACTCTGCAAAAACCGTGTCGTATCCTGCCGCATAATCATACCAGTAAAGCGAATAGTCTGAGGTAAACAATTGAAATTCATTCGGGTAAGCAAAATTTCGTGTGATCGCCATAAGTTCCATTACGTAGAAAGAAATTTACTATCTGGACATACTTTGTTGCAGCATCGTTAAAGCTAGTCGCGCTTGTGACCAGCAGGGTAACTTGCCTGGTCAAGTTGTTTTCCACCTGCTTCATCAAAATAATAAATTCCAAGAAAATTGTCACCATAAGTGTTCTTGGCGTCTGCAAGCCATTGGCTTGAGGGATATCTTGGATTATCGGTGTAGACTATGAAACTTAAACCTTTATCATAGACATATTGGCTGATAATGCTAAGTCTTGTTAAATTGTAGTTTCCATAACATCCAATTACGAAAAGATTGGTGTATGAACTAACTTTATCAATTAATTGTTCTGTTGCAGGTACGCTTTCGAAGGAAACATCAACTCCTAAGAATATGTTCTGGCGGAGTACTTGCTGTAGCGGCGTTGGCAATCAAACTGTAATTTAAGAATAAAGGTAAAATCAGCAAGAAAACCAGTAGAACTATGAATAACTTGAACTTCATTTGATTTAATCTCAATTCCATAACCTAATAAGACTTTTCCAAAATCATTACAACTGGACAAAACCTAAATCAGCATGAAAAATAATGCCCTCAACATCAGGAAGCAAATCAGAATAAAAGACTAAATAAAAGAAAACTTTCTTTGGCTTTTCAACAAAAATTCTTTATTCCGAGTGAATATGCAAAAGCTTTTTAGCAATTTGCATATTAAATAATCATTATCTCGGTTAAGGCAAAAAATGGGTTAGGGGATATAAGTTTTTGATAAATGAAGAAAACGTTTTTCGAAAACAAGAAGAACCAGCTCAAGTAATCCGTGAAAACAAGAAAGTTAGACGATGCACAGGCTGCCATCAACCTCTCGGCATCATATCAACTATGCTTTATGAGATTGATGAAAAACTTTACTGCTCTGAATGTTATTCTCGCATGATAAGTAACAAGGCTCTTGAAAGAGATCATTCTGATTTAATGCAAGCAAAAGAAGCCTAAAAATTCCGCAGCAAAATCGTCTCAAACAGGATCTGGTTAAGTAGGGTTAGCTATTCATTCTTGTTTTTAAGAAACGTTAAACTTTGAAAACTTAACCTTCTGCTACTGGAGGTCCTGCTTCGGCTTTCCTGATTCTGCCACCAATAATTGCAGGTACGATTGCAAAGGTGTTAACAATTGCAAATACGAAGTAGGTGTTTTTTAAACTTGCCAAAAAGAGCGCTATTCCTCCAGCAGGGATAGATTGAGGGTTAACAGCGGTTAATATTTGAGTTATTAGGTTGTAGGGTGCGGTAAAGGACATAACAAGTACCGCTAGGTTTAAGCTTACAGTTAAGCCAATGTTTAAGAACAGTGTAAAGAGGGCTGAGCCTATTCCGTGTCTTTCAGGTGGAACCGAACTCATTACAGCTCTTAGGTTCGGGGCAACAAAAAGTCCTGTGCCGACTCCCAAAATGATCATGTAAATGCTAAGTAATGGATAGGATGTTGTTGCAGTCGTTGTTGAGAAAAGAAATAGTGCTATACTGCTGAGAACTAATCCTGTTATTGTAAATTGCGATTGCCCATATTTGTCTGCTAATCTTGCCGCTTAGGGGTCCGACTGCTAAAAATGCTATTTCAAACGGTAGAATTCTTAAACCTGCCTGCAAAGGGCTAAGGTGGTCAACTAATTGAAATTGCAGGCTAAGCAGTAAGAGAACTCCTGTCCAAGTAATTATATTAAACAACAAAGCAAATAATCCGCCTGAAACCTCCCTGATCCTGAAAACTTTCAGATAAATCAGCGGACAATCAACCCTTCGCTCATACAATAAGAAAACAATAATCAAGGCGGCTGCACTTGCTAAAAGAGCATAAGATGTTGTTAATCCGCTTGTTCCATAGGCACCATATGTTAATCCAACCATTAAGCAGAACAAAAACGCAGTAAACAAAGCGAAACCTACCCAATCGATGTGTCTGTCTTTGTCTAGAAGTGCAGTTTCTTGAAGCCGTCTTCTTGCCCAGAAAGTTCCAAAAATTCCTATTGGAATGTTAATGTAGAATAGTGCTCGCCAGTCAAAAAATGAAAGGATTAAGCCGCTAAGGGTTAAGCCTAAGAGTGCTCCTGCTCGGAAAGCGATTTGGTTTATACCTAAAAATAGACCCTAGCTGGTTTCTTGGCGCTGCATCTGTTGCTATCGCGATGCTGTTTGTGAACACTAATGCTGCACCTACACCTTGAATACCTCTAAAAATGATGACTTCAGTTGGGTTTTGTCCAAGACTGGTAAGCGCTGAACCAACCGTAAATAATGCAAAGCCGTAAGTGTAGATTTTTACTCTTCCAAAGATATCGCCTAACCGTCCAATTATAGAAAGCGTTAAAGTGTTGGTTAAAACGTAGGCTTGAGTTATCCAAATTGCTTGTTCAATATTTGCTTTTAACTGCTCCGAAACTTGGGGTAGCCCAATTATGACTATTCGGGTGTCTAAACCAACCATTAAAACTCCGATTGTTGTTACTGTTAAAGCTAACCATTTGTACTGCAAAAAATTCAGTTCCTAAAAACATAATGCGGCTAATCCGCAAATAGTTAATTGTTATTTACAGTAATTAACTTTTCACTTGACAAACAATTAGCTGAAACTGTGCCTTTTGGTAAATGGCTAACACCCAATTATGCGGTGAAATTAAATATTCTTTGATTGGTTACCAGTCTGAAAAGAATTAGGTTTTCCTTTTCTCTATTTCAAAATTCTGTTTTAGAAACACCATGGAATTAGCTGGCAAATCTCGCTCAACCATAAAGTTTGGTCCCACCCAACTATTGACGCCTACCTTTACGCCAGGCATAAACAACGACTTAATTCCCGTTTTCACGTTGTCGCCCAGCACTGCGCCGAGTTTTCTTCTGCCAGTGTTAACCAACTGGTCTTTTACCATCATTTTGATTGAGCCAGCATCTAAACGGTAATTAGCCATAACAGTGCCTGCGCCCAAATTGCAGTGCTCACCAAGAATGCTGTCGCCAACATAAGATAAATGTCCAACATGAGTGTTGTCCATAATGATGCTATTTTTGATTTCGCAAGCGTTGCCTACACGAACATTTTTGCCTAAACTTGTCCCAGGTCGAATGTAACAATTAGGTCCAATGTCGCATTCTTCATCGATAAAGCAGGGTCCTTCAATATATGCGCCGGAACGAATACGAGCTGATTCTGCAACTGAAACTGGACCGATCAGGTGAGCACCTTGTTCAATTGTTCCCAAAACTTGGAGATCCATGCGTTTAAGCGCCCAATTGTTAGCGTCAAGCAAATCCCAAGGTCTGCCCACATCAAACCAGTCGTCTTTTGAGAGTTCGGCAGCTAAAACCGTTTTGCCCTCACTTGCAAGCATTGTTACTGCGTCAGTGAGTTCCATTTCGCCTCGGATTGAATTTTTTGTTTGTTTTATTTTGTTGAAAATCTCTTGAGAAAAAACGTAGACTCCAGCGTTGGCTAAGTTTGACGGAGCTTTTCCAGCAGCAGGTTTCTCTACTATCCGCTTAACCTTTTTCTGGTTATCAAATTCTATTATACCGTAGCTTTCAGGTTTATCAACGGGCACAACACCCATGACCGCAGAGGTTTTCTCCAGCTTATAGGACTGCAAAACTTTCTTAACAGTATCTAAACCAAACAATAAGTCACCATAGATGAGAACAAAATCGCCATCCACATAAGATTCAGATACTGCTGTAGCGTTTCCAGTACCGAGAATCTTTTCTTGCTCAGCATAACTAATTTTTAAGCCAAGAATTTCACCGTCACCAAAGTATTCGCGAATTGCATCACCCATATAATGAGTAACAATTAATACCTCAGTTATTCCAGCGTTCTTTACGGCTTCCAAGCAAAACTGCAAAATTGGTTTTCCACCAACCTTAATCAAATGCTTAGGACGCGTCGCTGTTATCGGCAAAAGCCTAACGCCTTCGCCAGCCGCAAGTAATACTGCTTTCATTTCGATTCAGCCTCAACTTGTTTCTTTATTAGTGCATTAGCCTTTTGAGTTATATTATTTGCCACTGCTAACGATTCTCCTTCAACAGTTAAACGGATTAAAGGTTCAGTTCCCGAAGCTCGAATCAGCAACCAACCCTCTTTTAACGCTAATCTAACACCGTCAACCGTTGAAAAGTCAAGGTAAGTTGGAAAAGCAATTTTTAACGCGCACGCCGATTTTTTCAACAATTTTATATTTTAGTTCATTTTTGCAATCGATATTTTCGCGTTTTGTAACGTACTCTGGAACTTCAGAGATAAATTGGCTTAAGGTCTTGTTTTCTTTTTCGAGCGCCATCAACATTAGTGCCGCAGAAAGGGGACCATCAGGGCAAAAGTGATACTTCGGATGTACCCATGCGCCACATGGTTCGCCTCCGAAAACTGCGCCCGATTGCTTGATGGCTTCTGAAACATAAATGTCTCCAACTTTGGTGCGGATAACCTTGCCTCCTTGCGCTTGCACCATTGTTTCAACACACATTGATGCTTCAACATTTGTTACCACTGTACCACCGTTACGTCCCTTCAGTGAATAAGCAGCATAAGCAGCCAGCGAACGGTCAAAGTTAACAAAAACACCTTTCTCATCAACAAAAGCTACTCGGTCGCCGTCTCCGTCAAAGGCAATACCCAACGTCAGCACCAAGCGCTTTGACAACGTTTGCCAAATCTTGAAGAGATTCAGCGGTCGGCTCAGATTTTCGAGCTGGGAAATAGCCGTCTGGTTGAGCGTTTAGAGAAGTTACTTTGCACCCAAGGTCTTTGAGCATTTCTGGGGCAACGCTGCAAGTAGCCCCGCATCCTGGATCAACTACAACTCGCCATTGCTTTTTGAGTACAACAGCTTTCATGGCCATTTCCAAGATAAATTTGTGCTGCGTCAACTGAAGTGTTTTTGCCAAGATTACGCCAATCTGCCAATTTAAACGTTCCTTTTAACACAATTTTTTCTACAGCATCTTGGTCTTCGTCAGTGTAGGATAAGGTGTCATTTCTGAACACTTTTATTCCGTTATATTGCGGAGGATTATGTGAAGCTGTAAGCATGAAACCGACGTCAGCACCAAACGCTTTGGTGGCGTAAGCTAAAGTGGGAGTGGGAACAATTCCTGCCAAAAGAACGTTTGTGCCAGTTGACAGCAGACGCAGAAACTAAAGCGTCTTCAAGCATGGGTCCTGAAACTCTTGTGTCACGGGCTACAAGTGCCAATTTGGCTTTTGCATGTGCTAGCTACCGCTAAACCAACCTTGCAAGCGAGTTGCGGTGTTAAGTCAACATTTGCTAAGCCTCTTACGCCTGAGCTTCCGAACAATTTAGCCATCATTTTGCGCCTTTGAAACGTATATTATTACTTTCATGCTAGAGTTTTGTTGCTTAAAATATTTGGCTTTTAGCTCTAAATATTATTCTTAATAAACAGGGAAAGTTTAGCCCAACTTGGATGTTTGCCTTCAGGGTCTGAAAGGTAGCAGGCGGAAACAGCGTTTGCAAACATTAAACGGCACTCATCCGACAAGCCGTTTCTGTCGCCCAATTATGTTTCCTGCGTCCCAAGCATCACCTGCTCCAGTTGCCCGCAAAACTTTAACCTTGAACGAAGGCACTATAACCTCGGTTTTGCCTTTTAAACTGGCAGAAAAAGCTGTCGTGTGCAAATCAATTCTTGCTGTCAGATCCCGTGCCAAAATTCGCGCAGCCTCCATCGCTAATTCGGCAAACTCCAAATCCATTTTGCTATCATTCAGACTCTTGTCAATTAATGAAGCGTAAACTATTGCCTCATTCTCGTTTACACTTAAAATATCGATTTTGTTGGATTTCAAAACAGTTTCTATCAACTCATAGACTTTGCCAATATTAGGCGTTGGATCTGCTGTGTCATAGTAAGTTTTACCTTTACCTTTCGCTTTGACTCTGTCAAAAACCGCTTGCGCAAATGCTGTTCCGAATTTTAAGGTTCCCGCCCAGTTAAAAACGCAGGTATAATCAGCAGAGTCTATCAAAACGTAATCAGCCTCATCAAGATCGTTTGGTCCAAAATCAACTAAAGAGCCTAAATCGCGTATCATGACATTGTTTTTCTCATTTTTGTTTTTGAACTCTAATGCAGTGGTTATTGAAGCTTTTTCGTGAATTTTAATATGCGAAGTATCGATGGGGATTTCTTTGAAGTAGTATCTTATTTGTTGCAGTCCAGATTGGCTCGTGCAGACAATCGGAGTAACCTTCGCACCTAAATTGGCGAGAGCTGATGCCACATTAATTGCGTTTCCTCCCCTCAGATCAGTTTGGGGTATGCCGTCGATGCTGCCACCTTTGCGTTTAACTACCTCACCAACTAAGTTTGAAAACTCTGTAAAGTTCCAGTTCAGATTAATGAGCCGATCAAGAAAGAAATCAGGTAAAACAACGACTTTACATTCTTTAGGATTGTTCTGCAAAAAATTTTTGAGTTCTTTTTTCCATGCTGCAGTGTTCAACAGAAGGACCTGTAAGGGTTTATTTCCACAAAGCTAAAATAACCTTTTGATTTTAAGTGGGTACGGGATTGAAAGGGTCTGGGAGTAAGGGAGAATGAACTTTAAGACAGAAGTTTGTCTGTTAGCATTTGCAATTACGTTATTTATGGTGAGCGCTTTCTTCTTTTCATATCAAAGCGGCAATGCAACTTATCTTTACTTAGCGTCTTATCCATATCGAGGGTATGCGCTTGCGTTTGTCGGTTTTGGCTCACTTCTTATGGTAACTGCATCGCTCTCTTACACAAAACGGAGCAAAAACGTCCTCTAAGTAATTTTATTTTTCATAACTAATTGGCTGACGTCTCTTTTCTAAATATGTGGTTTCAGATAGAGCTGTAGAATTCATTGACCTTGAGGGTGTCAAGCAGACTTTTGTTTTTGAAATATGAAGATGCTTTCCCTAAGTATATAGAATATATAAACAAAAAATAGTTGCATTTCAAACTCATTCAAGAACTAAATACGCTCTTTAGCCGATGATAACTCTAACAACGAACCAGATTACGTCGCCAAATAGTAAAGCAACAATTAAACCTAAAGTTATGAATATTAGCATAGGTAAACCAGGGGTTGCCCAAACATAATTATCAATTTTTCCCGTTTTTGCAGCGTTTGATAGGCGGTCGACAATTTCATCCCTTCCTTCATCATGTGGAACAACTACCAGCTTCCTTTCCAAACCATTCTCCCCGTCTTTATAATCTTCCATCGGAAAAACATGCCATTTAGCCTGCAATTTAGCAACCGGTGACTTTGTAACCGGTTATTAAAACAAGTATTTTTTTTCCAATTGATTCTTGGGCAAGAGTTCCTGTAAACATTTTTTTACCCATTTTTTTGTGCCAAACAACATTTCGCCCTATCATGTAAATGCCAGTGGCTGCGGCGAACAAGACGCCGTTACTAAAAATGGTTAATGGAAAAATAAACTGAGAAGTAGGCGAGATTCCAAAAATTGGAGTGAAAAACGTTGGAGCAAAAGGCAAAGCAACAGCGATGCACATCAGGGCTTTAGAATCAGCGCCGCCGAATCCACCAGTGTAAAAAAGCAGGAATGCGAGACCAATGGTTAACCCCACGCTTACGCCGAATAAAAGCAGTTTTGAAGGGTCATAGAGCAGGAATTCTGCAAGGGAAAGCGCAAGTGCGATAGGAGCATAAATTACCCATACTCGGTTACTTACTTCGCGGGTTTTAAAGTCGCTCCATGAAGCATAAATAAGGATAACAGCTGTAACTGCGATTCTTGCCGCGACGAAGATCATTTCAAATGTCAATATTTAATCCCTGAAATACGTCAATTTTCCTTTCCATCTTAAGCCTGTTCATTCGATATTTATCGTATATGAATCATTAATACTTATTAAAAAATATGCAGCGAACCCTTTTCCTAAAAAAAGTCACCATTACACTTTACCAAGTTGATTCAAAGGCAAAAGGCAGTTTGGAATGAATGGTGATTGTTTTAGAAGTGTTGGATTTAAGAGACTGTTCTTTTTTTTCGCAAACATGGCGGCTGCTAGGACTACGATCATCGAGACAATTAGCGTTATTATTAGTGGTTGTGCTGGATACTCTGGAACTGTAGGGTCGGTTGAAGTCGAGGTTTTAAGGGTTGGTGTTGGAGAAACGGTTGGTGTAAGAGTAGACGTTGGAGTTGAATAAGGTGGAAAAGTTGCTGTTGGAGTAGGGTCAGAGGATGTAGAGGTTGGTGTCGGGGTCGGAGTATCCGTGGTAGTTGGAGTAGGTGTAGGCGATTGTGTTGGCGTTGGCGTTGGTGTGTCAGTGGGTGTTGGAGTTGGAGAAGTAGCTAGGGCATAAGTTGCATAAATACTAACAATGTCGCTACCTGAATAAGTTGGATTTGGAACAAAAGGATCAGGAAGATTATTGAAAGTCAAATTGTCGTTAGTCCAAGTGAAAACATGAGTAGCGTCATTATCACCGTCCCAATAGAAATTGAAATCTCCAGAAGCAAAAACACCAAGCCAATAGACTGTATTAGGAGAACCGACATAATTAAGCGTGAAATTTACCCAATCCGGGTTATTTCCTACTAATACCTTTGTACTTGAAACCAAAAACCCAAAAGAACTGTTGTAAATGCAGACAGAAGCGTTCACTGGATCGGAAACCGCATTCATGTAAACTGACAACTGGGTAATTGTACCTAAATCAGATGGACTTGTGTAATTACAAAGAATTATTGGCGAAACTGAACTAAAGTCTAAAGCATTATCGGAATAAGAACCGGCAACAGAGTATCCAAAGATATTTGGTGACTGAGCCTCAAGTTTAGGGACATAAAGAGCAGAAAATGACAAACACAAAATCAAAACTAACACAGCGCAAAGAATTCTACGCAATTCAAACACCAACCTTTATCACCTCAAACTCATCAATCGTATATGCCAAAGTCGACACAAAACATTCAGAAAGCCCAAAAAAAGTAGTACCCATAATTATGCCCCCTTTATTGCATCAACTATTATAGCCCAATTATTCGATGACCCCAGAGTGTAACTTACACCGAGATTTGTTTGAGCTGTGGTGACGGTCTTATATTCTGCTCCAACCTCTGGATCGAATGACGTGACTGACCCTATTGATGTGAAACCGGTTCCGGCTGTAAGCGATATTGAGGCGTGTCGGACTCCTACCGCACCTATAATGAAATCGGCATTGTTAGTAGAGATGGTCGCGGTTGCAGGGCTTGTACTTCCAGTATTTGTAATTGGAGTCGCTACGTCAAAAGGTGATGCTGTGTTGGCTCCGCTTACGGCGTAAGCTACAACTGATGAAGTTGAAGATCCACTAAGGTTAATAGTAATTGTTATCGCGCCAATAGATGACTCATGGGCCCAAAATGCTTGCAAAGTTCTAGTTCCCGAAATTGCAACGTTAGCTCCTCTTTGGGCCCAAGTAAGTCCACCACCAGATATAGTTGCGGTATTGGAGGATCCGGTTGAAACTACAACGTAGAGTATGTCATTTGCTTTAGTTGTGGTAAATGAAACAGTGTACGAACTACTACCTCCAGTTGACGCTGTATTTGATACGTCGAGTGCGGGTGGTACTGGTGCTGGATTCACGTTGAATGCATTGCTTGTAGTGGTGTGGCCACTGCCATCGTTAGCAGTGATGGTGATTCCTGAGCCAACCGTGTTAAGCGTCACTAATCCCGTCCATACGCCGCTCGACCAGCCGCTAGTGCCTGTGCTGGTAGGATTGATTGTTCCGCTGGAAACCGAAATGCCAACTGAACTTCCATAGTTTGCAACAGTGTTACCATATGCGTCCTTAGCTGTAACCGTTATGCTGAAAGCTGAACCACTAGTCTGAGGGCTACTGATAGGGTTCAAGATGAAATGGTCAAGTGTCCCATAATAGCCTAATGTTACTGTTTGAGATAAGGCCATAGTAACTGGGTTATTTGTGTAACTACTGAAGGTGCAGCCATTGTAAGGGCTCTGTGGACTGCTGACAGTTACAGTTGAAGAAGCATCGGTCCATTGAGTCCAGGGAGTTGTATGCTGTTCGTTCGTGTGCGTAGTCCCACCAATTTTGTAGGTAACTGCAAAAGTTCCACCCACTGCTCCACTGGGGCTAGATGTCACAGTAACTTGGTATTGATGTATCCACGAAGCGGTCTCGGTGATAGCAGCATTCATAGTTACTGCGTTTGTGCCTGGATTATTTGTGCCTGTGTAGCTTCCGGAGCCTGTTCCTGTCCAACCGTTCCAAACATATTGCTCACCTATGCCTACGCCTGGAGCAGCAGCCGAGATCGTTGCTGTCGAACCAGCACTATACCATCCTGATCCAGTTGTCGATCCAAAACCGGAAGTTACATTCATGTAATATTGTGTTGTGTAGCTACCTGTAACAGTTTGTGCAGAAATAATTCCTGTCAAAGGGGAAACTGGACTAATTGTCCCAACAACAAACTGCTTGCTCAAAGTTGTGCTTGAAATTGATGCGTTGAAATTGTAGACAAGTCTGTCACCGTTATTCACCCATGCATTGTATGGCAAACCTGAGTATGAAACGTTAGTACCATTGACGGTCAAAACATTTCCGGAAGCTGTTGAGGCATCCAAACCAGCTTGATTGAATGTTACCATCCATTGGATTCCATAGTTGGCTGTGACTGTGGCGCTTGATGTTGGCACTGTGTAAGTATGTGTTTGGGCTCCACCATCACTCCATGATGCCCATACATATTGTTTACCATTTCCCGCAGAAACCGAGTTTGGTACTGTTAGTGTATGATTTGAACCAGCGGGCCAACTGAATGAAGAAGGAAGCGTTGTTGAGGTGTAAGGTGTTGAATCAACCGTTAGAATTGGCGAGTTACCTGTGTCACTGCTGAGTCCACTGGTTTGAAATGAAATGGTTTCCAAAGGAGGTAAGGTAAAGATTGCCGATGCAGAATTAGAACTCATGTCAGTTGCAACGACTGTGTAAAATCCAGGCGTGGAAGTTCCAACAGTGAATGTAATTCCTAAAGGTAGTTCTCCATAGGGAGTAACTGTGACTGTGTCAACGGTGTTCCCGTTAAATGTAATTCTTATTTGTGAGCTCGGTATAAAACCGCCACCTGAAACTGTGACCGTGGTGCCTGTTGGCCCAGATGAAGGTGAGAGCGTTATTGAAGTCGCGGCAGAAGATTGAGGGCTAACTGTTACTGAAGGCGGTTGTTCTACGACAGGCCACACGCCCAAAGTTCCGTTGTTAACGCAGATGGGATTTACGCCATTAAAGGTATCAACGGCCCCAAACCAAGTTAAATCCAGAGCTGATGTGAAGGAAACTGGGCCTGCAGAAGTAACAGGGTCAAGTTCAATGACGGGAATAGAACTGCTTACATTAAGGGCACCAGTAACTTTGTTTGCCAGTGCATCAAAAGCATAAAGCTGTTGATTCGCACTATCTGAGAACATTATCCCCGTTCCTTGCAATGCATTATTAATTAGTTGGCTCCAATGATTGGCATTTCCAGTGTTGTAGAAAATTCCTGTTCCATTTGTAACTTTAGGAACTCCATTTATTAGAGTTCCGTTCTCAGTCATGGCTTGTACTGGGCTTATCGAAGTTGTCAATTGAATTGGGCTGATATCTTTGATGTTTCTCGCCACCATTGCTGAGTTTATGAACATTAATCTAAGTTGGTAAGTGTAAAATGTCGCGTTGGCGGGAAGCGTAAATACTATTTGAGAGTAAACATTCGGGTAGTTGGTAGTTCCGGAACAGTTCCATTCTGCTTCTTCTTGTACAATATCTCGCACTACCCCATGATCTATTATGTATGCAGGCGAACCAGATCCATACTGGCTAGCGTTCCCATCAATACGCATGAAATTTGCACTGCTACTCACATTCCCTACTGTCGATTTTATTTGGAGGAGATAGTATGGATAACTTGCTTGAAAGATATTGTTTTTTGGATAACTGATTTGCAGGGTCATGTTTCCGTTTGAAAGAGTTCCAGTTCCAGCTAGGGGGTTGTCACCAGTGAAATAGGTATCCGTGTAGGCTGCAGATGGCTGAATTGCAGTGTCACTGCCGTTCCACCATAAAGTTAATTGCGAAATTGAAGGGGTTACCTCAAAAACTATCATTTGGCTATTGCTAAAGATCGTGTAATTGCTACTCATGCTTAACGGAATCTGATACTGCGATGCCCAATCTTCTACTTGAAATGGAAGATCTGAAGTGTATCCAGTTTGACATAAATGCAGAGAAGATATTGAAATAGGAGGAATTGGTCTCGTCTGAGTTGTATTCAATAGACCTTGTCCGAACCATCGCATGGTTCCGTTCTGCAATAATTCAACAACCACTGGAGCAGGGGCGGTTTGCGCTGAAAAAGTAAAGTTCATGTTGTAGCTGTTAAATGAAGATGCTTCAACCATTATTCCACGTGAATCCGTCACTTGAACCATATATGCCGAGGAATCTATTCCAGAAGGAACGTTTATTAGATAAGTTCCGTTGGTCGAAATTGTTGGAGCCACGCTTGGACTTATAAGCTGCCAATTTGCAGTCGAATAATTGTAAAAATAAAAGTTGAAATTTTGTTGTCCCAAACTGGTTAAGGGTTCGGTTAAGTCTTGGGTTACGTTTAGGCGTACTTGATTGCCGTTTGGCGAATTAAGAATTTGAACACCTAAACTGCAAGACGTAGTATAGTTTATACCGTAAATGCCAAGGGCTGCTAGGTCATAAACGACTGAGAGTTTGCCTGTGCTTATGCTAGGATTTGAAAACCAATTGTTGCTAAGGCTCAGGCTCGTCATTTTTATCGTCTCTCCCAATGAGGGGTTCATGGTAGCGATGTATTGCAAAGCGCTATTCATGTAAGTCGTTGCGTTAGCGTAAGCGTAGGTTTGGTTACCTGTTACTTGAAGAATTGAGCCGTAATACCCTACGGTAAAGCCTAAGGCTTTTAGAAGCGCCCCGTTTGTCTGATCAGTTGCTGTTAATGTTTGAGGTGCTAGACTTTGGCTTGAACCATAACGGGCGGTTGCATAGACTGCTATTAATGTTCCTGCAAGAATTACAGCCACAAGTAAAGCTGCAATGATAGAGAATGCTCCTCTATTGTTCATTTTAGCCGCCTCCAACTGTCCCCAACTGCAATACCACAAGTCGGTTGGTTCCGCCGGCTGAATAAAGAGAACTATACTTAGCTGGTTGATAATCACACAAGATCCCTAATGCTGCCAGTCTAATGTCTGGGATTCTAGTCATTCCCAGCGCAAAAAATCCACCTTGATAATTAGTTACTCCGTTTATGGTCCAATGATGTCTATATACTGTACCTGGATTACACAGGGTACCCGTAGTACTCGTGGGGTTAAACAAGTTGGTGCTGGCCGTTAAATTATACTGATTTCTTATTGAGTCAGGCAACGCACGTGTAGCGGTTTGGTAAGTTGAGGGATAAAGTCCATAATAATTACTCATGCTTTGGGCAGTGTTGGTCAAAGTCACAGGACCTGGAGCTTGTGTGGACGAGCCTGCATAGTTGTAGTTTTGGTTGTCCAATCCTTCAAGAAAGGCAGTCAGACCTTGCGTAGTAACAGCGTTCATTCCATAAATGCCCCAGCTATTTTGAGTTGCACTAAGAAAACCCGTGTTTGTAACATAATAGAAGGGCCAACCGACTATGCTGACCCAAGTCCAATTGTATAATTGGGTAACTTTGCCCAAGGTGTAATCGTATTTGGCATAAGAACTTTGAACAGGGTCCCAACCTAAAGTGGAATTAAGCCCGGAACTGCTAAAATTTTGGGGTATTGGTACAGCTTCACCACAAGTATTGATAATGACTGAATTGTTTACGGCTTCTCCTTGTAGAGAATGACCATTTATTAGTTGATTTAGTTGACTTGTGTTTTGAACCATTACGGTAGTGCTAAAGTAAGGTGCTAAAAGGCTGTATACTGTTTGAGCGAGACCGGAAGGCGTGTAACCTGTAATCCACCAGCCGGCAGTGTCGCTACAGTTCAAAATGTAAAGAGTTATTGGAGCTCCATTTGAGGTAATATTTTGGGGTGTGAATCTATATGAGACATCTGATGAGGCTACTAGATATGAGGATGCATCAGAACCTACTCCGAGATTGGCTGCATTAGAAAATGAAGCAACGCTTGAATATAGAGGAGCTGCATTTGAAGCAGTATTTACGTTATAGACTGTGAGATTATAAACTACGTTCGCTGGCAATGCTGCCGAAAGTGCAACTTGAAGGTTACCCCATTTTGTAATGTTATTTGTTTGGAATGCTGCTGAGCTCAAATCGTAACGGGAGTCAAGTTCTTGCAGAGTAGTAAACGCAACCCTGTCCATTGCCACAGGAGATACTTTGCTTGGGGATGGAAGTGTAATGATACTTGAAGCTGCCACATATGCTACACCCAGAAATATTATGACTAGAAGAACTTCAACTGTTCGCATCATACTAGCCTACCACCTGATAACTTTTTATACTCCAAAGGGAAAGCTGTGCCTGATAAGAAACTCCATTAATTTGCACTTGACGTAAGTCTGTAGCAACCCACCCTTGATTGATTGGAGTTCCTCCGAATTTCATCGAAAAACCTAATGAACTGAATCCCCACGGCATCAATACGACGCCATGATTACCATTGTTGCTGTAGGCGATTGCTAGAATGCCCGGGGTGTAAGAGCCCATTGAAATGGTAACAGGCTCGTTGCCGGTACCCGAAGTAACGGATCCACTTGAATTTGAACTTCCAATTGATGTTTGTTGAAGAGCATAGTTTTGGCTTTCCATAATAAAGCTGGAATTGTAATACAAAGCATTTGAATTAGTTGAATTATTGGGGATGTCATCGCTATGTGCTAAAGTTACATTTTGAGTTGAAAGTGGATTAAGAAAAGGCACAATTATTTGGTTTCCCAAAGAAGAATGTTCGTAGTAGCCTATGCCTGTGATTCCATCAAGATAAGCATAAGCAACAAATGCGTACGTCAGGTTTGGGTTCAAAGAAAAATTCGGAAAGGTAACCGAAGTAGAACCAGACATGTCTGTTATATTGCTACCCATTTGATTGGAAATAGTTTGGAAATTGGGGTAACTTGCGTCAACAGAAACTGGAATTAGGAGGTAGTTTACTGTTGCGTTTGCAAGAGGGAAACCGGTTCCGGTGACATTCAACGATAATTTTAAGGGACTAGTTGAAATCTCAGCAATCGAAATGTTCACTGTTGGGGTTAACGAGAGTTGAAATCCGTAAGTACCGTTAATGCCCAGCAATGTTGATGCTGTGGAATAATTAATCATATCGCTATAAGGATAGAGCAAATAGTTATTGGCACTAGTTGTTATTGAGCTGTAAGTTAGATTTGTTTTTTGGTAACTTATTGGCGTTCCTGAAGCTGAATTTAAACGCATCAGAGAAAAGGAGCTGAGCTGATACTGAGCCAACGAGGGATCTTGTAAACCAAACGCTATTGGAGTGCCACTTACTGGGATACTGGGATTCAAAAGAATTGCGTCTAAGAGGTCACTGCACACTTTTGCGGTAGTTGTATTTCGCTGAGAATCTATCCCAACTGAAATAGTTTGGTTAAAGAGACCAACGAAGAGCAGAATCGCTGCCAATAGCACAACAACTGAAATTAGATGATCTATAGATACACCTGACATTTTTTTTCCTCCTACGTCCTAAAAGATAGCCAAATAGTGTTATTGCTATCTTTGTAGGCGTTGATGCAAGCACTAATTGAGTTACTCATAAAAGAGGAATTTGACCACTGAACGTTTTGTCCAAGAATGACTGGTGAAGTAGTTGAAATTGAAGTTCCCTGTAACTTGAGAGTTAATTCCAAAACTTTACCAGAGCCCGAACCAGCAACAGAGATCAATGTTGCATTTCCAATGTAAGCATGATTTGTTATGTAATGAGTGGTGCCGAGATTGTTTGTTACTGTTCCAGATGAAACGGATGGATTGTTCAAGAAGAAATAAAGCTGCTGTATTGAACTGCTTATATGACTACTTGCGTCTTGAAGAGCAAGGGTCTCGCTGGAATTTGACCAATAATTCATGAATATGCCAGCTGCGTAAGGTAGCAAAAATATTTGTAAGATTAGCATTGGAAGCAAAATCACGTATTCGATCGTTATATGTGCCATATGTCACACCTTATCATCATTAAGCCGCCATTCCTATTGAGACGCTTACTGTGCCGATGTAAAGTTCAACAAAAGAATTATTGGGTATACTTACAGTTTCCGAGGTGTGGTCAAAGTTAAAGAATGAAGTATCAAAGCCGGGTGGATTGGAAGGAGCTGCTAAGGCAGTGGCATTAATCCGAACCTGGCTAATTGTGACACTAGGTGCTAATCTAGTCAAACTACTACCTGTTAGCGTCACAGATTGTGAAAGATGTGGATTTGGGCCACCAATAAGAGTAGGCATATAGAATTTGTAGTAGCTTCCTCCTGTGACTAGTGTTGAATTAAGAGCTCTAATTGTTGGGACCGCAATTATTCGTACATAACTTCCATCGTTCAAAGGTAGTTTTTCTGTTGCGAATACTTGGGCTATCGGCGCAGAAGCGTTCCATTGCAAAATTGACCCGTTATATTCAGGTGTTATTCTACTGAAGTAGTTATTGCCCACGTTGTAAGAGGATACGGGGATTTTGTACATTACCATTCCTGTCGTTGAATTATAAAGGGTTTGCCAAGAGCCACCACTGTAGACTTCGAAGGTATAGTTAATAACGTTGGGAAAGAACTTAACCAGACCGTATTTAGCTGTGAAATCAACTGTTTCTGTTCTTCCAATTGTCCAGGCAACATTATCTGCCTGCAAACCAACTGTTTGCATAAACTGCTTGCTCGTACTAAACTCATCGCCAGCGATCTGAAGGTTTAGTGTGTTATTTGCATAGTTCATAGCCACAAATATCAATACCACAAGTGCAGCCGTCATAATTACAGTGGAGATTGCTGGACTGACCGCTCTGCTATTATTCCGCAATGACTTTTTATGAGGGTGGTATTGGATGAATTTCATTTCCTTTCGCTCCTAACCAAGTTTTACGAACATAGGAATTATTTTTGCCGCTAACACTGAAATCACGACGAGTATTGCTGCGTGTTTGAATCCGGCTGCGACAGATTCTTCGCTTATTTTTCCAGCGACGATTCCAATGAGGTAACTGTTGAAAATGACTGCAGTCATGAATATCGTTTGCATCAAGCCTTTTCCGGCCGCTGCAGTCGTTGATACTCCTGATGTTGTTGCACCAAATCCGGTTGTGAAACTCATCATCATGATGGTTGTTGCAACAAGAAGGATTGAGGCTAAGTAAGGCATCATAACGTAGGGGCGAACCGACATTTTCTTTTCTTTTTCCACTTCCTGCGTTAAATTGTTAAAGCGGGCTAAAGATTCAATCATTGCAATCGTGCCGCCTCCCACATCTATTGTCTCAACCAACAGAAACATCACAATTTGCACCATCCAGCTACGGGTGCGATGGAGAAAATCCATCATTACTTTTTTTATTGGAATACCCCAAGAAATCTCTGAGCTGATTTTGCGTAATTCTTTGCTGAATGTGCCGTAGTCTCGCGTTGATAGGCTTTCGATGCATTTTTCAGGAGATAAGCCAGTTTTTCGAACTTCAGTGAGGTCTCTTAAGAAACTTGTGACCCCTTGTTCCATGCTTGCTTTGTGTTTAGCCAATCTTATGTGTACAATAGCTGCTGGCGCCGTAGTGATAAACAGGGCAACAGCGATGGCTATGGGTAAATCAACACCTAAAGCCTGCAACGAAGTGAAAAATGGAAGTTGAGTTGCACCCATGAAGTTTGTTAGCAGCAAGAATACGATAATACCTATTACGCTGCAGACGCCGAATACTTTGTAGGGACGCATTTCCGTCATAGGCGTTTTTGGTTGCATACTGTGAGCAAGATAGACAAATACGAATGAAAGCAAGGGCGTAAACAAATAAGTGTACATTAGTATGCCTGAATACGAGGAAAGGTCAGAGGTAGCAGTAGAAGTCGCTCCAGTCTGTATTTGCTGAACAGCGAAAAGTATGTAGAAACAAAGAGACATCATAACCATTACGATGATGAAGGTTTCAAGCAGCATTCCAAGACGTTCAGCAGCAGCTTTGACTCGAAGAGCTCGAGTTTTGAATATGTCTTCTGCTTTGCGTTCAAGAAAGTGACCTATGTCTCCGCCTATGATAACGGTTGAAGCATATCCACCTAAGAAGTCTTTGAATATGTCGAGCGGAGTCTTTTTTGCAGCTACTTCAAGAGCTGAAAGCGGGTCAACACCAAAAACCTCGACTTCCTTCATTATATCTCTAGCTTCTTTACGCATGGCTGGCATTAGGTCTACTTCTGATAGACGTTTAAAACTGGTATAGGGAGCAATGCCTCCAGACGCCATGACGCTGATGTAGGCCGCTGCAAAAGGCATTTCGCGCTCTAATCCTGTTGCTCTATCACCGGCTTTATTCATGGGCACAACGTAGAAACCAACAATAACAAATAGTGGAAGTGGAACCAAGGCAAGTAGCGGCAAAAAATTAAAGATTAAGGCTAAAGTTAACCCCAATACAGACACAGGAATAGTTAGGAGTGCAATAAAGAACATCATCGAAATGTAAGTTGCAGGGTAAATTTTTACGCGTCCCTTTTCCAAATTTCCCTTAGTGGTTGGGAAAACTTTTTTAAGAAAGAACGGAGCTGCGCGTCCGAAGAGGCGAAAAGACAGGGCTTCAAATTTCTCTAGAAGCGGCAACTGGTTTTACCTCCTCCTTTTCCACATAGATTTTTTCGTAGAATTCTTTTGGTCTCGCATAATACTCTGCGATTATTGAGGCAACTTCTTTGTAGCTTCTGATGTTTTGTTCACGCATCCAATGTAGAACGTTCGAGCGACGGTTCATTTCTTTAATGAGGTCTTCACGTGTAATACCTAAACGTTCTGAAAAGTTGGTGAGTAGGAAACTTTGGTTTAAATCCACTTCTTGTTCATCTTTGATTGGATCCCATTTGAATGGATTTAGGAATTTTTCAGAGTCAATGAATTTCGTTTACTGAGAGTATACGACGATAAGCTTTCTTTTCGCCTTTTTTAACCAAATGAACGCGTTGGACTGACATTACAATGTTCATGAGTGGAATGTATGCTGGTGAAATGTCCATGGGTTTCTGTGTGAGACGTCTAACTGCGGACTGAACGTTTTCGGCGTGCATTGTACACATACCACCGTGTCCTGTCGCTAGAGCTTGGAATAGAACGTAGGCTTCTTGGCCTCTGACTTCGCCTACAATCATTAGATCGGGGCGATGTCTCATGCATGTCTTCACCAGATCGAATAATGCGACTTCGCCAACGCTGCTTCCGCCTAAACCGTAGCTTTGTCTTGCAATCAAAGAGACCCAGTTTTCATGTGATAAGTTTAGTTCAGCTGTTTCTTCGATGGTCATGATTTTGCTGCCTGGCTTAATCAAGCAACCTAAAGCGTTTAGAGCAGTAGTTTTGCCAGCAGCTGTTCCACCGAGAACCATGACTGATGCTCGATTTTCAAGACAAATCCAAAGGTAGGCAGCCATTTCTTCGGTAAATGTTCCGATGTTGATTAGGTCGATAATTGAGTAAGGATCTTCACGGAACTTTCTGATAGTGAAAGCTGTACCAAATGGTGTAATTTCTCGTCTATAAGCTACTGCCAGTCGGTGTTTTCCAGGAAGTGATGCGTCCACAATGGGGAAAGCGGAACTAACGTGTTTTCCAGCCATGTGCACTAGTTTTCCGACTAGGTTATCGAGGTCTTCATCGTTTTCAAATTTAACGTTTGTTTCGATGCTTTCAAACGATCGATGCCAAATGTAAAGTGATTTATTGACTCCGTCGCAGGAAATGTCTTCTATGTTTGGGTCACGCATTAATGGATCAATTTTGCCAAAGCCAACTAAGATCTCGTTCAGCGTGGTAAAGAATTTTGTACCACGAGACATCAGGTAACCAGCCGAGGCTAATTCTGTATTTATCAACTATTTTTTTTGCTGCTTGGGCGAAGAATTTTCGAGGATCAGCTATTTCTTCTTTTGGCGATTCGATTTCTGCAAGTAGACATTTCTAGTATGCGGTTGTATATGCCTCGTTCCATTGGATCAAGCTGAAGTTCATCAAGAATGTATTTGTATTCACCTGTTTTTGGGTCTTGAACTATTACTACTTGAGCGAAAGGCTCGTATAATGGGTATTTGTCAATTATTTTGATCCCTTTGGGCAAAGGCTTAGCGACTGAAGGAATATCCTCTTCAGGCTGTTCCTTCTTGCTTGATTTAGTTTTAGGTAGTTTATGTTGATTTTTGGAAGATGAAATTTCGCTTTTTTATTTTGACTGTTTTTTCTTTGGCTGTTTGTTTTTTTGGTTCGTCTGCATTTTTCTTGCTGCTTCTATTTGGCAATAGATTCATTAATTTTTCTTTAAGACTGTTTTCCTTTGGCATTTTTGGTCAGTATTTAGGATTACTCAATTCTTAAAGCTTATTAAGTATTATGTCTTACTATACACTAATGTTGAAGCGTAGAACACCTATACAAAAACCAAACAACAAACATTAAACCACATTTCACCAACAAAACAATTTTAAACCAACAAAACATGACATACACAAACACGATCAACGGAAGAATAACAGTTGAACCAAACCACAAAAATCATCAACCAAGCAAAAAAAGAAGGCAGAAAAGCCCTCCTCGAACCCGAAGCCAAAACAATCTGCACAGAATACGGCATCCCAGTCACCAAATTCAAAGTCGCATCAAACCAGAAAGAAGCATCAAAATACGCGAGACGAAATCGGTTATCCAGTTGTCCTAAAAATTGTTTCCCCAGACATAATCCACAAGTCAGATGCTGGAGGAGTAATAGTTAACTTGAAAAACTCAGCCGAAGTCACCGCAGGCTATAACAAAATTTTGGAGAACGTTAAAAAATATAAGGCAGACGCGAAAATCGTTGGCGTTCTGGTGCAGGAAATGGCGCCAAATTCAACCGAGGTCATCGTTGGAGCAATCAAAGATCCTCAGTTTGGGCAGACAGTGATGTTTGGTTTAGGCGGAATATTTGTTGAAGTTCTCAAAGATGTAAACTTTAGAATTGCGCCTTTAAATGCTGATGATGCAAAAGAAATGATTACAGAGCTGAAGGCTTATCCGCTTTTGAAGGGTTTCCGAAATACGCCGCCCGCAGACATCGACGCATTAGTTGGCATACTTTGCAGTACTTCACGTTTAGTCATGGATAACCCAGAAATCAAAGAGTTAGACCTCAACCCAGTGTTGGCTTATCAGAAAGGCGCAAAAACAGTTGACGCAAGAATAATTTTAGAGTAAATAAAAGCCAAATTCTATTTTATTTTCTAAATAAAAAAAATTGAGAAAACTAAGGTTTTTTTGTTAATTCTTCAAGAATTTCTTTGGCTCGGTCAACTCTTACTTTGCGTTCTTTAACCATCTGTGTCCGCAACCTTGTCAACCAAGTCGTCTTTGGCTCCTGCGGTGATTGCGATGTTTCTTGCGTGCAGATTCATGTGACCACGTTGAATTCCCTCATTAGATAGTGCCCTTAGTGCTCCGAGGTTTTGGGCTAAGCCGACGGCGGCTAAGACTTCTGCGAATTCGTTGGCTGATTTGACGCCGAGAATTTTCATGGCTATTCTTGCGATTGGGTGAGTTTTTACTGCTCCGCCGATTAAGCCTACAGCCATTGGCAACTCAATTACGCCTTCTAAGTCGCCGTTTTTGTTTTTTGTCCATTTAGAAATTGATGTGTAAGGTCCGTTTAATGCGGCGTATGCGTGTGCTCCAGCCTCAATTGCGCGGTGATCGTTGCCTGTGGCTAAAACAACAGCGATTATCCCGTTCATTGCGCCTTTGTTGTGTGTGGCTGCTCGGTATGGGTCTGCTGCTGCAAAAGCTGAAGCGTAAGCGATACCTTCTACAACTGCTTCTCCACCAAGGGCTTCTTTAGGTACGGTGCACCATGCTTTTGCCAGCCGTTTAGTGGCTAAGTTCGAGATTATTCGTAAGTAAACGTGTCCACCTGTCAACTCCTCAATCATTGGTGCTACTGCTTCAGCCATCGTGTTAACAGCGTTCGCACCCATAGCATCTCTGCAGTCAACATATAATTCTACAATAACCATTTGTCCCATAGTGGTATCGATGATTTTGGCATCCATGTCTTTGGCTCCGCCACCGAAAGAATTCAGGACTGGATCTTGGTCGTTTGCTTTCTTAAGAATTTGAGCTTTAGCATCCAAAACCTGTTTTTTCGCTACTTTGGCATCTTTGATTTTGACCAATTGAATTTGCCCTATCATTACGGGGGCGGTGCTGCTGGTGTGGAAGCCTCCGCCGTCTCTCACCATTTTAGCGGCGTAGCTGGCTGCGGCAATCACGCTTGGCTCCTCGGTTGCCATCGGGATAAGGTAGTCTTTTCCGTTTATTTGGAAGTTAACGCCGACGCCTAAAGGTTCAGGGAAAACGCCGATAACGTTTTCCACCATATGGTCAACTAAATCTAAAGGTAAAGAACCTGTGTTCTCAAGTAAACGAATTTCTTCATCGGTTAAACCCGCAAAATCTTTAATGATTGCTAAACGCTCTTTGAGCGGAAGTTTATAGAAGCCTGAGATTACTGATGATTTAGCCATTTTTCTAATCCTCGATTGCAAGTGGAGTGTAGTCTGTTTTTTCGCTTTTAAGCTTTAAGCAACAGTTAACGGAAAAATAGGTTTTACAGCGTAGTTTGCCCTGCAGTTCGGGGCATAGCGACTGCAGAAACGCCTAGGCGCTTGCGGATTTCCTTCGCTAAAACTGCACCATGACTCCTGTAATTGTCAGTGATAACTTGTTTTGCATGTGAACGCTTAACATATTCGATTAAGCCGTCAAAATCAGAGTGATCACTTAAGGCAACCAAAAATTCTCTGTCTCCGATTTGCCTGCAGGGTGCACTGAATTCCCAGCCGCTGACGCAAATGCGTGAATTATTCAAACCCACATGTTGGCGAGAATTCATGTGGTAAAATGCGACACATGGAAGATTACCGTCTAATAGTTCACGTCCATCTTCGTTAGTGGAAAGCGAGAGGCAGCCCAAATCCATTCCATGTTGTTCACAAACCTTAGTAACTTTGTAAACCCTCTCAGGCATAACAAATGGAACTGAAACATCGGCTTTTCTGAGAAGCTTCATGATTTCTTGAAGTTTTCCATGGTAACCGAAAACATAAACTGTGCCGCCTCGCAAGCGTTTCTCAATCATAGAAACCAACAGTTCCCGAACATCCACCTCAAAATTCCGCCTGAATGATGGGCTTCCATATGTTGCTTCAACGACGAGAATATCACAGTCGACAACAGGTGTGTCGTCAATTCTGAAGTCGCCAGTGTAAGCAATTCGTATTCCACCAGCATCTTCAACTAGTACCTGAGCTGCACCCAAAATATGGTCTGCTTTGATTAGAGTTATTTTTTCGTCGCCGTACTTGATGGCTTTTCCATACTCCATTGTTTTTACTGGAGCCTCATGGAGCTTAAGTGAGTCATCAAGTGTTTCTGCAAGGTCTCTTGTGGCTTTAGTCATCAAAACTTTTTCGCAGCACTTCAAGCTTTTCCGTAAGCCGCCAAGGTGATCTGCATGGGCATGAGTTACAATCCGCAATGGTCTAGAATCATCGAAAGCGTCGCAGGCAACATTGTCACCTAACAATACTGCGCCGTTTTTAGTGACTTTAGCCCTTGCAGACAACAGTAATCCTCTTACCTTTCGGTTTTTTCGGCAAGCCATTCGATGAGTTGCTGTGGATTATCAGTTTCAATTGTTATCTTTATTGGGCCTAGTGGTGACTCTGCTGTTTCCTCACAAAAAGAGATGTGCCCTGCAAAAGCTACCTGCTTGTTTAAGCAAAACCTAATCGTGTTGCCTCTTGTGCTGCGGAAAAGCGCTTTTCTGGAAGCATCACGAACTCTGTCACTGCGCATTATGTTGCGTAGTTTAACAAGAGATTCTTGCCCTTTAGCTTCAGCAGTCAAAATGTTTACTTTGCCCTCGGACTTGATTGTTATTGAAGCATTGCCTAAAATGTTGGTTACCGCTGCTTTGACTTTTTCCTCGCTTTCAGTCGGATAAATCTCGGTTTCAACATTAACAGTTACTTCATCCACTTCTGCTCAATCCTCCGCAAAGCCTCAGCAATCCTAGCTTTAACCTCTTCAACACTCGGCATCGTTAATTATCATCTGTTCAGCCATCGCAATCACATTGCCTAAGCCAACGCTCAGTTCACGCATATCCCGTCTCATGAAAGACTGCCCATCCGTTTGAATCGTCGCTTCGACGGCGATTAGAGAGTCGAGTAAACCTTGTTTCTGGAGACGCATGAACAGCAGCTATGCTGAATTTTGCAAAATGAGTTTTGAAAGCTTCAACCTCATGAAGGCTTCTTAAACCGTCAATTAGGACTTTATTTTTTTCTTGTGCTTCTATTTTTGGAATGCATTTTTGAGCAACGACAGTGACGCCTCCGTCGGCTCGAAGTTGAAGCATAACTTTTCCCACATTTGCCGGCGTTAGATCCAAACCAAGTTTCAAAGTTTCCTCTCTAATCACGTCACCCATAATCACAATAGCGTATCCTAATTCGCGTGCAGTCTCAACGACTAAAGATTTCCCTGACCCAGGCATCCCAGCTAAACCCACAACTATTTTGTCACCGCTCATAACTAACCCCTTTTTTGCTTCTATAACGGTAACTTCCATTAAAAACTATCCATCGGTAAAGCAGCTCTCTCCGTTGAGATTGGTGTGCGAACGGTAGACCTAAAAAGGTCAAGTCTGGACAGCAAGCGATGCTTGTTCTTGCATGCAACATATGCAGAGAAAAAACATAAGAGACCACCGAAAACGCGAGACTTAATGGCAAAACCGTAGAGCAGAAGGGAGATGAACGCGTTGAATTATTTTTCCTGCGGTTTTTCCCATAGCTGAAGTTTCTGTTTCTTAAGTTCAGTTCGCTTCTTCTGCAAATAATTGTAAACTGTATGATGCTCGCAGCCCTCAACAATCATCTGAACAGCGTTTCTTGCAGCATCTGCCTCTTCAAAACTGCCAATTATCCCCACAGTGTGACCGTAAACAACCACGTCAGCCTCAGTTAACTCTTCAATCAGTTTTCTTGTTTTGCCCTCTGCACCGATGATTCTGCCTTTTATACGTTTAATATCGGATTCTGAACGACCAAAAATTACCCGTAAATCTATCATATCGAAAATGTCATCTTCGTTGCGTATCAAGCGGAAGGCTGTTTCAGGCGGAAAACCTCTGCCGATTGCAGTTACAACATCTTTAGCTTTTAACAACAAAGAGGGATCCTTTGCTTTTTCTGAAAGAACAATAGTGACGCTTCCTTCAGTGTCAATTTCAAGTTTAACCTCAAGTTTCTCTTCGATATACTTCTTAACTTTACCTTCTGGACCAATAAGTATGCCAACGCGTTCTTTTGGAATTTTTACAAACATGTCTGGACGGGACATTATTTACCAACAACCATTTTATGAAATTCTTCAATTGGAATAACTTTAACATTTAACCTACTAAAGAACCTATTTACGTTCGCCAAATCTCTGCGTAACATGAAATCTGCCATAGGGATGCTGGATTGAAACAGACTGGGATACATCAAAAACCACGGGTCTGCCTTTCCACATCATAATATTGTATTCGCTCAGGTCACCATGGACAATTTTGGCTTTTTGGTAGAGACGCTTGAGGTAAGTGACTAGGATTTTGTAGACTTTTTCAGGGTTATCTGGCGACTGCTCCTTCAGCGAGGGCGCACTAACCCCTTCCTTCCCAATAAACTCCATAACCACAACATTGCTTTTGACGGCTATGGGTTTTGGCACACGCACCTTTGCCGCGTAAGCTTCCCCTAAATTCCGAAACTCCTTCTGCGCCCAAACAGCAATCAATGAGCGTGTATCATGTTTGACGTCTTTGAAGCGTGGGTCACCTTCAATGTATTTGTGCATGCCTCTTTTGAACTCGGCAGATGAGGTTAAGTAAATTTTTACTGCTAAATCCGTGCCTTCTTTGTTTGTGGCCCAGTAAACGCGAGCTTCCTTGCCTGAACTAACAACGCCATTGAGCTCATAGAACACACCGCTGTTGAGCAAGTCAAAGACAACCATGCGTGTGGTTTGGTCAAAAACCTCTTCCACGGTTGCGCGTTCTTTTGTCATGTCGTGGATTAGCATTTTGTCTCTTCTTTCGATTCTTCTTTCGTTGTGAGCAAGGCGTTCTTGAGCTTTTCTAGACATTCTATTCAAGCATCCTAACTGCTTCAGGGTATTTAAAACCGATCAAACAAGAAAAACCAAAAGTTGATTGTCGAAGTCAAATGATATAAAATTGAGTGTTAAGAAGTTGAAGATTAAAGGGTTAAAATGCCCTTGCGTCGCAGCGTGTCAGCTTGTCCATGTGTGTAACGCCAAACGACATCGCCGCGTTTGTCAGTTTGGAAATCCCAAGGTGAAACAATAACGATGTCTCCTTCACGAATCCAAACACGCCGCTTCATTTTTCCGCGAATGCGGCATAAACGTTCAGCGCCATCCTGACATTTAACTAGGATGCGGTCGAAACCAAGCAGTTTAATAACTACGCCTAAGACTTCGCCTTGTCCAGGATAAACTAATTCGCCGATTGCGCCTTCGCTTAACACTTTTTTCTTTCCCAAACAGTAAACCTCATTCGACTTGAAAAATTAATGTTCCGCTTGCTTAAAAGCATGTTCATAAAATAAAGCGGAGATTTTGAACCTAAATCACTTTGAACTGAAAAAAGACAGCAATTGTTTGTACCTTAGCCTATTCATGGCTTTCTTTTGCAATTTAATCAGTAGATTTTCAAAAAGTTCCATTATATACGCTATGTGCAAAGTCCACCTCGCTAAATTAGCGAAGCCAAGTGTGCAAAAATTTGATGCATTTCACTTTTTAGTGAATTTTGCTTGTCAAAAAGTTATAAGAACTTTTGAATGCTTTCTAAAAACTGAAACAAGAGGAGATTTTATTAAATGATTGTTGAAAAAGCTGAAAATCTCATCGACCATAGGGCTAAAACAAAGACAAAGCTTGCTTCGCAGGTAAATGTCGGTGATTGGAAAGACTACAGGTGGCAATTATATAATTCAATAAAAACCATTGCAGCTTTTGAAAAGTTTACAGGTATTACCTTCTCAAAAACAGAAAAAGGTGAACTTGAAAAAACAATTAGTAAATTTCCGCTGTGCATTACACCTTACTATGCTTCTCTAATAGAGAAGGATAATTATCGGGACGACCCTATATTCAAGCAAGCTTTTCCTAATCCGGCTGAACTTATTATTTCAGAGTGCGACATGAAAGACCCCCTTCATGAGGATATAGATAGCCCAACTAAAGGCATTACTCACCGATATCCTGACAGAGTCCTTTTTTTGGTGAGTAATCGATGCGCAATGTATTGTCGGCATTGTACAAGAAAAAGAAAGGTAGGAGACTCTGATTATATCCCGTCAAGAGAACAAATTCTTGCGGGAATTTATTACATTAGAAAAAATCGTCAGATCCGCGACGTCTTGCTTTCAGGAGGAGACCCACTCATGCTACCTGATGATTATCTAGACTGGATTCTTACAGAACTAAACAGGATTCCACATGTTCAAGTTATTCGAATAGGCTCACGAATTCCAGTTGTTCTCCCCAACAGAATAACCAAAGAACTCGTGCACATGCTAAAAAAACATCATCCTCTCTGGCTCAATACGCAATTTAATCATCCAAGAGAATTCACGCCAGCCTCACAAGAAGCACTGCGAAGGCTAGCAGATGCAGGCATACCGCTAGGAAACCAATCAGTCCTGCTGGCAGGTGTAAACGATTGCCCACACATCATGAAAAAACTCAACCAAAAACTCGTGGAAAACAGAGTACGTCCATACTACTTGTTCCAATGCGACCTTTCAGAAGGCCTCTCACATTTTCGAACCCCAATTGGAAAAGGTATTGAAATAATGGAAAATCTTATAGGACATACAAGTGGCTTCGCAGTTCCTCGTTATGTGGTCGATGCACCAGGAGGGGGAGGAAAAATTCCTATTATGCCAAACTACATTATATCTTGGAACACAAACAAAGTGGTTTTGAGAAATTACGAAGGTGTCATCACCACATACAAGGAACCTGACAACTACTCAACCATCTCCTGCAGCAAAAACTGCAACAAATGTGCTTTGCAATCAAACTTAGAAGGGGAAGAAGAAATCGCGACGGGGGTTGCAAAGTTGTTAACTGAAGACAATAGAACAATATCACTTGTACCGGAAGGAAATCTCAGATTGAAAAGAAGAGAGAAAAAACAAGTCATGGGGTACATAAATGCTTAAAAGTCCAAGCCATCTCGAATTTAATATTCGAAACGTAACTTTGGAAGATATAAGCGAAGTGTACAAGTTACTCACCGCAAATAAACCATACGTGGGATTAAATTCCAGATACACCTATTTTCTTTTGGCTAAAGACTTCTCAGACACTTGCGTAGTTGCAGAACACAAAGGCAAAATTGTCGCATTTTCTTCAGGATATATCTCACCAACTAAGAAAGATACTTTTTTTAGTTGGGAAGCGGTAGTTCACGAAAATTACCGAGGAAATAATCTTCAAAAACATATGCTTGTTTGGCAATTAAGAATAACTGGAGCCAAATATTTTGAAGGCACAGTAAACCCTTCCAATGAGGCATCGAAAAGAAGTTTTCGTGGGTTAGCTCAGTTGCTTGAAACGAAATGTGAAGAACGATTATTGTTTGGTGAGGATGATTTTGAGAATGATGGTCACGAAGCAGAGATTTTATACCGGGTCGGCCCGATTTCGCCTGAAAAGCTATTGAGGAATTTGCGGTCTGTGGAAGGCAGAATCAGTGAAAGATTTGAAAGAGTTTTCAGTACCACTGACAGCAATAAAAAAGCGTCAAGAACTCTTGAAGATTTGTCGTGTAATTTGCCGAGTTGAATTGAAAAAGATACAAAATCTGACTTAGCGAAAATTATTCTTTTTGACTCTCAGATTAACCGCCATTTTTTTCTTTTACAATGTTCTTGTTCGCAGGGTTCAATGTAAGTTTAAATGTTAACACCGGATAATCATTTTAATGGTGCATACGTCAAGTGTCGTACGTCTTTAACATACCATACCGAAACAACGCCAAACTCAAGCAGGTAATGGAACGAATAAAAGAAGATAAGAAATTGCAGACTTATTGGAAATGTGCAAACGTAATGGCAATAGAACGAATGGGCTACACCGACCATGGTCCAACACATGTCAAAATCGTATCTAACATTGCATTGAGACTTTTGCGCATTCTAATCGAAAAAAAACTCATAACACCTAGTATAGTTGAAAATTATAAGATGCAAAATGACGATGCCGAAGTCGTTGTTGTTTTAGGCGCAATCTTCCATGATTTAGGCATGATTGTTCAACGATATAATCACGAAAAATACAGTGCAACTTTGGCTTTAGAATTTCTCGAAAAGTGTTTAACGCCAACATACAATGAGGAGCAACAGGCAATAATCACATCAGAGGTTCTGCATGCCATCGTGTCCCATGAGCAACACCCAAGCAATGAACCAAACCATAAAATACTGACAAAAGAAGCAGGAATTGTTGGTATTGCAGATGCCTTGGACATGGAAGCGGGAAGAGCACGAATACCCTTCCAAGCTGGCAAAGTAGACATACACGCTGTATCAGCACTCTCTATTGAGAAAGTTGAAGTTGAATGCGTTGAAAATATCAAGAACGGAGAAAAACCAATCAACATAAAAATAAAAATGTCCAACTCCGCAGGCGTATTTCAAATCGACGAACTTCTTAAACCAAGAATTGTTAATTCAGGGCTGGAACAGTTCTTCCATGTAATCGCAGAAATCACGGGTGAAAAAGAAAACAGGATCATAGAAAAATTCGAAATTTAGATTTTCGAGGCAACCAACAATTGATTCATAATTATGATGTCGTAGTTGTTGGCGGCGGAATCGCAGGATTATACACTGCTTTAACCGCAGCTGAAAAATGCAAAGTTGCCGTCGTCAGCAAAGTGCATGTTACACGTTCTCACTCAGTTGCTGCACAAGGTGGAATAGCTGCTAGCCTTGGAAACGAGGAAGAGGACCATTGGGAATGGCATATGTATGATACGGTTAAAGGCAGCGATTACCTCGCTGATCAAGAAGCAGTGGAAATTTTAGCTAAAGAAGCACCAAACACTATTGCCGCTCTCGAACACATGGGTGTACCCTTTACTCGAAACGTACAAGGCAAAATTGAGCAGCGCCGATTCGGAGGACACACAAGCCACTATGGAGCAAAAGCCAGTAAAACGGGCATGCTACGTTTCTGATCGCACAGGCAGAGCAATAATGGATACGCTCTATGACCTTTGCCAAACTAAAGGAATAGACTTTTACAATGAATTTTTTATTTTGAAGCTGCTGTTTTCGAGGTGAACATTGCTGTGGAGCCGCTGGCTACGATATTGCCAGTTGTGAACCGCATGTTTTCCATGCAAAATCAATTGTATTGGCGACTGGCGGAAGCGGCAAAATCTATAAAACTACATCAAACGGGTTTGCTTCAACAGCCGACGGATTCGCATTAGCTATGGATTCACTTATTCCTCTTGAGGATATGGAGTTTGTCCAGTTTCATCCAACTGGCATTTACGGCCTGGGAATTCTTGTAAGTGAAGCAGCTCGTGCTGAAGGCGGAGTATTACGAAACGGCAAAGGTGAGCGTTTTATGGAACGTTATGCGCCCATTTTGAAGGATCTAGCTCCACGAGACATTATTTCAAGGGCAATATTAACTGAGATAAATGAAGGAAGAGGCGTAGAGGGCAAGGACTACGTTCATCTTGACTTGACACATAATCGACAAAACAAAATTAATAGAAAAGCTACCTGAAATCTCATCTTTCGTTCAAACATACTTGGGTATTGATCCAAGTGAAACGCCTAGTTCCTGTGGCTCCTACATGCCATTACATGATGGGCGGGATCCCCACTGATTCTGATGGCCGTGTTTTGGCGAATGAAACTGGCGCCGTTTTGCCAGGTCTTTTTGCGGTTGGTGAATGCGCATGTGTCAGTGTTCATGGAGCAAATCGTTTGGGTTGTAACTCTCTTATTGATCTAGTAGTTTTTGGACGCAGGGCAGGCATTAGCGCTTGCCACACATGCCAAAGAAAAAGATTTGCCACTTCTTCCCCAGCAAGCCGAAAGCATTGTGGTTGACAGGATTAGCAATTTACTTAGTTCTTCTGGAAATGAGCATGTGCCAGTTTTGCGGGAAGCTATGCAGCGTCTGATGACCGAGAAATGCAGCGTCTTTAGAAATGGCGATTTGCTTGAAGAGGCGCGAAACGAAATTTGCCAAATTGAAAAACGCTATCTGAATGTTGGCATACGTAATAAAAGCAAGATATTCAACTATGAGCTGCAAGAAGCATTTGAACTATGCAACATGCTAAAAACAGCAAAAGCAATCGTTTTTTCAGCCCTTCAAAGAAAGGAAAGCCGTGGTGCTCATTACCGCAGCGATTTTCCTGAAAGAAATGATGAAAAGGGTTTGAGGCACGCACTGGTCCTTTTAACGCCAGAAGGGCTTAAAACCACTTACAAACCCGTGTCCATTACTCGTTTCACCCCTGAAAAACGGAGGTACTAACATGAAAGTCACATTGAAAATTTATCGCTTCAACCCTGAAGTCGACAACGAATCTCACTTTGACATTTTCACTATTGATGCAAACCCAAACGACCGAATCCTTGATTGCCTAAACAAAATTAGGTGGGAACAAGACAGCAGCTTAACCTACAGAATGTCTTGCGCCCATGGAATATGCGGTTCTGATGCAGTAAACATTAACGGGATACCTTCCTTAGCCTGCCAAAAACTAATCGAAGACTTCAACCCCGCGAAGGAAATATTGATTGAACCCCTAAAATTTTTTCCAACAATAAAAGACTTAACAGTTGATATGGAGCCTTTTTTCCAAAGAATAAGAGCGATTAACCCAAAGCCGTCTTCAGCTTCGCCCGTTGACTCCGTGAATAATGAGAGACTGCAAAACATAGAAGAGCGAAACAGAATCGACGATGCCGTCAAATGCATACTTTGCGGTTGCTGCGTTGCCGCTTGCCCAGTTATCCTAGAGCAAGAACCAAGATTTATCGGCCCAGCAGCCATCTTGAGAGCACAAAAATACATATTTGATTCCCGAAGAACTGATACAACCGAACGCATGAATGTTATGGAGAAGCCTTACGGAATTTGGGGTTGCAAAAGCTACTATATGTGCACAGTTGTGTGTCCAAAGAAAATTAAAGTAACCGAGCAGATAATAAAGACCAAGAAGAAAATCATTCAGGAACTTCATCCTAAAAGTAAGTAGCGAGATGCAAAAAGAAAAATGGAAACCCGCAAAGAAGCCGACCCGTTAGGCGAGAGATTAATCCCTAATGAAGCCTACTATGGAATTCAAACACTTCGGGCAATAGAAAATTTTCCTGTCAGCGGCGTAAAAGCGCCCTTGCCTTTCATTAAAGCTTATGTTCTTACAAAAAAGGCTGCTGCAATAGCCAACATTCGGGTAGGTTGGCTTGAAGAAGAAAAAGCAAAAGGCATAATTGAGGCTTGTGACGAAATTTTAGCGGGCAAACTGCTTGACCAGTTTAAGGTTGATGTTTTTCAAGCGGGTGCTGGCACTTCTTTTAACATGAACGTTAATGAAGTTTTAGCGAATAGAGCTCTAGAAATTTTGGGTAAAAAGAAAGGTGACTACAAAACTATTAGCCCCAACGACCATGTGAATATGGGACAATCGACCAACGATACGTTTCCAACAGCACTTCATGTTTCGGTTCTTATGTCTTTGCAGCCGTTACTAGTTTCGCTCGATGAGTTGGCAGATGCGTTTAACGAGCTTGGCAAAAAATATGGTCATATATTAAAGTCAGGCAGAACGCACTTGCAAGACGCAGTGCCAGTTACTATAGGCCAAGAATTCACCGCTTATGGTTCAGCAATCGCAAATGCCTCCGCCGAGCTACGAAAAAGACAGGAAAACCTGTACACTGTCGCTTTAGGAGGCACCGCAGTTGGAACAGGAGCAAACGCGCACCCTGATTACAAACGTTTAGCAATAGCAGAGTTGGCGAACCTAACAGGTTTTGCTCTCACGCCAGCAGCAAACAATTTCGAAGCTCTGCAAAGCCATAGAGCAACCCAAACCGTTTCAAGTGGTCTTAAAGAATTAGCCTTGGAACTTATCCGTATCTCTAATGATCTGCGTCTACTGGCATCAGGTCCCACAACTGGATTAAACGAGATTGCCCTCCCGCCTGTTCAGCCTGGCTCATCTATTATGCCTGGAAAAGTGAATCCAGTGATGGCTGAATGTTTAGACATGGTAGCGTACCAAGTTGTTGGTAACGATTTGGCGACATCTTTAGCTGTTCAAGCAGGACAAATTGATCTAAATGTTATGACGCCAACCATCATGTACAATGTGCTTTTCTCAATTCAAATCTTAAGCAACTACATTCCAGCTTTTACCAGCAAATGTATCAGGGGCATAACTGTCAATGTGACAGAATGTAACCATTACTTAGAAAAGAATCCGGCATTAGCCACGTTGCTTTCACCCTACATTGGCTATTTGGAAGCCGCAAAAATCGCAAAACAAGCCCAAGTTGAAAACCGCTCCGTAAAAGAAATAGCGCTAGAAAAGAAACTGCTTAAGCAAGATGAAATCGAGAAGATATTTAGTCGCAAAAACTTGCTTAACGAACAATAATTGAGTCAACGTAAACCATTCGATCTATTTGCAATCTAAAAAACGTCTATTCTCTTAATTTAATTGACATTAACATTTGGCAATCAGAAGCTTGAAGTTATCCTGCTGTGCCGTAGCCGCTAACAGAAACAACAGCGTTTGTCGAACTTGAACTTGATTGAGCATCGACCACGATTGCCCATATTAAATCTTGGGAAGGATACAGTTGCATCATATCATCATTTGATAACCAAATTGCGCTGTTGTTGGTGAAGGTTTTGGTAACGCTATTTGAGATTACGTTGTCAGCAAATTGTAAACGAATTCTCACTGTTATCGTTTCGTTGTTTGCAAAATTGCTTGTTACTTGAATTTTGGGTGTGAAAGTGAAGATTCTAAGAGGAAAGGTTTCGACAGTCAAATTAGCTCCATACTGATTGTTGACTCCTACAGGAACATTCTCGTTTTGTCTTTCAAAAGCACTTCCAACTCCAGAAATCCAATTACCATATGGGCTATGAATCATAGCAGTCCAGTTACCCAAAAAGCTAACGCCACTATCCAATATCGGAGAATATTTTGCGGTTTGCCCAATATCAATGGCGAACATGCTGTCAGGTTGATCGGTGAACGATTCGAAAACCACTCCGACTAACAAGGATTGAGTCATGGTGCCGCCAAGGAAAAGTCCAGTTTGATTAGTTACCCCATCTTGACCCATCCACATTCGGACATCTTGCATCTGGCTGTCTGAAAACTCAGCCAACGTCTCAACGTTCACACCTATGCTGTTATCTCTTAGGTTAAAGAAGCAACGGTCAATTTGTGAACTTGCGTATGACCCCGTCGCATTGCCATTTGGCGTTCGAAATGCAATGCCTTCGGTTGCATTAATGAAGTAGCAATCTTCAATTTTGGTGTTTTCACTCCATGATTTAGTGTTGGCCAACTCTAGTCCAGTCGTGGTGTTTTCGAAGATTATGTTGGATATTGTTGTTCCAAAAGAGTTTTCGATTCGTATAGTTCCATTAATTATAGTTAAACCTGAAATTACTGCGTATTCTGAAGAGGTATAGTTATCTCCGCTTAAGATTATTTTGTGACCATTGCCAACTATTGTTGCCTCTTCGCCGATAATTTTAGCATTTATCTTATTTGAAACTAAAATGTCTTGATCTAAAAAGTAAGTTCCACGATTGAGATAAACTGATTTGCCTTGAGTTAACGCTATGTTAATCGCGGATGAGGCGCCTGATGAGACACTGGCTGAGTATCCTGTTATCATATTTTTTAATTGATAATTACTGCCGTTTGGAGAAATAACAAAATCATAATCCACAGCAGTTTCGGAACTATTGGGTCTGATAAGAATCAAATAAGTATTGAATGCTGAAAATGCAAGCAAAGCAACAAGCAAAATAACAATAACGCGTCTAGAGATAGTTTTCTTTGAATTAACTGTCATTTTGTAAGGCTCAGCGAGTTTTAAGGTACATGTAGAGAATCTTTGTTAATTAAATTTTATCCCAATCTGCCCTAACGACATCAAATAATATTACGCATGAGACTTTATTTGGAAAAAAAAGCTACTATAAATCCTACTCGAAAACTTTCACAGTACTTGGTAAAGCATTACTTTGATCTGCTATGTTCCAATTGAGATTAGAATAGATATTTTGGTTAGTTGAAATGAACAGCTACTAATTCATAATCATTATATTGGTTCAAGAGTTACTTCTAAAACAAATCCTTCGAGACTTGGCTCATTACGCTTCAGTAGCGACATCGTCAGCTTTGGAATAATTAAACGTCCATCTTTATGCATCGTTGCCAGAAAACTCTCTCTGACTCCTAAGACGCCTACTATGGTTATAGTGACTTTAAAAACCTCAGCTGGCTCTAACTTGTATTTCCACTGAATCAGCTTGGGCACTTGTAGGCGATCTCGTTTCTGCAGTATTGTTTTTATAAATAACATTTTGATTTAACGGCAAAACCTTAATAGACCTTTCTAGACCGTGTTGGACTTTTTTAGACCTTTCCGAACCTTTCCAGACCGCAACCTGCAAAGAATTCAAGCTCTAAATCTGAAAACCAACTTAAACCACAAAGAAAAACTCCACACAAAAATCCCGCTACAACTTTCTTTCTCAGAAAAGTTCAAGACCACTGAACGCAAATAAACGCGATACAACGGGGATAAACGCAGATCAACGCAGAACAACGGGAAACAACGCAGTTCAACGGGAAAAAACGCAACCTGCAGAAGATTTAAGCTTTGCTTCAAAAAACCAACTTGAAACACAAAGAACAAATTTGCGTAAAAAAAATGCAGTAGAGTTGGCTAAGCTTCACTTCTTGAAAGTTTACGACAACTTATTTTTGCCTTTCTCTTGGGGTTTTTGCAGATTCTTGCATTTTCTTGCATTTAAAGACACAACCTGCAACCGAAACAAACCCGAAAACAAAAAAGCAATCTAAAACACAAAGAACAAATCTGCACAAAATCACCCAAAAAAAAATTCCTCACTCATTTCTATTAGCCATCTGTGCTGAGCTTTCTTTAGAAATATATGAAAACTAAGAATTCTTCCAAGAAAAAAAAGAACTTAAACTTATCGAAATAGCTAACATAAAACACTAGACTAATTAGAGCTTCATTATTTGTGCGTGAGGTACGCCTTCGATTTTTATTACTGCATCCGGATGCACATAACCCTCATCTATTGCTTTTTCAACACAAGTTTTCCCCACAAGATTAACTATCGTTGAATTGTCAATCATACCCATAGCTTCGTCAACTGTTGCTTTTCGTCCATTGTAAAACTCGTCTTTAATGCGAAAGACAATTTTGCCTTCCCGAAGTGTTTTGCCGAGAAGTTCACAGTCGCAAACTGCTAATAACACGTTTGCCCCGACTTGTTTGAGATTAACGTAAACTTCCATTTTAGCTCACTCACAATTGTTTAATTGATGATTTGGCGCCGCAAGCATTACACACCAAGAAAGAGAGGCGTTTTTCCTTAACTATTCTGGTATCAGGACGTTTGCAAACTGGGCAAATCACATAGCTTTCTAGATACCTCTGAAGTAATCGTTCAAAACTGTCGCCCCGAAATTTTCCTTGAAAAATTGCTCTTGAATCCTGGAAAGTTGCAGCCGTAGCCATTTCTCTGGTCAGAAACTTCAAGATGTGTTGAGGATCTCTATCTAAGGCATCAGAAACTTCTTTGAAATTTGAAATTATTGTTCGCATACCAACTGTATTGATATACAATCTTGGTAATTCTAAGCGCTCACGCTTGGTTGAAACTTCAGGCATCTGAGCACATGCTTTTTTTAGGAGTTCGTCATAATTGAAGGACATATCTCGTATCTCATCAATGGATTGTGTTAGGATATATTTAAAAATTATAATCAAAACACTCATATTGAACGTGGAAAATATCATAATTTCCACAGACAACTAATATAAATTCGGAAATAGCAATCATCATAAGCTTGAACTAACATATGGGGCTATCTCATGAGCAATGAACAGAAGACTGTCAGAATAGACGACATCCACCAGCAAATCGAAAAGCTAAGGGAACAGGCTAACACAGCGAACGCTCAAATCACAAAACATATCGAGCAAAGAGACCAGCTAAACGAATTAGTGAAGAAAACTCATCAAGAAATCAATGAGTTAAAAACAGAGCGTGACTCTTTAAACGAGAAAGTTAAGTTGCTAAAAGAGCAACGAGACACTATCAGAGCCAAAGCCACACCGATTATCGAGCAAATAAATGCCAGAAAAGAAAAAATCGCTGAGTACAAAAAGAAAATCCCGCGTGAAAGACAGCAGGATCTACAGCAAGAGCTTGACGCAATTGAATGGAAAATACAGACTACTTCTCTTGATTTGCAAGAAGAAAAAGGGCTAATTGAAAATGTCAAGCAGCTTGAAACTCTTCTCAGTGCTTACAAAAAAATTGATGCTCAAAATAAAAAAATCAAAGATTTAATAATCCAATGTAAAGCTATTGAAGATGAAGCTGATGTATTCCATAATAAACTGACAGAATTAGCCAAGAAAAGTCAAGATTTACATTCTAAAATGATTGAAAAAGTAAACTCTGTAAAAATCAGCCGAGCTCAAGCTGACGGCTTACATCAAGCTTACATAAAAACTAAGGAAGATATTGTACAGACGTATGTTAGAATCGCGGAATTAACTGGCCAATTACGTGGTTTGCGAACAGCCATGTATGAGGAAGAAAAACTCAGAAGATTGGCGGCTCAATTAGCATACAGAGAAAAAGAGAAGGCGTTTAAAGAAAGAGAGAGCGCAGCTAAAGAACAACAAATAGTGGTTAAAGAAAAACAGAATGCTATTAAAGAGAAACTTGGGGCTGAAGCAAAAGAAAAGCTGAAGCGGGGCGAAAAATTAAGTTGGAATGAATTCCAGCTTGCTTTGGGCGACGACCCAGATGCGGACTCTGAAACAAAAAATTAAATTAGCTCACGTGTATTGGGAACAGAGATGTAGATGGCTAAAAGGGAAACGCAAGTACCAACGCAAAAGCGTATCCTAATTTTATGTGTTGACAGAGATGGCGATTTAGAAGTTAAGGCAAGAATAAAAACGCCTCTTTTGGGAAGAACCGCAAATTTAGACGGTGCAGTTTCTTTAGCCTTGAAAGATCCAGAAGAACCCGACGCAAACGCCATGTTTGAAGCAGTTAGGCTTTATGATAGATTACAGAATGAAAAGCAGCCCGAAGAAATTTTTGAAGTTGCAACTATATCGGGATCTGAGTTAGGCGGCGTTAGCGCTGACAGAAAACTGGTTGTTGAATTAAGCAATTTGCTTGAGTCGTTCAGTGCTAATGAAGTTATTCTGGTTTCTGATGGTTACTCTGATGAGGCTGTTTTACCTCTTGTTGAATCCAGAGTTCCTGTTTCTTCAGTTAGACGTATAGTAATAAAGCACAGTGAATCAATCGAAGAAACCGCTGCTCTTTTCACAAAATATCTTAGATTAATCGTGGATAACCCAAGATATGCTCGCATGGCTTTGGGTTTACCTGGGATATTGGTTTTCATTTTTGGTATTTTATGGGGAATTAACCTATTCTATCCAGGCACCATACTCTATTACGGAGTAGCCATTGTAATTGTTCTTGGAGGCTTCTTACTTATCAAAGGCTTTGGCATTGACAAATCAGCCAAAGGTCTCTACACCTACATAAGAGAGTACTCTCCACCATCGCTACCGATGCAAATTTCAAATTACACCGTTTTCGCAGGAATATTATGCGTAGCAGTAAGCGTTTACCTTGGAATAGCAAACGTAACGAATAATGTTGCATTCACGAGTAACGTTTCCCTTCTCGTTCTGACGCCAAGAATAGCCACTTTCTTTATCAAAGGTATTCAGGACCTCATAATCGCAGGCATAATAATTGTTCTTTTTGGACGTAGCGTGCGTCTATATTTTGAAAGAGATTCAAGATTGCTGCGTAATGTTGCATTGATAGTTTCAGTTGCGTGGTTCCGTTGGATTCTTGAAGCAACAGCAAACGTTATTGCAAACGCATTTAACTCGGTTGGTCAACCAATAATAGGCTTAAGTGATCCGAATTTTTCAACATTCTTTTTCACCATAATTGTTGGAATTCTAATCGGAATCGCTTCCGTTCTGTTAATTTTCATTGTGAGCCGATCAACCAAGGACTTCTTCCAAAAATCAGATAAGAACCTGACCAAGTAGTTTTCCCCGATATTTGACTCATATTAGGGCAAGATTTAATTGAATCCATCAAGGTTTTAACTATAATGCATCGCTCAAAACGCCAAATCTGTTTAACATTCGAGGTTGCGCATAATGCTTAAAAAAATGCTTTCTGTCATCGGCGCTTACAAAATTTATGAAAAATGGCTTTGGCAACAGGTCAAAAGCGGAGTAAGGCCTGAACACATTGCCATAATACTAGATGGAAATAGGCGATGGGCAAATGAAAAAGAAGCTAAGCCTTTGCTTTTGAAAGATAAATGGGGTCATGCAGAGGGCGCTGACACTGTGGAGCAACTTTTGGATTGGTGTCACGTGATCAATGTGAAATATGTTACTCTCTACACATTTTCTACGGAGAATTTTGCTCGTCATTCAGATGAAGTTGAAAAGATTATGCAGCTTGCTGAAGAGAGGTTTCGCAAGCTTTTAAAAGATGAGCGTTTGCATCGGGACAAGATTCACGTTAAAGTTATGGGCAGAACCAACATGCTGCCTGAAAGTCTACAGAAAACCATAGAAGAGCTTGAAAAAGCAACTGAAGAGTATGATTGTTACTTCTGGAACTTTGCTTTCGCATATGGAGGCAGAGCTGAAATTATAGATGCAACTAAAAAAATTGCAATGAAAGTTAAAGGTGGCGAGCTGGATATTGATGATGTGGATGAGAGCACTTTTGAAAAGTATCTTTACACTTCACACATGGATAAGCAAGATCCCGACATGATTATTAGAACTTCAGGTGAAGAACGATTAAGCGGGTTTTTGCTTTGGCAAGCTGCCTATAGCGAACTATTGTTTTTAGATGTCTATTGGCCTGAATTCCGCCTGATCGACCTATTAAGAGCCATCAGAACCTTCCAAAACCGGAAACGTCGGTTCGGCACATAATTTTCAGATAATGGATTATTGATAACGAACTAGCTTCTGTTCGCTTAAACGATACCATTCTTCATGAATCGTTTCCAAATGAATTGATTCTGGGATAGACCACCTCGAAAAAACTCACAAGCTGCTTGAAATTCTTGTCATGCTGTTCCTTGTCTCGATAAGCTCCAGCGCAATGAGCTCATCCCTTCAGGCGAAAGTGTAGACAACTTCAGTTACGGTTGCGCCCATGTGGGTTTAGGTGCACATTAAGTCTGCTGATTGGTTTTCCTTGTTATTGATGACTTATCTATATTTAGTCATAATAAACCTTATTTGATTGTTTAAACTCAAAACAAACTCTTAGTGGATGGCTTAAAAGACATGCCTGCGCGAAAACGAGTTGCCCTTCCCAAAGCTGCCGCTTTATTCTTGCTGATAATAGGCATTGGGTTCGTAGTCGTTTCAGCATTTTATTCTTCATCCTTTCTAACAATACTTGGTTCAGCTATAATATTCTGGAGCTGCATCTTTTTCTATATAACACCTACAAAGCAGGTGCCAATAACCTTTCTCGATGCTTTAGCAAAGACCAATAGCGATAACATCGAACGAGTGCTATCTGAATTTGATATAACTGAAGAAGGAATTTATCTGCCCCCTCGAAACCTGAAGAGTTTTGACTCAAGTCTGATTTTCATTCCAAAAAACTCAAAAATGTCTTTGCCAACACCTGAAGAAAACTCTGAAAAAATTTATTCTCAAGAAAAAGATGGCGCTTTCATTACGCCGCCTGGTTTAGGGTTTTCACAAATGCTTGAAAAAGAGTTGGGCATGTCATTCACGAGGATAGATTTCAAGAATTTGCAATTGATTCTTTCAAAAATCCTGATTGAAGGCTTTGAAATGGCCGAAAATATGGAAATTCAAACAAAAGAGAATTTAATAACAATAGAATTGAAGGGCAGCATTTTTGATTCTCTTTGTAAAGAGGCAGAAAATCAACCTCATGCTCATAAACAGGTCGGTTGCATTGTAACCAGCGCATTGGCCTGTATTCTTGCAAAGGTAACTGGAAAAGGTATAATCATTCAAAATGAAACTTATGTTCGGGATAGTAAGATCACAACAATAGTTTTTAAAATTGTTGAAGAATAGCCTATAACAAATCCTCAATCTTTTAAGGAACAGCGTTTTAGCTACGATAAACTTAGATTCTTAAAGACTAAAAAGTGATTACAGTAATTGAGGATTTAGCAATAAGCAAGTTTTTTGCTGACGGTCTTTAATAACTTGGTCTGGAATTCTTTAAAGAGCCGAAAATGAAAACAAACAAAAGAAGCTTTTGACTATTATGATTGAATCCCATTGCCGTCAACGTTCGGGTGAAGCGGCCAAGGACTGTACGGGCTTTGTACAGCATTTATCAATTAGCAAACTTTTAGAGTTGTTGAGAAGTGTGTTTTTACAAATTTTCAGTTGTTAAGTCCGATAATAAACAAATGTTAAGTGAAATATAATATGGCTGTCTGTATGACAAGATAAGTATAAATAGATCTCACTCATGTTCAGTTTGAGAAGACGACCTGCATGACAAGACTACTAGCATTTGTAGACATTTTTGTAGAATCATCCGAAATGGACGACGTTTTAGCCGCCCTCACTAAACTACAGCACTTAGAAGAACTATACGAAGTTACGGGAGAATTTGATGTGGTAACCTTAGTTTCGGCGGCGGACATAGAAGAATTTCGCGACGTCCTGAAAAACAAGATTATGAAAATAAAAGGTGTAAAAAGTACTGTTAGTTCAATTGTGCTTAAGGCTCATAAAGGACCAAAATGCATTGAAGAAAATAACTTGCCAGCATCGGCACCTTCTACGATTTAAGAATGAATTATTTTTGTGCGTTTTTTTTCTATTTTGCGATGAATTATTGAAAAAACAAAAAAAAGTAGTTTGGAAGATTTTTTGTTGTATTCAACTTAGAGCTACATTGGAGATAGGACAATGGATGTTTCTGTGCGGGTGACATTTGGGTCTTTTTCGATTATTTTATAAACAACTTTGTTTATGTCTTCGAGGCATGGTGCTTCTAAGATTACGATTGCATCGTACCTGCCGAAGATAGCGTCGGCCACTACGGTTTCTTTGACGTCTCGTAATCTTTTTACTACTTCTAATGATGTGCCCAGTTTTGTGCTTAATAGGATGTATGCTTTCATGTTTGTTCCTCTTTTGTTTAGGTATTTTGATTTAAGAAGAATATGATTCTAGTGCATATAAGTTTTGTTTAGACATGTGTTTAATTTATATGAAATATTATGAACAAATCATAACTATATTTATATTGCACTGAGCATCCAACTGAGTATAAAAGAAAATGGTGAAAATATGTTTGGAATAATTGACATAGCCTCAGTAGCGGCAATAGTTGGTTCATTCGCCTTTGTAATTTACAGCATCAGAGTAGAGCTAAAAACCAAAGTTTAATTTACAGAACTGCCTTCAATTAAGCCTTCATATTTATTGTGTGAAGGCTCCAAAAACTTTTTTGAATTTCGGGCAGCTAAAAGATAATTTTTTATCTAAAATTCGACAAAGACGTTATTTTCTTTAATTGGGGGGTCATCTTTTTTAAGGAATTTTCTAATTTGGAAAGATTTGGTTAGGAGATTGTGGTGAGGCCGCTGGGTCTCAGACCCAGATGGGTTCGGAACCAAACGTTAAAACGTCAAGATTCGACTGGCTCCGGGAGGGGGATCCCAGCCCCATTTTACCAGTAAAAGTTCAAAGATAGGAACGGGAATTGAACCTATAGACGTTGTCGATATCGCCAATTCTGCTCTCCTAAGCAACCACTTTCCTTTTTTTAAAGTTAAAATGGGTTGAGACCTTGATGGATGTGCACTATCCTGGACGGATAGGAACTGAACCCTATATAGGCGAGTAATCTCCCTTTATCTTTTTAATCACGTCAGCAAAAAAGAGAAGTCACATATAATCTGTTAGAAAGTTAGGATTTTCTCGCATTCCTTGATTATTGCATACAAGTCTTTCATGGTTGATAATGGACAGGTCTCTGACCCTCCAGAGTTACGGATCTTTAGACATGTTCCACAAGCGAATATTTTGCCACTGCCACTTACGAAGGCTTTCATCTGCTCTGTTACTTTGAACTTGTTAGTATCTAACGATTCAGCTTCAACCCCTTTGCCCAATAGAAATACTTTCGCTTCATCCTTTTGGGTCAGCGCAAAATTCCCGAATCGAAATGCATTCCATACGGTCTCAGAATCGTTTGAATAAATTACTATACCTATCTTCATAACTTACTCTCAATATTCCAATAGCAAAAGAATATAATTGCATTTCTCCGAGTTTATGCAAATCCGAATTATGTAAGTGGTAGTGAAAGAATTTAAACTCTTAAGAAATACTATCTATTGAGGTGCAAATCATGAAAGGATATGCAACTGCAATTGAAAAAGAAACAATAAAAAATACAGATTTTAGAAGAGTGCTCTACACTGGCAAATATAGCCAGCTTGTTTTGATGAAGCTCAAACCCATGGAAGAAATTGGCATGGAAACCCACGCCAACATAGACCAGTTCTTTAGGTTCGAGGAAGGCGAAGGGAAAGTAATCATCGATGGGGTTGAGCATAAAGTCAAAGATGGGGACGCGATGATAGTGCCAGCAGGCGCAATGCATAATGTTGTGAATACTTCTGAAAGGTTGGAGCTGAAGCTTTATACGATTTATTCGCCGCCGGAGCACCAAGACAAGGTTGTGCGCCACACAAAAGCAGATGCAGAAGCTAAGCCAGAAGAGTACGATGGCAAATCAACTGAGTAGCCCCATTATTTTCCCCTTTTATTTATTCATCACAAAATCGTTGACAAACCATTGAAGTTAGTCTCGCACCGATTTTCTCTTAATTACGCCGCAAACTTTTATCAATCGGTTTACCCGTTGAATCTTTCTTGATTTAGAATGCCTAACCACAAGCATCGCTATTTTTGTGTGATCCAAAAAGCGAAAAAAGGCAAGGGCATCTCTGGAACTTTGGAAACTCTGGAACAGTGCCGTTTGAAGATACGACTTGTTAAAAAGTAAATCTTTCCCAGCATTCTCTCTGCTTAGTTAGCGGTATTTTAATGGAGGTTACAGGTTCAAAGGTCCATCTCTAAATAATCTTACCGCAAAATCGACTATGCTTTTAAGGGGCTTGTGCAAATACCGCTCTAAAACAAATAATCCGATGCCCACGATAGCGACGGCTAGAAAGATGCCACCTAATACGTCGAGGGGATAATGTAACCCGACGTAAACGCGTGAGTAGCACACGAAGGCCGCTTCGACTGTTAAAAGCCCCGCTATGATTTTGTTTTTGAACCTAACAAGGGAAAATGATGCTCCAATGGCGACAATAAGAGCGTGCCCTGACGGATAAGAGGAATCTGTATCTAATGGCAAACGAGTAATTATGCTATTCACTGTTTCGAATGGTCTTGGCCTGTAAATTAGCAGCTTCATTGCTTCCCCTGCCGCAATGCCTACGATGAATACTGTGGCTAACTCTACTGCCAATAATTTTGTGCCTCTATTTCCAAAAATTAACATCACTGAGACTAATGGAATCCAGAAATACTCTCGTCCGTATTGAGTCACCAGTTGCATGAACGACGTTAGCGGTGCTCCAAGGTAGAAGCGGTTGATTAACAAAGCAGCCTTTGCGTCAATGCTTTGAGTGACATTTAGAATAACGAGCAAGGTAACTACGACAAAGGCTAAGAAACAAGCAATTGCAACTGTAAGCTTTGATCTTGAGCCGTCCATTTTCAAGATTCTCCCTCGCGAGATAAAGGAAACAATGACTGATTGCTTAATATTGTTTAAACGCAGATGTTAGATTGGGTATCGTTCCACAAGCCCCCCTTCAAACAAAAAGCTGGGAGTGAAGGTTTCAAAACTATTTCGACCTGAGGTTCAAACGAGGGCTCAACGCCATCCCTGTCCAGATTAACGCAATATTATTAGCCGAAAAGAAGTCCAGCTATGCTTCGCTAAATCTTCAAATAGTTTTTGAACTCTTTTGGGTTGGGGGACGTGTAGCGTCAAACCATGGACAAATTATCCCTAAAGCGAAAACAAGAACCTATTGAGTGAGGGACTCATACCCGTTTCAGACTGTGTGAAAAGTCTCTTTCTTTGCTGGCTATTTGCCGTCAACCTTAAATCTAGACAAGCCTTAGAGCAAAAGAAAGTGCAGTTGAAAGCCATGAGCGAACACGTAACCGGCACTCAGAAGCCAAACAGTTCTCTTCCCAGACACCATCGACAAGTACGTTGCCAAGAGAACCCAGTCAGGTTCATCGACGCCTTCGTAGACAGCCTTAACATAGAAAAACTCGGCTTCAAACACAGTACTCGCAGACATAGGCAGACCATCTTATGATCCCTCAGGGCAAGCACCAAATAGCTTGGATGCAAAATATACTTAGGAATTAGCTAAGTTTTAACACAGTCTGATTTGAGTCTGAGACCCAGCGGTGTTTTGGCGTATTCCATGATAGCTTTCTTTGTCGGAGCGCGTGGAAGCATTCCAGTGGCGCGCCCGTTTTATGTAACTGGTAATGCAAAAAGCTGGCATTGCACGCTACTTATTGCATGGAGTCCTTTTCAAATTAGCCACAAAACTTATTTTATCGATGTTATCAGCAAGTAATATCGTGTGGGGTTTGTAACAAACGACAACAATCGAATCAATAATCTTCATCCACTGTCGGTTGCATTCACATATTGACTCCATAGTTTCCGCTTCGTCGCCGACCATTTTAACCTCTTTTGGCTGGCGAAACCTCACATGTTGGCTCTCATGTGCCACTACTATGGGGCAGTTGGAGTTAAAGGAAACGCAAAAAAAACGGCGAAGATGGAGAAGATATCTGCGCTTTCGAAAGCGAAGAAGAGGAACAGCCATAGTAGATACTTCCAAGGGAATATTGGTTGTGAGTGAAGACGGCAAAAAATATCATTTGCCTGGAGGAGCCGCAAAGGGTGAAGAAAAATGGGAAAACGCTGCTCTGCGAGAATTAGAGGAGGAAACAGGACTAAAAGCCCAAGAATGCGCCTACCTCTTTGATTGTAGCGGACGTATTCAACGGGACATAAAAGGCGGTTTTTTCAAGGATGCCCATAAAGTATACCTGATGAAAGCTTCAGGTGCAGCCGAGCCCAAAAATGAAATCAAATACGTTGCATACACAAAAGATGCTAACGTTAACCTTTCTCATACTACTAAACGAATAATCAAAAAATATTATGAAGGCGGGGTTAAAACCTGAACGCCACGGTCTCTTCCGCCCTCGAAAAAACGCACGGTACATTAAGGGTGAAAAGCCGTACAAATCTTACTTCCCGCCAGATAGAGGTCTTATTATTGAGAAAACGTGGATTTACGCAGGAAAAGGTGGCTAAGATGCTTGGCACTAGCAGGGCAAATGTAAGTATTATTGAACGTAATGCTTACAAAGTTGTTTGGTCTGCACAAGCAACGATTCAGGCTTTCGAATCGCTTCATGAAGATGGCGTTTTTTTAGTACCAAGCAGAACTTCCATCTACGATATCCCTAGACTTATCTTCTTGCGCGGTGATGTGCTCGGAATCAAAGTAAAGACCGATGAAAATGGTATAATAGCTCTGGTTAAGTCAAAGAAGAAGATACGACATTTCCGTTTAGTGTCTCCGCTAGCAGTGAAGATAAAATCGGACGGACAGCTGCTTCTTAAATAGTTTAGGGAATCAATGGATGAGTATGGTATTTTGGCACTTGAAACTATGCTCAGATTATGAATAGAAGATAATACGATTGGCTTACGAAAACTTATAAATAAATTAAGGTAGGCGTGAATCTAAAAAGGAAGCGTACAATTTGCAACCCCCTGAAAAAGATCATCACCATGCGCAACAGACGATAAATATTAACGATTTTGAAGGGCTCCTCCAAAAGGCATCAGAACTAAGAGGCCATCGCTGTCTAGGTTTACCATTAGGAATAAAGATGGCTCAGATGGGGCTTAAACTGCTCAACCTGTCTGAGGATGAAAAAAGGGAGTACCTTGTGGTTTTTGTAGAGAACGACAAGTGCCCTGCAGATGCAATACAGATTGCCACTGGGTGCAGTGCCGGAAGCAGAAAACTCAAAATGCTGTACTACGGTAAATCGGCGGCCACTTTTGTTGATGGCAGAACTGGCAAGGGGTATAGGGTTGTATCAAAAAAGGATTTAATGCCTCGCGCATTGGAGTTAGCCGTTAAAGATAATATAATACAAGCGGGTGAAAATATAGACGCAATGTCCAAACTTGAAAGACAAGTACTGATGAACGCTTTTATGAAGATGACACCCGAAGAATTGCTTGACTCCCAAGCGGTTCAAGTAACTTGGGATAGTCCTCTTGTTTCTTCAAGAATGGAACCCGCAGCCTACTGCTCGAAATGCGGCGAGGAAATCATGAGCGGAATGGGGATCAAGCAAGGCAACAATGTTTTCTGCAGGTCCTGCCTGAAGGGTCCTTACTATCGAAGTCTATAATCTCTTTTCTGATGCCCCTTCTTTGAGGGCTTAAGCCGCTTTTTTGGCTTGGGTTCTTCATTGGCAATTTTCAAGAATTGGACAAAGCAGTTACGGAGAGTAATGTAAACGAATCGATTTACCAAAATTTATAGAGTGCAGGCGAGTGCCCTTTCTCCAAAGTTATGAGAAAGGGATAAAAAATGGGATTCAAAGCTACGAAAAACCGAATTGCAATAATAATCGCTGTTATTGTGTTAGTGGTGGTGGTACTGGTTGGAGCCATAGCGGTTCCAGAGTACCTCCAAAACAACAATTCGCCATCGCCGACACCAACTCCAACGCCAACAACTACCAGTTCACCCTCTCCGACGCCCACAAGTTCTCCATCACCAACTCCAAAAGTGACTAATTCGCCATCTCCAACCGCAACAGCCGCACCTACTCCAACGCCAACGCCAGCTCCAACTACAACTACGGTCGTTGACATGTACGGAAGAACTGTAACTGTTCCAACTACAATTAACCGAGTGCTATGTACAAGTCCAATCGAAGAAGAGTTTGTCTACATGCTAGCCCCTAACAAGTTGGTTGGCTTGCCATTCACATACAACGGCAACCCCGCCTACGTACCTGACCAATATGCAAACATAACGGTGGTCGGGGGCTGGTACGGGACATCGACAGGCAATATAGAGACTTTCTTGGCAGCAAAACCAGATATCATTTTAGATGGCACTGACAGCACAAATGATTCACTCGCAGCAATGCAGCAACAGTTTGGTACGGTTCCAGTATTAGGATGCAATGCTGGCGATTATTTGACTCAGTACAAACCTGAAATCACCTTTATCGGAAACGTGCTGGGCGTACAGACCCAAGCCCAAAACCTCAACAACTACTATCAAGACGCCATGAACTACGTGACCTCCAAAAGTCTATAACGTTCAACCTGAGCAATAAAGTGACAGTCTACTATGCCGAAGGCTCAGCAGGACTTAACACAGATCCACAAGGTTCAATGCACACTATGCTCATATCTTTCTGCGGCGGCGTAAACGTGGCTAACGTTACGTTGCTACCCGGTATGGGTCAGGCTTCTACTTCAATGGAGGCTATTTACCAGTGGAACCCACAGATGATTATCATCGGACGCAGTACCCAAGCTACACTCTACAACACTATCATGAACAGCCCAACTTGGAACCAACTGGATGCAGTCAAAAACGGCAAAGTGGTAATCAGACCGGACAATCCGTACTCATGGTTTGATGGCCCACCCGGTCCAGGTCAAATTCTAGGTATGTACTGGATGGTGCACACGCTTTACCCAAGCTTAACCACAGACTTAAACCTCAATGCGCAAGTGAAGACCTTCTACTCGCAGTTCTACCACTACGATTTAACCGACGCCCAAGTCCAAACACTGCTAAGCGGAGGAAACTTGTAATTTCGCTCTCCACCTTCTTCCTTTTTTTCTTTAAAGTATGAACCCCTGAAAAATATCTTAATCGTTTAACCCCAAGCATGCCCAAAATCGAAATCTAACCTAAGTGAGTTGGGACTATTAGCGAAAAAACAAAGAACCAAATAACTTCCGGAGCTTACACCTCTAAGCTCTTCAAGACACTTAAAGCTCTGCGTGGTCTCCCCGTAAGTATACTCCTGTTGATTCTGCTTGTGGCTCTCTTCATTCTTTCTTTAGGTTTAGGAAGATACCCAGTGTCTCCGGGAGACGTAGTAAACATTTTGTCATCCAACCTGTTTTGGGCACGCGCAAAACACTATACCAAATACTGTAGTCATGACCATCAGAATGCCCAGAATATTAGCCGCTATACTTGTCGGCGCCGCTCTTTCGTTAGCTGGTGGCTCTTTTCAGGGGCTTTTCCGCAATCCTTTGGTGTCCCCCGACATTCTCGGTGTCTCTGCAGGCGCTGGTTTTGGCGCAGCATTAGCCATTTTGCTTTCGGGAGACCGCGTTATCATCCAAGTGTCGGCCTTCTGTTTCGCGCTTCTATCCGTCGCCATAGTTTACACGGTCAGTAAAGTCGTTAAAGGCAACCGTACCCTTAGTTTAGTGTTGGCTGGGCTGGCAATTTCTTCTCTGTTTAGCGCTTCCCTATCTTTGATGGAATATATGGCTGACCCTACCAATCAGTTGCCTACAATCATTTACTGGTTGATGGGCAGTTTAGCTTCACTTACCATGACTGATGTATTGGTTGCAGCAATACCTCTCCTAACGGGGACGGTTATTCTTCTGCTTATGCGCTGGCGCTTCAATGTGCTGGCAATGGGTGAAGAAGAAGCTCAAGCATTAGGCGTAAACGTCGGACGAATCCGAATCGTAATCGTTGTCTGCTGTACAATGATGAGTGCAGCAGCCGTTTGCCTTAGCGGCATCATCGGCTGGGTAGGCCTAGTCATTCCTCACATCAGCCGTTTACTGGTTGGACCAGACCATAAACGGCTTCTGCCCGTATGCCTCTTACTGGGGGCATCTTACCTTCTGTTTATCGATGATATTGCGCGCACAGCATCTAATTTAGAAATACCGCTTGGCATTCTGACAGCAATGATTGGCGCGCCATTCTTCCTTTACATGCTTAGCAGGAGAGGAAAAGGTTGGGCATGAAACTCTGTGTAAGCACACGCTGAATACCACTATGACTTCGAGAAAAACCACGGCTTCAAAGATGTCAGTTTCACGTTTGGAGCAAGCGGGAGTTATGTCCATATTGGGGCCAAACGCGTGTGGAAAAACTACCTTGCTAAAATGCATCGATGGACTAATGAAACTGGACGGCGGAAGCATTTCGATAAATGACAAAGACATCTGCCATCTTGTCAAGAGTTGAAATAGCAAAAGCCATCGGCTACGTGCCCCAATTTCATCAGCCCAGTTTCGCATTTTCAGTGCTTGACGCTGTTCTAGTTGGTAGGGCTCCCCACATTGGATTTTTGGATTCCCCAAAAAAAGAAGATGTCCAAATTGCTAAACAGGCTATAGAAACCATGGGTATATCCTACTTAATCGATACTCCCTACACTCAGCTTAGCGGCGGTGAAATACAGATGGTGCTTATCGCCAGAATCTTGGCGCAGCAGCCTTCCCTTCTCTTACTTGATGAACCCACTTCGCACCTTGATTTTGGAAACCAGATACGGCTGTTATCGACATTGCAGAAATTAGCCAATACTGGCCTGCCAATAATCATGACCTCTCATTTTCCTGATCATGCCTTCTTAGTATCCAACAAAGTGGCTCTCATGAAGCAGGGCGAACTAATAGATGTTGGAACACCCGACGAAATAATCACTGAAGCCAAACTTAGAGGATGTCTACAAAATAAAAGTCAAAATAGTTGACGTTAATGTAGGCGTCAACCGCAAAATATGTGTACCCGTTGGAGAGTAATCTGGAGAATATATCTATGAATGAATTTGAAAATTACGTGAAAAAAGTCGGAGATTACCATGGACACGTATGCTTCGGCATCGCCATGGGAACAAAAATGACCTTAGCCGCAATGAAGCTATCTCGGCTTAGACCCAGCCGTCAAAAACAAGAACCTAATCGTATACGCCGAAATCGACCGCTGCATGACCGACGCAATACAGGTAATAAGCGGTTGCACGCTGGGTCATCGAACACTAAAATATGTGGATTACGGTAAATTCGCCGCCACCTTTGTAAACCTCTCAACGTGGCAAAGCAATACGTGTCACTATTCGAGAAAGCTTTGAGATCAAAGGGTCTCCGGAAGAGGTGGTGGAAAAAATGGCTAACACTCCTGAGAGCCAAATTATTAACATTCAAAAAGTTGAGGTAAATATTCCAGAAACGGATTTGCCTGGCCTTCCGAAAAAAAGGGAGAATTGTTCAGTTTGCGGGGAAAGAATAATGGATGGTCGCGAAGTCTGCCGGGACAATAGAATTCTCTGCAGAGCTTGTGCCAAAGGCAAATACTATGTCGAGTCAAGTTAGAGAAAAAAACGTCTTACGCTGGAAGACACCTTTAGATGCACAGGTGTTTCAATGAACCCCACAATAGTTGATATTGCAGTTGAGTTGCACGGTCATTTCGCTCCCGGCGTAGCTTTGGGTCTCAGAATGAGCGAGATTGCATTGTTGCGGCTAAACATGAATAAAGGCAACAAAGCCCTTATTGGAATATGTGAGACAAATCGCTGTCTCCCTGATGCACTTCAGGTTGCTTCTGGTTGCACCCTTGGGCACAGCAACATCATTTTGGTAAATTATGGAAAACTTGCCCTTACGCTAGCTAATGCAACAACCAAAGAAGGCATCCGCGTTGCACTTAAAGAAAACGCAAAAATGCATTCTGCACTAATGAATAATTGGATGCTACGTCTTGGGAAGTTGACAAAGGAAGAAGAACATGACCTCAGCACTAAACTGTTGGAAATGGAAGAAAAATATTTTTCAATTCAAAGCGTTCGTATAGATAAAATGCAGACGCCGAGCTTTGAAAACAGCAAAATCACAGCATGTTCGATGTGCAACGAGTTGATTCCTTCGAGTTTGGTAACTATCATCGGGGAAAAGGTTTACTGCAAATCATGCTCCGGCGAATCATATTACACATTAGTAAAAAGATGAAGGATGGTAAAATTATGCCTGAACGAATTGTTGAAGAAGCATTGAAGCGAATTAAAACTCTCATACCTGACCTTGATAAAATAGTGGTCGACCAAGTTGTTCTCGGCTTGGGGTATACGGGTGTGCGATTAAGCAGTGGGCATGCAGGTCTTTGCTACACTTTCCAAACAGAAATCGCGCAAGCCACAGCTCACTGCCAAGTTTCAGATTTAGCTGGAACCATGGCAGGCACTTCGGCTTTTAAGTTGGCTGAAAAAGCAAAATCATGGGATATCAGCGAAAGCGTAGTTGGCTTTGCCACGCTAAACGCCTTATCCCAAATCGTTATTGAAAACAACCCCGAAAAATACGAAATCCTAACTGGAGACATACTCCAGTACATACCGCTAACAAAAACAGACGTTGTCGCCCTGGTCGGTTACATCCAACCCTTCGTTAACCCCATCCGGGCGAAAACAAAAAAGCTATACATTCTTGAGCGAACCCCAGCAAGGCGTGATGAAGGGGTTCTTCCAGACACCGCATGCGACCAGATTTTGCCCCTATGTGACGTCGTCCTGATTACTGGGACAGCCATCGCTAACGGTACAATAGACCATTTGCTTGAGCTCCCGTCAAAAGCTCGCCAAGTTGTCATCATCGGCGCTTCAGCAGGCATTTTGCCGGATGTATTGTTTGAGCGTGGCGTTACAGCCGTGGGCGGAGTGAAGGTTTTGGACGCTGCCAAGATGATGCAAGTCATCTCCGAAGGCGGAGGAACACCAGCCCTAAAATCAGCAGTCCAATTCATAAGCATCAAACCAAGGAGTAAGTGATAACATGAAAATTTTAATATGCGGCAAAGGCGGCAGTGGAAAAAGCACCATTGCCTCTCTTTTAGCCAAAAGACTTGGAAACCGAAGGCTATCGTGTCCTAGTTGTAGACGCTGACGAATCAAACTATGGTCTCAGCGCGCAATTAGGCCTTGCAGACCCCAAGGAGCTCATGGAGCAAATCGGCGGAAAAAATGACTGTGAAGAGCAAAATGGGAGTCGTTCGTGATGGTCACAAAGCGCCCGTATTCAATGAATTATGGCGTATTGAGGATATACCGCTTGAATGCCTCTCCAAAAAAGGCAGCTTATACCTGTTGCAGATTGGAAAAGTCAAGCATTACGGAGAAGGCTGCGCCTGCCCAATGGGTGTTCTCTCTAAAGACTTTCTCAAGCCACCTAACCTTGGCTCCAAAAGATGTCGCTATTATTGACACTGAAGCAGGCGTAGAACATTTAGGCAGAGGCGTAGCCGACAGCGTGGACCTTATCCTCGGCATTATTGATCCCTCATATGAGTCGATTAAGCTGTCCGAAAAAATATCTGCCATGGCAAAAGAAAGCAAAAAACCCATACACTTCATCATCAACAAAGCAGAGGGAACCATTGCAGATAAAATCATCGCTAAAGTTGGTAAAAAACAAGTTATCGGAGTCATAGCTTTCAGCCCATTTGTACAGGAAAAGGGTCTAACTCGGCGAAGCACTTGATGCCACCTCACTCGATATCGCAGCCATCACCAGCTTTATCCTCCACACTTTAAACGAAAAGCAAACCCCTGCTTTTTGAGGCTGAAACGATGGAAAAACGTGACGAAATCGCCAAATTCTTGATGTCTGATGCAAGAAAGAATGGGCAAAACCCAGAAATAATCCTAAAAAGCCTCAGCGTCAAGAAAGGGATGACTTTGGCTGACTTGGGCTGTGGACCAGGCTTCTTCACCATACCGCTGGCTGAGCTGACTGGCGAAACAGGACTCGTGTATGCTGTTGATAGCGACCCGACTATGCTGCACTATCTGCGAGAAAACATCTTTAGATCAAACTTTGGGCATATAATAAAAATCATAAGTGGTGATGTTAGTCATACAGATATTCCAGCAAAATCTGTTGAAATTGCCTTCTTTGCAAATATGTTACATGACATTGAGGATAGGAAAGCATTCTTTGAAGAAGTTAAACGCATATGCAAACCCACAGCGGATGTGGTTGATGTTGATTGGAAGAAGACTCAAACAGAACGAGGTCCGCCGTTAAATATTCGTCTAAATGAAGAAGATGCAACACATATCCTGATTGAAAACGGGTTCACGGTTATAAGTAAGATTGATGCTGGACCTACACATTTATGAGTTGATTGCCAACTTAAATAGACCTTATCCTGTGAAAAAGTTAATGAAAAAAGTTGGTCGGCACACATGAAAGGTGAACTCCGTTTCATCGGAACTGTAGAGAATGCAGGGCCAAACGAGGCTAAAGTACGAATTTTCCCTCAATTCTGCTCTGGGCTTAGGGGCATAGACGATTTTTCTCAAATCATAATTCTCTACTGGATTCACCTACGTGACAATGAAGACGAAAGAAACACCCTCCAAGTGACCCCTAGGAGGTACGCTAACGCGCCAGAAGTAGGAGTTTTCGCTTGCCGAAGTCCCACTCGGCCCAACCCTATCGGGTTATGCGTGTTGGAGCTTCTAAAGATCGATGATTGCGTCTTATCCGTCAAAGGGCTAGACGCGATTGAGGGGTCTCCCGTAATAGACATCAAGCCATATTTTTCTAGGATCGACTCTGTTCCGAGCGCTCGCGTTCCCGCATGGGCATTACAGGGGCCTTCAAAATAGTGGATTTGCACGTTGAGGTCTTTTCTGATTCCAGCAAGCGTCTACAGTAAAACTGTTAATGACCAGTGCCAGCCTATTTGTTCAGCTAACTGCTCGCCAACTCCTTGAAAAAATGATTGGGTAAAGAACCATGAAAAAAGTTAAAAAGGTTCTGAACCCATTTCAGAGCGTGTAAAAACTAAAATCGAGCTCATAAAATTGCTTCAAATTTTATATTGAACTGTTATTCAAGCGGATAATATTTGCATAAAGCTAGCACCTTTCTAAACCAAAATTAGTTTTACGCCACCTCATTTGGGTCCAAGACCCAGCGGCCACCAATTTAAGTAAGAAAAAGTACTGTTTTCTTCTCTTTTTAGAATTCTAGGTCATACGCAGGTCCGACGGTTACCGCCCCGGTGCACGCGCCTTTTATGCTATTTTCCCTCTTTTTATAAGTTTAATCAAAAAACGATACCCTAAAGGCGATGCAATTTAGGAAGTATTTATTTCTGCAAAATAAGAACAGCCCATTTTCAATATTACCTTAGAGTTCTCTTAAGAATAAATCTCGATGCTGCGAAAAAGATTATCGTGAATACTATCAAGGCTGCTACATCGGCAGCAAGGGCTTGACCAATTAGTTGTCCTGTTGTCGCCTGCTGAAGCATATTAACGGCATACGTAATTGGAAGCAGGTAGGATATGACCTGAAGAAAGCCGGGCATCGCAGCTATTGGAATGAATACACCGCCGAGAAAAACCATTGCTACGCGGATAAGAGTTGCTGGAGGCATAGCTTGGGGGACATCTCGAAATGGTGTCGAGAGGCACACGCCCAAAGCTGAAAATGCCAAAGCTGATAATACAACTCCTATTGCAAAGAGAAACGGGTTTGCAATTGTAGCTCCAGGGAGCAACAGCGCAATCAGCATATATGCTATCGACAGAAATACTCCAAAGAAAAAGCCACCTAATGCCTTGCCAACTACTATTGTAGTCAACGAGATAGGAGCGGCAAGTAGCCTGTCAAAAGTGCCTTTAGCCCTCTCTAAAGGCAACGCGATTGATTCAATTGCTCCTGCACCAAATAGTGAGGACATAGCCACAAGCCCCGGTATGATTAGAGAAGTCTCGGCGGTTCTTCCAACTGAAAAAGCGATATAAATTATCCCTGGGAAGAGGAGCCCAAACGTAATGTTTGGTCCCTTGAAGAAGTATATTTTGGCGTCTTTTTGGGCTATGTTAACTGCCTTCGAAACGTTCTGTCTTAGTGCTTCAATCAAGGTTCTTCACGCTTTCTTCTTAGTGGTTTCGGTCTCTGCTGTCATGACTTCTGAGCTTAAACCCGTGAGCTTGACAAAAGCGTCTTCTAAGCTTGGCTTTAACGTGTTGATCGATATGATCTTCAAATTGTTTTGCCTAGCGAAATCCACAAGAGAAGGCACTGCTTGGGAAGCGTCATCTACTTGGAGCTTACACTTGTCACCGAGAACTGAAAACTCGCTTACACAGCTTAAACTTTTAAGCTTCTCTTCTAAATCACGGGTGATGCTGAAGGAAACTTCGATGGTTTGGCGTTTCTCGGTTGATGCTTTGAGTTTTTCTGGATTATCTACGGTTACTATTTTTCCTTTGTTGATTATGGCGATGCGTTGGCAGAGCTGGTCTGCCTCCTCGATATAGTGTGTTGTAAGGAAGATTGTTACGCCGTCGCTGTTCAGTTCTTTTATGAGAACTCGAATCATTCTTAGGCTTTGAACGTCAAGGCCGGTAGTTGGCTCGTCGAGAAATAGCAGCTTTGGTTTATGAATTAGAGCTGCAGCTATTGTTATGCGTCTTTTCATGCCCTTCGAGAAACCAGCTAAGCGGTCTTTGCGACGTTCATACAGCCCAAAGAGTTCTAGAAGTTTCTTTCGCTCTTTTTTCTCGCTCAATTCTTGGTACGCTGTAAAGCTTGGCTGCAAAAATGAGGTTATCCCATGCGTTCATTTCTTCGTAGACGTTTGAAGAATCAGGAACAACTCCAATCTGCTGCTTTGCCTTGGTGGAATCATGGATAATATCATGATTAGCTATGGTGGCGGACCCTGACGTAGGTGCTAATTGTCCAGTCAGCATACGGATAGTCGTAGTTTCCCTGCACCGTTAGGGCCTGTAGCCCGAAAATTTCGCCTTCAAACACTTCCAACTCCAAATGGTCAACGGCCAAAATGTTGGCGTATTGCTTAGTTAAGTCTAGAGCTTTTACTATAGAGTTCATTCTAATACTCTTGTCGTGTTACGTCTCTAAAAATGCTTCCTTGGCTATTTCCCTATTAAACTTGTAAATTTGCTTATTTGACGATTAAAATACTTGACTTGAAGTTTCAAGCTATCTGGGCAAGATTACACCGATTTTTGGGGAATTTTTGCGAGTGTTTCTCTTTAGCGCTCGATACTTGAACGAGCGCTAATTCTAGCTATTTTTGGTTTCGCCATAAGCCTGAAGTTGAGAGTTCTGTAGTTGCAATCATTTGGAGCATAGAGTTAACAATCGACGCCTTTCGATTGAGATACTGTCAAAAAGGGATACTATCCCCAATCTACCGGTAAAAACTATCGGGACAAGTTGGACCTGCTTAATCTCGCTCTACCATGCCCTCTGTTCGACTGATTTTTTTGGCATCTCGATTTGGCGCGAGCTTGCCTATCGTATATTTTATCCAAATTAGTGAAACTTGCTTAATCTTTAAATTTATCCAACTTCAATGAAAACATAGAAAGGAGTTGTTTTATTTTGGATGATAAAGAGAGGCTTACAACTAGTCGTACTCGCAAGACAAACCGAGACTGGTGGCCGAATCAGTTGAACCTGAATATTTTGCACAAGCATTCCTCCTTGTCTAATCCGATGGGCAAGGATTTCAACTATGCTGATGAATTCCGGAAACTCGACTTTGAAGCGCTGAAGAAGGACCTCTATGCATTGATGATTGACTCAAAGGATTGGTGGCCGGCCGATTACGGTCATTATGGAGGACTCTTTATCCGGATGGCTTGGCATAGCGCAGGCACCTACCGTAAGGGCGACGGCCGCCGGTGGTGTATCCGGGGGCTCGCAGCGTTTCCCGCCTCTTAACAGCTGCCGGACAACGTCAACCTAGACAAGGCGCGTCGTTTGCTTTGGCCGATCAAGCAGAAATACGGCACGAAAATCTCCTGGACCGACCTGATGATCCTCGCCGGCAACTGCGCTCTGGAGTCAATGGGATTTAAGACTTTTGGTTTCGGCGGTGGACGCGAGGACATCTGGGAGCCGCAAGAAGATGTCTACTGGGGTTCCGAAACCACCTGGTTAGGTGACAAACGCTATTCAGGGGAGAGGGATCTTGAAAATCCGCTTGCTGCCGTGCAGATGGGGCTAATCTACGTCAATCCTGAAGGCCCAAACGGTAATCCGGATCCGCTTGCCGCGGCTAAGGATATACGCGAGGTCTTCGCTCGTATGTCGATGAACGACGAGGAGACTGTGGCCTCATCGTGGGCGGCGCACACCTTCGGCAAAACTCACGGCGCTGGCAATGCATCAATGGTGGGTCCCGAGCCTGAAGCCGCCCCCATCGAGGAACAGGGGCTTGGCTGGAAGAGCAAATTTGGCACGGGCAAAGGTGATGACACGATTACCAGCGGACTGGAAGTAATCTGGACCAATACGCCAACTAAGTGGAGCAACAACTTCTTACGAATCCTGTTCGGCTACGAATGGGAACTGACCAAGAGTCCTGCAGGTGCAAACCAATGGAGACCAGAGGGTGACGCAGGCGCCGATACCGTGCCGGATGCGCACGACCCGTCAAAGCGTCACGCGCCATCCATGCTGACCACTGACCTCGCCCTGCGGTTCGACCCAGTTTACGAGAAAATTGCAAGGCGCTTCTACGAGAATCCGGATCAGCTAGCAGATGCCTTCGCTCGAGCGTGGTTCAAGCTTACCCACCGCGATATGGGGCCAAGCTCTCGCTATCTCGGTCCGGAAGTCCCAACGGAGGAACTGATCTGGCAAGATCCAGTGCCTGCAGTTGACTATGAGCTAATTGATAAGCAGGATATTGCAGACCTAAAAGGTAAGATCCTTGTCTCTGGTCTGTCAATCTCGGGATTGGTCTCGACTGCCTGGGCTTCAGCGTCGACGTTTCGTGGCTCCGACAAGCGCGGTGGCGCGAATGGGGCGCGTATCCGTCTTGCTCCACAAAAGGATTGGGAAGTCAACCAACCAGCTCAACTAAAGAAGGCACTGCAGACTCTCGAGAGAATCCAAAAGGAATTCAACGCCTCGCAATCAGGCGGGAAGAGAGTTTCGCTCGCCGACTTGATTGTTCTGGGTGGATGCGCAGCCGTCGAGCAAGCTGCAAAGAATGCCGATAACAACATAATCGTTCCCTTCACGCCAGGACGTATGGATGCATCGCAGGAGCAAACCGATATAGAGTCATTCGCCGTACTCGAACCAGCCGCAGACGGATTCCGCAACTACCAAAAAACCAAATTCGCCGTGTCAGCAGAGGAACTGCTAGTTGACCGATCGCAATTGTTGACGCTGACCGCTCCGGAGATGACGGTTCTCGTTGGCGGTATGCGCGTCTTGAACGCCAACTTCGGAAAGTCCCAGCATGGTGTCTTCACCAAGCGACCAGAGACGCTTACCAATGATTTCTTCGTGAATCTGCTCGACATGAGCACAACATGGAAAGCAACCACTGAAGACGAAGACTTATTCGAAGGTCGTGACCGCGCGACAGGCGAACTTAAGTGGACTGCGACACGTATCGACCTTATCTTCGGCTCGAACTCCCAACTACGGGCCTTGGCGGAAGTCTATGCATGTGAAGACTCCCGAGAAAAGTTCTTGAACGATTCATGGCGGCGTGGAACAAGGTAATGAACCTTGACCGCTTCGACCTCGCCTGGTCGTAGTAAGTCTTCTAAGGGCCGACAAAATGGTTAAGCCACCCAGCGC
>CAWDYC010000010.1:0-133084 GCA_963806535.1 Candidatus Bathyarchaeota archaeon
GAAAAGAATTTCAGATAAATGAAATTTCATTAATCATAATATATTATTCAAAATCTCGAGTTATTTCTCCTTTCCGTATTGAAAAATAGATTCTACCTTAGAACTGAGTTAAACATTTTCATAACTTGGGTGTGTCTTGATTCTTCTATTGCCATTATGCGTTTCATTAGGAAGTTTTTCCATTTTTCTTCTTTGTAAATCTGAACGAAGACTACGTTATAGCCATTCTTTCTATAAATTTCTTTTCGATATTCGTATGGGATGTTTTCTGTTCCACACACCTCAATGTACATGCCCAGTTTTGGGAGGTGGAAATCAGGTGTCCACACTCGTGGTCGTTCTTTATCGTCATAAACAAATATTGGTGATTCGAAAACCCAGAATAGGCCTATTTCTTTGAGGAAGTCAGCTACTTGTTTTTCGGCTTCGGTCATTTCTTCGAAGACAGAATTCTGCATCGGCTGCACCTAAACAATATTGCCTTCTCATATGTGGCAGCAAATAGAAAGCACTTATGAAGCCAAAATCAATATTCTGCTTTCTAACCGTTTTTCAAAACGAGATTGAGGGAGTACATAAAGAAGAAAACACGTTTAGTTGACCCATAAAATGGCCCAATTGATTGCGGCTTTTCGAGGACTAAGAAAATAAATTCGAAGTTAGTATTTCTGACTTGAAAAACTCAATATCCTATTTTGCTAAACAACACCTATGTTTGGCGGTTTTTTGATTAAATTTGTCCAAATTACCTTTGTGTGGGGTCCTGGGTCCTTAGGATGAAGAGCAAACGTAATCTTTTTCTCAAGTTTATATGTAAAATATAGCGGATCAGAGACAATTAATTGAGTCTTCACATCTATTGCTGCTCTATTTTTAATAATATCTGAATAGTCTGTCGAAACCACAGCACCCCATTTGTTTAGTTTATACATGCGACCAATTGCTTGTCGCAGAAGTTCTCGGTCATCTTCGTTGTGCACATTGCAAAATTGAATTAGCGTCTTCTCCACTTTTTCATCAGTTTCTAAGATATCGACCGCTTTAAGTGTCTTTGTTTTTAATTCATTCATGAATAAAGATTGCTTGTTGCAAAATTCACTATATTTTTCTTTCAGTCTATTCTCCAATTTATCAAAAAAATCTCAAAGATTCAATTCCTGGTTATTTTCGAGAATCAAATCAAACTCCTCAATTACCTTGATGTTTCTACTATTCTGGCTCTTCGAATTGACAAGTTTTTTTTCTCAACACTGGAAAATCTTTTTTCGGAAAGTTCGCGGAAGAATTTTGAAAAGGAAAGTTCGAGAACTTCCGCAAGATCTTTGTTAACCTTGGTTTTTTCTGGAGGTACTTTGGTTAACGATTGACAATAAAATTTACATCTCTTCAAAGTATACATAAAATCTGAGATCGCCGAAGTTAACTTATTAAAAATCTCGTCAGTGACCTTTGGCAAGAGTTCGTTTGAGATTCCTTTTTTGACTAAGTCGAGTATAGTGTTCAATTTTTGGCTTAAATTCTTCTTCACGAAAAATATAATTAAGCAAAGTGCAAGAATCTGGAAAAACTACACAAAAAGATTTTAATTGGTTAACGTTTTTTTTCTGATTTGCGACGCTCATTTCAAGTCATTACTATAAGTTGTTTGAAGGCCCAGTCGGTAGGTTTTGAAATTTCTATATGTGCTTGTTCTGGATTGAATTTAAAGAAGGTTTGTTTTAATTGATTCAATGAAACATGAAAGTCAGCAAAAATAAAGTTAAACGCTTTTTTGTCTATCTTTTCAAAGCTCCAAATACATTTAGCTGTAAAAAGTTCTTCTTCTTTTTTGCAGCTTCCGACTTCCATAAAAGTGAAAAAACTTAAATAATTTAGAATTACTTGGAAATATTGCTCAATTAAATCAAAATAGACGCGTGAAACTGCCTGCACCTGTTTATTCTTTTCGTGAGTATATTGGCTCTTTTTTGGAGCAAATCTGGGAATTTTGAGAAGTATGTCACCGAAATAGCTAACCATCTCTTCTTGAATTTTGGAAAATCTATCCAGTTCCATCCAAAGATATGATGGAAATTGGTCGTCTTTGAAGAATAACTTTAATCCTTCTATTTCTTCTTTTGCATTTCGTTTTACTTCTTCTAAAAGACTATAAATTGACTTTTCATTGCTAAGGTCGATAGATTTTATATCTTTTTTGATATCTTCCATTTTCTGTTTTCCTAAAGATCTTTCGTTCCATATTTCTTGAATTCGTACTCTTTTGGTTTCGCTTGAAAATGGAATTTTTTGAATTGCTAAAAAATGAAAATGGCTTACCCAATTACTAAAGTCTTGGGGGTCGCAAGTTTCAGGATTAAATATAGTTCCTTTTTTTATGGAGTCCAACAAATACAAAGGAAAAACCAATAGTGTGTCATCTAACCCATTACTATCCGAGAAACTTGGAGTCTGTAATTCCATTCTTTATCCTCTTTTGGAGTCTCTAATTTAGAGATTTAGATATATATATTTACTTGCTTTATAATCAATATAGAAGTTTGTCTTCCAATTATATCAGAAGATAATTCTCTTATTAATACTTACTTTGAAAAATCTTTTGTTTTCTTTTCTTGACGATTTTTGGCTAATTTTGACTTTTTTTGACGCACCCTTCAAGCAAATTAAGTTTTAAAACAAAAAAGCAGCCAAAAATGACTTGAACAAAATTTGCTGACGTGAAACATCAACTACTAAATGATTTTGTCGTTGGCTTTGGCTAAAATAGAGAATGGCTTTTATAATCATTGAGTCGATTTATGGCTGGTATAAATTTCCCATAGAATAAGTCTGCAAAAAACTATAGAAAAGACCTTTTAATTAGTTATTCTGGGAGCGGGCAGACTTTGATTTCTTTATTGAATCGTTGTAGATCTTTGTCTTGTGAATAAATAACGTTTGCTTTTTGGTTGATTGCTGTGGCTAAAATTAAAGCGTCGGGTAATCTTCCGCCTTTTTGGGCTCGTAAGTTAGCGGACTAGATCAGCGATTTCAAAGGTAACTGGCACTATCTTGAAACTGTTAAGAGTCAGGTCGTTGAGTAATTTTTTTACTTTTGCGGCTCTGTTTATGTCGCCTGCTAAGTAGAAGCCTGTCAGGATTTCAGCAACGGTTATTGTCGAAATTAATCCTTCATTTTCAGAATTCATAAATCCGTGTAGTATTTTTTCTACTTTGCTTGCTTGTGGTTCGATTTCTTCTAGATAATAAATGAGAATATTTGTGTCTAGGGCCGTTTTCATTGTGGGCGTTCCCATTCTTCTCGTAGCTTTTTTTGATATTTGATTGGGTCTCCGAAGATGCCTTTTCCTATTCCTTTTAATTCTCCTGCTGGGTTGAAGGGTTTTAGAAACAAGCCTTCGTTTGTTGCGTTTATTTCAAGTATGATTCCGGTTTCGATGTTGAGTTTTTTGCGGTATTTCTTGGGAATTACGATTTGACCTCGCACACCGACTTTTATTTTATCTGACATATTAATTATCAGATAACTAGTGGTCAGCAGACAAATAAACATTCTTACTATGAAATACAACAATTTATGAACAGATGCGTACTCGAGGGATCATTATAATTGTTTACGAAGTCTTTTGCGCTAAATGTTTTTGGGGCAGGTTTAATTGGTTTGAGCTTGATTCTGTGTTATGCTTCGTTTGTGGTTTGATAGAGGCACTCTTCTTTTGAAAGGGGAAGTGGGGACTCCTTATGGAAAATGGGATTCCAGAGTGGGTTGCTACAGAATTAAGGCGTACCATTATCGGGATGTTTTAGAATATTTAGCTGAAAGCAAACTTCAAGTTGAAGATGACGTTCCCATGTTGCCGCCACTTGAACAGCTCAAAGGTAATTTTGTGCTGAGGGATTACCAGAATGAGGCTTTGAACAATTGGTGTCGAGCACACTACAGGGGTGTCTTGGTGTTGCCTACTGCTGCGGGAAAAACGTTCATTGCGCTAAAAGCAATTCAGCAGTTGAAAGTGCAGACGCTGATTTTGGTTCCAACTTTGGATCTTATTGATCAATGGAAAAAACGCGTCAAAGACTGCCTTAACTTGGAAGCGGGAGCCGTTGGCGGAGGTGAAAACACTGTACGAATGGTAACTGTAACTACTTATGATTCAGCCCTCATTCATGCAGAACAGCTAGGCAACAAATTCAAGCTATTAGTCTTCGACGAAGTGCACCATTTAGCTTCCACAGGCTACATACAAATAACCGAAATGTACACTGCACCATACCGCATGGGCTTAACTGCAACATACGAACGACGTGATCAGCGGCACTCTTTGCTTTCGCAACTCGTCGGCGACCCAGTCTACTCCATTGATGTCGAAGAACTCACAGGAGAACATCTATCACCATACACCTACGAGAAAATATCAGTAGAACTAACCCCCCAAGAGCAGCAAATATACGAATCTCAAATGAACATTTTTAGAAGCTTTCTTTTGCAGCGAAGAATTACTTTGCGAGGCGCCGCTGACTTCCAAAAATTCATAATGACTACCGGAAGAGATCCAAAAGCACGCGAAGCACTCCTCGCAAGAAACCGGGCCGTGAAAGCTGCAGTGAACTCCGAAGCAAAACTAACCGTACTCGCCCAGCAGCTTGAGGTTTACCGAAACGAGAAAATCCTAATTTTCACTCTCCACAACGACCTAGTCTACAGGATTAGTATGCGTTTCTTGGTTCCCGCGATAACATATCAGACTCCAAGGGAGGAGCGCCGAGAAATACTCTCAAACTTTGGGAACGGAAAATACCCCGTTGTTGTTACCTCTCAGGTTCTAGACGAAGGCGTGGATGTACCTGACGCTTCAGTGGGCTTAGTTCTGGGTGGAACAGGCAGCAACAGAGAATACGTCCAAAGACTCGGCCGACTGCTTAGAAAAAAGGAAGGCAAAACCGCCCGCTTAATCGAGATAATTTCCAAAGCAACTATGGAAGTTGGCACAAGCCGTAGACGTCACCAAAAAACTGGAGAAGCAGCCTAGATGCTTCCAAGTGACTTACTTTTAGTATGGAAGCGCAAAGGCGAGATTTTGCCTCGATACGCTAAACCCTCAAGTAGCAACGATGAAGCAGCAAACTTCCTCATCACAGTATATAAGACCCATATTGGAGAAAAGAAGAAAGTCCTCAAAGCCCAGGTCACAGAACTTGAAGACAAAGGCTACGAGTACCGCTTTGTCAGAGCCCTCTCTTTGCTCCTGGACCGAAAAAGCACCTTTGTCTGCCACAGCAAAATTGACCCAGTTGATTTAAGAAGAAAAATATTTCAAGCCACCGAACAATTTGGCATACCCACTACCCCTCAAAAGAGGCACTTAATTCTGGAGAGTGTGGCTTCTAAGATGGCTCTCACCGAAGAGGATATCGAGGGATATTTTTACTCTGATTTAGATGGGGAATTGGTTCTTGAAAAGTTTTCAGCACCTTCAGTCTCGGAACTGTTGAGTGAGTATAATTTGAGTTTGACTCAGACATTGCTTTTTGATGCTACAGAACTCAGTTTCACGGCTTCAGGCAACTGGCAAGACCTTTTCCACGCAATAAAAAAGTTTGGCTTAATCTACGAAGTCTACCAAGATAATGGTTTGTGGGTGAAAATAGATGGTCCAGCCAGCCTGTTCAAGTTAACTCGAAGATATGGCGTGGGAATCGCCAAGATACTGCCTTTCATCGTCGCTAACCCTGAATGGATGGTTAAAGCGAAGGTTCTTTGGAGATTTACAAACGAAATCTGCGACTTCAAACTTGAAAGCCAAAAACATGCAGCATTACTAAAGAAACCGTACCTGCCAGCTCTTTCTTATGACAGCTCTATTGAAGAGACTTTCGCATCCCACTTTCAAGCCTTATCTTCTGGCTGGGTGCTGAAGAGAGAACCTGAACCGGTAACTGCAGGCAAACAGGTAATTATCCCCGATTTCTCCATGGAAAAGAGCGGCATCAGAATTTATTTAGAAATTGTGGGGTTCTGGACAGAAGAGTACTTGATGCGAAAGATAGAGAAATTAAAGCAGGTCGAAGTGACAATGCTACTTTTAGTCAATGAAGCCCTGGCATGTGAAAAACTCTTTGCTTTGGAAAAACGCCCACAGCTTGACTTGATTTACTACCACGACAAAATCTCCATGGCTCCGATTCTAAGATATCTGACGACCAAGTTTGAAGACGTCAAATCCAAAGAGATTAAGTTTCTGGAGAATTTGTCTATTAGATTTACTGAACAGGTTGTTGCATTTAGGGAATTCGCAGATAGAATCGGGGTTTCTGCAGAAGCCGCAAGAGCCTTCTTAACTATTAATCCACCTTCGGGCTATGTTGTCTTGCCGGATATTTTGATTAGCAATGAAAAACTTTTGCAAATCGGCGATAAAATCAAAGCTGCTACTGGACAATCGGGAAAAATAGCACTTAAGGAAGTTGCAAGAATCATTGAAGAAGAAGGCGTAGATGACTCAGCTAATGTGTTGACGATGCTTGGCTACAAGATTAGATGGCGAGGTATCGACAGCAAACAAGCAGAAGTCTGTAGAGATCCGAAGAATTCTGGCCAATAAAGAAGACTCCGAGGTTAAATCTACCAGGAAAAAACAACAGGTCAGTCCAGAGAATCCACAAAAAACCGTCAATAATTGCCGGGACACATGGAGACGCACAGAGACGCGTAAAGACGCAGTCTGCAGACAATTCAAAAACTAAATCAAAAAAGAAGCCCAAAACAGCTTGAACAAATTTACGTGCACGAAACATCAGCTAGAAGATATATAGTTCGCTTTTTGGTGGCAATTTTCGAGCCCAATGGCTAGTTTTTAGAACAATTACGGATCAACAACTTGCTTAGTACCCTTTTCTTTTTAGAAAGTTAATCATCGGCTTCAAGCAAGATCTAATGCGGTTCTCATTTTCTCGCTATAAGTGATTATATGTGCAATTGGAGGGCTGATCGAATAATACAGATCAGTTATTTTTCTTCCAACAAAATTAGATTCCAGTTTAACATCTCTGAGATTCCTTAGTATGGCGAGTTCTTTAGAAGTTGACGTTCCATATGTAGCTGTAGCTATGAAACAGGAATGTTGTCGGTTCTTTTGACGTTGAATTATTTGACAAAGCTGGAAGGCAACGTTTTGAGGATAATCGAGAACGTCCTGGTTGCTGAAATGATAACCATTTATGTTATTTTGATTCAAAACCTTATCTCTTTTCTTGTCGTATGCCTCCCTTCTTTCATGTATGGAACCATCTACTTCTATGCCTATTCTTAGTGTTGGACAATAAAAGTCCAAAATATAGCCACAATTCACGGACTGCCTGTAAAAAATATTTTCCGGATATTTGGGAACCACGTTCTGATAGAGCAGCTCATACATTTTTGCCTCTGCATGGGTAGGATTTTTGCGCATCTCTTCGGCTTTGTCATATTTCCACTGAGGGCTTCGACGGCTATATCGTCGGTGAGAATGCGTATTAGCTAACGTAGCTGACGTCTGCCTGTGTGTTAACGTTTTTTTGCGAGAAGACTGAAAATGTATTATCAAAGACAAGAACGTATGTTCCACTTGTTGGAAGTGAAGCACTTATGGTTCCAGTGGTTGTTTGTCCGCTCTGGTAATAGCATTGAGCGCTGTGGCCATTCTTCCAATTAGTGAAATCTGATTGTGCTAGAATGAGGACTTTTATGTCGTTTCCAGAGCCGCCAGATGCGGTGAAACTTCCTGAAACTTGAATGTTTGATGCTCCCGAAGGAATTGTAAATGTGTACGTCTCATAAGAGTTTGAATTTACTGTGGCTAATCCATTCACGATGTTTGTTGTGTGAGTTGTCTGGAAGAGGTCCGTACCGTTTCCCCCTCCATTAGAATTTAATGAATTCAAGTAGCTTGCAGCCATGATAACAGCTATGATTAGAAAGAATGCAACTAAAAGCCCGATTCCAATGTTTCTGCCTGTGTGTGAAACGTGAACTGGTTTTGGAGCGGTATTCTGTGGTGACTGCAGCGGCTGAGGTGTTGATTGCATTGTAGGTTGCGACTGGGCATTGTTGACTGATATGGGTTTGCCGCAATGTGGACAAAAGGAGTTGTTTTCTTGGATTTGTTTGCCGCATGAGGGACAGAACATTTCTATTTTGCCTCAGTGCAATTCTATAAAACAAACAGATTATTAACTATTACTACTCAATACATATTGTTATCGCTATATTAGTTGCAAAAAATTCTTTTGAGAAGATCAACGCTTGCATATTCGCTAGAATAATTAAAAAAAATCCCATCAGATTCAAACTTTTTGACAATTAGATACGCATTTTAAGAACTACAGCTCGATCGGATTAACCTTCTCTCTTTGAAGATGTATTTTATTTTAGAACTGAGTTAAACATTTTCATAACTTGGGTATGTCTTGATTCCTCTATTGAGATTATGCGTTTCATCAGAAAGTTTTTCCATTTTTCTTCTTTGTAAATTTGAACGAAGACTACGTGGTATCCATTTTTTCTGTAAATTTCTTTTCGATACTCGTATGGTATGTTTTCTGTTCCGCACACCTCAATGTACATGCCGAGTTTTGGCAGGTAGAAATCTGGTGTCCACACTCGCGGCCGCTCTTTGTCATCGTAAACAAATATTGGCGACTCGAAAACCCAGAATAGGCCTATTTCTTTGAGGAAGTCGGCTACTTGTTTTTCTGATTCGGTCATTTCTTCGAAGACAGAATTCTGCATTCGGTGCACCTAAGTATAACTATTCCTCTTATATTGCTGTCATTAAATATCACTTATGAAGACAGAATCACTATTCAAATTATTGGCAGTATTTTATCTAGATTGATGAAAATGTCGACAACGAATTTTTTAATCAGATTTTCTCTAAGGCCGAGGCATCTGTGGACTAATCGAATTGCACCTTTCCATTCTTCAACTGTTTTGGGCCCATCCATGTCGGCGTCGTTTAGGAAGTAAATATTAACTAGCCAAGCCTCATAATCATTTTCTCTGAAAAAATAAATATGCGCTAGTCGGTTTGCATATTGGTAGAAGTTTTTGGTCCAATCATAGCTTTCTTTGACGGCGAACCGCTTCTTTGTGTCGTTTAGGCTTCTGTTAATTTTGTCGATTGATGCTTGGTTGCTTCCTTTGAAGTCCGAAACAAGTTGCCTGAACTACTTTTACCTAATGCATCCCAGCGTGGACCACTTGTTGGCCAGAAGTCGGCGAGCTTGGGCTTTAGTGATTGGATTCCAAGTGCATCAAGAAATCCCTCATCTTTATACTCAACATAATTGTCGATGGCAAGCGGTGAGCGCCACTCTATTTTCTCATTTATTGGCAGAGATAGGTTTGTTTTGATTTGATTATTCAGGTAGTCTGTTTTTTGGTTGACAAGTATTTGGATCCATTTTTGGCTACCTTTAGTTGCCATCTTTGCCAATCTCACTATGTACGACAAGTGCTTAGTTAGGTCTAACTGTAATTAAATTTTTTTGACGAATTTTGACTTTTTATGACGCGTAGTGACGTTTAGTGACGTATAGTGACGCATCCTGCAAACCAATCAAGCTTAGATTCAGAAAAGCAACTTGAAAGACAAAGAACAAAGACTGCAAAAAACCGTCGAAATTCATTTGCAAACTTTTTGCAAAAACTCTTTTGCCTCAGGAATTTGGTCTTTCCACTTTTCTGCTTCATCGATCCACCGTTGTCGCAATTCAAAGTTGGGATGAGGTTCATTCCATTGGCTATTGAGTTCTACACAATCAGAAGTGAATTAGCTAGATTTATTTGCCTTTTTTCTTCATATTAGTGAGGAATATCTTCAACTTCACATTTTGGACCCTTATGAGCTTTTAAAACAATTGAACTTACGGTACTTTTCACGCCTTTTATTTTCATAATCTTATTTTTGAGGACTTCTCGAAACTCTTCAATGTCATCGGCTGAAACAAGAGTAATGATATCGAATTCTCCAGTTACCTCGTAAAGCTCTTCTACATCCTCTATCTTAGAGAGTGCCTCAATAACTTCATCCATAAGTTGTGACTCAACGAAAATATCAACAAATGCATGCATCTTATGCAATCATTTCACCTGAATTCTTGCTTATTGATTACTGAAATTTAATATTGTTGGTTGGGGCTTCGATTCGTTTGTGAGTTCTGAGTACTACTGAGACTAAGGTGCTTTGGACGCCTTTGATCTTCATAATTTTCTTATGCAAGACATTGCGAAATTCCTCCACGCTCGAAGCAGAAACAATCGAAACAATATCAAATTCGCCTTTGACATCATAAATCTCCTCGATATTTTCGACCTTTTCGAGGGCATCTATAACTTGCGCCTTCTGAGCTGGATCGACAAAAATGTTAACTGATGCCTCAAACTGGCCGTGACTATCGATGGACTTCATATTGGGTCATTAGAAACAGCTAAACGGGTCAGGTAGCTTTTGAGCTTTCTTGAGAATCAAAATTGACTAAGTTGCGAAGCTTGGAGAGCTAACTGCTTGTTATGCAACGGATGACAAAAGGAAGCCAAATTGAATTTTGGAAATCTACCTCTTAGGCTTCAGCACAGCCTTAGATTAGCTTGACCGACAAGAAAAAGTTAGTAAAACACTAAGAACTGCAATTTTTTCAGTTCATCGATGTTCTCAACTTACAACTTTAGAGTTAATATTCTTCTGAAACAATTTCCGAGGTTCGATTTTGGCCTGCTCTAAAATTTCTTTCCGTTCACAGGGTAAGTTTTCTCCAGCGCGGTTAATATAGAAATTGAAGAGACTATAGTTTTACTAAGAAGTAACAAAAATAAAAATTTTTGCAATTACTTAGCGAACAGTCACAAAATCAGACCTCATCCGGTCAGGATTCTGATGGGCGAACTGCAAGGCAAAGTCCTCGGGGACCTTGAGCTGAAGTTTTATTTCACGAAATCATTCAGGAAATAGCAAATAGGTAGTTAGATGAGGCCGCTGATTGATCTTTGGAAAATATTGTGCCGTTAGCCTCAAGATTGTAAGTAACCTTAGGAGATTACGCGAAGTCTTCTTTTGGTGATTATTACAAGTGTGTTTTGAACGTTTTTGAGGTCAATTCTAGATTGTGCGGTGTTAAGCGCTTGAATGATGCTTTGGCTGGTTCCTTCTTTGGTTTTGACGAGAATGACCGTAAGTTTGCGTTTATAAATAGAATGATACAGCTTTGCAAAATCCGCGTCTTGGGTTAGGATTGTCATGTGTTTTTGAATCGCGAATTCTGCTATCTTTTTATCCGTCGCACCTCTGAGGTTGACGTCAGCTAAAATAACTGTTACGAAGCCTTTCTGTTTTAGCCAATCACTGACGCGTATTGGTATGTTTTGATCGATCAAAATCGGCGTCAAAGAATGTTCCTCTGTTCTTACACTGGAATGATTTCTTCACGATCAAGGCATTTAGATGCGTACAACAGCGCGGCTTTTATGTCCTCTTTCTTCAGATCGGGATAGTCTTCTAATATTTCAGTTTCCGTGACCCCGTTTGCTAAGAGTTGAATAATGAGATTCACTGTGATACGTGTACCTTTGATGACTGGCTTGCCAACCATTATCTTAGGGTCTATAATAATCCTGTCCATCAGCTCTTCCATTCAAATCACTTTGTTCTTGTGAACCAATATCAGCAAATATCTTTATCGCTTCAGTAGTATATGAGCATATACACCCACGTTTTAGTTTCATTAAAGAGTTTTCGTTTACTTGAGCTCATGCAAAACCTTCCATAGATCCAGCCTGAATGACAACAGCAAAAATAAATAACTGGGCGGAACTTTGCCAAGAAAAAAAGACGATCAATATGTCATGATTTCAGACATGAGTAGCGATTACATATAGAAGTATACAAGCAAAAACGTAATATTTTGACTATCGGGGGGGGGGGTTAACTAGTAGAGATAGGGAGAGAACTCTTTTTCTTTTCCATCAACCGATTAAGTTCACACAAAAAAATTAACCCAACAAAATTCTGCAAGATTTTTCTACGTGCTCAACTTGTTATTTCAGGGTTTGCATAATTGTGAAAAAGTTTGCGAAGTTCGGTTTTAGCCTGCTCCAAAATTCCTTTCCGTTCACTGGGTAAATTTTTTCCAGCGCGGTTAATATAGAACTTGAGCATGCTCATGGCGGATTGGTAGGGTGTTCCTTTTCGCTTTCCACTTTGCTCAGCTGATTTCTTTAATGATTCGGCGATCTTTTTGGGATTTTTTAGAGTGAACACTTCCGGCTGCAAATCTAAAGCGTTACTGTTCTCAGTTATTTCTTTAGACCATTTACGCATAGCTTGTCTCCAAAAATTTTGTGTGGATTCTTAACTTATGAAAAAAATTGAGAGAGGGCTAAGCTTTTTTGGGTGGAACTTTAGCTCCTTTCTTTCGAGCCTCAGAAAGCCCGATTGCAACTGCTTGCTTTTTGCTTCTTACCGTTTTGCCGCTGCGACCGCTTTTCAATTTGCCTTCTTTCATCTTGTGCATTGCTGTTTCAACTGATTCTTGGGCGGCTTCACCGTATTTTCTCGCCATTTCTATCAATTCACCTCCGTTATGGGTAACTCAATTATTGCTGATGTCAAAATGCTAGATATGTCTAATCAACGAATCTTGATTTTATATTTATGAATATGTGACTGCATAATATTAGCAACTATTTGGATTTTTAAGATTTTCAATTTGCGAATTTTGAAAAAACTGTTATTCAAGCTTCCAGGTTAAGGTCTGAACCCGAAAACAAAAAGCAAACCAAAAAAACAGAACAAAAGACTCCACAAAAAACCATCAATAGCCGTTGGGACGCAAGGAGACGCAGCGAGACGGGCAGAGACGGAGGAGACGAACAGAGACGCGTAAAGACGCAGCCTGCAAACATAGCAAACCACAAAATAGTAGGGTAATCCTGAAAATCTTTTTGGCAGCATTAATCAGGAAACGGACAAATAGACGATTTTTCTGGTACCCTTAATTTCTTTTCCAATTTGAGCTGTAGACATCAAATGGACCTAGACTCATCAAGAATATTTCTGTTAAGCAATCCAAGCATTCCTTCGACAGTCATTATTTTGATTCTTTTGAATGTTTTCAACTCAAGAAGGTGTCTGTCTCCGCTTACAATAATGTCAGCGTTTCCATCATAAGCTGTTTCTATAATAATATTGTCTTTGGGGTCTTGTTTCACTGCTTCAAATTTTGATTTTACAGTAACAATTTCAGCTGACTTGATAAGTGCTTGTATGATTCTGTTGATTTCAGCTTGGTTTGTCTTAAATTTTGGACGATTGAGTACGTTGACAAGCTCTTTTATGATTAAGTCGGATGTAATGATCGAAAACTGGTTTGTTATTCCTCGGATTAAGAGTTCTCTTGATTTGCCATCAGAGATTATGGCGCTCACCAAAACATTCGTATCGAGAACGACTCTGGGCATCTGATCATCTGTTACTTATGCCGTTTTTTTCTAACTTGGCTTATTTCTTCTTCGATTTCTTCGTCGGAAATCTTCAGTTCCTTTTCATCCATCATCTTAAAGATGCTGTCCCATTCCTTTTTCAAGTCGGGGATCTCAAGCTTCTTCATTATGATCGTGTCGCCTTTTCCGTAGATGAGAAATTTGTTTTTTGCCTTTATTCCCATCTGCTTTCTTATTGACTGTGGAATTACGACTTGGCCTTTTTCGCTGATTGTGGTGACTTGTGGTTCCTCTGTCATAGGTAAGAATAGTTTACTTTCATACTATTATACATTATTAGGAAATTGCAGTTATAACAAAGCTGCAACAAGAACATTGTTCTAGACTAAAAGCTCAAAGAAAAAAACTTGTGCAAAAATCCGTCAATAACTGTTGGGACGTAATAGACCAACCTGTCATTGTCTTTTTCTTGCGTTTTTTTGCAGATTCTTGCATTTATTTGCGTTTTCTTGCAGATAAAGCCGCAACCTACAAAGGATTCAAGCTCTAAAACAGAAAAGCAACCTGAATTATTAAGAGCAAAAATCCTTCTTCTTTTGTTTCCCTTATGTGTACTTGCTTTTCCTCGTGTATACACGCTTTTACTTGTGTACTTCTGTGTAAACTGTGAAAGCACATCACCAGCAAAATGTTATTTTCTTTGGCTTAGTGTAAAACAAAGAGGTGGGTTTTTAAATTATTTTAGAAAATAGGTGATAATCTGGATATAATTTGGTTAAGATTTGAGTTCAAATCTGGAATATTGATTAATATTCTTTTGTCTTTGGAGAAGTTGAAAGTTTCAAACAAAGAATGGAGGCTTGAGGATTGAAGCAAGTGCAGGTGTATGTTTTGGATTTGACTAAAATTGATGGACAGGGAGAATTCTCGTGTCCAAGGTGTGGAAATGTGATATCTCCTGATAACTGTTCCGAAAACGCTTATTCTATTTTAGAAGCAAAGGTCAGCAATCAGGATTTGGAGGAAATAATGATTCGTTGCAATAAGTGTCAAAGCGAGCTCCATTTGACCGGTTTTTCTCTCTTACAAAAACTAAGCGGGAGCCTTTAACCTTTCAAGGAGATGAGAAAGATAACGCTACAAATTCCGCACAAAAATAAAGTTAAACAAACAAAAAAATCTGACTGCAAATACACAGAAAAGAAAAATGTTTCTTCAGGATCTTACGTTGACCATGTATAAGAAAACTAATTCTCTCTTGTGGACATTTTATTTATGTTGAAACAATGAAGGGAAAATAGTTAAATATTAACTTCGTAAAAGTTAACTTGATGCAGAATGAATTTTTTAAGTCAAAATGTTACTTTCAAGTGCTTTGATGGCGCTGATATGTCGACTTATGTTGCGGCTCCTAAGGCTGAAGGTCGTTACCCGGCAATTATTATTGTGCACGAAGCTTGGGGTCTTAACGATCAGATTAGAGGGGTCGCAAATAGGTTTGCTGAACAAGGTTTTGTTGGTGTGGCTCCTCATCTTTTCAGCAGGGATAAAGATCTAACTGAACAGGCAATTGAGAAAGCTATGATGAAAATGTGGCAAATTCCTCCCGAAAAACGCAGCGACCCAACTGCTGTGCAAAGTTTGATGGCGAGTTTGTCGGAGAATGACCGAAAAATAATGAACTTTTTCTTCACAGGTCGGGAAAGCGCTGAAAAATCAATGGCGCAAGATCTGCTTTGCTGCATAAACTATGCTAAAACCTTGGATCCTGTGGACGCGGAAAGACTTGGAATAACTGGTTTTTGCCTTGGCGGCGGTTTGACTTATCAACTTGCAACCGAATACCCATTTAGCGCAGCTGTTCCTTTTTATGGCGCAAACCCGCGACCGATTGAGTCCGTCGCTAAAATTAAATGTCCAGTGTTTGGGATTTATGCTGGGGAGGATCTGAGAATAACTAGTGGGGTCCCTGCTTTAGTTGAGAGTATGATTGCTAATAAGAAAACTTTTCAAATGAAGATCTATCAGGGCACTCAGCATGCTTTTTTTAACGAAACACGACCCTCTTACAATAAGGAAGCAGCTGAAGATGCGTGGATGATGACTGTAGCTTTTTTCAATAAGTACCTGAAGGCGAACAAATGAGCAATCCTGAAAACCAAAAAATTTCAAGTCTACTCTGGGACTGCTTCACCAATTGGTCATTAACATTGGAAAAAACCTCGGGGCAAAAACAAACAACAAAAGAATCTTAGAAGTTTTCTAAATTTAACATTAAGCTGTAATTGAATGTGAAGAATTATGGAGCCAAGTAATGTTCGAAGGCTTTATGCGGTCGTTCTTGTCGGAATCATACTCTATTTTATGCTAGATGTTGTTGCCCAGATTCTTCCTCCGCACTATAGTTGGATTAGTCAGGCGGAGAGTGATTTGGCTGTAGGTCCATTCGGTTACATAATGATCCTCAACTTCCTCAACCGTGGCATCTTGTCTCTCGTATTTTTGTACGCCTTACTCGGCATTATCCGCCTAAAAGGAGAAAACATAGCCCAGTACCGTGGAGGATTATTTCTCTTTGCCACCTGGTCAGTCGGCGCCTTGCTACTTGCGATCTTTCCCACTGACGTTCCAGCTACACCCGTTTCGTGGCATGGAGCAATCCACCTTGTAGTGGCGATTGTTGCGTTTCTGACAGGTGCGTTTGGCTCGCTTGCATTGTCTCTGAAAATGAGTGGAAATCAAAGTCTGCGAAATCTCCGACGATTCGCCCTACCGATCTCCGAGATCACGGTTGTTTTGTGTTTGGTCGAGTTACTGACTCCGTTTGTCGCTCCTCACTTTGCCGCACTCTTTGGAGGACTTTTAGAGAGGCTATTCCTTGGAGTTTTGTTGGTTTGGATCGCGGCTATATCAGCATATTTGCTCAGGTATGTATAGAAATTAGCCAGGTCTTAGGTTATTCTAAAATTAGGTGCATTTACCAATCTATGGAATTAAGCAGGGAAACTCTAATTCAAACTGTAATCAGAATTGTAAAATTCGTTAAAGTTACAAAAAAACTTGATGTAGTTCGGGAACATTCAGCAGACAATAAATTTGTGGAATGTGCCTCGGTGGCTGGAGTAGACTACATTGTTAGTGGGGACAAACATCTTTTCAAAGTAGCTTGTTATGGGAAAACGCAGATTGTATCAGTGAAAGAATTTCTGAAACAAATCGAAACCAATTGGTCTTCAAAAGATTGCCAATGAAATTGTTCCATCTGAAGCCTGATTTAATATTTAATCAAATTATGGCGTAAGAAGAAACGCTAATAATTTTTTGCTTGCCTTCTTTGTCTTGGTTTTCTATTGACTTTTTTGACGAATTTTGACGTTTCTTGACGATTTTTGACGCGACCTGCAAACAGCATGAGGCTCAAAACAAAATAGCTAGCGTAATCTTGAAAATCTTTTGAGCAGCACTAATCAAGAAACGGCAATAGAGTTTTTCTTTCAAAGCTTCTTTACAATTCTGTTAAAGCAATAACATTTATTCTCCATTTCATATTATTAAAAGGTTTAAATAGTTTTTTAATCGTATGAAATGTCATGAAATACACAGAGCCAGAGTATGCTTTCAACAAATCAGAATTGCAAATACTTAGAGAACTCACTAAAGGAAAGAAATCTCTGCCAGAGATTAGAAAGTCGCTCACACTAAAACCAGCTCTTCTTTCCTACAATCTCAAAAAATTACAGAAGAAAGGGCTGATTCAAACAACCGAACAAGGAAACAGAAAATACACATGTTTCAACGAGACAAAGCACGCGTCTCTACTAAGAGACCTATTGACAGCTTATGATTTTATAGATTGGGAAAATATTCTAAAAGGAAAAACAATTGATATCCTTTTCCACGGTCTCAGTGCAAAAGAAGGCAATTTATCCGGTTTTTCAAATGCTACGCTTTGGCGTTATCTGAAGGAGCTAAAAGCAAGAGGTATTATTGCAGAGACTAAAAAAAGGTACCAAATTAACTCACGTTTCCCAGTTCTCATAGACTTCCTAAAGGAATACCAACGATATTTTGCCAACAAAGTTTCTAAAACCCTCTCAGAAAATGCGGTCATTCTTTGGCAGGAAGACATGGAGTTTTTAGTCAGAGTACCCAAAGCTTCGAAACCGCCATCCGAAGACTTCCACAAAACTGCCACATCAATATTTGCTCAATACGATCTTCCGCTTTTTTCAGAATTTGACATCTACTTTTACTCAATAGCCAAAAGAACAATCAAACTCGAGGATGCAATATTGCATACGCTTCTTGTAGAATCAGGCAATATGCGATACACAACTTACGCTCTTTTGCTGCTCAAAAAAGCTCAAAACGAAATCGATAAAACATACTTGCTCGGAGAAGCTGAAAGATTTAGGCTTAAGGATCAAGTAATCGGTATGCTCGAATTCTTAGAGACTCACACGCGTCCAGAAGGTCAACTACTGCCCACTTGGAACGAATTTATCAAAAAGGCAAATGATTACGCAGTGGTGGTCTAATGGCTCAAAGGCGATCCTTTGATAAGAACTATCTCAATCAAGAATTCGAAAAACTAAACGCGACAGCAAAACAATCTCTTACACTCTATCTCATAGGCGGAGGAGCAATGGCATTTTACATCTGTGAATTTATCTTTAGACTAACGAAACGCGCTGAACATGGTTTTTTCAGTAGAGGCTTACACATGTGAAGATTGCAAAACCAGATTCAAAAAATCACGTTAATATTTTAGCTTGAGCGGAAAACTGTTTTTCCGTTTGATGTAACCATTTCTAAACGGTGTTTGGCAACAATTTTTTCTAGACATGCAATCTCCGATTGATGAGGGACACAATGAACATGAAGTTCCCAACTATCGGTTGACTTGCCTTTCGCTAGGGATACTGCTTGGGCGTCATGGAATGAACTGCAAACTGCTATCATTTCCTTTAGTATTGAGACTGCCTCTTGCCGATTCATTGATTACTCTCTCTCCCTTGCGGCTTGTTCGTACACAAGCAATTAAAGCTTGCCTGCTAAACCCAAAAAATAGGTGTCAAAATTTTTTGCAGATTTATTTTTCTTTTGAGGTTGATACATGAAATTCTTGACTTCGAAGTCGCTGCTGCCTGAGCTGAAAAAACTGCCACAGACATAACGGACAAAAAGCCGAGTTTTTACTAAGAAACAGACTCCTAGATGGGAGGATAGTCAGAGAAGTTAGGAAATGAATATATTTTACCTGAGAGAAGGATATTGCGACAGCGTAAACAAGATATCCAAAAAATGGTTTTGTGTCCTTACTGCCTTGCAATAAGCCACGCTGAACTTCAAATTTTTGGTTAATGTATGACCTGCCTTAAAGTAAATTGGAGATGAATATATGATAAATAATGATAGATGTCGTTGCGGTTGTGCAGAGACTGTTACTGAGTTTCTGGATGAAACAATACTGTTATGTTGCCCAAACTGTAATGCGATTAGAAGCAAAAGTTGGTTTTAGCATAGCTTAGATGCAAGAAAACATAGTTCTGAAATGAGAAAAAAGGGATATGGGGGGCTGTCTCCACTTCTCGGAGATCAAATCTTACCCGGTCCACTTTTTCCCCAAATAACTTTGAGTTTTTTGACTAATTTTGACTTTTCTCGATTTTTTTGACACAACCTGCAACCAATTTAAGCTCTAAAACAGAAAAGCAACCCAAAACACAAAGAATAAACCCACCACAAAAAATCGTCAATAACTAATTCGGGAAGCATTGGACCAACCTCGTCTTCCTTTTTCCTCCGTTTTTTTCCTTTTTCTTGCGTTTTCTTGCATTTAAAGACGCAACCTGCAAACAAATTGGACCCTAAATCAAAAAAGCAAGCTGAAACACAAAGAACAAAACCTGCACAAAAAACCGTCAATCGCCGTTGGGACGTAATGCGACACAGCAAGACGGGTAGAGACGGAGGGAGACGAAGGTAACTGTTGGTTTGGTTTGTTTTAAATACTTAAACGCTCCAATTAATATATGGGGATTAGTGTTGCTGGAAATACAACGTCCATGCTTCAATGAATTCCCCGATCAATGTGTAGCATGCCCTGAATACCGTGAAACAAGGCAAGATCAAGCAGCGCAACTCACATTTCTTACAGGGATGACGTATCTGCCGCAGATGGCAAAAATCGTTAAAGAATGCAAACGGTATCACAAACGCAAAGTTGAATACCTAATGTAAATCTGTCATAACAGTCGAAGTTGACTCAAAAAATAAGACATCGGGGAAGAATCTCGAATTCCACCTGATTCTTTAAATCTCATTAAATACAGTTTAATGAAATACCTGTTGAAATTAAATCTGCTTTTTTGGTGCTCCGCAGGCTAGAGAGTTCATTTCAATTCTCTGCTCAATTTGCCCTGGGGTTGAAATTCAAGTCCAATTTGAACGAATTATCTCAATTGCGGTGAGGGTTCAAATCCTTCGTCACAAGACTTTTAGGTTAGTCATTTTCTGAATTAGTTAGTGGTGAGAGTTTTGGCAAGTTTTGTTGTCCTTGGAAATTGGACTGATCAGGGAATACGAAATGTTAAAGCCGTTCCCGATAGGATTCATCCAACGCGCAGCATGGTTGAAAAAGCCAATGGAAAAATGCAGCTTTACTTCACACTTGGAACATACGATTTTGTTATGATTATCGAGGTTCCAAACGATGAAGCTATTATTGAAATTCTCTCGTCCCTCGGCAGCATGGGGAACGTTCGCACAGCCACAATGAAAGCTTGGACAGAATCTGAAGTAGCCACCATAATAAAATCCGCCCATCAATAACTTTAACAACATACGCTGCTTTCGGGAAAAAGTTGGCAACATCCACTTCTTTTGATAGCGAATGCTATTTTTAAGAAGTTTAATTTGAGCTCTGCCTGCAATTTGGAAATATGTCTGGAACTGATAATTTTAAGGCTTTAGCGGCGGAAATAGCGACTTAGCTATTGGAACTAAGTCTAAATTGGTCTTTCGTCTCTTACTATTACATGAGGTTACTTTTGTGATGAAATCTACTGGCTTAAGAAAGGATTTTCCAAGCGTCGTTGATATTGCATATGAACAATACGTCCGCGACCTATCACGTTACAAACAAGTCAAGGATATCATGAGTACGAACGTAATCACCATATCTCCGGAAGCATCCATGGATCAAGCTGCTGACATCATGGGTGAGAACCACATTGGAAGCCTTATTGTCTCTAAGTATAACACGCCTGTGGGCATAGTGACCGAGAGGGACTTTTTGAGCAAGGTTTTAGCGTACGAGAAAATCCCTAAAGACACAAGAGTTGAGGCAGTAATGTCATATCCACTAATTACTATTGCTTCGACAGCTAAAATAAAGGAAGCCGCCAGGTTAATGATGAGTAAAAAAAGCCGGCTTGCAGTGTTTGACAGCGGAAGGATTGTGGGAGTTGTCACCGCCTCAGATCTTATCAGGAGTTTGCCTGATGTTCCGGAAACCGAAGCTAAAGTTGACGATTTCATGACTAAAGAAATCGTAACTGCAGACGAAAAAACACCCGTAAACGAAATAATCAAACTCATGAGCGAGAACCACATCGGCAGCGTAATAGTAACCACCCAAGGAGAACACTTTGGAATTTTCACAGAAAGAGACTTACTGAGCACTTTCTTGCTTAAAAGTAAACCGCTAACTGCCGAAGTAGGCAGAGAAAGCTCATCGCCCTTGATAACTACCGTTGCAGGAACAAGTATTCACAGGGCTGCTGCCCTGATGGCTTTAAAACACATTAGAAGATTACCCATCGCCGCAGAAGACAAGCTCATGGGAATTATTACAGCACGAGACCTGGTAGAAGTATACGCGAAATAACACAATTTCCTTACCTCAGCAAACAAATGAATTCACTTCTTTCTGTGACGTTCTGGACGCATGGAGACGTTGCGTGACAGGTAGAGACAGAGCGAGACGGGCAGAGACGCAAAAAGACGCAACCTGCAACCAAATCAAGCTTCAGAACAGGAAAGCAACTTGAAAAATAAAGAACAAAAATGGGGAAAATCTGTTTTCTGTTTGCGCGGGTTTGCTTGTATTTGCTTCTATGTGCTTGCTTCTGCATGCTTTTGCTTAGGCTTGCTTCTGTGTACGCAGCCTGCAAACAAAACAATCTCTGAATAAAAAAAGCAACTTAAACCAACCTGAACAAGATTTGCCGAAATGAAACATCAACAGCTAAATCCAATTCTCGTAGGCTTCTGGTTAAAATAAAGAATGGCTTTTATAATCATTAGATAGACTTAAGGCAGAACATAGTTGACTTTAGACTATATCTGCAGAAAATGCAATAAAAACTATTCGAACCAAGAGTATGAGCAGAGCCGCTTTTGCACTGTTTGTGGTTCTTTTTTGTTGCGGAATTTTAAAGATGATCGGTATGCTCAGATGTTGGCTCAGAAAGCTTTTGGCAATCAAGCATCCGCGTCTAAACCTGATGGTTCTTCTAAAGAAAAAATCGCTCTCACCAGAGCAGCAGAAAGCCTCAGCGAAAGAATAGCTCATTCAAGAGAGTATGAGGTTGTTTCTGAAACCGCTAAGGCGGAGTCGCCGAAAAAACCGGTTTTTGAAAGTTGGATTTGGAGTTCCGAGTACAATGACGCGTTGTTCCTCGAAAACGAATTGATTAAACAATATCAGGGCAAGAGTCTTGAAGATGCCATATCTGGTAGAGTAGTTTCAAATGAGCAAGGTGAATGCTATTCTATCTCGGCTTCTTGCAACTCTGACTTTAAATTGGTGCCTTACGGCGAAAGCAGACAACATATCATCTCTGACCTAAAGGTTCTGTCTGGAATAGGACCGGTGAGTGAACAATCACTAAAGCAAAAGGGTTTCAATACAGTGGAAGATTTGGAGCGTCATTCCCGCTGGAGAAAGCAAGCCCTCGACTTCATGCAACTGATCGATAAAAAAGACGTTGACTCGATGCAGAAATGGCTATGGCAACGACTCCCAAAATCCCACCCGCTACTTCACTATTTAGCCGGATTCTGCCAAGACCAAGACTTCGCCATCGTGGACATTGAAACTTTGGGTCTCTCAGAGCGTCCCATAATTCTGTTGGGCATAGCTAAGCCAACCAAAACTCATGTTTGTACAAGCCAGTTTTTGCTAAGAGATATTGGGGATGAACCCAGCGCCATCTGGGCTCTTATTTCTCAGCTTGAACCCGAACTTGTCGCTCATTACTTATAATGGCAGAAGCTTTGATATTCCATATATTAAGCAGAGATTGGCTTACTATGGATTGGATGCGCCGCTGGATAATCCGCATTTTGATGTTCTCCACTTCACACGCCGGGCGCTACGCCATAAACTGTCAGATTGCAAACTGGAAACCGTAGAAAAATACATTGGAATAAAACGAGACATCAACATTCCAGGAGCTTTAGTTCCCCACTTCTACGATACTTACCTGAAAACAAAAAATGCGGGACCACTCGTCGCAATAGTTGAGCACAACAGACAAGACCTGCTAACCCTTGGCACCTTATTCTCCAAACTATATGAGGAATGGAATCTTTGATAGACGACTTCATCCAAAGCATAAAACACATGCAAGGCTACAAAAAACAGATAGTTCACATTCAAGAAATTCCTCCGCAAGAAGCGTGCTTTGGAGAGCTGGAAAAATCTCTGCCTGAAAACATCCAAAATTGCCTATTGAATCGAGATATCCATCTTTATTCGCATCAGGCTGAAGCGATAAACCAAGCTCGCGCGGGCAAGAACGTGGTGATTGTCACTCCGACCGCTTCAGGAAAAACCTTAGCCTTCAACATTCCAGTACTTGAAGCTCTCACAAAAGACCCCAAAGCAACTGCACTTTATCTTTACCCGACGAAGGCGCTGACAAATGATCAACTCAAAGTTCTTAGAGAATTAGAAAAAGAAACAGGCATCGAAGCTTTCCCTAATGTATACGATGGTGATACTCCTCAAAGTCAAAGGGCAAGCATACGCGAAAACAGCAAAATCATCCTAAGCAACCCATATGGGCTTCACCAGTATCTTCCGTGGCACTATAAGTGGCGAAGCTTTCTTGCAAACCTCAAATTCATCATAATCGATGAAGCCCACGTTTACCGAGGAGTATTCGGCTCCAACGTGGCCATGCTTCTAAGACGGCTTATGAGAATATGCAATTATTACCATGCAGACCCACAAATCATCCTTTCATCAGCCACCATCGCAAACCCAGAAGAGCACGCTAAGAAACTAACGGGAAAAGACTTCGAAATCATCTCAAATGACGGCGCTCCCAGAGGAAAAAAATCATTCCTATTCTGGAATCCCCCATTCATCGACAGCACCAACACCACTCGCCGATCTACTCATCAAGAAACCAAAGACCTCCTAACCCTTAGCATCACAAAAAACCTCCAAACACTCTGTTTCACCACTTCAAGACAAATGGCTGAACTTATCACAAGATGGACAAGAGAAGAACTCAAAAGAAGATCACCAAAGCTGGCCAATTCAGTTACCGCATATAGAGCAGGCTATCTACCTCAAGAACGCCGGGAAATAGAGAATCGACTAAAAACAAAAAACTTAATCGGAGTTGTCTCAACAAACGCGCTTGAATTGGGAATTGATATTGGATCGTTGGATTCTGTGATTATTTCTGGTTATCCAGGAACGGTCATTTCCACTTGGCAGCAAGCGGGAAGAGCAGGAAGAACCAACGCAGATTCACTTGTGACACTTGTTGCTTTTCAAAACCCGCTCGACCAGTACTTCATGAAGCACCCCGATGACTTCTTTGGTAGACCGCATGAACAAGCCATAATTGATCTGCATAACCGCTACATCTCCTTGGGACACATTATGTGTGCAGCAAGCGAATTGCCCCTAACAGAGGCGGACAAAAAATATTTCCCAGAACTATTCCAAGAGAGCATCCAAGCACTTGAACAACAGAATCTTGGTTCGTAAAACGCCAAGAGGATACGTGTATTCGGGCACGGCAAGGCCTGTTGAAGTTGTAGGTTTAGAAAGTATTTCCGACAAAACTGTCACCGTGACCTGCAACGGAAACATACTCGAAACCCTCACCTTAAACAAAGCCTACGAAGAAGCTCACGCAGGCGCAGTCTTACTGCATCAAGGCGAAACATACATCTCTGAAGAATTAGACCTCAACCAATTAACTGCCAAAGTCAAACAGGAAAACGTCAACTACTACACAGAAGCACTAAAAACCGTCGACGTCGCCATAAAGAAAACTCTTGAAGAAAAACAAATCGGAATCCAAGTCGGCTTAGGCGAATTAGCTACAACAGAATTCTACCACACATACATCACCAAATCATACGATGAAGTTATCGAGAGAAAACCGCTCAATCTGCCTCCATTATCCTTTTCAACAGTGGGAATGTGGTTTATTATTCCAGAAGAAATCAAAAAAGAAATCCAAGATAGAGGGCTCGATTTTGACGGAGGAATTCACGCGGCGGAACATGCGATGATTGCGATGTCGCCGATATTTGCGATGTGTGACAGATGGGACATTGGCGGATTATCAACGCCTCTTCACCCAGACACTGGGAGCGCAACCATTTTCATTTATGATGGCTTCGAAGGCGGAATCGGAATTTCAGAAAACCTCTACCAAAACATAAAACCACTTTTTGAAAAAACCCTTGAGCTAATCGATAATTGCGAATGCAAAGACGGCTGCCCCTCATGCATCTACTCGCCAAAATGCGGAAACGAAAACAAACCCTTAGACAAAAAAGCCGCAAGCATAATTCTAAAAAAGCTTTTAACTGCTATAAATGAACATCAACCTCAATAAAAACAGGTGAATTCGTGGGTAAAACAAAGGCATCACCGAAAAATATCAAACCGCACAAGCAACTCACATTGGACAATCTGCCAATTGTAATTGCGAAAAAATCCATTATACCTATTGAGCAAAAGCAAGTAATCATAATCGAAATCCAGCAAACCTTTAATGAGGCTGAGTTAGACCTCAAAGTTGGGTTCAAGTTGTGTCCATCAAAATCTGCGTTTTCAAAATTAAAGTTAGATTTATGGTTTGACAACCAAGAAGTCAGTTCTGGCTTAATTAGAATTCCTCAGGGTCCTTTGTCTGCTGATGAGTTAGAGTTGCCGCTTGTACTGGATATGAAGGGAATTGCTGCTGGGGGTTACCTTGTTAGGGTTGAAATGTATGAGCCGTGGGATGATGGAGAAAAGCTCTCTTTCACCCAAAAAGAGGTTATTGTGGAGTATATCCCTAAGACACGAGAGTCCAGGCTGATAAAAATTCCAATTGTAAAAAGCTTTGGAGAACCCTCTTTAGCAGTGGTTTCCGAGTCTGACAAAAACATTTACCGTGAAATTGAAGAAACCAATAAGAAAGAATCAGACAGCAAACGAGACGAATGGTAATTCTTCAAATTTCGTTAATTCTAAACAGCTTTGATCGAGCGGGACATTCGAAAACTTCTTCATTTTTCCACTATTTCCTCAGTGATTGTCGAAATATCTTGATTTCAATTGATTTTTTGACGAATTTTGACGTTTCTTGACGATTTTTGACGCAACCTGCAAACGAATCAAGCTCCAAACCACGAATACAACCTGGAACACAAAGAAAAAATTTAGAAGAAGAATTGCCAAGAGATTACCTAAGCTTCATCATTGAAAGTTAAAGGCAACTTTTCTCTTCCTTTTTCTTACATTTTCTTACAGATTTTTACATTTACTTACATTTAGAGACGCAACCTGCAAACAAAACAAAGCCCAAATCAAAAAAGCAACCTAAAACACAAACAACAAACCCAGCCAAAAAAACAGTCAATAGCCTTTTGATCTAACGTTATCTTTCAAGTTAGTTCTAAATGTCAAATAATGTAAATTCATGTCAAAAAAAGTATCAACTTGCAACCAAATTAAGCTTTAAACCAAAAAAGCAGCCCAAAACAACCTGAACAGAATCTTCCATTAAGGACTCCATTTTGTTCTCAGTTTCAAAATTTAGTCTTCTATTGCACCTAACTTTTCTCGCACTGTAGCTATGATCTCTTCAGCTCTAACTGGTTTAACTAGAAAATCGTCAGCTCCATAATCGGCAGCTTTTTTTCCAGCCTCGTTGGTTGAGAAGCCTGTTACAATAATTTTGATTGTTTTAGGGTCATTTGGTATTTTGAGAAGAAGTTCGGTTCCATCCATGTCAGGGAGCCTAACGTCAACTAAGCACACGTCGAACTTTGTTTTTTTTATTTTCTTGAGGGCGTCTTTGCCTGTCTCTGCAGTCTCAACTGTGTATCCTTCTTTTTCCAAGATTCTTCTAAAAACTCTCAGAATATTAACATCGTCATCTACTGCAAGAATTCGCTTTTTACTCCAGTTCATTTAACTTCTCCAATCAAACGTTAGCTCATCTAATGAGTTAGGGGGGAATTTTGCATATGGCGAGAAAAATGGCCCGGCGAAACTTTTTGGCTTCTTTTTTCCCAATCTTTTCTTAACAAGGCTAATACTTCAGCATTAGTTATTCCAAAAGGGAGAAAATCCTTGTGGAAGAGTTCAAAATGGGATCGTACCCGGATTATGGCATCTACCTCATTGCTTAAGCCTTCAAATATATACCCGCAAGGGCATTGAACTTTTAGCTTTCTTTTCAAACAGTCCACTCTTTGCAACATTGTGTAATTATACTATGTTAAAATAGAATATGAACTTCAGTGACTGGGTAGCCACAGTCACAACTAACTCTGTAAGTGAGATGACAGGCTTTAGCTGCTTTGATTATTTTCTCTTTGTTCTTTCTAAAAAAACTATAAAAATGAATAGCCTCGATCATAAAATTGAAGTATTAAACAGCATATTTTTACATAATAAATAGTCTTTACAGACGAAACAGACTTTAAGGTCGAGAAGTAAATATGGAAATGGCAAAATAACGCTCCAAGCTTGAACCTAAAAATCCCTCAATTATATCTTTGTCAAAAATGAAAGCCCAGTTTGATCTCCAGAAATCTTCGCTTCTCATGAATTGCAAAAGGGAATTTTTGGGTTAATAAAAATTGAAATAGTGAGTTAATAAAAATGGTCCAGAAACTTGTTTTGGATAGCGCAAAGCACATCGGGTATTTCAGTACCTACCCCCCTAGAGAATGCGGAATTGCAAATTTCACAAAAGACTTAATTGATTCTGCATCTAAACTTGACAAGCTTAAATCTTCTATAATTGCAATAAATGAAAAAGGTGCAATTTACCCTTACGACAGCCGCGTCAAACGGACAGTCGATCGAGACAAAATCGAAGACTATGTTAAAGCAGCTGAATACGTAAACTCGTCAAATATTCAACTATTAGTTGTTCAACATGAGTTCGGCCTCTACGGAGGCAACTACGGCGATCACATTAGACTTTTCTTAGAAAAAGTCAAAAAACCAGTTATCACCACTCTTCATACGGTGCAACCGAATTTTGAGCCAAAAGCGATTGAATCTCTAAGATACATAGTTGAAAGGAGCGAATCAATTATTGTAATTGCGAATGCCGCAATTGACATGCTAAAACAACAAGGAATCTCGTGCAAGAAATGTGTTGTTATTCCACATGGTTGCCCAAGCGTTGACCACAAAAACAACAAATCAATCAAGGAATCCCTGGGTCTAAAGGGGCGTCTGGTTGCTTCCACTTTCGGGTTAATAAGCAGCGGTAAAGGAATCGAATACGCAATTCAAGCTCTTCCTGAGGTTATTAAGAATGAACCGCGAATAATTTATCTCATCATTGGAGAAACTCACCCTGAAGTCAGAAGAAATGAGGGTGAAAAATACCGAAATAAGTTAACCATGCTTGTTAATGAACTCGGATTGGAAGAACACGTCAAATTTACGAACAGATTTGTTACCAAAAGTGAACTAATAGATTTTCTTAAAGCAACCGACATATATTTGACTCCTTATATTTCCCCCAACCAAATCAGCAGTGGCACCCTCATATATGCTCTTGGCGCCGGAAAAGCTGTCGTTTCTACTCCCTATTACCACGCCCAAGAAGTCCTGGCCAATGAGAGAGGAATACTCTGCAAATTCGAAGATTCCGCATCAATTGCAGCAGGCATAAACAGGCTTTTGGACGAAAAATTCCGTAATGAGCTTCAAAAGAGAGCTTACAAATACAGTAGACGCTTCCTGTGGAAAAATGTGGCAAGAAAATATGTAAACCTAATAAAATCTATAACTGAAAATAGCGAGGTAGACCAAGTTGATAACTTTTCCAATAAAACTAGATTTTGTGCGAGCACTGACAGACGACGTGGGAATGCTCCAGCACTCGAAATACGCAACTCCTAATAAAAAAGAAGGATACACAACAGATGACAACGCAAGAGCTTTAATTGCATGTACAAATTACTTCATGTTGTTTAATGATACAAGCGTTAAGAAATTAATTGATACTTACTTATGCTTTTTGTTCTATATGCAGAGATCTGACGGCAAAATGCACAACTACATAGGCTATGACCGAGCGCTTTTAGACGAAACAAGCTCTGAGGATTGCATGGGTCGGACGATCTGGGCATGTGGGTATTGTTTGAGCTCAAAATTGCCAGAAGAAAAAAGAATGGTCTCTAAAGAGATTTTTGACAAACTTTTCAAATGGTCTCCCAGTTTAATATCTCCACGCGCAAAAGCATACTCAATTATGGGATTGTTTCATTACCAGAAAGCCTATCCAGAGGACCAAAATGTCAAATTAAACATCGTTACACTCGCGGATCAGCTGACTGAGCAATTTGAACTGGAATCCTCCGAAGGATGGGATTGGTTTGAATCATATCTAACCTACTCAAATGCAAGACTTCCCCATTCACTTTTCCTAGCCTACGAAGCCACTGGAAAAAAATGTTACCTCCAAGTTGCCTCCAAATCCATGAAGTTTCTAATAAATACTCAAACAATAAACAAAATGTTCGTACCTATAGGCAACCGTGGCTGGTATAAAAAAGGATCTGAGAGGGCAATGTATGATCAACAATCCGTTGAAGCATCATGCACGACAGAAGCCGCAATCGCTGCTTTCAGAAACACCCACGAAGAAGCCTACCTCAAAGCAGCATACGTCGCCTTTAAATGGTTCTTTGGAGGGAACACGAAAGGCGTAAATTTGTACGACCCAGAAAACGGGAGTTGCTGCGACGGCATAACTCCCCAAGGACTAAATCTAAACAAAGGCGCCGAAGCCACCATATCTTACCTTCAAGCCCGCCTAAACTTAGAAGAAATAAAATAAACTACGATAAATTAAAGACAGCATTAAGACTATTTCCAAATGTGCTAGTTGGAAATTCTTAAATTTTACACAAATCTATATAATTATTATTCTAAAATTCGGATTAAAACTGGAGATTTAATTATATGATGACTCGCGACTTAATGTTAAAAGACGTAGTTACCACTTGCGGAAACGTCCCAGTAAAGGAGGCAATTGAGCTCCTTTTCAAAAGACATATTGGTTCTATTGTGGTTGTCGACGATACCGAGAAATGCGTTGGTATTTTTACGGAACGTGATGCCATAAGAGTCGTTGCGCAAAATGTTCCCTTAGATGCCCCTGTAGAAAAAGTAATGACTAAAAACCCTTTTACAATTAATGAAGATTCGACTTTTGATGAAGCAAAGTATGTCATCAAATCCGCTAAGATTCGTCATCTGCCTGTGATTGACGCAAATGGAAAAATAGTTGGACTGATATCCGTCAGAGCCATATTAGATGAGCTGAGCGGTTTGTAACTGCAAAAAATAAGAACAACTTGAGAGAGAACGTAAATGAAAAGGTACTTGCATAATCCTATACTTGAGCCGATTGGCACACATTCTTGGGAATCAAGCTTGGTCTTCAACGCAGCAGCTTTTGCCGGTAACAATCGCGTCCACCTTCTTTACAGAGCAATGGGCACAGATAATATTTCACGCATAGGCTTAGCATCGTCTTCAGATGGGTATAACATAGATGAGCGTTTACCGCTTCCAGTTTTCAGCCCTTCAAATGATATAGAAAGCCAAGGTTGCGAAGATCCGAGATTAAGTCTATTTGATAATTCACTGATTATGGCATATACAGCTTATGGAATCCATTCACAACATCAAGTCTACCAAATTGCAATAACATCCATAAATGTGGACGATTTTTTAGCTAGAAGGTGGCAATGGGGTGAAAGGATCTTAACTTTTCCAGGAATACACAATAAAGATGCGGTGATATTTCCTAGGAAGTTCAACGGTGAGTATGTGATGTTTCACCGATTAGAACCTGACCTTTGTATTGCACGCTCTAATGATCTGCACCGTTGGTATGGCCTAAAATACGTTTTTGGTCCACGAGAGGGCGGCTGGGATTCCTGGAAAGTAGGTGCTGCAGGACCTCCTATTTTGGTAAATGAAGGATGGCTTTTAATTTATCATGGAGTGAATATGGACAAAGTTTACTCCCTAGGCGTTGCGCTTTTGGATAAAAATGACCCCGAGCAAGTTCTATACCGCTCCGAAGAGCCAATTTTGACGCCGACAGAAGATTATGAACGCTACGGAAAGGTTCCCAATGTAGTTTTCAGTTGTGGGCAAGTTATGATGGATGGTCAACTTCTAATCTACTATGGAGGCGCCGACAGCTCGTTATGTGTGGCAACTGTTGAGCTTGCCGAACTTTTGCCAAAAAAGTAGAAGTACACAGCCTTCAAAAAATTCAAACCCTGAATAAGAAAACAACTTTAAATAATCTGAACAAAAATGGCGATGGAGGCATTTACCCATCCTGAGATGTGAGCCTTGCGCGATTACAAAGGATGCATTGGATAGAGCGATGAAGCTGTAGCTGTTTATTCCCAGTCACACATCTTAAAATAAGCCTGCGGGTTAAATGTGAAATAGAGAAAGTGAAAAACAATGACAGGGAAAACCCTAATAGTTTTTTCGACAATAAGCGGATTAAACGATGAAGTAGCACATGTCATAGCTGATGCCCTTAAGTCAACCTACAACATGGATACAACAGTCGCAGATCTTAGACAAGGTCCACCAGACATTACACCATTCCAAAACATTATTGTTGGAGGTGGCGACAGTGGAAAAAACGTTTACAATGAAGCTGTGGATTTTTTGGAAAAGAACTTTGAAGGCAAAACTGTTGCGCTCTATTTCTGTTGCGAGGGTGGTGAAAACCCTAAAGCTGAAATTACTGAAGCTAACCAAAAAAAATTACTGGCCAAAAACCAGTCTCTCAAGCCGATTGACGTTACTGCCTTTGGAGGCTGCATGATTAGGCAAGGAAGAACCTTTATGGACGATCTTAACATGGCTAGGGTGAAGGAATGGGCGATAGAGCTGGGAAACAAGTTTAATACTCTATCTCAACCGCTAAACCTCCTCAACCCAGTTCCCTTCGAAAAAGCCTTTCAATTTTTCACAGAACTCGGAAAAAACACTGGAATAACTGCAAGCAGCATGATCGAGTTCAACGAAAAACTCCAAACAATACCAATTGAGTCTGTCACGTTTCATTTTCAACGCCAAGATTTTCAAAGATGGTTCAAAAACACTATCGGCGATGAAGAAATAGCCAAGAAAATTGACCAGATTAATGTGTGGGTCCACGACGATGAAAATTTGAGAAAAGAGCTATCCGAAACGGTTCAAAATCGAATTGCCGAATTAATGAAATCTTAACAAGCAGTTTTACCAGTCTATCTCCGTTATTGCGAGATGAGTTAGTTGACAATCGTTCAAGCCAACGAATGGGATTCAGAGCCTAGAACAGAACCAACTCCCAGAACCGAGCCCGAAGCCCGAACCGAACCAGCCCCCAGGACAGAAATAGCTGCGAGAACGGAACCAGAAAACAATTGCATACAGTCAATTAAGTGCCCTTCTTGCGGTTATCATATGATATGTTCTAAAGGAACTGGGAAGCAAAGTATCAATTGCACAAAATGTGGAAACGAAATCCAAATAGAATAGAGCTGGCTGTAAACTATGATTACCAGTAACCAAATATTTTACTTGCTAACTACTTACTCCAAGTAAGAAATTATTTATTGTATTATAAATTTGTAAATTCAAGATTATCTATTAAAGAAGGATACCACAAATGAACTTGAACAATTTCACAATTAAATCGCAAGAAGTCATTCAGAAAGCCACCGAAATTGCTATGGCAAAACAGAACCAATCAATTGAACCCTCACATTTATTGAAGGGAATATTGATGGTTGATGAAAATGTTGTTCCCTATTTATTGAGGAAATTAAATGTAAACTTTGATGTTTTTTCAAAGGAACTTGATAAAATAATTGATTTCTTACCTCAAGTTAGCGGAGGAGGAGAACAATATCTTTCACCTAATTCTAATCGTGTCCTTCAGAAGGCGGAGGAAATAGCTTCAGAATTCAAGGATGAATTCATTTCTATCGAACATTTATTGTTAGGAATTTTAACGGTAAATGATTCTGCTTCAAGATTGCTCCAGAGTAACGGAGTCACAGACAAGGATTTGAGGGCAGCAATCAAGCAATTGCGGAAAGGATCCACCGTTAATTCTCAAACTGCAGAAGAGACCTATAATGCATTAAATAAATATGCATTGAACCTAAACGACATGGCTAGAAAGGGAAAACTTGATCCTGTCATTGGGCGAGACGAGGAAATCCATAGAGTCCTTCAGATACTATCTCGAAGAACAAAAAACAATCCAATTTTAATCGGAGAGCCAGGTGTTGGCAAAACCGCAATTGCAGAGGGCCTTGCTCACCGTATAATCGACGGAGATGTACCAGAGAATCTGAAATCAAAGCAAATATATTCATTAGATATGAGCGCGCTTATCGCAGGCGCAAAATTCAAAGGCGAATTTGAAGAGAGATTGAAAAGCGTTGTCAAGGAAGTTGTTTCAGCTGAAGGCGAAATAGTTCTATTCATTGACGAGATCCACACACTCGTAGGAGCTGGTGGGGGTGAAGGCGCAATGGACGCAGCCAACATTCTAAAACCCGCATTAGCCAAGGGCGAACTACGTGCAATCGGCGCCACTACACTAAATGAATATCAAAAGTATTTTGAAAAAGACAAAGCTCTAGAACGACGATTCCAAAAAGTTATGGTGAATGAACCAGACACGTTGGACGCCATTTCTATTCTTCGCGGTCTTAAGGAGCGTTATGAAACATATCATCACGTCAGAATAAAGGATGAAGCTATAATTGCTGCTGTTGAGCTTTCACAGAAGTATATTTCTGACCGGTTTCTTCCGGATAAAGCAATCGATTTGATTGATGAGGCAGCATCGAAACTTCGACTTGAAATTGATTCTGCTCCTGAAGAACTTGAGAAAATAGATCGGAAGATTCGACAATTAGAGATTGAACGTGAAGCAATTAAACGAGAGAAAGATGAAGTGAAACTTAAATCTCTAAATGAAGAGATCGCTAACCTTAGCGAAAAACGCGATCAGCTTCGAGCTAAGTGGCAGTCTGAAAAAGAAATAGTTGACAAGATTCAGATAAAAAAGAATGAAATTGAAAAACTTAAATTTGAAGATGAAAAAGCAAACCGCATTGGTGATCTTGGAAAAATCGCTGAAATTCGCTACGGCAAAATTCCGGAAGCAGAAACAACAATTAAGGGTCTGGAGAAAAAACTGTCAGAATTGCAGAAAGATTCACCCATGGTAAATGAAGAAGTTGACGCAGAAGAGATTGCCGATGTAGTTTCTCGCTGGACAGGTATCCCAGTTAGCAAAATGCTCCAGAGTGAAAAACAGAAATTGCTTAACATAGAAACAGAACTTCATATGCGGGTTGTGGGACAAGAAGAAGCAATCAGTGCAGTAGCGGATGCTATTAGGAGAAACCGCGCAGGTTTGCAGGATCCAAAACGCCCAATCGGCTCATTTATTTTCTTGGGAACAACGGGGGTTGGAAAAACCGAATTAGCAAAGGCTTTGGCTGAATTGTTATTCAATAACGAAAATAGCATGGTTAGAATTGATATGTCTGAATATCAAGAACGCCATACTGTTTCAAGACTCATCGGCGCACCTCCTGGATACGTAGGTTATGAGGAAAGTGGGCAACTAACCGAAGCTATAAGAAGAAAACCATATTCAGTTGTGCTTCTCGACGAGATTGAAAAGGCACATCCGGATGTTTTCAATATATTACTTCAAGTGCTTGACGATGGTAGATTGACTGACAACAAGGGTCGAACAGTGGATTTCAAAAATACTATAATTATAATGACCTCAAACCTCGGATCTCACATAATACAGGAAAACCTGGAAAGAATAGATGAACATAACCGTGAAGAAATCTTAAATCAAACACGAAAACAGGTTTTCGATCTGCTGAAAAAAAGTATTAAGCCAGAATTCTTGAACCGTATCGATGAGATAATCATGTTTCAATCTCTCACGCAGGAAGAAGTGCGCGAAATAGTAGAACTTCAATTAAAAAACGTCCAGAAGACGCTTGAAAAGAACTGCATCAAACTTACAATCACCAAAAAAGCAGTGGATTTCATTGCCCTTATCGGTTATGACCCCCAGTTCGGAGCAAGACCAATAAAACGTGTCATTCAAAAAAACATATTGAACGATTTGTCAAAAATGATCCTAGAAGAAAAAGTCGACAAAGACTCAGTAATCGTGGTTGATGTGAAAAACGGTAAATTTGTATTTACAAATAAATAATAAATATCAACCGCTAAGTTGCTAGAATGTTCTCGCAAGTAAAGGTTCTGGTTTAAAAAAGCAACATAAAACACAAAGAAAACCTCTTCCAAAAAATCCATCAATAACCTTCGAGACACAATAGACCACCTTATATCTTCCTTTTTCTTCCAGATTTTTCCATTTTCCTACATTTAAAGACGCAACCTGCAAACAAACCAAAGCCTAAATCAGAAAAGCAACCCAAAACACAAAGACCAAAATTTGTTGACAAAAAATTCAAAACTAAAAAATCTATAATAAGATAAAAAACTGCCTTTATATTTTTATCAAGCTAATTATATTGAGCATATGCTTAAGTTAACAAAACGAACTTTACCTCTCTTGTTCTTGCTCTTAACTTCTCTGATAACAACTAACTTGATGCTGGTTAATGCTGAATTTACAACAGATCAATCTGGAATGATTAAAGGTGTATTAGCTCATGAGATGACCTCTCAAGAAGCTCAAACTTTGGCAAAGTCCAATATCACTTGGGTCAGTTGCGATGTAACATTTGATCGCTCCGACTCCAGTAATTGGTATCATGATTTACTCTTTAGCAAAGCAATACAATCTAAATTTATTGGGGATTCTTGATTGGCATCTTATGAATTATAGTCAAACCTTTCAACTAAACGATTGGGATAACGCTGTGAATCAAGCAGTAAGCGAGTTTGGCGATGTAGTTAAAACTTGGGAGATATGGAATGAACCAAATTTTGCCTGGAATTCCTTTGGGTACTATAATGGAACTGCACAGCAATATGTAGCTCTTATGCAAACTGCTTATGACAACATAAAAGCCGCTGCCCCTAATGATGTCGTAATAGGATTAGGCGGGGTACCGTTATTCACGGGCTCAGAACCCACTATGGCTAACACATATGCCCAACAAGCCTATGCCTGGACGCAAAATGTGGTACAATTAGGCGGAATGAAATATTGTGACGCTATAGCTGTACATGCCTATCCTTATGGAGAATATAATCAAATCAGCCAGCTCGCATGGCAATATTTTCTTCAAAATTACCAACAATTATGTCAAGAAAAACCCATCTGGGTTACAGAAGTAGGACAAGAATCCTACAGCACTAACTACACGGCTTCAGAAACTCTGCAATCTGCTTTCTTAACTCAAAGCTACACGCTGCTTCAAAGTTTAGGTGTTAAAGCATACATATGGTACGAACTTAACGATAATTACACAAACAGACCAAACTCTAACTTTGGTCTCTTTGATAACGGCGGAAATCCAAAAGACTCGTTAAGCGCATTTGCGAATTCAACTTCTCCAAATTCACCCCCAACCCCTGAGGCTTCATCCACTTCTTCACCCGTCATAACCCCCACACCAACTGTTGCCTTGACCCCATCGACCACCGATACTCCAACGCCAACCGCCCCAGAATTTTCATTTGGGCTAGTTCTTGTTTTAATTATCGCGATATCCTTTTGCACCACTCTAATTAAAAAATGGACACAAGCAATCATAATAAAAAAACCGTTCTGCAGAAAAATCCATCAATAATTTGTTCTTTGTGACGTTCTATGACTTTTGGTGACGCGTAGTGACGTTTAGTGACGTTCTATGACGTTTAGAGACGGATAGTGACGCATCCTAAAGACAAAGCAAGCTCAAAACCAAAAAAGCAACCCAAAATCTCAGCTATTTATTCACGATTTATTTACTTTGAAAACAGCGGCTTGGTCATTCTTGAAGACAAGAGTAAACATTGGGTCGTCTGAGAACCGTGGAATCTGTTTTAAGTCTCGAATAGCGATGTATGATATTTTCCAGTCTTTTATTGCGGTTTGATAGTCAAAGTAGTTAAGCGGCTGGTTTGAGGTCTTGTCGAGATATTTTTTCGAGTTATTATCTATTAAATTGTTCCAATTCGTTTGATTGATATCCGCTTGGACGTTAAATTGGCAGAGCCCTACAAAAAAGCTAATCGTTGAGGTGGCGTTTCCTTGTAGATTGTAGCTAAGTTGGTACGAATTGGAGTTTTGCTCCATGATTACGTTGTTGCCGAGTTCTCCTGAAGGGAAAACTATTTGGTTTACTTCATGTAACACATTATCGATTATGCCGATGCTGTTGCCTGATTGGTCGGGGAAACCTCGTGCTTGAAAGGGCAGTTGTAGCCAATCAAAATTGACGGAGCTGTCATTGCTTTGGAAGGCAAACGAAATCTGCGCAAAACCAACTCCTTTGTAAACAGTTATTTGTTCAGTGATTTTGAGCAAGTTGTTTTCTCTTGTCACGATAAAGGATGCGTTGTTTACGTTGCTTTCCACCATGGTGCTTGTTTGAGTGAATCCCGCTACGCTAAGCTGTTGCGGTAAGCCATTCTCTCGATATAACAGGCTGATTTGGGTGTCATTTAATATGAAAACAGGTGGATGAACGTATGAACTGTTTAGATCCGCCAAAACTTCATGTGTATTATCTTTAGAGTAAGCCCCTGCCTGTTGAACCTCAATTAGCCCATTGTCCACTATATAGTCGGCAGTCAACAGGTTTGTTGCCACAGTCGCTGGTCCAACCTCATGCTGCAAAATCAAATACTGAGGGTCAACCGCGCTTAATGTTGGTCTTTGAGCAAATCCAGAAAGCCACCAACCGAACTCCGCGTCCGCCACACAGATTGAGCCGACAGAAGTATTGGCTTTAACCCATTGTATTGCTTTATATTCTGAAGGATTCATAACTTGGAAATAATTCGCTTGTGCAACACCAGTGTTTGGTAATGAGAAAAGAGGCGTGAACAGCACCAAAACCACGAGTGTTGCTATTAAGAACGTCGTTGCAGCTTTTTTTGACACCTTGCTGGCCGGTTTGAAGTTGATTTTAAGCTTGGTAGCTTTTTGAAGAACTTGTACTGCCCAGGAAAGAGCGTTTGGTAAACTTGTAATTACTAGCGAGAGACAGATAAAGGCGGGAAGCGCCAGGAAATAGAGAAACCGTTCATAATCCAAGTAGACGCCAAACAAGTAGCTTTGAGTTCCTAACGCGGGAACAAGTAGCCATGATGTAAACAGAATAGCTGGGACTGAAAGGAATTTTGCCTTTTTATACTTTGAAAAAACAAAGAACAGAAAAACTGGAACTAAGCTTAAACAGATGATTTCAAGAGGCGCAAGTCTGGTTTGAAGAACTGCTTGGCTGGTTTTTGCAGCTGCATCAATTATTGTGCCTTGTGAACCAAAATAAATTGGAAACACATTGATTAGATAGGGAGAAACCAGCAAAAACCCGACGCAAATTGGCATCAGCCAAAAGAAAGCTTGGTTTTTTGATAGCCCCGTTTGTTTTGAAAACACTCCGCAAATAAAGAGGGTCAACAATGTTATTCCAACGAAAATCAACCCACTAAAAACATGGGTTAAGAAAAGAGCGCTAACTAGAATGGACGCGACAGCAACATAACTTTTAGATGAAAGCTTTGATGGCTGCAGAAACAAGCAAAAAACAACCGAAATCAGCGTCAAGGCAACTATGTTTGGGTATCCAGCCCAGCCTAACATAATGATGTCACCGGCTGAGAAAGTAGCAAAAACAGCAACAACAAAGCCTGCTAACTCACTCCATACTTGTCTTACAATCAGGAAAGAGCACAAAACCAAAAAAGCTGAAAAGAACGAAGCCACCAAAGCCTGTGCTAAATAGTCAGGTAATTCAGTCATACTTATCATGAATGCTGCGAAAATGTGGTACCCGGGATTCGTCGCAGATAAACCGCCACCCATCTGGTAATAATTCCAGAAGAAGCTTGGCTTTGCCGACGTGATGGATGCTATAACGCTTTGATGTAATCCGATGTCTGCACCTGGCGGGTAAGTGTTCATGGTAACTAGGAAAAATCGGTAAACAAAAGCTATGGCAAGAATGATGAATAAAAAAAGGTTCTTTCTGCTTTTCTCAACCATCAATCCGCCGCCTAATATATATCAAGAGTAACGTTTGTCTCAATACTTGAGGGTAATTATTAACATTATCCAATATATGGCTAAATATTATTCGGATAATAAGTAAACAAGTTTTATATATCACTACTGCATCCATAGGATATGGTGTGTGTGGGTATCTTGAGACTTAACACTCGCAGTTTAAAAATTGTTACATTAATAATATCTATATTTATAATCGGTTTAGTTTCTCCGTCGCTTGTATCAGCGCAATATTATTACCCAACATGTACTGTAACTACAACAGTTAATTATCCTGGAGCTGGCACAATAACGCCCGGCTCCGACACCTATGGTTACGGCAACTATGTTGTGTTTTCCGAAACTACCAACCCTGGGTACTCATTCAACGGCTGGTATTTGAACGGGATTTACGAAGGCAAACTATCAAGCATGCCAGTAACAATGTACATGAATTATCAAGTCATAGCGGTTTACAGCGTTAGCGTAAATTATCTAACACTTTCATCAAATGGTCCAGGAACCACCAACCCCGGAGGAGGCACCATAAGCTACGGTACTGGTACAACAGTTACAATTACAGAATCCCCGAATTCGGGAGATACATTCAGCGGCTGGTACCTTGATGGAGCTTTCATGGGTACTTCAAACAGTCTTGTAGCAACTATGGACAAAGACCATCAAGTAGCTGCATTCTTCGCAGGAAATAATAATACATCGCCCACACCAACCCCCACTTCTATGCCGGCGCCAACCCCCAATCCATATCTTATAATTCCCACTTTACAGTTTTACTGTTCCAGTTTGACAACCAATTCTGCGTTTAACGTCGAAATTCAAGGAAATCTTGCTTACAATGGTTCAGGATTGGTTGATGCAGGCGTTTACCTTTCGTACAGTGTCACAAATGGAAATACTTGGCAAGACTTTGCCTACGTTCAAACAGGCTCTTACGGTAATTTCTCCGCTTATTGGATGCCTTCTGCTTCAGGTATATATGTTCTTCGAGCGATCTATTTTGGCGATAGTGTGTACTCCGGAGTTTCTCAAAATGTGAACTTTGCTCTTACTCCTTCAGATAACCAAAACCAGAATGTCTTCTCTGTAGAATCAAACTCAACAGTTACAAGTTTGTCATTTAACTCAGCCACTGATTCATTAAGTTTCAATGTTACTGGGACTTCAGGGACCACAGGATACTCCCAAATATCTATTTCGAAAACTCTCCTACCTGATGTAACAAAGCTTCAAGTTTCGTTGGACAGCTCAACAATTTCTTATGCTTCATATTCGACTGGGAACAATTGGCTAATAACTATCTATTACCATCACAGTAGCCACAACGTTGTGATGGCTCTTAACTCTCCAGTTTCCACTGTCAGTCCCTCCGTGAGTCCAACTTCCTCATCTACTCCCACTTCCACATCTAGTCAAACAGATTCCCCTGCTTCAAGTCCCACGCCAACTGCCACTTCTGCACCTATCCCAGAATTTCCTTTAATCCTTCTTCCAATAGTTCTGGTGATAGTTGGTTTTGCGATTAGTATCACCTTAAGAAAACGATCTTCAAAATAAAACGTTCCAAAGCCACAATCTTTTTTTCTTCTTTTTTTGACGAATTTTAACGTTTCTAATTGTCTAATTTTGTCTAATAATGAACCTACCTGCAAAGATTTTAAGCCCTGAACAAAAAAGCAAACCAAAAACACAAAGAACAAAAATGCCACAATAATTTGGGTCCACTGACACCAATGCAAACGATCAGTGCAATAAGAATTATACCAGACGAATTACATTCTTTGTTGGGATTATTTAATGTTGAAGTATGCAGATTCTAAAGAGCACTTTATTTCTGACCTAAAAATTGTGAAGATCTTAAGCAATGTGCCGCATAGTAAAGGATTTTATTTTTACTTTGATTTTGATCACTACACTGGTGAGAGTGCCACAAACTTAACTACTTTTGCTGAAAAACTTGAAACGATAACTGCTGATTCAATAAAGTTTCATTTTCAAAGAAATGATTATCAAAACTGGATTAAAACCACAGTTGGAGATGATGTTTTAGCTGGCCGGATTAATCAAATAAACCGACAGCTTCCTGTGGAGGATTTGAGGAAAGAACTAGTTAAAACAGTTCAAACGCGTATTGATCACTTAAAACTCCTGCACGGCGAAATGATCCGCTAACGATAAGCATATTCATCATTCAAGTATTCCTTTCATTCATCATTTCAAAGATGCTGTCCACTTTTTTCAAATCAGAGAATGCCCAGAGACATCAGTAATATTACTTAAATAATTTGAAGAGAATAAGCTAAAGGCTAAAAGAGTGATAAGTTGTGCCTGCGGAACATCTTTTTATTGTTAGGCATGGAGAAACTAAGGCTAACGAAAAAGGCATAGAGGCTGGTCCTTTGGATTACCCCTTAATTAAGAAGGGCGTAAAAGGGGCTGAATTCATCGCCGAAAGTCTCTCGAAAATCAAAGTAAATGCGGTTTATAGTAGTCCAATATTTCGTGCTTGTGAAACTGCGAGAATTCTTACGAAGCCACATAACTTGAAAATAAGAACACTTGAAGAACTGACTGAAGCTAAGCTTAAACCCGAAATCGTTGGCAAAGCAGGCAGGCATCACATTTTGACTGAGCCTGAAGCGTATTCAGAAACAAACAAGGAACTCTTAGATCGAACCAAAAAAGCCATCGACCACATCAGGAAGCAAGTCAATGGTAACGCAATTGTTGTTTCTCATGGAGATGTGATTAATGCAATGCTTGAAGATGTGATTGAGAGAAGAGTAAGTGCTGAGAAATACTATGTTTTAGATACTGATCCCGCTGCGCTTAGTATTCTAAAAATTAGGGAGCGGCCTATTTTGATTCTGTATAATTTTCATCGTAAGATGTTTGCAGAATTTTAAATCTCGCTGGACGGAAAGAAACAGATAGGGCCGCAGCCTGCAAAGTCGTCAGTTTCTCTTTCAAAGAAGCAGTCTAAAACACAAAGAACCACTGTTGAAGCTTTGTGTTTGGCAGAACGGTTTTATACTTAAAATTTTATTGTTCCAGCTGTGTTATTAATCGAAGCTATCTTCATAGTGTTGGGTTTAATTGTTTTTGAGGTAGTCAACAGCATAGACAACGCTATTGTTAATGCACATGTTCTACAAACGATGGGGGCTCTATGGCGAAGACGTTTTCTTCTTGTGGGCATTGTGACATCTGTTTTTCTGGTTCGGTTTCTGCTCCCACTATTTATCGTCTGGATTTCAGTACCTAATATCTCGTTGAACACCCTTTTCGCCAGTTTTTATGGAGGAAACGACGTTGCAGCTAACGCCATTGCCACCCAAAAACCTGTCATCCTTATTTTTGGAGGAGTTTTCCTATTGTACCTTTATTTTCATTGGCTTTTTGTGGAAAACAAAGACCCATTGTACATTGAGCGTTTTCTTAAAGCTAAACATGGAGTTTGGTTCTTCGGATTTACTGCCGTTATTCTTGTAGTTGTTATGTATTTTGCAAGAGCAAATCCGATGATGATGCTTGCAGCCGCAATCGGCTCTGCAACATTTTTCCTTCTCAATGGGCTCAAGGAAACAGCTGAATCAAACGGAAAAAACGTCCAAACTCCCTATATGAGCGATTTATCCAAATTCGTTTATCTTGAGGTGTTAGATGCTACTTTCAGTTTTGATGGTGTCATCGGCTCCTTTGCCTTCACGATTAACTTGTTGCTTATCTTCATAGGGATTGGTATTGGCGCGGTTGTTGTTCGGCAGTTAACTGTTAAGGGGATTGATCAAGTTGGGAAGTATCGTTATCTGAAGAATGGGGCATTAACTTCAATTGGGTTCTTGGGTTTGTTTATGACTGTTGAAGCATTTGGCCTTGAAATGCCTTCATACGTGCCAATAATTGTCACACTGCTGCTGGTCGGCGTAGCGTTTTGGAAGTCAAGACAACTGCTAACCAAACAACCCAAAAAACCAACCTAAAACACGGAGAACAACAACTTCAATTTTGAAGTAAAAAATTTGATATGCATCTTAACACAATATAAACTCAAGCAAGGAGGCGAATTATGTGGATTTTAACCTGTATTACAGGCTTAGCGATGACAAGTCTAATTTAAAGGCTGAGGGGGAAGCGAAAGCTGCCCTTGACGAGAACTATTTGACTCTCACAGTTGACTTTGGCGATCCTCTTTTATTTTCATATGCTGACATAACTGGAATTGTAGATAACGATTACACGGTTGATATAACGTTAACCTCTGACGAAAAGCTGACTTTGACGCGTTTAGGCTACCAATATGAGGATTTCTTGTTTCAACTCTTTAAACTCCGAAACGAACTATTGCTGAAATATTTGTTGATGCAGGAATCGTTACTTCTAGCAGGATTTGAAGGTCAATATTCATCGGTTTCCTCGACGGGGCAGACTAAAACTGGGCGGTGTGAAATCCGACTCTACGATACTGGACTGGTGATTCTTCCACAGAAAGCGGATCCGATTCGTACTCCGTACTGTTACATTTCCCAAATAACCAAAGGCGACTACAAATTATTGATAATCGACGAATTCGCAAATAAAATAGAGATCACCCAATTAGGCCCAAACTTCGACCCGCTATCAAAAGCCCTCTCAGAAGCCTTCAACAAAATGATAACTAGAACACAAGAAAACGTGAAGGAGCTGATACCAGAAGCAGATCCTGTTACCATACGAAAACTTGCATCTCTAATGAAGGATGGTCGAGCAGCAAAAAGAAAAGACATTGAATCGCTATCATCCGAATTTTGGCATCGGCTGGCAAAAAGAATTGATGAAGCAAACCTCAAAACAGAATATGACTTCTTAGATTCTCTTTCAATGAAAGATCAAGAATGTGTCGGACAAAAACGTGGGCTCATGGGTAATTTAACTGGTTATTACACATGGTTTCTGTTTCCTCTTCGCGTTCACAACCCAAATAGATTAGGCAACATGGTTGCCATGGAAGCCTTCAACAATACCAAAGACAAAGAAAATCAAGTACAACAAGACACAACAGAAAACGAAGATACATCAGATGGCCAGCCGAAAAACGAAAACAACGCAGCAACCACCACAGGCGCAACCTATCTCTTTCAAATTTTGGGACAGAAAGAGTATTCTCAAGCTAAAGATGAAGAGCTAGCTGGAAAACTGGATGACTTCATAAAAAGTATTAACCGAGCAATGATTGATATTAACTTCAGAAGAGAACCAATTTACCTTTCAGATAACCAGCTGGACAGCACAAAATATGTACAATACCGCTTTGCTATTCAAAACATACCTTCACTTAGACTTCTAAGAAGTCTTTTTACTGCGAGAGTTGTGCACTCTTCACCTGAGCGATGGAAGAGTGACATCTCTAGTTTATTAGCTAATACAACCAAAAGCTTTGATGACAAAGAAAAATAGAAAAAGAGGACTTGAAATGCCAGGTTATAAGCATCCTTGCAAATACTGCGGCAAACTCGTCGACGCAGACGATAATGTTTGCCCTTACTGCGGAAAAGTTAACCCTGTAGGACCTATCAGGTGCCCAAAATGTCGCAATCCAACAGAGATTGGTCAAATCAAATGCAGCAACTGCGGTCTAACGCTTAAAATCAACTGTCCTCACTGTGGAAAACCTACTTTCTTCGGAGATTACTGCGAAAACTGTAACCAAAGACTCACTGTTACCTGCCCCAAATGCAAAACTGAGCAGCCACCGTTGCAACAGAAATGTATAAAATGCGGCAAAATGTTAAGCTTTTAATAGAGAATGGATAAAATGTCACTCCAGCCTTTTACAAGAAATTATCAAGATAACAGCACTGATGCTGGTTTTCAATTTACTTTTAATTGCGATATATGTGGTGATGGTTACAAAACAGCATTTATTGCAAGCAAAACATATAAAAAACGAGGCTTCTGGCGGGGCATAGGTCAAGTCGCTTCTATAGGTTCTGAATTGGCCGGGCGAGGCAGTGGTTACACAATGCAAAGAGGCGCAGATGCCATGAGCGAAAGATTCCAAGGTATGACTCCAGAATGGCATAAGGAACATGAGCAAGCATTTGAATTAGCGCAAAACGAAGCCAAAGGCCACTTTCATAGATGCCCAAGATGCCACAAATATGTTTGCGAAGATGATTGGAACGAGCAAGAAGGTCTATGCGTTGAAGACGCCCCAAGGGAGAGCACTGAAGTTGCCGCTGCCCGAGCAGAAAAGATGGTTACAGACATAAAGCAAAAAGCCGAAAATACGCAGGTTTACACAGGTGAAATAACTCAAAGACAGACTCTCTGCCCAGTATGCGGAAAACCAGCTGGATCAGGTAAGTTCTGCAATAATTGTGGAGCGCCACTCGGTTTAAAAGTGTGCCCTAAATGTGGTGCGAAAAATCCGGTTACAACCAACTTCTGCGGTGAATGCGGAACAAAACTTTAGCGCAATTAAGACCAAGGCCTCAGCATTAACTTCAAATCTTTTTTTAACTTTTCTTTTTGGACTAATTTTGACTTTTCTTGACTTATTTTAACTTTTATTGGCTTTTTTTGACGCATTCTGAAAACAAATTGAACCCTAAACCACAAAAGCAACTCGAAATACAAAGAACAAATTTACCACCCTGCCCAGAACTCACTAGGCCATAATGCATTTCTTTTTCGATATTGACAAATTATTAAAGTAACATTGCTCGTAATTGGCAGGTGGGATACGCAATGTCAGCTAAACTTACGTTTTACGGAGGAGTCGACGAGATCGGCGGCAACAAAATCTTGCTCCAGACAGAAGATGGCTCTGTTCTTCTTGATTTTGGACGCAGAATGGGCGAATACAGCAAATTCTTTTCAGAGTTTCCTTCAAGCACGCAGCAAAAATGCGTTACGAGATATGCTTAGGCTGGGGATTTTGCCTAAAATCGACGGCGTTTACACGCCCTACTTGGTTGATATGACAGTTTTGTTTGAGAACGATAAGGTTAGAGATAAAGTTCCTTTAGGTGAAGCTTTGGATTATTGGAAAACCACAGATGTTTGTCCATGCAATTCTGAGTATCCTGCGGTTGACGGTGTTTTTGTTTCACATGCCCATTTTGATCATATTCAAGATGTCAGTTTCCTTGATCCCTGCATTCCAGTTTTCTGCACAGAAAAGACGAAGGTTTTGGCAAAGGCGATGACTGATGTTTCAGTCTCTGGCGTGGATGATCAGTACTTACAAAGTTGCTAAGAAAGTAACCATTAAACAGAAAGAACATTGTTTAAGACTCTGTGTCCGGGCGAATGCGCATGCTGTGAAGAAAAAGAAGCTGAGCACCCGATTATTGAAGATCCCAAAAACCAAATTCAAATTTACCTATGACATTGCTCCTCAATATAGAACATTTAACACAGCTTCTGAAGGGCAGATCAAAGGCATCAAGTACAAGATGATTCCTGTTGGGCATTCGGTACCGGGCGCCTGCTCAATACTTCTCACCCTTCCAAACGGCAAACGCATCTCTATACACTGGAGACGTGAGATTTCACGGAGCAAATGAGGTTTCAATCGATGATTATGTTCACTCAATTGGCGGACCAGTTGACGTCTTAATTACTGAAGGAACCAGAGTTAACAAAGAAGAGGTTTTAACAGAAAACGAAGTTGAAAAAGAAATCAGCGACAGACATTAGTCAAGCCGAAGGGTTGGTTCTCATAAATTTCGGTTGGAAAGACCTAACACGTTTCAACACTGTTTACCAAGCAACAAAAGAAAATAAACGAACCCTCTTAATTTCACCCAAACTAGCATACCTGCTTTACGAAATGCACTTCAATTTTCCAACAGAATATGCAGACCCAAGAAAGATGCCTAATCTAAAAGTCTATTTGAAAAGAGAAGGCGACCTACTCTACTCAAAAGCCGATTACGACAAGTACAGCATGGGCTACCTACATTTTCATGGAAGAAACATTGCACAAGATGACCGAAATATTGTACGTGTAGCCGAAAGACTTGGAGTAGGCGGCAACCCAAACAACCCCAAAAACCCCTTGCCAAAAACAAGCGAGCAAGAACCCTACGATTACAAAGAGCTCTATGAGTTAGCAACCCATCACTTAGATAATGGAGTAAGAGCATATCAAATTAGGAAGAACCCCAAGCAAGTATGTTTTGATGTTTTCTTATTGGGATGCAAATGAACTCTTCGACTTAATTCCAATAGATAACAACGCGAAGACACGTGTATATTTCGGCTTCAACTGAGCCCTTCAATGAAGAAATGGAGATTGACGAATCCAAAATGGTGAATTGGCTGGATTTCTTCAATATCAATTATGATTATGAAACAAAAGATAAACAGAAATTCTTTGTCAGAAGACATGTTTCAGGACATGCATCAAAAAACGAATTGAAAGAACTGATAGACAAGATAAACCCAAAAACAATAATTCCCATTCATACAACCCATCCAAAGCTGTTTGAGGATATGTTTCCTGGGAGAGTAATTTTGCCCAAATATGCTCAACCAATTGAAATATAGAACACAAAAATTGAAGAATGCACTTAAGCGCTTGATTATGGAAAACCTTTATAACTTAAAAAAGTCATCAGGGATTCACTCCAACTCGAAGTGAACATAACTTGAAAAAGATAATAGCCATCGTAATCATTGCAGCCTTAGTTTTAGCTGCGTTTACCATTGCTTGCAGGAAATGTAAAAGCGCAGTCTTCGGAAGTTACCGTTATAACTTACAGTCAATATGTTGCTCCCTCAACCGCAACCATAGCATTGGCACCTGGCGATTTAATTGTGGTCGGTGAGGTACGGAATATCGGTGCAAACATTGTTGATAATGTGACTGTTCAAGGAACAGCTTTAGGCGCCAATGGACAGACTTTGGCTATAACCAGTTCGCAAGCATTTGTGTATTATATGGCTCCTGGTCAGAAAGCTCCTTTCTACCTCGATTTTACTGCTCAAAGCAGCTCAACTCAAGACCTAAGCTTGGGTTCCCTCAGTAACCCATGTTCTGGTAACAGTTACTTCCGTTCAAGATGTTAACCCAGCAGACAATATGCAGATGCAAAAGTTGCCTATGACATGAATTACACGGATAATTCAGGTCTTTATGTTGTTCGCGGAACAGTTGTGAATAACTGGCAACATCTGGTAGCTCAGCAACCTTGGGTTGTAACGACTTTCTATGATGCTTCTGGAACCGTTGTAGGTTTGAATTTCACTAATTTCTTAACCAGCTACGCTTTCACCTAATGGCGGAGATCTGTTTTTATGCCGTTCCTGCTGACAACAATACTGCAATTAACAAGTGAAATAAAGAGTTATTCATTTCAAGTTGACTCATTAACCCTAACTAACCAAACATCCCCCCAACGTCTACTCCAACCTCCTCAGGCTCAGCTTGCACCAACAGGGCAAATCCCAATCCTACCAATAGTAATCGTTGTAGTGCTCGTTGTAGTTGCTGTCGCCGCTTTGATGCTGTTTAGAAGTCGCAGAAAGCCGTTGCCGCCTCCGCCGCCAACTGAATAAATTTTGCTTCACGAACCTGTTGATTTTTTCAATTAGTTTCTAAAATTTTCTCAATAAAATAGTTTTAAAAGTTTTAACAAAGTCAAGGTTATTTTTTCTTAGGTGCTGTGGAAATTTTCGAGTTGTATTTTATAGTTGCTCCGTTTCCAAATGAAGTCGTAGGCGTTATGTTGTGGATCTAAAGTGTCAATTGTTCCTAGTAATTCGTCGGGCACGATAAGCATAAGGCAGAAGTAGTCGCCGTATTGTTGACGGAAGCTTTTGAGTTTGTTTAGAAATTCGGATAGGTTGGCCTTGACGCCGTGCGGTTCAAGTAGAATCTTCCTGCCGTTGTGTGTTAATTGTGGCAAGAGAAAGTCTGGTTTGTAAGTTAATGAAACATCTGGATTGGTTTGGGGTAGGTAGAATTCCATGAATTCGTAGTAGAAGATAACCTGTTTGTCCTTTAGAAACTCGTAGACATCTTTTTCCATCAGAGTGAATGCACCAGGCTCAATGCGTTCGCCAATCCGATTGTAATGATAAACCACTGTTAAATAGCGCATAAGGGGCCCAAGTAACTCCTGATTTTTCTGAATAAAAAACCGCAGCGACCGCTCAAGAGAAATCGGCGTTAAATCGGAGTATTCTAGCCATGTACCCAAAATAAAAAAGGGAAAATCTATTTTAGCTGGGTCTTCGGGAAAAAGTGAACTTGCAAACTGGGTTAGTTTTTCTGCATCAGCATCAAATTCAGCAGTGTTTTCCCACCAGCTATCAGGTTTGTTTTTGCTGTTTAATTTGAAGGGTAAATTTTCGTCATTACTTAAACCTAGCGCTACGTAGACTCTGAATTTAGGGGTGGTAAGAGAAACCATCAAATCTTTTGGGTCAAACTTGAAAAGTCCTAGATCAGGCGAACTTCTTACCATCCAGCGTAGATACAGCCAGGACTTCGATTTATGCTGCTTATTCATCCTCTTAACAACGTAAGATAGGGTTTCAACAAAGTCTTTTGGTTTCCTGCCCCTTAGGCTTAACTTGGATGTGTAATCTATTAAATCTCCCTGAGCTTTCTTAGCGACAAATTGATTAACCGAGCACAACACCTCTGGAATTTCAGCTTTCTCTTTTCCTAAGCGGTCGAGATTCTCTATTTTTCGTTCAAATTTGTCAACTTCACGCTTGAACTCCAGTGGATCCGCTATATTGTAGAGCTTGTGTCCGAACACTTCGGAAAGATGACTTAGCAATAACTGGATGTTTCTGGGGTTTCCTGTTAGCTGGTAGTCGCTAAGTGCGGCTGCAAGCAAAAAGTAGTGTGCCGCCTCTTTTTTTGCTTCATCGCTGTTTAATGGCATGAATGAGGGTTTAGGATGCAGATGTAGATCAAGCTCTAAATCTGTGACGGTACTGTATGTTTTGACAAAACTGACAATCAAATCTCTTAAGTCCTGAGAAACCTGAGTAGCCATACCTCATAATTGTGTTTCTACTTTTAATTGTTTTTTGTATGGACAATTTGTTTTTGGAAAAAGAAATGAAAGTGTTTCCTAAGCTGATGAAATAAAGTCTTAAGATTTATACAGGCTTGATTTTATTTGCCTGTTTTTGCTTCATGCTTTGCTTTTTTGGCAGCATTCTTCTTTTTTAATGATGGCATAGTCCTAAGTGTGTTGATGAAGCTAAAAAGACTTTTCGCCAATTGCAAACCCAGTTTCCCAGACTTAACGCTCATCCTCGGACTGTAAGCTAAAAGATTCTTGTTTTCGGAGCTAACTTTATGCTTTTTCGAACTGTTGTTTTCTTGGTTGTCATTGTGGGTTTCATATTCTTGAAAAGTATTCTAGTGGAGAATACCAGTAAATCGTTATAGATTTTTTGCAGTCTGGTTTTTGGCACTTATGATTCTTCTTTACAATTCTCCCATAATAACTCTCGCGCATAGGCTTCACAAGCGAAAATGCGTTATGCAGTTTATCCGGCGGGTCAACTTCCAGAATTTCAAAACAGAAGGGGCATTCAATAGTTGCCACAACACACCCTCACAAATAAATATATCAGTCTATGCTAAAAGATTTTTCGCATTGAAATAGAAGAGAACCAACGGTCTTGTTAGAGCTGAATTAATTAAGTGTTATTTTGGTTGTTGAAATTTGAAAGGTTAAGTTAATGAGATCGCAATTTTGTTGCTTTTTCGGCAAATTTTTTGGGTTTGTTTTTGGTTTGCTTTTTTGTTCAGGGCTTAAAATCTTTGCAGGTAGGTTCATTATTAGACAAAATTAGGCATTCTTCGACAATATGTTTTGGTGCCAGATGGATAAAACGGATAGGGTACGTCAATTCTTAGAGCCCTCCAAATACTATTCCCATATTTGAAGCAACCCAATAAGAATAAGAACTCTCAATGTGATAAGAGCCAGATTGAGCGTTAATGTTTTTCTCCAATCCTTAATTTTCTGACCCAAAAAATTATAGCAAGGCAGGTATAACACGATTACCCAAAACTAACCGTAAACATTGCCTACGGGAGAGCCAAACCATACGCTTTGAGGCGTCCAGACCCAAAAACCAAAGACTTTAGCCGTCGGCTCTAAAAGAAAAAAATCAAACAGCAGTAGAGGAAAACTAGCGGCAATCGCTATGATTACTGAATTTTTGAATTGCGACTTCCTGTAACAAACAATAGCTAATATACATCAGCGCGGCCCAAGCAAAAGAAATATTTAGAGGCACATTTGCAACGTAGACCAGAAAGCCTTTGCCATAATTGTATCTACAGAAAACTTCTTGGGATGTATATTCAAGCAGAATCCTCCAACCACCGCAGGCAAAAAGAAAGAAACCGAACGCTTAACCCCTATCCGCCTAATAGAGAAACCAACCGCAAACGCAAAAAAGTGAACCAAATAACTTCGTATAAAACAAAAATCAGATGCTCTAAAGCTGTCTCCTAAATCTTAGACTTAATATTTCCAAATAAACAGAGAACCTCAAAACAAGCGATGTTTTTATCCTCTCTAGTTTTGGCAGCATTGCATTTAACATTTTACAGATATCTTTGGGTTAGGAAAACTTTGGTGTGCGTTGGGATTCTAAACTGTTCTTTGTGCTCCAGTTAGCGCATACTGTTAGAGATTGATCCATTAAACCTTGACAGTATTTGCAGGGAATCATTACAACTGTGCGTATAACTTCTCTTTGAACTGCAGCAGCCTGAACTGTTGGTGCTATAACTTGGATTTCGCAGGTTTGGCTTGTACGGTCAGGTCTTCCGTCTAGAGCGAGCACGCCTTTGATGGTCCAAGTGACTCTCGCGGTCATAGCCTGAACACGTTGGAGATGCTACAGCTGGAATGTTTACGTTGATTGGAAAGTTTCGGTTATCTCCTTTTACAAAATTTGTTGGTCCTGCAAGCGAAGGTTTCATAGTTACAGATTATGGTTGTTTCTTCAACTATCTTGGGAATAGAAGTTTTAAGGGCAGGATCGTAGACGTTCTTTAAAACTTTAGCTTGTTGAGTGCATAGAATTTCACATCGTACTTCCGTTGTTTGAAAGTCTTCTTGTGATTGTACATTGAGGTTTCCCAGTAGGCTTTCTCCTAAGGAAACAGAATAATTGGAAAGGTTCAAATGAACAATAGCTTCAGGAGCTGTAAGCTTATCTGTGAATTTCTTCAAGAAACACAAAATAACACCTGCAAGTTGTTTTCCATTGATAATTCAATCTTTACCTTTTAAGATTTATGAATATTAGATAAAACTTAACTACGATCCTATCGTGACAAAGGTAATGTCTATTAACGTTCTTAACTGATATCTTCAAGTCAGTTTTTGAAAGCTCTTCAAGACTTTTCTTTTGTCCAAATAACTTATCAGAATCACCATTAGAAAAACAAGTAGAATTGCAGCTAGAATAGTTGAGAAAATAGCAAGATAAATATCGATATATAATTTTCAGAAATATGTACCCATAAAAATTACTTACTGAACCAAAAACAAAAAACGCTTCTAAAGCCTAAAAGCCCAACTAACGGTTAAGCGATCTTTAGTTTTTTGGTTTAACGGCTTAATCTTCCTTCTCCCTTCGGAGAACCTTTACTTGGAAGAGACATAAATAGAGTTACAAAACTAAAAAAGTTAACTAAAAAAGCTTTGACGTCGGGCGATTAAACTTTTCTGTGTATTTTTTTCTTTGTGTTTTGGGTTATTTTTGGTTCGATCGGTTCATAAAAGAATGCTGGTTGGAAAACTTGAAGGACAAGCGATGGAGAAGCTTTCTTGCGCATGTTGGTATCTTTGTTTGCGTTTACTCTTTGCTTTTTGATTTTTTACAGGCAGTTTTTCTTGGGTTATAATTGGGGGTTGATTTGATGCAGATAATGATAGACTATTCCTCCACAGTAGACATTTCGATTAGGATTTTTACTGACCTTTTGTGAAGTGCTCTGGCTTAAACAGAAGGCTGATCCTTTATACTTCACTTCCAAAGATAAATTCAATTTCTGCCGCATTGTTTGAGGAAACGCATCCAAAACAACTTGAGGTAGCAATCGTCTCAAAACAAGCATATTCAAAGTTTTAGCCTCATTGCTCTATTAAATCGCACGATGCATTACGTTAATAAACAATTTGTTTCTTGGGCTTCACAAAAAACTGTTCCACACAGAAACAACTAACACGTCATGATTGATTAAAAGTTTTAAACCGCGAGTGGAAAAAGTTTACGAACCAAAAAATTTACAAGTGTCCACCAAGAACACCCGCCACTATTGAAATTATAAAAAGCACAATAATACCAATAACTATGATTTTTTTAGTTGAAGACTTCATTTCGATCTGATTTCCACGGATCTTTTGCAGAGATATACTCTTTATTTGAATTTAGGCTTTGTGAATTCAGAATTAAGCTAGATTTTGGGTTTTTAACAATTCTCAAATTTGCATGGCGATTTTATTACTTTCTAAATTTGCTTTCTAAGCCCAAATGTTTCCTAAATATTTCTTCTCGCCATTTCCCTTCCCAACTAGCCCAACCAGTCTTCACAAGACTCTCGCGCAAATGAGGACTCTGAGCAACCCAATCGAGAAAACTCCAAAACCGCCTCTTATCTTGAAGCATCTCTCGCGGCACACCTTTTTCAACACACCACCTAACATAGGCATCGTCAACCAGCTGTCTGAGCTCGCCTGTAGATTGGACTTTTTTAACTTTGAACCCTTGCTTCTGCAGATGCTCAATTACATTTGGATAGAACGTATTCTGAACAAACATTAAAGCAGGTTTCACTATCAGGCTGCATCACAGCAACAATTTCATCTGCAATCTTTACGGCATCATCTAAGTATTTCTTATTTCTAAAGTTCGGAGGCTGAAAAGATGACGTGGAAATTCTGCGTTCCAAAAGCATCGGTTGTGGAGGTTTAAGCGCACCAACAACAACACCCAACAAGAGATCACTCCACCCAGATGCATCTATCAAAATCATTTTACCGGGAAGAAAACAATCCAACGCCATAATTAATTCGCCAGCCGCTCAAACAGCCTTTCGGTAATTTCTATGGAGCCAAACATAATTTAATCCTTCTGGTGCAACTGCTTTTGGTGGGTTTCTAATGAAAAAACTAATCTTTTTAGTTGGGGAAGCAAAAACTGAATTCTGTGTTCATAATCATTAACTAAGAGCTATCCTTCTTTATTAAAGAAAACAATAAGTGAAATTCGAGCACTCATTAGAAAGCAAAAATTGATTTTAAAGCCGTATAAAATAAGCATTGAACGATTATATACCCAAAATCTTTAAGTTGTCCATTTACAGAAGATGTATGCACAGCAAAACAGTGCTGGAATGCGACGTTTTCAAAAAATCCACAAAATCAAAGATGAAAAACTAGGCAACCCAAACAAAGCCAATGCCCTGAAAAATCTTGGTTGTTTAACTAATTTGTAAATGGATTCAATTCGCGTTATACTTTTCTTCTTCAATTATTGTTATGGGGAAAACGGAAGCAGTTAATGGTAAAATGAATTTACTACCTAACGAGCCTCAACAAAATAATAGAATTAATTTTAATGGCTAAAAAATATTCGTGAAACAAAAGACTTAGAAACTTAAGGCGCCAATTCTATCATAGTCCTGGAATGTTCGAGTCAACCAAGTTAATGTCCATATTGTAAGATTGCCCTTCGACTGAGGTTGGAGAAGTCATAACCATCTTGATTGGCCAATGAACCGTATCATCAACATAGTACGCAGCGCTAATGCCTTCGTTATTATACTCGTAGACAGTGCAGCTTCGTGTTCCAAGCTTTGCCAAAGTTACCTGAGTACTATAGGTGCTGTTCAGAGTCATATTCGGTGGTTGGAAAGTCATGTCTTGTCTGCTTACCCAAGTGGTGGTTTCATTTTCTGATGCGCCATATGGTGTTGACATGTTATAGTCTGTTGCAACTTGGATATGGGTTTGGTTAAAGTCTACTATTTCCATTCTTGCATTGAAGGAGACATCAATTCCCATAATACTGACCTGGCCATCATATGTTGCGTAAGCACCTACTTTCATCCAAGATTGTGGATTGGTTTGGGTGCCAGATTGATTATTGGATGGGTTTTGACCGCTCATCAATATCGAAGCAGTTAAACCTATTGCCAACGCGACAACTAAAACAACGGCGGCGACTACCAATAATCTCCTTTTGTTATTTGCAGGAATTTTTGTGTTTTGCTGATTAGATTCCGACATCCGTCATCAATTTAGCAATGTATTGAATATTGCGATACAATTATATGTCTTATGGAAGCCCGATGTAGATTTGAAATCAATAAAACTAATTTGCGGAAACAGATATATCCAATTGAGGGTGCTTGCCAAAGAGCTATCATTTTTCCCTTAAATTGAAGGTTAAATCGGTTGTTGACGAATTTTTGTGAGTTTTTGTTCTTCGTGTTTTGTTTGTTTTTTGTTTTAGAGCTTGAATCAATTGCAGGCTGAGTGAAATTAAATGAAAAAAGTGAAGGAACAGTTAATCTGGCTATTTCATCAACAGTTACTTTTGATAACGAAGAAGGCTTTGTAGATTTGTTTTCACTTTTTTGCACTCTTTTTATTAAGTAAACTGTCTATTTTGCTTAATTAAACTTGCATAATAAACAAGCTTACGAGCGCATGCAACAAATTAGTTAAATATTCGATTTCTTTGTGTAGTTTCAGGAGAGGTAAAACAGCGGCGTCGAGCCGAGGGCAAACAGCAGAGTTGAGTTCTCCTCATATTATCTTATGAAGTGCTCAACCTAAACCGTCTGTTACCCTTTGAAAGCTCGCACTTTCTGCGAAGCCTCTCGTAAGGAGAAAAATAAAAAATGAAAACTCAAACTAAAAAAATAGCAGTCGTTTTAGCAACAATGTTTCTATTGATTTCAATGATGGCAGCATTATCACCAATGATTCTAGGCGCAACTAAATAATCCAGCAGGAACAATTCAGACATCATACCCTTATGTTAAAGTCGGTCCTAACCCAATAGGCGTCGGTCAAACAGCAACCGTTATCATGTTCGTTGGTCAACCCACATTAACCAGCGAACCCGTAACAGGTTGGACTGTGGTTAGTAACCGATCCCAATGGAGTTAAAACAACACTTGGACCCTTCGTGTCAGACGCAACAGGAGGCACATAACACTATTCACTCCATCAAAAGTCGGCAACTACACATTCCAAGGTTTCGTAGCGCAGGCAAATTTTATCAAATAACGTCACTCTGGTCAGCTGGAACATCTAATGTGGACACACTTGTAGTGCAATCACACCCATATCGCTTAGCAGTTATCCGATAACTCCTCTTCCAACTCAATGGTGGCAAACTCCAATAACCGCTGAAAACGTACAAAACTGGTACGCTATCTCTGGACCATGGCTTGGATACGGTTCTAACGCTTTTGCTATCACCGGAGCATACAACAATACACAAAACCAGTACAATCCATACACTCTACCGGTAATGTCTGGTCACGTCCTCTGGACAAAGCCTTGGGCTACCGGCGGAGTAGTTGGAGGAAACGCAGGCGGAACTGAAAGCAGCCACTTCTGGTCAACCAACCAATACTGGCCTAAATATGCACCAGTCATAATGAACGGTATAATGTACTCCACCCAATTTGACACAGACACCTCAAACAATCACGGCACAATTGCAACTGACTTATACACTGGAAAAACACTCTGGACACTCAACAGCACTAGCGGTAACTTAGTTTGCGGCATGGAAACTTTCTACAAGAATCCTAATCAATACGGCACAGTCGGTCCATACATCGTCACCACGGGAGTCCTTCCAGGAATGACGGTAATAGTCATTCTGGAACAGCATACAATCTCTGGGATGCATTGAACGGACAATATGCAGGCAGCATCATAAACGCGCCTGCAATGGGTTGATTCGGTCCGTTCGGAGGACCAGAATGGGGTGCAGATGACAACGGAAACTTAATCGCTTACAACGTTGACAACTCTAATGCGACTAAACCGATGCTTCAATTGTTTAACATGACAGCTTGCTCTTGGAGAGGCCTTGCAATTTCGGGTGGACTCCACCACAAGGCGGCATTTTCAATTGGAACAGATGGAATAGTATGGTCTAAACCAATATTCACAAGTGTTAATGGTGGAGCATTAAAGACAGGACTCGCAGTAAACGGAGTAACAAACAATGAAGTAATCTTGACTGGCGAATTCACTTTCGGACAATTCTACGGCGGATTGCAACAAGGCTATAATATTGTAGCAGGCATGGACGCAACATACTGGCGCTCAGCTATGGATTAAAAACTTCACATCAGCAGATTCCTAATACTCTTGCACCATGGACAAGGACACAAATGCAGATTTTCGACGGACTATGGGTTCAAGTAAACGAGGATAATGATGCCGTATTCGCAGTAAATGCAAGACAGGCACTAAGGCATGGCAAACAACTCTGCCCGCCAGGCATAAACAACGAATGGATACGATGTGTTTAACCTCAGAACCTATCAACGGACTTGGCTGCCTCATATGCGTAGGCTTCGGAGGAGACATCTGGTGCATCAACGAAACAAGACGGACAAACGATAGATGGCAAACAGACACCATCAAGCTCTTAGGCAATCCAGGACTTGAAACACCCTACGCTACATGGCCACTATGGACCTTCATCTGCGATTGCATAACCAACGACGTAGGATACTTCGCAGTTGGCCACGAATACAACCCACCGCTATTCCACGGCGCACAACTAATAGCACTTAACATGACAAATGGACAAATTCATCTGGAGCGAATTAGACATGTCCATTGAATCCACAGAAATCTCATACGGCATCATGCTATCACGCAACGCATACGACAACCAAATATACGCATTCGGCAAAGGACCAAGCGCAACGACAGTTACTGCACCACAAGTTGGAGTAACAACACAGTACACCAATAACCATAACCGGAACAGTAATGGACGTCTCTGCAGGCGCATCCCAAAGTGCAGTTGCAAAGAACTTCCCCAACGGTCTACCATGCGTTTCTGACGCAAAGCCAGAGCCACTGGATGGAATATGTCTACCAGCAACAACCGGTCACCAGCAAACACTACTGGCGTTCCAGTTACCTTAAGCGTCATAGATGCCAACAACAACTTTAGAACAATCGGCACAACTACAAGCGACGCAAGCGGAACATATCGCTTATACATGGACACCTGACATACCAGGCGCATACGCAGTCATCGCATCATTCGGAGGATCCAACTCATACTACGGATCATCAGCTGAAACCCACTTCTACGCTAGCTCAGCCATGCAGCAACACCTAGCACCAGCAGCTACACCAGAAACAGGCCTAGCAAGCAACACTACGCTAGAATACGGAATCATAGCAGTCATAATCGTCATCATCATCATCGGCGCTGTTCTAGCGTTGTTGATTATGAGAAAGAAATAAAATCGACAAACACAAAATAAACAACCATTTCCTTTTTTTATTTTTTTTGTTATAAATATTCGTCTTGTGGACTTTTTGAGTATTCGAATTAGTTATTGACGGTTTTTTGCGCAGGGTTTTCTTTGTGTTTTAGGTTGTTTTTTTGGTTTGGGGTTTGGTTTATTTGTAGGTTGAGTCGAATAAAGTCGAAATAAGTCCAAAAAGTTCAGGCTCAAAAGTGGGGAGTTGAAGCCAGCAGGCTGTTCAGTTTTATTTTTCAGAAGAGAAATTTTGTTGTTTGTGTTTCAGTTTGCTTTTTTGTTTCAGGATTTGCTTTGTTTGCAGGTTGAGACTATAATTGACTGATTTAGACCCTTTGTGACCATATTAGACTATAATTGACTATACTTGACTCTTTTTGACTTATTTTTTTTGTCTCTCTCTCAAAGTCGACAATTTGGCAAAATATTACTAATTGAAGCGTCTTATGATTTTACCAGAGTTTCCAAGGTAACTCGTCCATGTACTCGTTGAGTGATCGGATTGAAGTGCCGTTTTTGCCCTTCTGCTTTAACACATCCACAAGTGCAGCGGCCAACTGCAGATTCGTGATAACTGGTACGTTGAATTCTACTGCTTGACGTCTAATTATGTAGCCGTCGGTTAAAATGTCTGAGAAACTATTCTGTCGATTAGCAATAGGCACGTTAATCACTAAATCTATCTTATGCTCCTGAAGGTAATCCAGAACGTTTGGGTTAGCTTGAGCCTCTTTAACTTTGAAGAGAACAGTTGCATTAATGCCTGCATCATTGAGAACTTTAGCTGTATGCGCAGTAGCGTAGATTTTGACGCCCATCTCAGCAAAAGCCTGAGCTATCGGCACAACCCGTTTTTTGCGTTCTTCATCGCCGCCAACACTTATGAACACTGCCCCATCTTTTGGCGGAATATTAAATTCTGCAGACTGCAAAGCTTTTGAGAATGCATCAGAGAAGTTTTCTCCTAAACAGGCTACCTCGCCAGTACTGAGCATTTCAACTCCGAGAACAGGGTCGGCACCGCTTAAGCGCATGAAGCTGAACTGTGGAACTTTAACTCCGACGTGAGGCGCAACAGTCATTGGTGAGAGTTGAACGCCGTCGATTTTTTTGCCCAACATAGCCAAAGTGGCGAGTTCAATTAGGTTTATTCCTCGTGTTTTGCTTACAAATGGCATTGAACGAGATGCCCGCAAATTACATTCGATAACGTTTACAACGTCGTCTTTGACAAGGTACTGGATGTTGAATGGTCCATGAATGTTGAGGGCTTTAACTATGCGTTGTGTGCAATCCTCAATTTTCTCTTGAACCTCAAGTTTTAACGCTTGAGGTGGAATGGTCATGGTTGCATCGCCGCTGTGGACACCAGCGTTTTCCACATGCTCCATTATGGCGCCGATTAGAACAGTTTCACCGTCTGAAACTCCGTCGACCTCAACTTCTTTTGCACGATTTATGAATTTGCTGATAACTACTGGATGATCACGTGAAACCTTCGCGGCTAAGTTAAGGAAATTCTCCAGAGACGTTTCGTTGTATGCTACACGCATCGCTGAACCTGACAGCACATAGCTTGGACGAACAATAACTGGGTACCCGATTTTGTCAGCAAACCGTTTCGCATCAGCAATTGATAATAGTTTGCTCCAAGGTGGCTGAGAAATTCCCAAGTTGATCTAGAAGTGCACTGAATTTTGAGCGGTCTTCAGCTAAATCAACGTTTTCAGCAGATGTGCCAAGAAGTTTTACGCCTGCATTGGAGAGTTTCATGGCTAAATTATTTGGAATTTGACCGCCGACGCTGGTGATTACGCCAAGCGGGTTTTCTTTTTCGTAAATATCTAAAATGCGTTCAATTGTTAGTTCTTCAAAGTAAAGTTTGTCTGAAACATCATAGTCTGTTGAAACGGTTTCTGGGTTATAATTGACCATTATGGCTTCTTTTATGCCGTTTTTCTTAAGTGCCCAGATAGTGTTGACGCCGCACCAGTCAAACTCTACGCTTGAACCTATGCGAAAGACGCCGGCTCCAAGAACAATAACTTTGCTTTCTGTAGTGCTTAATTCTATGTCGTCTTCGTCTCCGCCGTAAGTCAGGTAGAGATAGTTTGTTTTTGCTGGCCACTCAGCGGCTAAAGTGTCAATTTGCTTTACTGCTGGGATGATGTTTGCGCTTTTTCTAAATGCCCTAATTGTAAATTCGTCTGTGCCTTGGCATTGAGCAATTTGTTCATCTGAGAAGCCTAAGCGTTTAGCTTCACGAATAATTTCTGCTGCAGAGCTTTCTGCAAGGTTTAGAGTGCGAAGTTCTGCTTCCATATTAATTATGTTCTGGATTTTATGCAGGAAAAATGGGTCTACTCCGCTTAGACGGTATATTTCAGAGATGGGTATGCCTATTTTTAATGCTTTAACAATTTTGTAGAGTCGTTCGTCGGTGGGGTTAGCCATTTCATCTCTTAATCTTTCTTCAGATTCAGGTTCAGAATCTTCTGGGTTACAGACTAATCCTATTTTGCCGGTATCCAACATGCGAACGGCTTTTTGCAGTGCTTCTTCAAAGCAGCGTCCAATCGCCATAACCTCGCCAACAGAACGCATCTGGGGACCAACGTGTCGGTCTGCATTCTTGAATTTCTGGAGGTCCCAACGTGGGATTTTGACGGTTATGTAGTCTAAGGCTGGTTCGAAGCAGGCGGTTGTGACTTCAGTTACTTTGTTAATCAATTCTGGAAGCGTATAGCCAAGCGTTAGTTTTGTCGCTATGTAGGCTAAGGGGTAACCTGTTACTTTGCTTGCTAGGGCAGAGCTTCGGGACATGCGTGAGTTAACTTCGATTACGCGGTATTCTTCTGATTTAGGGTTAAGTGCCCATTGGATGTTGCATTCGCCAACAATGCCTAAGCTTCGGATTGCGTTTATCGAGGTGGATCGAATAAGATGGTATTCACGGTTTGATCAGGGTTTGTGACGGCGCAACAACTATAGAGTCGCCTGTGTGGACGCCCATGGGGTCAAAGTTTTCCATGTTGCAAACGGTTAAGCAGTTGTCGGAGTAGTCCCGCATTACTTCATATTCGACTTCTTTCCAGTGCCCAACATACTCTTCGATAAGCACTTGACCTATGCGGCTTTGAGCTATACCACGTGTTGCTATCTCTTTTAGTTCTGCAACGTTGTGGGCTACGCCTGCACCTTTCCCGCCAAGAGTGTAGGCAACACGCACTATAACGGGGTAACCGATTTCCTCAGCCACTTCCAACGCATGATTAACGCTTGTAGCTGATTTGCTTTGTAGAGGGGGAACTCCTGCTTTGAGCATGGCTTGGCGGAACCGTTCTCTGTCACCCGTGTCTTCTATGGCTTTGACAGGGGTGCCTAAGACTTTACAATTATATTTTTGCAGGATGCCTTTTTTCTCAAGTTCCAAACCGCAGTTTAAGGCTGTTTGTCCGCCGAACCCCAAAAGTATGCCGTCTGGGCGTTCTTTCTCGATGACTCTTTCGACATATTCAGGGGTGACTGGAAGAAGATACACTTTGCCAGATAAACGTGGGTCAGTCTGAATAGTGGCTATGTTAGGGTTAATCAGAACTGTTTCAATGCCCTCTTCTTTGAGAGCTTTGAGACATTGGCTTCCTGAATAATCAAATTCGGCTGCTTCACCGATTTTTATGGCGCCGCTTCCAAGAACCATCACTTTCTTTATCCAATCAAACTTGGGCATTACTTAACCTCCAAGGTTTTAGCGAATTTGTCAAAAAGCAACTCGGTGTCATATGGTCCTGGTGAAGCTTCAGGATGCCACTGTACTGCAAAAACTGGCTTGTTTCTGTGTTTGATGCCTTCGATTGTTTTGTCGTTGGGATTTACAAACCATGGTTCCAGCGGCGTTTTCTTTAAGGATTCTAAATCAACAGCGTAACCGTGATTTTGAGTTGTAATGTAACAGCGATTGTTGTTTATATCGAGGGCTGGTTGGTTTTGAGCGCGATGTCCAAATTTGAGTTTGTAAGTGTCTCCGCCCATTGATAATGCTAATATTTGAGCGCCAAGGCAAATGCCCATTAGCGGCACTTTTTCGGTTAATTCTTTTATGCACTGGATTGTTTCGGTGCATTTTTTGGGGTCGCCTGGACCGTTGCTTAAGAATACACCGTCAGGGTTGTAAGCCATTACTTCGCTGGCTGAAGTGTCATAGGGCACTCGTACAACGTTTATTCCCCGTTTAAGCAGGTTGCGGATGATGCTGTATTTGACTCCGCAGTCAATTAGGACAACAGTTTTTTTGCCGTCAACGCTGTATTTGACGGGTTTTTTAACTGAAACTTCCTTAACTAAATCAGTTAAGTTTGGGTCAGCGATGTTTTTGCCGTTCTTTAAAATCGCATCCAAATCAGGTTCTTCGCCTTCTTCAAAAACCTGCAGAATCCCCAGCATGACACCGTGGGTTCGAAGTTTCTTTGTTAAACGTCTGGTGTCTATTCCATAGATTCCGGGAACGCCTTCGTCTAGAAGCCACTTATCAAGTGTTCTTGTTGATGCCCAATGGAAGGGTTCATGGCATAACTCGTGAATAATTAATCCTTGAACCTGAATGTGGTCGGATTCAAAATAGAGTGGAAGACCAAGGTTTAATTCGTTTGATGGAACGCCATAGTTGCCTATAAGCGGGTAAGTTAATGTTAAAACTTGACCTTTATACGATGGGTCAGTTAGCGCTTCTGGATAACCAACCATCTGTGTTGAAAAAACTACTTCGCCGCTGATTTTTCCTGTTGCTCCAAAACCGTTACCGATAAATGACGTTCCGTCTTCAAGAAGCAGAATCGCTTTTTTATTTTTGTTGAACGTGTTATGTTGTGGGACCAAAGCCCTATTCTACCTGCGTGTTTGAATTTTTAAGTCTTACGTTTTCAGAGCTTGTCTGAAACAGCGTAAGACTCTAAGGTTGCGTTAAGTTTCTTTTCAGCATCAGCAAGGTTCTTTTTAAGTTTAGCGATGTTGTTTTTTGCATCTGCCATGCTCTTCTTTGCTGTTGCGATTGATTTTTCAACCTCAACGGCTGAAGGACCGCCTTGCACTTTATAGGTTTCGACTAGTTTACGCGGATTCGTGCATTCAGATATATCCTCTTTCTTAACTGTTAATTTGACTCCAGCGGCTTCCTTAGCTACTTTTTGAAGCATTTCAGGGGTCGCATCCAGCAAAGTCTCATGAGAATCAATCAATGCCTTGACAAGAGCGCCGACTATCTTGTGCGAAGTGCGGAAAGCAACATTATATTTCCGTACAAGCATGTTAGCCAGCTCAGTTGCGCCAACGAAGCCTGCGGCGGCTTTGCTTTCAACGTCTGATGACACTTTCAAGTTAGGAATAAGCGCTGTAAATATGCTAAGTGACTGGGATAAGTTGTCTATTGTAGCCCAAAGCTTCGGGGTTACCTCTTGGAAATCAAGATTATATGTTGAGGGCAAACTTTTGACGGCGGCGGTTGAAGCTACAAAATCGCCTAATGCGTAGCTGGCGTGTGCACGAATAACCTCAAGCACTTCAGGATTCTTTTTCTGAGGCATAATACTGCTGGTTGAAGTGAATTCGTCTGGCAACTCAACTGTTCCGAATTCTTGTGAACTCCAAATTATCAAATCCTCAGCCAAACGACTCAAATTAACCGCAAGCAAAGCCAATGCCGCTTGAGTTTCAAGAATAAAGTCTCGGCTGCCTACCGCATCAAGCGAATTCTCCAACACATTATCGAAGCCTAAAAGCTCGGCGGTTCGTTTGCGATTTATTGGAAAACTTGTCGTGGCTAATGCTCCAGCGCCAAGAGGACAAAGATTAACCCGTTCATAAGCGCCCTGCAGTCTCTCCAAGTCACGCTCCAGCCCTTGAACATGCGAAAGCAAATAATGGGCAAATGTAACGGGTTGCGCTGCTTGAAGATGAGTGTACTCCAAAATGACGGTGCCTACGTGTTTGCTGGCTGTGAATATGAGGCTTTTCTGCATCTCAAGAACACGAAGCATTATTTCGATGAGTTCTTTTCTGAGCTGCATTCGGATGGCTGTTGTAACTTGGTCGTTTCTGCTTTTTGCAATATGCAGATTCCCGCCGACTTCAGGTCCAGTTTCCGCAAGGACTTTTTCTTCCACTGCCATGTGGACGTCTTCGGCAGAAGGGTCTAATGTTGAGCTGGATTGTTTAGAGAGGGCTTTTAGAATTTTTGCGCCGTCTTGCCATGGAATTATTTTTTGTTCCATGAGCATTATAACGTGGGCTTTGTTGATGTCAATGACAGCAGTGGCTAAGCGTTCATCATCTTTTCGCGAAGACGTAAACTTTGCTACATCTTCACGCATAGACGATAATCGTCCGCCATGCAGTATCTTTGACATCTTCTTACCTTCCTATTTGCTCACTGTTCTAGTTAGGCTTGCTTCTTTTTTCCAGCCGTTTTTTTACTTGTTTTCTTGAGCGCATTGTACATTCTTGTTTGTAGTCCCCACAGTTCAATGAAGCCTTTAGAGTAGGACTGGTTGAATGAGGTTTTGATGTTGTAGTTGGCTAGGTTTTTGTCGTAGAGTGACATTGGCGAGGAGCGTCCGATAACTTGCATGCTGCCTTTGTAGAGTTTGAGTTTGACTTCTCCAGTAACGTTTTCTTGGGACTTGTTGATGAATGCATCAAGGTCATCTTTGAGTGGGTCAACCCACAATCCAGCGTATGCAAGGAAAACCCATTCGGCGTCAACCTGTTGCTTGAACAGGACCTGATGACGGGTCATAACCATTTTTTCAAGGTCTTTATGAGCTTCCAAAATCACCGTTGCCGCTGGGCACTCGTAAACTTCACGGGATTTGATACCGACAAGGCGATCTTCGATGTGGTCTATTCTGCCCACACCGTTTCTGCCAGCAATTTTATTCATTTCTTCAATAAGTTCAAGCGGCAACATAGATTTGCCATTAACAGCTACAGGGACTCCAGCTTCGAACTGAATGGTAACAATCTCAGGAGTGTTAGGTGCTTTTTCGCCAGAAACCGTCCATTCATAAGCGTCTTCAGGCGGCGCTTGACTTGCATCCTCAAGCAATCCACATTCAATTGCTCTTCCCCAAACGCTTGCATCTATGCTGTATTTTTTGGCTGCGTTGGAGACAGGGATGCCTTTGGTTTTTGCGTAAGCGATTTCTTCTTCACGCGTCATGCCCCATTCGCGCACTGGAGCAATAATTTTTCTGTCAGGCGCTAAAGAACCAAGCGTCACGTCGAAACGTACTTGGTCGTTGCCTCTTCCAGTGCAGCCATGCGCTAAGGCTGTGGCGCCTTCTTTTTCGGCGATTTCAACCATCTTCGCAGCGATTAATGGTCTTGAGAGGCTTGTGCTTATAGGATACTTTCCCTCATAGAGCGCATTTGCTTTTATGGCTGGAAAAATGTAGTCTTTTGCAAACTCATCTTTTGCATCGATCGAAAAATGTTTGAGAACGCCGAGTTTTTTTGCTTTTTCCTCAGCTGCTTTAAGGTCTTCTCCTTGACCAACATCAACAGTTACTGTTATTACTTGTGCATCGTATTTTTCTTGAAGATACTTGATTAACACGGATGTGTCTAATCCGCCGGAGTATGCTAATACGATTTTTTCGGTTATTGTTGCTCCCTCATTTTTCAAGTTGAATTGTTCCCGTTACCTTGAACGCTGTATTTTTAAAGATTGTGACTTTTTTGTTACTTAATAAAATTTAAATGTACCATTTGATACATTGAGTCCCAATATGACAATAGCTCAAGACGTTCGAAATCACCTGCGAAACAAACCATACCTACTGGAAGCCCTCGAAAAAGGCATAGTAAATCTAAGCGAGCTGTCACGACAAATACAAAAGGAAATAAAAACCAATGATACAAGCGCCATAAAAGCTGCTTTGCGCCGTTATTCTGAGGAACTGCAAAAGCACAAACAGAAAAGAGAAGAAAAAGTCCTCCATCTGCTAAAGCATAGTAGCATAGCTGTTTACGACCGAAAATCCGTTATGATAACAGCCAAAGAAATTAGTAATCAAAACGGGTATGAAAGTTGATTTAGTCGGTAAATTTGTTTATTTGCTTGATAGAAGCGATTTGCCTGAACGCATAAACGCTCTTGTTAAACATGATAATTGCACGATGATTGTTGTTCATTCACCTGAGGAATTGGAGGCAACGCCGGGAGTTGTCGCGTTCCTAGCCACTTTGTTGGCAGAGCAAAATGTGAACATAGTCGAGTTCATCTCCTGCTGGACCGAAACAATTATTGTTGTTGAGAAAAAAGACAGCCTCAAAACCTACGAAACTTTAACCAACATGGTGGGTTAAGAAACACGAAGGCTAACAACAAAATTAATAATGTTAGAGCTGATACTTCAGCTACAACTTTCCAATTAGAAAAGACAATTTAACGGAGATTCAACATGCCACATCAAGAATGCATAAACTGCAAAACACAATATGACATAGATGAAATTCTGTATTTCTGCAAGAAATGCGGAGACATACTTGAAATAAAATTCGATTTCAAAGAGTTAGCTCAAACGCTTAAAGAAAGCGACTGGAAAACAAAGCCCCTATCCGTTTGGCGATACCGAGACTTCATGCCCATCCACGAAGCAGCCCACATAGTCACCCTAAATGAAGGCGGCACAGGATTGCACCGTTCCCCACGTTTAGCAGAAGAAGTAGGATTAAAAGAAGTATACGTTAAAAATGAGGGCGAAAACCCCACAGGCAGCTTCAAAGACCGAGGCATGACTGTCGGCGTCACAAAAGCCGTTGAACTTGGTGCAAGACATGTAATTTGCGCTTCAACAGGCAACACCAGCGCAAGCTTAGCCGCTTACGCCGCAAGAGCTGGAATAAAATGCACAGTTCTAATTCCCTCAGGCAAAATTGCTTATGGAAAACTGGCTCAAGCCATGATTCACGGTGCCAAAGTTTTGCAGGTCAGAGGCAACTTTGACCAAGCCTTAGAATTCGTGCTTAAACTTGCAGAGAAACACAAGAGCATTTACCTTCTTAACTCAATTAACCCCTTCCGCATCGAAGGACAGAAATCATTGGGTTACGAAATCTGCGAGCAACTAAACAACAAAGCACCAGACAGAATCATCATACCTGTTGGCAACGCAGGAAACATAAGTGCTGTTTGGAAAGGCTTAACCGAATTTCACCAACTTGGCTTCATAAAAACACTTCCGAAAATGACGGGCATACAAGCCGCTGGCTCAGCCCCAATAGCACAAGCAATCAAAACAGGCAGTGACAAAATAATCCCAGTTGAAAACCCAGAAACCATTGCTACAGCCATCCGAATCGGCGCACCAGTAAGCTGGAAGAAAGCAGTAAACGCAATTCATGAATCACATGGAACTGCTGAAACCGTAACCGATGAGGAAATCTTGGATGCTCAGAAAATGCTTGCTACGGATTGAAGGCATTTTTGTGGAGCCAGCAAGCGCCTCATCTATTGCAGGACTGAAAAAGCTTGTTCAGAATGGAGTTATCGATAAAGATGAACGGGTAGTGTGCATCACGACTGGCCACGGGCTAAAGGATCCTGACACTGCGATTAAACAAAGCGAAAAACCTATTGAGGTTGATGCTGAAATATCCGCTATCGAACAAGCTTTAGGCTTACAAACGCGAAGGGTCATTTTGGCTAGGTGAATATGAAATGAGGATTATCTTAGTTGGGTATGGAGTAGTTGGGAAGGGTGTAACTACCATTCTGGCTCGCAGATACACTGAAAAGGTCCAAGATTACGGGTTTAACCCAAAAATCGTTGCCATCGCCGATATCGATGGTGCGGTTATAAATCCAAGGGGTCTAAGCCCTGAAAAGCTGGAAGCAATTAAGCAACGAGGTTACCCAATATCTGCAGACCCTGACTTCGGACATCCAGGAATGCCTGCATTAGATGTTATTGCATCGGTTGAAGCAGAAGTAGTTGTAGAAGTCACACCTGTCAACATCAAGAACGGTGAACCAGCCCTATCACATATCACTACAGCGTTTAAAACAGGAAAACATGTCGTTACAACCAACAAAGGACCATTAGCCCTAGCCATGCCAGCCCTCACCGAACTAGCTGAATATAACAATGTTTACCTGCGGTTTAGCGGGACGGTCGGCGGTGGAACACCCATGCTTGAGTTTGCCAAACGATGCCTTGCAGGAGACAGAATCCTTGCCATACGAGGCATACTAAACGGCACCACAAATTACATACTAACAGAAATGTCGCAAAACCGTGTTACATTCCAAGAAGCCCTCACAAATGCGCAGAAGCTTGGCTACGCTGAAAGAGAGCCATCTATGGATATTGACGGATTTGATACCGCGTGCAAAGTGGTTATTCTAGCGAACTGGATTATGAATAAGAAAATAACGTTAAAAGACGTGGACAGAACAGGCATTCGCGACGTCTCTTTGCAAATGCTTGATGAAGCTTCAAAGAGGGGCAATACAATCAAGCTCATCGGCTCAATAGACGGCGACAAAGCATCTGTTAAGCCAACGGAAATACCGAAAAACAACCCGTTATGCGTCAGCGGAGTCTTAAACGCAATAACCTTCTCTACCGAATACGCTGCAGAACAAACTCTTATCGGCAGAGGTGCAGGCGGAATTGAAACAGCCAGCGCAGTTTTAAGAGACCTCTTAGACATAAGACATAAGTTAGCAGATCGAATGCTAAATAATAACCCGGAGTCCTAAAAATGAAAATCGTAATGAAGTTTGGCGGTACAAGCGTTGCCACAGGCGAAAACATACGCCATGTAGTTGACTTAGTAGCTAAAAACGCGAAAAAAGACAAAGTTGCAGTGGTTGTCTCGGCGTTGGCAGGTGTAACCAACAGCCTAATTGAAGTTGCCGAGCAAGCCAAAAAAAGCGATGAAAAACACATCGAAGACTTCATCAAACAGCTGTTGAAGAAACATTTAGAGGCGATTTCATCCGCAATTAGCAGCAAAGAGATTCAAAAGGAAGTTACTCAGATCACTGAGAAAACCTTAGCTGAGCTAGAGAAGGTTTTAACTGGTATCTGCTATGTTGGCGAAGTGACGCCCAAATCTAAAGATTATGTGGTTTCTTTTGGTGAGCGATTATCTGCGCCTATTGTTTGGGGTGCCATAAAAGACAAAGGGCTTGAAACTCAATGGTTCACTGGCAAAGAAGCAGGCATTGTTACTGACTCCAACTTTGGCGAAGCAGACCCACTGATGAATTACACTACTCATCTCATCCGAGAACGTCTTGTACCACTCCTAGAAAAAGGCGTAATCCCCGTTGTAACAGGATTTATCGCCGCAAACCAAGATGGCATTGTTACGACTGTTGGCAGAGGAGGCTCAGATTATACAGCCACAATTTTAGGTGCTGCATTAGAGGCTGACGAAGTCTGGATATGGACCGACGTTGACGGCATAATGACCACTGACCCAAAAATTGTGCCAACTGCCAAAATGCTGCCACAACTCAGCTACCAAGAAGCTGCGGAAATGGCAATTTTCGGCGCAAAAGCCATGCATCCACGCGCATTGGAACCTGTCATTAAAGAAAACATTCCAGTCAGAATACGCAGTGTTTTCCACCCCGAAAACCTAGGCACACTCATAACAAAAGAACCCGATCCCAAAGCAACAGAAGTAGTCAAAGCCGTAGCTTTGATAAAAGACGTAGCAATGGTGAACGTTAGCGGGGCAGGAATGGTAGGTGCACCAGGCAGCTACACAAAAGTCTTCGACGTTTTAGGCAAAAACGACATAAATGTAATGATGATTTCCACCGCTGTTTCAGAAGCCAACATTTCAATGATTATCAAACGAGGACTACTTGGCAGGGCAATTAGCAACCTTGAAATCGCCTTGTTGGACAGAGGCGGCTTAGTCAGCGAAGTCTCAGCCGAAGACGATGTTGCAGTAATTGCTGTTATGGGCGCAAACATGAAAGGAATGTTAGGCGTCGCATCAAAAATATTCTCAACTGTCGCGAAGAAAGGCATAAACATCCGCATGATTGCCCAAGGCAGTTCAGAACTAAACATTTCATTCGTTGTCAAGGAAAAAGATGGAGCAGCAGTAGTGAAAGCGATACACGAAGAATTTAATCTGGATAAAATTTAGTTTTTTTTCAGTTTTCTTATTATCTTATTTGGAAAAGGATTAACATTGGAGATAAATTAGGATGCTGTCAATTATAAGGTCCGTTGACCATTTTCTGTTGACCCCAGTATCGCCTTCGTGACCTCCAGAGCAACATTCGAGCCGCAAACACAATTAACATAACAACCAAAATTATGATTAGGAATTCTCCTGGATAATATCCTGATCCCGTGGTGATGAAAAAGAAGTACAGGACCACAGCAACGATTATGCCGATTGGCAACATAAGTAAAATTCCAGCGTAACGCAACCAAGTCGGAGGACGCTGCCTGCTTCCGACACCGCCATAGCTACCAGACGCTGAATTGGCACGTTGCTCTTGAATCTGTTTAAGCCGTTCTTCGTTTAGGTAATATTTGCCGTTTACTTCAACAAAAATTTTTGTTTGACCGAGCCTACGCTGCATGGCTTGTTCGAAACGGGGTGGCAGATCTAGTTCTTGAAGGGTCATTGCTTTTTCGGGGCTTGTCGCTCCTTTTTGACGGAACTTTTCCACTATCTCGTTTAACCGTTGCCGTATTTCTTCAGGGTTTCTAAACATTTGTTTTTCCTCAAATGTTTATTCGTTTTTTTCTTCTGGAGCTTCTAGACCTTGCATTATTTTTTCTGCGAGTTCTCTCATGACGTCAGCTTTGACCATGGTGATGCCCCGTCGGTTTCTACCTGACATGACAAGTAGGAGGTCGCCTGGTTTAATGTCGAGTTCCTTGCGTGCGTCTGCGGGGATGACTACTTGCCCTCTGTCGCCGACTTTTACCGTTCCGTAGAGTTGTATGTTGCTTTTTCTCTCCATCTGAATCACACTTTTCATACATTTCACACTAATATGAAATCAGAATTTAAGGATTTACCCAAATCTCTTCTTTTAACTTAACTTAAAAGGATGCAAACATTTATCAAGAAAATGAAAATTTTCTATTCTAAAAAGATGACTCTTACAACGGCAATCGGAACATCCAAAACCTCTAATCGGCAAGGCACCACTTGTCTCGATCATATTGGAGACAATACATTCTTCCGCCTTCTTTCCGGCTGAATAATAAACCGCTATTACTTTTGACGCTTCATTACTTAACAAGTAGTCGATATGCCAAAACAAGTGCTTCTCTTTTCTTTGATGCCGCTTCACTCTGAGCTCTAAATTGTTTTGCGCAGAACCAACATAAGCATATAAGCCCTGTTGAAAGTTTAACTCGCCTAAGGCACCTATGCCACAGTTAACACCATTTTTTATTTGAATAATTAAGACGTAGATTCCTTTCAACTTTTCCTCTTTCTTCAAGGCATTTTGCAAAATAGTTGCCTGTGGCTGTTCTAACTTAAGGTCATGTTCCAATGGGGTCTGAACAGATTTTTAAGCTTAACTCTAATACATTAGCACTGATTTCAAGCAATTAAACGTCAATAGGCGAATCCGTTGAAATTTAACCGCAATCCTCTTTCGCAAGAATCGTCCGTTCTCCTCAACATTATTCGTTTAGTCGCTTGCGAAATGGTAGTAATCGGACATTTTTTGACGAAATATCAACCCGTCCTAAACACCCCATCTTTCACGATTGGCAGCGTATTGGGTGGAGTTGCTGTGCTTTTGTTTTTCGCGCTTTCCGGGTTACTAATTTGTTACTCATTGCTAAATAAAATAGGGAACAAAGAGTACAAGTTTAGAAATTTTTTTGTTGACCGATTCAGCCGAATTTACTCCGGTTTAGTGCCAGCGCTAATTTTAGCAGGAGTTTTTGTCTTGTTAATTTATGTCACGAACCAAACCTATTTTGCTTCTTTGTGCGCCATGCAGACCACACCTTCATTGCTTAATTTCGGTATGACTCTTGGTATGTTAGAAAGATTCCCAACTTCACTTTTTGGGTTGCAACTTCCGTTACCTGCAGTTACTCCTTTTGGGTTCAACGGAATATTGTGGACGTTGGTTGTTGAATGGTGGATTTACATGTTTTTTGGCTGGTTAGTTATTGGGTCATTAGGAGTAACGGGAAAAAGAGAAAGGAACAAGCCTTACTGGGTTTTGTTTTTTGCGGTTGCTGCTTTATTGAGTTTAATGATTTTAACGTTGTTTCAAGAGTATAGCAGTTTTATCATCGTTTGGTTTGTGGGTGCTTTGATGATGCTGGCAATCAATAGTTCGCGTCTTAACAGTATTTTGTCGAGTGATGTTGCGCGAAATGTTTTAGAGGGTTTGCTTCAAGTTTTTTTGGCAATCACGTTATTTGATATTTACATGACTTTCGCTTCGACCCGCCAATACTATGATGTTTTCTTGGGAATGTTACTTTCAATTTGTATTTTTCTTGGAGTACTACTGTTGAATGGAAGGGCGAGCAAGAGAGACTCCAAAGATGATTTTGAACAAAAAATTCGTTAACATTGTTAGCTCTGGAGCTGGTTTCTCATATACTCTTTTCTTAACTCATTATCCAATATTGATTTATCTTAGCGGATTGAATTTGTCCGTTGACAGATTCTACATGATAATTCCAATATTGCTGATTACAAATGTTACTGCATTTGCAATAGCGTATTTCACTGAGAAAAAGCACAAACAACTAGCATATTCAATTAAGAAATTATTGCATATACCTCAATGCTAAGGCGCTGCAGTCTATACAATAGCAGTTAGACCCAGTTGTTCAAGCATGGTTGCGATATGGTTTGTTGCTGGAAGGCACATTTGGTCTCGGCAAACATATGCAGTTGCTTTGCCCTCGATTTGCTGATAGTCGAAAGCAGATTTCTCTGGACTCTTAAGTGACACAGTGGTTGTTGGCAGGTAATGCTTCTTTAATGCATCAAGCATTTCCAGCGGTGTCTTTGTGCGTTTTTTCACCAACTAAGGTAACGCTGTAGGATGGACCAATCAGAAAATCATATGCTAAAAGGAAGAACGTGTATGCTTCAGGCGCTCCTTCTACTTCTTGCCCAAATGTTTTCGTCATTTGGGTTGCCATTGTTTCGAAGGTAAGTTCGTTGGTTAAACGACTTAGCCGCAGCAGATTATACAGTGCGACTGAGTTTCCTGAGGGAACTGCTCCATCATAGAGCTGCTTGAGTTTTGGTAGTCCCGCCTCACTGGTTTGTGTTTGGTAAAATCCGCCGTTTTTGTCATCCCAAAACTTTGCCACCATAGTTTTGGTTAGCGCTGTGGCTGCTTGGAGATATTTGTCTTCGAAGGTTGCCTCATAGAGCTCAATTAGCCCCCATGTGAAGAAGGCGTAGTCGTCTAGGAAGCCGTCAATGGCTGCTTCGCCTTTTGCATATCGATGATACAGCACATCATCTTTGAGCATGACGGTTTAAGATGAAGTCTGCTGTTTTCTATTGCGGCTTCAATGTACTTTGGTTCATTAAAAATACTGCCGGCTTTGGCTAAAGCTGCGATCATCAAGCCGTTCCAGTCTGTTAAGAACTTTATCATCTATCGCTGGAGGCACCCGTTTCTTTCTTACTTCAAAAAGAATATGTTGAATTTTGCCCAGCCTCATGATAAGTTCATCCAGCGTTAAGCCTTTGTATGATGCAAGTTCATCGAGAGGTTCGGCGAGGTAAAGAATATTTTTGCCTCTGCTATTAGGAAAGTTGCCGTCAGCCTTTAATCCAAAAAGATGAACAGCCAAGTCTGCATCTGCCGGTTCTAGCGAATCCAGTGACTTCCTGCAAGGTCCACAGATAATATTTGCCCTCTTCACCCTCTGAATCGGCATCTTGAGCTGAGAAGAAGCCGCCTTGTGACGAAGATAAATCTCTAATGCAGTAATCCAGAGTTTCCTTTGCGGTTATCTTGAATTTTCCAGCCCGTGTTACCTGGTACGCTTCAACATAGGCTATTGTGAGCAGTGCTTGGTCATAGAGCATTTTTTCGAAGTGCGGCACTAGCCATTGCGGATCTGTGCTGTAACGATGAAATCCAAGACCAATTTGGTCAAAGATTCCGCCTAGCCTCATTTGCCTTAGCGTCTGCTCAGCCATAGCTAATGCCTTCGTTTCTTTAGTTCTCGCGTAGTAGTGCATTAGAAACATCAGCTTATGAGGAGTTGGAAATTTTGGTGCAGTGCCAAAGCCGCCGTTTTCTTTATCAAAATCCAATGTTAAGCGCTCAAAGGTGTCTCTTAGCACTTCTTTACCCAAAGATTGTTGAGGAGTTCTCTTTTCCAGATATTCGATTCGGCTCTTGATGTCAGCTCCTACAACTTCAAGCTGAGCGCGTTGTCCTTTCCAAATTCTCATAATTTGAGGAACAAGATCCAACATGCCCACTAAGCCTGCTCTGCTGAATTTTGGTATGTAGCTGGCAGCATAAAACGGGTTAAGCTTAGACGTAAGCAGTATGTTAAGTGGCCAACCGCAGTTTCTGCCCATAGCTTGACAAACAGCCATGTAAGCCGCGTCCAAGTCGGGTCTTTCTTCGCGATCAACCTTAATGCAGACAAAGGCTTGGTTTAAGAGGTCTGCAACTTGTTGGTCGTTGAAGCATTCCTCCTCCATGACATGGCACCAGTGGCAGCTGGAGTAGCCGATGCTGAGGAAAATTGGTTTGTCTTCGGCTTTCGCTTTGTCTAAGGCTTCTTGGCTCCAGGGATACCAGTCTACTGGGTTGTAGGCATGCTGAAGAAGATAAGGACTTTTTTCGTTAATCAGTCTATTAGGCTTATTTTCATGATTTGGCTGCAAAAACTAGAGACCTTCCTATTGAATTATTAATTGCGCGTTTTATTAATGTGTTTGAGAAACATCTGTGCAGAGAGAGGTAAATTTTGTTGTTTGTGTTTCAGTTTGCTTTTTTGGTTCAGGGTTTGCTTTGTTTGCAGGTTGCGTTTTTTCCCGTTGTTTTGACGTCTGTTCGACGTTGTTTTGCGTTGAATTGCGTTTATTTCCGTTTATTCCCGTTCCACTTAGTTTCTAAAAGCCTTAAGTGTAAGTGCATAAAACAAGAATCAGTATGCCCCTAACTGAGAAAGTTACCTTTACAACAAAGCTTCAGAGCGCCAAATAAGGTGCAGATTCCAAAGGTGGTTCGGTGGCGTTTCAAAATGGAGAGCTGATCAGGCGTTAAAGGTTGGCGTGAATTTTTTAGAGTCTGCATAAGGGCTGGCAGTTTTTTTATGCAAAAATGCGAAAAGACGGACGCATATCAATTCCAAAGTTGGTGTTGAGTCTTTTTGAAGATGAAAAAACAAGTTTGGCTGGATATACTTTAGAGGTAATGATTGAACCAGCATAACTCTGCGAATGCAGTCTTAACTCGGTTTATCTATTGGTTGAAGAAATCTGCAATTTACTTTAACATTTTTCTAGATATTTTTCTATAATCAAGGTAAGCAAAGATTACCAGTATTCCAGTCCAAGTTAAGAATACGCCGTGAATGCCTCCAATGAAAATGGGTTCCGAGATTAGCCTATTGATTATTGAAATAGCAATTAGAAAAATGGGGCCCATTTTATTTCTTCGAATAATCCACCCCAACGCAACCAAGTTTAGAACAGCAAAAACAACAGAGTTAGCAACTGCGATTCTATAATCAACGGCTAAAGAAAAACGTGCCTGCCCAAGAGGAATTCTAGGATTCACTATCCACAGAAATATTGAAACAACTTCACCAATGATTGTTATTACAGTTAGAACTAACAATATTTTGTGGCTAAATCTTTCATAATGCAACTAAATGGGGTTCAATAGAATAAACGTTTGAATGACTAATTTCCAAGCCAATAGCATACAATATCAGTGGAAGGATATGTCCGTTTTCAGATACATCTCTTTGGCGACGCCAGAATCCTCTTAAACTTACAGGACAACTAAAACACACGAGCCCAAGCTTTTCCATCTAAAATCTGCTCGTTTATCTTCGCCGCGCAAAGAGTGGACTTAGAGAACAGCTTGGAGTAATCATATAGTGAGCAAGCGTTTTTCCCTAAAAGGGCGTTTGGTCGCTATCGTCGCCTAAAGAGTGATGTCGTGTGAAAACTCTGTTTCTATCTTCATTTTTAGTTATGCGCAGGATGGAAACTCAACCCTTCTTTGTGAGATTATCCGTATCGAAATTGAATATCCTGATGGATTTGGATTTCTTAGATTTTGAAAATCGATTTACTCGATTAATACGCGCTGGCTTGTCCCTAAATCAAGTTAACGTTTATTTTTGAGGTTGGGTCCCGTATCAAGTGAGTTACGTCCAAGCTTAGGAGGTGAGTCCTAGCGGGACAAGATGAACACGAAACCCTTGAAACCCTGTTCCGAAACGTAGACTTAAGCTTTGCTAACAACGTTGTCAACAGTTGCTTTCACAGAGATGGCCCAGGAAGACCGCCAAGAAATCCGTTGGGCATCTTCAGAACGTTCATCATAATGCGTATGAAGAGAGTTCGCAGCTTAAGAGAGATGACTAGGCTTCTTGACGTTGATCAGAGACTCAGGAAGCTATGTTTAATCAGAGCAGGTGAGCGGGCATATCCAAGAAGCGTTCTAAGCAGGTTTACAAGAAAGATCGGGGAGGGTAAACTCAATAGAATAATTGACGAGAAAGTTGTTTTGCTTCTGATCGGTAATCGGACTGAAGAGGTTGATGTTGTACTTGATGCTTCCTTCATTAAAGCTTGGAGTACAAGAGATCCTATAGATAATCAAACTGGGTATTCTGACAAAGAAGCAAGAGTTGGAAGAACAGGCAGAAGCTACGCTTTAGGTTATAAAGTACACTTATCGATAGATTCCAAGACAATGCTTCCGTTATCTTGCTTGTTTGCTTCAGCCAACGACAATGAGAAGAAACATTCCTTGGTCATACTTGAAAAAGCAAAGCAGATTTTGAATAGTTCAGGTACTAAACTGAGAAGTTTAGTTGCTGATAGCCAATATAGCGATGGCAAAATTAGAACTGTAGTTGAAAAAGCAGTTATTCCTTATCCTGCAAACCAGAAACCAGGCGATAGAACTGTCTTGCGGGTTGATAAGAAGTTTAGGACTTACGGGCCCGAGGATCAGAAACGGGATTATCATAAGAGACCGCCTGTTGAAGCTGTGAATAGTTTCCTTAAAACTCAATGCGGCATGGTTGTAAACAAAGTCAGGGGTTTACGGCAAGTGGCTACTTACGCATTGTTTAGCATCTTATGCTTGGTTCTTAACAGGGAAGCAGCTCATAACATTGGCAGAAAAGACAAAGCAGTGTCACCCACCTACTTCAACACATAGTATCGGGACAAGGCAGCGCGCTTACGTCGACTTGGTCAACGTTAAAATCTGTTTTTTCAGCTTTGCACCATAAGAATTCAAAGTACTCTTGACATAGAGTAACTATGTTTTTGTTGTTAGACCACAAAGAGAGGGCTGGATTTGCTGCGTCAATCGCCGAGACTGTTATCATGATTTCTTTTCGATCCCAAACGCTAAAAGTCGTCGTAGGTGGCTCTGACATCACTTTTACTGTAAAATCGGAGTATCTCTTGAAAATTTCAATCGCTTTCCAGAAGGCGTTAGTTTTTCCTACCCGTGGCATAATCATTCTGCAATTTACTTTTCTTGCTAAAGCTTCTTCCAAACAGGAAGAGTATTCAGTGAGCCAAGAAAGCATTCCTCTTGTTAAGCCTAAAAAACAGACGCATTCTTGAGCGTTCATGGTAATTTTTTGGGCTCTAGCGTATACATTGCGTTTTGTGGGAATTAATACAAATTGGTTTTGCTCACCAACTCCTTTGGCTAGAAGACTCTGCTTGAAGTTCCGCGTTAATTTTAGCGCTTTCTCCTTAAGCTCCGCTGTTTTCTTTACCCTGTTAAGAAGTAGAGTTGAAAAGCACTCATCGATAGGTGTGGCCTCAAAACTCATTGATTTACCTAATAACCTTTCGGCAAGACCGATTTTTTCAAGATCATACAGCGCTCGATACGCATCTGGCCTTGCTACTCGTGAAATTGCTGACACTTCTTTTGCTGAGAAGACGTTTTGCTTTGGCCAGTGCAATGAAAACCTTAGCTTGCGTGGAGTTCAAGCCTAGTTCTCCCAAAAAGGTCACGTATTCAACGTCACTCATGTTGCACGCCGACAAAAACTATGTTGTTGACTATATGTAAGCCTTTCTAGTTGTTGGTGGGCGTCCCAACTACAAGGTATTAAATGCATTTTGAAATATATCAAGAAGTTGTATACACTTGGTGTGTACTAAAATTTTGGAGAAAGGAATAATGCGATTGAAAAAGGGTACAACTAGAGCGATTACGCTATTTCTAATTACTAGCAATGGTGGCTACCCTTGCGTTCCCGTTTGGCAATGCGGCATTTACATTATATCCATACTGTACTGCATCGCCTAACCCAGTAGGTGTGGGTCAACAAGTGCTGGTCGTTTTTGGGTTCACTTTTCCAACGAGAGGACTTGGATTTCCAGGATATGACGGTTGGACCGTGATTATCACAGATCCTACTGGAAAGGTTCAGACTCTTGGACCATTCAATGCTGATTCGACAGGAAGCACGTTTGCGAATTTTACTCCTGACAAGGTTGGCAACTGGACAATCAAAGCGCACTATCCCGGAGGAAAGGTGGATTTTGCTACTACCTTTAATCAGATAGAGCCAGCAGCAGACACTCCCGTATTCGTGCTCAATGTGCAGCAGACACAGCTGACTTATCCTAGTGGTATTCCACTGCCGACGGCATACTGGCAGTTTCCACAATACGGAGAGAACGATGCTTGGACTAACGTCGCGGGCAACTGGTTGATGCCAGGTTATGATACAAGCAGGCAATTTGACTGGGGCAGCATGAACGGAGCTTACAATCCATACAGCACTGTGCCAACCACGACGCACGTACTATGGACTAGACCGACTTTGTTTGGAGGCGTAGCGCCAGGATCCGCCTCGCCAGAGTCGTCAAGCATAGTGGACATGTATACAGGGTCGGCGTACGTACGACAGCTACAACCGCCAATTATCATCAACGGAAGGCTCTACTGGAAAGAAATGAATGAACCCCGAATGGGTTGGCACTGCACTGATCTCGCAACTGGACAAGACATTTGGTTTGTTAATGGAACCTATCCATCAGCATCTGGGTCGCTTGTAATGGCCCAAGATGCACAGATAACGCTAGGTCAAATACTAACAGTTGGATCGAGGAACTTTCATGGCGGCATGGCCTACTTATGGAGTACTACTGGTGGCGCACTGCCAGTCGGTACACTTTACGGAACAACATGGGCAATGTGGGATGCATTTACAGGCTCTTTGCAACTAACGATTAAGAATTGTCCCGTAGAATCGACGGATGGTTTCGGGTTGACTTTCTTTGAGGACAGAATAACTGGGGCTCTTCTGTGCTATGTGCTTGAAAACTCTCAAAACAGCACTACCCTAGTCAAGTGGAATTCAACACGATTGATGGATCAATCTGTTTCGCAAACTATGGGTGGATGGTACAGTGCAAGACCAATGTACAATCTGGATTGGCGAAATGGCATAGAATGGAATGTTACCTTACCTTCTCTAGGTCCACCAATTCTTGAAACTGTAGCTACCAACGCTACAAGCATAACTCAGGTGCTAGGTTACTACTACTATCCTGCTATGGCTATAGCTGCATGGGATCCTAAAGATCCCTCGGTACTGATCATAACCAATCAGACTCGCGGATTATCCAGTTCCCCAGATGCTTACACAGACTTGGCTGTTTCAGGTATAGATGGACATGTAATGTGGCAGAAAACACGCAACGAAGGAACATGGGAAATGATAGTTGGAGGCAGGGCGATGTCAGTGGCAGACGGAATATACGTTAACTTCAGGAAAGAGACAAGACAAGCATATGCTTACAGTATCGCTACAGGGGAACAAGTTTGGGTTTCCAATCCTCGCCCTAACCAATGGGGCATGTACATTATGGGAGGAGCAATCCTCAACGGCAAACTCTATTGGATCGCATACGACGGAGAGCTATGGGCGAATGACGCAAAGACTGGAGCATTATTATGGAAATGGGGACCTGTTAATTCCGGGCTTGTCACACCCTACAGTGTTTATCCGCTTTACGGTGGCATAACCGCTGCATCTGACAAAATAATCGTAATGAACGGCGAGCACTCTGCTGATTCGCCGCTGTACAGAGGAGAGCAAATGTACTGCATCAACATGTCCAACGGCGCAGAAATATGGCGTATGCCTGGATGGTGGCAACAACCAGTCGCCGCAAACAGCATCATTTTAGCGCCTAACTGCTATGACGGCCAATTCTACTGTTTTGGTAAGGGTCCAAGTGCAACCACAGTCTCAGCGCCAGACACCGCTATAACTCAGGGGCAAAGCATCGTTGTAAAAGGTATGGTGACCGACATTTCAGCTGGCACAACGCAAACCGTGATGGCAGCCCGCTTTCCAGAAGGAGTCCCAGCAGTATCTGACAATAGCATGACTCAATGGATGGAATACCTATATCAGCAGAAGCCGATTCCAACCAACGTTACAGGCGTTCCAGTTACATTGACCGTCGTTGACGCTAATGGCAATTACAGAACAATAGGCACGACGACGAGCGACTCCAGCGGATCATACAGCTATGTATGGCAGCCGGATATTCCCGGCAAGTACACGTTGACAGCTACCTTCACCGGTTCAGATTCCTATTATAGCTCCAATGCAGAAACCGCCTTTGACGTAACTCCAGCAACTGCGACCCCCGCAGCTACTCTTGCAGCTCAGTTGACGTCTGAACTATACTTTATGCCAGCAGTCTTGGGCATCATCGTCACAATCATTGTAGTTGGCGCTGTAATAGTAGTGCTAACGCTCAGAAAACGACCATAAACAAAAGGAAACCACTAAATCATCCCCCTTTTTTTGGGTATTGCCACATCCGACAGCCCAGATGCCAAAAGTTTTTTTCTTTGGAAGCGCGCTGGTTTGTCCCGAAATTACTAATGTTTATGTTTTAGTTGGGGTCTCGTATTTTTTGAGAAACGTCCAAGCTTAGGAGGGGAATCCTAGCGGGACAAGATGAACACGAGACCCTAGAAACCCTCTTCAAAAACATAGACTTAAGCTTTGCCAAAACAGCCCTGCTCAGTTGCTTCCATACCAATGGACCCGGCAGACCAGCCAGAAACCCCTCAGGCATTTTCAGAGCCTTCATCGTAATGCGCATGAAGGGTGTACGTAGCCTTAGAGAGATGACGAGGCTTTTAGATGCTGATTCTAGGCTGAGAAAGTTATGCTTGCTCAAGCATGAAGAGAAAGGTTATCCGAGAAGTGTGCTGAGCAGATTTGCAAGAAGGCTTGGCCAAGAAAAGCTTAGCAGCATAATAGAAGAGAAAGTTGTCAAACTCCTCAAAAGCAACCGGTCAAAGCAGGTGGACGTTGTATTAGACGCTTCTTTCATCAAAGCTTGGAGCACTCGCGATCCAACAGATAACCAGATTGGATATTCAGACTCTGAAGCAAGAGTTGGAAGAACAGGTAGAAGCTTTGCTTTAGGCTATAAGCTACATTTATCGATTGATTCTGAAACTATGCTTCCTTTATCTAGTGTGATTGCTTCAGCTAATCAGAACGAGAAGAAGCATTCGTTAACTATTCTCGAGAGGGCAAAGCAGGTTTTGAAGAGATTCTGGAGCTAAACTGAGAAGCGTAATTGCGGACAGCCAGTATAGTGATGGGAAATTACGAGATGGCTGTTAATAGAGCTGTGATTCCTTATCCAGCAAACCAGAAACCCGGCGATAGGAGTGTTTTGCGGGTAGATAAGAAGTTTAGGACTTACGGACCTGAGGATCAGAAGAAGGAATATCATAAGCGACCGCCTATTGAAGCTGTGAATAGTTTCCTTAAAACTCAATGCGGCATGGTTGTAAACAAAGTCAGGGGTTTACGGCAAGTGGCTACTTACGCATTGTTTAGCATCTTATGCTTGGTTCTTAACAGGGAAGCAGCTCAAAACATTGGCAGAAAAGACAAAGCAGTGTCACCAACGTACTTTAACACTTAACATCGACGCAAAGGAGATCGCGCTACCCAAATCCACCAGACAGCTCTTCTTGAGAAAATTAATCGTTACCGTGAAATTTAGAAAGTTCTAAATAGGCAGTTAAGCCCATTTTGGCTGTGAGAACTTGAAGAAGCGTACTGTTGCCTGCCTACTTTTGATTGTTGCATTGTTAACTGCAACTGAATTTGCCGTCTTCTTTGCTGATGCTTCAACAGGCGATTTTTGGGTGGCAAAAGCACCGATACCTAGTTCTTCAAGCGGATTAGACAGTGTTGTCTTAAACGGCAAAGTGTATGTAATCGGAACAAATCTCACCACGCAGGGCGCGAGTGCTGACACCAACTCAAACTACATGTACGATCCAGCCACAAACACATGGACACAAAAAGCGCCTATGCCGTATTTCGAGGTAGACTTTGGTCTGACAACCTATCAAGGCCAAATCTACGTCATAGGTGGATGGTGGTTCGTTCCCACAGCAGCAATTCAAGTGTATAATCCAACCACTGACAGCTGGAGTAATTCGACAGAATTACAATTGCCAGTTGCTGAAGGCTTTCTCAGTGCCGTCACTGTTAACGGAAAAATCTACGTTATGGGCGGAGCATTCACAGGTTTAGCGGTTCCGATTCCCTATGGCATAAATGAAGTCTACGACCCAAACAGCAATACATGGAATACACTAGCGAAAATGCCATCTCCAGTTATCGGGTTTGCCATGACAGCAGTCGGCGACAAAATCTATGTAATGGGCGGCAGCACAAATGAGACTCAGATATACGATATTCAAACTAACACTTGGTCCTTTGGTTCACCTATACCTGTCACAACTAGTTACAGCGTTGCAGCAGAAACCACAGGCGTTTTTGCTCCAACAAGAATTTACTATATTGCTGGCCAAACCCAGATCTATGACCCTGAAACTGGCAACTGGTCAATTGGAGCCTCCGTGCCCACTTCTGGAGTAGAAACTTTAGCAACCGTCAATGACACAATCTATGCCATAGGAGGTTTCAATGGAACTTCAAACGAGCAATATTTCCCAGCTGGGTACACCGGCCCTGAACCTCAGGTCAGCCCAACCCCCTCTGTCAGCCCAACTCGCTCTGTTCCAGAATTCTCTTTAGCGACGTTTCCATTGCTCGCGTGTCTAGGCACAACACTTTTGGCTACTGTTTTTCTGAAACGACGCAGAACTAAGCATTAGCCTAAAAGCGTCTCTGAAGCGCTTGTGCTGTGCCTTGACTAACTAAGTTGATGAATGCTTAATTTCGGGACAAGGCAGCGCGCGATAATTTCCGAAGTCTTGGTTCTCGCATCAGAGAATAAACAAAACGGAATTTTGGAGGTGAAAACAAATTGAAAAATACAGCAGAATGTACTACGCAGGATGAGTGTCCTATTATTCTGACTAGGCACACAGACAGTATTGACACACAAACTTTGCGAAAAAAGTGGATAACTGAACTAGATGACCTATTTGACATGGCTAATTTGATAGCTAAAGGAACGGTGGATCAGCAGGAAGTTGGTGGCAAGTTGCAGTCTATAACGCCTAAAGAACGACAAATGTGGGCACAAGTAACAGCAAACATCGGACAAGTTATGGGCAATTTGGCAAAAGCGCACGATGAAACACAGTTTAATGATGATTTTGCGAGATTAGAGAGAGTTGATTAATCAAGTCAAGGCATTGCATCGTGAAGCAGTTGCAAAGCAAGGAATAGTACAATCAAGTAGTTAAGAAACCGCTGGACATGAAGTGACAAATTGGACTCTTAGTTTGAGATTTTCTTCTTTTTTTTCTTAGATTGGTTTTTAGGGAAAATTTGATTTTAACCCGATTTAAACTCGAAAATGCCATTATCCATTTTGCAGCTTGGTTTTGCCATTAATTGCGAGAGGTATCATCTTAAATATTCAAGTTTGTTTAAAAGAAACCGGTTGTGAAAAGCCATGAAATGTTCTAAGAGCATTTCTAATACTCCTGATAAAGCAAAAAATTCTGCTAAATCTGGCTCAGATTCACCTGTTCGACGGTTTGAAAAAAGTATGAAGATTGATTATGAAAAGTGGCACGATGGAGTAGGTTATGATTTAGAAGCATTAAAGTCAACTACGCCAGATCAACTCAAAACAATCGAACAGATATTGATCAATCATTGCCCTCGGGACTGGAGAGACATTGAAGCCCTCGCTCAAATCGACACAATAACAGCTCGAGAAACTGTAAAGAACGCTCTGAAGGACCCCAACGTGGATATTCAAATTGCAGTCACAAGGTTCGCTCCAAATCTCTTAACGAAAACTGAACGAAGCCATACACTCATCAGGGCATTAGAAACTGCAGAAATATTTAATGGGCTCTCACAAGTACTTGATCAAATCGAGGGATATCATCCAAAAGAAATCATAGAAGCCCTCATGGAGGGATTATTAAATCGAGAGGGTGAAGTGCAGTCCTCTTTGCTGGAATGCTCTTTTACATATATGCAAAAGCATCTGTTGTTTTTGACTGGAGTCAGCGACCTTTCTTTCTTCGGTTTAACACCGAGAATAAAGATGACCGAAGGCAGGCATTCTTAGAACTATGCAAACAACTCGACGTCAATCCAGAAAAATATTTAGCTCGAAATGATAAACTTGAAGAACCTCATAAATAACCGATTTTACGATAGATAAGCCTTTTCTGGTTTTGATTGTTATTGCACAAAAAATATGTTCGTGCAAAGCCTTTTCGATTTGGATTACACAGCAATGCCGATCGACTGGGCAGTTGACGCTGCAATTGGAGAAAGAATTCGGAGAGCATATTGCTAAAAAAAGAGGCTGGCATTGGGACTAGCAAATTTTGCAATGGATACTTGGGGTGAAACGGAGATGGTTTTGGGCTATGTGCTTACTGTTGAGTTGGTTGGGACATATACAGTAAAGTTCCATTTGGTTTAAAGACCGCGATTAAGACAGCCTCGCCATTAATGTATCCGTTCGGCAATACTGTCTGATGGCTTCCGATGAATTGCACAAATAAGCCATCATAATCTGTATTGCCACCATATGTTAAGGTTATAGTTAAGGAATCTATTGTTGGCAAGTTGGATGTCCTGTTTTGAGCAATTTCCAAGGCACGATCATAAAACCATTGAAGTCCCAAGGCATCTATTTGCGCAAATGAGTCTTTGGCTGCCAGCCCTTGAGGATGAAATTGGTTCACACTGTAAGTTCCAACGTTAACATGGTAAGGATACCCTTGACTGGAAAGGAAATAAAAATATGTGTTTGATTTTTGTCCGTAAAAATCAACCTGGACCTGTCCGCCGGGGAATGATGAGTCGAGTTTAATATTTTCTGCTTCCGTTGGTCCAAATTGGAGTGTTAACAACTTGTAAGTTGGGGTGCTTTCAATGTCTTGTAACATCTGAGATAGAGAGAAATTTAGCATATTGTTTTTTGAAATGGTAGTGCTTGTTTGAGAGGTTGAGTAAGTTGGCGGATAACCTGCATTCGAAATCAAATTAAATTCAACTGCCGTAAAACTTATCACAAAAATCAAGACAGCAACCATGAAAAATTTGAACACTTTCCTTACGTTTCCGTGCGAGAAACGCCAAAGTAGTCCACCGACTAAAATTAGAGTAATAAATACAAATTTTAACCACGAATTTAGTAACAAAACTGAACAGAATAATCCGGCAATCACTAGAAAACCCATAACCAAGTTCTGAAAAATTATTCTCGCTCTACTTGCTTTGCTTTGGTTTGGCAGAGCATGGGTACGCAAAATTGGTTCTTGAGGAAGCCAACCGCGACTGAACTTCAAGAGATGCCTCTTTAGATCCATATTTCTTAAAGCCCTCCAAATAATAACCGAACAACAATCACTACTGAAAATAAAATTGCAAGGTTTATAGCTAGAATCGCAAGATTTCGCATTCTTGCTGTGTTGGTTGGTTTTGGCAAAACGCCTTTATGCACAAGGTAAGCTGCTACAATATTAGCAATGATAATAACTAATAGCGCCGCGAAGCCGAATATCTGTTGTTGAATAAAAGGCAAATAGATTACTGTCAAGGCTATTATGACCGCTAAAACTCCAAAGACAATTGAAAATCGAAGAGTCTTTGACGATTTAATTGGTGCTTGGAATGTTCTGGTCTCGTTACTAGGGCGTGGTTTTTGGGGAAGCCAGCCTCTAATTCGTGATTCTAAACTTTTTTTGACATTCAAGCTTTCAGCTCCGGAATTAGTTTGCTGAAAATTACATGTGCCAGTTTGGCTGGGTGAATTGTCTGGGCTTCTTCGATTTCTATGTTTCTTTCTTTGGCGATATCGAGTAGGTATTGTCGTGTTTGTTTTAGGAAGGCTGTGTCGGTGACTTCTTCAGGGTTGTCGTGCCAATACCATACCTTAATTCCAAAATTTGTGCTGTAGGTCAATATGGCTTTACGTTTTAGTGCTGGGTGATATCCCAAAAGTATGCCTTCTTTTAGGTATAGTTTTGTAATTTGGAGGTCGTTTGCTTGTGCGACATCTAAAAGAGTTGTGGATAACCTGGCTTCTGCGGAAAGTTTGGTCTGGTTAATGAACTGCCTTGTGGTGTTAAGTTTTTGTGCGATTGCTGCTGCAGATAAGCCCTTGTTTAGTAGTGACCAAACGGTCTTTTGCTTTTGGCTTAGAGGTGACGCCAAGGTGCAACTTGCTCTCATGAACCTTCACTTGTAAATAATAATTTATTTACAATTATTTAAGACTGCTGGTTGCATTAAGCGTTCTACCCTTAGAACAAAGTGTTCTATGATTAGAGCTAAAAGCTGTAGGTTATTACTATAGAATTAGCGATGAGTGATATGAAAAACTTCAAAGTTAAATTGACTGAACGTTCTTGGGAATCAACTTCATCAATAGAACAGGAAAACACCTCATTGGCTCCGAAACGTCGATTATCTGGAAGAAAAATCTACTTTATGATATTTGCAATTATTGCAATTTTGATACTTGCGGTCACTCTGCTGATTCCGCAGGGAGCCGCCTCAATACCACTTAACGTCAACTATACTGTTGGAGAGAAGATGGTTTATGATGCTACGATGACTAGTTCTTTTCAATATGGTAATTCGGCTTTGCCAACAGGGATAACTTCTCAATTGCCAAATAATACAAGTATAAACATGCAGCAAACAATCGAAGTAACTGGTTTCGACGGTGAATATTATACTTTAAACCACACGATGACTTTGAGCACAAACAGCAAACCGTTAAGCATCTCATTAACTGAAAAGATGAATAAGACAGGGTACTCAGCATATTTGCTTGACCTTGGAACTACACAACAAGAGATACCAAACAATGGCGTTACAAGTGCCTCTTATCTTGCACAACTGTTAAGCAAGCCAGAGGTTAAAGTTGGAGATTCAGTTGAGGTTCCATTTCCCGGTGGTAATTCAAGCATTGGGATAACCGGAGACTTAACGATAACTTTCAAAGGCATACAAGACCTTACGGTTCCAGCTGGAACATTCAAGGTTTTTAGAATCGACATAATTAGTAATAATCTAAAGATGAACTACAACCTGCCAACAGCCAGTTTAAGCAACTTTACCCCAGCCAATATTAGTATGAGCTTAGATATGAACTCTCAAATGTATATCGAATATGGATCAATGCGGCAGATAAAGTCAATCATGCAAGAAACGGTTTTGATGCAATCGGTAACTCTGAATTACGGAATGAGTACGAATATGGATATGACGCTCGTAGAGCATATTGCGCCTTCTTAGGAGATGGATTACAGTGGCGATAAGACTGTTTGATGCGACTCTTATCGGCTTAATCCTAATTTCCCTAATCTTTTTAGGGATGGCATTTTTGCTTATTGATATTCCAATATTTAATGCTATTAACCCATTATTATTACAAATGTCTGTTTTGGGCATGTTTTTAGGATTGATTTTTGGATTAATTGGTGGATATTGGTATACTAAACAACAACTTAGAATATTGGCAGAAAAGATTGAATTCAAAGGACTTGGATTAAGGAAAATGTACTATGCGTTGTTTTTGGGTTTTGCAGTATTTCTCGTTTACTCTTTTTTCGTGTTCTATTATAAGTCAGTTGTTTTAGGTGATAGTTTAATTACCTTTGTTACTTCCGCTATTTTTACAGCTTATTTAATAAGGTTAATTCTTGTGTCTTCATGGGAAAAGAGAGCAAAAAAAACTATAATGATGGCTCAAAACAAGTTATATACAGTTCCCAAATAGTCCTTAACTCTTGAAAGTATAGTTTGGATGGGTTTTACACTTGCTAGGGAAAGGTCTAGTTAATGAATTGTTTGATTCCAGTAAATTATACGCTGATATTTGCCAGCAGTCAAAAAGTTAGGGCCATTGTAGATTATGTCAAGTTTTGATCCATATTTAGCAAGTGATGTCTGGAGTGCATTCCAAACTTGCTGGGAGCTATCGGGTTGCCATAAGCCCCATACAGAATCTGTTGGGTTTCGTAGGCTTGAGCCATAGTCACTTGGCAGAACTAACGCATCCTGTCCTTTCACATTATTGGTTACTTTGGGATTCTGAACTACATTCGTCCAAAACCTTTGGATCGCGGCGAATTGTTCATCTTGTAAAAGCCCAGTAGTGTTACTGTTTGGTGCATAGTTGAAGATAACGCTGTATTCAGCGCCATCTTCGTACGCATGTTGCAACTCATTGTATATTTTGTCACCAGTTTGGAGGTTAAGCGGTGATTGGCTTGCTGGCTCAATCATCACTCCCCAAGTCTTGTCTTGCATATCTGCAGCACCTCTGATTAAAGCTAACGTTTGGGCATCAGTTTGCTGACCAAATTGTTCGGCAAAGACAGTATTGTAGCCTGCAAGGATAGTCAAACCAGTATAGACCATAATCTGAGGTGAAAAGTTTAACATCGGATTGATTACCAATTGATGATAGGGTATTTTGAAGGTTGCTTACATAGAGATTAGCTATGTTAGTATCATTCAGAAGCGGATTTAGATTCCAAACTTGTTGATATGATTGAAATTGGGAAATATTCCCCTGATTTGTTACCATCTGACCATTTTCATCTGAAACTCTTCCGTTTGGCTCATAATTATAAAACAATGTTGCACTTGCTACGTAACAAATTGTTCCATTAGGGTAATAAATGGTTTGAGAGGGTGTTACCAGTGTTTCGCTTGTTGTTTGATTAGTCCCCGTGGAATTTCCGGTCCAAATAATTCTTCCCAAATTCATTAAAGGATATGATGTTACCGTTACTATTCCAGACGGTATATAGAAGTTGTATTGATTTGAAGTTGAATTCAATCCTGACCCTGATAATTCAGGAAATGAGATGCTATTCGTATTTCTTGCAATGATAAGGTTTGGATCAACAAATGATGAGACGCTATCAATATTTCTCTCGATGGTAATATTTTTTGTGTTATTACCGTTTAAACCGAATGAAATAGAGTCAAACAAGTGCCCTGCTGGTTCATCGTTGAAATATACTCCAAGATAATGGCTACCCCAACGTGACTGGGCTTCATTAAGAAATGAATTTAAATTGTCTCCCAAGCAGTGGTCAGTATAACACAAAATTATGTTCAATCCTGAGTTAGCGGCATAATCGCATATTTGCTCAGTCGCAGTAAAATTAAGCATTAATGGCCCTGACTGTAAAACAAACAGGTTAGTGTAATTCTTAACCCTGTCAATTTGTTGTTGGGCTTCAATAACTGAACTTCCACAGTAAGTAATGCCTACATAGAACGGCTTTTTGCTTGCCATAGAAGTAGATGGTGATTTGCTGTTTTCCATAGCGCCAAAAGATGACACAACAATAATGGCTATTATCGCAATGGACGCGATTAATACTAAGCGTCTCTTGTTAGCCATTAAGGCATTTCTAACTTGCAATAGCAAACCTTTTCTCTTCCATTGAAGTTAGCCATTACAACACTGTATTTATTTCTATACATTAGAACATGCTAGAAAATCTTTCGCATCCTATAGCACAAAAAACTGCATATGCGTAGGTATATTCTTGACTGCATAAGAGTTTTTGACGATAAAAATCGTCAAGCAAAAAAAGAAAAATAAGAAAACAGCACAAAACTTAGAAAAAAATTATCAAGCTGATTTGAAGAATTTAGTTAAGAGCCATTGACTATTATTATGTTTATTGGTACTGTTTGCAAACGGCTGGTGGCGATTAAGTTGTTATCAGTTTCATAAAAACCTGCAAGTTGGTACACGCCAGTTGACGCTTGGGGTGTACTGCGGTAAGAGCCTGTATTCCAATTAAAAGTGTCATTAACGCTTTTTTGTGGGTCAAGCGTTACAGCCCCATTGTAGTTTCCTGTGCCATCTTCCGTCCAGACCGAATCGTTTTCACTATTCCGAACGTCAAAACCGAGGTATGCGTCACATAAGTATGAGTTATTAAAAGCGTTATTAGAAAAAACGGTCAATGCCTTATGACCAGTATTGGTTAACGTCACTGTCACGTAGATTTCTGCTCCTTGCTTATAGGTTGTTGATTCTGAATTCAGAGTTAGGAAAACTTGTAAGCCATCATTGTTAACGCTACTCTTAACGGTATTGACAGCGGTACCATAAATATTGAAAAAGTAAAGACTCGCCAACAAGGTTGCCAGAATCACTGCGAAAGCCATAACGGCTAACTTTTTCTTATACATTGCATTGAGATAAAGCTCCGTTTCTATTAAAATTAATCCTAATGGTTCACTTCAAGAACCGCAAGCAAAAGGCTTAACGAAAGCAAGATGCCCCAAAAATATTCAGGTTACTGCACAAATAAACAATGATGTTAAAAAAATTATGTCTGATGCTACTTGCCTAAAGCGGGTGCTTGGTAACCTGATATTGAATGCTATTCAAGCTATGCCAAATGGGGAACTTTGATGGTGGTTGCCAACAAGGAAGCAGACGATGCTGTCATTACTGTTGCGGACACGGGTGTAGGTATACCTGACGAAGTTAAGGCTAAGATGTTTACTCCAATGCTCACTACCAAATCTAAGGGGCAAGGCTTTGGATTGCCAGTTGTCAAGAGAATGGTGGAAGCTTTAAACGGCAAAGTAACCTTCGAAAGCGAGACAGGCAAAGGAACCAAATTTACCATACGATTCCCGACCAGCGAAAATAAACCTTAATCAGACTTTACAAGTTACATTCAAAAGAAAAATAAAAAGAAGTAATTACAAACTGCATTCAACATGGGTTATTATGATTTGTCAGGGAAGATAAATTCCGACCAATTAGCGGAGAAGTTGGGTTTTAGTAAACTTCACTTTTGTAGTCATAGAGGGAAACCAGAGCGACGATTACTAGCTGAGATGCTTGGGAAAAAATAATCTATTCGCCTTATCTGAAAATTTTTGAACTATGTTTGAAAGTTCATCGGTTCTACACTTCGAAAGGGTTAAGTCTTTATGAACTTGAACCTGAAACGGTCCAAAACCTTTGTTTATGAACAATAGCTTCCTTTAACTGTAGGTGGATGAATAATTTAGTTTTGATATCTGTTTCAAAATCCGAAAACCAAACACCAAAAGAGCGAGAAATCAAAGCGAAGCAAATTAATTGTTTATTGCACAAAAAATGTATTCGTGCAAAGCCTTCTCGATTGGCATTAAGGTAAGCTACTTTGTCTAAACAAGCCAAAACACGGACAGTGGAAGAGATTAACCAGAAAATCAAAAAAGCGACGTGCAGGTTTTAAGCGCTGACGAAATGAAAAAACTAGTTAAAAAAAGCGGCGTTGTAGTCGCCTTCAAATCGGCAAAAGGCGGCGTGACCTTGCGCTTTCTTTTTAGTTTGTGGAAAATATCCTTTTTTATTAATTTCCAAACTTAATACAAACAAAGTTGCCTAGTTTTTTATGATGGTGTTTCTTGATTTATTTATCTATAAAATGCGAAATTTCCTTTGTAAAGCTTGAATCATAACTGTTAATAGATTATAAATAGTTAAGGCGTTGATGTTAGTTTGTCAGAACTATACTGTTCTGGAGGCTAGTAACGGCTTAGTTCCAATTGAGGAATGGAAAAGGTCAAGTGGAACACAATGAGGTTTCCACCTAAATATATGGAGGTAAAATAATGATTAAAACTTCCAAACAAAAACTCTTCTCAACAATAGCTTTCTTGATAGTACTCTTAATTTGTAGCACCTATGCATACAATACCCCTCCTGCTCATGCAAAGTTGACAGCGCAACAACAAGCACTAACAGTCACAAACAACGTGCTAGGAATTAACACCGCCAGTTTCAATATTACCTCAAAAGACTATCCATCAACCTCCCAAACTGCTTTCTTAGGTATCGTTCCACAAGAGAGCATAATTTACAATCTCACATCTAGTCGAGAGAAACTTAATTTACTCTACACTTTTGCAAACGGAAACTTACAATTGTTACAGGTACTTGATGACGGGTCCTCCTCAGTGAAGTATGCACCTTTATCGAACGCTACTCAAGTCAACGCAGTTGGGGCTCAAGCCTTCCTTAGTCATTACCGAGCATACACAGGCAACTTACTTTATGATAACTTGCGATCCACTTTAAACGCACTGAAAGGCAACGTGAACCAAACTGTTACTTCTGGGAATATTCGTCTTGAATCAACATCTTATGCAGACGGTAGTACTAATTTTAAATGGTATTACACTGCCAATGGCGCCTCTGCCGCTTATACAAAATTCATTGCTTTGGAGTTTGATAATGGACGTTTAACTGCTTTCGTAGACAATTGGTCTATCTATAATATCGGTAACACAATCGTAAGCATTTCAAAAGATAAAGCAATAGCAATCGCGCTGGAAGCTGCAAAAGCGTATGCTTATAATATGAGTCTTCAGATGGACGGATTCAAAGACCAGAGCATAAATGAAACAAGCATACAATGGTCCTCGTTAGTTCTTGATAGCTCTCTTAACGCTAATCTGACTAGAAGCAACGATAAGTTATCTCTCTATCCAGATTGGCGCTTCGGCATTCAATTGGACAAATGGTATGGCGAAATGTACGGCATAGAAGTCGATGTCTGGGCAGACACAGGACAGGTGAGAGATGTACAAGCCGCATACTCGGCAATGACACCGGCAGAAAATGCTTCGGTAGCAAGTCCCAACGGTCAAGTAACCGCCTCTAGTTTAAACCCAAACACATTAATCTTTATTTCATTTCCAATCATTGGTTTAACAATAGCAGGCGCTCCAATCTTATGGGCAAATTACGGGAAGAAGCTTAGCTTTAAGCAGCAAGGCAAATTTTCAAAGAAGATTATCGTCATAAGCCTCTGTCTGATAATGGTATTGCCAATATTCATGGAAAGCATAGGAACGGCTAATGCCACAACTAGGGGCGCAGCAGTATGGGGATCGCAGAGTGACGGCGCGGTCAATCCCCCACCGCCAAATGGCGACGGATCGCATTGGCGCAAAAGTCCGGATGAGATAACCGACCAAAAGAATACTGCTGGGAACATCTCATATTACTTCTCACAAAACGGCTATATAGGTAATCCCGATGTCGCTAACATTGATCATCAAGGAGTTGCCGCAACAAAAGCTCAAATCAACACTGACATTATAGACTTGCAGAATAGTAACGATTACATCGCAGTTGTCGATTTTGATCATGGTGTTGGAGGCACTCCGCAATTGATCGGTGAGCCTGCTCCACCTGACGAGTGGCATTACATGTTCGAAGATGATACGGGTACACTGATTGGCGGCGAGGCATCTCCAACCCCATACCCACAAGGTCACTACACTGATTTCAACCATGGCATATTTGATATGGACATACACCAGTGGGTTCAACAAAGCAAGGTTACCTTTGCGTTCATCAATACCTGCTTATCCGCCGATACAACGACCTGGGGTCAAGGAATGTTACCAGCGGAGTGGCCAGCATACCCTGCAAGAGCAATTGGAATGCCATTTGCTTGGACAAACCGGCTAGTGGAAAATCCATCAACTTACTCAGGCTTCACAATAACGCAAGATATAAGCAACGACGGATACAATAATCCAGATTGGGGCTACCAAGTTTACATAGGCTTTCCAATCGGATCAGCATCGCTATCTCAAGGCATACCCTTTGATGGAGGCGGCGGCAACCCATACTATTATTGGGTTTACTCATTTTTCTACAATGCTTTATACACTAGCCAAACAGTAAACCAAGCATTGAACAGCGCTTCATTGCAATTCTTAGGACATAATTTTGGCGATTCAGCTCTTCGGACAGGATTCCCCGCATACTGGTGGCATCTAGGAACCCAACCAGGCTCTACAATGGCTGTATATGGCAACGGCAATATAAGATTACAACAATTCACCCCACCTGCCGATGTAGCAAATCCGCAGTCAATCAATGGCCCAACAGCAGGAAGCGATAACACTCAAATTGGTCCATTCAACGCCTTTGCAACAAACCCTTATGGAAATAGCGTAATGTACCAATTCAGCTGGGGCGACGGCTCATACACAACGACAGAAAACTATTATACAGATGGTCAACCGGCCACAGGAATATACCACAGCTGGGCAACAGGCGGAACATATAGCGTTAGCTTCCGAGCAAAAACTCAAAATAGCGACTGGAGCAGCTGGTCAAATCCTATAACAGTTAACATTAACCCACCGCCAACATACACTACAACAATCAATGTCTATTACACTTGGGGAGGAGACCCAGATTACATCACCTATCAGTATAGCTACACTACTCAGTTATCTTATGGAAGCAACTATCTCGACTTCACGAATGGCCCATACGGAGGGTACTTCATGCAAGCATACAACTACGCTGATTCATCTATGCACTATTCTTCTGCGGACACATATTGGACTGGTTACGGCACCTCAATAGACGTTTTGTGGACTTGGTAAGGTAAATTTTTACTCTTCTTTTTCTCTTTTTTTGCGAAAAACTAGCCAACCCTTAACGTTACATAGTTACTGTAACGATTACTGAACCTAATCGGTAGCAAATGAATAAACAATACTAAATCTTCTTTTTCATGGTTAAGTTGTACCATAAATTTAAACGGAACAGGACTTAGAGAAGTCTAAGTAAAGAAACGTTGACTAAAAAAGAAGAGCTTTGTCAAGAAATGTGAACAAGAATCTTTTTATTACTATGTAGTCGAAGGTAATTGTTGGATAAGGTATGAGCAAAAGTTTAGTCTTGGCGCTTTTTCTCTTCTCCCTCTTAGTATCATGTGTTGTTGTCGCTAATCCGATTGCTGCCAATACGGTTACGCCAAACTCTTGGGTTGAATTGGCGCCGATACATCAAGCCAGAAGCAATTTACAGGTTTCTGTAGTTAACGGCGAAATTTATGCGTTGGGCGGTCTTGCAGAAAATGGCAGTGTATGTACAAACGAACAGTATAATCCAGATAAAAATAATTGGGTTTTTAAGACACCCATGCCGGTCACATCCTCTGCATTTGAAACAGCAGTTTATAATAATAAAATATATTGCATAGCACAAGGACTCAACGAGCTATATAATCCTGCAACAGACTTTTGGGAAAACAAGTCTATTGTCAATTTACCAGAAAATTGGTTGGCAAATGTCGTAGGTGACAAAATCTACATCATAAGTCCATCTGTCACACTGGCATACGACCCATTGAACGATTCTTGGTCTACTAAAACGCCCATGCCAATTTCAAAGCTGGTATATGCGTCAGCAGTCATCAATAACAGGGTGTACATCATTGGGTCAAACTTTGGGGCTCCAAGCTCTAGCTCATTACAAATCTATGACCCCAAAACTGATAGTTGGAGTACTGGTTCAACCCCACCATTGGCTACGGCGGGAGGGGCAGGCGCAACGACAGGTGTAAATGCGCCAAAGGAAATCTATGTTATCGGTGACGAATCAACTAAAGTTTATAATCAGTTGAATGATACATGGAGTTTTGGTGCTGCCATGCCAACAGACCGTTCAGAAATAGGAATTGCTGTTTTGAATGATAAGCTATATGCTATTGGTGGATCGGCAGTCCATGGAACGTGGTCACCGTATGGTGAAACTTATACTGTCACTTACCTCAACAACGTTGAGGTGTACACTCCTTTTGGTTATGGAACTGTTTCACCGACAATTTCTATAGACACACCCAAGAGCATCAATTACTCATCTAACGAACTATCGTTGGATTTCACTACAAGCAAGCCTGTTATTTGGATTGCCTATAGCCTTGACGGCCGGCAAAATGTGACCATAGTTGGTAATACTACGTTAACTGGGCTTTCAAGCGGTCAGCACAACTTTACAGTTTATGCTAATGACACGTTTGGAAACATGGGTGCTTCACAAACAGTCACATTTACTATTCAACAGCCTTTTTCTGTGCCAACTGTTGTCGCTGTTTCAGGAGTAATAGTTGTGGTTGTGGTGACTGTTGTTTTGGTGTTCTATTACAGGAAACGTAGGGGATGAAAAGCGCATTTTGTTCAATGTTACTAAATGCGTTCACTTGTGTTGAACATGTTCAATTTTTTCCATGTGTTCAATAAAATTGAATGAGCAACCGACTTTTGCCTTGCATAAGCCACACGGCAAGAATTTTTTGTTAAAACAAGAATTTGTCGCGTTCAGAAAACAAGCGCAAGTTTTGCACAAAAAATATTAACGTGCGGCGCCTTTTCGATTGGCATTAAGGTAATCTACTTTGTCTAAACAAGCTAAAACTCGGACAGTAGAAGAGATTAACCAGAAAATCAAAAACGGCGATGTTCAAGTTTTAACCGCTGAAGAAATGAAAAAACTAGTTGAAAGCAGCGGCGTTGAAGTTGCCTTTAAAGAAGTTGATGTCGTAACTACAGGCACTTTTGGAGCCATGTGTTCCTCTGGTGCAGTTATTAATCTTGGCCATTCTGATCCGCCAATAAAGATTGATCATGCATGGATGAACGATGTAGCAAGTTTGCCATCCAGGCGCAGCGGTCGACCTATTTATTGGAGCCACAAGCATGTCAGAAAAACAGCCGTTCGAATACGGCGGTGGACATTTAATCCAGGATTTAGTGGCTGGAAAAGAAGTTGAGCTCCGCGCAGACGGATATGGAACAGATTGTTATCCAAGAACTCAAATTAAAACTAACATAACAAAAGACGATCTAAACCAGTTTTACCTATTGAACTTCCGCAACTGCTACCAACGCTACAACTGCGCCGTAAACACCAGCGACGAAACAATTTACACTTATATGAGCAAACTTCTGCCCAGACTGCGAAATGCCACGTTTTCTGGTGCAGGCGAATTAAATCCCCTTATGAATGACCCCGACTACGAAACCATCGGCATGGGCACTCGCATCTTCCTTGGCGGAGGACAAGGCTACGTTATTGGCGAAGGAACACAGCACAGCCCCAAAAACCTGAACGGCACCTTAATGGTGAAGGGAGACGCAAAGAAGATGTCGCCTGAGTTTTTGCAGGGAGCCGCTTTCACTAAATATGGCACTTCAATGTATGTCGGGTTAGGCATCCCTATCCCAATTCTCAATGAAGGCTTGGCTAAGAAGACAGCGATTCGCGACAGCGAAATCATGACTGACGTAGTTGATTATAGTGTTCCGCGAAGGGACCGACCAAAGCTGAGGCAAGTAAGTTATAAAGAGCTAAAGTCTGGCTCAATAATAATTAATGATAAGAAAGTTAGAGTAAGCTCTTTATCGAGCACAAAGATGGCTAAGAAAGTTTCTCAAACATTGAAATCTTGGATTAAGGAAGGCTCATTTTTCTTAACATCGCCCGTTGAGCGGTTGCCAAATGACAGCGTCTTTAAGCCGATGCGGCAGACTGAAGAAATACCATTTGTCGTCAGCGTTATGCATCCAGCAGTAACATGCACCGAAAATGAGGAAATACAAGCCATTGCCCATCGAATCGTCACCAAATCAGTTAACCACATAGTTGTGATTGATAACGACTGGCAAGTTGAAGGGAATAGTTACTTCTTGGGATGTTACTCGGGCTATGGCTGAAGGCAAAAAAGCGTTAGCCGACATCGAAACACACACTGTCTTCACCGCTAAACCAGATGAGCCACTTGAAGTTGCTTCAAAACGGATGGCGCAACACAATATTTCTGCACTTCCAGTTATTGACATCGAAAAGAAAGTGCTGGGAATAGTCACTGCAGAAGATGTTTCTAAACTGTTAGGACGCTAAAAACATGGTACGTATTTTCTTGAGGTTCTCAGAAGAACAGGTTTCGCAGCCGATTGCTTCTCAAATAATTATTGAGTACAAAGTGCCAATGGTAATTTTGTCAGCGCAAATAAGCTCAAAGGGCGGCGAAATACTTGCTGAAATCCCAGATGAGCAACAGGAAAAAATAGTAAAAGCCTTCAGGGAAAGAGGCATCTCAGTTACGGTACCTAAACTCATCGAAGTAGACGAGGAAAAATGTTTTAGCTGCGGCTCATGTGTCGCTCTTTGTCCTGTGGAAGCTATATCAATCGATAAGGATTCCACTGTACAATTCAACAAGGAAAAATGCGTTGGCAGCACCTGCAGTATATGCGTTGATGCATGCCCAGCAAGAGCAATAAAATCCATTAAACAAAACAACAATGACCAACCAGCAAACAATAGGAAAAACAAATGACCCCTAACCTGTTCAAAGAAAACTTTACCCTAAAAGAAACTCAATGCACCATCATTTCAGATAAACAAAAAGGCATCCAAGCCGCAATAGAATCAATTAAACGCAACCGACAAGAACTCGAAATTTACGTAAGAACAAACCCAAAATTTTTATACACACTAAAACCAATCCCGGCTCCAGAGAAACCTCTTGTAGCTAAATCTGATGGCTTTAGCAGGGGAAAAAGCAGATGTTGGACCTATGGCAGCTGTAGCAGGCGTTATAGCTGACTTAGCCGTTAACGACATGATCAGTGCAGGCTGTAATGTAGCAGTTGTTGAAGACGGCGGAGAAATCTCAGCTCAATCAAACAGACCTGTTGATGTAGCAGTTGCTGTCGGAGAAGAACCCTTGTCAAAACGGTTCGGCTTTCGGCTTACTGAGTTTCCAATTGGTGTCGCTACAAGTTCAGGACGCTTCAGCCATGCGTTAAGTTTTGGTGATGCAGAGGCAGCAACGGTTTTCTGCAAAAACGCTTCTTTAGCCGATGCGGCAGCGACAGCGGTGGGAAATGTGGTTAAGGGCGAAGATGTCAACTCAGCGATCAAAGCCGGAATCAGAAGGGGGCTGTCAATTGATGGCGTTGAAGGAGTGATGATAATCTATAAGGGACAAGTAGGCACTGCAGGGAAAATCCCGGAAATAATTAAAGTAAAAAACTAATCTCCAAAAACGTTTTTCGCTCTTAAAAAATATGTGGCTTCAATCCAACTTCATGCTTTTTCGTTATTTTTCGATTTGAAATTAACCTTTGAATTCGAGAAAACACCAAGTCGATCATAAAAACTCTTAAATTATACAAGTCCCAACTGAACTGCAAGGTCTCGTTCATGTCATCAAACACTAGTTCGCTTGAAATCCAAAGCTACGATGATAAAGAAAAAATGTTTTATGTAAAATCACGTTACGGCAACATCGTGAAGGTTCAAGACACCTTTGCAGAAATGTTCGCACTTTGGGCAGGAAGAGTTTTAATTACAGCTCAAAACGAGAAATGGGCTCAAATCGCCGCAAGTTTAACAACAGGTTTTGCTACAAGCGTAATTGAGGCAACCGCCGAAGCAGCAATCGAACGAGCTGTTCCAGCAGATCAGACTCCTGACAAAAGACCCGGTGTACTTATTCAAATTTATAATCGTGACCGTTTTGAACTCAAGCACCAACTTATGCAGCGTATCGGTCAATGCACCTTGACTTGTCCGACAACCGCAGCATTTAACGGATTAGATAAGAGTAAACGAACATTAGATGTTGGCAACAGCCTACGTTACTTTGGCGATGGTTTCCAGAAAAAAGCCATGTATGGAGGAAGAAAATGCTGGAAAATTCCAGTCATGGAAGGAAACTTCTTTGTTGAAAATGGTTTTGGTGCTATGGAAGCGGTTGCAGGTGGTAACTTTATGATTTTTGCGAAAGATCAACCTTCAGGACTTTTGGCAGCTGAGGCTGCAGCCGACGCAATCCGCGCAAATGCTCCAGACGTAATAATGCAGTTTCCTGGAGGAGTTTGTCGTGCAGGAAGCAAAGCTGGCTCACTCAAATACAAGCTAAAAGCTTCAACTAATCATCCGTACTGCCCAACGCTGCGCACATTGGTACCTGATTCTGTTGTTCCAGACGGTGTAAATTGTGTTTATGAAATTGTCATGAACGGTTTAACCCTTGACGCAGTTAAAAAAGGCATGAAAGAAGGTGTCACCGCAGCAATCGGCGTGCCTGGCGTTGTTAAGATCTCATCTGGTAACTATGGTGGCAAGCTTGGTCCGTTCAAGGCTTATCTTAGAGAAGCCATTGGCGCACCCATGCCTGAACCATCACCAACAGCTCCTGCGAAAGCAAAAGCGTAACAGTTCCATTTTTTCTGTCGGAACTTTTATTTGATTCCTTTTAACGTTAGTTATCCAATAAACGATATATTTAGTGAATTATGTTGAGTACAGCGAAAAAATCGAGTTTAGAACTATTCAGGCTAAGAAAAATGCTCAATTCCCTAGCCACCAAAGAGGGTAGCCACACAGAACTTATTACTGTGTATGTTCCGCCAGGAAAACAAATCAGCGACGCCCTCAACTTACTGCGCAATGAATATGGAACCGCTAGCAACATCAAATCAAACGTTACACGCAAAAACGTACTCGATGCCATCACAAAAGCTCAACAGAAACTCAAACTTTTCAAAGACCCAGGCGAAAAAGGCATTGTAGTTTTTACAGGTGCCCTTCTTGGCGAAGGTGCTGCGCCAGGAACTGAGCGAATGGAAGCCTACGTTATCGTTCCGCCTGAGCCCATCAGAATTTTCCTCTATCGCTGTGACTCCCGTTTCCATACCGAGCATCTGCAAGAGATGTTGCGGGAAAAAGAAGCCTATGGTATCTTACTGGTGGATGCCAATAACGCAACTATTGCAATCCTGCAGGGTAAACATCTAGATATTGTTCGTCAGATGCATTCTGGTGTTACCGGTAAGACTAAGGCAGGTGGACAATCAGCCAGACGATATGAACGGCTTAGAGATATGCAGCTAAACGAGTATTTTACTCGAGTTGGAGTACATGCGAACGAAGCTTTCTTGCCACTTGACAATTTGAAAGGCATCATTTTGGGTGGACCTGGACCGACAAAATATGATTTTGAGAAAGGTGGCTACCTTAACTACCAGCTAAAAGATAAAATTCTCGATGTCGTAGACACCGCTTACGTGGAGGAGCAGGGCGTTAAAGAAGTGATGGATAAAGCGCCGGAGATCATGAAGAAAGTCCGCTACATTGAAGAGAAAGCAATTATGCAGAAATTTCTCTATGAAGTTGGCCATGATACTGGCCTGATAACTTACGGTGAAGCCGAAGTAAGGCGGCTACTGCAGTCAGGTGCGGTTCGTTTACTTATCCTGTCGGAAAGCTTAGATTTGATTCGTGTCACCGTTAAATGCAGCGCTTGCGGCTACGAAGAACAACATACCCTGAAAAAAGATCAAGTGGCTGATTTCGAGAAAGGCCTTGTCGGCAAACCTTGCGCTAAATGCAGTGCACCATCCTTTACAGTTCTAGATAAGAAAGACGTGGTTGATGACTTAGCTGAGTTTGCTGAGCTTGCGAACACAGATGTAGAGGTTATTTCTACCGAAACTGAAGAAGGTCAAATGCTCAAGAACGCATTTGGCGGCATAGCTGCAATGCTTAGATTCAAACAACAAACCTAAAAATTACTAGATATTAGAAGGATAAACAGTCTCAAACTTAGCTGTTTTACGTTTTTTTATGCCGATTAACGGATTAACGTTAATACCCAGTTGTAGATAAAACATTTTTGCTGAATGACTATCCATCAAACATAACGTCGAAAACTGGTGTCTAGGCTTGTAGACTTGGGCTCTATAGACTCCGGTTCAAATCCGGGCAGCCCCATTAAAGGTTCTCAACCGTTTCGAGATTGTGTGAAAACTCAAATTCAGTTTTGAAAATTGCACCTTATATCTAAAAAACAAACTATTAAACATTATAAAATAGACATAAAATCCTCAATTTTCTGAAATCGAAAATAGTTTTTGCACAATCTCATTTGGGGTTCAAAACCGTTAAGAAAAGAATTAATCTGCGCCTCAACTGGTCAGGTAGCATTTTCAATGTGTCATTGAAAATATTCAGCTGGGCATTGGGCTGGGGGATCCCAGCCCATTTTACCAGTAAAAACTGTTGTTCCAAGTAACATGACAGCTCAAGTTAGAGCTCAATAAGGGGGTCAGCGCAAAGATTATTAGTTTTAAGAACTTTAATCATAATTGGTGTTTTTATGAGAATTAAGTATACTAGTGTTTACGTTAGTGATCAGGAAAAAGCACTTAAGTTTTATACTGAGGTCCTTGGTTTTGTAAAAAAGGCAGACATAACAGCAGGAAAATACAGGTGGTTGACTGTTACTTCGGCTGAAGATCAGGATGGTGTCGAGTTAGTTCTTGAGCCAAACGAAAACCCAGCTGCAAAGGCATACCAGGAAGCTCTCTTCTTGCATGGTATTCGGGCAACTAACTTCATTGTGGATGATATCCAAAAAGAGTATGAACGATTGAAAAAGATTGGCGTGAAGTTTACCGTGGAGCCAACAAAGCTACCTGGTACGCCTTCTACCATCGCAGTCCTGGATGACACCTGTGGCAATTTAATACAGATCACACAGATGCAGTTCTAATCAATGGGCTCGAGAAGAATGTCAGTTTAAAAGACAGGTATACGTGAAAAGTCGCCACAAAATAAGGCCGTTGATGATTCATCTTTTTGATAGATGCAAGAATCCAGGAGCTAGGTGATTAGCGCGGAGAGATGCTTTCCCGCCTCTGCGCTTTGATCAAAAAACGACCCTGAAGTCGTCGAGGAAGTAAAGTGGATAAAGCCGTCCAATCCGCTGGGCGTTGCGGTTTGGTCTCACCCGTTTTCGTTTTGTTTTCCAAAAAATTTACCTCCAAACCCTATCATTTAAGTTTAGAAAAAATCAAAGTTTATTTTAGTTTTTATAAGGTAAAAAAAGGAAAAGGGGATTAAGTTTTTCTGTTATTCGCTTAAGTTGCTGCTAATCCTGAAGCTGAACCCGGCACTGAACTGACTGTTGCTATCTGCCACATGCTTCCGTCATCGTAAACTTTGAATCCTGTAATGCTACCTCCGTTGAGTGCGTATAAGAATTGACTGTGTTTGCTGAAAGCCAGATCGAGTGTGGGTATGTTTAGTTGTGCTTCTTTAGAGCTAAGTAAGGATAGTCCGCCGTTTCTTGAGATCGAGAATGTGGATAATGTTCCTCCGTGTGCATTAGACGTGTAGGCATAGGTACCATCATTGTTTATTGCGACCCAGCAGGGGGCATTTCCGAAAGTTGGCATAGAACCGCTTATAGTTCTTAGAGTGCCTTGGTCAAAGAGAACGTATGAAGACAATGTGTTGGTTCCAGCTTCGGTTACGATCAAGTTGTTTTCTCCTGTGAATGCAAATCCATAAGGTCCGCCGCCAATGGAGTTGAAGGTTGTTGGAGCACTTGCAACGCCGTTTGAACCGACTAGGTAAGTATCTATGATGTTTGTTCCTTTTTCTGTAACGACTAATACGTTTCCGTCTGGGTTAAATCCTATCTGCTCAGGTGAAGGCGAAGCCATTCCGCTTAGAGGTTGGTTTGATCCTGATATGAAAGTTAATGTGCCCCATTTGTTCAACATAAATCCCGCTATATTTCCAGATCCGCCAGCATCTAACACGTAAACCCAATTATCATTGATGGTTAAGCTTATCGGCATGTTGCCTTGAGAACTAACTTTGCTAACATATGTCAATCCGCTGCCTAGAATACTGAAAACTGAGATTTCGTTGCTTCCAGCGTTAACAACTAGTAGGAACCTTCCATCCTGTGTTAGAGCCACTGCTCCTTGGCTTGCCAACGCAGTTCCTGTTCCGGAACCGTGTGTCAAGTAAGATGCAATATACGTAAGTGACCCATCCATAGATCTGCTATAGTACAAAACGTGGTTTGATGCCGCATTATCAATAGTATATATTGATCCTGCATTTCCAAGACCAGCATTTACATAGGTTGCTGCAAAAACCGTTGCTAAAACTGCAATTGCAATACTTAAAATTGCTAAAAGTTTTCTTTTCATTTTTATGCCTGCCTCATACAAACTTAAATCTTCATTTAAGAAAATGTGGTAGGCGACAAGCCATAACAAAAATTTTCGTTATTTTCTTATTAATCAAGACATGAAAACAACGTCTGCAAATTTCATTTCGCTGTCAAATTAGTGACTTGCTCATACCGACGGAGAATAAGGTTTGTATATTAAAGACAACCTTTAGCTCCATTTATTTATTTTATTTAGAGATTTTCATCCGTGCCGTTTATATCCGACCTACATGTGCAATGGGTATTCGAGAAGGAAAAATACACGTGAATTCTTCCGGTGCTTCTCGCGAATTTGGTTATCTTAGAAAATGGGTTCCAATCGCCCTTTTGATTGGCTTAATCAGTGGAGTAGGAAGCATTGTTTTCTATGAAGCAATCAGACTTGCAAGCACAATTCTGTTAGGTGACATCGCAGGGTTTTTTGCTCCTACACCAGTCGGAGAAGGTGGAACCCTAGGACTAATCTCGACACGACTTTACTTGATTCCTCTAGTGACTACGGTTGGAGGACTTTTGAGTGGAATAATTGTTTACGGCTTTGCACCAGAAGCCGAGGGCCATGGAACAGACGCAGCAATTGATGCTTTTCACAATAAGAAGGGTGAGATTCGATCCAGAATACCGCTGGTTAAGCTTGTGGCCTCAGCGTTAACAATTGGATCTGGAGGAAGTGCAGGTAGGGAAGGTCCGACAGCTCAGATAGGGGCAGGATTCGGTTCCTTTCTCGGTAAGAAACTTCGTCTCAGCTCAAAAGATAGAAGAATCGCCGTTGCAGTCGGCATAGGTTCAGGAATAGGCTCCATCTTCAAAGCGCCCTTTGGAGGAGCCATAATGAGCGCTGAGATTCTTTATATCGGAGACTTTGAGGTAGAAACCCTGCTTCCTGCTTTCATAGCTTCGACGGTTGGTTACAGTATATTTGCGTCTTATGCCGGATGGACGCCCATATTTGGTTACTTAAATCTGAGTGCTTTCTCTGATCCACTTGATCTGCCTTTTTACGCGGTCTTGGGTATAGTTTGCGGTTTAGTTGGCATCGTCTACGTCAAAGGGTTCTACGGCACAAAGTCTTTTTTCCAGAATCTTAGAATGCCGCGTTTCTTGAAGCCAGCTCTTGGAGGATTACTGGTGGGAATCATTGGAATGTTCTTACCGCAAGTGCTCGGCATGGGTTATGGTTGGCTTCAGATAGCGATGACAGGCAATTTTGTCTTGCTTCCAATAATTTTGATTCCAATAATCATCGTAGCGAAAATAGTTGCCACCTCTCTTACTGTAGGTTCAGGAGGGAGCGGAGGAGTTTTCGCTCCATCTCTGGTAATAGGCGGCTTGCTGGGAGCAGCTCTCTGGATATTACTAGATGGCCTTTTTCCAAACTTCGGTCCTGTCATTGCGGCATTTATTATTGTAGGAATGATGGCCTTTTTCGGAGGCGTAGGGAAGGTGCCCATCGCCGTCATACTCATGGTCAGTGAAATGACTGGCGGATTTACTCTGCTAGTTCCCTCGATGATAGCAACTACAATTGCGTATGTAATCACAGGAAAGACTACTATCTATAAAAGCCAAGTTCAATCAAGGGCTGAATCACCTGCACACAGAAGTGAATACTCAATTCCTCTCCTGCAGAAGCTCTTTGTCAAAGATGCAATGACCAAAAAAATCATAACTACTACACCTAATTCATTGGTTTCAGAGGTCGCTGAGATATTATCAAAGAACGGAATAAAAGGTACTCCAGTTGTGGATGACAGCGGCAGACTTGTTGGCATGATTACACTTACGGATGTTCTTCAGGTCCATCCAGATCAGAGAGCAACGACCAAAGTGAGCTCCATCATGACGAAAGAGCTAGTCACAACAACCCCTAATGAAAGCCTCTATACAGCTTTTGACAAGATGACAGGCAATCAGGTCGGACGCCTACCCGTCATGGATCAAGAGGGCAACTTAAAGTTGATAGGTATAATCACGCGAGAAGATATCTGGCGGGTCTACAACATTGAGATAAGATCAAAATTAGAAGATACTAAACTTTCAGGAAGAATAGCAGATAACAACAAAACAGACCTTTAAAAAAACGTTGTTTAATTCGTTTCTATCTTTCTGGAGATGAAACCTTACTCCTCTCAATTTTTGTGGATAAACGATTTTTATGATCTTTGGAAAAAGAATTGTTTAGCACGAGTAAATGTGGATGAAGCAAAGGTAGGTTGTTGTCTGTTAGATATTGCTTCTTCGTGTCCCATTAATCTAAAGAAGTGAATTTTCAGCTGGTCAGTTATTAGGAAGGCAAGCAAAGCGTATCCCCACACGAAGGCCGCGAAACCCCATCCAATCGGATTCATAAATACGCCGTAGACCGCGAACAACGTTGCAACAACTTGAGTCCCTTCTGTGGCTACAAAAGAGAATACTGGCTGGAAGAGGCCGTTTCCAGAAATGGTTCACTCCAGTTCGCGCCAAATAAATCGTGAGGTGCCCAGCAACAGCCATTTTAAGGAAAATCAGCGACTGCAGCGTGCTAAAGCTTAAGTGGAAAACGTTCAAGCCAATTAAGAAGAGCAAGAAGCTTGAAACAACCCCTGTCGCGCCAAGCAGAGAAGCCACAATCAATACACCCCGCATGTTCCAGCGAACGGGTTTCTCTTGCACCCTTACATTATCGTAAGCAATGGTCATAATTGGAATGTCGTTCAACAATGCCAGAATAACTAACATAACTGCCGTCAGCGGATAGAAGTTGAAGGCGAGAATTGCAAGCGACAAGAAAATTAACACACGAGTAGTCTCTGCGATTCGGTAAACGGCGTAATTGGTCATGCGTTCGAAAATCCTGCGGCTCTCTTTTATAGCGTCTATGATGACGGAAAGCCCTGGCTTTGTTAGAACCACATCCGCCGCGGATTTAGCTGCGTCAGTTGCTCCTGCAACGGCAACTCCAGCATCTGCTTTCTTTAATGCAGGTGCATCGTTAACTCCATCGCCTGTCATGCCTACAATATGTCCTTTTTCTTGGAGCAACTCAACGATGCGATATTTGTGCTCAGGAAAAACTTGGGCAAAACCATCCGCATTCTCAATAATGCCTTTGGCTTCACTGTCAGGCTTGTCTGTGAAAGAAGAAGCGGGTATTATGTTTGTGCCCAGATTAACTTCTTGGGCAATCTGTGTAGCTATTGCAATATGGTCGCCTGTGACCATCTTGACGTTTATGCCCATTTTCTGGGCTGTTTTTATTGTCTCAGCAGAGTCTTCGCGTGGCGGGTCATAAATTGCAAGAAGCCCTACAAATTGCCAGTTATCCACTTCGTTTCCCTTAATTACTCCTAATGCTCGATGACCCTTGGTTGCAAAAGTACTTACTATTTCGTTAACTCTACCTTCAATTTCCGTCTTATTGGAAACTAAGAGACAAAACAACCTGTGGCGCGCCCTTGGCAACTCTGAAACGCTCACCATTCTGGTCCTCCACCGTGGCTTCAGTCTTCTTTAAAACCGGGTCAAACGGCTTAAAATCAACTACATTATATCGACCAAGAGCATCGGCAACTGCTCGGATCGACTTGGCTTTAGTGATGACAGCATCATCTATTGGATCGTGATTTTCTTCCCGAGAAGCTAATGTTCCATACAAGAGAGCGTCGTCGATTTCGAATTTGCCAAAAGCTTTCGCTTCTGCAATAGTAAGTTCATTCTTTGTTATCGTTCCTGTCTTGTCTGAACATAACACATCAACTCCAGCCATTTCTTCAATAGAAACCAACTTGCTAACAATAGCTTCTTTTTTGGCAAGGACGATTGCGCCAACAGCCATAGTGACTGTCAAAACGGCAGGCAACGCTACTGGAATTGAAGCTACGACCAAAATCAGGGCAAACTGGAGAATAGCTAATGGATTGGCATGTCGAAATAGAGCTGCAATAACAACGGCAGAAACCATTATTGCAGCAAGGATAATCAAATAGTTGCCTATTCTTATGACTGCTTTTTGGAAGTGGCTTACAGTTTTGGCTTCAGCCACAAGTTTGGCGGTTTTGCCAAAGAAGCTGCTTATTCCAGTCGCTACTACGTATGCGTCCATTTCGCCTTGTCTGATAATGGCCCCTGCATAAGCTATGTCAGAAATGTGTTTTTCTACGGGCAAGGATTCTCCGGTCAAAGCAGATTCGTCTGCGAGTAAATAGGTGCCTTTCATCAGCTTAACGTCGGCAGGTACGATGTCGCCCAAGCGGACGCGTACGATATCGCTTGGGACAAGTTCCTTTGATGGTATCTCATGCCATGTTCCATCTCTTAACACTCGGGCTTTTGGCGCAAGCCGTTTTTTCAACAATTCTATCGCGTTGTCAGCTTTCCGTTCTTGCCAAAATCCCACGACTGCATTTACAATTAGCAAAGTGAAAATAATTGCAAAATCGTCATAGTGCTGTATAATTATGGACAGTATTGAAGCAATTTCTATCATCCAAGGAATAGGTCCCCAGAAATAACCCAAAAATTTGCGAAAAGGGCTCACTTTCTTTTCTGGAATCTCGTTAGTGCCGTACTTCTGCAGTTTTCGAGCCACCTCTTCTGAAGAGAGTCCCATCTTGACATATGTGGAAAATGGAGTTTCTTCTTCAGATGGTTTGTTTGACTTTTCGGATGCCACTTTCACAAAAGCCTTCTAATCTTACGACAAAACTATTAATTTAATAGAAAATAAGCATCGTATTATTGCTTTTTAGTTTTTCGTTGTCAATAGTAAAATGTTCCTGATGCCACGGGCAAGTTAACGATTTTCATAGCGTATTTCTCTTTAGGCTCAGTTACAAGCCTTCGTGAGCATATAGATTATATAAGTATCCAACATAAAGCGCCCGTATCAAGATTTTACCTCAGATATATTTTACAGTCTCAAAAGCAAAACAAAAATATCGACCGAATAATTATTAAGATGCAGTGAAAAAGATGGATGCATCCGTTGTTTTTGCGGCTGTTGCGGGAATCATCATCATCGGTTTTGCGGGAGAATTTTTCTTCAAGAAAACCGGCATACCTATTTTCATTTTCCTTATACTCACAGGAATAATCATAGGTCCAATCCTTAACATCTTTCCACGGCAATCGCTGATTTCGGTGATTGCGCCATTTGCAGAGCTGACACTTCTAATGGTCCTCTTTTACGGTGGTTTAGGCTTGAAGTCCTCCGTGGTCCTTACAAATGGAGGAAGAGCTTTGATTCAAGCTATAATCTATGTCGGATTAAGCTCCATACTGATTGGGACTATAGGAATTTTCATCATGAAATGGGGGGCATTGTCGTCTTTCATTTTCGCTTCAATGATATCAGGCGAAACCACCGCTGCACTTCTCGTGCCGCTCTCAAGATGGGTGAAAATGTCGGAAGCAACCGCATCTTTCTTAAAAATAGAGGCTGAAATAAATTCTATTTTGCTCATAGTGCTTTTTTTTGCTTTTGTAGGGGTTTACACAACTCCCGGAATGAATTTGGCCGCAGCCATTTCCAGCGTCACTTCACAATTCTCCAATGGAATAGTATTGGGCGCCATCTTGAGTCTAGCGTGGATATACATACTTTATCGTTTTCAAAACCAGAAATTCACCTACGTTTTGACTTTAGGACTAATCCTAATTACTTACTCCTTGACCACCCAACTCGGAGGTAACGGCACTCTTGCCGTTCTTGTCTTTGGCATAGTCTTGGGAAACTACGTCCTCGTGAATAAGCTTTTCAGAAGACAAATGAATTTGGATTCGCTTCAAAATCAGCTTGGAGCATTTCAACAGGAAATTTCGTTTTTACTCACAACTTTATTGTTCGTATCTTTGGGTTTGACTTTCTTTGTTAGCCCATCTCATATCGTTACTAACCTATCAATTGCCCTTGTGATTCTTTTGGTGCTTCTTTCAGTCAGATTTCTAGCTACACGCGCCTCAACTTTCCAATCGTCGTTATCGAATGAGAAAAGGACTATTTTGCTCATGTGTGCCCAGGGGCTTACCCCAGCTACACTCGCTATTCTAGCGGTAAGTCTTCAGTTACCAAATTCAGACACATTCGTTAACATCGTAACCTATGTAATTATTCTCACTAACATAGTTACGACAGCCGGTGCGATTCTGAGCAGAAAAGCTGAAGCCAAACCATCAACTTTGTGAAGAGGGCAGGTAGGAAAAGATGGATGTATCCGCAATTTTTGCATTGGTTGCTGGAATTATCGTCATCGGCTTTGCAGGCGAATTATTCTTCAAGAAAACGGGTATACCGATTTATATTTTCCTCATCCTCGCGGGGATCATTCTTGGGCCAATCCTAAACCTCTTTCCAAGAGAATCGCTAATTCCAGAACTTGCCATTTTTGCAGAACTAACCTTGTTTATGGTCCTATTTTACGGTGGATTGGGCTTAAAATTAAGGTCAGTTCTTGCAAATGGAGGCAGAGCGTTGATTCAGACCATAATCTACGTCGGTTTGAGCATGATGTTAATTGGGCTTATCGGAATTTTCATCTTGAAATGGAACGCGTTATCATCATTCATCTTTGCTTCAATCATAGGGGGAGAGACCACGGCTGCAGTCGTTGTTCCACTCTCTATGGCGATGGAACTTTCAGAGGGGACCGTGACGTTTCTTACGATGGAGTCTGCAATGAACTCTATTTTGTCTGTAGTGTTTTTCTTCGCTTTTGTTGGTATCTATGAAAATGGTGGGATTGGCTTTGGTTCGATTGTTCTTGACATATCTGCGCAGTTTTTAGTTGGAATAGCTATAGGCGTTATACTTAGTCTGGCTTGGATTTTCTTACTGTTTCGTTTCCAGAAGCAGGGATTTACTTACGTTTTAACCGTAGGTTTTATACTCATTACATATTCCTTGAGCACTGTGCTTGGCGGCAATGGCATACTTGCCGTTCTTGTCTTCGGAATAATTCTCGGGAACTATCAGCTTGCAAATAGGCTTTTCAGAAGACAAATAAGCATGGATCCTCTTGGGAAACAGCTTGAAAAGTTTCAAGGGGAAATTTCATTTTTTTTGGAAACTTTGTTCTTTGTCTTTCTAGGATTGATTTTCATAATTACCCCCGCTTTAATAGTCAGCAATCTGTCAATAGGCCTTCTGATTCTTGTCATGCTCCTTGCAACCAGATTTGTAGCCGTGAAAATCTCAACTTTCAGATCTAAACTTAGCAACGAAAGAATGCAAATAACGCTTACTTGTGCTATGGGTCTAACCCCTGCCACTCTTGGAGTCCTAGCGGTAAGTCTCCAGTTGCCACTTGCGGGCACGTTCCTAAACATTGTAACCTACATTATTATTCTCACTAACTTAGTGACTACAATAGGCTCGATAATAAATACGAAGCAAAAGAAGTTGAACTCTAAGAATCTGTGAATAAACAACATCTAAACAATAACTATTTCTCGATTTCGGTTATCTTCTTATCTCGCCTTTGTGCCTGTATTTGTAGATAAATGCCTATGTCTGTAAAATTTGAAGGACCTATTTTGCAGGTTGGCGATTCTCTGAGCAGTAATTGTTCCGCCGGAAATTGTCAAACATCTCGATATCGAAAAAGGCGACGCAAATTGAGCTCTGGTTAAGTAATCATAGCCTGTTGATGGAAAAGAAAAATTTCGTTTATGATGCAATTTGGAGCTTTGAACAGGACATCTTAGAAGAGAGAAAAAGTCTAAGCAAAGATCTCGAATCGCATACATCTCAGTCCGTAGGTGGAATGCCACTACACAAATACAAAGGTCAACTGACAATCGAAAGAGGTAAAATTCTGCTTAAAGGAGAAAATACTGATTCGAAGGAGCACGCAAGTTTTGTTTTTTCTCTCTCAAAAATAGAAAATATCTGCTTGGGCTGGGACGAAACTCTGAGAAGATGGAGAGACACAAGAGCATTGATTCAGCCGCTGAGAATCACTTTTAAAGAAGAAACAGAATCAAAAAAACTTTACGTATATGTAAAGAAATCAGAAGCAGGGATTTACGGTGAAGAGAATGAGCGTATTCTTGAAATCCTCCAGAAATAATTTGCGTACTCAGTGAATTGCTCGTTGGCTGCGCAAGGGAGTCGCGATAAGTTAAAGTGTTCAGTGGTAATCTATTAACGCGTTAGTGTGATTAATGAGTGAGGTCTTAGAATGGCTCAAACAAGCGTAGTTTTGGAAGTTGAGGATCCCCATTTTATAATTAGGCTCTATGTTGATCTCCTCAAGATTGATTTGAAAGGAAGCTTCAAGAATGAAATCGAAGAAGCCCTCGAAAATAAGCCCGTTCTCAAGGAAACGATTGGCAGGGTCCTTGGAATATTTGTTCCACTGCACATTCGCGTAGACGACATAGATTCGGTACATATGGACGAGACAGGAAAAATCAAAGTAAATCTCTCTCATCATCGAAGTATTGACATTCCGCTTGAACATAAAGAAGACGCTGAGAAACTTGTGGAAAAATTGAATCAATTGATTTCAAGAGTTGAAACAGAGAAAATCCAAGAAATTAAAGCAAAGAGAACAGCCGAAAAGGAGAAAATTCAAGAAAGTAAAGTGAGGAGCAGAGCTAAAAGAAAACGGTATCGCAAGCGCTCGGACGCGGAACGAAGGGTCTAAAATCGTTACTTTGCGATTGACTCTTATTTTTATTCGCGGGTGTGCATTTGGTTTTGCCAAGATTGCTTTTTTAATTACCGGTTACTCAAACTTTTTTAATATCAAAATCGCTTACCTTTATAGGCGAGTACTTTTGATTTTTGGACACAAAAATAAATCTCAAAGTAAACTCCACGTAGACTTAGGCGATTTGCAAAACGAAAAAGACAACCTCACCAGTTTTCTGCAATTGCACCTCAAAGTTTCCGTTTCCCAAGTTGAGGACAAGCTGACGGTGGATTCAGAAAATGTTGTCACTGCAGGATTTGGAGCATGTAGTGAACAAGTTTGTTTACCACCGAGACCTAAACAACACTCATTGGGTCTCTGTTGAAGATGCTTCAACTGTAAAAATTAACAGGTTTAAGGGCATCGAGAAAAAAGAGAAACATGAAAAAGAACCGCCACACCAAACTGCAATGCAAAGTTGGGGATTATAAAAAAAACTGCATCAAATTAGCCATTTCTACAGGTTCTAACAGCAAAACAAGCCAGTGGCTCCAAACCACGGAATCTTGAAACTTAATTCCTTTCTTTTTTACCATTGTCCCTGAGCGATAAGACCTTTATTTGGCTATATAGGTTAAATAATTCTTGTCTTGCTTTTTTCACAATTATTTCTTCATGGGGCAATAGTTAATCTCTAATGGGTCGGTTATTTTAGGACTCCTTGCGCGGCCTCAATCGCAACTTTGTCGGGGCCAGGACCGCGCAGAAGATAAGCAAAAAAAACCGCAAGCAATGCACCTGCTATAGGTCCCACTAAGTATACCCAGTAGGTACTAAAGTTAAGAAGAAAAAGAGCAGGAGCAAATGAGCGCGCTGGATTCATTGATGCTCCAGATACAGGCGCTGCCCAAAGTCCAGCCAACGCAATATAACCGCCAACTGCAAGAGCAGACAATGGTCCGACGTTTTGAGCTTTAGAAGCGGTTCCAAGAATTACGCTAACAAGTCCAAGAGTAAGAATAAACTCTATCAAAACTGCTTGCAAACCAGTAAAGCCTGCTCCAGGTTGAGTGGAGCCAAAAGTTCCATTCACGCCAAATGTGAGGGCAAGAAAAGAACATGCTGCAACAGCACCAAGGATTTGAGCTATGATGTATCCGGGAGCTCGGCGCCAGGGGAAATCGCCTCGAGCAGAAAAAGCAATCGTTACTGCAGGATTAAGGTGAGCCCCAGAAACCTTTCCCATAAAAAGAATGACTGCCATAACCATTAAACCAGGCGCAATAACAAGAGCAACTTGGCTAATCTGTCCGAGTGTCTGCAGTATTTACAACACCTCCTCCAACAGCTACTAAAACAAGAAAGAAAGTTCCTAACCCTTCTGACAATAATCGACGCATCTCAAGGAAGTGATAAGCCCGAACGTCAAGCATTGGTTCTGAGGCAGAGGGCTCTTTACTCGTGAAAAACATCGCCATGTAAGTTTCTTTTAGACTACTGACGTATTTTAGCTACCATTTCAGAAATAAACGTTTGTGATTGTCTGCATACATTGGTAACAAAGGCGCTCAAATCCTGAGTTCCAATCTTCCCGGCTCACTCATTGATAAGAAAGGTTTGTCCCCACCTGAGTAGGATCGCTTAATACTTTAATCGTATCCCATCGGACCTCTTTTAGAGGATAATTCTTAACATTATTCACAGAGTTGAGGCGTCAGAGTCTTATTCAATCCGATTTGAATTTGTTTGCGTACGCAGAAGGCGAAGTTGTTCCGTAAGCCAAATGAAAATAAGCGCAATAATTGGCGCGCGAGATCGCACACTTTATTTGACCTGCTTGTATGTTTTTCTTAATGCACAATTTTTAATAATCAATCCTTCTATAGTAAATCAAGATCAAGAATGGAAATGGAAACATGGTACTTTGCTTATGGGTCTGATTTGAAAAGGCACATGTTGAAAGAAAGAATAGGTGACTGGAAAGAAGAGCAGAGAGCAATTTTAAAGGGTTTTGCACTCTCATTCGCAAAAGGAGACAGAAATCATGAAAGTGGCTACGCGAACATAAAAGAGTGTTCAGGCAGTGAAGTTGAAGGCGCGGCTTATCTTATTTCGGAAGACCAATTCAGAAAACTTGACTATTATGAAGGCGTCGCATTAGGCGTTTACAAAAGACGATTGGTCGGTGCCGTAACCGAGTGGAAGCCTAATACCTGTAACGATCTATGAAATGAACAAAGAGGTTTGTTCACTAAGACCGTCCGTTGATTATCTGAACTTAGTTCTTGAAGGGCTAAGAGAGCACGGATATGATGAAAGCACTATAAAGAAGGTTGAAACAATTGCAGCTCACACCAGCATATTGCAACCTTTAATACCTAAGAAATTGGCTATGGGACCATCGAATGAGTACGGAGGGCCTTCCCTTTCTGACTTAAAGAAAGAAGGCATAACCGCAATTTTAGATCTGACTCAAGATCCAGAAGAAATGAAGAAGGCTTCAGAAATCGGCTTGGAGTATATCGAAGATCCCAAATTTAATATTCCTGATTTCAGACCTATACCGAGCGAAACGATGAGATATGCGACAACACAAATTCACCAACTTATTTTGAAAGGTCATTACATTTATCTCAAATCTGCCAAAGCCCATGGCAGGTCACCCACAATTGCCGCAGCTTACTTAATTTGTCTGGGAAAAGAGAAAAACGAAGCCATGAACATGGTTAGCAAATGTTCGAAATGGCGCATGGTCAGGAATGGATTCGACATGCGCAGATTTTCTGGATGAGTTTGAAAAGACTTACAGAGGGACCTGCGTCGATAGATAACCGTGTGCTATCAAGCATTAAAAGCTCACTTTTGTTCTTGGACAAAAGTAAACCTCAAATTGGACTCTAAGTAGATTTAAACGATTTGCAAAAAGAAAAAAGTGAGAGCATTGAGTCTATGCTAACTTTTTGCTATCTTGTCCTGGTGAAGCTGAGAAGACTGCGCCTACTTTTATTATTCCAACACTTTTTATTTGCATTTTCATGGCTTCCATAATCTTCTTTGCGAAGTTATCGAAAATTGGTCCGCTTGTTTGGAAACCACTGAATGTTCCCTTTAGTTGGTAGCCTGTCATTGGTCCTTTGAACACTGCAATAGCAATTTGCTTGTTTTTTTCAAGGTTTTCTTTTGTTTTCTTGATGAAAAGTTCTGCAAACGCAATAGTTTCAGGGTCTACTGCTACAATGCTCCATACTGGAACTACGTTTGGAATGCCTTTAGCGTCTACTGTTGCCAACATTTTTGCTGAATCACTTGCACTTAAAACATCCATTACTTCTTTAGGTATACTTACCAAATTTCGTACATCCTATTAATGGAAACATAACTGCAAAACGCTAATATACTTTTAGGGAATTAGAATATACTTGCAAATGAAGGGGAAATACAGTTTAATGGCTAACAAAGACAGAGACTCATCATTCGATTACCTAACTGGTGCAATCGCTGAGTTGAAGATGGAGATTAAAGGCTTAAGAACAGACATGAACAGAGTAGAAGAAACTGTTTTGAAGGAACGTCTTCGTGCGGTTGAAGATACTCTTACACAAAATCACCTATTAGTCTATGCTGGTCAGAGGTCTCAATCAATAAATCAAGACATTGCACTGTTGCTCAAAGAAGATTGTCAAAACAGAGACAAATGTCTTGAGCATTACAAAAACACGATAGAAGAAAACACACAAGTTATCAAACAATCTGGATCAAAATGCGCACTCGCAGACTTAGATGATAGAATAGCGAAAAACAAGTTAATGATTGAAAAGACAAAGGGTCAGCAATGTGGAAACTGTTTCTCCAACTTTGATAAGAAGCTAAAGCTCGAAAAAAGAGCTTACCAAGAAATAGTCCTGGTCAAAGACATAAACAACGATTCAAAGGTTAACAATCAAACTTTAGACATTCCATTCCTTTTGCAAAACTTGTTTGAACCTTTGGGAAATGATTCACGTCTAAAAATCTTAGCTATTGTGTATGAGGGAAAGAAAAGCTTCTCAGAGTTGTCAAAAATAGTTGACCTTAAAGCTGGTCATCTCGCATTTCACTTAAAAAAACTGGTTAATGCAAAGCTGATAGCTCAAGAAGCATCAAAGGGAGATTACATCATAACCCAAAAAGGATTAGGTCTCATTAAAGAGATGTGTGTTCTTCAAAAACAAAGCTAACTGATTAAGGGAGATTTGATGAAGATAAAAATCGAGATGTACTCAGATTATATCTGTTTCCTTTTTGCTATTTGGGTGAAGCGATAATTGAAAAACTCAAAAACAAATTTGATATTGAGATGGAACATATCGGAATAGAAATCCACCCTGAAACTCCCGAAGAATGAGTAGACTTGAGAGGAAGATTTTCTGGAATGGAAGAAATGTTTGAAAATTTGAGGGGTAGAGGAAAAGAGTATGGTCTTAACTTCTGTGATATTAGACTCCTCTCGAATTCAAAAAAGGCATTGATAGTCGGTGAATATGCTAGGAAAGTTGGAAAGAATGAAGAATTTACTCATGAGGTTTTCAAGGCTTACTTTGAATGTTGCATTGATATTGGAAAAGAAGCGGTTATTTTAGAAATTGCGCAGAAAGTTGGTTTGGCTAAGAAAGAAATCGAAGACTGCTTGAAGAATCCCTTGTATCAGAAAAGTTTCGCAAACAACTGTGTTGAAGCGAGGAAATATGATATTTGGAGTGTGCCAACATTCATAATAAATGTCAAGCACAGAATCACAGGAGCACAAGCAGAGAAAACATTTGTTGAGTTATTCGAACAAGTGTCAGGTAATGAGTGAAGGAAAAGCCCACATCAGCAGATGTTTTCCATCATCGGATATTAGCGTGAACGCCGTAGGCGCAATCGTTTTTGAAATGTCCCTTAGAGTCGTTGCCTCAAGCGGTGATTAAGAAATGAAACAGTCCATCCAGTTCAAGACTTGACCTGCCTTGTAGGGGGTGCTTGCGCGCCCTTTTCTTTCGAATTGGCGATCTTGTGTAATTGATCGACGCGCTTTTTGACCATCGAGCTCACCTTTTCCTTTAGCTCATCGGAAGAGATATTCTTGCCGCGTAATGCTGCGACCTGGTCTGCCAACGATTTGTCTCCCAGCATTGTGAACCAGTTTTCAAAGTCTCCCTCTTCAACATGGAACTTGACTGAAGATGGCTCGATACTCTTCAAGTTGGCGACAAGTTCATCCAAGCTTTTTGAGGTAACGCCGAGAGGTTTCCCGGAATCCCTGTAGAAAGAAAAGACCTTATCGGGTGTTACTGTTCTGAGGGTGTTGGCGGCCTCGACTCTTTCAACTTTTTTGCCCTCGCGATTCAGTAGCTTGTAAACTCTCACTTTGGCAAAATCTGTCATTACAAAGAGGAGCAACGCATAACCCCACACTAGAGCAGCTAGCCCCCAGCCCATGGCGGGAAGCAGAATACCGTACACCGTAATTATTGTAGCGGTAATTTGAGTACCAATGATTGCAAAGAGAAGTGGCTTTGCCGGTTTTACAGACCAAAAGTGACCCTTAGTCCTCGCAACAAACACAGTTAAGTGCCCAGCAACTGAAAGCTTTAGGTATATAAGCGATTGAAGCACAAGCGGGTTTAACTTCAGTACAACTAATCCGATATAAAGCATTCCGAAGGAAGAGAATATCCCTATTACTCCAAGAAACGTCGCTATTCCCAACAAAGACCGCATGTCCCATTTCTCAGGTTTATCCGAATATTTCACGTTGTCATAAGCTATCGTCATGATTGGCAGGTCATTTAGAAGAGCCAACAAAACAAGCATCAGAGCATTAACAGGGAAAAAATTAAAAATGACGATTGAAGCGGTCATGAAAAGCAGTACCCGTATGGTTTCAGCGATGCGGTACGTGCAGTAATTCGTCATGCGCTGGAAAATCTTGCGACTTTCCTTAATCGCATCGATAATAACAGAGAGACCCGGCTTAGTCAGAACTATAGCTGCTGCGGACTTTGCAGCGTCGGTGGCGCCCTCAACGGCAATACCCGCGTTCGCTTTCTTCAAAGCAGGCGCATCATTAACACCGTCACCAGTCATTCCAACAACATGGTCTTTTTCTTGAAGTAACTCAACAATGCGGTACTTATGTTCAGGAAAAACTTCCGCAAATCCTTCAGCCTCTTCAACCACGCGTTGAGCCTCATTATCAGGCTTGTTCAAAAAAGCAGCAGGCAAAACAATATCATTTCCAAGGTTTACCTGGCTCGAAATTTCTTTGGCAATAGCTATGTGGTCCCCAGTGACCATTTTCACGTTAACACCCATCGATTGAGCTGTCTTTATTGTCTGAGCTGAATCTTCTCTTGGCGGATCAAACAACCCAATTAAACCAGCAAATTGCCACTTATTCTCCTTATCAGTTCGAGCCACGCCCAGAGCACGGTACCCTTTTTTAGCGAATTCATTAACATCTTGCGTCAATCTGTCGTTGATTGCTTTCTTGTCCTCGATCAAGGCTAAAATGGCTTGAGGAGCCCCTTTAGTTACCTTAAACTGGCTTCCATCTTCTCCTTGCACCGTTGTCTCTGTTCTCTTTATGACTGGATCGAAAGGCTTAAAACCGGTCACTTTGATGTGTTCAATTTTAGCTGCAATAACGGGTGTGCTCTCGGTTTTAGTCAAGATTGCTTCGTCGATAGGATCTTTATCTTCTTCTCTTGAAGCGAGAGCACTGAAGAATAGGACGTCATTTTCTGATAATCCGCCATAAGGTTTGGTTCCTCCCATCGTAAGCGCGTTTTTGGTGATGGTACCTGTTTTGTCTGAGCATAGCACATCCATGCTTGCCATTTCCTCGATTGCAACTAATTTGCTAACTATGGCTTCCTTCTTCGCTAGGGCTATGGCTCCTATGGCCATGGTGACTGACAGGACCGCGGGAAGTGCTGCAGGTATCCCTGCAACAGTTAAGATCAATGCAAATTGAATGATGTCTAAGATGTTTTGTCCTCTCAAAACCGAGACTATAATTATCACTGCTACGAGCGCTATCGCTAGGAAAATCAGGTAGTCGCCTATTTTGCTGATGGCTTTTTGGAAGTGGCTTGGAGTTTTGGCTATCTCTACAAGTTTAGCTGTTTTGCCGAAAAAAGTTTTAGCGGCGGTGTTAACGACGAGAGCGTTCATTTCACCTTGTTTGACAATCGAGCTTGCGTATCCGACGTCGGAGAGATGTTTTTCTACAGGCAGAGATTCGCCTGTTAGTGCAGATTCATCGGTTAAAAGATAGTCTCCTTCGATTAATTTTACGTCGGCTGGGATGATGTCTCCTAAGCGCAGTCGGACAATGTCGCCTGGCACCAGTTTTTCAGCCGGCATATCTTGCCATTTGCCATCTCGGTGAACTCGTGCTTTTAGAGCTAGCCTTTTTTTTAGCAGTTCTATTGCGTTGTCCGCTTTGCGTTCCTGCCACGATCCTACTATAGCGTTTACCATTAGTAGAGTTAAGATTATTGCAAAATCAGGCCATCGCTGGATAACTCCGGACATTATTACTGCTGCTTCAATCATCCATGGAATTGGACCCCAAAAATAATGAAGAAACTTTAGTAGCGGGTTAACTTTTTTCTCCTGAATTTCATTAGGACCGTATTGCACAAGTCGTTTTTCAGCTTCCGCAGAAGAAAGCCCCCCCTTGCCCGCCGAAAGATTGCTTAAAAGTTCATCAACATTCGCTTTCTTTGCCTCTTCTGTAGTTAAGAGACCATCACTCATGCATTGACGCTCTCTATCAGTTTCATCATTTCTTTCTTGAGCTCGTCGAGTCTTTTTTGTTCTCTTGCCTCTATCGATAAGCGGAGTATAGGTGATGTGTTTGATGCTCTGATCAGAGCCCACGAATCTGGAAAAATAATTTTGACGCCATCAATTGTGTCTACGTTTTGATATGTAACCAAAACCTTTTCTTTTATCTTGTTGATGACTTGAAACTTCTTTTCGTCAGAGCACTGTATTTCGATTCTTTCGAAAAGCCTCGACGGCAACTCTTTCACGGCTTCTGACAGTTTCTGTCCCATTTTTGAGACTATTTCTGCCATGTACATGCTGTTTATTATTGCATCATCAAACCAGAAGAACTTTGGAACACAGATGTGACCAGATTCTTCAACACCAATAACAGCTTTATGTTTCTTGGTTTCCTGCACCAAAAAAGTGTGCCCAACTGGTATTCGAAACACTTTTTCCCCATATTTCTTAACCTCATCCTCTATTATGTCTGAGCATTCAATGTTGGCGACGACAGGGCCCCTCTGAGTTTTCATAATGTCCCTGATAAAGATAATCGCGCTTTGCTCAGTCATGATCACTTTGCCTGTGTCATCAACAAAAATGGCTCTGTCGCCATCGCCATCGAACGCTATTCCGAGATCAGCCTTCTCTGATACAACCTTCTTGCAGAGAGCGGTCAAGGCTTCAGGTTTCGGTTCAGGGTCTCTGTTCGAGAACTTTGGGTCGGGCCAATCAAATAGGAAAGAGGCTTGAACACCGATTTTCTTGAGGATCTTGGGAACCAAACGACAAGCAGCCCCGTTTCCGAAGTCAGCGACCACACTTATTTTCGCTGGTTTTATTTTTTCAGCCACGAAATTAGCGTATTCTGCATCCATTCCCTCAAGCTTCTTCACGGACCCGGCGCCTGTTTTGAAATTTCCTGAGGCGCTTATCTCCCCCAGTTTTTTGTTCTCTTCTTCGAAGAAGCCGACTCCATCTTGATGGAAAAATTTGACGCCATTCCACTCCGCCGGCAGATGAGACGCAGTTATATACGCAGTCGCATCATTTTTCATTTTCCAGTTGGCAAAGACACAGAGACTCGCTGGACAAGTACCAACCAAATTCGCATTTGAACCCGTTTTTTTCAGTCCTGAAACAAACGCCTCCTCAAGTTGAGCTCCATGCTCTCTGAAGTCTCTTCCAATCGTATAATTGCCAGGGCACAAGGTTCCTGCTGCTTCACCTATTCGAGTCATAATCTCTTCCGTCAAGTCTTTACCATAAATTCCTCTTATGTCGTACGCTCGAAAAATACCCATTTTTTGTCACTTCACAGTTTTTGGACCAAAATGTTGACCTAGAGATAGGCGTCTGTAGCGTATCTTCGCATCATTCGATGTGTATTGAAGTAATATGCGATTTTGCCTATAGAGTTTCTCATCATGCCTATCCAACTGTCGCGCTCTTGGTAGAATTTTGGAATGATTATGTATTCCAGCTTGTTGTAGAGATCATTGATTTCTCTTTTTCTTCTTTGTTCTTCGCTTATCGCTTGATTAGGAGACGGACCTATCGCCCATCCTGTGAGGCCTTCAACGCAGCCTTCTATCCACCATCCGTCTAAAACACTAAAGTTAATTACGCCATTATGGGCTGCCTTCATTCCGCTTGTTCCAGAAGCCTCCATTGGCGGCATAGGCGTGTTGAGCCAAACGTCAACTCCCGAAGTCAACTTCTTCGCCATCTCCATGTTGTAATTCTCAAGATAGACTATTTCGATTTCACCTTTCAAACGGTTTATGTAAGCGTAAATTTCCTTGATGAGGTTTTTTCCAAGTTCATCCTTCGGATGCGCCTTTCCAGCGAAAATAAGTTGAATCTTGCCCTGACTATTGACTTCTGTGAGCTTTTCTAGATCTGAAAAAATCATTGTTGCCCTCTTGTACTCTGTGGCTCTTCTGGCAAAACCCAATGTTAAAGCGTCGGAATCCATCTGGAGCCCCGAACTAGTGTGAACAAAGTCGAGTAAATCTTGTTTAGCTTTCGTGTGAGCTTCCCACAGATCCTCGTCAGGAACGGTATCGACTCTAACCAGAAGTTCGGGTTCATTGGCCCATCGGGGAATACATTTGTCGAATAGTTTTCTAAAATATGAGCAGGTCCAGGTGTAGGAATGGACGCCGTTGGTTATTTCCTGTATGTGATATCCCGGAAACAGTTTTCTTGAGTATTCCATATGTGCTTCTGTTACTCCGTTAGTGTATTTGCTCAGGTTTAAGGCCAGAAGAGTCATGTTCAATTTGTCAGATCCGCCGTATTCTTTCAAGCTTTTTTCGGGTACTTCTGTTTCAAGAACTTCCGAAAGAAGGTCGTATGAGAATTTGTCAAATGCAGCAGCCACCGGAGTATGGGTCGTGAAAACACACCGGTTTTTTACTTTGTCAGCATTCAAATCATTGTTCTTTAGCAGTTCAAGGGTAAGTAGACTGCTATGGCCTTCGTTCATGTGATATTTCTTAACATTAATTTTCAGCGCTTCAAGTATACGTAACCCGCCTATTCCCAAAACAATTTCTTGCTTTAATCTGTATTTTTCGTCTCCTCCATAAAGAAAATCTGTAATTTCCCTATCCTCTTGAGTGTTCCCTTCAACATCGGTTGTAAGGAACAGTACAGGAATGGTTCCGCCCGTTAGGCTCTCTTGCTCATAGACCCAAACGCCGATTCTGACATCTCGCCCAGAAATTTTTACGGTGGCAGTTTCTGGTAATAGTTTCATGAACTTTGAGGGATCCCATTCTTCAGGATATTCCATTTGCCATCCATCAGGCGTTAATTTCTGTTTAAGATAGCCTTTTTTGCTGACTAAGGTTAATGCAACTAATGGAATTCTCAAATCTGCACTTGATCTAATCACGTCACCCGCCAAGAACGCCTAGTCCTCCGCTGTAGGTTGGCATGGCAGAGTTTATGCCGATTTCCATGGAAAAGTAAGCAATTTTGGCGCCTTCGATGAAGCTGCTCATGCAATACTCGCTGTCAAAATAATATTGCTTAGACAAAAAATTCGCAGTAAACTGAGTTTTAGAAGAGTCTAAAGGCATTCCACAAACAGGATCCTTGATAAACATATAAACAAAAACCTCGCTAAGAAGGAGAGTCACCTTCAGCAATAATTAGTTTTCGTTCGAGCCAAAATTGCATTTTTGACGATTTACTGTTTGAGTTCAGCTAAGAACACCATGTGATGCACGACTTCTGCTGTCCGTTGGAAACGTTTCCATCCATGTTTGTTGGATCCAAAACACTTAAGACTCAAATTCCTTTCATTTCTATGATGACGTGAGAATGGCGAAGTTTCTAACTTTAGACGATGTGGAAGTTAAGAATAAAGTAGTACTTGTTAGAGTTGACTTCAACTCACCCATAGATCCCGAAACCAAGAAAATTATAGATGATTCGAGAATTCGAGCGCATGGAGAATCAACAATAAAAGAGCTATCAGAAAAAGGGGCAAAGGTTGTCGTTTTGGCGCATCAAGGACGCAAGGGTGATTCAGATTTTATACCCCTAAAACAACACGCTGAAATCCTTGCTAAGGTTCTGGGCAAACCAGTCAAATACGTGGATGACCTGTACGGTGAAAAAGCAAAAGCGGCGATCAAAGAATTGAAGAGCGGAGAAATCCTTGTTTTAGAAAATGTTAGAATGTTCGATGCGGAAACTGAAGAAGGAACGCCTGAAGAACAAGCAAAAAAACCACTTGTTGTTAATCTTGCTCCGCTAGCTGACTTGTTCGTAAACGACGCCTTTTCAGCAGCCCACAGAGCGCACGTATCAATCATAGGCTTCACAACCGTGTTACCAAGTGTTGCAGGACGCGTAATGGAAAGAGAGCTTAGGTCCTTGAGGAAGATTCTGGAAAAACCAGAGAAGCCATGCTTATTTGTTTTAGGCGGAGCGAAGGCAGATGATTCCCTTGAAATTTCAAGTTATGTTTTGAACAATGGAATAGCAGATTTTGTACTCACAGGCGGAGTTGTTGGCCACGTTTTCCTAGTGGCGATGGGTTTTGACCTTGGCAAACAAAACATGGCTTTCCTAGAGTGACAAAAATTTCTCGGTCTTAGTCTCAGGCATAAAAGAACTTATGCAAAAGTATCCAGACAAAATCAAAGCCCCGAAAGATTTGGCTGTAGAAGTCAACGGAAAAAGAAAAGAGATTTCTGTTCATGAACTCCCAACAGATTTTCCCATATTTGACATTGGAACAGAAACGGTTGAGGATTATGGCAAGATAATAAGGGTGGCGAAGTCAATTGTCGTCAGCGGACCAATGGGAGTTTTTGAAAACAGCGAATTCATGTTCGGAACGAAAAGGATTTTTGAAGAAATCGCGAATTCGAAAGCCTTTTCCATAGCTGGAGGTGGTCATACAACAGCAGCATTACATGAGCTCAAGCTAGCAGACAAGATTTCCTATGTTAGCACTGCTGGCGGCGCGTTAACCGAGTTCCTGATGGGCAAACAGTTGCCAGGTGTTACAGCATTAGAGAAGGCAGCCACCAGAGAAACATAGCAACACCATTTTTCCGTTTTCTTCTTGAGTTACTTAATTGAACTTGTTTTGTTTTCACCTATTTCGCAAAATATAAGATACTCTCAGACCAGCCATCGTATGAGAACCGTCAAAAGGATAAAAGTAGCAAAATCACATCAATCTTTAGGAAGTGGAATCATTTCTAAGATACTAAAGATCAGGTCAAGGGAAATCCTTGATTCGAGGGGCAACCCAACTGTGGAAGCAGACGTATTCACAAACGGAGGGTTGTCAAGGGCTTCAGTTCCTTCTGGTGCAAGCACAGGCAAATACGAAGCTTTTGAGCTCAGGGACGGTGGAAGGCGTTACTTGGGACAGGGTGTCCTGAAAGCTGTTAGCAATGTTAACAATGTCATAGCAAAGAAGACTCGTTGGACAAGATTGTACAAAACAGAAAGAGGTGGATGAGTTGATGATTGAGTTGGATGGCACTCCTAACAAGTCCAACTTGGGAGCCAATGCTATTCTCGCAGTCAGCATGGCAGTATGCAAAGCTGGAGCATTGGAATCGAACCTGCCTCTTTATGAATACATTGCCGAGCTTGCTGATTCAAAAGGTGTGACTTTACCCATTCCACAGATGAACGTTATCAACGGTGGAATGCATGCTGGCATAAAAAATGATTTTCAAGAACACATGATAGTTCCTTTCGGAGCTAAAACTTTCTCTGATGCTTTAAGAATGTGCTCGGAAACTTATCACACTTTAAAGAAAAACCTGAAAGAAAAATTTGGAAATTCAGCAATATTAGTTGGCGATGAAGGTGGTTTTGTTCCTCCCTTGAAAAGCATTGATGAAAGGCTAAAATTCATATCCGAAGCGATAGAAGAACTGGGCTACACCAAAGAATTCGGTTTGGCGATAGATGCTGCAGCATCAGAATTCTATGACAAGGGACGTTATAAAATCATGGAAAAAGAATACTCTTCTGAAGAATTAACCGAATTCTATTCTGAGCTGTGTGAAAAATTCAGGATAATTTCAATCGAAGATGGCTTGAGCGAAGACGATTGGGATGGCTGGATTAAGTTGAAATCCAAGCTGGGGAAAAAAATTCAGCTTGTCGGAGATGATCTTTTGGTTACGAATGCTGAGAGAATTCGAAAAGCAATTAAATTAGATGCTTGCAATGCTCTGCTACTTAAGCTCAATCAGATAGGAACCGTTACCGAAGCCCTATATGCCTCTAAATTAGCCAGAGAAGCTGGGTGGAACGTTATCGTTTCTCATAGATCAGGAAGCACTGAAGAAACTTTCTTTGCGGATTTGGTTGTTGGCTTAGATGCAGGGCAATTCAAGTATGGCGCTCCCGCAAGAAGTGAGCGGACTTGTAACTATAATCAACTGCTCAGGATTGAAGAAGAATTAGGAGGAAAGGCGAAGTATTCAAAGATTTTTGGATAGAACGAATTTTTGGAGATGACGTCTGAGTGAAAGATATAGAATTTTCTTTTGAAGATGCAATGATCCCTCAACAGAGGATCCTCGAAACTGCAGAAAGATTGAGACCTATGATTAGAAATATGGCAACTGCTATTTCTGAAGGCTACGAAGGTGATCTGGCTTCGCTATACCTACCTGATGACAGACTCATGTTAGGCAAAGTTAGACAAGTCATAGGAGAGAATCTGCAACTGAAGCCGGTTTACCTCATTGTCGTGGGCATTGGCGGTAGCAATCTAGGGACGATAGCTGTTCAGGAAGCTGTTCTTGGAAAGCTGTACAATCAATTGACGGCGGCTACAAAGGTGTTATATGCTGACACAGTTGACTCAGACAGCATTAACAACATAATCACGCTCGTCAAACCCGTATTAGAAAAAGGCGGCAACATCTACTAAATGTGATAAGCAAGTCGGGAACTACAACGGAAACGATAGCTAACGCTGAGGTTCTCATAGATTTATTACGAAGGCACAAGAAAGATTACAAAAAGTGCATTACTGTTACTTCAGATAAAGACTCAGAACTTTGGAACATTGCCGTCAAAGAAGGATTCAAGGTTTTAGAAATACCGAAGAAAGTTGGTGGAAGATACTCTGTCTTTTCGCCTGTAGGTCTGTTTCCTCTTGGATTGTTAGGAATAGATATTGAGCGGTTATTGGATGGAGCAAGAGCCATGCAGAGATAGCCTGTATCGACGCGAATGTTGAAAAAAACCCTGCAGCGATAAGTGCAGCAATACAGTACCTGCATTATGAGAGCGGAAAGAACATATCTGACTTGTTTCTATTCGCGAATGATTTAGAGTCTTTAGGCAAATGGTGCAGGCAATTAATGGCTGAAAGCTTGGGCAAAGAATTCAACAAGAAGGGGGAGAAAGTGAACATAGGCATAACTCCAGATATCTCAATAGGCTCAACTGATTTGCATTCAATGGCGCAACTTTATCTTGGAGGGCCATACGACAAATTTACGACGTTTCTAAGCGATCGAAAATAGTAATTCCCGCATAAATGTGCCAACGCTAAAAGAATATTCTGAACTTGTCTATGGAATCCAAGGTAAGAGTTTGGAAAGTATAATGAGTGCAAAGTAGACGGAACAAAGGCTGCTTTCAGAAAGGGTAAACGGCCATTCATGGAGATAACAGCTACCGTGTAAATCGGAATATTCCATAGGACAGTTCTTGCAGTTCAAGATGATAGAGACTATCTTTTTGGGATATCTATTAGACGTAAATCCTTTCGACCAGCCAAACGTTGAAAGCTACAAGGAAGAAACTCGGAAAATATCTGCAGAAAAATTAAACTAACTAGGTAAGATCTGCCTTAGACCAGTCTTGAAAGGACTGCGTATTGTCTGTTTCCAGAACAGACGTCAAAATGGAAACCTGTTGTAGGATGCATTTCAAGGTCATAATTCAGCTGCAGACGAAGTTGCTAAAGGTATGGAAAATGCCCCCACGGCAAAGAAGTACTCGTGAAGCTCCATGTCGTAAGTCAACTTATAGTAGATGAATCTTCGGAAGCATAGACTTTTGCAAAGGCTACTAAAGTTGCACCTTCATCCCATATTTGTGTTCATTTCTCTAAGCAATTCTCTTCTTGTCCCTTTTCTGACTCTTATGTATCTTTTCACAGGTGAAATTTTACCGTGTTTTTCTTCTACGATGTTGTACTTCTCAAGTATTCGAAGAACCTCTGCGAGACTCCAGTGCTTGAGAAGTGGTTCCTCCTGGCTCGTAAGGTGGATCTCCAGAAAACAATTCTGGAAGGGACCTAAAGGGACTTTCCACAGCAAAACCTCACTAGCGGACCGATGTTCTGGGCAATTTCATCGCGAATTGGATGGAGTGCTTTCCCCATGAGACAGGCGAACACTTGATAGAGCATCACAATAGGGTCCGATTAGCCATGGCCAAGCAGTGCCTTGATGGTATGCCAGATCTTTTTTATTACTAGGCAGATACGTATCAAAAATACCTCTGTACTGGGAATCTCTGGGAGAGAGGGTGCGCAATCCTCCGGGCGTCAGCAAATCTTTTTGTGCTGATTCGACTACCCGAGTCTGACGGTTTTGGGGAAGGAGGTCTCCCCCGTGACTCACAGCGAGAACCATATTAGGTCGAATTGCCCCTCATGGGCGTCTCCCTCAATGACATCTAGCAAAGCATTCTCAGACCAATTCCAAAATTTGCTATTGAAAGATTTTTTGATGTCACAGCGAGTGAATCATAATCTCTTGCTTTAAGTAAATTCTTTTCCTGCCTTTCTAACGTTGCCAAAAATCTTATGTTATCATACCAAAGCGCATTGATTTCGACTGCCTTACCATTTCTTGGAGTCACGATTGTTCTGCCAGTACCTGAAGGGTCGGCATCCATCCAAGTTGCTTGGGGTGGACTTACAATAAGCGAGTCATTTTCATCCATCTTGATGATTTGTTCTTTTCCAAAACGTTCATAACTGGTGCCATTCTTGTACGCATCTATTATCCTTCTTAGAACGGGAAGAACATTTCTGACGCAAAGTTCAAATCGCACGTAAATTGCCAGTACGACTTCATTGCCTGAATGAACCACAATGGAGCGCCCACACTATTGTATTCAATCTTATTCTTCTTTATTCTATTTGGTATCAAACCGTTTTTCTCATATGTAGCAAAATCTCTCACGATTTGTTTCGCTTCATGAAATCGTTTGGTGACGAGAAGAATCCGGGAATTGAAATGAACGTGTCTCTTCCCATTCTTCAAGAAACCAGTCTCTATTAGCCGCCCATATCTGGACGGTTCCATCCACATGTTAACGAAAGAATCCGCAGCGTGAATAAAAGTTTCGAGAACTGGATATTTCCCCAAAAAGAATCGTCATCTTCACCGTATACAAGTCTAGTGGGTTGATTTCCTACCATAGAAAACATCTTCTCGTTTATTTTTGACCGCTTGATCTTAAAAACCCGCGCTACGTCGTCAATACTCTTGCCAGGTCTAGTAGGCTCAGATCAATTGGTTTCTCTGTCTTGCAGGATTCCTCAAGCCCCATGCTCGTTATTTTGCCATTCTGCAACACAACCGCACTGCTTTTTTGTTGTTCATCTATTAGTTCAACCGCTTTGTTAGCGAATAGGCTAGCCAGAAGTCTGCTTCTTGCCGATGGATTTCCGCCTCTTTGGGTGTAGCCTAAAACGCTAAGCCTGACTTCAGCATCCGTGGCTTTCTCGATTTCAGTTGCAAGTAGACGGGTGTCTCCGATTCCTTCAGCCGCGACGATGATGGCTGACTTTTTTCCTCTTTCTTTAGCTTCTCTAATAGCTTGGAAGATTCTTTCATTTTCGTATTTTACTTCTGGAATCAGAATCATTTCGGCTCCAACTGTGAGCCCAACGGCTAGTGCAAGGAAACCTCTTGTTCGCCCCATGACTTCAACTATGAAGATCCTTTCGAGGGAGACAGCTGTATCGCGTATCTTGTCGATTTCGTTTACTGCCGTATTTACTGCGGTGTCGAATCCTATTGTTTCATCCGTTCCGAAAACATCGTTGTCGATTGACGCAGGAACCCCTGCTATTAGTGTGCTGGTTTTTTTGCTTAGTTCTAGAGCTCCTTGGAGAGAACCGTTACCGCCAATAACAACAAGTCCTTCGACATTGTTTAACGCAAGAGTTTCAGCCGCTTTCTTGATCGCTTCATCTTTTTTGAATTCTAGGGCATCTTGATGTATGAAGGATTGTTCCGCCCAAATGCAATATTCCTCCAACAGAACGGGGATTCAAACGTCTAAACGAGTTTGTCAGTAAGCCTTCCCAACCCCTTTCAAAGCCTATGACTTCAAAGTTTTTTGAGTAGGCAATACGTACGATGCCTCGAATAGCTGCGTTCATGCCAGGCGCATCCCCGCCACTTGTCACCACACCTATAATCTTCAAAAATCATTCCTCAAATAGACAAAACGAATGGGAATGCTTTAGCTTTTCTCTTCACCTTTTTGAAAAGACCTACCCCTGAGCATGCTTTAAAGTTTTGAGTTCATGTGACAATTCAACAAGCTAACATTTAGTTTTGCTATCTTCTCGTTGATTCCCTTGCAAGTCTCTAATGCCGATCAAGTTGCTTTCTTGCTGGCATAGCTGTCATAGATGGCAAGAGTTTGCTCGGCAACACTTTTCCAAGTGAAATGCTTCAAGACTGTTTTTCGTCCATTAATACCCCACTGCTTGGCTCTGGATGGGTCTTTGAGTACCTCTTTGAGTCCCCACGCAATGTCCACTGGGTTCCCACCATCCACATGAACCCCGTTTTGCTCCCGGACCTGCTGGCACGACCTGCTCACGAAAACCAACCACGCCCTTAGCGCCGACCACCACAGGTTTTTCCATAGACATGGCTTCCAAACTCACTATGCCAAACGGTTCATAGATAGAAGGGAAAACGCACAAATCAGAAGCTGCATAATGCATAATCCGCTCCTCTTCAGACACAAATTCAGGGCGGTATTCTACGTTCTTGCTAATGCCAGATAGATCCGCAAGTTCAGTTATGTCCTGCTGCTCCTCGCCCTTTCCAAGTATTACCAGCTTTGCCTTTGGATATTCAGCCAAGACCAAAGGCATCCCCTGAACGAGGTTCCGGACACCTTTAACCCACGTCAAACGACCAAGAAAGTATCATAGTTTCATCTTTGGCTATTCCATATCTTTGCCTGAGCTTCTGCACATCCTCTGACTTTGATTTTTGAGGATCGTATTTTTCTGGATCAACGCCGTTCCAAACCACATGTATCTTTGATTCTCGCCAGCCTTGCTTAGCTAAATCTTCCTTCATTGCGTGACTTACTGTTCTATTCCGTCTGCCTTTTCAGCCATCACTGTCTCCAAATGATTTACAGTAGCTGAGCCTTCTCCACCGCTTCTTCCACTCGGTTGAGTGAACGTGAAATACTACGGGTATTTTCAACTCGTTCTTGCAGATTATTCCTGCTATGCTGCTCAACCAGTCGTTAATGGTAACAATGGCGTAGTCGTAATTCTCTTGTTTTATGACGGTTTTTATCATTTGTGCAGCTGCCAACATATTGTAAGCGAATATATCGGTGAAGAATTTTATGTTTGTACCCCAACGTTTAAGGTCGTCTGCCACAAACAATGGAAATACGTTGCTATCTTCCACGAGGAGCGGCCTGTGAATGTCAACACCGCCCAAAATTTCTCTTGTTTTCAAGTTTCCAGGGTTAACTGTGTAAACAGAGACATCCCCATCCTAAAGTGACAAACTCCTTTGTCATGTACTAAGCGTGACCGAATCCACCGACGATTGCAGGCGGATACTCCATCACAAA
>CAWDYC010000011.1:0-230308 GCA_963806535.1 Candidatus Bathyarchaeota archaeon
ACTTGCTGCATAAGTCCTGACAAGGCATCCGTCTTGGAGTTAGGGGCAGTGTTGTTTGTACCAGTTGTTCATGTATGCGTTGACTATGTCTCCGTGGTAGCAGTTTCTGGCTTTGTTGTAGGTGAGGATTTCTCTGTTTTTTTCGTTTAGGTTGTAGTAGGTGATTTCTGATATCATGGTTTCTTTGTCTGTGGAGTTCTTTGTTTCCGTAGCTTGCAAGTTTTTGGCTTCTTCGACTGCGTTGCCCATCCAAATTACTTCGCCTACGCCGCTGCCTTTGTAACCAGCCTTCACTGCCAGGGCTTTTCCATATGACATTCCTATGCCGATCGGTTATTTCTTTTAGGTTATTTTTCTTAAATTTATAATTCATTATGTCGATTAAAGTTGAAATTCTTGCTGCGGTTGAAAAAACTTCGTCAACGTCCTCTTGGAACGGAGTATCGAAAACCCCCAAAACAGAATCGTCTGCGATGTTTATTTCTGCACATTTTGGGTTGCCATTCATGACGGCGGTGACTTCAGAGATGAAGGCTCGGTAAAGTTTGATGTCTGCTATGTTTGTTTGAGAATTGGTCAGTTCAGGTGACTTGCGGATATCCACGCAGAGGACTGAACATTTGACGTAGAATCCGTTGGTGTAGGTTAATTCGCTGCGGGCTGGGATGCGGTCTCGTTCCTCGTAGCTGCTGTCTTGGGCGGTTATTATTTGGTTGATTCTGTCAACGCTGTCTTTGACATTGTACTCTGCATGGTCAGTTTTCATTAAGTTTCATCTCATCTCCAGCCAGCCGATTGATATGAGTCTTGCGCTTGCTATCGCTAAGATTCTTTCGCCTAAGGTTGTTCACTCTGGTTGTTTAAACAATTGATGAGGTTCTCTGTACTTGAGCGTTTACAGCATCAGCCAACGCTTTACACGCTGCTTGCCTAGCCTCTATCGATGTGTCAGTTTCCAACTTCACTAGCTCCTTCACGCAAACTCTCCATTTGCACCATAACAGCCTTCTTTTTTGCCTCGTAATCTTCATCTAGTTTACGTTGATCGGCGGCAAAATTCTGCTGTTCACTCTCTAGGTCATTTTTGGCAGACTTTAGGTCCAGCTTCATTTGGGGAACTTTATCGTCAGTCTTCTTTTTGAGAATTTTCCGTTTACTATTCTCTTCTACTTGGCTTAGAACCTGACGTTCCAGGTCGCGCACACGATTTGAAAGTCGTTGAAGTTCCGAGTCTTTTTCATCGCTGAGTTCTCTCGCTTTTTCAGCATACTCCTTATCGGTTTCCACAAGAAGATGATTATGCTCAGTTAAGGCCTTCGCAACCGTAGAAATGTTTGATTCCTCCATTTTCTTCTTTGAAAGTACATTTCCAACTTCAAGAACAATCTGCGAACGATCCTTGACAAACTGCTCATCCACCTTTACTTCAGAATCAGACTCAAAATCCGAAATCACCTGATGTAGATTAGTAAGCCAAGCATCGTAGTTTTCAGAAAAAGGTGAAGTATAAAAAACCTGGGATCCAAGCTGATTTGACTTTTTAACCGTTTTCTCCGCAAGCTCTTTTACATGAACTAAATTTCTTTCTGAAACTGACTCATCACTCGCGGGTAATTGAGGTTTTTCTGCTCCCATCAGCGCTCTTAACGAGTTGATTTCCTCCTTCAAAGCGGCGATATCACTTGCTAAGACGTTAGATTTAGCTTCCGCTATTCTTTTGAGTTCTTCTATTTCTGCCAAAAGGTTTAATTTTTCAGACTCCAAATTTTTAAGTTTATCAACTGTATTTTTAAGACTACTCACTTGAATATTCCCCCTTTCTTCTTGGGACACAATATCTTTTTTTACACTTAAAACTTTTGCATCTATGACCGGTAAACAACAACGCTGGGCTGCAAAAACGAGGCCCAATGCGCTTAGCATGATTTGCCCACAAAAAATTCAAAGCCAATTACAAAATCGCTAAAATATTAACAGGTATTCTTGAACCATATAAATAATATTTCAACAGTTTTTTTAAAAACATTGCTTTTTATAAAGAACAACATTTCAAATATAACAATTCTGATCTGATGCTAACGACAATCAAACAATTTAGCGCTATTTATGAACAGATTTATAAATAGCTATGGACAACTAGGCAAACAAATCAGTATTGAGGGAGAAGGGGAAGATCTCAAGTGAAAACAATCAAAAGAATTAGCGCTAAGGGTATTCTTTATTGCCTCTTCTCCACAGCTGCAAATTCAGTCTCTGGTGAAGAAAGTGAAAAAATCTAAATTCTTAACATTAATCATTGTCACAATAATTTTCATACAGTTATTTGCATTTTCGAGTCTAATTCAAGTAAACGGTTATTCAACCTCTTTGCGAGCATCAGATTCCAATTCCCAAAATAACATTCAAAAAGCCACAATTGCCAGCGGTCAAAACTTGTACAGCTTTCTCAACTTGATTAATCTTAACAAACATGACATTTTTCAAAACCGCAGTGTAGATCATATAGTCATAAGTCCAAAGAAGGCAACGATTGTTGCTGGACAATCCCAAACATATGTAGCTTTTTCATATAATAGAGCAGGACATAGTCGCGACGTTTCGACTCTTCCAGGAACAGTTTGGAGTATTGACAGTGGCGCCGGAACTTATGTTTGGACAGGCAACTCTATGCAAGTCACTAAAGAAGGCACTTGGACAGTTACCGCAACTTACAAAGGAAAATCTGATACAGCTTCCTTAACAGTAACTCCTGCAAACTCTATTTCCCCAAACTGTGATGAACTGGATTACATCACCGCTTCCATCGATCCAACAACTGTTTCGGCACCCGACATTGTTACTGGAACGGCTACCGCATTTGACACCTCCGGAAACAGCTGGGATATAAGCAATCTGGCCACCTGGAGCATTCTCGAAGGCAACGACGGCGGATCCTGGTCAGGAAACATTTACACGTCCAATACCGCTGGAACTTATACAGTTCGAGCTTCTCTGTGAAGGCGTGAGCACAACTGTTTCTCTGACTGTTACTCATTCCACCGACGCAGCATATCTATCATACATTACCGCTTCAATAGATCCAACAACAGTTGCAGCACCAAACATCGTAACTGGTACAGCTACTGCTTATGATACGTTTGGCAACAGCTGGGATATCAGTACGTTGGCAACTTGGAGCATTCCTGCTGGTGGTGACGGCGGTTCATGGTTAAACAATGTTTACGCTTCGAATATGGCAGGAGATTACAATGTTCAAGCTGTTTACGAAGACAAAGTTGCTTCTGCAAGTTTGACCGTTACCCACGCAACCGACGAAGCTTATCTCACCTACATTACTGCTTCGATGAATCCAAATAATGTCGCCGCACCCAACATAGCGATTGGTACGGCAACGGCTTATGACTCATTTGGAAATAGTTGGGACATAAGTACCATTGCCATGTGGTCTATCCAGGCTGGAGGAGATGGAGGCTCTTGGTCTGGAAATATTTACACATCACAAGTAGCTGGCACTTATACGGTACAAGCAGCATATCTTAGCAAAACTGCTACTGCCGAGCTAACTGTCACCCATGCAACAGGCCAAGCTTATCTTGACCACATTTCCATCGCACCTAAAATAGCCACAGTAAATGCTGGCATTTCACAAGCATACACTGCCACTGCATATGACATATTCGGTAACAACTGGAGCGTAACCGCAGTTTACAGCAGTATGAATTCAAGCGTTACTGTAACTGGTAACTTAGCATACTCAAATTTCACCGGTAGCTATCCACTGAAAGGAACTTACAATGGACTATCTGATACTGCTACATTAACAGTTACTGGGCACTTACCGAACATTGCCTCTATTGCGGTATCGCCCAAAACAGCTTTGATTTTAGCCGGAGCAACTCAAACTTTCACTGCTGCTGCTTCAGATGGGTACAACACATGGGACGTTACTAGCATAGTTACATGGAGCATCGACAGCGCCGCAGGCGGTTCTTGGAATCTAAATAAATACACTTCGGCCTACAATGGGACTTGGACAGTAAAGGCAACTCTTGGAACACTTTCAGACTCTGCAACTTTGACTGTAATAGCAAATTCAGGGCTGTTAAACCATATAGTCATCAGTCCAAAGACATCGTCGGTTGCTGCAGGAATACCGGAAAAGTTTACGGCCACAGCCTATGATCTATTTGGCAATAGCTTAGGAGATGTTTCTTCGCTAACAACCTTTAGTTGTCTTGGGGCTACAGTAACGGGAAACTCTATTAAAACAAATAATGTTGGTTCCTACATTGTTACAGCAAATTACACTGGATTAGCTGATGTCGGAAGTTTAACGGTTACTGGTTACGTCGTAACTTTCACTGAGAGCGGATTGAAGACCGGAACAAGTTGGAACGTAACTTTCGGAGGCCAAAACTACTCTTCTATAACTAGCACGATATTCGTCAGTAATTTATCAGCACAAAGCTATACATGGAACACTTCAAACAACATTCAAAACGGCCAAACAAGATACATTCCAGGTCAAATATCCGGCAGTTTTTCAGTTCCAAGCCAAGTGGCACAGAACATAGTCTATTCGACGCAATACTTGGTCACCTATGCAACGACTGGAAATTTCTTATCTGTCTCAGTTACAGCAAGCGAGTGGGTTAACTCAGGCGGCAAAATTACCGGTTTATTCCCTACTCAAGTCATTAACGGACTTCAGGATACACGATGCAACTTCCTAAGCGATAACCGTTCAGCAACCATTTCCCAGCCAACGACAATTACAGGAACCTACCAAACCCAATATTACCTAACAGTATCCACACAACACAGCACAGCAGGCGGAACAGGCTGGTACAACGACGGAAGTACAGCAACAGCGTCAGTGGATAGCGGAACGATCGCAGACGTAGGCGGAACAAAATACTTATTTAGCTTCTGGACGGGCGATGCTTCAGGCTCGAGCACTTCAAGCAACGATATAACTATGAGTGGCCCAAAAACAGCAACAGCAAACTGGAAAACACAATACTACCTTTCCACGTCGACATCATATGGCACAGTTAGTGGTGCAGGATGGTATGACAGCGGTTCAACAGCTACCGCAACTTTATCTTCTAGCTCTCTTTCCGGAGGAAAAAACATCCAGCATGCCTTCAAGGCGTGGAGCGGTGACGCATCAGGAACAGCCCTTACATCCATTATTTTGATGACTAGCCCCAAAACAGCTTCAGCTTCATGGAACACACAATACATGGTAACTTACTCTGTAACTGGCAATGCTCTAACAATAACTCTCCCTTCTAACGAATGGGTTAGTTCTGGATCGACCGCACACGGCAACTTTGTCCCTTCAACGGTAAATTCTAGTAACGATACCCAATGCCTATTCCTAAACGACAACAGAACCTCATTCATTACATCACCCACAACAATAATCGGAAACTATCAAACACAATACAAAGTGACATTCAACCAAACAGGGATAGAATCAGACGCTAAGGGAACCATACTAACAATCTCAGGTATGCCAGAAGTCTACTCGGAAGTTGCACATACCACATGGGTTGACAAAGGCACCCAACTCATTTTCAGCTTCAATGTCTCAGTGCCATCCACTATAGCCAACAAACAGTACACGCTATCAAGCGTTAACGTCGATTCGCCAATAATAATCAACAAACCAACATTAATCCAAGGCAACTACCAAGCTGAATACAGCACGAGTTTATACGCCGTTGTGGAAGTTCTGTTAATCATTCTTGCCATCTTTATAGCTGTCGTCTCAGCTGCGAGATACCGAAGCCAAAGAATTAAAAAGCAACAAAATCTAAACGAACCTGCGTATTTCAGCAAATAACACAATCTTTCTTTTCTTTGCAACCAAAAAAAATAAGATAGAACAAGAAAAGTCAAAAATGCGCAAGACTAGGGAAAAATAAAAGTCAATCAAGAGAAGAGAATAAGTCACTTAACAAATGGCGGATCGCTTCTTGGAAAACAGTTTTCCTGACTGCGTCATCGCCTTGCATTTACCGAATTTTTTCGTTCTTTTTCACAATTTGTTTATAAGAAATGAAATAATCCAGCAATCTGGCTGCTTCTTCATTTTCGAATACAGCCTTTGATTCTTGCATTTTAGTCATTTCTCCTGTGCAGAATTCGTATTATCTTTAGCAAGCATAAAGCATTTCATAATACCTACGTATATCGCTCACTAGTCGAAACTAAAAAAACCATCTTAAACAAACAAAATTAGTTTCAAGAAAGAAGGAAATAGGCCTTAAAATATACATAAACAAGTTAAAAATCCAAGAAATTTTTAATGAACAGAAAGCCGTGGTAGTTTTAACTTTAAGCTATTTGCGATTTAGGCGAATGGTAACGTCATTTTTTTCTCTGAGTTTTAGGTTGCTTTTCTGATTTAGGCTTTGGTTTGTTTGCAGGTTGCGTCAAAATTCGTCAAAAAAGTCAAATTAAGTGAAGAAAAGTTCAGGCCTAAATTATTGAAGTGGAGTTCAACGGCACATAATTTTTTTGCTGCACATTTTGTTCTTTGTGTTTCAGTTTGGTTTTTTGGTTTGGGGTTTGGGTTAGTTGCAGGACGCGTCACTATAAGTCACTAGAAGTCATAGGAAGTCACCAAAAGTCACTACGCGTCATAAAAAGTCACAGAAAGTCACAAAAAGACCCTCCCAGCTCTTAAGTCTTGAAAATCTCCACAGCACCTAACAAGAATTATTTTGAATCCCGATCAGATTCGCCCCAATCCAAATCCTGCAGCTCAACAGCGCTAAGCTGCCTATCCGCGCCCACCTTAAGTTCAGTTCCACAGTCAGGACACTGAATAGTTTCGCCAGGCTGAGCATACAGCAAAAAATCTGGCTTATTAGAAAAATCAAACCCACACTCAGGACACTTCTCACCCATACGCTACCACCCTCGAAATCCAATCAAGACCACATATGCAACAAACACAAATCACTTTAATCCAATAAATAATTTTGTCCATCACCGGTGAGATACGAGTTTTGTTTTTTCTGCAATTTGTTCTTTGTGTTTTGGACTGCTTTTTTGGTTCAGGGTTTGATGCGTTTGCAGGTTGCGGTCTAAAAAGGTCCAGCACAGTTTAAAAAGGTCTGAAAAGGTCCGTTAAGGTTGCCACTAAATCAAAATGTAATTTATGAAACAGCACTTCAAAAACGGGGTATTCAATATACAATCCTTTGACGTAAGCAACTTTTCGAATAAGCTTGTAGAAAATGTCAAATAATGTCAATTCCTATAGATTGTGTCAAAAGAAGTATCAATTGCAAATGATTCAAGCTTGGATTCAGAAAAGCACCCAAATTTTGCAAATACTCTTCACATTGAAAAATTAGATATAGAAAAGCCTTTTTTTTCTCAATATTTCTTTTAATATTGATTTTGAATTCATAAGTGACTTATATATTCACAATCATACTTGCCGCTAAGAATCAGGAAGGAAATAAAATGAAACAAAAAACAAGCAAAAACAGGAAGCAACTAAAAAATAAAATGACAGAAGCCTTAAGCAGCAACATCAAAACACTCTCAACTGAAATGCAAGAAATACTAGTAGATGATCTTATTACTGCATTCGAAAACAGATATGAAGTATTAAGCGAGGCACAGTTAAACCTGCATTGCTTCGCAAACATAGGAGTGAAGGTTCCAAATGCGACGATCAAAGCTTGAAATGTACGTAGACATTCTCCAGGTATTAGCACTCAAAGGACCATTAAAACTAACACATATAATGTACAAATCAAACGTTAACTGCAAAGTCCTAAAATCTCAATTAGACTTCCTAATGAAAAACGGATTAGTAGAAGAGAGAATTCTTCGAAGAGAAAAAGTAGTCTACGCTATTACACAAAAAGGCATCTCAACGCTGAAAGCATTTACTCAGATAAAACAAGTATTTCCTATTGAGGAAAAACAAGTCAGACAAGTGCCTTTTCTCTACTAAACATTTTCATTTTTTAAATAAGTCCAAAACCAGCGATTACCGTATTTCTTTTTAATTTTTTCTGTACAGTTTGATTGGTTTGCTTACACGCAATTGATATTAATCGAAAGTCGATCTTCGAGCCAAACTTAAACTCAGCTTTTAACTTTAAACCGCATAATGTTCTCTGTCTTTTGAAGATCTTTGCGCTATATTGAATTGCAAATGTTCATCTCGTTGATTGATTGTTTTCTGTTCCTATGATTCTGCAAATTGTTTTCAGTGAACCGGTTGTGTATTCAAGCAAAGATTTTCCCTCACCAGTTAATGAATAGACTTTTTTTGGTCGCTCTCCATTCATGTTCCATTGACATTTTATGAAGTTCTTCTTTTCCATAGTGTTCAGTGTGGGGTATATTGTGCTTGCTCCAAAACTTACTCCGTAGAATTTGCGTATTGTTACTATCAGTTCATAACCGTGCATTGGATGAGTTGTCGAGTAATTGGAGGATGATTAGGTCTAATAGGCCTTTTGTGAGTTTTGTTTGGATGTTTTTGTGTACTATGCTCATTTTTTTTCTTCCTGTATTTTTGTTGTGCAGGTGTACAATATGTCCGTTATCAGACCTATTGCCACATGAATCTCAATATACAATAAAGCACCATATAAAACCTGCGACATACCATAAGCATATCAAAACACAACAAAAAAGCCAACCGAGAAACACAACAAAAAACAAGCAAACAACCATTAAAAAACTACGTAAAAAGCGCCAACCTATACAACAAAAAAGAACTGTACAACACAAATACACAAAAAAATAAACTAAAAATGCACAAATTAATTAGAAATTTTCAATATGCTGCCTTAATGATTCAACGTAAGCCTCAAAACTCAAATTTGGTCTTTCCAGCAAATAATTAAATGAAGGAACCTCCTGCTTCAAAGCTTTCATGATAGCAAGTTCAAGGAGAAATGCAACTGGCCAAAAATTTTTTCAAGTCCAGCAACAAAATCCCCTACTTTGTCAGGAATTTCTTCTTACTTTTTGGAATATGCCGAAAATCGATACATACAAAAAAGGTCTAAATTACCAACGATTTTTGCATTTAAAGCCAAGTTTGCAACATATTGCCTTTTACGAATATATCTTTTGCAGCTAAGCCCAACTTTTGGATATTTGACGAGCAAAGAGAAGGCTTCTCTCTCAGGAAGAGATGGAGCACCCAATCATTTTGTTTTAATTTAAAATGATTATCTATCGAAATTAACAGAACGAAAAAACGTTTAAATGTCTTTAAGAAGAAGCTTGTTTTTTAGTTGTTACAAAATACAATCGATTATTCATATTGGTTTTCGTTCCGTTTTTTCTAGACAAAAATTCTTTCACTGGAGCTTTACCCTCAAGAACTAAGTAAGCCAGTTTCGCCAACTCAAAGTATTGTTGATCTTCTTCCATCCGCTTAGCTTTTGATCTCTACGGCAACAATGAGGGGCTCTCTTATGAATCTAGCTCCAATGAATCAAGGATGCAACCTTGGGAGCGATAAAAAGCTTGTTTTGATTCTTACCTTACCGTCAATTGCATGGTGTGCAAAATAGTTGGCTGTTGTCTGCAGATGTCATATTTAAGAAACATTATTCTGAATACGAAGCTGCAATTAGTAATATTTTGCAAGATATCGAGATTCCAACCTTATCGGGGCTTGCATACAAATTGATCTTCTAAACCTGCAGGTTACCGTTTCGTACTTGTTTGAACATTCATGAAAGGAACAGCACAATATTAATCAGAATTATCAGCATTTTAGCCCGGAGACGAAATTATTAACTAAATTGCTAAAGAAAAAAGAGTTAGAGACTATTTAGACTTCATTTCTATTGTGTCCCGGTTATTGTAATTTGAACGCTGAAGTTCGTGATATCAACTATCGACGGCGATGCACTTAGTGTGAGGTTCGCTGCTATTGATTGACCCGGAATGAGTCTTGTTGTGTCTCTGTTCCAAGAAATACTTATAGGTCCATTTGCCGTTGTTGGATTCCAACTAGAAGTCGTCATGCTTAATGCCAGCGAAACACCAGTGCCAGTGTTTTTGATATATACAGTGCGCGTTATGTTTGCACCCGGCGTTATGTTGCCCCAGTCAATGGTTGATAACGTATTTTGGCAATTGTTGTCTGAGAATACACCAAGGTTTGCTGAAACATTTACTGCGCCAGTTGCAGAAAGATTTTGGGTTGTACTTAAGGCTGCGTAGGTTGTGTATGTTAATGCGATTGCTATTACTATTAAGACAATTACAATTGCAGTTCCGTAATTAATTGTTTTTAATTTTGTTAACCCCATGTTTAGCACATCTTAAGTCTTAATTTATAATATAAACTTAAAAGCCTTACTAAGAAAGAGCATAACAGAACAATAGTAGAACAAAAATACAGAGTACAACGCTTCAATAAATGTTGCTCAGCACCTAACTCTCGCGCTATTACAAATTGGACTTAATCTAGCGGAACTAGTTTGTCCAGAGGTCTTTGTCGCTGGCTGAATTTGTTTTCCCTAAGCAACCCTGTTGTTGCAAAGATTGAAGCCAACACAAATACACTAACCACTATAGCGCTTAAATCAAGGTGAAACGGAGAATAATACAGAGCTAAACCAACTATAGAGACGAGTGCAATGCTTAGCGCAACGCTCAAAGCGGCTTTTTCAATCATTTCAATGCTCTTTACCGATGCATCTTCAACAGTACGGGGAAAAAAAGCTCTTATGAAAGCATAGCCTGGAAGGAAAAAAACCAAAATTAGACCTAATACATTTCGGGCATAAATCCAAGGATATGCATTCTGAGGAATTGTAAAAACCAAAACGACGGCAACCGCGCCTAGAGCAATCGTTAACAAGTACCAGAGAGAGCGACTGAGGTTATAACTTGAGTAACTTCTCTCTGCTTCAAGCCTTAAGATTCCTTCATCTTGAAGCTTAATTATTTGAGCCAGGATATCCTTTTCTTGAATGTCAACGATGTCCTTGAGGATATTAACAAGCTGTTCAACGGATTTAGGTTTCCTTTCGCTGATTACATTAAGTATTATTTGTGTAAAAGCATTGTCTCTTGAATCATTGCTCAAGCGGTTAGCCTTAGGTAGGACATACAACTTATAATATTTAAAAATGGTGGATAACCTTGTAGGGAAAAGAAATCTGAGGTCCTACCATTTCTCAAAAAAGCGATTTACTAACCGTTTTTGGCAACTTATCAAAAACTTGCTTCCAAATGAAGACTGAACGAAATTTGGTATGATACCTTTTGCCATTGTAATTGTTACTCGTTGCTTGCATAAAGAAGTCCAAGTTTGATGGTGAGGGAGATCTGTCAGGAAATCTATGGTGTTAGTTTGTCCCTCATTAAACAAATCAAAGATAACTGATTTTCTAAGAAACTGCCCCGGATAGAATTTTCTGTATTTTTCGTCAAAAGATGTCTTAGTCAGGTAAGCAGTGTTTTTATAATGTATTACTAGAAGGTAGGCTATTGTTTGGCCGTTTAATTCTAAAAACCAAACTTTCCATTTGAAAGCTGGTTCATTTTTAGCTGTAGTTTGAGAGGCATTCAGAATAGTCATTAGGTCCTCGTCGACATTATTACCGTTTTGGTTTCGCCAAACATCCTTCCAGCTTCTTCGCTCAACATCGAGAATTCTTTCAATGACTCCAGTTCCTTCATTTCCAACAACGCATACGGTTTTCCATGGACCTGCTTGATCTAGCTTCTTCTCTGCTTTCTTGAATTGTTGCCGAAAATTCTTTCCCCGTAGGGACTGAAATTCATTCCAGCTACAGCTAACTGGAAGAATTCGATGCCCCATTTCAAAGGCTACTTTGAAAATAATTCCTTTAGCTTTGCATTGTTCCTTTAATATGTTAAAAGTGGGCGACTCAATTGGCAATGAGAATTCAACAAATTTGCAATTTAGATTTTTAAATAAGAAATTCAAAACCAAAGAAATTAAGATTTTTCTATTTTTATCATCTACAATCAAGTCTGGTGAGTAAACAAATTTGTTTGTGAACTTAACGTATCGAACACCAAATCGCTTCCTTTCCATAAGTGGAACTATTCCAATTATTTTTTCTTCATAAGAAAAAACCAGAACTAATCCTGAATAATCAGTTGAATAACTGGACTTCATTATCTGCAGAACAAAACTGCGCAATAAGAAAGGGTTTTCAGATGAGTGGCTTACGAGGTCATTCCAATTTCCCTCTATCGTTTGATCTGGATTTGAAGTAACTTGAACTTTTATTTCCTTTTTTTTAACCATTCCTATCAGTTCTTTTAACATGCTTGGCTATCGAGTACTTGCAAGAACTCTGCGAAATTGCGCCAGATTAAGTGATTATTTCGTAATACTTAATACTTGTATATTTTGAATTCATTAACTTTTTAAAGCCTTTCAGAAGTACTTCAGATGGTCTATGTCATTTAACAAAGAAGTGAAGGTTTTCAGGTCTATCTCTGAAATAGGCAAAGAATCTGTAGATTCAATATCACATGATGGCTTCTTTACATTTGAGTGGTTTAAGACCCTTGAAACTCAACAGTCGTTCCATATAGACCCTATTTATATTGGAGTCTTCGAAGATGGCGACATGTCAGCATTAGCTCCCTGCTTCATAGATTTACAAGATCACTTTTTTATTGACGGACCCAAAAACATTCCTTTTCTGAAATTACTATTATCATTAGGCCAAAAGTTTGGTTACTGCCAAGAGCATGTTTTACTCTGTTACTCTCCATTTTGTCTTAGAAGTAAAATTCTCCTAAAGAAAGATCCTGATGGAAAACAACTTTTATCCTTATTATCCAAGACGATTGACAATGTCTGCAAAGAAAAACGAATTCTTTTCAGCTCATTTCTTTTTGTCTCAGAATTTGATGAACTCTTAATGAAAAGCTTACCTAACCTTGGCTACTGGAGCAATGCAGGAACGTCGACGTTTTATCTTGATGTTCAATGGAAAAGTTTTGAGGAGTACTTGAAAAGCCTGAAAAACATGAACAGACATAGCATTAGACGCGAAATTAGAAAGTGCGCCGAAAATGGAGTCACCATAAAGGATAGCGATTTTAACGATCTTTCAGAAAGATTGTCTGGCTTAACGGCAAATTTATTGTCAAAATATAATCAAAATTCAGAAAACAATATTTTTGATGCTAAATTTTTCCGCGTTCTCAACAAATATGCCGCAGACAAAACTAAGGTGTTTATGGCTGAGAAAAACGGAGAAATTGTGGGATTTAGTTTGTCGATGGTTCAAAATGATGTTTTGGATGTTTTTATGTGTGGTTTCGATTATCAGGCTCAGTCGTCGACTGATTTCACTTACTTCAATTTATGTTACTACGCGCCCATCCAATGGTGCATAGAGCAAGGCATCAAGAAACTGTATTACAGACGTAAATCTGATAGGGCAAAACTCTATCGGGGCTGCAAAAAAGAGAGGACCTTCGCCTTTGTCAAATGCCAAGATCCAGTTCTAGACTTCTGCGTAAATAAGGCGATTAATAGCCCAGTTTACACTCAGCTAAAGTCAAGGATCCTTAATGGCTTTTTTCAATAAGCCAGCTAATTCGAAAGAAATGCCCGAGTTACAAAGACTGACGAATACCTTGCCATTTTTTTCGTTTTCGGCAAATCCTGTTAAGCAGGTTTACCGATGGCGTTTGCCAAAAATTTTTGTGAAAGGGAACGTGCACTATAGACATAAGAAACGGGACTGTGAGTCATGTTCCACTTGTAAAATCTGCTTTTGAGCCCTTTACTGTTAAATTTGAACATCAGGTTGTTTCTTGTATTTTTGGTCCAGTGTGATTTGTATGCTTCATCGCCTCGTAAAAAGTCTAGTTCGTTAAGATTTCTGTTAATTGCATACTTTATTAGATATTGAATGGCGAGCTGTCCAGGTTGGTAACTTGCGTATTCAGGATCAAAGCCGGTTAAGTAGCCGTAGATTTTTCCGTTATATTCAAAGTTGTAGACGGTTGAGACTGGGATGTCGTTAAATGTTAAAAAGAAAAGAGCCAGCCAGCCTTTCTTAGCAAAAGACTGTGCAAGGTCAACATGAAATTTTCTTGTAGTTTCGTTTGAGAAAACTCCACGCTCTCCTTTTGCGTTTTGACGCTTCTGATGAAGTCGAAAAAGGACGTCCATTGCTTCGGGTACAGACCTGAATTTATCATATTTTACGAATTCTACTTTGTAATTGTTTAACGCTCGCCTTTCAAATCTTTTCAAGGTTCCTCGCGTATTTCGCCCCAAACTTTGCATATAAGAATCATAATTGCTTGGAAGTGAAATGTATGAGCATATGTTACTTCTTGATTGGCATCCTTTGAAAGTGTCTCCTTTTACATATTGGAGAAGTTTGGCGGTCAAGGATTCTTCCGGAACATCACTAAATTCAGCGTCGTCAACATTTGCGCAATCGACTATTGACTTCATTAAAGGGTTTATGGTTTTGGCAGCTTCTTGAAAATTGGTTATTAAGAAAGTTTGATAGTCTGCGTCGGGGGCACCGATGAATTTTGCTTCCGACCGTTGTGAACCGAAAACCTTATGCGTAGAGTAAATTACTGGAACTGCGAGGGAAACTTCACCGTCTTTTTCAGAGGTGAAGAGCTTTAATTCCTTTCCTTGTCCAAAATGTTTCGACCAAGTTGCAAGCCATTCATATGTTACAAAAGGAGTGTTATCAAAACTTCTTGATAGTAGCCTGTTCCATGAGACTTCAAAATTGTGGACATTGTAAATTTGTTCTAATTCTAAGATTGCCATGAAGATGTCTTAAGATAGAAGACTTTTAAAAGGTATTTTCCTGATTAGAAATATATCGAAAATAGCAATATTAGGCAAACTGCTAATTAGCCATTTATTATTTATGATAAGAAGCCGCAATTGATGAAAGAGCAACCTAATTTTCATTGAGCAGTAAAGAAGAAATGCGTAAAAAAGCTAAAAAAAATAAAATGGGAAAGAAACTAGATTATTTTGTTTTTCGCCGAATTATGTAAGTTCCAAAAGCAACGGATGCCAGTGCCAAAGCAATGATGATTGTTATGCTTGAAAACTCAGGAACTGTTGGGGTTGTTGTTGGGTGGGTTGTGGGTGTAGGTGTGGGCGAATGGGTTGGAGTTGCTGTGTGCGAAGGAGTAGGTGTAGGCGTTATAGGTGTTGGAGTTGCTGTTGCCGGTGTAGAACTAGCCCAATTCCACGTTAGCGTCGAAGGAGCAGTTATTGCAAATGCTGTATCTATGGCGGAAGAACTGCCTGAGGCAGGAACACTTCCAGTGCCAGACCAACCTGAACAAATGTAGCCGGAAGCTGGCGAGGAAACATGCGCAGTTATGCTTGTGTTGTTATCGTACCAGCCACTGGTAGGTGTAGGCGAATCATAGCTTGAAGTTACTGTTAGATAATACTGAGTTTTGTAATTAGCTGTCACTGTTGAAGGCGCTGAAACTGTGACGGATGTCGCTGTAGTATTGCCGGTAACTCCTGTGATTAGATATTGAGTTGTAGTGGTGCTAACGACTGCTTGAGATGTGTAGTTAAATGTGTAGACGGCGTTTGCATTTGCCCAAGTTGAGAAGCCAGTTGAATTGTAGGTGTTTCCGTTGACTGTAACTAAATCACCGGTATAATCTGAACCTACGCCAGATTGCGTAACAGTTAAGTTGTATTGAGTCTGCCACACAGTTGAAGCTGTCTTAGGACCATTCATAGTGATAGCGTTCGATGTTAAAGCAATACCTGAAGCATCAGTTCCCCAATTGGTAAAGGCATATTGTATACCAGCGGTTCCAGGTGAAGTTACTGAATTAAGCGTAACGGTTGCAGTTGTGCCAGCGTTGTACCAGCCAGATCCGGTGACTGTACCATGCGCAGTGGTAGTTGTTAAGTAATACTGAGTTGTCCAGTTGGCATAAGCGGTTTTAGGTCCATTCATAACTATTGTGCTTGTAGTTGTGGAAGTGCCCGATGCGTCGCCACTCCAGTTTGTAAACACGTATTGAGTCCCAACCGGTATGCTGCTGTTTTGAGCGTTTCCTACTGTAGCCGGGGAAATATTAGCGGTTGTAGAACTACCGATGTCAAACCACGTGTTGTTGCTGGAAGAGGTGCCTTGAGGTGAAATTATTGTTAATTGGTATTGGTGTTCCCATGTGGCTGTTTCCGTGATGGCGCTGTTCATTGTAACTGAAGCAGGATTATTGAGACCGGTGTAACTGCCTACACCTGTGCCAACCCATCCGTTGAAAACGTATCGTTCCCCTTGTACAGGGGTGGGTGCAATAGCAGTTATGGTTACTTGTTCACCTTGGGCATATGAGGTTCCGTTTGTTGGAGTTGCAGTTCCAGCGTTAGAAAACAGAGTTAACACGTTTTGATTTAATCCAATATAGCTAGTGCTGACAACGACATCTGCAATATAATAGGTCCAAGTGTCGCTTGGATTAGTAACTGTTTGGCTTCCGCCAATGACGACATTAGCAGGAAGTCTTCCGCCAATACCAGAACCGTTACCATTATTCCACACATTTGTGATGTCGACAACAAGTTGGCCGTTAACATATAATTGTTCGGCTCCGTCTCCGTGAGCGAGAGTTGCAACAGTTTGTTTCAGTTCAACGCAAGTCCAGCCAACTGTGACTGGCACTGCAGTTGATGTTGAATTACTAGTGCTGATTGAACGTGTAAAACCATTAAAGCTAGTCATAGAATCTCGGTAGAATATTCCCCAGTACAGTGTTCCATCTCTATTAGTCACGATAAGTTCACCGTCTCCGAAATTGCCGCCTTGACTGGTGGAAAAGCCTCCGACTTGATAGTAATCGCCGTTTGCTGAGGGCGTAGTTGTTGAAGTTATGTAAACATATTCTCTTACATCTAATGGATTCTGCGGTGGAGAAGTCAACGTAAGTGGGTGATAGTACAAATTCTCATTTGAACCGACAACGACATTTTGAACACTATATGGCTCGCCGTTGTTGGTGGTTTGGCTATTTATTTGAAGAGTGCCAGTCGTTACAGACCACGTACTCAAGCTGCCGCTTTGAAAATTGTCGCTGAATATTATGTCTGCTTTTGCAACTTTGACAAAGTTTAACGAACATGATAATGCTATAATGCTGATGAATGCAATCGTCAGTAAGAATTCTTTTTTCTTCATTTTCATTACTCTCCATGTATGATATTGATTCCTTATCATAGAAGATGTTTTTAAAGTTTATTGATTACAAATAAGCTATTCCACCGCTATCCAGAGATTCTGAGTCATTAGCCTCTAATAATTAGTGATTGACGCCTCAAGAAAACGCAAGTTTAGCTTTTTGATTAGAGATTGTGAAACAAATTATTGTTGTGTTTTGAACAAATTTTGTTGTTTGTGTTTTGAGTTGCTTTTCTGATTTAGGCTTTGATTTGTCTGCAGGATGCGTCACTATAAGTCACTAGAAGTCATAGGAAGTCACTAAAAGTCACTACGCGTCACCAAAAGTCACAGAAAGTCACCAAAAGAGCATAGTTTGTTTTTTCCAGATTCCACTAATAGTCCACCGAGCAACAACATTTTTGCTGAATTTTGCTCAAGTTGTTTTGAGCTTCTTTTTTGATTATGAGCTTGTTTTGTTTGCAGGTTGCGTCTTAAAATGTAGGAAAATGTAGGAAAATGTGGGGATCTGTAAGAATCTGTAGAAAAATGTAAATAAATGTGAGAAAAAGGAAGAGATAGGTCGGTCTATTGCGCCTCGAAGGTTGTTGACGGTTTTTTGGCAGGGTTTGTTCTTTGTGTTTTAAGCTGGTTTCTTGAAATGAAGCTTGGTTTATTTGCAGGTTGCGTCAAAAATTGTCAATAAAAGTTAAAATAAGTCGAGAAAAGTCAAATAAAGTCAAAATAAGTGAAGGCAAGTGAACACGGATCATTCTGGTCTCTAAATGGAGCTTTGACTTAATGAGGAAACATAAAATCTTTGATTAAAAAAAGAAAAGAAAATTTAGGTATCAAATTGTGGTTTCATTTGTTTTTTGAGTGCTTGCAGTTTTTTAACGCTTGGCGACTGCCTACGTTTAACAACAAAAAGACCAACAACAACTACAACAACAGCAGCAGTTACAACAAGTGCTACAACAATGATTAACGTGTTACCTGAATTGTTGCCGCTAGACGTTCCGCCAGTGAGAGCAATGTCAAGTGGAGGCAACGGCTGAGCATTATAGTCAAGTGTTTCGTTCTGCGATGGATATCCCACTTTAATTATTGAGAAAGACGTATGATCCCGCGGTAACATTTGTGAAAGTAACGTAACCCGTTGCGTTTGAAATCTCAAGCAGCGTAGACATTCCTGCTGGTTGAACAGTAGAGGTTACAATTGCGTCTTGTAATGGATTTCCGTGACTATCTTTGATGATGAATGCTAACGTTCCTGCGGTTGTTGCAGGAGTTGGCGTTGAGTGGTGTTGCTGTGGCTGTGGCGTTGGGGTTGGAGTCGTAGAAGGTGTTGGTGTGGATGATGGTGCCGGGGCTGGAGTAACAGTCACTGGTGTGGTTCCTTGTGCGCTTAAGTATCCAGTTTTAGACCCGCTTAGCAGTAACAGTGCAGGTTGTAGTTATTGAGAAACTTGGAGCGGTGAAACTAGTGTTATAGTAGCCGTTTCCTTGGTCGGTTACAGCGCCAAAAGTTCCACCATTATTTGAAGCGAAAGTAACTGTTGCACCCGTAACTGGAGCTCCATTAGCAGTTACATAAGCAGTGATTGCAGTCGTATATCCATTATTAACGCTCGTTGGGTTAGCTGTTACTGTTATTTGTAGAGGTGAATAATCAATAAGATAAGTTGTTATTTGTGCTTGACCCGTAGTATAACCTGAAGCTTGGGCAGTGATTGTATTCACACCTGGAGCATTTGTTACAGTCAAGCTACCTGTGGCTTGTGTTTTGCCAAAGGGAATTGTTAGAATTTGACTTACAACTCCTACTGTTGGCATAGAAGAGAATAGGCTTACACTAACATCTGCCTGTGGATCTTTTGCTGGTCTACCCTGCGAATCTTGAAGTTGCACTTGGATGGCTTGGTATATTCCATTATCTGATGGAAGATTCTTACTACGCCTACCGTTGGCGTGAAGAGAAAAGATTTACGCTCACATCTGCCTGTGGATCTTTTGCAGGTCGTCCCTGTGAATCCTGAAGTTGCACTTGAATGGCTTGGTATATTCCATTATCTGATGGAAGGCTTGGTGGAACACAGTAAACAGCTAATTTTGATGGAATAAAACCAGTAGTTGTACTGTTTGTTGATCTCTTACGAAGATTTGTGGCTACTGCTGTTAATGGTTGTAGTACCTGCTTTGTATGTTGAATTAAAAGTTGCTAAAGCATAAGATTGTGATTGTGGAATTGTTATTTGTGGATCTATTTTTCCTACGGTTTGATCATTTGATGCTACAGTAACTGCTAACATCTGATTGGGCTAACGCAACGTAGGATGAGGCGTTTTGTAGTTCAATGGCAATTTGTGGGTAAGAGTTTTGGTCAGCTAAAACTTGAGAAGGTCCTACGAAGATTTTAAGCTGGTTTGCATTCGTTGCTATTGGTGTTGTAGTAATTGTTACTTGTTTAGACGTGTAATCCTGATGACTAAAGCAGTGATAATTGTTGATTCTGGTTTGGGGTTTGTTTCTGTATTTGCTTTTGTTGTTGTAGTGAAGTTGGCTGTGGCTGATGTTTGACCTTCAGGAATTGTGACAGAATGGATCCACTGTGCCTACGGAAGTATCTGAACATGAAAGTGCGACTTGTACGCCTCCTTGAGGGGCTCTTGCAGGGGAGCCGCTTGAATCTTGCAGCTGAACCATTATGGCGTTATATTTGTTTCCGTCTGCTGGAAGTGTTGATGGAAATCCATAAACTGCTATTTCGGATGGAATAGGTCCAATAGTGGTTATGGATGCTTGTACGGTTGAGTAGCCTGTTGCAGAGGCTGATATTGTTGTGGTTCCTGGGCTGAATGTGGTTTTAAAGTTTGCTGATGCAGATGTATCTCCCCTTAGGTATAGTAATTGATGAATCAACTGTTCCAATGTTTGTAAGAGATGATGAAAGGCTTATCATTGTGTCTTGCAATGCTCTCGAAGGTTGCCCGCTGGAATCTTGTAATTGTACAAAAATACAGCTGTACGTGTTGTTATCTGCAAGTACGCTGGTTGGACCAGCATAAATATTGATTTTGGAAGGACCACTTGTTGAAGCAGAAGAAATATTTTGATTAAATACTACAAATGCCGATGTTAAAATTAATATGGTTATTGTTACAGCTATTATTTTTTTCATCATTTTTGTTTCCTCACTTTATTTATTTTTGTTTTTTTAGATTAGCTTTTCTAGTATTTTTAGAGTTATTTTTTGATTTTTTTGAGACCAGTTTTGAAACTTCCGTTTCTGGTCCAGTGACTATTCTTTGGCAGAGAGTGCAGGAAATATTTGATAATTTCTATATGACAGTGAATCGTATGGTTCTTTGCATTCTTTAATTCGACATTCAGTAATAATTGGAATTTTGTTTTTATCTTCACCATCCAAAACGAAAAAGCCGCATTGCCCATTTTTCGCATATTCACAATTTGATTTTTTTATTTCTCCGAAAAATGTAGCATTTGACAATATTTCAACTAAAGCTAAGACTTCTTCGTTATTCTGCTTTTCAATTTTGTCAACACGTCTATGCAGATCATCTATTTCTGTTACCATGAGGAGATCTGACATCCAAGCGTTAATTGATAAAGTTCTCTTATAAACTAAGAAAAAAGAAAATATTTTTGAAGAACCCAATGACTTTGAGAATAAAATGAAATGATAATATTTAGAAAAATGTTTGACTTATGTTTATCTGCAGATTACCAAAGGAACTGATTTGCTTACTGTTACGCGAAGCTCTAATTAATTTTCTGATTTTTGCCTCATTAGAATATACAGTTCTTGCAGAGATTCCAAATGTGGCGCCTATTTTTTCTTTAGAAATCTTTGTTTGTTTTTTGCACACATAATAAAATGCGCCTGCTGCCAGTCCAATTGGGTTTCCGCCTGATCTTCTTATTTTCTGTAATATATTTTCTGCATTAAGAATTAGTTCTTTGTTTGCCGTTATTTTTCCTGCGTATTCATGCAAGTAGTCTATCGCTGTTAATCGTTGAATTTTCATTGGTTCTTTTTTTGTCTTAAGTGTTTTGTTGAGTAGCCATGCTTGTTTCATTACAGCTTTGCTGTCGAGGCTGAGTTCTTTGCTTATTTCTTTAATAGGTCGCATTTTATCGTATTCTTTAAGTATTAAATGCATTAGGGCTGCTACTGTGGCTCTTTTGTTTTTTGAGAGTTTTTGTGATTTGAATAATGTATGGTTTTGTTTTCTTATTGTTCGAGCTGCCTCTTCTCTGTAGGGATAATTTGGTATATTGAGTTGGCAGGAAATTGTTCTGAGCGTCGTTAACCATTCTTTGAGTGTTTCAGAGTCTTGTTCGTTCCAGTTTGAAAACCATTCAGGTGTCCATTGACTATAACCCTTGACAGTTGGAGTATCATCTATGACTAGTCCGCAGTTGCTGCAGATTTTTTCTCCATTTAGGCCTTCAGGATAAACGACTGTACCTTCGCATTTGTGGCAATTCAAACTTTGATCGCTCCTTCCTGTTCTGTATGGTTCAATATTTCCGATATGAACATCAGCGCTTGCCTATTATCAAGAAACTACTTATAAGACTTAAGAACCACGAATTCACGTATTTGATAACTAAAGCTAATTAATTTTTTAAAATACTACAAATTTGCTCTATTTATTTTTAAATTAAACAATTTGCTCAAATTTGCTGGAATGAAAATTTGAAAAAAATATTTGTTCTTCTTTTTGAAAGTAGCCTGATGCGATCGATTTCGCTGACTAAAAAAAGCTAATTTCACTGCAATTAAAAGCTAAAAATTAAAGAAGTTCATTTCGGGTATCTTAAAAAATGATCATCTTTGATTGATTGCTTAACGAAAATCAAATATTTTGCTTACATGCAGTTTGTAATTTTGTTTAAAAATGTTTTTGATCTTGGTCTGTCAATCCGTTTTGGGTATACATTCCATTCGCCGCATAATTTTTCGAGTTCCACAGAGATGTCTTTCTTGGATTCATATAGGATTTCCATTTTTAAGCCTCTTGATTGTCATTCATGTTATCTCAGTCCATATAAGTCGCTTATTTCAAAGGAAAACATATTGCATTTTTCGATATATTGCAAGAATAAAATATTACGAAATAATATACGTGGTTTATAAACACTCGACAGAAATAGAATATTAAATCGTAAGTTTAGCGAGGAGGTGTAAAGAAAAAAATGAATACTTTCAGGAAATTCATGAAGAATTCAAAAGCCATCTCACCAATATTTGCAACCCTAATTCTCATCGCAATTGCAGTTATCGCAGGTGTTGTCGTTTACATGTTTACAAGTGGAACATTAGCAACTATGACGGAGGCGGAACAGCAGCACAAGAAAAAATGACCGTTCAGGGAGCAAGCATCTCAGCAGCAGGTAAGACAATAGTGTATATTGAACAGACAGGCGGACCCGCTGCAACAATAAACAGCATCATAATTAAAGACTCGCAAGGAGCCACAATTGGTGTTGTCACAGTAACAAGCGCAGGAATTTCACCATCGCCGAGTCCAGGACCCGCTTTAACCACAGGAACATTGTACACTGTATCTGAAAGTACTCCAACTGGTGTCGCCGTAGGCACTCCATATACCATAACCATTACAACGGCAGCAGGCGGTAGTTTCATTTCAACTCAGATAGTGGCCGCTGCTTAAGCGGTTTTTTCCGCTAAGTTTAATTTCTTTTTTTTTCATTTTCCAAAACAATCATCAAAATAATGTCGAGAGAAAATATTCTAACGTGTATCTTGAATACCTCAATTTGTGAAAGAACAAAAGAATGTCAGATTAGAAAAAATGAGCCAACTTATCTCAGAATGGACTTTGGATAACCTTAAAAATTAGTTGTATGCCAAGGATTGTGGTTAGGTAAATAATCGAGAGTTGTTATTTTTTTTGATATTCCTTGCTCAGCTCAAGGTTATGCGAGAAACATCATAGAAGAGTTGCCCAATTTCCCAAACAGCTGTCTACCGCAAATGATTGCAGATGACAAGACTTTATCTTTTCTTCATCGACATCAAACTTTCTCGTTTAACAAAAAATACCTAGTATATTAGTAAACTACGAAATGGAGTATTGGAAAAGTTCGAAAATGAATGTTATAGCTAGAGGTTGGCAGTTAAACATTAAATGGAAATCTGCAGAGCCAAAATGTTGGGTGCAATAAATGAGGAAACTTTGCAATTGGTTACGTAATAGGCGTGCGCTTAGTCCCATATTTGCAACAGTATTGTTAGCTTCGATCATAATTATTTTTGGTTCAGTTGCATATTATTATTCAAACAATCTCACTACAACTGCTACGAACAATTATTCTGGCTCTTTGTCCAATAGTCAGCAAGCAGTTGCTGAAAGAATAGGGTATGAAGATGTCATCTATAATTCATCTTCTCCGGCAAAAATTACAGTTTATATTGTTAATTCTGGAGCTGCGAATGACGTGCAAATTAACTCGGTATTTCTTTATGATTCCTCCAATACTATTGTTGGGGCATATTCAGTTTCGGGTCGTTCAATTTCAGCGTTAGAACCAATTGATGCAACGGTGACGCCATCAACATTTTCAAGTTTGAATGTTGGAAAAGAAGCCTACTTCACTGTCACTTTGGGGAATGACGCATCAGGAAACCCCATCTTGCTATCATATGGTTCCATTTACACTCTTCATCTACTAACCAAAAGCGGAAGCGCTTTCGACTATGAATTTACACTATAAACTTCGAAGAAACAACAAGGGAATCGGCACAGTATTTGCAATGGTGTTTTTCCTACTTATTGTCATGGTTGTTTTTGCGAGTTTCATGATTATTCTTAATCAAAACACTGGACTCGAACAGACAACAGCCAAGGCAAAACAGTTGGATTTGGATCGTTATACAGAACTCGAAACTGTTTCAGTTGTTAACCCTCAAACAGCTGTATTAAACAATGTAGTCTACATAAGCTGTAATCTTATGGACAATGGTACGCTTCCCTCTCAATTCATACGATTATGGATTAAAGACATAACACAAAACACAACCGGTAATGCACTAATGTCTCCAGCAATTACCCTCCAACCGGGCAGAAGTACTTATTATTTTGGCTCAACTTTTGTTGCAAATGCAGGGCTTTTGGACCAGTTTAGCTTTTGGTTTACATCAGCCAGAGGAAACACAATCTCAGCTTATCCAGACATCAATCAACTTAATCCTATTATATCAAATGGGACTTTCCCAGGAGTAACTGCTATGAACTCTACTTATCAGACTAACCAGTATAATCCTTTGCAGCTTTCTCTTAATACAACTAAGGCTAATCAATTGATTTATGTTGTTGTGTCATTTGATGATGGTAATACGCTGTTTACTCCTACTTCAACTCCTAGTCTGACTTGGTATGCGAGAGGTACATCTTTGCCAACGGATGGCAGTCAATCTTATCCAACGTCTGGCCACAGCGGGGACAGTATTTTGAAAACTTTCTATGCCATTAAGCCTTCAGCTGGTCCGATTACAATCAATGTTCAATCAACTGCTGATGAGTTAAGTGATTATTATTGTTCGGCTTTAGCATTCGCAATTAGCGATGTTAATACTGCTTCTCCGTTTGATGGTTCAGCGCAGACTTCTATTGGCCGATCTGTTATGCCTCAGGATACAATCAATACTCGTTACTCGAATGACCTTGTTATAGGTGCTTTAGGGATTGATGATCTTAACCCTTCAATTACGCCTGGTGCGGGTTTTGGGGAGATTATGCCTGTGCAGAGTTCATTTGGTGCTTCAGGTGAAGCTAATTCTATGCCTAGGTCGGTGTGGAGTGAATGGGATATTGCGGGTGATCCGAGGAATAATTTGCCTGTTAATTGTACTTTTTCTTTTACTGAGGATTGGGCTATTATTGTTGATGCTGTGAGGTTGGTGGTTGTGCCTCCTGCTGCTCCTATGAGTCTTTCTCCTAGTAGTGGTCCTGTTGGTCAATCTGTTGCGGTCACTGGGCAAGGTTTTGCACCTAACTCTCAGCTTATAGCCACCTTCAATGGTTTACAAGTTCCTTTTAGTTTTACAACTGATGGTTCAGGAAATATCCCAGCAGGTGCTAGCTTTCACTGTTCCACAAGGCTCAGTAGCAGGTATCAATAACATTACTATCATTGACAGCAAATTCAATTTTGCTTCAGCTAGTTTTACTGTTACCACTCCTAGCGTAACTGTGTCTCCTCAGAATGGTCCGGTTGGATCTGTAGTTACGGTAACAGGTTCAAACTTTATTGATAATTCAACTCTAAACATCAATTTTGACGGCAATCAAATTGCAACCTCTCCTTCACCTTTAACTGCGAACGCAACCGGTCAGTTCTTGGCCACTTTTAATCTTAATTTTAATGATTCAGCGGGCGCTAAACAGGTTTTGGCAAGCGATGGAGTCAATTCTGCTTCTGCTAATTTCACAGTTAATTCTTCAATCACTTTGAGCCTGACCAATGGTATCATCGGTTCATCCGTTAATGTGACTGGTTCCGGTTTTGTTGCTTCTCAACCGGTGGCTATCACGTTTGCTGGTTCAACAATTCAGACAATTCCTGCTAGCTTCAATACAACCGGAGACGGTTTTTTCAACGTGGCCTTTACTATTCCAACTGGTCAAATAGCTGGAGGAAAAACAATCAATGCAACAGATGCCAGCTCAAATTCTGCTATTGCAACATTCACAGTAATTCCTTCGATTTCTCTGAACCCGACCAGTGGCAATGCTGGTTCAACTGTTACTGTGTCAGGTTCTGGCTTTGCAGCGAATAAACAGATAACAGCAACATACGCGGGATCATCGATAACACTCAGCGGGACTACGAGTACGAATGCTACTGGTTCGTTCTCCGGTGCGACTTTTACGGTTCCAACCTCAACAGCAGGTGGAGCTCAAACAGTCGTATTCAATGATGCCAACTCCAACTCTGCAAATGGCACCTACACGGTCAACACGTTTACCCAGAGAATAACCGTGACTCTCAGCAATTCAGCTCCCGCCACTCAAGTGATAATCAACGGCGGCTATCCTCAACCTAACACACTTGCAGCTGATGGAACCCAATACAGCATTCAGATGGTAGCAGGCGCCTCATTCACTTTGTCATTCTCTAATAGCGGCAACACTCGAGACGGCTTTAGTCTGTCAAACGCCTTCTCCGCTACCTCATCCTCATACACTGCTTCAATTAACTCAATTTCTGTGACGGCATATGAGCAGGTTCAAAATAGTTTCAGCACTACTTTCAATGGTGGCAGTCCAGTCGGTGGAGATTCTCTTAACTTTGACAGGGACGTATTTAGGAAGTGGTTCATCGACAATTGCGACTCTGAATTTCAGTAATTCTTGGAGTGCTTCTGTTTGGAGTGACTACGGCACGGTAATTACATTTCCAGTTTCCACAACATTGAGCGGGTCTAATGCTCGTTGGGACATCATCAATGCTTACTCTACACTATCTTTAACAGCGGGTGGAAATCCCTACGCGAAAACATATTATCAACAATACTCCTTCCAGCTTGACTATGCGGTTTCCGGCAGCGGTTTACCGACTGCGCCAACTTTGACGGCAACACAGTTTGGTTCTTCTTATACGCCAACTCTTAGCACAAGTTTAGTCACTTACTGGCTTGACAGTAGTCAGACATGGAGTGTTGCGAATCCTCTTGGTGGTTCAGGATCCAATGAACGGTGGGCTTCAAGATCAACCGTCTCAGGCACAGTTTCCGCTTCTTCACCTATCACAGCTGGAACAGGAACTTTGACCTTCACATATTATCATCAGTACTATCTGACTGTCACTGGTGGAAACTCTCTAACCTTTGGTACTGCTTCTCCTACAAGTGACCAGTGGTACGACAGTGGTTCAAGCACAACGGTTTCCTCTAATGGTGTTTATAGTAGGGCTTCTGGCACTGGTCAGAGGGTTTCGTCTTGGCAAATTGATTCTGGAGCGGTTAATAATGTTGCGACTGCAGGAACTGTGACCTCGTCAAGTGTTTCTATGTCCGCAGCTCATACTGTTAACTTTGTTTCAACTACTCAGTTCTATCTGACGGTCACGGGTGGAAACTCCGTAACCTTTGGAACTGCTTCATCTACTGGCGACCAGTGGTACGACAGTGGTTCAAGCACAACGGTTTCTTCTAATTGGGTGTGGGGTACTTCTGGTTCAATGCGTACTGCGTTGTCTAATTGGCAGCTTGATAGTACAAATAAGAATCCAGCTAGGCAGAATACGGGTACTTTGATAACCTCGTCAGTTTCTATGTCTGCAGCTCATACTGTTAACTTTGTTTCAACTACTCAGTTCTATCTGACGGTCACGGGTGGAAACTCCGTAACCTTTGGAACTGCTTCATCTACTGGCGACCAGTGGTACGACAGTGGTTCAAGCACAACGGTTTCTTCTAATTGGGTGTGGAATACAGTTTCTGGGCAGTCCAGAACAACAATTACAAATTATGCTGTCGATGGGTCTAACAGTAATCCCGCACGCTCAAGCACAGGATTTTTAACCACATCCTCTGTTTCAATGACAACTTATCATTCAATCATTTTCTCCTCAGTTACCCAATACTATTTGACCGTTTCAGGAGGGAATGTAATAGCTTATGGTACTGCATCGCCGACATCAGACAACTGGTATGATTCCGGTGGCTCAACAACAGTATCTTCTAACGGTGTATATGGTCGTTCAAGTGGAACCGGCACAAGAGTTTCTTCTTGGAACCTTGATTCTGGCTCTAACAATAATGTGGTAACATCAGGAACCGTTACCACTTCCGTCGTATCTATGTCAACCTATCACACGGTTACATTCAACTCGGTCGCACAATATCAAGTGACTTTAGACTCAGGCGCAACTTTGTCATTAAGCACAATTACCAGCCCGACTATAAGTGGTGACAGCGGATGGTACGACTCAGGCACCTTGGTAACTTTGGCTCTTAACGGTATATATGGTAGATCAGCAGGTTCAGGAACAAGAATAACTGGATTCCAAATTAATGGAGGCACAAACAACCCAGAGAGCACTACAGGAACATTCACGGTTCTTAATGCTATTTCTATCTCAATACCTCAAATCATCACAACCACCAAAGTCACGCAGTATCAAGTTACATTAGATGCAACTTCAACATCTGCGTTGAATTCAATAACCAATCCCACAATAGGCTCAGATAATTATTGGTACGATAGCAGCACATCGGTTAGTGTGGTTCTGAATGGCGTTTGGGGCCAAAGTGGAGGCACAGGGACTCGATTGACTGGGTATATTATTAACAGTGGAACTAATAATCCAACTTCGATTTCTGGCACTGTAACCGTCTTCTCGGGTGCGATCTCAAATCATGAATTTATAACCGCAACATCTGTAACTCAGTATCAAGTCACTTTCACCCAGAACGGAGTTGATAGTTCTGCTGGATCCAACACCGTCATTACGATTGGTTCGACTCCTTACAATTACAACGCTTTGCCAAGTAATGCTTGGGTTGATGCTGGAACAACCTTCTCATGGTCTTCCACTGTTGCAGCTGGCTCAGGTAAACAATTCGCCTTAACAAGTAATTCAGGCGGTTCTCCATTAGCAGCTACGGGAACTTACTCGGCAACCTACAAGACTCAATATCAATCCACCTTCTCAAGCGGCAACATAGGCAATGATGCAGTAGGCACAATCTTAACTCTGGGCTCAAACACGTACACATATTCTCAGCTTCCACAAACAAACATCTGGGTTGACGCGAATACTGCATATTCATACACTGGTACTGTTTCAGCAAGTGCAGGCAAGCAATATGTCTTAACAGGAACCGCAGGATTATCTACACCTATTGTTGCCACAGGGACAGCCACACCAACCTACAAGACTCAATATGACTTGAAGTTCGCTCAGTCCGGTCTGGATAGTACAGCGCAAGGAACAATTGTCTCTGTCACCATTGGAACCAATTCGCCAGTCAACGTTGTCTTCACTGCCTTCACCAAAGACTTTGGATTCGTCGATTCAGGAACAACTATCGCTTACACCTTCACCTCAACAGTAACAAGTAGTACCGCACACAAACAGTTTATCCTCACAACTCCAGCACCTACCCCTGCTTCTGCCTTCACTCTAACTTCAGCGACCACGGTTACGGGTACTTATAAGACTCAGTATCAGCTAACGGTGACTTCTACTCATGACACACCTACTCCTTCAACTGGTTCATGGTTTGACGCAACTAGCTCGGTGACGGAGAGTGTTACTACTCCTGCTGATATTTCTGGCGGTACGCAATATCGGTGTACCGGTTGGACTGGCGGTTCTGGCGGCATTCCTGCAACTGGAAGTGCAGCCACTGTAACTTTCACTATTTCAGGTCCAGCTACCATCACTTGGAACTGGCAGACTCAATATCAGTTCACCGTCACCTCTGCTGCGGGTACTACTGGCGGACAGAGTTCAGGCTACTATGATTCGGGAACAGGCATTACGTCTTCAATTTCCGCGACTGTAAATGTTGCAGGTCCACCGATAATTGTCTATTCAACGGCTGGATTTACGGGAACTGGAAATGCGCTGTCAAGTGGTTCAGGAACAACGGTCAGCTTTACCTTGAATCAGCCATCATCTGTCACGTGGCACTGGAATGGTCAAATGACACTGTACACCGATGCAACTCTAAGTGAAGGTATACCAAGTGAAAGCCCCTCGGGATCTGATCATTCAGTTGACGTCTCAGATAGCAACGATGGCACATATGTAACTATGAGTGGTTACTTGACGGGCGCTTATTCTGACTCCTACTCACTCCAATCAATCGGATCGCTTACTGGCACAATTAGCAGTGTTACTCAGTACATGAGAATATATGCTTCATCAACAAGTGGGACGTACGCAACTACTTCTCTCACGCTCGGAGGCAATACTGTAACAAGCGGCACGTTTACTCCGACTTCAACTAATACGTGGACTACGCATTCAGATACGTTTACAAGACCTGGCGGCGGAACCTGGACTATGAGCGATCTAAATAATCTTCAAAGCAAATTAACTCTACAGCGCAGTAGCTGGAATACAACAATAAGGTGCTCTGAAGTTTGGATAGTGGTGAATTTCAGCACATGAGTCCAAACCACAATATAATCTTTTTAATCATCTACAAAAACGCAAAAAGCAAGGATTAAAAGCAAGAAGGGGAAAAAAGTTGAAATCACAAAACAAAAAAATAATGATGTTCATTATAGCAATGCTAATTGCCAGTATGTTCCTAACAATTACCAAACCTCAATCAGTCAAAGCACAATCAGACTTCTTATTCACTGACGACTTTGACGCAAACCAACCTAACGCACAATTTACGTTAGGCTCTAATGACATTATAAACAGCACTGATTCTGTTAGTCCAACTCATTCGCTTCAGGTATCCTCCGAAAGTGTTCCACCTTTTAGCCATGCAACTTTTGATAATGCAACAGGACAAATTTATGTTACGTTATTTTATAAAACAAACAATACAGGTTACTCTAATATTTTACAGTTACTAGGAGAAACAGCGTACATTGGAATTTATCAAGACCAAAACGGAGTGATATTCGACTGGGATTATGGATCCAACGAAACACATATCCTTTTGTCTCCAAATGTTTGGTACAACATTACATTATCTTTGTATCTTGATCCAAACCATGGTTCAAATTCCTCAGCCACACTTTGGCTTAACGGGTCAATTATTGCAAACCAAGAAATGCCACAAGTAGATGGATATGACATAAACACGTTAGTATTTGATACTATTCGGGTTTGGCGAGCATTGAATAGTTATGACGACATAAGCATCAGCGCCCAATCTATTATTGTTCCATCTCCCACTCCAGGACAAACACCTACACCAACTCCGACTTCAACCCCGCCCCCTACGTCAACACCAACCCCAATTCCGACTCAAGAACCAACAGCAACCCCAAATCCCACTACAATCCCCACTTCAAATCCGACAGCAACTCCTACTTCAACGCGAACACCTGATCCCACCTCATTCCCAACTCCAACAATACCAGAAATCCCATTTGTTTTAGCAATTTCTGCATTTTTTGCAATCACAGGGTTGATGCTGTCTTACCTCAAAAGGCAGAGTTCTAACAATCACTCTTCTCTTCATCACGATTAGAATTCCTCGTGAATTCGACAAAAAAATGTTGAACATACTACACCATAGTTACATGATTTATTGACTCTTGAAGAATCTTAAATGTTTAGTCAATATTTTGATTTGGAAACAAGCAAAAACATTAATCCGTAATCAATTAATTGATATTCAAACTTTATTCTTCTTGGATTAGGCTTGTTTCATTATTTTCAAGGTTTTGATATTGAATTATGTTGTTAGATCATATATCGGATTCCGGAATATTCTCAGTAGAAAACATGCCTTATAAGAAGAAAACAGGGGTAAGATATTCATTGAGAGCTGAAATGTTTGGTGAGCTATTTGAGAAAACTAATTGCTTTGTTCCGCAGTAAGCGTGCGCTTAGTCCAATATTTGCAACCATTATTGTTAGCTTCGATTATAATTGTTTTTGGTTCAGTCGCCTATTATTATTCAACCAATCTCACTACAACCGCTACAAACAATTATTCTAGCTCTTTATCGAATAGTCAGCAATCCAGTTGCTGAGAGAATAGGCTTTGAAAATGTAGTTTATAATTCATCTTCTCCAGCGAACATTAACAGTTTACATAATTAATTCTGGAAGCGCAAATAACGTGCAAATCAACTCGGTATTCCTCTACGATTCAAGTCACAACATTATTGGAGCATACTCGTTTTCAGGTGGTTCAATATCGATGCATTAAAACCAATTAATTCAGCGGTGCCGTCACCGACACCAATTTCAAGTCTGAATGTTGGAAAAGAAGCATACTTCACATCACATTGGGAACGAACGCATCAGGAAACAACATCTCTCTAACATCTGGTTCAATTTACACTATTCATCTAATAACTAAAAGCGGGAGCGCTTTTGACTATGAATTTTACACCATAATCTTCAAAGAAACAAGAAGGGAATCGGTACAGTATTCGGAATGGTATTTTTCCTACTTATAGTCATGGTTGTTTTTGCAAGCTTTGTGATTGTTCTTAATCAAAACACTGGCCTCGAACAGACGACAATCAAGGCAAAACAAATGGATTTAGATCGCTACACGGAACTCACAACCGTATCAATCAGCTAACCCTGAAATAGCTGTGTTAAACAGTGTAGTTTACATAAGCTGCACAATTACAAACAATGGCACGCTTCCCACTGAATTGGTGCGATTATGGATTAAAGACATAACAACAGACACAGTTGGCAACACAATAATGACTCCATCAATTATCCTTCAACCAGGCAGCAGTATTCAATATTTCAACTTCACTCATGTTGCAAATGCAGGGTCTTCTGACCAGTTTAGCTTTTGGTTTATAACAACCAGAGGAAACACAATTTCAGCTTATCCAAACACTAATCAATTTAATGGTATAACACAAGTTGGAACTTTCCCAGGAGTAACTGCTATCAACTCTACTTACCAAACTGACCAAAATAACCCCTTGCAGTTATCTCTTAACACAACTAAGCCCAATCAACTAATTTATGTGGTTGTGTCATACGATGATGGCAATACCTTATACACTCCTACCTCAACTCCTAGCCTGACTTGGACTCTGAGAGGTCACATCTTCAGCTACAGATCAAATATAGCTGGGGACAGCATTTTGAAAACCTTTTATGCCATTAAGCCTTCAACTGGTCCGATAACAATCAACATTCAATCAACTGCTGATGAATTAAGCGATTACTATTGTTCGGCATTAGCATTCGCAATTAGTGATGTCAACACTACTTCCCCATTTGATGGTTCAGCACAAACTTCTATAGGCCAATCTACCATGCCGCAAGATACAATCAATACTCATTACTCAAATGAGCTTATAATAGGCGCCCTAGGAATCGACGATCTTAACCCTGCAATAACACCCGGAGCAGGTTTCGGACAAATTATGCCTGTGCAGAGTTCGTACGGAGCCTCAGGAGAACCTAACGCTATGCCCAGATCAGTATGGAGTGAATGGGATATAATGGCGGCTCCAAGAACCAACTTGCCGGTAAATTGCACTTTTCCTTTTACCGAAGATTGGGCTATAATTGTAGATGCTGTCAAATTGGTTGTGATACCTCCAACTGCTCCTGTGAGTCTTTCCCCTACTAGTGGTCCAATTGGTCAGCCAGTTACGGTTTCTGGGCAGGGTTTTGCAGCCAACTCTCCGCTTATAGCTACATTTGATGGCTCACAAATTCCTTTCAGCTTCACAACTGATGGCTCAGGCAATATTCCGCCCAGCGCTATCTTCACTGTTCCACAAGGTTCAACAGCAGGCATCAAAAACGTTACTATCATTGACAGCAAATTCAATTATGCTTCAGCTAATTTCACAGTTACAACTCCTAACATAACTGTGACTCCCCAGTGGCCCAGTTGGAACTACTGTCACGGTAACAGGTTCAAACTTTATTGACTAATTCAACTATAACCATCAACTTTGACGGAAATCCAATAGCAACCTCCCCGTCACCTTTAGCTGCGGATGCAACTGGGCGCATTCTCGGCAACTTTTAATTTGAATTTTAATGAAACAGCAGGAGTTAAAACAGGTTTTGGCAAGTGATGGCATCAATTCTGCCTTTAACACTTTCACTGTTTCTCCTTCAATTACTTTGAACCCGACCACTGGTAACATAGGTTCATCCGTTATTGTGACTGGCACAGGTTTTGCCGCTTCTCAACCGGTAACCCTCACGTTTGCTAGTTCAACAGTCGTTACAGTTCCTGCCAATATCAACACGGATGGCTTTGGCTTTTTCAGCGCTTCTTTCACCATTCCAACAGGTCAAACAGCCGGACGCAAAAACGGTTACCGCGGTTGATTATCTCTCAAACACTGCTAATGCCGTATTCACAGTAGCCCCCTCTATCACTCTTAACCCAAACACCGGTAATGCTGGTTCATCCGTTACTGTTTCTGGTTCAGGTTTCGCAGCTGCAAAGACTCTAACTGCTACATACGCGGGATCATCAGTGACACTCAGCGGCACAACAATCACGGATGCAACTGGCTCATTCTCCGGCGCGATTTTTATCGTACCAACCACAACAACAGGAGGAGCTCAAACGGTCACAATCAAAGACGCTAACTCAAACACTGGAAGCGGCGCGTTCACCGTAAACACTCTATCTCAGAGTATATCAGTTTCCATGAGCAATTCCGCTCCAACGTCAACAGTGACGATCAACGGCGGTAGCCCTGCGCCTAATCAGTTCGCAGCCGACGGGACAACACACAATATTCTGATGGTTGCAGGCGACACATTCACTTTGTCATTCTCAAACAGCGGCAACATTAGAAACGGCTTTATCGTATCAAATGCCTTCTCAGCAATCTCGTCTTCTTACACGGCTTCAACAAACCCGTTATCGTTAACCGCATTGGAACAAGTTCAGAATACTTTTTCCGCAACAATAATTGGCGGCAATCCGCCTAATGGCGACTTTGTAGTTCTAACAGGCACATATTTGAGTGTTCCAGGGACTCAACTCGCACCATCTATTAGTGTTGGGGGGCATTCTTCGGCCAGCAGCCTCGTTTGGAGCGATTATAATACGCCAGTTACTTTTCCAGCATCTACGGCAATAAGCGGAGGCACTGGTTATACAAATGAGCGCTGGACCATTGGAAGTGCATCCTCAACCACAGCTTTGACCACAGGTGGAGGCACATATTCTAAGACCTATTATCATCAATTCTTCCAAACATTAAGCTACTCAGTTTTTGGTGTCGGTTTTCCAACAGCTCCCTCTGCATCAGGCACAACCCTTGGTGTGGCATACGTACCTTCTTTAACTAATTCTCCGACAGGTTACTGGTTTGACACTTCAGGGTCGATCACATTTACCACTTCTGCAGGAGGAATCGGCGAACAGTGGACTCCGGTTCCTGGCGAGTATTTCCGCATCAACTCTGCAAACTCAGATTGTTAGCATGCATCATCAATATCAAGTTAGCTTTAGCCAGACTGGCATTGATAGTTCAGCTGGAACCAGAACGGTCCTAACGATTGGTTCAACAAACTACGCTTACAATACTTTGCCTACCAATGCTTGGGTTGACAATGGCGCGATTTTCAGCTGGATGTCTCCTATTTCAGGTGGCGCAAATAAGCAGTTTGTAAATACAGGAAGTTCAGGCGCTTCGCCTATATCGGGTGCAGGACCTTACTCTGCTACTTATAATGCCCAGTATCAGCACACAATAACCAGCTCGCCAGGTACTGGAAGCGGATACATCACAGTAGATGGAGTTGCCCAATCAACGCCTTACACAACGCCATGGTGGGATAGTGGTTCAACTCACACAATTGCCGCGAGTTCAACCGTAAGCATAGTTACTGGGCAAAGACAATACCAGTACCTAAGCTGGAGCGACGGAGGAGCACAATCACACACTGTGTCCCCAACCGTACTTACAACTTACACTGCTAACTACCAACAGCAATACTATTTTGCAGTTTCATCCACAAATGACAGCCCAACCGGATCTGGTTGGTATCCCGCGGGAACTATTATCGCGTCAACTGTAACAACTCCTGTTTCTGGAGGAACTGGAATCCAATACGTAACTACGGGCTGGACGGGTACAGGCAGTTTAAGTTCAGGTGGAACAACTGGCTCAAGTAGCACAGGATCGTTTACTATAAATGCTTACACAACTTGCACATGGAATTGGAAGACTCAGTATCACGTAACTTTCGCTGCTTCGAACTTGGGATCTGTTGCGCCTACTACAAGAGTGTTGAATGTCGGCGGCTCCGATGTCCTGTTTAGTCAACTTCCCTACACAAATTGGTTTGACAGCGGGACCTCCTACAGTTATTACTCTGCGGTTGCAGGTTCAGTCTCTGGAACACAGTTTACTTTGACAGGTACTTCTCCCGTCTCACCAATTAGTGGAACTACTGGAACCACAGTAACTGGAACTTACAAGACTCAGTATCAGTATACAGTAACTTCTGCCGCCGGCACTACTGGCGGACAAACTACTGGCTACTATGACGCAGGAACAAGCATCACTTCTTCAATCTCCGCAACAGTAAACATTGCAGGCCCACCAGTAATCAGCTACACTACTATGGGATTTACAGGAACTGGAAATGCACCATCAAGCGGCTCAACGACAACAGTCAGCTTCACCTTAAACCAGCCATCATCGGTCACATGGCACTGGAACGGTCAAATGACATTAATCCCCGATGCAAGTCTAAATGAAGGCATTGCAAGCGAAAACCCCAATGGGTCTGATCATTCGGTTGATGTATCAGACAGCAGCGATAGCACATACGTATATGTTAGTTCAAACAGCGGCACTTACTCCGATTCATACTCACTTCAATCAGTCGGCTCAATGTCAGGTACAATCAGCAGCGTTACTCAATCCATGCGCATATACGTATCATCAACAACAAGTGGTTCTTATGCAACAACCTCACTCACGCTCGGAGGCAACACAGTAACAAGTAATCAATTCACGCCGGCTTCGACGAATACATTTACTACTCATTCAGATACTTTCACAAGACCTGGAGGCGGATCTTGGACAATGGCCGATCTAAATAACCTTCAAAGCGGACTAACTCTACACCGTACATCTGGCACAACTATTAGATGCTCTGAAGTTTGGATAGTGGTTAACTTTAGTACATGATTCCAAATCCAAATTTTTTCTTTTTGGACACTTCTAACAACGCAATTAATGAAGATTAAGAAAAAGGAGACAAAAACTTGAAATCAAATAGAAGAACAAAATCATCCTTAATTGTCGTTATGGCAAACTCAAAAACCTTGTATCGATTACCCAATTTTACATGGTTTATATTGACTCTTAAGGAATTAATCGTGTGGTCGCTAACTTGAAGATCTGGAAACGTGAAAAAAAATCTGAGCAATCACAATTACCAACAGAAAATGCTTCAGTTATAGATGAGGATACACCTGGTCCTGCTGTGGAAACTCACACAGATGCTGCTGGGGGTTCAGAAGTTCCTGAAACATTCAAAGAGCATTATCCTCTTTTGCTTCCTTTTTCGTATGCAGCAATTGTTGAAGACGAAAAAAACGAAGTAAAATATTCACTTCTTGAGCCAACGTTAACAGAATTAGATAAACAAATGCTTAGACTGAGCTTAAAAATATTCTTTGGGATGAACTTTCAATTAACACAAAAAGTTTCAAAAATGGAGCAGGAAGCAGAAGAATTCTTAAAATATAAAATTTTGGATACAGCAATAAAATATCGCATAAATGTGGACGCCAACACACTGGGCAAATATCAGTATTACATCACCCGAGATTTCTTAGGTTTTGGAAAAATAGATGGAATAATGAGAGACGAAAACATTGAAGACGTCTCCTGCGATGGCATTAACTCGCCAGTGTTTGTTTGGCACCGCAAATATGAATCCATACCCTCAAACGTAATATTTGAAACTCATCAGGAACTGGAAAACTTTGTTTTCAAACTTGCCTATCTTTGTGGCAGACACATCTCCATCGCGCAACCAATCCTTGACGGAACATTAACTGATGGCAGCCGAGCCCAAGTAACATATGGAACAGAAGTAACACCTAAAGGCAGCACCTTCACAATTAGAAAATTCAAAAAAACCCCTCTCACCATCACCGACTTAATAATTTACAAGGCACTGTCACCCGAAATCGCAGCTTATTACTGGTTCTTAATAGAAAACAGACACTCAGTCATGATCGGCGGCGACATCGGTGGAGGAAAAACCTCAATGCTCAACGCCATCAGCCTATTCATTAGACCAACACTAAAAATAGTAAGCATAGAAGACACACAAGAAATACGTTTACCTCATCAAAACTGGGAAATGATGGTTACAAGACAAGGCTTAGGCACAGGCGCAGGAGCAGTAGGTGAAGCAGGAATTGGCAGCATCAGCATGTTCGACCTACTCCGAGCAGCCCTAAGACAAAGACCAGACTTCATCATCGTAGGCGAAATCCGAGGCGAAGAAGCCTACGCACTATTCCAAGCCATGGCAACAGGACACTTAGGCTTAACAACCATACACGCAGAACATGTACAAGGTGTCCTACACCGACTAACAACAAAACCAATGAACATTCCCCAAACCCAAGTAGAAAACCTAAACGCTATCTCAATCGTCCGAAGACTAGTCGTAAACAACGTCTCTCTAAGAAGAACAATAAGCGTATCTGAAATGGTCGGTTGGGACAAAGAAAAAAACGACTTCAAAATCCAAGACATATTCAGATGGGACGCAGAAAAAGACATCTACGTTAAGGTAGCAAGAAGCCCACTTACTAGATAGAATAGCAGCTCAATGGGGATACTCACAAGAAGAAATAGATCAAGAACTACAAATGAGACAAACAATTCTCGAGTACATGGTTAGAAAACACATACGCTCCTACGAAGACGTCTCCAAACTGGTGCTTAGATTACTTCTCTGACCCACAACAAATATACCGAAAAGCAAAAGTGAGCTAAGAATGAAATTTGAACCCTGGGCAACAGCATACAATCTGCTTAACAAGAAATTAGAAAAAATATACCCGCAATTTCAAGAGCTCCATATTCAACTCAAAAAAGGCGGCGTACTGATAGCATTCAAGGCTTACATTGCCTTCATGGTGCTAATTTCAATAATTGCTTTTGCAGCCGCAATCCCCATATCATTTATCCTCTTGCCACTTTTAACTGGTATTCCATTTCTGTCAGTAATGAATTTCTTATTTAGCTTTAGTTATTGCAGCATCAGCAGCAATGATAACTTTAATGATAATGTACCTTTATCCAGGAATGAAAGCAAGCAGCAGAAAAGGACCAATAGACAGAAATCTTGCCTTACATAACCAACTTTCTAACTCTTCTCTCAAGCTCAAATGTTCCACCAAGCATTATTTTCGAGTCAATGGCCAAAGATTGATACTCTCAAAGAAGTACGCTTGGAATTTAGCAATATTATAAGAGACATAGAACTCTTTGGCAATGACCTTATGAGTTCAATCGTTGACAACGCCAAACTAACACCCAATGATCAACTCGGCGAAATTCTCGAAGGTTACGTTGCAACAGTAAGAACAGGAGGAAACCCAACAGAATATCTAAAAATTACAACAGAAACAGTAACAAAAGAGCGAATGGGCAAACTAGACATGATGCTGGAATCACTTTCAGCCATGGCAGAAATCTACATTATGATGCTAGTCGCTGCTCCATTGCTTTTCATCGTTCTTTTCGTTACATTAGGCATGATAGGCAGCGGCTCAATTGGAGGCATGAGCATGTCACTGGTTCTTTACCTGCTGACCTACCTTGGAATCCCAATAATGGGTGCAATAATGATGGTTATAATGTCAACATTCGAAAAGTGAGAGCTAAATGAGAATAACCAAAAAAACAATAAAAAGAATATCAATCATTTCTGCATGCAGCAGCAATAATCTTCTTCATTTCCGCATTATTTTTCTATCTTTTGTCTCCAACATTAGACTATATGATGGTAATAGCTCTAGCAATAGGTGTCGCTACCTCCAGGCATCGCAAGCATCATACACAATAGATGGAAAACTAAAATTGAAAAAGCAACCCCTGAATTTCTAAGAGACTTAGCTACTGCATCAAGAACAGGAATACCCTTACAAGTAGCCTTAGAACATGCTTCCAAACGAGTCTATGGCCCACTAACATATGAACTAAAAATATTAGTAGCACACATGAGTTGGGGCATGAACTTTAATGAAGCTCTAATAGAATTTAGCAGACAGAATAGATTTGCCTCTAATCAAAAAAGCAACCGTCCTGATAAATGAAGCAGGAAAACACGGAGGAGACTTATCAGACATCTTTGACTCAACAGCAAAATACCTTGAAAACATCAATGCATGGACCGAAAAAAGAAGACAACAAACAACACCCTACGTTCTAATATTCTACTTCTCAGTCTTCATGTTCTTATTCATAATCATAATCATTTCAAACATGATGTTCGCTCCCCTAAGCCAAACAGCAGCAGGACAAGTATCTTTCATTAAGCCAATAATATCACAAGCAGCATCAAGACGACTATTTCTCCATGCCGCTTTAATAGAATCACTATTCGGAGGATTAATCGCAGGAAAAATCAACGAAGATTCATTTGCTGACGGATTAAAACACGTAGCTGTTTTAGCAGTTGCTTCAGGATTAGCATTCTATCTGTTCCTCCATTAAACAAAACGATATAAGTATAAATGAGAAACATAAACCGAAAATAGGAAGTTGCTGAGACAATGAAGAAAAGTCAAGAACAAAAAGCAGAGATTAAAAAAACCAGCGGAGCAGCCAAACAATATTCTTCAGACAAGAAAGAATCAATTAATACTATTGATGTTGAAGACAAAATAGAACTTGAAAGAAGAGAAGCATACATTGAGCCCAAAACACGCGACCTCCTAAGAAAACTGCTTCAGGATGGAGATAGAAGAAGAAATAATTCCTATTTACGCTCCAGGTTTAGGATTTGTTTATCAAGTAACAAGTAGCAACATCAGGTAAAAACGAAACAGATCAGATCTCAAAAGATTGTTTAGAAAATCTCGCTCAACTAGACATACTTCAAAAAAGCTTCTTTGATTCAGTATCAGCATGCCCAAATTGCAAATCAACAATCATGACTCTGCATAATCGATGCCCAAAATGCAAAAGCCACAACGTTGAAAAAACAAGCTTAACCGAACATATTCCATGCGGATACATCGACCAAAGAGACAAATACATAAATGATCGCTGTCCAAAATGCGGAGAATCCCTTGATTGAAGGCCAATACAGAAACATGGGACGTTGGTATGTATGTCAAGAATGCGGCGAAAAATTTGAAAATCCAGAATTTGACCTAATTTGTCGCAACTGCAACAAAAACTTCACAATAAAAGAAGCGCATGTAACAGAAATACCAAAATTCTCATTAAACTTGAATCGAAAGAAAGAAATAAGACAAAACGTTGCAAGCCTAGAAGATATCAGAATACTTCTAACTGACTTAGGCTTCAGCATTGAAATACCTGGATTAACAGTTGGACAAAAAAGCGGAATGCAACATCACTTTAGCCTTATAGCTAAAAAACAGATCAGTAGCGGACAAGAAATCGTTATAGCTCTTGATCATGCAGTAAGCGAATCAGAAGTTCAAACTTCACCGCTAATACTGTACCTTTACAAAACTTCAGAAGTAAAAGTTGATATTCCAATATTTGTCGCGATACCAGAGCTTAAGTGAAACAGCAAAGAAAATAGCCCAAGGTCATGACATTCTTTTAATTGAAGGATCAACCGAGCAAGCTCAAGCAATAAACAAAATCAAAAATGCAATCAATGAAAGGATGATCAAAATAGACCAAAAAATAGTCGATGAATCCAAAAATCAACAACCAGAAATCAAACCAGAAACAAAATCCTTCTTCGGCAAATTACGAGGAGTAAAAAAACCCTGACTTAAAGATATCCGTAGGGACAAACTCTTGAAATGTATCAATTAGGAAATCAGCCTATTTCCAAAGTACTTAGTTTTGATTAACGCTAAGGTTTTTTGCTTTTAGCTCTACCTGTTTCGTTGCTGGAATAATGGATTTTAACTCAGCATTATATTCGGTCATCAAATATTGTCCTTTCCTTGTAATTCGGTATTGTCTTCGGGCTCTCCCTAAGGTGAAATCCCAGCTTGACGCTACGAGTCCCTGCTTCTCCAAATTTCTGAGCTCAGGATATATGGTTGAAGGACCCAATCGTATGCCGAACTTTTTGTTCAATGAACTGTATATTGCATAGCCATGTAGGCCGCGTTCGGAGTTCTCATTTATCAGGTTGAGTAGAATGCTTTCGAGGAGGGCTCCGTGGAAAATTTTTTTATACATAATTTTTTGCTCCTTTCGAGAGTTCAAAAATCTTGATTAAGATGTATTAAGAATAAAGACTGAAGATATATAAGATTGTGTAGTAGTTATGGCGCTACAACATCCAAAAAAGCGTCTCGTTTCTGATGCGTTTGAATTTCTTTATGATTGTACATGGTTGGAACACTTCAAGTCAATAGTGAATCAAACGGGGGCCTCAAAACATTATTTTTTAGTACCATAATCTTGTTAACTATTCCGGAAACGAAATATTCCACTATCGAAATACGCCTTAAAAAGCAAAAGCGCTAAGTTCAACTTAGGAAATAGGACGATATGGCAGAAAACCCCGGCTCGAAAGATAAATCATTAGAGACTTTAGATTTCATAATCAATGTTCTGAAAGAACATGAAATAAATTTGGACAAGACGATTGATGATTTGTCAAGAGTTATCGAGCAAATAAGGGACACTACAGCCGGATTAAAAGGTAAAGTTGAAGAATCTGAAGAAAAAATAAACAACTTACAAAAAGAAGTGGCAAATCTAATTGGCTTCTTGTCAAGCGCACCCAAGAAAGCCTTACCTGCCGAGACAAACCAGCAGGAGCCTAAGAATCAAGCAGCGTCAGTCGTGGCTTCAACAGCTATTCAAGGAAAGCCTACTTTGATTTTGCGATGTAACAATTGGAGCGATTTTCAGGATTTGGCAATGCATGCACAAAAGTTGTCTTTTAGCTATAAAGAGGACGAAAAGGTTTTCCAAGCTCACGCGATCACTGGAAATCAAATGATCACGTATGAAGGAGCACTTCCAAACTTCTCGATAATTCTTAAAAAATGGCTTTCTGGACAATTAAACATTAATGATCAGGATATTTTGGAAGTCTCCTTGGATAAGCCCTAAAACGATTATACCTGGATTTCATAATATTTTAGTAGCAAAGTTTTGACTTTGAAATACTAAACCAATTTAGATTTCGAATTTGGCGATGAAAAATTGAGAAAGCTGCTTCTGTTGACGTATTTTGAGATTTTCTTCGCGTGTGTGCACTTGGATTTGAGTCGATGATTTGAGTTCTAGATTGTTATTTCTTTGACTCGTGTTTCAATGAATTCGGCTACTTTTTGTTCACAAAAAGTCTTTTCCTCTTCTTGGAGGTGCAATTGTTCTTTTACTGTATCAAGCAGTTTCTCAACATTCACAGGCTTGATAAGATATGCGTCTGCATTTTTGTTTACGGCTGTGATTGCATTTTGCATTGATGGATAACCAGTTACCATGATTTTTCGAGTTCGTGGAACATTGTCTTTGATCAATTTCAGCAGTTCTACGCCTTCCATGTCTGGCAATCGAATATCTAAAAGTGCAATGTTGTATGTTTTTTCTTGAGTCATTTCGATGGCTTCATTTCCATCGACGGCCAAGTCTACGTTGTATCCTTCGTCTTCAAGTATAGCTTTCATGGTTTTTCTTATATTTTCGTCGTCATCAACTATTATGATTCTTGCTTGTTTTTCCACATTTATTCACCTTTGATTTTTTTTTCTTAATTACTGGGAACTTCTGTTTTTTTGAGTGGTTCAGTATTTTTGTTGGAGTTACAATATTCTTCGCGTGTTTTTTGGACGTACTCTGTAAATGACATGTCATCTATTATCCAGTTGGATAAAGCCAATTCGGACCCATTAGTTTCAACATTGATCTTTATTTTTGAATAGAGATTTTTCATAAATTTAATTTCAAGACGACTTGCGCCTAACCCAAAGATTTTGTGCATGATGTTTGTGAATTCATCGATTTGATCAGGTATTTCATTTTTCGGGATGTTGAAATTGTTTTCTAACTGAAAATATACTGCATTTTTAACTGGCTCACCCAATGATGTTAGAGCTTCGTCAACTGCTTGAATTAAATATTCGTTAAACTTTTCTCGGGCTGAACAATTTGGAGTTTGCTCCTCATTGTTTTGGTCTGCTTTTTCTGAATTAAACAAGTTTATTTCTAGTAAATCTGGTTTTTGGGTTGAGAGTGAACTTGGATCTGACATGTTATTTGTGCCTCTTTGGCTTCCCGTTTCTTTTTTTTCGAAGACGGTTAGTTTTGGCATTTTTTTTCCTTCAATTGCTTTTAGTTGTTAATCTTTTTTGTGTAAAGTATTGAACTTTGTAATATACTGAAAAATGGGCTATCTTGTATATAAACATTTAAGATATAATATACCTATTTGAAATACATGCTTTGAAAAAATCTTGGAATAACTTCAAAATAAGCAGCCCTGATATTTGCAAAATTCAATTAGTTGATCAGTGTTATTTGTATCGTAATTTATCATATATAAGATTTCGAAATATCCCTTTTATTGCGTAAATGGAAACATAAAGATAGAAAAATGAAAGATATGAAAGACGCCTAACTTAAAGCGCCATATATGAAAGGAGAAAAAAAATCATGAGACAACTAAAAAATCTAACATCTATAATGCTAATATGTTTAGCTTTTTCAATCATTAGTGGAACTTTAGTTTTGGTTCAAGGATGCGAATCCGCTTCAAAACTGGTTTTCACAGCTGGAGCCGCCCAAGTTTTGCAGGTTGGCACTGTTTCAAATCAAATTACCGTTCAGTTGCAAGATGCTTCCAACTATTCGGTTAATGCCGCTTCAAATATTACCGTAAATTTAGTTACGAACGCATCTTCAAGCGGTCATTTCTATTCCGATAAGAATGGCCTAACTCAAATTTCACAAATAACCATTAAACAGGGACAAAACTCCAGCAGCTTCTATTACCAAGACACAGCTGGGGGGCATCCAACTCTCATAGCATCCTCACAATCTTTAACCTCCGCAACAACCCAATTCACAATAAAATCTGCTGACCCATCTCCAAGTCCATCACCATCGCCTAGCCCCTCACCAAGTCCAACTCCAACAGCTACCTCTTCCCCATCACCAGATCCAACTCCGTCAGCAACTTCCTCGCCTTCACCAAGCCCAACCGAATCACCAACTACTTCACCATCTCCAAGTCCAACTCCATCACCTTCGCCATCACCAAATCCAACTCAGTCGCCTACCACTGCTACTACTTCATCAACTTCAAATCAACCAACATTATCCTCGTACAAGATAACTGTCATAAGCGCTCATGGTTCACCAACGGCTTCAGCAAATGTGAAAGCAGGTGACAGCTTCATAGTCCAAGTTTCAACTCCTGATGGCGACTCAACACACAGATGGGTATGCACTGGCTACAGCATTGACGGTGGAAAAACCGTTACCGGTGCAATTTACACATTCACAAATGTTCAAGCAGCTCACACAATAACTTTCAACTGGCAAGAACAGTATTACCTAACTGTAACTTCTGACTATGGAATTACGGGCGGAAGCGGATGGTACAATACAGGTTCAACCGCGCACTTCACTGTAACATCGCAAGATACGGCCAAGAACGGCACTCAAGTCGCATTCGTTTCATGGAATGGAACGGGTGTAGGCGCATACACAGGCAAAGAAACTTTATCGTCCGTTACCATGAACAACCCAATTAAAGAAACAGCAAATTGGACAACCGCTTCTACAAGCCTATACACCGTAGCTGAAACAGCCTTGATTCTGTTTTGCTTGCTCCTCGTGATCACACTCTTGTTAGCAAAACGAAAACAGCGAAAAAAGAAACAAGCAGAAAACAAAGCTAAACTCTAAACAAAACCCTAAAAAAGTAAAACCATTTCCTTTTTTATATTTTCCTTTCTCAAAACCACATTATAAACCTCTCAATTTAGAGCTTATATATAGATTGCAATGAATATTATTAGAGGCTTATGTTTGGAGAATAGGAACCAAAGCTATTATCGAAGATTTGCTAACATAGCCGCATTTATTGCTGTATTAATTGTTAATGGTTTAGCGGGAGCAACATCATTTATTGGTGGACGAAACACAGCTCAAGTCTCCAACTCGTTTCCAACGTTAATAACGCCGGCAGGTTATGTTTTTTCAATTTGGGGAATAATCTATTTCTTGCTTGGGGTTTTTGTTGTTTATCAAGCGTTACCAAGCCAAAAAGGCAAGATCTTTCAAAGTAAAATCGGCTGGCTTTTTGTGTTAAGCAGTTTAGCAAATATTGTTTGGCTTTTTCTTTGGCAATTTGAATTTTTGATTTTCTCTGTAGTGGTGATGTTTTTGCTTTTGGCCTCTTTGATTCTTATTTATATTAGATTGGGAATAGGAAGGAAAAATGCTCCTCCAAGAGAAAAACTAGCTGTTTATGTTCCATTTAGCGTTTATCTTGGGTGGATTACTATTGCCTCAATTGCCAACGTAGCGACAGCGCTTGTGTCGTTGAATTGGGGTGGCTTTGGATTAAGTGCGCAGATTTGGGCTGCATTAATCGTTATTCTTGTTCTAATTATTACGACTCTTGTCATTGCAACTCGAAAAGACATCGCTTATACACTGGTTATTATATGGGCTTTGGTGGGGATTGGCTTCAACCACACTTCTAATCAAGCAGTATTTTTTCTAACTGAAATTGGTGCCTTAGCTGTTGCAGTTTTATTATTTGCTTGGATTTTAGCAGCTAAGCTAAGAAAAAAATAGTTAAATTCATAGAAGACTCGTCGCTGCAAAACTCTCTTAGGTATTCCAATTAGTATTTTAACAAATGCTGTGTAGCTAAACAAATGCATAATTATAAACAAAAATGTCTTTCATTTATAAACAAAACTCGCTAACACAGCAAAATATTAAAACAAATATCAACATATTAACAAAAGGTAATCATAATGGATAAAGACGACGAAATACTTGAAGAACTGAGAAAAATTAGAATTTCACTTGAAAAAGCTCCGCCGCCCGAACCGCCAAAGGGCTTTGTAAACGAATTCAAAGATTTCTTGTCTAAGTATAAGATTCTTGGTTTAGCTGTTGCTTTTATCTTAGCTGTGTACGCGGGTCTCTTGATTCTTGCGGTTGTCAAAGACTTCATTATTCCACTTTTGGGCTTGGCGATTCCTGGCTTGTCAGACTTGGCTAGTTATTCAGTTGGAGTTATGAAGCAGAGTTTTGGTATCGGTGACTTCTTAGTAGCTTTAATTACCTTCATTATAGTTGCTTTGATAATATTTGTTATAGTGAAGGTAGCAAAAAAATGGAAAATAGAGTAAACAAAAATTTCTATTTTCCCCTCTCTATTTTTTTTAAAATTTAATTACTTAATTCTTAACAAAATTTCATGTTCTTTTTTAACTGCTTAACTTTTATCGATGTATTTTTTCATGCCACTGGACGAGGCAAAAACGAAGTGCTAAATGCTGGAAATAATAAAGCGCCACAACAGGTAAACCAAATATGTGACTGCTATAGCGGTTAAAGCCACTTCAGAATACAAAACAATTGGGTTTTTTTCTATGCCCAAAAAATATCCCTGCTCAAGTATTCCGCCAAGTACTGAACTCTGAAGAAACAAAGCAGCGCCCAAGACGCTGATACCCGCACAGTGAAAGATTAGACGAAACCTGAAATTATTTCTAGCTGCGAAGATATGTTTGGAAAATAAGCCAAATCGTGATGAAACTGAAAATAGACTACCGTTTCTCTTTCGCAAAAACTAAAGCCTCTCCACAGAAACAGAAAACCAATTCTCTTTTTAAGTTTTGCGATAGTCAAAATACCCTACATAGCAATCATCCAAGTATTGATAGCCGATCACACAAACCTGTTCAGCTATTTCTCAAAGAAGCTGGGCTTCTAACCAAAGACAAGTGAAAAAGGTCTTTCATTTGCTGCTATTGAAAACAAAACGTATGAACATGTATCCAAAGTATGCGATGGCGACGCCGGTTAAAGCAATTTCTGAGTTGAGAATAATTTGGTTGTTCTCTATTCCTCTGAAGTAGCCGTTTTGAAGTATGCTTGTGAATACGGTTGTTTGTAAGAACAATGCGCTGCCTATACTGCTTAGACCTAAACCATGCATTATTAATCTTAGTTTTGGGTGCATGTTTGGCAGGGTTAGCGTCATGTTTACCACTAAAATCAACGTGTGTATTAAGTCTTAATAAATATTATGAATTACGATATACAGCTCTAATCTGTTCAACAACAAATCCTCTTAAACAACACAAACAATCGAGATTTAACTCCTTGTTGCCAACCTACTTAATCGGGAACTATTTCCATTTCGTCAATATCTCTTCCCTTCGGAAAGTTGCTTTGCTTAAGAAGAAAAGTGCGACATCTGCAACTGCCAATCCCACTGAAACACCAACTGCAAGTAAAGTTGAAAGCTGAGCACTCGTCGATGCAAAAATAACAATGAAAACCAATGGCAAAACCACCAAGCCTCCTAACTGCTGCGCTGCACGGATGTCATTAACTTTTGAAGACACGATAATGTTGGCTTCTACACTCATTATGCATGATAAGGGCGCAATTACGCCGATGACTAAAATCCAATACAGATTAGGTATCACCAGAATTCCTAGTGTTGTGTATGACCAATAATCTATAATTGGAGCAGATATCGCAGCACCTATGAAAGTTACTGCTATGCAAGGGATGAACGCTGCTAAACTTTTGCCAAGCAGTAATTCGCCGTCAGTCGTAGGTGTTGCCAATAGAGGTTCGAGGCTTTTCTCTATTTTTTCCCCCACAAAACTGTAAGAAGCAATAATTGAAGGTAGAATTGATGCGATTAGCACAAAATACATTGTAGCGATATTTACCACTTGATTAGCGGCAACAAGAAGTTGAGCATGTGGAAGCTTTGCAATTTGCTGAGTTTAGAGGTAAATATGAAAATCACAGGCAAAACTACACCCATTATTATAGGTATGGCAACTAGGGAATAGAGCACGTACTTGTTTTTCTTGAAAACCGACAGGTCTTTTTGGGTTACTATCCACGATTTCCATAATCTCATTTTGGGGAAGCCTCCCGTATCAACTTCAGATAAACGTCCTCAAGCGTTGAACGTAGCTCTGTAACGTATTGGATGTTGCCGCCTGCCTGCACGATGGCTTTTACAACAGCTGGATTATCCTGTTCAGGGCTATCAATGTCAAGAATTAACTTGTTATCGCTTGTTTTAACGTTCTTAACTTTGTCTAACTGCTTAACCGCAGCCAAAACCACATCTGTCACGGCTTCCAAATGAACTATAGTTTTTCGATTGTAGAGGCTGCGCTCCAAGTTTTTCGGTGAATCAACCGCGATCAGCTTGGTTTTTAAGATAGCGATTCGATCACAGAGCCGCTCTGCCTCATCCAAATTATGGGTATTAAGAAAAATGGTTGTTCTCTCTTTTTTAAGATCCAAAATGAAGTCTCTAACAGTCTTAGCGGCTTCAGGGTCCAGATTCGCGGTAGGTTCATCTAGAAACAGCACTTGGGGCTCATGAATCAATGCTCTTACGATCGCAATTTTCTGTTTTGTACCTTTGCTGAACGTGCCAACTGCATCTTCTCGGCGTTCCCAAATGCCCAGAAGCCTTAAAAGACGCTCGATATTTTCGCTTCGTTTCCCATCAGGTACCTCGTAGAGTTTTCCATAAAAATCCAAATTTCTATAAGCACTTAAGCTGTCATATAACCCTACGTTTTCAGGTAGGAAACCGACGATTTTTCTGATTTCAAGACAGTCTGCTTCTTTGTCAACTGAAAATTCGCCGATTCGTGCTTGGCCACCGCTTTTTCCAATTAGGCAGCAGAGCATTCGAACAGTCGTGGTTTTGCCTGCCCCGTTGGGTCCAAGAAAACCGAAAACCTCTCCCTTTTCTACATGTAGTGTAACGTTGTCTACAGCTGTGAGGTTGCCGAATTTTCGACTTAAGTTTTCGGTGTCAATCAAGGTCTCGCTTTCTCACTTTGCTTAATTAATGGTAATCGGATATAAGCGTAAGTATTTAAGCTAGGTGAAACCGCTTTCACTCTATGAAATTAGTAGAATTCCTCAACCAAGAAGGCACCGCTTTACTATCTGATCCGACAAACCAAGCAATCATAACGCACTTAGTGAATTCAGAATATTCAATATCAGAACTATCATCAAAGCTTAACGTACCAAACCTGAAACTTTGGAGAAGAATGCAAAAACTTGCCAAAGCTAGTTTAGTTGAAGTGACTAGAACTGAAAAAGTAGGCAACGTCGAAAAGAAACTGTATCGAGCGACGGCAACTTGGTTTGGCCCCAAACAATTCTTTAATTTCAAACCAAAAGATGCAAATCTTATTGAGGGCTTCGAAATTTACTCTGAAATTCAACGGGAAATATTGAATAAAATCTTAGCGTACAACGATGTCCCGAAAAATGCTGACCCAGTAGATTTTTCTCTTTACGCACATATGAACGCATTTGCCTATGTATTGAGTGAACCTGAGGTTAAAACAAAAATTATTGAGCTTAAGCGGAGACTTGAAAAGTTTAAGGAAGAAAGTGGCACTTAGAACGGTGACTAGGCTTTTTCGTATTTTGATTCTTCTATGCGTTTTTTCTCCAGTTCTTCCTCGGTTAGTTGGGGCTGGGTGACCTGCTGCTGTTTTTCTTCTGGAGGCCAAGTGACTGGGTCTTTTGTTGATGAATAGATGTTAATCCAACTGTTTTTCTTGCATGAAGGACATTTGATATAGTGTAAGGGACCGACATGTGGCATCAAAACTGCTCCACCTAATCCTTGTTCAAAGACAGCTTGACACTTTTTGCATTTTACCCTTGTCATATGAATCAACTTTAGCTCTTTTGTTGGTATTGGATTAAAAGTTTGCTTACCGAAAACTGTTATTACATGTTACATATAGGTAATTGGCATCAAACAAGGGTTGAGTTGGATGTTTGAGCATCGCCATGAAAAACTTTTACCTAGACATTTGTTCCTTAGGCGTTTAGCCAAATACGCGTTGATTTCACTTAGCATCATTATTGTTTCGCTTGTGTTCGGCATGATTGGTTACCACGTGCTTGAAGGCTACTCATGGGTTGACTCTTTCTTGAACGCTGCCATGTTATTGGGTGGCATGGGTCCGGTCGGCATGCTGCAAACGGATGCGGGAAAAATATTCGCAGGAATATACGCCCTATACTGTGGATTAGTCGTGTTGGTTGCAATTGCGATTTTTGCTGCTCCAATCTTCCATCGTTTTCTACATCATTTCCATTTGGAAGGAGAGCACGGAAAAGATCAATAATTGAAAAATGAAAGTAACCGGGCAGTTAAATTCAAAAAAAAGCCGCCATTCTCATGAATTACTTTTGATTTTTGTTAATGTTTTTTAGAAGCGCTTGTTTGATTTGGGATATGAGTAATGCAATGATTTGGCGCAGGAACACACTTTCAAACGGTTTAACAGTGCTACAATTTCCTAGGCAAGCTGCAAACACAACCCAATTGTCCGTCGCGGTTGAATATGGATCAAATCAAGAACCTGAAGAAATCGCTGGAGTCGCCCATTTCCTCGAGCATATGCTTGCTGGAGGCTCTGCAAAAAGGATACAATTATCACGGAGCATTGAGAATTCTGGCGGAATTTTAGATTTCTATACAGATCATGAGCATATGATGACTAGAATGGATATTTTACCTGGGAAATTAACCGAAGCTTCTTCTATTATTTCAGAATTGCTTTTTGATAATGATTTTGAGGAAGAAAAATTTAGGCAAGAACGCAAAATAATCCTCAACGAATTAGCCGAAGCCTTGGATGACCCAACAGAAAGAATTGAAGAATTGCTATTGAAGAATTTGTTTAAGAAACACCCTGTGAATCGCCCAGTCGGAGGCTTTCCGAAAAACGTAAAACAATTAACTTTAGAAGAATTGAGTAACGCGCATAAAACCAATTATGTTCCTGCAAAACATGATATTGATTTTGACGGGTAATTTCTCTGAGGAAACCACTGAGTTGGTTCTTAAAAACTTTAAGGACAGAAGTTTTGAAGCGTTGCCTCCGAAAAAGTTGTTTCCTGTTGAAACTGAAAAGCCTGCGCCTCTGGTTGTTGAGAAAAAAGCTGGAATAACTCAAGCCTACCTGAATATGGGTGCGCGAACAGTTTGTTCAACTCACCCTGATGCGCCTGTTCTGGATTTGATGAGTGCTTTGCTTAGCGGAGGAACCAATTCACGGTTATTTATAGAGCTGCGTGAGAAGAACGCGTTAACTTATGATGTGAATTCGGATCATAACAAGGGTTTAGATTTCGGTTTTTTCAACATTAACTGCGCCGTGAAGAAAAAGAATTTAGCGAAGGCTAAAGGACTAATTCTTAAAGAATTAGCTAAGCTAAGAACTGAAAAGGTTCCTATCGATGAACTTGAAAGAACCAAGAATCTGATAGTGGGTGCTAGTCTTAGAGGTATGGATGATCCTCAGGAATGCTCCGAGATTCTTGCTTACATGGAAATGCAATTTAGAAGTGAAAAAGCATTGGTTGACCACATCGCCAAAGTTAAGGCTGTTTCAAGCGAGGACATAATTGATGTTGCCAATACTTATCTTCAAGAGGATTGTTTATCAACAGTTCTTCTTAAGCCAAAATAATTTTTTGATGAAAATGCTAAGATTCTAAAAAATTATGTTAGTAGGTGCCGTTTGGCAGACATCCTTTTTGCCGATAGGATGCCCAGAAATACACATTTGGGAGCCTAAGCCCCATAGTGCAAATTAGGGACGGAGCCATATCATGGCAGCAGGTTTGCCTACCAAACGACTCGTTGTGTTCGTCGATAATATCCTACGCATTTAAGAGCAAATAAAAATTTGTGGTTGTGCTTTCGCAATCACAAGAGATAATTTTCGGCACGCTTGAAAACTAAGAGCTAAATACATATTGATAGTAATTGATAAGTTTTGAGGCGGAAGAAGTTGGAATTAGAAGAAATGAAAAAGGAAATTGAAGCTCTCGTTATAGCTAAAGGATTCTACAATAAACCCGAAGATATTCCGAAAAAACTGCTTTTTGCCTTCATCGAACTTGGCGAAGCCAGCGATGCTTGGAAAAAAGGTTTGCCAGAAGAAAAAATAGCAGAAGAACTCATTGACGTCATCTTTTACATTCTGGATGCAAGCCGCTTAGCCTGCCCACATATGAACATGGATGAAGTATTCAAAAAGAAACTTGAAAAAAACCTTAACCGCCCTTTCCAGTACGGCGAAGGTCACCGCAATAACACAGCCTTAAGAAAACATCAAGTAACAGCGAAGTTTTTTATGGCACTTGTTTCAAGCATTACTTGTTGAACAAAAGTGGATTTCACCTATCCAGCTAACCTACGTTTCAGTTGTAATCAATGCGGCATTATGCTGCGGCGACACTGAACAAAAAACAAGACATATCCTTCTTTTAGAAGCCGAAGCAAAAATTATCGCTTCACAAACTTCTCTGGAAATAACTGATTTTTCAATTCAAATTGCCGACAAAGCTCCTTTTGGGTACGAGATGAAAAAGACAAATGAAGGCAAATGCGTTTTCCTAAAAGAAAACCAAGTGCACGATTTACCTGATTAGACCATTGATTTGCAGGTTTTATCCTTTTGAACTAAAATTTGATAAAGACAAACACCTGCACGTTTTCGATTTTACGCTTGAATGTCCCGGAATAGGTCAAGGCAAAGAATTCAGCAAAATTGATTTTGAAAGATTATTTGATTTGGCACAAGAAAGGATTGCTTTAGAGTTGTTGGAGAACATCCAGCTGCTCCAAGGTTATGCCGCAGTAATGGCATTTTAGTAACAATGGTTCTTCATTCTTGACGTAAAATTTTGAGGCGATGGGTTCGTCGCTGTTACTTATGCAGCATGGATTTACACATTTAATTATGCCTTCAATGGTTTTCGGAAGCTTAACCTCGAGCTTTTCTTCTACTTTGTAGTTGTGGATAATGTTAATTGATGCATGTGGCGCCACCAGGGCAATTCGGTTAACTTCCTGTGAGTTTAGGGCTCGACCTTCAATCTTTACGATGTCTTTTACTTTGAAACGTTTACTTGGAACATTAACGGCGATTGTCATGACGCGTTTTTCCTTTCCTGTTATCCCCAAGATTTTAATGACGTCCAACGCGTATCCGCCTCGTATGTGGTCAATAACTGTGCCGTCTTTGATTTTTGACACCCTGAGGTCCAATTCGCTCATATAAATTTCTTCCTGAACAAAGTTATTGCATGCGAAACAAATAAGATTTTACATTAAAAAATGGCTAAGATATTTAGTGGGACCGTAAGTCAATGACTGTTGTACCTGCAAACTTGTCAAAGTATCTCATGAAGGTTTTGTCTGGGATTCGCCAAATTCCAATGATTAGGTCAAAAGGAAGTAGAGGCAGAATTTTTCCAAAATTCCTAATTGCAGCATGGTCATAACTCATTTTTTTGCCATCTGTTCTAACAACCTTAAGTCCTATGACGCGTTTGCCTATACTTTGACCATTAAATCCTTCCAGTAGAGTCGAGTAAAGCCAAAGGAGCCCTATAGTAGTGAAAAGTACTACGCTGATTCCTCCGTTTAGAATAGCAGTGCGCAATGAAAGGACTTGTGGCACAAAAACAATAGTCATAGTGATCGCTAGAATTATTGCAAAATCAATTAAGAACGCAGCTACCCTCTTTTTTAAGGAAGAAAGCGGAAGATGGCTTGCTTTTCTTTGCACGTCGGCAACTTCAGCCCACCCTTCGATGTCATGAATGACTCTTATGGCGCTTTCACCTGCCCTGCTTAACTTGTATTTGCCCGAAGGGGTTTGTTCTATGAATACATCTAATGAGCGAAGGTGAAAACTTAACTTTCCAGTATCTACCTTTAGCAGGTTTAGCAGGTCAGTGAAAGTCGACTCGCCTTTTTCGCTGAGGCTGATTAGTATTTCCCTTCGCAAAGGATGTGAAAGTATCGAAAGTATCTTGGAGATGTTTTCTTGATTTACTGACATATTTCAAAACCAAACTTTTTGACAATGTTGTTTGCCGGTTTTGACTTCTAGCTCCTTAATCACCGAATACTCCAATATAAGTCCAACCTAAAAAACTCGCCTAGTTCAGGGGAACACAGTATTTATAGTGAAAAGACAACTATTATGTTGTGTGTCAAGCGCTGAAGTAGCAGTTAAAGTGTTTCGGGAAATAGAAGGAGAAGATTTCAGGGTACTCAATATTATCGAGTCTGCAATGAGCAAACGCGAATATGTTCCTATAGAACAAATACAAAAATACGCTAAACTGCCCATGGATCGCATTCAATTTACTTTAAGCAAACTACACAAACTCGGCTTAATTTACCGAACAAAAGGCGCATATGTGGGATACACCTTAAACTATGCAGGATACGATTGCCTAGCAATAAATACTCTTAGTTAAAGCTGGAGTTATCGATTCTTTTGGGCAAATTCTTGGTGTCGGCAAAGAAGCAGACGTTTACGACGCATTAAACGCTGAGGGCAAACGCATTGCGGTTAAATTTCATAGGCTAGGCAGAATAAGCTTTAGGCAAACCAGAAGAAAAAGAGGTTACGCTCGAGAACACTCTACTTGGCTGTTTCAATCACATATTGCAGCAGAGAGAGAATTTCAAGCAATGCAGCTTGTTTATAAAAACGGCGTTTCAGTTCCAGAACCCATAAGCCACAATAGGCATGTAATAGCTATGGGAATGATTGAAGGTGCCGAACTGTCAAAGTACAGTGAAATAGGGAAACCTGAAAAAATCATGAAAGAAATCCTGCGTAACGTAAGGAAAGCTTACTTGAAAGCTCACGTTATACACTCAGACCTGAGTGAATACAACGTTATTTTGAGACCTGATGGGCATATCCTCATCATTGATTGGCCTCAATATGTGATGACTGATCATGCAAACGCAGAGGAACTGCTTGAGCGAGACATAAAGAACATTACGACATTTTTCAGCCGCAGGTTTAACTTAAAAGTAGCGATTAAGGAAGCCTGCGATTATGTGACTGGAAAGGTTAGAAATTTAGTTATTTAATGTTTGTTTGCGTCAAGCACTATGTAGAGAATGTTGTTTCCGCGGAGCAGTACGTTGCCGTAGTTTGTCATTAATTGGTCGTCTTTTAATTCGTTGGCTCCTTCAAGAAGAATATTCATGTGTCCGTCGCACTTGATCATTTTTCCTTTATATTCGTAACCGTTTTTTAAAACAACTTCAATATTTCCGTGCAACTGTTTTATGAGAACGTTTAACGGTTTTTTACTTGGTTCCATCATCATATCTTATTACCGCGTCTAGTATATTGCTGTATTATCCATGAACGCCTCACCAAATATAAAAGCATTATGAAAGACTTGCTTGCAAGAAAGTTGAATCAAGAATGGGATTTTGTTTTGAAGCGAACAAAAAAGCAAAATATATATTAAATTTTTAAAACGGGAAAATAGTATTTTCAAGTCCAAATCAAGAGAAGAAAAAATAGGCTTTTTAAGTTGAAGTTTCAGTAATTGATTCTCATATTTTGGCTATTATCGATACGAGTGCCACAACGAGGAAAGCTATTCCGGTCCATAACAGGTCGCCTGTGAGGAAATACACTATGGCGGCAACAATGATTGCGGGGATCAGAACCAAGAACAGCTTTATCAGAACTATTATTATCAGACCGATTATGACAAGTATGATGAGTAAAGGTATGTCCAGCGAACCGAGATGTAAGCTGCTGAGAATGGAATAGATTATTGCTAAAAACATTGCAGAATTCATGAGTTAACCTCAAGAAAAGTGTGTAGCAACCAAGTAATATTCTTTTTCTTTGGAGCCTGTTGCGTTAGCTCAGGTTTTCATTTTTGATTTGATTTTGGGGATGATTTCTTTCTGGGTTTGAGCAACACCCATGGTTGTTATGCAAAACTTTTCGTCAGAGGTTTTTCTGAACCAACCCGTTTTTTGTTAGTTCCCCTAAACGTGTGCCAGTTATTTTGCTGCTTTTTCCAAGTTTCAATTGCAACTCATCCTTTGATAAAAGCGTCGCTGACTATTATGCCGAGTTTATACCCAAGATAATAGGTGGTCAGCCAAAGCGACAAGGCTTCATTGTCAGTTAATTTGTTTTTAGGCACGAGCAAACTTGCGCCGTCACTTGAAAAAACCGCTATTCCCTCTATGTCTTTAGCAAGCTGCTGAACGTCAATGCTGAGCCAAAGTTTCTGGGCAATTTCAAAAGAAGGAATAAAATCTTTGAAAAACTGGTTAATCAGAAGCCCATGCTTCTTGAGGTTCGGCGGAAAACTGCTGTTCAAGCTCTTTATATTTGAGGTGGACTTGAATTTTTTCTTGTTTTTCACTCAACTCATTTTGCCTCTAAGCTTGGTGAGCACTTCATCTTCAACCCATTTCTCACCTTGAATTGTAAGCTTAAACTCCGGCTTGCTTGGATCAGGTTTGAACACTTGTCCCCGTTTAGTCATCTCATTTAGTCGAGCAGGAACCATGCTTTTTATTCCACTGTTTTCAAGCAGTTTCTGAATTTGTGATGCAGTGTTTTTTCGTTCTTCAGAAGCGTAAAGAACCAAGCCTACTGCTTCGTAATGCGTTAAATTTTCACGTGTAACAATAACTGGACCTTCGGTTGTAGGTTCAACGATACCCTTTAACTGAGCTCCTGACGGCGTTAGCTTATCTGAGACAAAATCAGATAGTTTCTCAACAAAATTTTCAGGAATCATCCCAAGCATGTCAAGAATTTCTTGGGGATTTTCGCCTTCTATAACCACTTCTCCGAAAGGAGTTTTAATATGTGCTTCAATGCGTTTCAATAAGTATGCCTCGTTTAACTATAAGCTATGTTAAGCCTTTTTAGGATTTGCGGCTAAAACAAATAGGAGAGTTGATGTGACAGTTGTCTGGTTTTTTTCTTCGACCCCTATATAGAGGGGGTATCATGGGTGAACATGCTTTCATGATCCGGGGTCTCTAATTTTCAATGAAATTCAATTGATAATTGATTTTTCTCATTAACAAATCTCAAGGCTTCAACATATGTCAACATACTTTCATGAACTGGGGGGCTACTCATGTAGTGTTTTCAATGAAAATTGTTTAATCTAGATTATCATTTGCTACTCCTATAGACTTCTATTGCTCAGAGCTGTTTTTGAAAGAGAATTGACTTATTTGAGTCGTTCTTGCAGAAGTTTTGCAACTAATTCAGGATTAGCTTTTCCCCTCACTTCCTTCATTACGGCACCCATAAGCATTCCATATGCGTTTTTGCCTAACTTTTCAATCTGTTGCTTGTTAGCGGCAATTACACGCTCAATAATAGGCGTTAAATCGTTTTCAGTAAACATTTTCAAACCCAAAGCATTTACGGCATCTTGCACAATTTTTCCTTCGTTCTTGGATAGCCAACTGAAAACTTCTGCTATCGCTTCTTTAGCGAGTTCTCCTGAGCCGACTGCTTTGAAGATACTTCTAATTTGGTCTTCGCTAACATTTTCGATTTGGATGCCTTCGCGTTTCAGTGCTTTCACAGTTTCAGTTAAAAACGCTGCTACGATAGAAGCTTGTACGTCAGTGTGCTTCACAATTTCTTCAAAGAGAAGGTTATATTCTGAATCTGGAAGTTGCTTAGCTAACTTCTCATTCAGTCCGTACTGCTTAATCAATCGTGCAACTTTTTTTTCGGCAGGTTCAGGTAAATTGCATCGAATTTTTTCTGCAAATTCATCTGTTATTGGTGTTGGTGGAATGTCAGTTTCAGGGTACATTCTGGCTGCCCCTGGTCTTGGGCGCATGTACCTCGTTGTGCCATCATCTTTTGCAGTGCGTGTTTCAGCCGGGATACCCGTTATTGTTTCTTGTGCACGCTCTACTACGGCTTTAAGGGCGTCGAAAACATTTTCAGTTGTGTCAGCAACAAATACAACCGCGTCATCTTCGGCTGCATTAACTGCTTTTCTTAAAGCATCGATTTCCTCGGGAGTTATGCCGTAATTTGGCATTTCATCTGTGTGGAATATTCCTCCGACTCTGCCCCAGAACTTTGCTCTATCCGAAAGTTCAGTTCCAACACGGAAATCAGGCATAAGCTCACGCTTTAATAGCCCACAAAACTTTGACAATTTGACGGCCAAAACCTTCTGGTTTTTGTCCAATGCTTTGCGGATAACTTTACTTTTTGTTTCCTTAAAAATGCTTGAAACCTCTACGAAATCTTGCTTGAGGTCTTCGACCTTGACACCACGTTTCGCAAGTTCCTCTTTGACGCTGATTAACCCAAGTTGCCTCTGTACCTCGTATTCAACGACCTTAGAAATCAACTCAAGCTCCTGAACACCTTTAATTTCAATTAACGCGCCATTTGGCAAAGACACGTTCAAATCCTGTCTTATTGTGCCTAAACCACGCATCACTTTGCCTGTGTCACGTAGAATTCTGCCTATAGCAAAGGCAACCTCTTGAGCTTCCATTGGCGAGTAGATTACTGGCGCAGTTGCAACTTCAATTAGCGGTATTCCCAAACGGTCAATGCGGTAGCGAATTGTTTTGCCCGCGTCTTGTGTTCCCGTCTTCCGCGCTGCATCCTCTTCTAAACTTGCTGCTTGCATAGGAATGGTTTTTCCTCCAACCTTAATCCAACCGTCCAATGCGATAATGCATGTGCGCTGGAAGCCAGTGGTGTTCGAGCCATCAATCACGGTTTTGCGCATTACATGAACTTCATCAACAGGCTGCATATTCATCATTAAGGAAGCTGTTAAAACCACTTCTACAGCATCGAAGTTTATGGGATGCGGTGGCTCTTCATCCATCTCAACAAGACAAGAACTTGCCTTGTTAGCTTCATATAGGATTCTTACACCTTTTTGGAATTCAAAATACGCGGCTGGATCAACTTGGCCAAGCTCACTCTGAGTTGGGCGAAGTCTGCGCAGAAAAGTGATTTCTGGTTCTTCTTTAAAGAGTTCAGGTGGGCAACTGCAGAAGAGTTTTGAATTAACGTTTAGCTGTTGGTGGATTTCTAAGCCGACTTTTAAACCTATTTTTGCGTAATCAATTGCCACTTTTTTCTCCTCCTTCAAAAATGCGTTCTTGCGGTAATGTTCTCGGCGAGAATTCACCTGCTATATTAGTTTTGAAGAGTTTGGTTGCTTCTTGGATGTTGTTGGTTTGTCCGAGAACCCACATGAGTTTAACAAGGGCTGTTTCAGGGAACATGTCCTCGGAAGGGATTACACCAAAGGATAAAAGGTCTCTGCCCGTATCATACACGTTCATGTTTACTCTTCCCCAAATACACTGAGACGCCAGAGCAACCATAACATCTTTCTCCACGGCTTTTTTGATACTGTCAAAGCAGAATTTGCTTACATGGCCCAGACCTGAGCCCTCAAGCAGGATACCCTTAACGCCTTGGTTGACATACCAATCAATTATGGCTGGGTCAAAGCCTGGATAGAATTTGATTAAGGCAACTTTTTCGCTAAAATTAGGTTTGAGGACCACTTTTTTTGATGGATCGCGTTTCTGATATTTATTGGTTAGCATAGTTACTTGGTTGTCTTTTACTTTGGCGATTGGGAACCCGTTTATTGATTTGAATGTGTCTCGTCGGCTGGTGTGGCATTTGCGCACTTTTGTTCCTCTGTGAACAACTATGGCAATGTCTGAGATAGTTTCATGCATTGCTAAGCCGACTTCAGCGAATGGTCCTTCTCCAGCCGCTTTAACTGCGCCAATAAGGTTGGTTGCTGCGTCGCTGCTGGGGCGATCACTGGAACGTTGAGCGCCGACCACTACTACAGGAACAGGCAGATTTTGCAGTGCAAAGCTTAGTGCTGCTGATGTATAAGCCATTGTATCTGTGCCATGAGCAATAACCACTCCGTCCACTCCGGCTTCAATTCGCTTGGCTACTGTTTCTGCAAGTTCTTTCCAATGTTTCTGAGTAATATTTTCGCTGTATAAGCTGAAAACGATTTCAGTATCAACTTTGGCGACGTCTGAAAGTTCAGGGACGACACCGTATAGGTCGCTTGCAGAAATTGCAGAGCGGACGGCTCCTGTGCGGTAGTCAACTCGACTAGCGATTGTTCCTCCAGTGCTCATTATTACGACATGGGGTAAGGTAGGATTCTGTTTTGGTAGAGGCGGAGATGCAAAGGCGGGTTTTGCGCCTTTTCCCACTTTTTCAATTTTGACTTCTGCTGTTACACGGATGCCGATGTTGTAGCCACTTTTCATTTTAACGATAACAACTGTGCCATCGCCTAGTTCTGAGCGGGGAATAAGGATGCCTTCGTAGGTTTTTCCTTTGCTGGTGACTCGAATAATATCTCCAACATCGCAATCGGCTTTTTTAAGGGCTTCAACAGCTGCGCCCTTGTAATTTGAGTTTTCAAGTTGACTCATGCCTATTTCTCCAGTTTTTTGGAAACGTAAACTCCATCGTGTTCATACCCGAAACGCATGTAATACCTTCTTGTTCCTAACGCACTGATAACTAAAAGCTTTTTCAAACCAAAATCGTCTCGAGCAACGCGTTCGGCTTCCTTTAGCAAGTCTGCGCCAAAACCCTTATGTTGCCAAGCGCCCGCCGAATGCTTTCCGACAGGAACAAGTGGACCATAAACATGAAGCTCTCTCACAATCGCTGAAGGTACAGCAGTTATTTCTGGTCTATGAGCTTTTGCTGAAGGAACACGCAAACGCAAATACCCAAGCAAGACTTGGTTGACGCGGTCTTCAGCTGAAATGAAAATTTCTTTGCCTTCAGAAGCATCATAACAAATTGATTGGATTTCGACTTTTTCTAAATCGGGCTTTACATGGTCAATTTGCATTCTATGCCCAACTTCTCTGCATCGGATGCAATTGCATTTTTCTCCTTGCGCTTGAAGGTGGTCGTTGGCAAGTTGACGTAAGTTGCTTTTTTTAACTCCGGCCAAAATGAGATGCGATGGAATGTCACGTTGAACTCGCATCACTCTTACCCAGGGCGGGATAAACTTTTTTATTTCCGCTATAACTTCGGAGGCTTGCTCAGTCGTGTAAGGCGTGTAGGTGCCTTTTTGGTACCATTCATTTGCTTTTGTGCCAGCTATGCAAAGGCAAGGATAAATTTTTATCATATCAGGTTTGAAAGCTGAATCCGTGAAAACCTGTTTGAACGCCTCTATGTCTTTTTTTGTATTTGAACCAGGCATTCCAGGCATTAAGTGGTAAACTATTTTTAATCCTGAATCCTTGGCGATTCGTGTTGCTTCTTGCACATCGGCTACGGTATGTGTTCTTCCGACTAAACGGTAGATTTCGTCGTCTGGGTTTTGGACGCCGAGTTCAATCCGGGTAACTCCCATGTCGAGCATAGAGTCGATGTGGGGTTGTTTTGCCCAGTCTGGGCGCGTCTCAACAGTGATGCCGACGTTACGGGTTTTACTCATTTCAGCATTCGCTTTGCTTCTTCTAAACTCTGTGAATTCTTGTCGGTAATCGCGTCTAGGCAGCGTTGGATAAACCATTTTTGATATTCGACAGGTGTTGCGGGAAAAGTGCCGCCCATAATAATTAGCTCTACCTTGTCTACTTTGTGCCCGATAGCAGTTAGTTGTTCGATGCGGCTCTTAACTTGCAGATATGGGTCAAAGTTGTTTTGGCTTCCACGCATCGCTGCTGGTTCATGCCCAGTGTAACTTTGTGGGCTTCCCTGTGTGGGTCCTCCTGGACAGTAAGCGCATGGTTCAGGTTGAGGGCACGGGTAAGGTTTAGTCATCGTGGCAATAACCGTTACACCCGAAATGGTGCGGGTTGTTTTTCTTCGAAGGATAGGCAGAAGCCGTTTAGTTTCTTTTGGCGTTAAAAGACATATCAAATCTGCGTTTGACGGTATATCCTCTAGCTGGTATTTGCCCGTTGTTTTAATTTTGAGTCGATTAGCGTCTTCGCGTGTGGGATTAGGCATTTCCATAAGAGTCGTAATGATTTCTCTTAGAGCTTTTTTATCCGTCAAATTGAAGATACCAAAATAAGGTCTAGTTAAGTGATAAATAAACTAAACTAACTTTGAAGAGAATTTGTGGCTTGAAAAACAAGTTTTGCCTAGGCGCTTACATCCAGTTTTGCCCGGCTTTTCTCTGCAGAATCACGCGTTTTTCATAGTTGCGTCTGGTTCTGGCTTTTTGGGCTTGGCGCTGTTTTAGGCGTCGCCTGGATCTTCGGCGTTTGAGACCTTACTTTTCCAGCTTTAGATAAACTACCGTGAGTTGGCATTTAAATTACCTTGCACATAAAGCATAATTGTCCCACTTAAATCTTTACCCATTACGAGAAATGTTTTGACAGGTTTTTTGAAAGCTTTGATTAGACTGATAAGGTAGATTGTTGACGGTTTTTTTGTGCAAATTTTTTTGTTTGTGTTTTAGGTTGCTTTTTTGGATTTAGGCTTTGAAGTGTTTGCAGGTTGAGTCAAAAAAAGTCAAGAAAAGTTAAAATAAGTCGAGAAAAGTCAAATAAAGTCAAAATAAGTTAAAAGAAAGTGAAAAATATTATGCCTCTAACTGGAAGAGTATCATTCAAAAGGCCCCTTGAAGTATGCAACAAAGTTCAGGTTCCAAAAATTATTCGGTGGGAGTTCAAGTTGGAACCAGATCAAGTTTTTCGTGTTAGCGTAAGCGGGTTAGGTGGAGGCTGCGAGTTTTTCTATGCAAGAATGGGCAAGGACGGACGGATATTTATTCCAAAGGCAGTGTTATTCGCAGCGCATGGAAAGACAGAAAATCTAGCAGGGTGCCTCGTGGAAATTTCACTTGAACCAGCATAAAACATACTCCAACAAATCTCTCCATTCTTACACTCAAATCATTTCAGATTCGTCTGAAAATCATCATATATTTTCAATGATCCCTGCTTCATACATATTATATATTCATACTTCGCCAAAGGAAGTTTATCAAGAGTCTAGAGTTGGGACTGCATGGAAAAAACAAGGATTTCTAAATCATTCTTTGAATCAACCAAAGCAGCGGCATTGGCAATCTGCGCTGTAATATTATTTTCAATAACGATAACTCCACTTTCTGCTCAGCTTAGCCCTGCTAGAGATTTAACTGGAACATGGCAAAGCTCAGTTCCTGGCACTTACTACGATATGGATCCCTCTGACTCGAGCACAAGAATGAATGACATAACCGCCACCTTTAAGATGGAAATAACTCAGCAAGGCAGCCAAATAGACATAATATTAAGTTCAAACCCAATAAGTTGGAAAACAGACAGCGCATACTGGGACACATATCAACTCAATGGCGTTCCCCCAGCAGGCGGAATGTCAATTGAGCTTACAGGAACAGTTTCAAGTTCAAGCTTTTCGGCTGATGAGCAAGGAAGCCAACTGACCCAAGAACACTTGTCTGGCACATTCACTACTGACATTATAACCGCAACCTTGACGGGAACGTCTGAAACAACTGACCAAAATGGAATAGTTGTTATCCGTACAAGCTCACCGACTTCAGCTCCAACTCAAGCCCCGACTTCTAACCCGACAGCTCAACCAACAAGCCGCTTCTTTGGCAACATTGAAACAGTTAAAGGCCAAGCAAATATCATAGATCCGAACGGCGGTGAATCGCCCGCAGCATCTGGTCAAAATAGCAAGCGGCAGCTCAAATTCTGACAGGCGACAATTCAATCGTCAGTTTTACTCCTCCCAATCAGGGCGGAACAGTGTATTTAGGTTCAAACAGTGAGGCTGGATGGGTAGGTCTCACTTCACAGCCTGCACCAGACAATGGAATAGTCTATTCAGTGTATCCTCCAAGTGTGGCCAAATCTACAAATTGGCGAGAAGGTTTCTGGGACATGGTAATATCGATGCCATTGGAAGCTACAATTGCAGTTGGAATTTTTAGTGAAACAATTGGAACTGCGGCTGCTGTTGCTATAGTCGTTGAGGGAGGCGTGTATTTGCTTCATCATGGAAATGCATACATTACGGAAACTGTTTCGCACATGATAGATATACCGCAGGGGACGCTTGTTGGTTTAAAAACTGAATATGCCATAAACGTTCTATCTGATGGAACAACCACTGTTCAAGTCTTTAGTGGTCCAGTACTATTCATTGACCCGATCACAAATAATACAATAACTGTCGGCACGGATCAGAGTGCTCACACTTCCTTCAACACAACCAAACGGATTTACCACACAGAATTTGCAGAATGACATTTCAACGTTCACACCAGGTTCAGTAAATCAATGGTGGACGCAGACATCACAATCATCTTCTGATAGCCTCTTAGATCAACCACTAATTGTTGTGGCTTTTATTATTGCAATAGCTTTAGGGATATCTACTGCCGCTGTCACCCTTTCAAAGCGAAGGAAAACTTCACATTCAGTTACAGTCCCAAAGTAATGCCAAGCCATCATTGCCATCGATGTCAGATGGACCAAAGAATCCGATGTATGAAATGGCAGGCCGGAAAAAAAATTCAAGCAACTTTACAGCAACATTTAACCAACACCCTACAACTATTTTATTGCCTTGCCAAAATTGAGCACCCATAACGACGGACTCAACAGAGGTACGCAAGAAACACAAAGCTTGCACCCATGACGAGCGAGTTCTACCCAATTATGGAACAGGTGAGGCGCGGGCGAAAAAAGTCCCAAGCCGAGAGAACTTAGCCAAGCAAAAAGCAACGCTCAGCAATGAGGTTAAGTGTTAGGTTACTTGGGCGACAAACAGCCCGTAAAAGTGGCAAACTATTTTTGGCACTTGAGACTTTAGTCAACAAACTTTGACTTAATTTCAGTCAAGAGACCTTTACGAGAAGCCTTATAACAAAAACCAGTCCCAAATGTAATCATGGGAAGTATAGGCAAGAGTTTCGCATTAATTCTAATTCTAATCCTAATAATACCTATCTTAAGTCTGAGTCTATCGTTTGTTAAACCGGCGTTTGCCCAGACAGCGGCTACACCGTCTACTCCAGAATTCACCATTAAGCTAGGTGTTGCTTCCAACGATGTACCTTCCACTTACTCATTAAATTCGAGTTCAGGACAGACAATAGCGCAACCTGGTTACCATGAAGAGTACACCACTATAGAATTGGTTATCAAGAATCAACCTCTCGTATTCACCAATTATCCGGGTTGGAACGGTGTAGGGTTCTTCTACAACGTTCGCACAACGACCACACCGGATACTGGCAGCTGGAATGAACTCTATAATGCTCAGGATGGATATTTAATCCCAGCAAACAGTTCGTACACAACCGTGTCTATTCCTTTCAAAGGTAATGACATGATTGATATTCAAGTTGAAGCGATGATAGGACAAATTGTTAAACTACAAGTATCTGACCCTAACACTCCAAGCCACTGGCGTGATGCAGGTACCAGTCTTTTTGAAGGTCAATTTAGCGGATGGAGCGCTAATCAAACAGCAACCATTAGCGACACAATTACCTACTTAGAATCTTCTCCAACAGCAACCCCAGCTTTACCGTCAGCTAATACTGCTACTTCCTCATCGACTCTCTTTTTGATAATCGCCATAACAATCATAGTAATCGCATTCCTGTTAGGCATTATAATTTCATTAGTTATCTATTTTAGAAAACGAATAGTCACTAAGTGACCTTTTCCCACGGTAGCAACAAACTTAATAAAATTGTGTCACTCAAAAAATAGTCAATAAACTTACTAATTTCGGTAAACCGCTTAGTCAAGAAAGCTTGACGAAAACTCTTTTATCGCTAATTACAAAAAAAGACTATTAGAGTTAGAATGAATAAAAAAATAATATCCGCAGTAGCTTTGGTAACTATTTTGTTTGCAACTGTATTCACTGGCACGTTTGTTTATTATAACTCTCAAATTGCAAATCTAAAAATGAAAATCTCAAGCCTTCAAGCTCAAATAGCAGAAAAGTCGTCCATAAATCTTGTCACAGCATTAGGGGTAACTGAAATAGCTGCTGAATACGGTCTGGGCGGTATTCCACCTTATAATCACCTTTGGATTGATGGCACAGTAACAAATCAGGGAGGAGGATTTGTATATTACACAGGATTGCATGTCCTTGCTTATGCTGCCAATGGAACTTTGGAAATAAACATGACTGTCCCCATAAATCCGTTGAATGAGAACTCTCAGACGAACACTGGGTGGTACGGCACTGATGAAAGAATTTACGCTTATCTTTCGAGCTATGGGGATTATTCTTCGTACCAACGTGGAAATTTACGCAGTGGGGAAACATCGGATGTTAATATCCACATTTTTCATGAAGGCATAGTTTCTAATTGGACTATAACGCCAGTTTGGACAAATTCACCGTAGTCAAGACCCCAAAACAATTTCGGATTTGGTTCAAGTATCTCAAAAACTTTGGTAAAAAGTGTGCCACTCAAAAAGAATTCTGAGTGGTTTGCGAAAGACCAAGCTTAATTGAAAAAGGAGGTTTAGTAGAAGTTGCGTGTTTCTTTGCGTTTCTCTGCTTCTTCATAGAAACGCAACCTTAGAATTGGGGGCGGTCCCAAATTGTTTGCTTCACCAAGTTCAGAGAGCGTCATAAATTTCTCATAAATAGCAATCAACAAATAAGAAAATAGGGGTAAGCAATAAGTGAAGAAGCCAGCAGTAAAAAATTACTAAGGCTAAAGGCAGATGACATCCAGCACACCAGCGTTCCAAGCATAGGATTAGACGATTTTTATGTTGCTACCAACACTGGCAAGTTTTCGATCCCTTGTTAGCAATACCTCATCGTGCGCCAATGATATGCCGGCAATAAGCAAATCGTTCTCATTAATCATTCTGCCGGAATCCTTAAGCTCTTTAAAAAGAATCGCGGCTTTTCTTGCAGCGTCACTATCGAATGGATAGATAGTTAATTCCGAGAGGAAATCTTCTGCCAGCTGTCTCTTCAGCTTTGTCTTATGCTTAAGCAATTCATACTCAGTTATGCTGGTTGTCTTTATTTCTTCCTCGTTGGCGATTTCTTGTATTAAGGAAACAAGCTTTTCGTCGCCGGCTATGAAATCAATGATAACGCTTGTATCGATTAACATCATTATTCCTCTTCGAATGATCTGCCGTAATTTGCTTCCCTTTCAGCAGCAATTTGTATTTTTAGCTGCTCAAGTTTTTCCTTTTCGTTTTTCATAACTCCTGCAAATTTCATTATGTCGGTTTTCTTTTTTGTTGAGCAGAGGCTTTCTTTTATTACTTCGGAGAAGCTTTTTTTGCCTTTTCGCTTTGATAGAAGTTCGTAGACTTCATTTGAGACTGAAATCTGTCGTGCCATCTTAGTTCCTTCAATACATAGTGTATACATACTTACTGATAAATCTTCTCAGATGAGGCATCTACCTGAACGATCAGTAGCCCGATTAGCCGAAATATGCATTTTAGTACATGTTTAGGTCTGGTATTTTTTACAAGCTATGGAGAAACCGATACTTGGGATAAGAGATCAACAGGGTAACTTCCCAAACTTAGTTTTAAGGCATCTCTCAAAAACAGCAGTCAAAAAACCTTGACTACATTTCAGTCAAAAAACCTTTACGAGAAGCCTTATAACAAAAACCAGTTCCAGATGTAAACATGGGTAGCTGCGGCAAAGTTTTCGCAATATTCTTTATTCTAATTATGGTCATCTCAGCTCTAAATCTATTGATGATAAAACCCGCATGTGCGCAGTCAATACCCACACCCTCTATTCCCCAGTTCACCATTAAGTTCGTAAATGCTTCCTAAGTTTAACTACAACAAATTCTTATACTGGAGTAAATGAAACTCAGCTAATTATTAATAACTCAATTGAAATTACAATAAATAACCAGTTCTTTGACAATTCAAACAACAAAATATATTACAATATTCGAACTAAACCTCACTTTTCAGAAAATTGGACTGAAGTTTACCCAATACAAAACAGAACTAGTTCCTACAATGGAGATGGCACTTTCTCTTTTGCATGGTATATTGACGATTCTTCTCCGAAATCAAATTCAAGTTACACCACTATTGCTTTCCCTGTTGTAGCAACTGAATATTATTCAGAATCAGGCTTTGATATTCAGAGGTACTATTCTGGAGATATAAGTCAAGAAGGTAGATACTTTGCGTTTTTACATGGTATTCCAGCCAATGCTCAAATTGATTTCCAAGTAGAGGCATTAGTTGGGCATAATTCTACATACTGGTATATTCAACATCCTCTTTACCCTACGATTGGTGGATATTCAGCCCCTGCCATTGCATACGACTTAACAAGTGGTTGGAGTAATGCACAAACAGTAACTATAAGTTCAACTTCTGGTCACCAACTTCAACTCCTACCGTTCCAGAGTTTCCGCTTGTTAGCAATTTTGCCCTTGTCACTCTTAGTGCTCTTTATTGCGTTTAAGCAAAAGCTAAAGAAACCAAATCTCCTAGGTTGGACAATGAGTGACCAGCGAATAATGGATGTGTTAGCTCATGGCTGAATCCGTAAATTTTGAACCCAAAAGTTTAGGCGATTTAAGCCAGTTTCTGGAAGAAAATAAAGACACTTACCATGAAATCTGGGTAATTATAACAAATAAAAAGGCTGCTTTTCCTCAGGTAGTATCATTCAACGATGTCGTGAGTGAAGCAAAAAAACAAGGGCTAATTGATAGCCGCATAAAAAATGTTGATGAAAAACGTTACATGATTCGTTTGACAAAAAGATTAAAGCCTGAAGTTTGAAAATTTGAAAATAATGTGCTAAATTTGTCAATGCCGTAAAATCAGTACCTAACGAATAATTGTGCTAATTGTAAGGCTAAGATTCTGTAATTTATGGTTTGAATCCAGAAGGAATAGAATACCTCTCACTTCCGAATAGATGAACCAATACCAGAAAAACCAAAAGGAATTCCATACACCTTTAAACCTAACACTAATGTTTGGAATTGCCCTCAATGTGGAAGTTAGAATCCAAACGATTATGAATTCTGTTATGTATGCCGTATAGTTCCTAAACCAAAAGAAGCCTTAACGATAAAACAGTAATTCTTCTTTTAACTGAAATTTGAAGGGGTAATATTTGGATGGTTAATATTGATAAAGAAATAGACGTTCCTTGTTAGTACTGTGGACATAAAACTAAGATCAGGATTTCTGGAAGTCTACCTATTGTACCTAAAAATATAGTATAAGAAAAAATCAAAAATTCTTCAAGTTTCTTTAGTTTACTTTACCGAATATTTTTGTTCTTCGTAACATCAGATTTCTTGTTCTGATAATAATTTAAATTCAAACCTATCGGCATTAAGGAAGTTTCTCAACCTTGCTTTCTCAATCTCTAAAGTCCACTTTTTAAATTCTCCCTGGGGAATGACGTTTTGGCGTATAGCATTTTGAATATTATCAATTAATTGCCTTATATCACCCGTATCGTTCTCAAAAACCTTGTATTCCCATGGGTTTACCCCATTTCTTAAGTTGATAAAATATTGTGATAAGGCTTCAAGTTTTTTAATGCTTTTAATTATTGGATTCAGCCTATCTTTGAACTTTGGTGTTAACAATTCAAGTTTTCTATTATTTTCATCAAGTAAAGGGTTAATCCATTCACTAACCACTTTTCTTAGATCGTTTCTTTCATCTGAAAGTCCAAACAAAAAGCAATCCTGATGTGAGTTTGTTATTTTGAGATTATCTACACTTAGAAGTGTTAACGAGTCATTTACTCGCTGTAACCAAATATCCTCAAATCCATCTTTGGAGATTATAGAATGCAGCAAGCTTCTAAAGCTCATTTGAAGTCTTGTTTGTGAAGGATTAAACTCAAGCTCGTTCCAGCTTTTTCTTATTTTCTTTTCTAAAATGCTTTGAGCTTTTGCCGTAAACTCTTCTTGTAAACACGTTCTTAATAGAGATTGCCAATCAGGTGTATCTCCAGATTTCTCCTGTTCTAAAAACCCCTTTTCAGTTCTAATAATATTTTGAAGAGCTCTTAAGTAATTGTTTTTCAGCAGATGAATAATAGTTGAAAAAGGATAAGGTAAGCAGAAAACCTTTCCTGATAATCTTGAGAGAGCTTTTGTGTTTTTGTCAACGTATCTAAGTTTTGTTTCATAAAGTTCTTGAGCGTTAGGGTCAACTATAATCACGTTTAGGTCTTCATTTGCTCTTGCAGCATCCCATAACATATGTATGATATATTCATCTCTAAACGAGTATCCAACAACTACTAAGAATTTTGCTCTTTGAAAAAGCGTTTTTTTAAACATTAACTGTAAATCTGTTAGTGGTTCAACGTACTCTGATTTTTGTGCTGGATAAATTAGCAAAGGCTTTACATCTTCGCCATAGATAAGTCTCAAATCTATAGGGTCTTCAAACATTTCCACGAAAGCAGAAACAGGAATTTTAATACATTCTTTTGTCTTCTCATTTTGATACCATATTACTGAACCATGAAGCTTATAGTGAAAAACATCATAATTTTTGAAGTTATTTTCATTCCAAGTAATATCAAACCCATCAGTATAGCTACGATGATTTAGATAGCAAGATTGTTCAATACATGTATCATAGTTTGTTGAAAAAATTTCAACAGGTGAATCAAAGCTAAACAACTCTTGCAAATATTCAAGATTTTTTTGGTTTTCAATCACCACTTTTCTTCTAATAAAATTTTGGAGGAACCTTTCAATGAATAAAAGCTCTGATTGCTTCAGTTTATATTTTAACTCAAGGTTATTGTAAAAATAAAGAAGCGGTTCTTTATCCCTTCCAATAAGACGGCGAAGCGTGTCTAAGAGTTGTTCAACATCTACGCTTTTTTTGTCTTCACCCAAGAGCTTAACATTATACTTCTCTCTTATTTTCAAAATTCTAGATAAAAGTTCACCAAATTCAGGACGTTCATTATTGACATAACTTTCAAATTCTTTGACAAAACTGTAAGTATCTGGAACGCCAGCATCTACAGATGCTCCAGCACCAAAAAGAAAAACCAGTGCTTCTCTGCGTTCTTTCTCTGTTGTACTCAAAGCTTTTCCCAGACTATTCTTAATGACTGTGTAAAGTTATAACATTTACCAAAGTTGTTAGTCTTAAGTTAAGTTCATCTAATGATAAATCTTAAATCTGCATAGAGTGGAATAGACGAAAAGAGAAAAAGCAAAATGGCTACTTACAAACAGATTCAAGCCTATGTAAAAAACAAACACGGTTTCCTGCCTAAAACTTGCTGGATTGCTCACGCAAGAGAGGTTTATGGTCTTCCATCAAGAAAAGCATGGAACAGACTTTTAAAAACTAACTGAGTTCTTAACTCTAAGTTTCCAGAGTACATAAGAACGTAGATCTTAAGCAAGAAAAACTATAAGTTAGGTATCATAGTAAAGAAAGAAGTTAGTTTAATGCGAAGGTTGAACTTAAGAAATTTCAATACTAAAAACATTGATACTTTTAAGTTCCACACCCACATTAAATAGGAAACACAAGGAAGATGCGGGCAATTTGGATATAGAAAAGAAAATTGAGTTAATCTGCAGACCGCCAACAGAAGAAGTAGTTACTCCAGAAGATTTGCGTCAGCTTTTGGAAACAGAAGAGCATCCTGTAGCCTACAACGGCTGGGAGCCTTCTGGCTTGGCACATCTTGGAACAGGCGTTATCTGCGCTTACAAAATGAAAGACTTCGCCGAAGCAGGCGTCCATTTCAAAGCTTTTTTGGCGACTTGGCATGCATGGTTAAACAATAAGCTTGGCGGCGACCGAGTACTTATTCGCAAAGCCGCTGAGCTTTTCAGGCATTCATGGTTGTCGCTTGGTGTGCCCGGAGATAAGGTTGAGTTCATTTATTCTGACGAGCTCTACAAGGATATTGATTATTGGGCTAAAACAGTCATAATTTCAAAGAATCTCACCTTAGCCCGAACTACAAGAACACTTGAAATCGCTGGCAGAAAAGAAGGAGAAGCACACTACGTCTCAGATTATCTTTATACACCAATGCAAGTTGCTGATATTTTCGAGATGAAAGTGAAAATCTGCCAGTTAGGCATGGATCAACGAAAAGCAAACATGGTTGCAAGGGAAATCGGCGAAAAAGTAGGCTGTTGGAAACCAGTCTGCGTTCATCACCACCTGCTTCAGGGCTTAGAAAAACCTTCGATTTGGCCTATTCCTGAGGGTCAAGAGAAAGAAGCTGTTGCCTCAGCGAAGATGTCTAAGAGCAAACCTCAAACCTGCATTTTCATCTATGATACGCCCGAGGAAATTAAGCAGAAAATGAGCAAAGCGTTCTGTCCTGAAAGAACCGTTAAATTCAACCCGATAATGGACATTTGCAAGTACATAGTTTTCCGAGAAAAACCCGTTTTGAAGATTGAACGCCCAGCCAAATTTGGCGGCAATATCGAGTTTCAAAGCTTCCAAGAACTCGAATCAGCCTATGCGGAAGGCAAACTGCATCCAATGGACCTCAAAAACGGCGTTGCAGCCGAACTTGCAGATATATTAGAGCCTGTTAGGCGTTACTTTGCAAATAATATGGAAGCGAAGGATTGTTTGGAGACTGTACGCCAGGCAAAGATAACAAGGTAAAGCGTTTGTCTACAAGATTGAAAGACAAAGAGGAAAAAATCCAGCAAATAATAGAACAATTAACTAGACGAATCAGCTAAGGGAACACTGGTTGTTGTTGAAGGCAAAAAAGATGAGTTAGCGCTTCAGAGAGTTAGGCGTTAGCGGCAAAATTTTTACTGTGAAGACAGGCGGCAAATCCTTTTTGCAAGCAACTGAGGAAATAGAAAGATTAGGTATCACCGAGGTTATTCTTCTGTTGGATTTTGATCGAAGAGGAAAAGAAGGCACTTTGCGTCTTAAAATACAACTTGGAAAGGGCAAAAATCAAGCCAGACATGAGGTTTTGGCTTGAGTTGAAAGCGTTGGTTGGAAGAGATATCCGATGCATTGAAAGCTTGCAATCCTTCTTGAGTACTCTTCAAGAAAAAGTTAGCTAAGCTCATATCGAACTATTAAATTCTTAAAATTTTTGTATTTTTTAAGAATAGGTTGTTTTTTCTTTTTTCAAAATACATATAGTTCTTAATGCTGCAACCTGACCAAATGGTCCGATAATTCAAAATCCAAAAAATAAAAAAAAGGTGATTACTCCCTGTTACAGCCATTAATTTGGAAGATTACTAGTAGTCTATATTCTCGCTTCAAATTTGTTAAATATGATTTCTTCTAGACTCTTTGATCGATAAAACACGGTGACAAAATTCAAGACAATTAAACCGGGAACTGCTAGTCTTCCCCTAATGATCTTTGGTTTCTTAGGCAGCTGCGTCGGTATAGTTGCTGATGGTGTATGGATTACTTTTCTAGTTCTTGGTTTCAGTTGGACCGTTTCTGGCTTAGCATATTTTTTCGCTGACCGAGAAATTACTGATGGAGGTTTGTCGATGGCTTTCTTTTTAGGAATAGTTGGTACACTTCTCTGGCTTTTGGTTGACTTAAGTCGAACCCAATAATTTAGCTCTAAATAATCTCCTCATGTCAATTGTGACTACTGTTATTTGTTTTGAATGTTTGGTTCCTCAGGTGGATTAGATGGAGGGGGCGGGGGAAGCAAAGTTTCAGGTGGCGGAGGTGGATAAACTGATGCACTCGCGAGAGCCAAGAACAAAATGAAACAAACACCCGAAATTAACGTCAAGAGAAAATTCCCTACGCCTATTCCAACAGCCCAGCAAAGGAAACTAAAAATAGATATTATTGAACATACTACTCTTCGATCAATTTGCCTCATATTTTAAGTTTCCTCGAATTTTCTTCATGATTTTTTACTTTTAACTTCAGCCGTTCCACTATTTTTACTCAATGGTTGGTTGGACAAAAATTTAATCCACAGCATTACAGTTTTATTGGTCTGTTTTTTATCCATAGAACCCTTTTTATAAATCTCAAACGTTCCCTAGTAATGGCGAAATTTTATGGATATTAACTCTGTTATTGAAGTGTTAAAATCAAGGCGAGCAGTACGCAGCTATGAAGATAAACTAGTTCCTGATTCAGCAATCAAAATGATGCTTGAGGCAGCGACTTACGCGCCGTCCGCAATCAACGTTCAACCTTGGAAATTCACGATTGTTACGAATAAAGCGGAGATGAAGCGGCTCTCGGACATGGCAAAACCTATGTTGATTCGGATGTTGCCTGATGTGGGTGACGAGGGATTAGTTGGCTTGAAGAAACGTCTTTCCGATCCACAATACAACATTTTCTACAACGCGCCTCTATTAATCTTCATATCTAGTGTTCAATCGCCTTACGCAGTTTATGATTGCTCAGCTGCAGCGCAAAACATGATGCTTGCCGGCTACACGCTTGGTCTCGGAAGTTGCTGGATAGGCACAGCACGTCTTGTTGCGAATGATCCAAAAGTTAAACCTACCCTTGGTGTGCCAGACGATCATGAAGTTCACGTTGGAGTGATCTTTGGCTATCCAAAGGGCGGCTTTCCCAAGGCACCTCTGAAACATCCAGCGCAAGTCCTCAAGCGGATTGATTAAAGGGATTTTGATGGACGTTAAAGGGAAAGTTGCAATTGTAACAGGGGCATCTGGCGGCATCGGGTTAGCCACAGCCAAACTTCTTTCGAGCAAAGGCGCCAAACTGGCTTTAGTTGCTCGATCAAAAGAAAAGCTGAAGCAACTAGCCAAGGAATTGCCTGATTCAATTGCGATTCCTGCAGATCTTTCAAAAGTTGAAGACATAAAACGCGTTACAAAGCAGGCATACGAGCACTTTGGAAGAATCGACATCTTAGTTAACAATGCTGGACAAGGTTATGACGCTCCGATCGAAAAAATCGATCTTGATACGTTCCGTTGCATCATCGACCTTAACTTTCTGGGTCCAGTTGTTGCAATGCAGCAAGTTATCCCAATAATGCGTAAGCAAGGGGGCGGCTCCATCATGAATGTGAGTTCTGGTCTAGCGTTAATGTATCTGCCCGGCATGAGCGTCTATGCATCGTTGAAACGGGCGCTATCCCACATTAGTTTAACGGCGAGAGAGGAACTAAAAGAAGACAAAATCTCCGTATCCGTCGTCTACCCATATATCACAAATACAGACTTTGAAGAAAACACCATTAAAGCTGCACCGAGAAACTGGGAAAACACTGATGAGGCCGAAGGAGAGGGCGGTGGTCCACCGTTTAAGGCTGACTCAGCTGAGTTTGTGGCTCAGAAGATTGTTGAGGGTATCGAGAGCGGTGAAGCGGAAGTTTTTGTGCATGACTGGATGAAGCGAGCTCCCGCAGTTAGCTGATTCCAAACTTTTTTCTTACATTTTTTGTGCTCAAGTAAATAATAACCATTATGCTCCAGGTTATTTCTGTTGGTGGCGCAAAACTTGGGATTCCAGGAATGCTGGGCAAATTTAGAATCCTTAACGTGTCTACAACAATGACAAATACTAAGACCGCAACTGTGCCTATCCAACCTGCTTTTTTGCCCTTCCAGATAAACCATGCAAAAACTGAAACGAGCAAGCCAAAAACTACCGTGTAAATGTCATAGGTTAATGAGGCTGGCAGAATGGCTGAGCTTGACACCAAAAGCAGTAATCCGACAAGGAAATGTATGACTCCGATGAATAGTTGTTCGGCAGTTAAAATGGCGATGCCTATGCTTCTGCCGTTGACAGTGATTGGTTCACGCTTGACACCCATGCAGTTCACCTTAAATCAAATTAATTAATGGAACATGAAGAAGAGATATAACTTTCTACACCAAAAAGGCAGTTCATTCCAAAGCTATGAAACTTCGAAGCAAGTTAAAGCCTTATATCCGAAAAACACTCACTTAAACCATTGACGGAAGTGCTTGCCCATGGACTACGTCATTGAAACCACCGATTTAACCAAGAATTTCGGTTCATTAACAGCCGTAAACAAGCTAAACCTAAAAGTTCAAAAAAACACAATCCATGGCTTTTTAGGTCCAAACGGTGCAGGAAAAACAACTACCATAAAAATCCTTGTCGGATTGCTAAAGCCTACTTCTGGTTCAGTTAAAGTGTTAGGGCAAGAAGTGCATGTTGATGATGCCGATTCACGTTTAGGCATCGGTTACATGTCTGAGTTGCCCAAGTTTCCTAAACATCTCAAAGGCGCTGAAATGCTTGATATTTACGGGCGAATGTACGGCATGACAGAGCAGCAGAGAGCTGAACAAATCCCTAAGCTAATTGACTTGGTCGGCTTAAAAGGTAGAGAAAACGACCTTATCGGAAAATATAGCAAGGGCATGCAACAGCGCATCGGTATCGCCCAAGCATTGTTAAACAACCCAGAACTGGTTATTTTGGATGAGCCAAGCATCGGTTTAGACCCAGTTGGAATGGTTGAAGTTCGAGAACTAGTTAAAACCATTTCAAAAGAAGGCATAACTGTTTTTCTCTCTTCTCACTTGCTTTTTGAGGTTGAGCAAATCTGCGATCACGTTACAATAATTAATAAGGGCTTAATGTTAGCCTCTGATACTTTGCAGAATGTTTCCGGCATGATTTCAGAATCGCCAATGATACATATTGAATTAACTGACTTGTCGGACGCGGTTATTGCAGCAGTTAAGAAGTTGCCTTTTGTTTCAGGCACTTGGAAAACCGGCTAACACCTTGATTATTCAGGTGAACACACGTGATGATGTTCGGGCGCAGGTTTCTAAAGAAGTTACAGGTTCAGGCGGAGTTATCGTTGGCATGAGCCAAAAAAGCTCGAATTTGGAAGACGTATTTATTCAATTAGTTACTAAAGACCAAGGAGGAAAACCCCAATGACAACAATAGCCCCAACTGCTAAGAGAGCTCATCCAAGCTGGTTTACACGCTTCTGGGCAGTTGTAAGATATGAAATGCTTTGGAACATACGCAAGAAAAAGTTCATAGCTGCACTTGTAATAGCTTTTGTCTTAGCTACTGTAGATTTAGCGTTACCTGCAGTTCTGAAAGTAGGGCAAAACCCCTACTTTGCAGCTACTTTCAGTGGCGGAAGTTTCACTTTTTTCCTGTTTGGAATTGTAACTGCTATGAACAGCATTTCAGGAGAGTATGAAAGCGGCACAATTGTTTCCTTGTTAACTAAGCCCGTATCTCGAACTATGGTTTTCTTTGGAAAACTATTCGCTACGTTCATAGTTATTTTGGCATCGTATGTTGTGATTTTCAGCTACTCAACAATCGGGGGACTTCTTGTTTATGGACCACAAAACAGCCTCTACCTTGTGCCCCTTGCTCTATTGGGCGATATAATTAGCACATTTATCTGGGTAGCCATAGTTTTAGCTGCCGCATCCATCTCAAAAAGTTCACTACTTGCACTTTTGACTGCTTTAGGCTTGTTTATTGCATTGTCTTTAGGAGCAAGTGTCGTTGCAGCGTTCTCTGCTGATCCTGGAGTTATTGGAGGGCTAAACTATCTGCCAGGCGGTGGAGCCTCAGGAATCATGAATATTACAGCTGGCCAAAACACTACCATAGCAAATGTTACAATTAATACCGTAACATCCGTTTCAAGCGGAACAGATAGCATCGGCTCCAACATGGTGAAATCTATTCTTTTCCCAAATGCCAACGTGCTATTTACACATACAAACGTTCTGAGCAACCCACCAGCGCCGCCAACATTGCTTTACACTGAGTCTATCTCGCTGATTGCATCGCGAGCAATTGGTATAGCGTTTTTGTACATTGTTGTCTTTCTACTAATTGCTTGGTATGCCTTTAAACGGTCACAAATACTAGAATAGAAAACGGTTTCAGCTGCTCATCAGTTTGGCAAGTGTAGTTACGAATTGACCGATGCGTTCGCTGTTTCTGCCATAATCTGCTATAGAAGTTATGGTGGTGACAGGGGTTTCAACCAATAGAGACATTTGCGTAGTTTTCTCATCTATCAACTGTTAAGTCAATTTTAAGTGTTGAGGGGTAAGATATGAAGCCACCTTTAGTTTTAACTTTAAGATGGTGAGTAGCTTCGTCTGTTTCTTGGATTTTCCAATCAAGCTTTTCAATTGCCTTAGGAATAGCTTCCCAAACTGCATTAAGCGGGTATGAAATTTCAATTTTTTCTTTTTGCTCTTTTAAGATAAGCCATGTTTTTTCACCTTATTTTTTTAATAGTTCCATAAGTTTTGGCATTAATTCGCAACCGCGATCTATTGTGCCTAAGCTTCCTTTAGCACATTCTTTCTCGCAGAACTTTACAGCTTTTCCGCTGCCTTCTATTTTGTCCCCTGAAATCAGCACGGGCACTGGCGTGTCGCTATGCACTTTTAAGGAACATGGGGTTGCATGATCTGTCGTTATGCAGATAAGGTTGTCTTTGAGAGAAATTTGCTTTAGCAATGGTCCAAAGAAGTATTTGTCGATGGCTGAGATAATTTGAGTTTTCAGAATGCAGTTGCCGTCATGTCCAGGTTCATCTGGACCTTTAAGGTGAATGTAGAAACAGTCATGTTTGGGCAGTATGTCTAGTAAGGCTTTGACTCTTACTTCGCAGTCTTTTTGGAGGTTGCCTGAAGGCGGCGGCAAAAGCATTGAGTCCATTCCTGCCAGTTGTGCTATGCCTCGTTCAGCATGCATGTCGGCTAAACATGCAAAGTTCAACATGGTACCGCTCGTTTATGTTGAAGAATTTTGGAAGTAGATGTCCTGCATCTCTGGTTAAAACAACATTAGCTTTAAGCTTGCCCTCAGCCGCACGCTTCAAGTTCACTGGATGGTTGTCCCACAGCTTATGCGTTTTATCGATAAACTCGTTGACTAATGCTGCGGAAACTTTTGATGCCTCTGTTTTGTCGGTGGGTTCGCAGGTTTTCAAGACCATGTCAACTTCAGCTTTTGCCACTCCAAGTCCGTTAACTATTGTGTAGGCTGGGTCGCTGTTTGTTATGTTGCTTGAAAGAGGTTTCTTTTTGCTTTTTATTAGTAGAACTGCCCTGTGCCCCAGTGTGTTTCGGAATTCAAATGTGGCGGGGTACGATTCAAGTTTAACTTGCTTGTTAGCGGCTTGGCTTAGCTCGGTGGCTTCTTCAGTGGTTAGACTTCTTGCAACTCGACGGTCAATTATGGTTTTTCCTTCACCTAAAGTTGCAAAGTTACATCTTAAGGCTAAATCGCCATCTTTCATTTTCAAGCCTGCGCCAGCGGCTTCGATAACGCCTCTGCCAGTGCTGTATTTGAAAGGGTCATATCCTAAAAGAGAAATAACTGCAACATCACTCTCAGGCGCTACACCCTTCTTCACCGAATACATCAAGCCAATTTTGCCATTTTTGGCAAGAGCATCCATGTTAGGAGTTTCTGCGGCTTCCAAGGGTGTTTTGTTGCCTAAACTTTTAATTGGTAAATCTCCCATGCCGTCTATTGCAACGTAAATTAATTTCAAACCTGCTTTTCCTCCTGCAAACTGGAGCTAACTCGACTGCTAAGCTTTATTATTCTTTTCATAAAAACAACCTATTTTTTCAAAGAAAGAACATTTCTAATCTTCTCTTGTGTAGCTTGCGGAGTTTCGGTTGTATTCACAAGGTAGACTTCTGTTTGTTCAAAGAGTTTTCGGAAGAAGTTTTTTCTAAGCTCGATTTTTCTTTCATCTCTGACTAATTGGTGTGGATTACAAAAGTTGTGATCTAACATGTACTTCAAGGCTTCTTCAGAATTTAAATGGCTTACAATGTTTTTGTCTTGAGGGTCTCGTTTTAGCAGAATTATTTTGTGCAAAGTCGCCATTGGAATTACGCCTCCTCCTCCTACAATCCACCGAACATTCACAATTGCCCTGCCTCTTTGGTCAAACTGCGCTTTATCCACCAAACTTTCGTACTTATTCCAAATCTTGCCTAAATCTGCATCAATGTAACAGTTTTTTTCGGAACCGAATGCTAAAGGCAAATGGCTTGAGAGCCTAACGAAGTACCAATCGTCAGAAATTAACCTCGCATTTTTAAGAAGCAACAATCCCCAAGAATGGGTCGTTTTGCCTGTGCCTGAAGGCGCAATTATCGAAACACCTAAGCAACCGATGTCGATTGCAGCGCCGTGAACAGAGTAAATTCTATGTTCATCTTCTAAAATGTCACCTGCAACAGCAAGTGCTATGCTTTTTATCCATCCATAATAGTCAACGTTGACTAAAAAAGCGGTTTTCGTGTATGGATCATATTTTACGCTTAAGGGTTGACCGGGCTCATTGACAACTACAAGTCGTCCGTGGGACCTGTTGTTTTCGTTTGCTGTGAAAAAATTGTCTTCCCATTTATTTCTAGTAGCTTCAGTCTCGGTTAATAGTTTGATGCAGCAACCGTAGACTTCAGCTTTGCTTGTATAAAGTAATCTATGCTCGTATGTTTCGAATAGCCTGTCTTTTTCTTCTGGGTCAATTAATTGGACAACATAGCTCACTGGATGCATCCTCAAAACAGTTTAAACTAGAACTTAGTGACGGATAAGTATTTCGAGATGAGATAAAACTGCAAAGATGAGTTTTGCAGGTAGAAAAAATTATGTACGGATTTTCTCGCAAATTTTTTTTCTGCGTTTTGAGTTGCTTTCTGCTATAGGTTTGACAAGGTATTCGTTATGGTTTTGGCTTAAATTGTTGGTTATTAAACAAGCTCTGTTATTTGCTTAGTATCAGAGAAACAAAAGAATAGTTCCCAAGATACAAAATTATATAATTCTTGTTCAATATATAAAATCAAATAACAGTTGAAAATTGCTAAAAATAATTCTTATATTTTAGTTTGCAGATCCCAAGTATTCTGGCACAGTTATTCAATCTTTGTTATATTCAGCTGCCTTTTTAGTTTCAATGGGGAGAGTAACTTTGAATGTTGTTCCTTTGCCTTTCTCTGTTTCAACCCCTATAGATCCATTATGTGCCTCAATTACGCGTTTGCATATTGCTAAGCCAAAGCCCATACCTTGCGCTTTCGTAGTGACCAATGGTGTGAAAATTTTCTGCAAGATTGCTTCTGGAATGCCACTGCCCGTATCAGCGAAAGTAATTTCAACGTTCTCATTTGTTTGCTTGCAACATATTGTAATTGTTCCTCCGTTTGGCATGGCTTCTATCGCGTTTTTGACAAAGTTGATGAAAACGCGTTCTATCTTGTTTTTGTCAACTCTAAAAGTTGGATCTTCTGAAACGTTGTTTATGATCTTTATGTTTTCTGGAATTCTTACCATCGACAACGCGTTTACCAGAACGTTCTGCACGGGGTTTAATTCAAGTTCCAATTGTATGTTTCTAGCATAGTCTAATAGGTCATTGATGATTTTGTCTGAATGGTCAATTCCTTTCCCGATTATCTCAAGCAGTTCTTTAGCCTGCTCTTCTTTAATTGAAGTACCTTTCTTTTTCAAGAGGTAGACTGCGTTTTTTATTGCTGCTAAAGGATTTCGCAAATCATGACCAACCATTCCTGCCTAGCTCCCCAATGGCAACTAATCTTTCTGCATTAAACAGCTTCTTCTCCAATTCTTTCTTTTCAGTTAAATCTCTAAGTATCGTAACAAAACCGTACGGCATATGCTTAGAATCCTGCAAGGAACTAATAGCCAGCTCAACCGGATATGTGGATCCATCTTTCTTTTTGATGTTGCACTCAAAAATTACCTTTGAACCATTTTCAACGAGACCTTCCAAAAGTTTAGACACTCTTTTAGAATCTTCGATGGACATAAAGGAGAAGGCTGGTTTTCCAATCAGGTCACCACGGGTGTAACCAGTGAATTCATTCATTTGCCGATTGTATTCAATTATGTTTGTTTGGAGGTCGGTTGCTATAATAGTATCTGGAGAGGCGAGGAATATGCTCCTTAACTTTTCTTGACTATTTTTTAGTTCTGAAGTTCTTTCTTCAACTTTTGTTTCAAGTCTTTCAGCATATTTCTTAAGCGTCTCACGGGAATCATGTATCGTAGCAAGCAAATCATTAATTCGGTTGCCCAAATTCGACAACTCGTCATTTCCTTGAACAGTAACCTTATTTGGATTGTCACTGTCGGGTTTTATTTTGGCTACATCATTAGTGAGTCGACTTACTCTCGAAAGTATAACTTTATCTAGCAAAAAAGAAGTTACAACAAAAATGACAATGCCCAAAACAGCAAATGAAACAATAAGATAGTTCAAACTATTTTCTGCCTGCAAGTATTCAGACCTGTAACTATCGACTTTTGCGATTAAAATGGGTGAGCCGCTCACATCTTGGAGCAAAACGTAGCCTGCTATATTAGTTCTGTTTGTGACTTGTGCAAAGACTGGTTTTTGAAGTGAAAGACTCTTGCTTGCTAATTGAAAATCCGTTGGCATTTGAGTACCTATCGTACGTATTTGGATAGATAATCCGACAGCTTGGGAAAGAGCGTTACACTCTGATTGGTCGAGAAAAATGCCTATGATTACTGCTCCACCAACAGGCCCCTCAGCTGCACTGGTTAGAATAGGCTGTGAGATTATGAGCATTGGAGACCCTTCTAAGCGAATAAGTCCCCCTTCGCTTTGTTGTTTGTCATCAGTATAAAGTAAATTATTTTTAAGCATTTGGCTAATTTCGGAGTATGAAATGTTGATGTTTGTTTGATTTTCAAGGTTTAATGCTTTTCCAAATACTAATTGTCGGGATTGATTGACAAAAAGCATCATGTTTAGTCCTAGATTGATTAAGGTCTGGTCGGGCAGGTTCGCAATTATGTAGTCTGTATTGTTGTCTTGAATGAATTTGTAAGTGTCGTCCCATTGGGACCAGTCAATGTCGGTTTGATTTAGGTTTTGAAGCTTTATGTTCAGGTTTGTGACAAATCTTTGGGCATTAGATTCGGCTTCTTTGTTCTCGGTTACAGTGATACTGTCTAACATTATTTTTTGAGCAACAGTATAAACAACAGACATTAACATAATTGTTGTTAAGAGAAGTATGAGGAGTGTTTTTGAACGTATTTTCACGAATAGGAAACCGCCGTACGCGTACAACTAAATTTCAAAGACGATGTAGTAAAGAATTATGAATTAGTGGTAGTTAGTCTGAATACGGTCCGAATTGAATACTTGTTGAAACTTTGAATCTTACTCGAATAAAGCCTGAGATGACATTTCCAACAGAGACTCAGAATTTTCCAGTGCGGTGTTCCTTCTTTTTATATAAAAGAAGATGGCTAATCAATAATTTTTTCCAAAAAATGACATGATTTAGAAATTTTTCTTTGAAATAGCCTTATTTCAATCTTTTTTCTTGCTCTTTTTGAAATATGCCTAGGGGACAGCGTTTATTAGTCTCGAAAAACATCTTTAAATTAATCCCAAAAAAATGGGAAAAGTCTTGTTGCCTCAAACCAAGCATGCGTTTGCTTTGTGGTTGCAGTGACTTAAATCGCTTATCGCTCAACATTAAAGTTGAAGAAAGCATCATGTCTAAACAAAGAAGGATGATTAAGGTGGAAACGCCTAAAAAAACAATACTTGTCGTTGACGATGATAAATCAATTCTTAGAACGTTCACGCGTATTCTTCAAAAAAGCGGTTATGAAATTGATGTTGCCGAAACCGGAAAAGAAGCAATTGAAAAAGCAGAAAATCGACATTTCGATTTGGCACTAGTTGACATCAGACTTCCAGATATGGATGGCACTGATTTACTTGCAAAACTCAAAAAGCAGCTTCAGACCACAGTAAAAATAATGATTACTGGTTTTCCATCACTCGAAACTGGTGTTAAAGCTCTTGACGAAGGTGCGGATGCTTATTTGGTTAAGCCTGTAAAACCTCAGGAACTGCTAATGCTTCTGGAAGAGAAATTGAAAAACAGGGAAGACCCTCAAGAAGCAAAAAGCTAAAAATTTAAGGGCAATCTGGCCCAATGAAGAATAATTTTAATATAAAGTTAAGCCAGTCTAAGCTTAACACTCAATTTTTCGGATAATTTCTCAAGATCTTGCACTGTATAGAAAAAAGCCATCCAAGACCACTTACCCCATCTTCGGATGCCTTCACTCTTTACTTCTTCGACAGCTTGCCTGTTATTCACAGGCTCTTTTCCAAAGAATAGCTTACCGAAGACTTCAACAGACCAAACATCTATAGGGAAACCGCCATTGGGATTTATTATGTCCGCAGAATAATCGCCAATGCCTGGGAGTTCCATCAATTTATTTTTTGCTTCCTCAGGACTTAGCTTTTCCAGCTCCTCTAGTGTGGGAAAGCCTTCTTTCACAAGCTTGTCGGATAGCTTGACGATACGTTTTGCCCTATAGCCAATCTTGCAATCTTTTGCAAAAACTTCTGGATTTAGTTTAGCAAGCCTCTGTGGAGAAGGCCATGTATAGATAGTTTTGTCGTCAAATTCCGCTTTCTCACCGAACTTCCTAATCACACAGTCCATCATTTCATTACTCCTTTTGAGCGGAGCCATTTGGAGAAGTATGGCTAAAATTGCATCAGGAAATACAGTATCCCCCGATGATGTGCTATGCATGCCGAACAAATCAGCGACTACATACTTTAGAATTGGATCCTTCTTTGCGAGGATATAGAATTCGCGCAGATCGTCGTCGGCGCCAATGCTGTGTACTATTGTCTTTTTTATTTTGTCGAGTGCTTCTTTAGAGGGATTTCTTTCGAGGAAAATTTTTGCCTCTATGCGAGGATTTTCTATAGTTCCTTTGGAAGTGAGCTTTAATCCGACAAGGGCGTCACTGAGAAGCACGGCTGTCCAGAGAGTACTCTTCTCATAGACCTCCAGAGGCGTAAACAACGGCCAGCCAGCTGGCTTCCTGATTGTAATGTTAAAGTTGTAGGGAGGAATCGGTTTTATTTCGTAAGTTAACGAGTGACTAAGTTTGACCATTAAAGTCACTTTCCGCTGCATAGCTAAATTGGTTTGTTATCCTTTTTGAATACAGTTTGCGTGCGCTAAATTGTTTTTCATGCATGCCTATTGAATTCAAACCTAAAAATAAAGGAAAAGTAAATTTCGGTTACTCAATATATATGGCTGGTTGATAGGGCATAGACATTGCTGATCGTTGCTTAGGATCATATTGGTTTATATCATCTTCGCTGTATACCGATACTTCAGCATTGAAGCGTTCCTTCAAAAAGCTAATCGCGCTTACCAAAAGTTCTTTTTCGTCAATAGCTTTGATTTTTAGTATGTTGTTTTTTCTGTTGCTTGGCAGTTTAGTTAAAGCCTTAATTATTTTTGGGACCATGCCTGCAACATCCTTCATATGTGGCTTCAAATCTTTGTCTGCAGCAAATTCTTTCATTAAATCGCCAATTTTTGCCTCGCCAGAAACGGTTTTCTCTAAAACTTTAAAGTATATTTGTGACTTCCATGATGCAGCGGTGTAGTAGCAAACTCGTTTTGGCGTAATCTTCATTGCTTTTAGAATATTAGAGGTGTCCGACATCACATCAGTTATCAGGTTTTCCTGTTCTTCAGCGGCAATGTCCACTTTCGTTTCATCATAAACCGGCCATTGCGCTACGCTAATAAAACACGGTTCGCCTGTTTGGCTCCAAAGTTCCTCAGTTAGGAAAGGTGCGAACGGTGCAAGCATTTTAAGCCAAAGCATAACTGCTTCCCGCAGCGCTTTTGCATCGCTGTTGCCTTTTCGTTGAATGTACCAGCGCAGGTCGTTCCAAGTTTCAAATAATGCTGTTTGGAGGGCGGTTCTGGTTTTTAGTTCATCTAAGCTGGCGGTGACTTCTTTTATTCGATGTTGAAGTCTGCTTATTAGCCAGCTTTCAAGTGCTGTGTTTTCTTCTTTTTTGGCGTTAATGATTATTCCACTAGCAAAACTTATCAGCCCTTCAAACTTTCCTTGCAAATCGCTTACGTTTTCAGCTCGCCAGTCAGGGTCGTCCATACCTTCAGCACCCAGTAATAGAGCACACCGGGTGGCGTCGGCTCCATATTTTTCAATTGCACCCTTCATTGTTATGAAGTTACCCTTGCTCTTGTGCATCCCCTGCCCTTCAACCATAAGCATGCCATTCACCCCAATTGCTTTGGGCCAATGCTCTGGCGGAAACAGGGCAGCATGATGAAAGATGCAGAATGTTAAGTGGTTTGGCACGAGCTCTTTTGCGGAGTTTCTCAGATCAAATGGATACCAGTACAAGAATTCACTTCGCATAGAGTCTAGTAAATTAGCTTTTATTCCAGCAGATTTTTCAAGTTGCTCCGAGATGCCTTTCCCGTAGAAAACGTAATCGAAAACCTCAGGCGTTAACGCTTCCGGCTTTATCTTGTTTTGTCTTATATGTTTGTTTATTGTGTAGAACGCCATGTAAACTGTGGAGTCACTCAAGGTCTCAATTATCCAACCTTTTCCCCAGGGCAACGGTGTTCCGAAACCCGTTGTTCTTGCGCAAGCCCATTCCCTTAGCCAATCTATAACAGTATAGAAGGATTGCTTGGCTGATTCAGGGTAAATTGTCATTTGAGCTACAGCTTCTTTTGTTTTCGCTTTCCATTGCGGATCGGAGTAGTTTAGAAACCATTGGTCCGAGAGAATTTTTACTATGCACTGAGTCATGCATCTGCAAACCACCTGCTCAGGCAAATCATACATGCAGTCAGCTACACCCTGCTTGAGAAAGTCGGCGATAATTGTTTCTTTTACTTCTCGAACGGTCTTTCCAGCGTAAGGACCACAATTCGCTTTCAGAATGCCGCCGTGGAATTCTTTTTTGTAGAGTGCTTTTGTGGCTTCGTCGGCTTTTGGGTCGTGCTGGTCTTTGATGCACATTTGCTGGACAATTTCTACTGCCGGGTAGTCGCCGTAACCGTCAACTTTGATAATTGAGATTGGCTTGATTTGCTTTACCATCTCTGGATCTACACCAAACTCAGCTAGAATCTCTGGTTTTTGCTGCAAATCCTTCAGAGCCAACCAATCGTATGGTGCGTGAGCCGGCACACTGTAAACTACTCCTGTAGCGGTTTTTGGATCTACAAACCAACCTGGCAAAATGGGAAACTTTTCTTTTGTTACTGGGTTTTCGAAGATTTTGCCGATTAACTCTTTTCCCTTAAAGAATCTTTTTACAATTATTTTCTTTTCTTGTTCTTTGAGTTTTTCAGCGGCTTCTTGGCTAATAATCCAGTTTTCGCCATTAACGTTTGCTTCAACATATGTGGCGTCTGGGTTTATCCATATGTTAGTAATGCCATAGATGGTTTCTGGACGAAAAGTTGCTGCAGGCAAAAACGTGTTTTCATCAAGTTTGTATTTTATGAGCGTATATTGCTCCGGAGTAACGCCTTCACCTATTTGGCGGTCATGGTCTCCCGTTGGACTTTGATCTTTTGGACACCAAACAACTGGGTGCGTTCCACGAGTGACATAGCCTTTTTCTCTCAGGTTCCTGTATTGCCACTCAATGAATTTTTGGAAAGTAGGCATAACGGTTGTAAACTCTCGTCTCCAATCTACAGAGAAACCCACGCCTTTAACGGCCAAGCGTCCTTCATCGGTATAATACTGAGCCATATAAATGGGATCAACAAATTTCTTGAGTTCAGCTTCTGGCACCCCGTCAACTTCTCTGAGAACTCGAATGTAAGCTTCATCGCCTCGAGCTACACGTTGACTCGCTCCCAGCAGTGGTTGCCCCGTCCAATGCCAACCCCAAGGCCAAAGCACATTGTAACCTTGCATACGCTTGAACCTGGCATAAGCATCAACCCGCGAGGCTGTAAAAGTGTGTCCTACATGAAGAGGACCGTTCATGTATGGAAACGGAAAAGTCACCATTATTTTCTTTCTTTTTGGGTCAGGGTCAGCCTCAAAAATATGAGCGTTTTCCCATTTCGCTTGCCATTTCTGTTCAATTTGCTTGGTTTGGCTCATGAAACTTGTTGATTAAGCCATTAGCTATTAAGAGTTTTGCTTCGGCTTTTTCTACGGATTGTTTGTTTAGAGATTTTTGGCTTTGTTTGAATTTTTTTGGTTGCAGTTTGGTTTGGTTGTTTTTTTAATCAGAACTTGAAACGGTTGTGCGTTGTGAAGACGCCAAAAGAAATAGAAAAATCTTTCAGCGACTACCTATAGGTCAAAATATATACGTTTTGTCAGTACAATTGTATATACAGACGTTATTTAATGATTTTGTCACGATTAAGAACAGCAACATTTGCGTTGCCATTTTTGAACAAAGAAATTCAGACTGTTTTTCAAAAGCAGAATCTAAATCCTTTACAGACTGCCTAAACAGAAATCTCAAGACTGTGTGGCCGCAGTAATGGTTTTAGGATTAAAGCAAAGCGTAAACCAAATATTATTTTTTGAGTCCACCAAGTTTCTTGGTGAGCTCATCAAATATGAGATATTTCTTTTCTTTGCCTAAATGAAAGACAACTTTAGAAACCATTTCTTCTGAGATGGTAAAGATATAGTTTAATTTTATGACGCTGTCTTTTATTGCGCCTTCACTCTTAGTTAGCGGTATTCCTTTCATCTTGAGATTGCTCGTTATGCCGGCTATCACAACGTTTCCTAATTCTTCGAACAGAACTACTGCTGGCCTAGTCTTCACTTCAGCGGTTTCTGTAAACTGTACACTTGCAACGATAATATCTCCAGGTTTAAGCATCTTTCCAAGCCTCATCTTCCTCGTTGTCCCATAATTCTTTCATTTTTGCTTGCTGAATCTTGTGAATAAACTCGTCATATTGGCTTTTTTTCTTGGAATCTTTTGCTATCTTTATTAAATCGGAAATAGTTTCATTGTATGTTTCTCTTGGATACTTTCTAATGCTTTTTAGCTCCTTAACGACTGATTTCTTAAGCTGTATTGTAGTGGCTTCTTTCATTATACATCGCCTATAACTCACTATAACAAATTATATATAACTTTCGCATCATGGCTCAACGCAACTTTCAATAAAGGACTCACCTTAAGCCTATATACAAAGATTAAGTTCTACGCTTTTATGAAGAAGCAGAGAAACGCAAAGAACCACATAACTTCTACTGCGCTTGGTCTTTCGCAAACCCTCAGAATTTTTTTTGAAATACTGCAAATTTTACGCTACCTTCGTTTTTCGATGCCTTCTATAAAGCAATAGAGATGCAATGACAGCCACTATAACTATTGTAATAACAACTAAAATTGTCGAAGTTGGAAAAGGTTCTGGTTTAGTTAGTTTTTGTGAGTACATCTCATTCAAGAAGATTAAAGTGGCAAAACTATGGGAACCGTCATGTGTATTAACGTAGACCGTCAATGTATGGTTTCCATAAGGAATTTCGCTGAAATTTACAGTTATTGAGGCATTAATTGAGTCTGCACCACCAGTTGGCTGGATGCCGAATATTTGGTGAATACCGTTAATCCAATCTGCTTGGTAATAAACACTGTTAATTACCCAAAAATACGAAGCTACGTTTACGCTTAATGTAAAGTTGTTCGTTTGCAATACAGTTTGATTTTGAGGAAATACTATTTCACAGATTGGAGGTATATGTTCAAGTTCATCTGCGGGCGGCTGAATAACAGATGAATTTGTGTGCCAAAGTGTAAAAGAAACAGTTGGTTCTGGAGGTGTCAAAGTTGCAATAGGTGTAGGTTCAAGAGTAGGTGACAAAGCAGTGGCTGTATAAAGGAGCCCTTTTTGTTGATTAGAAAAGTTAACTGCGACAAAAGCTAAAGCAATTATTGTGATAAGCGTTAATGCAACTTTTTTTTTCTTCAGGAGAACCCCCTGATTTAAAAGAATATGAAGGCGTGACTTTTAGCTCTCCCTAAAGAACAGGCTGTTCCACCAGAAGAACAAGTGGTTTGAATTAAAAGGCTTCTCGTAAAGGTCTCTTGACTAAAATCAGTCAAGGTTTATTGACTATTTTTTGAGTGACGCAATTTAATATGACAAATCAGATGATTCTATATGAGTCTCTAAATTTTAGAGCCAATACACAACATGTAAGAAGGTCCAAGCCAAAAAAGTCTTATATGTACTTGATTTTAACATACAGAAGAGCGCGATCAATATGGTGGATAATACAGAGACAAAAATTAAACAAGATCTGTTTGCTGAAATCCAAAATTTAGAACAAAATTATAAAGTTATCAAAAGTTTTCTTTCCGGAACAGACTATGACGCCATAACTCTCGGCGGAACAATTCAATCCTTCAAAGACGGCTTAAGTCGAGCCAGCGCATTTGTTCTTGCCCTATACAACCTCAAAGGAAAACGAGTTAACATTCCATGGGAACCACTTTTTACCAGCTTAGATTACGCTTTAGCCACAGTCACCGTTTCTTCATCGCCAAAACAGAAAACAGCAGTCAAAACTATTCTGTCAATGTCTGAAGAACAGATTGGGCAAGTACTGTCTTACTTTGCCGCTCTGAAAGAATCGCTAAAATAAAAACGGTTCTTTTATTCAATATAGCTCTTCTTTTGATTGAAAAAAGTCTCTATTAATAACTTGACCTTTTTTTGAAAAATTGTGTAAAAAAAATTCAATGCGTCATAGTTATTAATTTTCAAAGTAAATCGAGTGCCCATTTATTGTTGGGAACTAAAATTTAGTGCACACACACAAAATTTTTTAGATTAGAGTTTTCTGCTCGGCACATTCTACTGGTGTATAGGCGCGTCAGAGTTTAAGGCAAAAGTTATTATCTGTTGCTCAAAGACAACAGCAGCGGAAGTACTTGAGTGAAAACAGGTAAAATCCTGAAGAGCTTCAACGCCAAAGACAGAAGAAATGTAATTCTAAGGACGCCAAGAATGGAAGACTTAGACGATTTATTAGATCTGATCAACTCGCTTGTTGATGAGAATGCGGAGATTTTGATTACTCGGAAATTTACGCGAGAGGAAGAGGCGGAATGGCTTACTAATGCGTTGTTACGACTGGAAAAGAATGAGGTTTTCTTTCTTGTTGCAGCAGTGAATGGGGCGGTTGTTGCTTCGTCCGACCTTCAGCTTCAAGATGAAAGTCAAGAATGCACTGGATTGATAGGAATAATTGTGAAAAACGGTTACAGGGATTTGGGAATTGGGACTGAGATTATGAAAACTCATTTTGAGAAGGCAGTGTTTTTTGGGTTAAAGGTTTTGACTGTGAATGTTTTTGCCACGAATCAGCGGGCAATTCACGTTTACGAAAAAGCTGGGTTTTTTCAAACGGAGAGAATTTCGCAGAAGCATTTTAGACAAGGTAGATTCATTGATGAAGTCATAATGAAAAAATCAATTTGTTGAATGTTGCTGGATTAAATTTTAATGGACATACTCAAGCCTTTAATTCATTTGCAGATAGGCTTTCCAGCTGAGTCACTATCGTGTAGGGAAAGACGACCCTAAGCGAAATAATTGCATAAAAGAAAAAGTTTTAGCTTCTATGCGAAGCTAACAAATTTTTTCGGTTGATTATTCGTTGCAAAAGTCCAGAAGTGAGCTGTGCATTTGATGATTTTAAAGAGTATCAGCCCTGGGTTTTCCGGTGTTAGTCCTGCCTGTTTTAGGAAGGGTCTGGCGTCAAGAAGTTTCTTTTTCATTTCTACGTCATTAATGAATTCAACTGTGCCTGTTACTCTCATTTGCTGCATTTCTTTGCTTTTAGGGTTAAAGAAGCATACTTCAACTTGAGGTTTAGCTTTCAACTGTTTATAGATGTCTTTTCCAGCGGCAGAGCTGTAATATAGACCTGACTTGTCGGCGTACCAAAGTTGAAATCCTCTGACTCGAGGTTGTCCACTATCTATAGTTGCTAAGAAGCCTATTGGATTTTCATTTGCAAACTTGATATATTCGTCAAAATCCATCTAAATCACCAAATTACTATTTCATCACCCTGAAAGTAATAACTTTTGGTTTACTATATGACGGATTCGCTTCGTTTTTTAAATTCTGGTGCTTAGACTATGGTGTGCATTAAATTTTAATCCCACCGACATATGTTAAGGATAGGTGTTTTTCAAAACCAGTTTTTTGACAATATTTCTCTGCAAACTTTGCAAACACTAAATATTGTTTCGCTTTCATAGACAATTTCGGTCTCAGTTGAACTGCACGAAGGACATTCATCATTAGTTTTCATTTTTAAGCACTTTCTAAAATTTGTTTGCGCCTGAGCTTTTGGCGTTTCTTTTGGTTTTTCATTTAGTATTCTCTTGATGGAAGCTTGTAAACATGCTTTTGTGTTCCAGTTTCTGCGTGTCTTGGTTAATTCTTTGAGGTTTAACGAAAATAAGTCTTATGAATCAATAATATGAATCACGCACTTTCCTTAGGAAATGTATGTTTATTGAAATATGTGTCTTAACTTCTAATTAATACATACATTATCTTACCTACCTGCCACAGAAAGAAATTTTTTTAACTCTTCCAGTAGGTTCAATTTAATATCTAAAACCGTCAGAAACGTAAATGTGTGTGGGATTAAATTTTAATCCCAAACCCAAACGTCCGCATCCACGCGCCCGTGTATGTGTCTGTGTCTCTAACTATCTGTCGCTTGCTCTGTCAATCTGTCCCTGTAAGCCCATGTCTGTCACTCTCACCGTTTGTGTTTCTTGAAGTAAACCAACAAACCAGCAACTACAACGGATGTTAATGCGCCTGAACTCATGGCAACTGTTGAAGTTGGAAAAGGCGCGGGTTGTGATATGGTGAAGTTTATTGTTTCAGAGGGTCCAATGTTTCCGGCAAGGTCTTGAGCGTAGACTGTAACGTTATGCTCTTGAAAAGACAAATTGGCTAATGTTGTGTTTCCAGCAACGGTTACATTGTCCTGTCCATCTAAAGAATAACCAATCCATGAGGTAGGTTCATCTATTGTGAAATTTAATGACAAGTTGTTTTGGCTGTAAGTTTTGTTTTCAGGTGATAGATTTGTTATGATTGGAGGTTTTCCGTCATCTATCGTAAAGTAGGCTGTAGCATTATCCAAAAAAGTGTGCGGTGGAGTAGTGTCCCATTGAATTTCTTCATAAACAGTAACGTTGTGTGAGCCCTCCGGCAATTTTGGTATAATTCCTGACCCTGTAACTGTTATTTGAAATGACATGTTGTGAGTTTGAGTTATAAGAGGAATTGAAAAATTGTCTTTTCCGTCTACGCTGTAAGTCATCGAATAATAGATATTATTTGCCCCTAAGCCACCAGAACGTACACTTAGACCTAACGGCGAGCCAGAATTATAGGTACTGTTAGTAGGATATAAAATGTCAACAGCTTTGACCACCTTGACAACCTGAACCCCAAAAATAAGTACGAAAAGCATCAAGAATAGAATTAATGCCAATGCAGTTTTCTTCATGCACCCTCACACCAAACTATTTGTGGTAAGCGGCTTTTAGCTCTCCCTAGAGAACACTTTGTTCCGCAAAAAGAACGAAGAATAATAGCAGAAGAGATTGAAACGCATCTAACATTTCCCCCCAAGAATTTTGATTTCTCGCAAAAATCTTTTGACCGCGATAAGTTAAAGTTTGTTTACAATTGACGTTTGTGTTTTTTTTTGAAGTAAACCAACAAACCAGCAAATACAGCCATTAAACTAAGTAACATGGAAATTGTAAATGAAGGAAACTCTGGGATTGCGATTTCTGGAATTAGTAAGGGGTTCATGAGCGGAAAACGGTCTGTATTGTTATTGTAAATTACGTAGGGTGTGTCGCCTATTCCTGAGGCGTCAATTTCTGTGGCGTTCGGATACTTTGTTAGATAGTCGCTCCAGTAGTTCCCTGCTGTGCCATTGTCCCACGTGCTCACCGATATTGGGAGGACATTTGGAAAAGGCTCAAGAACGATGTCGAACCACTCTTTGGTGTTGTTTATGAAATTGTTGTTGTAAAGAATGTTGATTCCGCTATATTCAGTGTAGATGCCCGTGGCGCTGTTAGTTATGTTGTTTCTAGTTACGATGTTTGAAGCTGCTGCACCAAAGTAGATGCCGTTGCCGTTTCCTGTTATCACATTTGAGTCAATGACGTTGTTTGCGGAAAATGTGCCTAATCCCGCGCCCAAACCGATGCCATTTTCGTTATTTGCAATTATGTTTTTGCTTATTGTGTTGTTATTAGATGCATCTAAACTGACGCCAAACAGATTGTTTGAGAACGCGTTGTTAATTATTGTTGAGTTCTCGGTGGAACCCTAAGTATACGCCTTCAGCGTTGCCAGACAGGTTTAGGTTTGAGAGAGTTATGTTTGTACAACCTATGAGGGCAACGTATCCAGCGTCGATAGGAATGGACCTATCATGCTGGTTGACCCAATAATAGATTGGCTTACCATTCACCTTGTTTGAAGTGTCTACATCGACGCCTTTGAGGGCAGTAATTCCTTGAACATTAAAGACGTGGAAGCCGTAGGTGTTGCCGTTCAGAGTGTTATTTCTTAAAACACTGCCTGCGCCACCACCAACGAAAAAGCCGTACTTGTTATCCGTTAACGTGTTTCCAAAAACATTGGTGTTGGTGAAATATGTTAGTGTGATTCCTACATTATTGTTTGTAACGTCATTACCTGAAATGATGTTGTTCGAACCGGCGACTGCGCTCTCCAGTTCAATTCCCGATGTGTTGTTTAGCAAGTTGTTTTCAACGATTCTGTTGTTGGAAGACAATCCAGATATTTCGACGCCAATGAGGTTTCCTTTAAGATTATTTTTAGAGATTATACAGTTGTTAGAACCAGTAACGAGAATGCCGGCTCTTCCCAGAAATCCTTGAATTACTACGTTTCTCACTGTCACGTTACTTCTCCCTTCAATGTTTATTCCAACCAAGGTATCGCCGTTTGCTTGAAGAGTATGCCCTGCACCGTCGATTACAATATTGTTGGTTTGAACTAAAATGGTGCCGAAAATGTCACCGTTAAAGGTGTATGTGTTTCCGTTTCTTTCAAGCAAGTTTGTGTTTGGTTCAACACTTCCATCAGGCTTAATTGTGAGGTTAAGCGGTTCTTGTGCCTTCACTTGTTGACTGACAGTTATGCATGATGATGTTAGGAAGAGAATAACAAACAGTAGAACGAAACCTTTACCCATGTCACATCGAGTTCTACTTTGGAGTTTTTCGTAATAAAAGGGTTCTCGTCAAGCTTTCTTGACTAAAAGGTTTACTGAGGTTAGTCAAGGATTATTGACTAACAATTTGTCAAATTATGCTAAATTGCCTATTCTTGGAAATTTTTAAACTACATATTGGATTGGGAATACCTTAGCCCGTTTGGTTTCCTTAGGCTCTATTTGAGCATGGGCAAAAAGCCATTCAGAAAGCTTTTGGCATTCGTCGGGGTTACAGGAGAATCTTCTTGCTTTTTGATCCCATTTTTGGCAGAAGGAGCAGGGAATTTCCGAATTATTGTCCATTGTAAACATAAATATGTTATTTGAAATTGATTTATCATTTATGAAGCAGAAATTAAGAGCATTATTCAAGATAAGTCTTAAATCCTCATAGCGGAAATAGATTATAGGCAGAGTCAATGATTAATGAAGAAATTAGGAATGAAATCCATGAAGCTGTTATTGAAATCCTTGAAGCTGTAGTAAGGTTTGCGGAAAAAACAAAAATTGCTTTTAGAAAAATCACGACAAAGATTTAGTTAGGTTTTAGTTGAAAATTTACAGTTTTAGCGGTTTAGGGTTTTGCAGAACTTTTGCATAAGTATGGTTAAAATAGGTTAAAAACCCTCTAAACAATAATTAAATGGGTTCCAACGAGGGCTACTATGTATCAGCGGTTACTACTTTATTCTGATGGTGGGGCAAGAGGAAATCCTGGACCTGCCGCTACCGCTTATTTAGCCTTAACAGAAAAAGGTGAAACAGTGAAAGCGGATTCACATTTTATAGGCGAACACACAAACAACCAAGCAGAATATAATGCGTTAATAGCGGCATTGGAGTTTGCAGCAACCAACAAAGTTGAAGAAGTCATATGCCACCTTGACAGCGAACTAGTTGCAAAACAACTCAAAGGTGAATACAGAGTAAAAAATCTTGAACTGCAAAAACTGTGGCGGCGGGCACAAGAATTGAAAAGGTGCTTTAAAAAAATAAGTTTTGTAAATGTTCCAAGAACCAATGTTTACATCCAAAAGGCAGATGCTCTTGTGAATAAAACCCTTGATGAATTATCTTAAAACAATTCTTACTAAAGTATTATAACAAGGCTTGCTAACGTAAGCAATGGAAAAGTTGGGTGATGACTTTGTTTGTTCATACAAGTATTCGCACAAGCAACCTCGAGAGATCGATTGATTTTTATTCAAGATTTTTTGGACTAAAAGTTCAGCGTAGAATGGAGATTAAGAAGAACAACGCTGAACTCGCTTTCCTTCAAGACCCAAAAGGCGAAGGTTGCACGCTTGAATTAACTTACCTGCGTGACCAAAAAAAGTTTACTCAGCCCGAATATGAAGAACGTTTGTTTGACCATTTAGCCTTCGAAGTTGCAGACATAAACAAAACCATTGCTGCCTTGCGAAAGGAAAACATCACACTTACAGATGAACCCTTTAACCTGAATTCTAAAACAACAATTGCTTTTATCGAGGACCCAGACGGAACCCTGATTGAATTAATTGAGCGAAAATAAGCTCATCATTCGTTTTCTGAGTTGAACAGCTTAGAACAACAATAGAAAGAAACATTTCCAAGACGCAAAAGATATTCTCAAATTAGCCTTAATATTTCCGCCAATCCTAGGGTTGTTGCGTCTAGGCGGCGGCTCATAAGAAACCTCGCCGATTCTAAAATCATTCTTTTTGGCAATAACCAGCAGCTCTCCACCAAAGGTTTCTCCACCTTTCAAATCAAATTTTGTGACTAATTCTTTTTTGAAAGCCCTAAAATTCGAGTAGAAATCAGAGACGCCAACCATTTTACCCAACGTTTTGGCCGCCCACTGTTCTGAAAACCTGGGAACAATCGTTCGTGACGCGTTTACAACGTCGAATTCTTCAAGTTTCTTAACAAGTGCAGGAATTAATTGGGGGCTATTCTCCAAGTCGGAATCAATTGTTACTATGATTGGGAACTTGGCGTATTTCATTCCATAAAGTAAGCCTTTGGTTTGTCCTTCCCTGACTTTGCCAACCGCGATATCGGCGTATTGTTTTGCAATATTTAGAGTTCCATCGGTTGAGCTGTCATCAACAACGATTATTTCATTAGGCAAATCCTTGAGTGTTGATCGGACTCTGAGAATTAGCTCTTTAATGTTTTCTTTTTCATTCCAAGTAGTTGTAACAACGGATATGCCTTGAACCATTTCACCGCAGACTCTTATCAATAGCCATACTAATCAAAGTTATAAGTTGCCTGCAGAAATTACCTGAAAAATGATTTAGAATTTTGGTTTTTCGGAGTTTCTTGAATTTTTACGTCGTATTTCCATCTATAAAAGACACGGAAACTTAAAATAATTGGAAGGACTGATGTGTTAACCGAATTCATAAAATTAGGTAAGATTAATAGAGGATGAAAAAATGAGTAAATCAGACAAACCCCACTTAAACATTATAATCATGGGGCACGTTGACGCGGGAAAATCCACAACAACTGGCCACTTACTTTACTTAGCAGGCGCAATCGACGAGCGGACAATCAAAGCCTTTGAAGAAGAAGCCGAAAAAATGGGCAAAGGAACATTCAAATTCGCTTGGGTTCTCGACAACCTTAAGGAAGAACGGGAAAGAGGAGTTACCATTGACCTTCGATTCCTACAGTTCCAAACCAAAAAATACAATTTCACAGTCATCGATGCACCAGGACACAGAGACTTCGTCAAAAACATGATCACAGGCGCAAGCCAAGCTGATGCAGCCGTACTCTTCGTCTCAGCCAAAAAAGGCGAGTTTGAAGCAGGCATCGGTGCAGGTGGTCAAACACGAGAGCACGCATTTTTAGCATTCACTTTAGGCATTCGCCAACTTATCGTTGCAGTAAACAAACAGGATGATATCTCTGTTAATTACAGCAAAGAAAGGTATGAAGAAATAAAGAATGAAGTTTCAAGAATGCTTCGAATGGTAGGTTTCAAAGTCGATAAAATCAACTTTATACCAGTTTCAGGATGGACAGGTGAAAACCTGCTCAAGAAAGCTGAAAAGTTACCATGGTACACCGGTCCAACCTTAATGGAAGGATTAGACCTACTAGAACTACCACCTAAACCAACTAACAAGCCTCTTCGCGTACCAATCCAAGACGTTTACAGCATCACAGGAATCGGCACAGTTCCAGTCGGCAGAGTAGAAACAGGTCTACTTAAAGCAGGCCAAAACTTAATTTTCATGCCAAGCAACAAAACAGGCGAAGTTAAATCATTAGAAATGCACCATACAATGATTCCAGTAGCTGAACCAGGCGACAACATAGGCATGAACGTAAGAGGCATAGCAAAAACCGACGTTCACCGTGGAGACGTAGCAGGAACAGTCGACAACCCACCAACAGTAGCAAAAGAATTCATTGGCCAAATCATTGTAATTTACCACCCAACAGCAATCGCAGCCGGATACACACCAGTACTCCACTATCACACAGGACAAATCGCAGTCAGATTCACAGAACTAATAAAGAAAATTGACCCACGCACAGGACAAGTAACCGAAGAACACCCAAGCTTCCTCAAAACTGGAGACGCTGCATGGGTACGAATGGAACCATTACACCCAATCGCAGTTGAAGCTTACACAGACTTTCCAGAGCTAGGACGATTCGCGGTAAGAGACATGGGCACAACAGTGGCAGCAGGCGTTATCAAAGAAGTAACCAAAAAGGGACCATAAACCCTTTCCATTTTATTTTTGTTCAATTATTTTTTCGTATTAATTCTATAAAATGAATCGTTTCTGAAATACCTAATTAAATTCTTAGTCCATTAATTTAATAATGAATGACATTTGTTGTTGTGCCGTTACAATCACAACTACGTATATTCTATGTTTCCGAGTGAGCTACATGAGGCGAGGGTTTATGGGTAATCAACATAAGAAATCCAGATTGCATAAGAACCTTTACGAAGCTGAAACAGAAAGTTTTCGCATAGAACCCGCGAATATATCATTAAAAGACATGCCTTTAGAAACGAGACGCAAAGAAGCAAACAAACCATTGTTCCTAGTAAGATATGAATAATTCAACGTAGAAGAACTTCATATATCAACGTTTTTTATTTGAAACCCTGAAATAATAAAATAGCAAAAACGAGATTATTCCTCGGTAACTTTTGGCCATGGATAAACTAAAATACTTGATTGATTCAAAATGACCTTTGAGTTTCATATGTTTAGAAACACCAAATCTAAAGAAATCAGCGATTTCTATGCTTTACCGCTGAAAAAAAACGAAGTCGCAGTATTTTATTTAGGGGTTTCCGGCATTATCGCCAGAACAAATAATCAGGCGGTGCTAATTGACCCTGCGGGGCTCCTCAAAAAAGATGAGATATTAGCCCTTAAAAAAATCAATTTACTGTTATTTACACATGACCATTTCGACCATTTCAATGGCGGTGCAACTCAGGCTATTTTTAAAGCAACTGCAGCCTCTATATTGGCTGAATCCAAAGTAGCAAAAAAACTAAACGGAAAAATACCTCCTGAGAAACTCATAATTGCAGAAAACAAAAAAAACTACAACTTCGGCGACCTATCTGTAACAGCTATTGAAGGAGTCCACCGTGGTCCAATAATGCTCTACCAAATAAGAATGGACAGAATCACCTTGTTTCATGGGGGCGACTCAGGATATGTGCCTCTCAAAGACTACCGTTCTGACATTGCGTTTGTTCCAACAGGAAGAATGTCGCCGACGGCCTCACCAGAAAACGCCTACAAGATGGTTGCTGACCTCAAATCAACCACATCCGTAACTATGCATGGGTCAGAAAAACAGAAAAAGCAACTCCAGCAAAAAGTTAAAGAAAGCATGCCCCAAACTAAGGTTGTAATAATGCAGGCATATACAATGGAAACTTTAAGCGTCAAAACTGAAGATTAGAAATCTGAGCTAGCGCGATAGATGTTCTGATAAATATGTAGACGCGGAAATTCTTGATCATTTTAGATAATGCCTGTTTTTAACCCATGGTCCTGCAAAATGATTTAAGAATCGAAAATAACATTAATTGCTTTTATATAACGGCAACTTGAGAGTTGACTACATGTCTGGTACTGAAACGCTGGTTCCCTTCATGAATGATAAAAAGAAGAATGGTGAAGAACCAACCATAATAGTGGATAGTCGGGAAGCAAGCAGTGCAGAAAAAATTGTTAAGGGCCTAGTTGAACGGGGCGTCAAAATTAAGAGTATGCTACTTGAAAGAGGCGACTACATTCTTTCTGATGAATGTGCTGTTGAACGCAAAACCGTTAGCGATTTTGTTTATACATTAACAAGGCGTTACCTTTTTGAACAGATTTTCGCTCTTAAAGATGCTTACCCCAAATCACTTGTCGTGCTTGAGGGCTACCTGCCAATCATTTACAAGTACAGTAACATTCAACCCAGCGCAGTTTGGGGAGCAATGTTTAACCTCGCTAAAAACGGCGTTTCCCTAGTTAACACTTCCTCCTACAAAGAAACAATAGATTTTCTTTACACAGCTGCTCGACAAGAGCAAATTGTTGAGAAAAGAAGTCCTATGGTTCATGCTTTTAAAAAATGCGAGACATTATCCGATTCTCAGATCTACTTTGTTGCGAGTTTGCCAAATATTGGAAGAGAAAAAGCCGTGGCCATTTTGGATGCTTATCAAACGCCGATGAATGCTTTAATTAATGTGGATGATTGGTCGAAGGCTGTGCATGGTCTTGGTCCCGTGATTACTAACAAAGTGAAAGAGGTTATTGCAACACCTTACAAAGAGAAGCCTTGCGAAGACTCTTGAGTCTAACTAAACAAGATTTAAATGCTAAATGACACAATATAGTACGCGGTTGATATGAATAAATTAAAGATCGCGTTAACCCTGCTTACAGTTGCAATTATTGTTGGTCCTTTTGCATATGTACTGATTGCTTATCATGACAATTTGACTGGTCTAGTTGTGCCTCCTCAATTTTCTAGTTTAACCCAAAGTATAGGTCAAAATTCTGGACAAAATCCATCATCTTCCTCATCTAACCCGATTAATATAACCGGATCTAATTTTCAAATCCCACAAGTGGTAGGCACACCGCAATACAATCCATCTACAGGAGACTTTAACGTAGCAATAAACGCAACAAACCCCTTGCCCAACGAAATTTCCGTGGACAACTTATCTGTGGAAATCCAGTCAAAAGACGGCAGCGGCTTAATGGGCAACATTTCAATCCCTCAAGCAATCAATATTCAACCTGGAGAAAGTTCAATAATCAATGTTGAGGGCGTAATACCTCAACAATTGTATAATCAAATTAACGGTCAAAACACAGGCAACATAGACTTTAACAATATTTTGCTCAAAAACCTCGACGTTACGGTGGGTGGAGTTAAAGTCCATATTGATCAAGTTGATCCAGCAACTATTCAATCAGCATTAGGTGGATTACAGCCATGAAAAAACGCATTAACTGGTTCGGACTTGCCGCAGGAATAATCACAATAATAGTTCTTGCCGTTTCCCTATTCGTTCCATGGTGGCAGTTGACGATTGGAGACAAGTTGATGCAGGTTAATGCTTCACCTATGAACACAAATTTCGGTCTACTTGATCTTCATTTCACAGTACCCTTACTTTGGGCTTGGAACCTTGTTACCGTACTTATTTTCGTCTCCGCAGGCGTGGCAATGTTGTTTTACTCGATTTTCCCAACGAAATCTTATGCGAAAGAGATTCTTGGATTCGCGTACAAAAAACCACTATACATTCTGTTATCATTCTTCCTTGGATTAATAGTAATGGTTTTCATAGCTGGCGCACTCGGTTTTAGCGTTCCAGTCGTTGGCACATCAAACATTGCAATACCATCAACTTTCATACCTACTGGTTTGAGCATAAGCGCTTTGGTTTCAGCTGGCTTTCAATTGCCATTCTATCTTGGCATAGCAGCCGCCGCTCTGAGTATCGCTGCCAGATTATACCATGGAAGAATTGCGCAACCATCAACAGCTACTGCGAATGCTACCGTGCCGACAATAGCAACGATAAACAAATAACGTCCCGAACAAACTTTAATTTTTTTAAAGCTACATTTTAACCGTTAAAGTTTAAAGGTTAGCCAACATTATTTTATGAAGCCGCAAAAAGAGAAAAACAAATTTGAAGGGGCTGTCGGCTAGCTTGGTCCAGGCTTGTAGCCTCGGGCGTTATAGACGAGAGTTCAAATCTCTCCAGCCCCACCAATCCACTATCGTGACAAATAAACTAAACAAAGATTCTTCATTTTGTGGAAACAAGAGAAAATGTATGGTTTAAATCAACGCAGAAATCTATGGGAGAGTCAAACTCGTTTTTCGATCGTTTAATTGGCAATATAACGGTAAATGTCGTTCCCTTTCCCATTGTAGTTTCAACTGTAATTTTGCCTCCATGAGCCTCCACAATTCGCTTACATATTGCTAAGCTCATCCCCATTCCCTTAGCCTTGGTAGTTACAAGAGGCGAAAAAATTTTAGACATAATGTTCGGAGGGATGCCTGTTCCAGAATCGGTAAATGATGTTTCTACGTTGGGTCCTTTCAGAACAGTTTCTATTTGGATGACTCCTTTTTCTAAAGTGGCATCTATAGCATTTTTTATTATGTGGGTAAATGTGTTTTCTATTCTGGGTACGTCAAGGAACATTGCGAAGTCTTCTGATGCATTATTTACTAAATTGATTCTTTCTGGAATCTTAATTTTGGACAACGCATGAATTACAAGAGATTTAGGCGTGCACTGTTCTGGCTCTAAATTAAGTTCGCTTGAATAATCTATTATGCTAGTTATAATTCTGTCCGCATCTTCAACAGCATTATCAATTGTCGCTAAAACCTGGTCTCTTTCCTTTTCTGTCATCCGGTCGCTTTTCTTTTTCATAATATACGCGCAGTTTTTGATGCCAGCTAATGGATTCCGAAGGTCATGTCCAATTTGCCCAGCCAGTTCACCAATTGAAGCAAGCCTTTCTGCTTTGACAAGCCTTTCTTCCATGGTTATGCGTTCTGTAATATCACGAATAACACATGCTAGTCCAATAGTTCTTCCTGTTCTGCTTTTTACAGTGGAACCTGAAAATAAAACATGTTTATTTTCTCCAGATTTTGTTACAAGCATTAATTCACGATTTCTTATTATCCCCTTTTCTGCTAATTCAGTTAAGACATTTTCACAATTTATTTCTTCATTTTCGGCGCATAATGTCATGATTGATTGGCCAGTCAATTCCTCTGGTGAACAACCAATAAAATTGACTAGCCGTTCATTTACCCTGAGCATTTTAGTATTTATGTCAGCGAGAATAAGCGGATCTGGGATAGCTGAAAGAATATTTTCAGCTGCTAATGCAGCATCAAAAGTAAATAATTCAAATTTCAAAATAGCATATCCAACTAAACCGCTGAAAAACAATGTAGCGATAATTCCAAAATTAGGAACTCCAATGTTAAACGATCGAGCCAACATGTTTGTTGTAATGAAAGTGGCTATAGGAATGGCAAAGCCAACCGTGACATATTTTCTCTGCTGTCTTTGCTCCGCGTCTTTTGCCTTAGCATAATACCTGAAACAGAAGAAAAAGGCTAAAATTGGCAATATTGCTGACCAAGCTGTCGAGACAATATAGACCCATGTTCCTGAAGCTGGGTCATTGTATCCCCAATACTGCAAAACGGGAGGACCATTTATTAGGTTGGTGAATAGGTCGATTATACAAAATGCCGCCGCAGGCAAATACAAAACTAAATAATTTAACTTGTTTTTTAGCCATTTGCTCTCGGTAAAAACCAACGCAAAATTAAATGTTGCTGCGACAAAAAAAGGCCATACCATTCCTGCTTTATTCCATAAAGAAGCGGTTTCAAAGTTGCCAGCTGCCCACATCATAACCGTTGAGAATGAATACCAAAAAGTTGCGAGAACCGCCAAAAGAAACATTCTGTTAAGAATAGATTTCCTATTGAAAGAATACACTATAATGCCTAAGCAAAGACACACTATACTTGAACAAAGAGAAAGCCAAATGAAAAGATTCATAATTGTTTATCCAATCGCCCATTTAGCTCCAAATATTTGGGCAAAATCCACATTGAACTTGATTTTGCCTTTCTTTGTTTTCATTTGACTTGTATACGTCTGATTGCTTATAAAAAAAATATGATTTTCTAATCTGTATTTCAGGTAACCTTTCAAAAAGTTTTGGGTATAACGATGTGTTATATGAACAGGTGATTTTGAATGTTTTTCAGTTTATAATGTGCATGTGAATTTCAGCCATTGCTTAAAGCTTTAATGACTGATAGAGGAAAACGCTATGAACGTTTCAAGGCGTTCCTTTATGCTTAATAAGATAAATCAGAAAAGGCAATAAAACTCAACTAGTGGTTGCTTAGGCTTAGCAACTTCTTACGGCAAAAAGTAATTAAGTCTGTGCCGAGTAACAGAAAAAGTTGGAGATAGTTTTGCGTGCTTAACCTGAATTCTGTTATTAAATCGTCCCCAAATGCATCGTCTTACATGCCTAAAAAACGAAGGGCATCACTATATTTTTGGCTAGGCTTGACATGTGCTTTCGTCAGCTTTTTTGTAGTTCCAGAAATTTTCGGTTCAGTTGCTATAGTTCTTGGAGCTTATACGTGGAGGCTTGAAAGTGGCGAAAATAAAAACCGTGGACTTCTGCTTGTAATATTTGGGATTTTAACTATGCTTGTGGGAATTTATTATACATCCTTATTCGGCATATATAACATCCTTCCATGAAAAAGCTTGCAAAGAAGTTTGATGGCTAAGGGCTTTTAGCTTTCTCGTACGCGCTAGCTACTGCTCCAATAGTTAGGACACCAACAACTTTTTTTGGAGTTTCCCTATCCACAACAGGTAAAAGGTCAATTTTAGCTTTAGTCATAAGCTTGTATGCTTCAAAAACTCCTTCATCCGGATACGTAAAAATGTTCGTTAGTGGCATCTGTTCAACCTTTATCTTGTCACGTTGTTCTTGTTGAACCTTAATTATTTCGTTCCAAGAGACTAAACCCTGAAAAACCCCGTCTTTTTCCACAAGAGCATCATGATATTTGGATTTAAACATGATTTCCAACGCCTCAGCAATAGTTTGCTCAGGACGAACTGAAGATATCTCAGATTGCATAACATCTTTTACGGAAACACTAGCCAAAGTGGTTGAAACAATTGTTTGCTCTGCTTCTTCACTTGCGCCGATATAAATAAAAACACCGATTAATATCAAAACTGGATTAAAGAAGAAAAATCCAACTGCTACCATCAAGATGCCAAATATTCTACCTATATAAGCTGCATATTTTGTCGCTTTGGCAAAATTCATCCGTTCAGCTAATAAAGCCCTGAAAACTCTGCCGCCATCCATTGGGAAGGCTGGAATTAAATTGAATGCACCCAGCAGGAGGTTCAGATAACCTAAGTCAAGAAGTATGTTTCCTGTGGAAATGATTACGGAGGATGGAGGAAAGCTCGGGATTTTCGTTGGTAACGCATAGTTGATGCCCACAAGAGCGGCTCCAAGAACTATGCTTGTTAGCGGTCCAGAAATCGCCATTCGCCACTCTATTGAGGGGTTTTCCGGTATTTCTTCTATTTCTGAAACTCCGCCGATTGGATATAGAACAATTTTTCGAACTTTAATGTCATAGCGCCTTGCAACAACCGAGTGAGCAAGCTCGTGAAAGAAAACGAATACAAACAAGAAAACAACTAAAATAAATGAGTAAATGTCTTTGAAATAAATGGCTAAACCTAAAGCTGCCAGAATTAACAGGATAAACGTAAGATGCAGCTCAATTGGGATTCCCCAAGCTGAGCCTATTTTAAAAGATAACTTCATAGCTTAAGTGAAGAAACGTTTGCTTTTTAAATTTTCTATTCATAAGCAGCTGACCCTTTATTTTAATTGTGTTGAGCAAGAAATCTATGGGTTCAAAAGATGGTTCTAATAGGCTCTAAATATCGTTCAAGATACGGAGCAATGAATGAAGGCGTGTACTTTTCAACACGAAATATGTATTTTTGTATGCCGAAAATTGAGAAAACAACTGAACGCTTAATCGAAAAACAAAAACTGGTCGACATGCCCAAAAATTATTAAAGTAATCAAAGATATGAACGCTTGATAGTTAAAACTTGCTTTGTTAGGGCAAGAAACATTCAACTTAAGATTGGAGGAAAAAATATGTTAAACGGGAAATTGGTAAGCTTAATTGTTGGTCTTATTGTTATTTGTGCTTTGATGGGGAGCATTTTTTTGGAGGTTTCTTTAGCTCCGTCTGAACAAGTGACAAAGGCTATGGATTTTACGGTGAGCGGATCAAATAATTGCCTCAGGTTTCTGAACGAAACAGTCTCCGTTGTTTACATACCATTTACTGTTGCTGCAAACGGCCAGGGTCAATTAACAATAAACTGCACTAAAATGCCCGGCGGCGTCAACGGTTACACAGACATCTACCTCTATAAAGGCTATTGGGACAATGGAACCAACCACCAATGCCTATCAGCCGACCTTTACCCCATCCTAAACAACATCCACAGTGCAAATTATGAATTAAAAGGCACAACTTCTTACAACGCAACCTACGGAGGCTCAACTCAACAGAGCTACACAGTATTCTTTGTCATGCCACCCGGCGGACAACAAGCCACATTTAACATAGCATACAAGCCAGCTTGAAACGACAAACCTAATTTTGGTTTCTTTTCTTTTTTTGCTTACTGCAATATAGTTATATAATTGCGTCCGCTAGCTATTTCTGAGGTTTGTCTTTTGTCTGAACTTATTTGGAATAAACCTGTCTTATGCATTTTTAAAGAGCGAGAACCTTTCGAGATAGATCCATTCGTTGTTGTAAAAGCCAAAAAACTCGCGATTACTCCTGAAGCTGGTTCTAAATGTTCTGGAAAAGTGGAGGACTTTTTCACTCTTATGGGCGACGCCGATTATCTTTCGACCCCTGAAGGCGCAGCTGACCATTACGTCATATGTTGGTTTGACGACACAGAGCCAGATATGACTAAGGATTTAAGGCGGCTGCATGGAGTTACCTTTACAGCAAAAGTAACTTTTTTCCTCAATGAAGGAGGAAAGCGTACTTATAACGCAGCTTTCAAGGCTGGGCATGCCAAACTGAAATAAACAGTCATTTTTTCGGCTATTTTTTTCGAGCAATGGTCAATTAGCGGTAACTTTGACGGTTAAAGGTCTTCTTTAATGTGTGATGTTAAAGGTGAATTTTACATGTTTGTTAAAATCACTCTTAAATATAACTCCATAAATTTAGATTGGATAAGGTCGTAGACCATGGTAGAGCAAAAGCTACGCGCAACTCTAATTACTGGTAGAACAATTGATCAAGGAGTTGGAAAGGAGATGGGGAAAGGCTCCAAAGAATATTTTGACAGCTCCTCAATCTGTTTTATTGACAAGTCCGAAATGGTGAAACTCGGCATAAGAAATGGAACAAACGTTCAGGTAACATCCAAGTATGGATCAGTAATAGTTACGGCGTTGAAAAACCCAATCGGAACCATGCCCGGCATTGTTTTCATCCCTTGTGGTTTATGGGCAAATGCAATTTGCGGTGACGAAACTTTCGGGATGGGCATGCCCTTGTTTAAAGGTTTTCCAGTTGAAGTTGAACCTGCTCCAAACCAGTCTGTTTTAACTTTGGATGAGCTTCTAATGAAAGAATATGGAAGGTAAATGTAATGACCGAAACAAAATCAGTTGTTTGCCCAATTTGCGGTTGCTTATGTGATGACATAGAAGTAACAGTGGAAAATAACGAGATTGTAAAAATGAAAAATGGCTGTGCCCAATGTGAAGCGAAAATGGTTCACGGGTACAAGAGTGAAGAGCGAATTTTAAAGCCGATGATACGAAAGGACGGCAAGTTAGTTCCTGTATCAATGGATGAAGCGGTTCACAAGGCAGCTCAAATTCTAACGGACGCTAAGTATCCATTATTGTTCGGCTGGAGTAGTTCAACTAGCGAAGCACAACGTATTGGTGTTCAATTAGCTGAAGAATTAGGTTCCGCGTTAGATAACTGCTGCAGCGTTTGCCATGGGCCATCAGTTATGGCAACGCAAGAAATCGGTATCCCTGCGTGTACCCTTGGTCAAATCAGACATCGCGCAGACTTAATTGTTTACTGGGCATGCAACCCCTGGACTTCACACCCAAGACATCTTGAAAGATACACAAGCTTCACTGACGGACGATTCGAAGGTAGTGAATGGAAAAGTTATATGGAAAAAGTAAAAGGTGCTTCAAGCCAGAAAAAAGTTGCGGCAGCTTCAAAGCGAATATTGGGGAGTTATAATCCTCCTATTCATCCCCAAACATGCAATGTAAATGCGCCTCCTCAGGCAATGCAGAAAAATGGACGTAAACTGGTAGTTGTTGATGTTAGAAAAACAATGACTGCTGAAGCAGCTGATTACTTTATCCAGGTTCAACCAAACAAAGATTATGAAATCCTTGACGCAATGAGATGTTTGGTTGCTGATCAAGAATTGGACGTTGACAAAGTTGGCGGTGTTCCAGTTGAATACCTCAAAGATGTAACTGACGCAATGGTGAACTGTGATTTCGGTGTCATCTTCTTCGGACTGGGCTTAACTCAAAGCGCAGGCAGATTCCGAAACATCGAAATAGCCATCGCATTGACACGAGACCTTAACAGAAGAACCAAATTCGTAATCTCGCCAATGCGAGGACACTTCAATGTTACGGGCGCAAACGTGGTTTTCGCTTGGACAACAGGCTATCCGTATGCAATTGATTTCTCACAAGGATATCCACAATACAATCCTGGAGAATTTACAACCATTGACCTGCTCAGACGGGGCGACAACGACGCTACCTTAGTTATTTCATCCGACCCAGGTGCGCACTTTCCAAAGGTAGCCATGCAAAATATGATGAAGCATCCGTTGATCACTATTAACCCAGATATGAACGCTATTTCAAGACTTGGCGATGTTGTGTTTCCAACCCAATGGTGCGGCATAGAATACGAAGGCACTGCTTACCGCATGGACCATGTGCCAATTATGTTGCGCAAAGTTGTTGAGCCACCAAAAGGTATCTTAAACGACGAAGAACTCTTAAAGAAAATACTAGAAGAAGTCCGGGCAATCAAAGCCAAAAATCCAGAGATCGAAACTAACGCCGAACTTAAAGCACGCAATAAACTGGCACCTAGGATCGAAATTAAACAAAGAAAGAAAGCGAAAAAAGTAGAGGTTGCTTAAATGACTGAGTTACTAATAAAAAACGGCTTCGTCTTTGACCCTATCAACCAAATTAACGGGGAAAAAATGGACATAGCCATCAAAGACGGCAAAATCGTCCGCAAAGTGAGCAGCAAAGCCCAAGTAATTGATGCCTCAGGCTTAACTGTAATGCCGGGCGGTGTCGACATTCATACACACATTGCAGGTGGGGAAGTTAACACAGGCAGAATTATTCGCCCTGATGATCACATTAAAGATGTGGAACGAAAAACCGCCATGACCCGTAGCGGTACTGGTTATTCCATTCCTTCCACTTTCACTACTGGTTACCGTTATTCTCGTATGGGTTATACAACAGTCATGAATCCATCAATGGCCCCATTGGAAGCTAAACATACTCATGAAGAATTAAACGACATACCCTTGCTTGACAAAGCCACTTATCCGCTTTTAGGCGACTGGTGGTTTGTACTCGAAAACCTCTCTAAAGGCAACATCGAAGAATGCGCTAAACACGTAGCATGGATGTTGGATATAACCAAGGGATATGCAATAAAAATCGTTAACCCAGGAGGTTTAGAATCTTGGGGTTTCGGTCACAACGTTCACAGCATAGATGATCAAGTAGCTAACTTTTGCATTACCCCACGTGAAATAATATGTGGTTTAGCTAAAGTTAACGCACTGCTTAACTTGCCTCACTCTATTCATCTTCACACTAACAATCTTGGATTACCCGGCAACTTCACCACAACAATGGATACGATGAAGGCGTTAGAAAGCGTGCCTTACAACGGCAAACCGGTTGGACACATTACTCACTTGCAGTTCGCGAGCTTCGCAGGTGACTCTTGGGCGCATTTTAATTCAGCTTCAGAAGAAATTTCAAGTTACATTAATGCACACAACCACATGACTTTTGACATGGGGCAGGTCATATTTACAGACACTACAACCATGACTGCTGATGGACCCTTCGAGTTTTCCCTCTATGAGTTAGGTGGTCACAATAAATGGGTCAATAGTGACGTTGAAACAGAAACCAGCGGAGGAATAATACCGTTCCACTACAAGAAAAACAGCCCAGTAAACGCATTACAATGGTCCATTGGATTGGAATTGGCTTTGCTCATTAAGGACCCTTGGAAAATGTTCATGACAACCGATCACCCCAACGGAGGACCCTTCTTTGCTTACCCACGTGTTCTCGCTTGGCTATACAGCAAGAAAGCACGCGAAGCAACACTCAAACATTGTAACAAGAAAGCGCAGAAAAAGAGCTTGCTCCCAACAATCGACCGTGAAATGACCCTCTATGAAATAGCGATTATGACTCGTGCAGGACAAGCAAAAGCTTTAGGGCTTCCGAACAAAGGCCAACTTGGAGTTGGCGCAGATGCAGATATCGCAATATACAACATTAACCCTGAAAAACTTGATATAGCTCAAAAATTCAAAACTGCACGCAAAGCCTTCAAACACGCATCCTACACCATCAAAGACGGCAAAATTGTAGTAAAAGACGGCGAAGTAGTAAACAACACCACACCTGGCAGAACTATGTGGCTTGACGTCCAAACCAAAGACCCCTGCGTGATTGACGAGGAAATGAGACGCAAATTCAAACAATACTGGACAATCGAATACGATAATTACCCAGTATTCGACCATTACCTGAGGGTTCCAGAAAAATTAACTGTAAAGGCAAGTGTCTAAGATGATTATCTTAATTCCGAAAAAAAAATTTGAGGTACCCGTTCAAGCAGCTTGTATAAGCCCAGACGTTTTCAAAGGCAAAGACACAGCTGAAATAGCAAACATGCCCGTTACCGAAGGAAACCGCAACGTAAAACTCGGCGACCTATTCGAAATCCACGAAGACAATCTTGAAACACCTTACATCACCATAAACGGAGATGCAGGCAAAGTCAAACGAATCGGTCAAGGCATGAAAACAGGTGAAATCCTCATCAATGGCGACGCAGGCATGCATACGGGCGAAAAAATGGCCGGCGGCAAAATCACAATAAACGGTTCCATAGGCGGATGGTCAGGTAACGATATGAAAGGCGGCTTAATTGAAGTTCATGGAGACGCTGGCGACTATTTAGCTTCACCATACCGCGGGACAAGCACAGGCATGAAAGGTGGTCTAATAACCGTTGACGGCAAAGTCGGAAGTGACTCGGGATGCTACTTGCACGGTGGAGTACTAAAAATCAAAGGCGGTGCTGGAAGGTTCCTTGGTTACCACATGAGCGACGGTGCAATCCTTGTGGACAAAGAAGTTGACACGCGAGCGGGCGCATGCATGACAGGTGGCAAAATAGTTATAACAGGTACAATCCCAGAAGTAATGCCAACATTCACCATAGACGGCGTTAAACCCAAAGTCAAAATCGACGATACACAAAGTGTCGCAGGGCCTTTCTACGTTTTCTTAGGTGATTTGGCAGAGCATGGCACAGGCAAAATCTTCGTAAACAAAGCCAACAATCCGCAGCTTAAAACATACGAAAAATACCTATAATTCTCACTTCTCAGCTCTTTTCGATTTTTGCTCTCTCTGTTAGCCTACGAGTAAGTCAAAGCATGCACAGTTTGCGTATATACTTTGTAGATACAACTTGTTTATGGAAGGTAGTGATAAGACTGTTAACCCTCTGTTTTCCCTATTGGTTTTGCAAAATTTTACGGCTTGATAGCAATAAACTATAAGGAGAAGTAAATTGGATGGTATATAAGAAAAGAAAAAGCACGGTTAATTGACCTCTTCGTTATTGGCTGGCTAAAAAAAACTAAAACAAAATTCCAGGGTCAAAAAAGTGAATATGTATCGGTAATCCTATATGCATAGTAAATTTTGATAGCTCTTTCAATCTCCGATTCCTTTAGCCCTATTTCTTTTAGAATAATTGATATGATCATAAAACGTAAGGTGTCTGTTAGAAATGGAATTTTTGATTGTTCAGTGGGCGGTTCTGTGATTTCTGGGTCATAGTGAGTTAAATAATTTCTTGTATCTACAAACTGTCTAATGAATTGTTTTTCGTCTTTGACAAAAATTTTAAAAACTTGATTTTGCTCAAACAATTCTTTGATTTGCATGCTCAAGGACTTTCTATTAACGTACTTCATTTTATGCTTGAAAGGCTCTCTTAAGGGCTCAGCTATTACCTCACACATTTTTTTAGAGAATTGCGTGGAGCCATCTATTTCTTTTCTGATGTCATCTGAAAAAAGTTTATTGTCGTATTTTCTACTATGATAAGCCTCAATCGCTTGTGAAAGTACAAGAAATGGGGTTCTTACATAGCCTCTTTCATTTGCAAGAGAGAAAAACAAGTCGTAAACAGGTTCATATTTTTGCGCAAATGAAAACCAATTTTGAAAGATAGTTTGAAGATTTTGGCTTATTGATTCAAACTCTACCGGATGTGGCACTGTTTTGTGGGTATTATATCTAGATTTTTCAAAAAACGGACAAATAGCTGAAATTTTTTTGAAATCTTCTCCTTCATAGTAAAATATATGCCTTATGAGAACATTTTGACCAATTAATACCTCAAAGAAATTCCTAAGGGAGTTTATTATCTCAATCACTTTTTGTAGGCTCATTTTTTGAGCATGAATAGAGATTAATACGTCTCTTGGAAAGGTATCTAAAAAAAAGCTGTGCGAACTCTCAATTACCCCTGTTATTTTAATAGTGAACTGGTCAAGCTGAATTTGTTTTTCTAGAGGTTTATTAATTTGCCAAATTGTTTCAGAATCATTTTCTTCGAGATGGGAAACTGAAAATAAGCTGTGAGTGAGCCATTCTTTAATATTAGAAAACTTGACATTTACATATTTAAATTCAATTTCACTTTTTTTAGGAAAATATTTTCCTATCAATAACAAGGTCACATTGTATTTAGATCGAAAATAATTGATTGCCCCTGCATTAACATCGCTGAAATTCAGCCTGACGCAATCTATAAGTGTGATTTTCTTGCTATCAACAAGTCCTAATATGGTCTCATAAAATTCGCCTTCCTCTTTCTTTTCAATGAAAGCGCCTTCCAGCGAAAGAATAGGTAAATGTCCAACATGATGTATTAGATTTCCATGAATTTTTTTCTCTGGATTTTCGGATAACCACCACATTCCGCTATATTGTTTGACCTGCAAAGCAACCACCCACCATCTTTTCATCAAAGATAGTACTAATAAGTTTTTGACATTCGTTAAACTTAATTTCTACCTGGAAAAACCTATCGATGCAAAAACTTGAAGTCTAATTACAAGATTATACACTTGGTTATTTTCTAGGAGCATTCAGATTATAGAGAAATTGTCAATCCAAATCTTTCTGAGATTGATGCTCACCTTTTACGTCTTCCATTCCAACTTGCTGGATTCCTTTTACTTCTCTTTGTTTAGTTAGTCCAATTCCATGAAAAACGGATTGTTATTATAACGAGCTTCGACATTTTAATATCGCTATTATCTATCGATTTTGCTGTCTCAAAAAGACACTTATTCTTGTCTTGTTCAACATTTTATGACTGGAAAATAAGTAGAGGAAAATTAAATCATCGGAATCTGAGTCCTCACTCAATCTAATTTATGAATACTCAATTTATTGATTAACGAGTGCTCGCTCACTATAGAGGTAACAAGACTTGAAGAATTACATTTACTCAGCGTACGAGTTGTTGTTGACATTGTCGGAATAGCCGAATACCTTATCAACACGCTCTCAGTTCAAAAACAAACACACAAAGAGGACAATGTATGCGTCAGGTTGACATAGTAAGGCTTGACTTATCTACGGGAAAAGCGGAAAAAACTAAGGATTGTGTTGCTGAAGAGGTTCCTCTTCAAATTTCGCTTAATGATGTTTATACATTTGTGATTTGGTGTTCGCCTTCACAGTTTAAGGAGCTTGCTGTTGGCTATTTGCTTGGAGAGGAAATTTTGAGGTCAGTTGACGAAATTAAATCCCTGAGCTCAAACGAAAAAGAACACAAATGCCAACTTAAGCTGAAGCCAAGCGTAGATTTGGATGAGCGCATGAAAAATTCGCGCCGAAGCACCCGCATAATCCCCCTTATCAAAGCAAGCACTTCACCGTACCAACATGACGAGCGTATACCCGTCGTAAAATCCTGCCTTAAAATTAAAGCCCAAATTATCTTAGACGCGGTAAACCAAATTAACAGCCTCGCTAAGGGCTTTAAGGACACGGGAGGGCTGCACGACTCTGCCATTGTCAAAGCTGACGGAACGATTATGGCTTTTTCTGAAGACGTAGGAAGGCATAACACGGTCGACAAAGTTATCGGCGAGGCGTCGCTGAAAAATGTGAATTTTAGTGAGTGTTTTTTGATTATTACGGGACGGGTGCCGGGCGACATGATTTATAAAGCGGCCAAGGTAGGTTTGCCTATTGTTGCTTCGGTAGCGGCAGTTTTGAACTCGGGGATTTCTTCAGCTGAAAAAGCCGACATTGCCTTAGTGGGGTTTGTCCGCGGAAAACGCATGAATGTCTATACGGGGTTTGATAGAATCATTCTGTAGGTGCCTTGATGAATCGACCTGATATTAGACGGCTGCCGAAACGTTCGGATCCCCAAGAAGCACAAGCTAGGCTGCTGGATGCAGTTAAATCAAAAAAATTATCAACCGAAAAAATCAACTTGGCCAAAGCTTTGGGCAGAACCTTAGCCAAAGATGTCACTTCAGACATTAACATCCCCGCCTACGATAAAACATTCATCGACGGCTACGCAATCAACCCAAAAGAAACCTTTGGCGCCTCACCCGCAAAACCTGCCGCTTTCAAAGTTGTTGGCAAACTATTCCCATCCGACTACCCAACTACGGCTGAAGCAAGAAGCGGGGAAGCAATCTACGTTGCATGTGGAGCTCCCACCCCAAAAGGTGCAAAATCAACCGTTAAAGTGGAAGAAACCCGTTTAAAGGGCGACAAAATCGAAATTGTCCGAGAAATCAAGTCGGGTGAGGGTATTATACCGCTTGGAGATGACGTAAAACAGGGAGCACTGTTGCTAAAGCAGGGACAGGTTCTGCGACCGCAAGATATCGGGCTACTCGCATCAATTGGACTGATGGATGCTGAAGTTTACAAAAAGCCAACTCTTGTAGTTCTGAGTGGCGGAGACGAACTGATCAAACAATGCGAAAAAGATCCATCCAAAATCGCAAATAACTACGCGTTGGTAGTTGTGGGATTGGCGTCTGAATTAGGAGCAACAGCCAAGGTGCAGGGGATTATGCCTGATAAACTGGAGCAGGTGCAAGCCAAAATCGGCGAAGCCCTAGCAGACGCAGACATTGTTGTAACTATCGGCGGCACATCGGTGGGAATGAAAGATTTTGTTCCAGACGCCATTAACTCGCTTGGTGAACCTGGGGTTGTTGTTCAGGGGATTTCGTTGAGACCCGGGGCGGTCTCAGGTTTCGGCATGTTGGGTGGCAAGCCTGTTGTGATGTTGCCAGGTCATATCGGCTCGTGTATTGCAGGTTTTTACCTTTTTGCAGCCCCGTTAATCCGTGTTTACAGCGGCTTAGAAAGAAATGGTTTGCAACCATTGTTAAAAGCTGAGCTTTCAGAAGCGGTTGATTCGGGTCCACAATTCAGGTTTCTACTACTTCATTTAAAGCAGATTGGAAACATACTTCTGGCTGAGCAGGTTGAAGGCGGGTCAAGTGCCCTCACAACGATAGTCAAATCAAATGGGTACTCAATCATTCCGCCTCATACGAATTTACCAAAAGGCTCTTGCGTAGATGTTTACTTGTTTGGAAAACTGGAACTTTCACAAATTTCTCAGGCTTGACGCACTTTAGATGGGTACCTGTGAGCGTGACTGTGTTTTCCCATTACCCATGATTCGCACCATGCTTTGTCAGCCTGTGCTCGCTCTGCCAACAACCAGCAACGGTTTTCCTCGAAAATTCCAGTCTCAATGCGATAGTTGTTTGCGGCTCTCAGGAAAGCTTCTTTGCCTTCAAAATCCCGCTCAACAGCCGCCTTTGGCTCAAGCTCTCGCTGCGAGAGTTTCAATAAGGCTTCACCTTGATTTTCCCCGCTCAATGCTCCCCAAAAGAATGCGTTCGAAAACTCAAAGTTGGACGCAAGAGCAGCAAAAGTACTCTGAGCTTCCGAAAACCTGTTTTCCTGGATCATTTTAGTGCCCACTCGAAGTCGCTGCAAATCAGAAACAGAGAAAACCCCCAAGTTTACCCTGAGGTTTTCTGTAACTGCTCCTTGTGCTCGGCGTGTTTGTAGTCGACTGAGGTCTTCTCTAAAATTTATGTTGATGAAGCTTTTGAGTTCTGGGTCCAGTGTTTTTATGTCGTTAATTGGAGAAACAAAAAGGATTTTTGATGCGCCTCTTGGAATGTCGTCGGAGCGTGGTCGCTTCAACTTGCAAAGTGTTTCCGCAATTTCTAAGTTGCTTTTCCTTTTTAGCACCATTAGAAGGGTTTCAAGCCTGCCATTTGGCCACATTGGAACAGCCACTTCAACATCCGCCGCCTCCTTGAACAGATATTCAGCGACAGATGACTTTAGAAAAGGCATATCACAAGGTAAAGTAAGGCAAAAATCAGCTTTTAGCGCACTCAATCCTGACATAATTGCCACATTAGGACCATTGATGCCGCCGATTTCTTCGTCCACTACTATCTGAAAGTTTGTTTTGGAATGTTTGTTTAGAATCTGCTCGTATTTTTCTTTTCGTTCCTCATCATTTACTGATACAGCAATTTCATCAACTATATCTTCAACATTTTCGATCGCGAGAATCAAAAGGGGCTTTCCTGAAAGCTCTGCGAGGGCTTTATCCTGCCAGACTTTATCGATAGATTGAAATCTTCGGGCTTTTCCACCTGCCAAAATCAATGCAGCCCGTTTAGCCATCAAAACTCCTCATTTAAGCCGTTTTGTTTTGTGTTAAATGTTTTTTGACTAGTTCCACAAGTTTTTGCCCATCTTCTGGCACCTTGATTATTGGTATGTTGCCATAGGCTGGGTTAATTGAGTTTTGGGCAACAATGCCGGCAATCGCTAATATGGGTTCAACCGTGCCTTCCAAAGTCCGTTTAAGACCATTTTCGTCTACTGCGGTAATAATTTTCGGAACATCTGTTCTTTTAGCGATTAAACGATGAAAACCTTCAAAGAAAACAATATCCAAATCCTCATCCTCAATCAGCGCAGTCATTTGGTCCAAACTTTCCAGAGACATTTCAGTTTTCTTTATTATAGCGACTTCTTCAGGAGAAATGGCTACGATTACTTTGGCACCAGCCTTCGCGTATCTCCAAGTGTTCGTACCCTCCTTATCCATCGTAAAGCCTTTGTGGTGGACATGTTTTATTGAACCGATTTTGTAACCTTGAGCTGAAAGCTGAGAAACTAAGTATTCTAAGGTAACTGTCTTTCCTGAACCGCTAATGCCGACAGCGGCAACAACTAAAACCATATTGGGTCTCACTCTTGCTTGAAGATTAATTGCTTCGTTTTTATAAATTTCGCCTTGATTTTTCTAATATATCTTGAAAACATCTATTTTTAAGGGGTTATCGAGAGGTTCGGCTATTAATTTTATTTCCGCTAAGAACATGAAGTTGATCTTAGTCTCTTAGTCCTCAGATGGGTAGAAATCTCAATTTTGGTATAGTTTTAAATCAAACTCTGCTTATCCATAGCTATCAAAATAATATCAGTGGCTCAGATGGCTCAAAAATTATCAAAACTCCGTTTTAACCGAAGAATAAAAGCGTTAGTAGCTTTTTCAATTATCGCTGTTTTGTTGTTTTCATTTTTTGCTTTTCTGCCAGGTCAAATGTCAAGCTTATCGCAATGGTTTGGCAGCATCGGTAAAGGATCAGATTCTAATAGAAATTCTGGACTAATTAAATCTGGTCAACCTGTTAATTCAACTGTGTGGTTTGGAGTTGCTGGGAATGCTTGGGCGTATTTTCAACCTAATGTAGGTGTTGATGCTAAAACAGGTCTTCCTTACGCTGGAGCCACATATTTTAAAGCTCTTACCGATTGGGACTTAGGCGTTTATATCCAAGCCGTAATTGACGCTCAGAAAATAGGCTTGATAACGACCGATGGCACTTGGGGTTCTTACGCAAGATTGAACAAGGCTTTAAATTATTTAGAAAATCGACCGCTTAATGATACTACCCATTATCCTTTCTGGTTCTACGACGCAACAAATGGAAAAAACTACAATTCATTGTCCGACAAGGCAACAGAGAAAGTTGACGTGGTTGATACTGGACGATTATTTGTTGCCCTTAACAATCTTAAAACATACAACCCAAGCTGGGCTCAAAGGATAAACAACTTCGTTTACAATATAAATGGTAACAGATCAGATTACGCCGCCATAATTCCTGGCCTTGAAAGTGACGCGAACTCAAATAGTATTTATGGCTACTATTTTGATAGCGGTTACGCAAATTTTTGGCCTCAACAACTCGGTAACGTTCCAGCTAGCATAATAAACAATATATCTAACTCATCTACAATCACAACTTATGGCAACGTTTCACTGCCTCAGGCTCCTCTTGCATGTGAGCCACTGCTGTGCTCAATTTTCGAGGTAAACAATACTAATTCCGAATTGATGACGCTGGCGAACCAGGTTTATCTTGCCCATGAAGCCTACTATAACACGAAAGGTCAATACGTAGCTTTTAGCGAAGGAAACGGCTTTTCAAGCCAGTATCTGTGGGAATGGGTAGTTGGGCCTAATGGCACTCCATGGGAAATAACTACGTCTGGAGGCGCACAATATTCGGGCAATGCCATTATTTACAGTAAAATAGCTTTCAGTTTCTTAGCCCTTTACAATGCAACATACGCTCAAAACACAATAGTCTACCTTGAAAAATATCTTCCCGCTCCTTCAAACGGCTACTCCGACGGCGTTGATACTGCTGGCCAAGTAGTTCCAGGGTCTGGCAGCAACACAAACGGTATGATTTTGGACGCAGCTTTGTACGCATTACAGAATAAATAGCGCTAATATACCAATAATTACGGTAAATGCGGAAATAGAATTGGCAACATTGACAAAGAAGCAACCAAAAAACCCAACCGAATCTCTTAAAAGATATTCATTAGCAAAATCTGCCATCGTCTTTAGTGCTTTTAAGTTTGCTTATTTTGTCGTTGAACCAGCCTATTTTTGTGGTCCTTCGGTAGTCAAATTGCGGAACATAGGGCTTAATGTCTAAAAGTGGTGTTCCATCTAAAATATCTAAGTCCTGGACATGCAGGATGTTGTTTTCGACCTTTGTAAGGCATACTGTAGAGATGCCGATTTTATTGGGTCTAGCAGGTGAGTGTGTGGCGAAAACCCCATGGAGTTTTTCATCGAGGAATGGTTTCACCAGTAAGTAACCGTCTTTTACTAGGTGAAAATGGTAAAGCAAAATAATGTGGGAAAAACCTTCTATGTCTCGCAAGCCCTCTGCGTATTCAGGGTAAATTTCCAAGGTACCTTTGATACCTTTTGATGCTGCTGCTTGGATTGGAACATTTTGTGGTTCCTTAAACGGCGAATGTATTACGCCAATGGATTTGTAAGTTATTACGCTCAACTATACATTGCTCCCTCGAAATGGTTATTGAATTATTCAAGGTCATTTAAAACAAAATAAGGAATTGTAATTTAAGATTCTGATGTCGGTTCAAAAAAATATGGGTTTCCGTTTCTCAACCCTATATGTATGATACTTTTTCATTGTGAATAGGATCTTTATTTTTTTTGCAAATCGTAATTGAAATAAAATGCTCAGTTTCGTTTTTCACCGGACTTCGATAAGTGAAATGCCTTTGACCCAATCGTGAGGCGCAATTTGGTCGCCCATGACTAGTCGAACTGGCCCTTCGCCTCCCGACGATAGACCAGCACCTCACCATACCAACATGATGAGCGCATACCCGCCGTAAAATCCTCTCTGAAAATTAAAGCCCAAATTAGGCGTCATTAGAGCTATGTCCATGGTTGTCCTTTTTGAGAAGTTTTTCTGCAATAATATTTCTGGTCTCATCGAAACCAAGATGTTAAAATTGTGTATTATAAAGAAATAAATGTTAAGGTAAAGTTCGTTCTAATTCAACAAGAAATAAACCCTTCATCGTCCGAAATGAGTAAAAACTATTTAACTTTTCAATTCTACGGTGAATATTATTAGAAAAGTTGAGTATATCGTAATTCAAACGCCTCTATTCTTAAATTTAATGAGATAAAAAACCATTAATTGCCGTCGTCAGCAAAAATGTTTAGTGAATCCGCGTTGAAACAAACATGCACATGGTCTCCCACCATGAGGCCTAAGTTTTTAATAACGCTTAAAGAAATCCTAGTTTTTAATATAAACCCCACGTCTACCGTAACCTGCGCATTTGACCTCATCTGAACCATTTCTATAACGACACCTTCGATGAAGTTGACTCCGTTTTCTTGGATATCGATATCGTCGGATTTTGTAAGTTTCACGTTTTCGGGCTTGATGGTTGCAATAACATTTTTTCCCAATAGATTGGGCGTTGATTGTGATAATAGTATCGAGCCGTTTGCTTCAATTTCCAACAACCCCCCGCGGGTTTTGGTAGCCTTGCCCTTAAATGAGTTAACTCCAAGAAAATTCGCAACGTACCCTGAATTTGGTTTATCAAAAAGGTCTGCTCCGCTACCTATTTGTTGAATGCTTCCATTTCCCATAACAGCTATTCTATCCGACATTATGAAAGCTTCGGACAAATTATGCGTAACATAAACAACAGTAATTTTAAGCGACTGCAAATAATTTTTAAGTTCCAACCGAAAAGATTCACGAAGCTGGGGATCAACTGCCGAAACAGGTTCATCTAAAAGCAAGATTTGCGGTTCAGTAGCTAAAGATCTTGCCAACGCAATACGTTGCTTTTGTCCGCCGCTAAGCTGGCTTGGATAAAACCTTGCGTATTCCCGAAGACCTACAAAATCAAGCAGGTCACTGGTTCTTTTTTTAACTTCTTGTCTAGGTAAATGCAGTGCTTTTAGTCCGTATGCTACGTTGTCTTTAACTCGCATATGAGGAAAAAGAGATACCGTTTGGAAGACATAGCCAACTTTGCGGTCTGAAGGTTTAAGATAAACTTTTTTTGTGCCCGCCCTTCCGCTGACTAAGACATCATTAATGTAAATATTGCCCTCGTCTTGTCTTGTTAGACCTGAGAGTATGTTTAACAGCGTTGTTTTTCCACAGCCATTTGGACCTAGCAGAGACAAGATTTCCTCCTCTTTGACTTCAAGACTGAGTTTTCCCAAAACTTTTTTTTCGCCAAAGGATTTTGAAATTGAATCAATCTTGATCATTTTTTAGCTCCGAACCTTTTCTGTTCAAGAAGTTTGATGGTGATAAGGACTGCGAATGCAATGGCTATTAAGATAATGGATAACATGACCCCCGCCAATGGATCAGAATATAGGAACACATAGATTGCAAGTGGCATTGTCTGAGTTATGCCTGGTAAGTTTCCTGCAAACATTAAGGTTGCCCCAAACTCACCCAAAGCTCTTGCCCACGTCATCATTGACCCAGTAACAATAGCCCGTATCGATAGTGGGAAGGTGATGGTGAAAAATACTCTGACGCGGCTATCCGTTAACATTTTGGCGCTGTTTATGATGTCCTTATCCATACTTTCAAAACCAGTTTTTGCTGACCGTAAAAGAAATGGAGACGCCACAAAGGTTTCAGCAATAATAACGGCGATGGTGTAGCCTGGAATAGTTAAGCCCAAACTGTTCAAAATCGGACCTAATAGTCCTTTTGGAGCAAAGGCGTAGAGCAAGGCTACACCGGCAACTGCAGGCGGCAGAACGATAGGTAAATCTATTATCGTATCAATAACTGATTTGCCGGGAAATTTTCTTGTTGCCATAAAATAAGCGGTTGGAACTGCTAGGACGAATGCAATGAAAGTAGCAACAGCGGATGTGTATAAACTAAGTTTTATGGTGTTTATGATTTGGGTATTATGTAGTTGAGTGTTAACTTGACTTGGGTTGATTCTTAAGAAAATTGCTGCTATAGGCAGCGCTACAAAAAGAAAGTATGTTAATACTATAAGACCCAGAATAACGATTATTATTTTATTTGAAAGCGTGTTAGTAATGTTGTGTTTCATTGCTGCACCGATTGGTTAATTTAAAAAGGGGTGAGGAAGTGCTTAATATATGCACTTTTAGGAATTAAAACCATAATAGGTCAGTAACGCTTGTCCATCAGTTGAGCTCCAGAAATCCATGAATTTTTGCGCTAATGCAGATTGGCTGGTTGTTCCTATGACGGCTATGCCGTAAGTGCCTTTTGTGTTTACTGCGGCAGGTATAGGAATGAATTGGACTTGGGACCCTGACAGTTGACCGTAAACTGCGTCTGAAACAAACACTATGCCTGCGTCTGCCGTTCCGACGTTGAGTGAAACTTTTCCTACTACGTTTTCGACAGTCAATTCATACGAGACGACATTTTGATGAACGGTGTAGTTATAGTTGACGTAAGCTCCAGAAGCGACGTATAGCGGGCTACTTGCGTTGCCCCAGGTTGAATCAATTTTCCAGAGGTTGTGTTTGCATATGAGCCTGAAGGTATCGATGGGTCTGGTAATACCAATTTTACCCCAGGTTTTGCTAAGTCTGCAAGGGATGTTATGCCTTTCGGATTGCCTTGTGCTATTATCATTTCTAAGCTGTTTGTGGTGAAATTGACATAATTATTGTTGTATAGGAGTGCTGAGTTGTTTAGTTGCTTTGTCCATTTGGTGTCGGCGGACATGAAGACGTCGCATGGTGAACCAGATGTGATTTGTGTATATAGTGTACTTGAGGAGCTAGGAGTTTACTATGATGTTGCAGTTGTTTGCTTGATTAAATGCTTGGGTCATGTTAGCGACGACGTTAGTTAAACTTGATGCTATGAAAACTCGTAGGTCTACAGGTTGAGGGGTGGCGGATGGGGTTGGTGAGGCAGTGGGCGTCGCCGTCGGTGAATGGGTTGGTGTGGGTGAGGCTGTTGACGTTGGAGTTGGAGATGATGTCGGCGATACAGTTACTGTTGGGGTTGGAGTTGGCGTTGGCGAGGGATTGCTGTTGGAAGAGAATGCGCCGCTATATGCTAAATAGCCTAATGCTGAAGCTACTACTATTATGACTACCAATACTATGGCTATGAGTTTGTTGTTCATATTACTCATCACGATGTTATCATTTAGTCATATCGATAAAATGTTGCCATATAAACATTTCTCAACAAAAGAATTGACAACAAAAAATTAAAAGCACAAAAAAGATCAGATGTCAACTAGCCCAAAATAATGATTAAACTTAAGGCATTTTTCCCAATACAGCTTCTAGCTCTGCTTGAGCATTCCGATAACGCTGTAACCAAATTTTTTCCAAAATCAGTAACTTCAGAAGACCCACCGCCTTTTGCACCTCCCCGAACACGTGTAACCAAGCGATTGACCTAACCGCTCTTCTGCCAATGTAAGTCTATGCAGAGCATATCGATAGGACATGTCTAATTGTTTGGCGGCTTCCAAGATGGAATGCTGTTTGCATATTTCTTCGAGGAGTTCTGCTAAGCCATTGCCGAAAACTGCTTCACCTTTTTCGTTGACCATCCAAAGTTTGGTTTCAAAGCATAGGGGGGACATAGTTTTTCACTTAATGTAAGTTGGCGCAATGAGAATTAAGCTTAATGCTTGCTTGAGACTCTGGTTTTTCTTGTGTGCCGTTTCTAATGCGTACGCATGAAGTCGTTATGTTTGGATAATCATAACGCTTTTATAGTATATATTGTATATACTGACTATACTGGTATTTATTGTATATTGCAATGGGAGAACGTGAAAATGCCTCAAACCCCGAATAAACAATGAACAGACAACAACACAATCCTCGAAAAACAACAACTAAACCCACAAGTAAAACTCCTAAAAATCCACGCGCCATCCATAGCCCAAAAAGCCCAAGCAGGACAATTCGTAATCCTAAAAGCCCACGCAGACAGCGAACGAATCCCCCTAACCCTCTCATCCTGGGACAAAGAAGAAGGCACAATCACACACATATTCCAAGAAATAGGCTATTCAACAACCGAACTGGGCACCCTGGAAGTGGGCGAAAAAATTATAAACCTAGCAGGTCCCTTAGGAAACCCCAGTGAAATCAAAAACTTTGGGGTAGCCGCCATTGTATGTGGAGGACTCGGCACAGCAGTAGCTTACCCAGTAGCTAAAGCGCTTAAAGAAGCTGGAAACAAAGTCATATCCATAATGGGTGCACGAACCAAAGATCTATTCATTTTAGAGAATGAAATGAGCGCAGTCTCTGACGAAATATTTTTTACATCAGATGACGGCACAAAAGGTCAAAAAGGCTTTGTAAGCGACGTTTTGAAGTCTTTGATAGCTAAAAATTATAACTTTAACATAGTTTTCGCTATCGGACCTCCAATAATGATGAGTGTAATAGCAGATATCACCCGTCCATTTGGCATAAAAACCATCGCCAGCCTAAACCCAATAATGGTTGACGGTATGGGCATGTGCGGCGCATGCCGAGTATCCATTGGAGACAAAACCCAGTTTGCATGCGTTGACGGTCCTGAGTTTGACGCTCACCAAGTTAACTTTAAAGAGTTAATGCAACGGCTTAAAAGTTACTGCACTGAGGAGAAACATGTTTTGACAGTTCAAACTCCTGGAGGTACATGCCAATGTCACGGTCAGTAAAAGAAGAAACTAAAGTTCAGAATCGCTTTCAAGCAATTGAAGTAGCCAAACAGGAACCTTCCGTGCGGTCGAAGAATTTTGAGGAAGTCGTTTTAGGCTACACAGAAGAGCAAGCATTAGCTGAAGCCTCCAGATGCCTAAACTGCCCAAACCCCAAATGCGTTACCGGTTGCCCAGTAGGCGTTGACATTCCAGCGTTTATTTCCTGCATCAAAAAAAGAAAGTACCACGAAGCCATCTCAAAAATTAAAGAAAAAAACAGTCTCCCCGCCATTTGCGGACGAGTTTGCCCTCAAGAAGAGCAATGCCAAAAAAACTGTATAATGGGCAGAAAAGGCGAATCGGTTTCCATTGGGCGACTTGAACGGTTTGTCGCTGACTTTGAACATGAAAAAGGCATAACGCCTAAGCCGGCAGAGGCATGGAATGGCAGAAAAGTAGCCGTGGTCGGCGCGGGTCCAGCAGGGTTAACTGTAGCAGCGGATTTAGCTAAGTTGGGGTACCGTGTGGTTATTTTTGAGGCGCTTCATCTTGCCGGAGGCGTATTGGTTTATGGTATTCCAGAGTTCCGATTACCCAAACGCATTGTTCAAGCTGAAGTTGACTACATCGAGAGGTTAGGCGTTGAATTGCAGACTGATTCCTTGATTGGCAGACTTTACACTATTCCGGAGTTGTTGGCGCAAGGTTTCGACGCAATCTTCATTGGCACCGGCGCAGGCTTACCAAAGTTTATGGGTATACCTGGCGAGAACCTCTGTGGAATCTACTCAGCCAACGAATTTTTAATACGCGTCAACCTCATGAAGTCCTATCAGTTTCCAAAATCCAAAACACCCATACACATGGGCAAAAAAGTGGTAGTCATCGGCGGCGGCAACGTAGCGTTGGATTCTGCACGGTGCGCTCTACGGTTGGGTGCCGAAAGCGTTTCGATTGTTTATCGCCGCTCAAGAGAGGAAATGCCAGCTAGAGAAGAAGAAATTAGCAACGCTGAGGAAGAAGGAATCACAATTCAAGTTCCTTGCTGCCCCAACACAGTTCATAGCTGATGACCATGGGCAAGTTAAAGCTATGGAATATGTAACAATGAAACTTACTGAACCAGACGCGACGGGCAGAAGCAAACCAGTTCCAATCAAAGGTTCAGAAACTACCATAGATGTTGACACAGTCATAGTTGCCATAGGACGTACGCCTAACCCAATCATTCAAAGCACCACTGAAGGGCTAAAAACGTTAGTCGGTGGCATCATAGCGGTTGATAAAGACACGGGCCTCACCAGTTTAGAAGCGGTTTACGCTGGCGGCGACATAGCTACAGGTGAATCTACTGTTATTAGCGCCATGGGTTCAGGCAAAATAGCTGCCAAAAGCATACACAACTACCTCAACAGCAAAAAAGAAAAAGTGCTATTGGTGCACTCCGCCAAGGCAACTAAACAGCCTTAAATCTTCTTTTATTCTCCGCTTAAGCCGCTTGAATCTGGATTTGATGCTTTAAAGGCACGGTTAACCGTTATTTCAGCCATGCTAAATGCGCAGTGACAAATTCTTTTTATGTCATCGCGGATTGAGCAGATGCCGCAGACTAAGATCAGAACTTTTTGGTGGACCAGTAAAGGATTTTGTGGCTATTTCCATTTCAGCTTTGTCCATTGTTTGTCTGTACTTCATAATTTCAACTGCGGCAGCGACATCTTTTGAGAAGAAGGCTTCAATTCCTTTAATGTAAAGCTCCAAAACCTCTCTTCCAGTAGAAATCATAATCGACAAAACTTCATCCGGAATCTTCTGTTTTGCACCATTAAGCATAATAATGTGACGCGCAATGTCGGCAGCATAATCTCCTGCATACTCCATACGGTAAACAAGAATTTGATGATCCATACAATCTAACGGATCAACATGTAACTCGTTGGCTAAGATTGGATCTTGGGCGGCGTTACGGAGAATTCTGAGGATAAAGAAGCCAAAGTGGTCAACATCGTCGTCCAAGGACATTACTGATTTTGCTAGTTCGATATCGTTGCTTTTTAGTGAGTTGATGGCTCCTTCAATCATTGAACGACGAGATAAGGTGCATACGTTGTATCGCTTGCTCCAAAGAAGCCTTCGACTCATCCATGAGGCTTTGAATGTAAACGCATTTTGAGTCAGCTTCCATAACTCTCATGTAGAGCCTGCCCGCCATGCGGCGAATCGCTTTCGTTTGCGGTACTGTAAAAATTTTTTCGGACGTTAGCATGATGCCTGAATAGCCATTTAGGAAGGCCCCAAGGATTTTCTGTGATTATGAGTAGTTCTTCTTCGTTTTGTCCAACGCTAAGTGTTATTTCTTTTGGTTCCGATTTTTTGAGGGCGCCGGGGTAAACGACTAAGGAGCGGTCTCGTTGGATGTTGAATGAAACTGTGTCGCCTTTTTTTAGGTCATTTAGTTGCATCCATTCTTTCGGAAGAGATATAACTAGTGATGATTTGCCTAACGACATGATTTTTCGTTCCATAAGCGTTTCTCCAATTAACATTGCAAAGTATTAACAGTACATACGTTACCTATTCAATATATATTATACCGCTAAAATCATGAGAAGGAAAACGCCAAATCAGGGGTAAATATTAAAAGAATAGCGATTATGCCTCAATGATCTTAGCATCTTTGAGTACGTTAACGTTTCCACTGCCCTTTGCCACATAACCAACTTCAAAATGCCTAACTTTACGCTTATCCAACTCACTCAACAAATCATCCGCATCCTGTTTAGATACAGCAATAAGCATGCCACCTGCAGTTTCCTTCGCTTCACCCTGCAACAAGGGGTAACCGAAAATTTCCGTCAACACGGGTGTCCCTCGAATCACCGGCAGCTGGTCTATAACGATGTCAACTTTGCTCAGCATAGCCATGTTGGCGGCATGACCTTTCAATCCAAAGCCTGTGACGTCTGTGGCTGCATGCACGGAGACTTTCTGCATAGCTTCAGCGACAGGTTTGTTGGAAGTTATCATTCCTTTGATGGCTTCATCAACTGCAGTGTCAATTAAATCCTCAGGTACGTCATTGAGAAGTTCCTTGCCCTCTTCTTCCTTTCGCAAACGGTAAGCAGCCATTGCGGGCGCAATCCCAAGTGGCTTAGTCAAAAACAAACGGTCACCCACCTTCGCGCCACGGGTGTAAACTATTTTTTCGGGATCGCTGATGCCTGTTGCTGCTCCTCCAATAATTGGCCAAGGATTCCGAATTGTGTGTCCACCAACCACAGGGGCACCCATCTCACGGCAAAAATCACCAAATCCTTTCAGCATCCCCACAGCCAATTCGTCAGGCATATTCTCGGGAAAAGCCATAATCGACAACACGCTGACAATGTTTGTAACTGCTAAAGCATAGATATCGCTGGTAACGTTGCTTCCTGCAATTCTGCCTTGAATTTCTGGTTCATCAACCATGGGAGTGAAAAAATCAAGCGTATTTAGGACAGCAAGGTGGTCTGCGATTTTGACAACGCTGGAATTTTCCCATGGACCAGCCAACACTTCCTCACTGAACCCCTCTGACAAACCAGCCTTATCTAACAAACCGCCCAGCTGATACTGCGGAAGCTTGCAGCTACAGCCGTGAACGGGAACGACCTTAGTTAATCGGTAATCCAATTTCGTTGCCTTCAAATTTATTCATTATTACTCTAGGAACTCTAAAGATAAAAATATTCAATCCCAAAAAAATGGAGACGTGGTTTACGTCTGCTTTTTCCCTTGGATGATTTCGAGGAAGGCTTCGATTCTTGTTTTTATCTGCTCGGAATCGCCCATAGCATAATCCGTTTCAATCTTAAGCATAGGTAAATCTTGAGCTTTCAAAGCTCGCTCAACTTTTACTCCTTCAACATTGTAGTCATGACAGTTCTGAAGTGTGTAATATATTACACCTTCTGCTTTGAATTGCTTAGCAAGCTTAGTTACGCTTTCTAGTCTTTTATCGTTAGGTGTGAAGCAAGCGCAGGGAATCTGGCTGTATTTCTCTACTATAGCCCAAAGCAAATCCTCTAAGCTTTCACCTTTCGGCTCAACCAAATCTGTAAAGTACCGTGTGCCTATGCAACTTTCTTCAACAACCACTGAAGCACCAGCGGTTTGAGCTATGCTGTGGACTTTCCAATTGGGAATTGCCATAGGGCAGCCTGAAATCATTAGTCTTGGAGCATCTTTGTTTGTAACGCCTTCACCTTTCCGCACACGCTCGTCGAGTTCATCACAGAGCTCATTCACTTTTGCTGTGAACCGTTTTACGTCATCGTTGAAGCTGATTTGGAAAATAAGCAATGCATCTAAGCCGCTTATTGGTGATGGATTATTTTCCCGTAAATCAGACAAACGCTTCAGCGCTCTGCGTTTGCTGTTTATTAATTCAATGGATTCTTTTAGTTTTTCAGCAGTTATCTTGTTCCCTGTAAGCTCTTCTAATTTAGCTTGAAAATCCTCCAGCTCTTTAAACCAGAAAGCTTTGCCCTTTGCAGTGTATGGCTTGTGGGGAATTTCTAAGACGTAAGTTGGGATAAGCTCGTTGAGGAGTTCATAAACTTTCTTTTTGCCGTCGCATGTTGTTTCTCCAACCACCAAATCACTAGACTGGAAATATGGGCATGTCCGGTTTAGTTTGAAGCCGTAGAATGATTTAACCAAGGGACATAGGTTTCGGGGTAAAACTGCTTCTGCGTCTGGAACGGAAAAGTCTGCGCCGCCGCATAAACCCACCATTGTAGCATTTGCAGCGTAAGCAAGTTCCTCTGGTGCGTAAATGCAGAAAGCTCCAACGACCTTGTTTCCTGCTGCTCTTTGATCGTTGAGTTCTTTGATTCTTAAGCCGTGGATTTCTGAGACGACGAAGTCAAAGTAACCCATGCCTTTTGGCCTATTTTTTTGGGATAAAAATACAGCGGTGTAGTATTGACCTAGAATGTTTAAGAGTTGGTTATGTTTTTCGAGGTCCATTCCGAGGTTTTTCCACATTGGGACATATTTTTCTGCCATTACATCACATGCCGATAAGAAGCGTATTACACATCATATTTATTAGAATTTCTGATAAGTATTATTAGAAAAGTTGATTTGATCAACGCTTTTTAATTAAAACCCTAAATTCTGCACCAGACTTGGAGGCTTCAACAACCTCGTGACCATTATTCTTAACCCAACGCTGAACATTATCAAACTCCAACTCTCCCTCACCAACAACCTCTAGTAGATGACCAGAAGCCATGCTTTCCAGCTTACGCTTCGTAAAGGCAACAGGCATAGGACACATTTTTCCTTTAACATCTAACTTTTCAAATGCCAAAATATCCGCCTAAAACACAATCACTTTCTCGCTGTTAATTGTCCACTCAACAAGTTCATGTACCGTTGCAATTTTTACTCCATCAAGTAAGTCTGCTTGAGCTAAGCCGCGAGCATCCGCGCAAACGATGCAGGCTTTGACTTCAGCGCCTCCTTTCATTAGGTCTTCCAGCATTTGGCCGTAATTGGTTAAACCTTGAGAGGGGTTCTGTCCTTTCTTTGCTAAGTAGACGCCGTTTTCAAACAGCCAAATTCTTACTTTGTGCCCTTCTATATCGCAGGTCCATGCAAATCGTAAGTGCTGATAGTGCACGTTCTTTTGCGTACGGTGCTTCATAAATTATTATTGTGAAAGTTACCAAGTCTTCAACCTCAATTTTACTGAATATCCCTTATTAAAAAAACTAATATAATTCTTTCTATCAAAACAAATAACATATAAACATTATACAGAAACTAAATACAAAACAAAAAGGGGTTCTAACAAAGCACATGGAAACCATAAGATTCGATTACCTCAAAACATTCCTCACAGTCGCAAGAACTCGCAGCTTTTCAATTGCGGCAAAAGAGCTTGCAACAAGTCAAGGCACAGTAAGCCACCACATAGCAGCACTAGAAGCATATTTCGATGCAGAACTGTTCAAACGCACAGCCAACGGCGTAGAGGTCACCGCAGCAGGAGCAACGCTCAAAGAAACCGCAGAAAAAGTATTGCGAGAAGCTCAAAATGCAAAAGCCCAAATTTCCTTAGCTAAACAAAACCTATCTGGAACCATAAGCATAGCTGCAAGTACCATACCAGAAGAGCACATAATTCCCAGTCTAATTTCTGAGTTCCAAAATCAGTATCCTCATGTGAAATTTAAAATTAAAGCACAAGACAGCCTCAATAGTCTAAGCAGTTTGCAAGCTAATAGTGTTGATTTTGCAGTAGTTGGCACTTTGAAGGGTTTTGAAGAAGAATTTGGGTTTATTCAAGTTGGGCAAGATGACCTTGTTCTTATTGTACCCTGCAATCATGAATTAGCCAAGCAAAAGTCAGTTGCGCTTAATGAAATCGTCAAGTTTCAATTTATTGATAGAGAAGAAACTTCTGGAACTAAGAAAAGAACTCGAGTGCTTGCTAGAAAACAACAAGCTGAGCTTAGAAAAATTGAAGGTAGCTTTGGAGCTTGGGAGCACTGAATCAGTAATAACGGCTGTTTCAGAAGGAAGAGGCGTAAGCATAATCTCATCTATTGCGGCAAAAAAAGCCTACGCAGCAGGCTTAATTAAAATTGTTAAAATAAAGGAAGCCAAAAGCCCAAGAAAACTTTGTATTGTAAGACCTAAAAGACCACTTGTAAAAACATCCGAGGTTTTTTGGGAATTTTGTAAGGGCTATAAATTCAAAAATGAAGCTATAACATGCAATGCCGATTAAACACCTTTTTTTATTTATTCGTCTTCGTCGTCGACCTTCACCAATATTTTTCCTGACTTAATTTTCCACTCGTAGCTTTTTAGCTTCATCGACGGGTCATCCTCGTATTCGCCGGTTTTGAGGTTAAAGCGCCAATCATGACAAGGACAAATAATTACAGGTCCGTCAAGAGATCCCCCAGAGAATCCACAAGCCATGTGTGGACAACGATTATCAATAGCGTAAATTTGACCTAACTGTTTAATCAGTAAAACAGGCAACCCTTCAACTCTTATCAGCTTCATTGTGCCTTCCTGCAATTCTTTTTCTTCTAAAACAGAAATAAAATTGTCTGATTCAGCCATAAATTTGTCTCCTCAAAATGTTATTCATAATTATCAAATAAATTTTGTCTTTTCTTCGTTTAGCAATGGAGCGCTGATTCTCAATTTTAATATTTAAATGCTTAATTCCTAGTGGTTCTAGTGTATTTTTCATGTTTCATGTGAAGCAAATGAGCCCTTCCGATTTTCAGTTTGCGACTAGGTTAGCGAACACTATGGACTGGAATATGGCGCCTGAGGATTTCGAGTTTAATTCTTCACTTGAACCGGAAGGCTGCCTGGTTGCTTTCGAGGGCTCCAAACGCATTGGTGTAGCAACGAGCATTAGTTTCGACAAGGTAGGTTGGTTTGGCAACCTAATCGTTAAAGAAAAATACCGAAGAAAAGGCGTAGGCAGACTCCTAGTGAGACATGCAGTAAACTACTTGCAAAGCAAAGGTGTAAAAACCGTTGGGCTCTATGCCTACCCGAACCTTGTCAGTTTCTACGGCAGCTTGGGTTTCAAAAATAACATGGATTATTCTCTTCTGCATACAGAATGCCTTCAAAATGTTATTGCTGAAAACTTGCCGAAAGTGGAAAAACAGCAAATAGGTGCAATAGAAGAGTTCGATGCCGGATTTTTTGGAGGTAACAGAAAAAGATTGCTTGAATCTATAATTCTTGAAAAAGGCAACTTAAGCTATTACTACTCTGAAAATAATCATGTTGTTGGGTATGTAGCTGCTACTGTTTACGAGTCAATGGCTTGGGTTGGACCTTTAATATGTGAAGCAGGCAACGTTAAAGCTGCCATTGCACTGGTTAAATTGGCTCTTGCAAAATTGACTGGCAAAAATGTTTTCTTGGTGTTGCCCAAAAAGGAAACTGCGCTTTTGGACATGCTTTTCAGCGTAGGGTTTAAGGAAGATTTTTCTGTTTCGAGAATGTTTCTAGGGGAAGTTACCGTAAAAAATTGTATATATTTGGCTGAATCTTTGGAACGAGGTTAAGTTATGAGTGAAGATTACTGTAAGTTTTTGCTTGAAGATTTTTTGAAGACTTCATTTTCAACAGTAAAGGTGCTAGTTGAAGGCGCCGCGTCTTCAAAGGGCCAAAACAGCAACCGTAAAGTTACGTTATTCCGTTATGTCAACAGCAAAAAGGTCTCTTTTTCATTCTCTGATGAACGTTTCTATTTGCGGGGCTCAGTTGAGTATACGAATCCGCAGTTGACAGTTGAGGAAGTTCAAGGTATTGTCGGGACCCGCCTGCTTGAAACTTGTGGCAACTATTTTTATGAGCATGGTTTACATCAACCTGATAATGGCGACGTTTCTGCGCTCTTAGAGTTGCTTAAGAAACCTACACAAGGTTATATCGTGCCTTTCTTGCTTAATACTGATGATGTGGAAGCTGACCGTTATTCGATGAATCCGCTCAAAGAGTCAATCGTGGATAGTGGTCAAAGTGCTTTTCCAGCAGCGAACGTTAAAACGGATGAGTTGAAAATCGATGAAGCATATCTCAAAAAATACGATGGCTCATTAATCTCTCAAAAAGAAGCAGTACTTATCGAAGAAATGCTTCATGCTAGCAATGGCTCTTATCTTGATTTGGTGGATTCAATAAAATATTCGCAGCTAAAGGAGCTGTCGGCGTTTTTTGGGATGGATCTCTCGCTTTACACATTGCGTATGCCACTTTCTACCTTGCAGTCTGAGAACAAAGACGGCTTGCTCCATTACATAATCCGAGAAAGCAACCAAGATTATGCATCAATTGAGGAATCATACACTTGTATGGGTCGCAGTATGAAAAACCGAACAACGCTTTTGACAGTGCCGCATTCCACGAAAGGTTTCGGTTCCAAACGCGCAGCCAGAGGCAAATTGCACTTTGAAAACAACAAATTAATTGATGCAACAGTCAAATACAAAACTACTCCACTATATCCTAACGCCATGGACCCAGAAGACATAGCGGTCGCCATTTGTGAGGACAGTTTCAGCGTTCCAGGCGAAAAACTTGCTGATTACAGTTTTGCCGAAACCCCTTCTTCACCACAGTTTTTCCTCTATTCAATTGGTTCTCCTGAAGACGCAACTGTTTGGCACGGCGTGGGCGCCTTCGCGGCACCACAACTATTACAGAGTTATCGTTCTGGCCGAATAGCCTGCAGAGAAGGAAAACTCGTTAAGAATTTAAGCCAAAAGTTCAATATCAAAGTGGATGTTCCCTTGCAATTTAACCTTGCACCCGAAGGCATATGGAGTCACCCAATCCACCGCAATATCGACGCGAGCATAGGCAGCGTAGATGATCTTCCAGATTTGGCTCATCGAGGAATGAAACTTGAATACCTCGCATCTTTCAAATAGGAGCAACTGTTAAGATTTGACTGCGATAGAATATATAGGATTTAGGATACTGCGATTGCTAAGAAAATTACCATTTAACATACTAGGCGTTGGAAACCGTAAATTAATTTTCGCTGAGTTCTTCAAGGATTTCGAAAATGTTGAGGCGGTAAAAGGCATTTTCGGCGAAAAAACAAATGAAGTCTTAAATCATCTTACAGTAGAACTTAGCTGGATTTTCGGCTACATGTACGTGGATGGCTCCGATGGGCACCTTGTTATAAGCAAAAACTACCTCAACAACGGCGACAAAACAGACATTTACCTTGACTTAATCCATGAACTTTGCCATGTTAAGCAATACATGGAAGGAAAAGAGCTCTTTGATGCAAGATATGACTATGTGGAACGACCCACCGAGATTGAAGCTTACCGTTATTGTGTTCAAGAAGCAAAACGCCTGGGTCTGAGTGATGAAAGAATCAGATGCTATCTCAGGACTGAATGGATGAGCGATAACGACTTCAAAAAACTGGTTAAATCAGTTAACATTTCAATTTCCTAATGCTTCATAATAGACTTTGAGCATTTTTTGAGCGCAAACATCCCACGTAAAGTTTTCCAAAACGAATCTGCGTCCATTGGCGCCCATTTTTTCCTGCAAACTCTTGTTCGAAATAACCTTCAACACTGCATCTGCAAACTCGGTAGTGTTGCCCAGCTTAACAAGTAAACCTGTTTCCCCATTTCGGACAGCTTCGTTTACTCCACCAATGTTAAAAGCCACAATCGGCTTAGCACAGGCTTGTGCTTCTAACAGTACAATTCCTTGCCCCTCCTGAATTGATGGCAACGCGAAAACATCTGCGCAATTGTACACATTTGAGAGCTGGTCATCTTTTAGGTTGCCTAAAAACTTGAAATTACCTGATAGATTCGTCTTCTTAAGAGAATTATCCAATTGGTTTCTTAACGGTCCTTCTCCTACAATCAGAAATTTTGTATCGCTTTTTTCTTTAACTACTTGCCTGGCCGCTTCAACCAGAAAAGGCAGCCCTTTCCGAGGAATCAAACTACCAACAAAAAGCACACATGGCTCATCGCTTAATCCAAACCGTCGTTTAGCTGCTTCCCTATCCTCAAAGGGCCGGAATTTTGCAATGTCAACGCCATTTGGAACAATTCGCACCTTGGCCGCATCAACTTTGTAAAATTGCTTGATTTTCTCACACGAATAATTGCTGATCGTCACAATCAAAGTTGCATTTTGAGCTGTTTCAGACTCCAGCTTGCCAAGCCTACTCATGAAATAATTAGCAATCTTGCCTCTGAAAGACTGATAACCATTCTTCTTTGCCTGTTCATACTCGTCTGAGAGGACGCCATGAATCGTATGAATGAACGGCTTTTTGATGCCCTCTTTGTCTAACTTTTTGAGGAGTCCGTAACCGCTCACTGCATGAGCTTCAAAAACATCAGCATCAATGTTTGTGGCTTTTTTGGCGATGCTTCTGTTAAAGAACCAGTTGTCTAAAGGAAAAATTCTATCCGTTGAATAGAATGGAATAAAATTTACGCCGTTGAGGGTGGAAGGTTCGGTGAAGCCCGCTTTTGTGCCACTGTAGACTGTAATGTCTGCTTGGTCTTGAAGTCGTTTGGTAGTTTCGATTATTCGCCTTTCTACCCCTCCAACATAGAGGTGAGGGGGTTGAGTATTGAAGACGGCTAACCGAAACTTTCCCATTCTGTTCACTTCTCTTTGACGAAATTCTTGTTTGACTAGTTAATGTTAGCTTATTTTTTACATATAAGTAGATTGTTTGAGATGTTAGGATTAAATGCAAATTTTAATAATCAAAAGTTCCTTATCTTGGTCATGTGGTTAAACCTTAACCCTGGCGGTATAAGGACATGAAATTAGGCTACGTGATTACAATAATTTTTGCTGTTGTTCTATCTTCGCTCATTCTTTCCGTCGCTTTTTATTCTTATTATCTTTCCAATATTGTTGAGACTCAACCGAAAGCAGACATAAGTGTTAAACTTGTTTATGCCTACATTGGTCATCCAACAGTTAACAACAAAATAGAAGGTCTATACTATAACAACACACAAACAAAGAGCGATATGAACTATAATTTAGCGTCATATGTTATAGTGTTGAGGGTAACTAATAATGCGGAAGCCAACCGGCACCAACAATTTGTCAGTATCACTCAAATTAGGGTCGCTGTTGCGCCACTCATTGTTGAGTATAAGCAATTTTTGAACGATTCAAATGGCCAACCTGCGCCTGGTGGACTTGGGGGACCAGCATATGGAATAAGTAACGCTGTAATTTCTGAAGATCGGAAAGCGCTGCAAGGTGAGGTGGCGGGTTGGAGTGACTACTTAGACGCAGGAAGCTCAACACTTGTTGCTTTAACTGGTATGACGACAACCGATAAGTTTTCACAACAATATATTCAGAATGGTACTCTGTACGTTTGGTCACACATAATAGCTCAACCTGGTTATCCAGATGCTAAAAGCATAATCACACCTCAGGACCAATCAGCTAATGATCTTGAGCAAGTAAAATTCCAAAATATTGGCGGTGATTATCTTTTTAATGATTTACTTGCTCAAAATCAAACACTGGTAATTGATGGGCTGAGGGCTCAAGTTTTGCCAAGCTCATAGTTTAGACGCCTTCAGACGAATTATGAGTTTAACTTGAGCACAGTTTCTTGGTTCAAACTTGCAGGTTCAAAACGCGGTCACTTTATACTTTTATATACTCTTTTATCCTATTTTGCGGAAGGGAATGAAATTGACTGCCACCGAAGAAGCCGACTCAAACATAGGTTTACCAACTAATTATACTCCACTTGCATTAGAAAAAGAAATGCGGGAATTCTGGGCTAAAAACCAGATTAGAGAAAAACTCGAGCTTTTAGAAAAAAACGCTAAAGGATATTTAGGCTACGTTGAAGGACCACCCACGCTAAATGGTATTCCACACATCGGTCATGCACGAGGTCGCATAATGAAAGACATTCGTTACCGATGGAAAACCATGGAAGGCTATTACATGCCATTTTGGGCTGGATGGGACTGCCAAGGCTTACCCGTAGAGTTAGAAGTTGAGAAGCTTTTGGGAGTGCGTAACAAGCGGGAATCCATCGAAAAGTATGGAATGGAACGTTTCATCGAAGAATGCAAGAAAGCCATATTGCGTTACCATCAGATGTGGCTCGAAGCCGATGGGAACTTGGGAGTTTTCATTAATCAAGAGAAAGCTTATTGGACGTACAAGGACAGCTATATCGAGCGGGAATGGCAAATCCTCAAACGGGCATGGGATCAAAGTCTTCTCGAAGAAGGACACTATGTTGTAGCCTATTGCCCAGGATGCCAAACATCACTCAGCAGCGCTGAAGTCGGCTACGAAGGTAGCTACAAAGAGGTGGAAGACCCGTCTGTCTATTTTAAATTCAAGGTTTCAGGAAGCAAAAACGAGTTTTTCCTCGTTTGGACAACAATGCCATTCACCATAATAACTGACACAATGCTCGCTGTCAAGCCAGATGCCGAATATGTGAAAGTGAAAGTCGGCGATGAAATATGGATCATGATGAAGCAGCGCGCCGACCCTGTTATGCAAGAACTTGATATAATAAAATATCAAGTTACCGAAACTATGCTGGGCAAAACCCTAGAGGGAACAGCATACGATTACCCGCTAAAGGATTTGATTCCGAAACAAGCAGAACTTGAAACCAAACATCCCTTGGTGCATAAAGTCGTCGGAGAAGACTTCGTTGACGTTGAAACTGCCACTGGAGTGGTGCATCTTTCGCCTGGAAACGGAGAAGACGATTTTTGGGCAGCGCAACGAAGAGGAGTCCCCATATTTGCTCCATTCGATGATGAGGTAAAATTTACCAAAGATGCAGGAATATTTGTAGGCGTTTTTGCCCGAGAAGCAGACATGTTAGTTGTTGAGGAACTGCGCAACCACAATGCCTTTGTAAAAGTAACAAAAATCAAACATGAATATCCAACATGCTGGCGTTCCCATCACAAACTTGTTTGGCTCGCAAGAAAAGAATATTTCTTGCGCACCGACAAATTAAACAGCAAAGTTTTGGAGGCAGCTGAAAAAGTTGAGTACTTCTTTGAAGAACCCAAAAACCGTTTCCTTGCCTTTCTTAAAGAAGGAAAACCATGGTGCGTAAGCAGAGAACGGATCTGGGGTACACCGCTCCCGATTTGGGCATGCGAAAAATGCGGCAATAAACGTATTGTAGGAAGCAAAAAAGAACTTCTCGAAAATGCTCAGGAACAGATTCCAGAAAACTTTGAGTTACATAAGCCTTGGGTTGACCGAATTACTTTCAAATGTGACAAATGCAGCGGTTCAATGAAACGAGAGGACTTTGTTCTGGACACCTGGCATAATAGTGGCGCTTCACCCTACGCAAGATTTACTGACGAAGAAGTTGAGAAGTTTGTGCCAACATCCTTCTTAACCGAGGGCATTGACCAAACCAGAGGCTGGGCAAACTCGTTACTGCTTGAACACGTAATTTTGACAGGCAAACCAGAGGCACCCTATAAAGCATTTCTGTTTCAAGGCTTAACACAAGACGCTAAAGGCAGAAAAATGAGCAAAAGCTTAGGAAACGTAGTTGAAACCAACAAACTGCTTGAAAAGAATTCAGCTGACCTCTGCCGTTTCTATATGATGCGAAAGTGCTCGTCGATCGACTTCATGAATTTTGACATGCAAGAACTCAACCGCCGCCCATACCAAGTCCTGTCAACACTTTATCATTTAAGCAGGTTCTTTATGCAAAACGCATCATTCGACGAGTTTGACGCTAAAAAGTACACTTTAGATTGGGCTTTAAAATCAAATAAGCTTCAAGAAGCTGACTTCTGGCTTCTCTCCAAATTACAAGAAAAAATCGAGCAATATACAGGTGATTTGGAACGATGCGAATTCAATGCTGCAGTATCCGTTTTAGATGACTTCGTAATTGAAACCTTAAGCAGGCTGTACGTGCCTATGATTCGGAAGGAACTTTGGACTGATGAACCTGAGACTTTTGAAAGACGACAAACAATCTACGCACTCCTGCATCACACATTAAAGACGGTTACATTGCTCTTTAATCCAGTCACGCCTTACCTTAGCGAGGCACTTTACCAGAAAATTTACAGACAACTGGAACCTACGCTGCCCGAATCAGTTAATCTTGCCTCTTGGCCAACGCCAAAAAAGGAAATCCGCAACAAAAAACTTGAGGAACAATTTGACATTCTACTTAAAACAGTTTCAATAGCCTACGCAGCAAGACAAACAGGGAAACTGAAACGCCGATGGCCTCTCAGCAAAGCAATCGTAGTTGCGCCACAAAAAACATTAGATGCTATAAAATGTCTTGAGGCGTTGTTTTTGGAACAAGTAAATGTGAAAGCTGCAGAATATGCCGCTAAGGTTCCTGAGTACGTTGGAGGCGAAAACTGGGTTTCAAGCGCAGAAGACGACATATCTGTATTTGTAAGCGGGCAACGCGATGACACATTGCTGGGAGAAGGCATCATGCGCGATTTAGCACGCCGTGTCCAAGCGCTCCGCAAAGAAATGGGGTTCACGCCGACTGACGTTTTAGAATCCGTTCATATTGCTGAGTTAGACGCAGAAAGCATGACGCTTTTGGAGCCATATTTAAAGGAGATGGCTGGACTAGTGAGGACTAGAAAAGTGTATATGCATGGCAACCGCAGCGAAGAACACGACGCAGAATGGCACGAATCCGAATTGGATGGCAAAAAAATATTCATAAACATCCACTAGTATGACTTTTTTTCATGTCTTTCTTTTTAATTGATTGAAGCCAACTCTCCGGCTTTCACTTAACAACTTCATTATTAAACAAAAATAAGAGAGATTAAACTCTGACACGAACATTTTCTGTATATTTGTTTATTATTTGTGCAAATTCGCCGATAATCTCAGGTCCATAAGGCTTGAGCGTTTGAAATTTCTTGTCTAATGTATCCTCTGCAATGTATTGCTGTAGTGCATGAATTTTTGAGCCTTTCACCATTTCGCCGATGCATGTGGCGTCTTGCGCTGTGACTATTTGTGGCACTACGGTTGTCCTGAATTCGTAAGGCACCTTACCTGTCTTCAAAATTTCGATTGTTTGCATGAGTCCAGCTGTGTCTTTTGCGCCTAGCAGATTGTATTTTTCTCTGCAGGTTTTCACATCCATAGCTACATAATCAACGCTGCCTAAACATTCCTCAAGAACTTCTGGGAAAAAGCCGTTTGTGTCCAGTTTAACCATGAAGCCTCGTTCCTTAAGTTTAGCTAAAAATTTAGGCAATTCCTTATGCATGCAAGGTTCGCCGCCTGTTATAACTACTGCATCAATGTATTTTTTGCGGCTTTCCAAAATTTCTAAGGCAGCGCCTTCCTGCAAAAAAGGTGGTTGAGGGTTTACAGCAATACGCCAATTGTGGCAGAAGGGACAACGTAAGTTACAGCCTGGCGTAAATAGGACACTGGCTACTTTATCTGGATAGTCAAGCAAGCTTGTTTTTTGTAATCCGCTAAATTTCATGTCAGGTTTTTCCTCTCAAGTTGTTAAGGGTGATGTGATGATCATAGTAGATCGATCGAAGGTTTTGCGCATAGCAAATTCTGCTTGTTTTCCATCATTCCATTGGTCCACTGGTCTTAAGTAGCCCACTACTCTTGAGTAAATTTCGCAGTTTGCTCCGCAGGAAGGACAAGTCTTGTGTTCTCCAGTTGTATAGCCATGAGTTGGACAAATGCTAAATGTTGGCGTCAGAGTGAAGTAAGGCAACTTTGAGTTCCATGATACTTTTTTAATTAATTCGGCAGCCGCTTTCCAGGAGCTTAACCGTTCCCCTAAGAAAATGTGGAAAACTGTTCCTCCAGTGTATTGTGTTTGCATTGTTTCCTGATGCTCTAAGGCGTCAAATAAGTCACCGTTGAAGTCAACTGGTAACTGGGATGAGTTGGTGTAGAAAGGTTCAGCGTGGTCGGCTACAACTTGTTTTTGGTTAGCGAATATTATGTCTTTGTAGCGTTTCTTGTCTATTCGAGCAAGTCGATAAGAAGTTCCCTCGGCGGGAGTTGCTTCAAGATTATATATGCTGTCAGTTTGTTCTTGATAATCTGCGAGACGGTTTCGCATGAAAGTTAACATTTTAACTGCGAATGCTTGTCCGTCGCGTGATGCTATGTTTTGTCCTAGCAAGTTTATGATTGCTTCGTTTACTCCTACTATGCCTATGGTGGAGAAGTGGTTCTTCCAGTATTTGCCGTAGCCTTCTTTCACATGTCGTAGGTAACGCCGTGAATACGGGTATAAACCGTTATCTGTGAATGCTTCAAGCACTTTACGTTTTATTTCCAAACTGGATTTTGCAGTTTCCATCAGTATATCTAATCGCTCAAAGAATTCGTCTTCATCTTTAGATAAGTAGCCAATGCGTGGAATGTTTAATGTTACAACGCCTATGCTGCCTGTTAACGGGTTAGCTCCGAAGAATCCGCCTCCTCGCTTGCGGAGTTCGCGGTTGTCTATTCTTAGGCGGCAGCACATGCTGCGTACATCTTCAGGTTTCATATCGCTGTTAACAAAGTTCGAGAAATAAGGCACACCATACTTTGCAGTAACTTCAAAGATAGCTTGTGATACAGGTGAATCCCAATCGAAATCTTTGGTGATGTTGTAGGTTGGAATTGGGAATGTGAACACTCTTCCCTTTGAATCGCCTTGTCGCATGACCTCTGCGAAGGCTAAGTTGAACATTTCCATTTCTTTGGTCATGTCGCCGTAGATGTCTTGTGTTACTTTTCCATTGAAGAGAACTGCTTCGTTTTTCATGAAGTCTGGGACGACCAAATCAAGAGTCAAGTTTGTGAACGGCGTTTGGAAACCTACACGGGTCGGTACGTTCATGTTGAAGAAGAATTCTTGAAGTGCTTGCAATACTTCTTGCTGATTAAGATGGTCATATTTTATGAATGGGGCAAGATAGGTGTCAAAGTTACTGAATGCTTGCGCTCCTGCTGCTTCACCCTGTAATGTATAGAAGAAGTTTACGACTTGACCTAGTGCCGTTCGGAAGTGTTTAGCTGGTTTGCTCTCTATTTTTCCTGAAACGCCTCCGAAGCCTGCAAGTAATAGTTCACTTATGTCCCAACCGACACAATAAGCACCTAAAACTCCTAGATCATGAATGTGGAGATCACCTGAAAAGTGGGCGTCAGCAATATTTTGGGGATAGATTCTTGATATCCAATATTTTGCTATCACGGTTGAGGATAGGTAATTGTTCAATCCCTGTAGAGAGTAGCTCATGTTGCTGTTTTCTTTAACGCGCCAATCCTCAACTTCAAGATATTGATCTACCATGTCTGATGAGCTTAGCAAAGCGGCTAATTCACGCATGTCGGTATGCTGCTTTCTATAGAGAATGTACGCTTTCGCAGTCTGTGCATGTCCATTTTCAATTAAGCGTTTTTCAACGACATCTTGAACTTCCTCAACAGTGGGGACTCCATCGTCACCGTAAGTTTTTTGCAGTTCAGCAACTACTTCATCACTTACGCGTTTGGCTTGATCTTTATTTGTTCCACCTACTGCTTTTGCCGCTTTCCAAATGGCGGTTGTTATACGTTCTTGATCGAAGGGTTCTAATTTACTATCACGTTTTAATACAAACCTCATTTTTTCACCTCAAGGAGTACTCGCCTGAAATCTTCAGGCTCTTCAAACTGCTTGTAAACTGAAGCAAAGCGAATGTAGGCAATGCGATCCAAATTTTTCAGATGCTTCATAATTAGATCCCCGATTTCTTGGGACGCAACTTCTTCAGTATCTTTTAGCATCAGATCTTGCCTTACTTTACCTGCTAACTCGTTGATTTGGCTCATTGTTACAGGTCTTTTTTCGCATGCTTTCTGTAAACCTCGTATTATTTTGTTAACGTCAAAGCGTTCAAGTTCGCCGTCTTTTTTTCGGACCATAAGCTCTACTGTTTCCAGATATTCGTAGGTTGTGTAACGTTTTCCGCAGTTAATGCACTCTCTACGTCTACGTGTAGTGTTCTCTGGAGAATCGCGTGTTTCCAATGTTTTAGAGTTTTCCGAATTGCAGTATGGGCATCTCATAGGTTAACATTCTCATGCTTTATTGTATATGTAGTGTTATACAACCTTACTCACACACTACAGTTAGCGCATATATAAGGTATTTTAACATTAAACTTGAAATATTACGTATTAAGATAAAGATCGCTCCATCAAAAATAAACAAAAAACACAAAATAAAAAAGTGAGAAACAGTCCTTTTTGCGCAAAAAACCGCCTTTTCTCGAAGATAATGGTTTGATTAAAGCTTGCGAAAGAAATATAATAAAAACAGAGCTCTACTTAGTTACATTTATCTTGATAAACACGAAAAGGTATGTTATGGACCCAGAAATGAAGGCGAAAATTGTAAAAGATGGCTCCTTAGAAGAGTATTTAACTCCTGAACAATGCTTTGTAGTTGAGAACTACAGCGATGGACTAGTTTCAATTGCAAGAGCCCGGGTTAAACCTGGAGTTACAACCATTGCCCATCACCTCAACGGTGCAACTGAAATTTACCTTATTGCTTGTGGAAAAGGCATAGTAACTGTTGGCAGTCTCCAACCAACAGAAGTTGCTGCTGGAGATGTCGTAGTTATTCCAGCCGGTGTCTCCCAAAAAATAACGAACATTGGAAAAACCGATTTAGTTTTCCACTGCATATACACCCCAAGATTCACCCAAGAATGTTACTTTAGTGAAGAAGAAACAAAAACAAAGCCGAAGTAATTTTTGTGGATATATATCGATTATTGTAGTAGCGCTTTATTAGTATATTTTTACTCTTTAAGGAATTGAGAAGGAAAACAAGGAGAAAGGAAGGCTTTTTACGCCTCTTTATGAGGCAGTTTTTTTTAACTTGTTTTTAAGTCATCTAGAAACTGGCTTAAATCAGTCGAGGCTATGCTGTTTTCATCTTCTATTTGTTGTTTGGCAGGCGGATTTTCTATGTAAAAAGGTATTCGCGCCTTTAATCGGTCTTGGAACGTTGGTTCTAACCCATTTTGATAGAAGACACCTATTGGAATTCTGTCGCCCCATTCCTGGGCTTTCTCCATTCCTGCAACTTTCTTTTTGAAATCTTCGTTTAAGTCGTGCACTACTGGGTCAAAGCCTGTGTCCTCGAGTTTGTAAAGTCTTGATTGTGGCGTGCCTGTCTGGGGGTCTTTTCTGTCTTCGCCCGCATACCATTCTTTGGTGTTGATGTCATTGTAGGTGGGACAGGGCTGTAAGCATTCAACCAGGGCTAATCCTTTATGCTGAATCGCCTGTTTGATGATGTTTTTTAAATGCATTACGTCGAAGCTGTATCCTCTTGATACGAATGTGTAGCCTGATGTGATTGCGAGTGCGACTGGGTTAATTGCTTGATTAATGTTGGGTTTAGGAAGCGACTTAGTTTTCATTCCCAAGCCCAGTGTGGGTGAAGCTTGACCTTTAGTTAAGCCATAAACTCCATTATTAAAAAGCAGGTATGTCATATCGATGTTTCTGCGTCCAGCGTTCACAAAGTGTCCTGCACCTATTCCTAGACCGTCGCCGTCTCCTCCTACGCCGATTACTTCCAAATCTGGATTTGCAACTTTTATGCCCATAGCAAAAGGCAACAGCCTACCGTGAAGTGTATGGACACCGTTAACTTTTACGAAGTGAGGCGTTTTAGCTGCGTTCCCCACACCAGAAACAACAACCGCTTTGTGAGCTTCAACTCCAAGTTCAGCTAATGCCATCTGCAATGCACTTGTTATTCCGAAATCTCCGCAGCCTGGGCACCAGTCGACGTAGACGTTGGTTTTATAATCTGAAGCTTTATGCTCCAAGCATGAGCACCTGCCTTTCTGGCGCTTTATCTTCTAAAATCATTTTGATTGCTTCATACACTTCGGTTGTCATCATTGGTCGTCCAGTATATTTGAGAATGTAAAAGTTAGGTTTGATGGTGGTATATTGGGTTATTATGCCTCCAAGTTGTGCGGTGATGTTTTCTTCGATGTCTATTATGCGTTTTTTTCCTTGAAGTATCTGTTTTAAATAGGCAGAGGGAAGAGGGTGTATCATTCGAATTTGAATGTAGCCTAAACTTAACCCTTCGTCTTTTAGTTGATTGAGTGATTCGATTATCGCGCCTTTGGGTGAGCCCCAACTGACCACTATATTTTCCGAGTCTTTGTCGCCGAAAAAGTTCACTTTCATCTCCAATGGCACTTCCTTATCAACTAAATCCAATTTTTGTACTCTTTTTTCCATCATTTTTCGCCGATTAACTGGTTCTTCATTTATGTTGCCGCTTTCGTTGTGTTCATCGCCGCTATACCATTGTATGGCGTTTTTTGTACCCAAGAAAGCTCTAGGAGAAACCCCTGTTTCTGTGAATCTGAAACGTTTGTATTCTTTCCCTTCAAGGTCTTTTTCAGTAACAATTTCGCCACGGTTAATCTTGACTTTTGCATAATCAAAAATTGGGTATGTTTGAGAGCAATTGGCCATGCCTTTATCAAGCAAATGAATAACTGGCATCTGATATTTCTCTGCCAAATTAAAAACCTCCGCTGCATCGTAAAAGCATTCTTTAATGTCGCCCGACGCAAGGATTATTCTAGCAAATTCCCCGTGAGCAGCATGCATTGCAAAACGTAAGTCTTGTTGACTATGGCGCGTTGGTTGACCAGTTGCGGGTCCACCTCGCTGATAATATGTTATTACTAGAGGCACCTCATTGTTTCCAGCCCAGCCTAATCCTTCAGCCATAAGAGAAAAACCTGGTCCAGAGGTGCTAGTTGCTGCACGCGTACCTGTTAAACAAGCGCCTGAAGCGGAATTTACAGCGGCGATTTCGTCTTCAGTTTGAAGAACAACTATGGCGTTTTCTCCTTTCCGTGTCTTTAAGATTTCATGTGACTCTAAATATTCGCTTTCGTCTGCAGCTGGCGTTATGGGGTAATATGTTTGTATTCTGCAGCCGCCTAAAACTTTGCCCATTGCAACAGCTTGATTTCCGGTTAGGAAAATTCTTTGTTCGCTAACGTCTTGTTTGTCAAGTTTGCATTTGAAGCTTTTTACGTTAAGGTTTTTTTCTGCGTAGTCGTAAGCTTGGTCTACGGCTGTAACGTTCATGGTGGCGATTTTTTCATGGAAGGTGGCTTTAATTGCGTCTTCTACAAGTTTTTTGTCGTATTTTAGAAGGGCAAATGATATGCCGATTGTTAGAACATTAATCATTTTTGAAAGCATGCTTATTTTTTCTATTTTTAGGGTTTCGCCAATTTGCTTAAGCAAATCCATGTACGGGACAGAATAGATCTGAATATTCTTCTTTTTGGCGTAATTTAAGAAATCATTGATGGTTTCTCCAACATTATTTTCTTTTATGAATTCGCGAATTTGATTTTTGTATTCTTCAGAAAATGTGGGTATTCCAGTTAAGACATTGACTTCTAAGTCGCGTGAATCAACTATTATGCCGCCTTCATTCACGACTTCGCCAACATGCCGAACAATTGTTTCAGCGTCAAAAGAAGCTAGTAAATCAACATCACTAATATTTGCTAAAGTTGGTAGTTTAGAAACGCGCTGGTGGAAATAGCTATGCATTGTTTTAATGTTTGAGTGGTATTCCCTTCTGCCAAAAACCCATAATCCGCCGTAACCGCAAGCTCTGCCGAATATGGTTGATGCTGAGTCAACGCCGCTTCCTTGTGGCCCTCCGGCCATCCAGTTTACACCTTCAATTACCATTTTTCTTCACGTTAAATAATTTTTTTGATCGACGGCTTAGCCGCCGCCGGCTGCTTTATCTATGCCTATACAGCAAGTGCATTTTGCTGTTTCTCCGCAATATGGGCATACGCAATTACAATTGTCAATGAAATTTCCGCAATTTATGCAACGAGGCAAATCTTTTCTGCTCATTTCTTCGCCTCTGCCATATCTAGTGTTGCATTGTGTTCGGAATTAAGTTTTCGGAAATACTTCTAACTTAAAGCTTAACAAAAAAAAGAAAGAATAGTTGATTCTATCGTACAAAGTCGTCAAATGTCCAGAAGTGATCTTCTTCTTGAATTATTATGTCTTCGAACATGCGTCTTGTTTTGGTGTCACTGCGTTTGAGTGCTTCAGCGATGATTTGACGGTAAAGTGATATCGCGCTACTTTCTAATGCATGATCCAACTTCAGAAAATCCTGTGCTGTGTCACCGACTACTGGGAGTGGATCTGGTTTGTATGTGGCTTCGCCTTCGAGTAGATAAATGCGTTCACTGATTTTTTCAAGGTGATCCATTTCCTGCATGAAAACTTCTTTCAGAATCTTGCTTACTACACCGGCCTTGTTAGTTTCAGTGATAGCTTCTAACGGTGTGTTCTTCATTCGGAGTTCAAGAAAAGCCATTTTTTCGTGTTGATTAGTATATTGAATAATGCCGGTGATTTCTGCTGATACAGCTTTGTTTAGCAGGGTAAAGTAATCGTCTGTGTATATTTTTCTCCATTCGGGCAATGGGACTTTGCTTGGTCCTTCTTTCTCGTCTTGGAATTTTGAATATTCTTGGAATTTGAATAAGTGTCCTTCTTCTTCGCCGTAGATTTTCTCGAAAACTTCACGTGTTTCCCAATCGCCAATTTTTCCAGCTGTTTCGATAATTTGGCGATAAAGTGTTAGGGCTTCTTCTTCAGCTTTTACGCCTAGTTTAGCAAATTCGCTTATACTGTCGCCAACGTTAACTTTGCTTGACTTAGTAGTTGCTAGTCCGCCCAGGTAATAAATGCGCTCCATAATAGTTGCTGCATGTTTCATTTCTTGAATAGCGATTTCACGTAAGAACTTTCCAACTGCGTCGTATGTTGTTTTGTCTAACAGGATGTTTTCTGGAATAGTTCTGCGTACAAGTTTCTCCATTTTTGCGTGTTGAAGAATATATTGCAGTGAAACGCCAATTTCACGTTCAACTGCTTTGTTTAGTAAATCCACATAATCGGGGGTTGTTTTAACTGCCATAGAATCACAACTTCTACCAAAGAGGAGCAATCTCTTAGATATAAGATTTTTTGTGATTAACAAAATTAAGGGAAAAATTTAGGTTTAAAAAGCAAAAAGCAGACGATTGCTTGCTGACTTATTGCTTCATTGCAGTTGTTTACCGCAGTTTTTGCAGTATGCGGCGTCAATATTGTTTGATGTTCCACAGTATGGGCAGTATTTGTTTTGCATTGTGGTTGGAGGCGCTGCTGGGACAGTGTAGTAAGTAGAAGAACTTTCAGGTGATTTGGCCTTAAGCGAGTTAAATCCAGACAATGCAAAAATCCAGCCGACCCAAGAAACAACTGGTATTATCACACCAATCAAAATTAGTAAGCCAGCAGTGTCAAAACTGTGAACACCAGATTTCTCTCCAAGCTTGTCGAATGCACGTTTGCAAAAGAAAGTACCCAATACTACAACAACAAAAAATATGCCAAATACACCTAAAAATCCAAAGAGGAGCAAACCTGTTTGTGGCGTAGTTGTGGTTGCTCTGGAATTTGCTGCTGCCGATATTAGGGAGGCAATCAATACTGCTGCATAAGTAGCTACTCCTGCAGCGATTACGATTAAGGCATATACAATATTTTTGAAAATACCTGGTTCATTATAGTAATGGCTTAACTGGTACATAGATACAATAAACATGATTAATCCAAGCAAACTTGCCAGTCCGATCGCTACTAGTGTAACCCAAATTACTCCGATGGAAAGAATAGGGGTTCCAACGGTTGTTGCTCCATTTGAAATAGTCCTGGAAAAAGCGGAGATTAATGAAAAAAACAAAAACCCATCTAGAACCACCGCAACAACTGGGGCTATAACAAATATTAAGCTGGATAACAAACCAAGTTTTCTGCCCGATTCAAACGACATTTTGAACCTCAGATGTTATTCTAGCGAGTTAAGGATAAGCTTTTTGCAAGTAATGATTATTGATATTTGAGCCTTAATTAATTGGTGATGAGGGTTTTTCAGTGTTTATTCTTACGCGTTTAGTTGCATACCAAGCTACCAATACGGAGACCACAGACAACGTAAAAACTATCGCTTCAAAAACTATTATGTCGTTTGGTAAGGTGAACGGAACTAGAAAATCAACAAACCCCATAGGTAATGCAATCAGAAACAGTCTTTTCTTATGGTAAACTACAGCCATGACACAGAGATATCCCCATGCAAAATGAAATAGAATCGAAGAAATTCGCTCAATTGTCCCTATGGCAACTGACCTTAATGCTTGAGACGCAGGCTCAAAAAGGCTAGGCGCATTAGTGTATAACTGGTTATAGAGCGTCTGAGCAAGCGGGGTATTTGTCTGAAGGATGCTCCAGTAGGCAATTAGGTTAATGAGGGAGAGAACTCCTAACAAGCCAGCGTTTTCCCAAAAAGCCAGTCCTGAACCGTAAGCTTCCGCATCTTTTCTTCCAATTTTGCCACGCGAAAAGGAGTACCAAGCAACTACAAATGCTAAGCCTACTTCGAAAAATACTGTTTGAAGGCCATAATAGACGCCCAATTCGATGCTGTGGGATCCAAAATTGTCGATGACTAAGTTTATTGTTGGGATTTGTACGGCATATTTTAGAGCGATTGCTGCAGCGTAAGCCACGAGTGAATATATAAGAACCATTAGGTGAAAGCGTCGCTTAAAGTACCAATAAATCAATAGCGCTGAGGAGAGAATAATTACGATAACAGGTTGCAGAATAAAGATGAGGTCGATATTTTGCATATCTACCGTTAATATGTTTAGTCTTAAAAATTTTAGTGTATACAACTATTATGGGTCATTAATGCATTCGGATTCTGCTTAGGCAAGTTTAAATCCGCCTGCAAGAGTTGTGTGTAATTCTCGATTAAAGTTTTTTTCATTTTTTTGACGAATCTCCTCGTTTGTGTCGACCAATATGAATAAATTATTCAATACTGTGTGAATTAATTTCATAGAAGTATGCGCATGAAGAAGAAAACGAAGCTAATGACGCTGACAATTGCAATAATCATTCTCGTCTCGCCTCTTGCAATTTTTAAAATAACTAATTTACAAAACTCAAAGGCGCCCCCAATCTCCACAAGTAGTCCTACTCGGGTCGCATGCGTAGGCGACAGCATCACCGAAATCACCGGATATCCCTCAGCCCTTCAATCGATGCTCGGAAAAAACTACACCGTAGGAAACTTCGGTGCCACCGGATCAACCGTACTGCTTAACTCCTGGAAACCTTACATGAATCAACCCCAGTTTGAAAACGCTGAAGCCTTCGAACCTAATATTATCGTCATTATGCTTGGAACAAACGATGACCTTAAGGAGCTTGAACAGTACAATGATACTTTTGAGGATGATTACACCAAACTAGTTTCCTCCTTCCAACAGCTTCAAACGAATCCACAGATTCTAATTGCAAATTCTCCTCCGATTTTCAGTAACAGTTCAGACTTAAACTCTTCATATTTGGCGGACACTATTATTCCACAAACTGCTAACTTGGCAGACAAAATGAGTTTGCCATTAATTGATGTGTACGATTCATTTGAGAACCACACTGATTACTTTGTAGATGGAGTGCATCCTAACAGTGAAGGAGCGGCGCTTATTGCAGCTGATGTATGCGACACAATAGATCCTTCTTGGAACGTAACTCAATCACCTTAGCGAAAACGTAACTAGTTTTTTATAAGTCTGCTACTGAATTATTGAATGGTGACAAGTGATGGCTAAGCTGGCAAATCAAGTAGCGGATTATGGTAACTGGGTTTCGAAACGATTGATCTATACATTTGGCATATTGGGTGGGCTGTTTTTAGCATTTGGTTTCCTCCTTTGGATTCTGACATTTCCTGCCCTAATATGCTTCGCAATAGCAGCTTACTTTGCTTATGCACGCTACCTATTCTCTCCTAAAGGAGGAAACGTCCAGAACAAAATTTGGGATTTAGTTATTTCAAATTTAGATTGGAACGGCGAAGGAAAAGCATTAGATATAGGTTGTGGCAACGGCGCCTTATCTATAAGACTTGCAAAGAAGTTTTCCGCTGCCACGAGTAATTGGGATTGATTTTTGGGGAGAAAGATGGGAGTACTCAAAGAGCACTTGTGAGGCAAATGCAAAAGCTGAGGGGATAGATGAACGAGTGGGGTTTCAGAAAGCAAGTGCTTCGAAATTGCCGTTTGAGGATGAATATTTTGATGCGGCGGTAAGCAATTTGTGTTTTCATGAGGTTAGCGATTCAAAAGACAAACGCGAAGTTATCCGTGAGGCTTTGCGTGTTGTTAAGAAAGGCGGCAAATTCGCCTTTCAAGATCTTTTTATGCTCAAAAAAGTCTACGGAGAACCTGAAGAGTTGGTTGCTACCATAAAAAGCTGGGGAATCTCTAAGGCGGAATTCGTGGAAACAAGAAATTCACTCTTTATCCCTAGGGCTTTAAAGTTGCCGTTTATGACTGGACCAATTGGGATAATTAGAGGAGAAAAATAAACCTTAAAAAAAATTACTTAACTAACATTTGGAAAAGTTTGGTTCCAATAGTAAACTTGCTGATATCGCCCAGCTACTTGAAAGGCAGAATCGTCGTAAACTATATCCAATTTAGAACCATATTTCTGAAGACACGCCTGAAGTGCAGTCCAAACTTCCGGAGAGGCGGAGTCTGGCTGCCAAATCCCCCAAATGTTATCTTGCAAAGAGCGCATACCCCAGCCATAATTCTTAGGTAAAACCAAAACTGCCTCGGCTTTGACTCCGCCGTTAATCACCGTTTTATTTTGAACTGTGTTATTCCAGAATCTCTGCAGAGCAGAGAAATGTTCATCTTGCAAAATGCCATATTGATTGTTATCTGGGTAGGTTGGGTAATTGAAAACAACAATGTATTTTGCTCCAGCCTCGTAAGCTGAACGCATCTGATCGTACATTTCCGTTCCATTTTCCAAGTATGGTTGATGATCGTATTTCCAAGTGATAATTGCACCCCAATCTTTGCCTTGTAAGTCGGCAGCCCCGCGTGCTAGGGCAATGTCCTGCGTTTCAGTGTGATTCCAACCGATTTGCGCAAAAACAACATCGTAGCCTCCCAAGTAATCATACCAGTAAAGCGCATAATCTGAAGTGAAAACTTTAACACTTGTTTGGCTACGTAACCAACCGGTAGTATTTCGGCAAGTATCAACTAAACTGTTTGCTACTTCATCGTAAGTTTGGAATGGTCGTTGAGCAATAATTTGGTTATACAGCTCTATTTTAGGCAGTTTGTTTGTATCGATAACTTGAGAAATTATTTTATCGTTATCATCTAAAAGGTAAGCCGTGCCATTAGCTTCGATTAAGTAGCTGCTTCTACTGGGAAGTGTGGCATTCACTGTTAACTGAATGGTTCCATCTGGCTTGTAGTAAATTGAAGTATCTGAAGTTTCTACGGATATAGAACCATTTTGTTCGTAATTGATCCGTGTCCCGTCTGGTTTGATAACTGTTGTCACACTAGAAACTTTGCTGATGATATAGCCAGTTTTTGAATCCAATAAGTTCAAGTTTGAGGAATCTAGCGTTTTTCCGCCTGGCTCATCGTCGTAATAAATGCCTAAAAGGTTGTTTCCCAACTTCTCATTGCTTAAAAAATTGGTTATGTTTTCTCTGTTATATTCCACTGAACCAAAGTAAACAATTACATGTAAACTCTTTGCAACTGCATAGTTGCATATCTCATTTATGGCAGAGAAATTCTTTTGCAGTGAACCCGACTGAATAACAAAAAGATTCGTGTAATTTTCAACTCTATCAATGAGTAATTCGGCTGCTGTAACATTATCACCGCAATATGTTACTCCAACATAAAACGGAGCATTCGGCAATGCAGTTGTTGCTTTTGATGAATTTTGATTTAAGAATTGATAGTTGTCGGCAATCAGAAAAGAGGTAGATAAAACTATGGCAACAATAACTACGGCTGCAATAACTAGCCTTTTCCTCATTTGCTAATCCTGCTTCCACCTATCGATATACTGTTATAAATATTGGGTCAAATCAGATAAAATTATTAAATTCCTAAAAAAAACTGTTTAATGAAAATGCAGTTATTTTGTCCATTTGCCTTGTGCCCATGTGTTGAAGGATGTTGGCGTCACTTTGATTATAGGTATGTCGCCTTCTTTCCAACTGCCTGCTTCAGAACGATATTCGGGGTATTTTTCTTTGAGAAGGTCATGGGCATAACGATATTCTTTGCCATTCAACATGATAGTTGCTTCTCCCTGAACACGTATGCCCTTGATGATTGACCAGTTGTCTCTATCGTAATCATCAAACACTAAAGATACCTCTGGGTTAGCTTCAATTTGCTCTAGCTTTGGAGTGTCAGGGTCAGATGCAATGTAAATGTTTAAGCCGTCGAAAACCGGCCAAACAGGCCTCACTATAGGCTCACATTCTTCAGTTGCTGTAGCTAATCGACACACGGGTAATTGCTGCATAAACGCAACATCTTTTTTGGATAGTTTTTGTACCATTCCCAGAACCTACCAGAAACACCTATCTTTAATGTTTGTATCGGGGATATTTCTCTATTTCCCTTCAGTATCTCATCTTCGGCGAATATTGTTAGGTTATGCCAAGGAAGCGGAATAAGATTTCGACGTTTCTCAAGTCGAGTGCTGAATTGAGTTATTGAAGATTTTTTGTGCAGTTTTATTCTTTGTGTTTTGGTTTTCTTTCTTGTTTCAAAGCTTAAATCCTTTGCAGGTTGCGTCTTTATCTGTAAGAATCCGTAAACATGTGTAAGACTTTGTATGAAAAGTGAAAGAAAGGGAATGATCGAAGGCTTCCAATCTTTGGAATTTTTTGTTCATTGTTTTTTAACTTGCTTCTTTAGATCAGATTTGGTTCGTTTTTAAGTTGCTTCTCCTCGCGTCCCCAAAAAAGTTAATGCCTCCAAAATTTGAGACCACCAAACCCTGTCTGATCGATCTTAAGCAGGATCTATAGGTATTACTACTTATGAATTGAATAGAATGAAGTGATTATAGGTGGGAGCAGATTCGTTCCTCTCAAAGAATTGAATAATATACCAAGTTACAACAGACTTTAGTGAAGTCTCTCGGGGCTACATTTCCTAGCGTACACTTTCAATATGGGACCGGTTGTATCCCTGCGCAAAAATCTTTCAATAATATGCTTCTTAGTGGTTTGTTCAAGCTTGTATCGGTTCGAGTTAGATGTTTGACTTTCTAACTTTTAGGTCGACTTGTTTTCTTGTTCTGTTTCCTTGGCCGACGTCTCGTTTGTTAATTCCTGCTTATCAATTGGCGAGTTTCGGTCGATCGATAGCTCACTTGATGTGCCGACAATTGGTCTGTTAGAAGTTTCAGGGAAAATATTTTTTCGTCTTTTTCGCAAATCCAGAATCAAGATTATTATGCTTGACGTGGCTCCTACTGCGACAGCGCCATAGGCTACTTCATGAGCCGCGTTATAACTCAATATAAAAAACATGGAGAATATGCTAGACCCAAAAAAGTTAGTTGCAATACCCAGAGCGTAAAATATTAAACCAAATGCTACAATCAATGCAATTAGCGATTTTCGTCTCTGATGCATAGCCTCAAATAGAGGGCGCTTTCTAGAGGCGGTTTTCAGGGGCTGGTCGCCTATGGTCTGTCTTACGCTTTTGTTGTCCGTGAACGCTTTCTGGCGGGGGCTGAACGCTTTCTTGTTATTGTGCTCCTTGATTATCATGCCATCCCGCATCTCAAACACTCTACTAGCCATGCTTGCAATTGATGGGTCATGAGTAACAACAATGACTGTTGCGCCCTCATGGTTCGATAGGTCTCGGAGCGCGTGCACAACTTCTTTGCCTGTTTTAGAGTCTAAGTCGCCTGTAGGCTCATCTGCCAAAACTATGGAAGGCTTATTTGCGAGGGCTCTGACAATGGCTACGCGTTGCTGTTCTCCACCGCTTAGTTCATCAGGTCTATGATGCAGGCGGTCGCCTAACCCAACCATTTTCAGCAGCTCTCGTGCCCTGTTTTCCCGCTCTTTTGTTGGCACCCCCGCTATTAGCATGGGTAATTCAACGTTTTCAAACGCTGACAAGACAGGAATCAAATTATAAAATTGAAAGATGAAGCCGATGGTGCTTCGTCGAAGCTTGGTTAGATCCTTCTCTTTTAGAAGGGTGAGGTCTATTCCGTCAACGTAGATTTTGCCTTTGCTTGGTTTATCTAAAACACCGATTAAGTTAAGCAGGGTTGTTTTGCCTGACCCTGAAGGACCCATAAAAGCCACAAACTCGCCCTTCTTTAACTCCAAGTTGACTCCTTTTAAGGCATGAACCTTGTTTTCTCCAAGCCTGTAAGTTTTTTCAACTTCAACAACTTTAACGGACAATTTTCTCTCCTCAAAAACCGTTAATTAAGAAATTACGTGTAACAAATAATCTTTAGGTTGTTTGCATTAAAAAAGGTTAGGGAAGCAAGACAAAATGAAGGCATTGAACGCTCAAGACTGTGGAAGCATTGTTCATTTTAGTATTCGGAGTCTTCCATTTTGCCATACCGTTCATTTTTCCCCCAAACTCCAATGATACCAATCTTTTTGGATCTTTGCGTATTGCGGATTTTGTGCTTCCAGGATGCTTCACTTTAGCAATCGTAAGCATCATTTTTTACGTAACAAATAACCGTTATCCAGCAGCGTTACTTGCATTCCTGTACAGCGGCGGCATCATTTTCCATACGTTATATCTTTTAGGACTGTTTCCATCGGTAATTATTGTTCCAACCAAGCTTAATTTTGGTTGCAGGCATCGTGGTTGATGCGCTTGTCGATTGTGGCAATTTACGATTATTACCGTCGAGTTCACTTCAATCGCTCGATTATTGCCTAATTGAGTCAACAATGTTTTGTTTTGAAGCTCTGTTAGCGGGGTAAACTGCGCTAATCACTGCGGTTAAAAGTGCAAGGAACAAGCGTAATTGCCATAGCGTCGAAGGGTATTATGAATGCCATTGGGAAACCTGCCACACGCATGTAGCTGACTGTGACTCTGTGGAACATTAAGCCAACAGTTATGCCCATGGCGAAACCGACGACTCCGAGAAATGTTGCTTCACCGATTATTGACGTTACCACTTGGGATTTGCTCATGCCTTGAGACCTGTATATTCCAATTTCTCGTCGGCGCTCAGCAACGTTCATTATCATTATTGCAGCTACGCCTATTCCAGCGTTTAAAACTGCAAAGGCAACAACTGGAGTATAGAATGTAGAATATTTGGTCAATTGAGCTTTTTACACGTTGGACCGCGTCATTGTAGGTTGTTATGCTTAGCTTGTACTCGTTTCCGTAGGAATCTTGTATGCTATTTTTGGTTTGGTCAATGTTTGTGTTCGCGTCAACTTTTACGAAGAACAGGTTAGCTTTGTCGTTGTAGTCGTTTGATGAGTTGGGAATGTCTCGTTGAGGTTGTTGTAAGAAATGTATGATGCTTCAGAGAGCATAAAGTTGCCAAACGACATTATGTCAAGCCAAGCACCCTGTGCTATGCCAACGACGGTGAAGTTTTTCCAAGCTAAAACTGGGACAGTGTAATTGTATGGAATGCGTGCCATATTGGGTTTGGTATTGTCCTGTGCGGTTTTCGTAGTTAAGTAGCGGATTTTGACTTCATCCCCGACCGACGACGTTAAGCGATTTAGCCAGACGGCGAAGTCAAGATAATTGTGTCAGAATCGTTTAACTTTCTCAAAAACGTTTGATGGTGTGTCGTCGCTAAAAGTCATAGACATAACTTTGGGGTAAGAGGCTGGGTCAATCGCAAGCACTGTTGAGGAGGAATTTATCGGCGAAGAAGACGCGTCATTTTGGATTATGGTTTGGTCAGGAACCACAAGAAGCGGCGTGGTAGCGTTTACTGCGCAATATTTGTGATGTTATCGGTGAAGGATTTTGGAATCATGTTGTCAGACATAACTGTCAAATCTGAGCTTGAAAAAGAACGAATTACATTCTCTAACTCCGGCGACTGTGCCAATCTGTGCTCCACTCATAACAACGACTAAACTCAACGACATGCCAATGAGCGCAAAACAAATGGTGCTTCTAAGCAAGTTGCGCTCGACGTTTCGGGAAATGATTTTTCTGGTTTTGCCAAAACCAAACAGGCTTCGTTCTATTACTGGACCGCCACTTCTTAGCAAGCCAGCCGCAAGCAATGTCACGCCAAGCATAGCTATTGGGGCAAGCGCTGATACCACGTACAAGCCAATGCCGTACTGCGAGAATATAGTCATACCATACAAAGATGAAGGCGCCAAAAATTGTCAGCGGCAACCCGACGAGGATAAGTTTTAGGGCGGTTCTCTGTTTGCCTGGCTTTCTCATCGATGGACGTAGCGCGTTGATTATGTCTGTTCTGCATGCTGACAGCGATGGGAAAAGTCCGCCAATCATTACCGTTAACAAGCCAGCTGCCGCACCCAAAATCAGATGCTGTATGGTTGTTGGAGGAAAAGAAAACTTGAAGGTGATGCCCGGCGAGAAGGGCTGGAAAATTTTTGAAGTTAAATAACGGAAAATGTCTGTTACAAATAATCCTGAAACAAGCCCTATGGCTACGCCGATTAATCCAAGAATTAGGCTTTCTGAGAAGAATATCCAAAAAACCTGTCGTGTAGAAGCACCTTGTGAGCGTAATATGCCGATTTCATGTGTGCGTTCGCCAATGTTCATGTACATGGTGTTTAAAACGATAACTATGGCAACGCAAAGCGCCATTACTGACATGATTTGCAAGCCGCTCTGTAAGCCTGACGGTTGCTCTGCTTACAATGTTGAGCAGGCTTTCTTTTACTGGGTTAACGATGTAGTCGCTGCCTAACCTGCTGTTAAGGTCGTTTACTACGTGTGCTTGTTTGCTTTGAATCTGTGAGCTTTATGCTTATTGAGTTAATTTGGTCTGTGTAGTTTAGCATTGTTTGAGCTTTTGTTAAGTCAACGTAGATTCTGTATCCAGTGTAGCCTTGGCCAAATACGCCGCCGTATTGGTTTTCAAACTGGCTGGAATGGTAAAGGCCTACAACTTTTAAGGGTGTAATTTTCTGATTCGAAAGTTGGGAAGGAGCCGGTTTCAACATTGACTATTCAGTCTTTGGCCTATGGTAAAGTTTAGTCTATCATCTACTACCGCATCTGAACTGTTAATTGGCAGCTGTATTTGCCCAGTGATGTTTGTGGCTGAAGAATCGACGTAATCAAAATCTGAAGGTGGTGTTAACACCAACTAACTGTAGTGCTAACCCAATCCGAACGGCTTCAGAAATGTTGACTTGACCACTTAATCTTCCATAATAATCTGCAACACCGCTAGTTTGGTTTACTGTGATAAGAATGGTTTGGTTGAAAGGCAAATTCAAGCCTGACCTGATGCTTACATCAACGTTTCCTATTGCCTGATTAACTGTAACTCCAAATTGGTCATAGACGCTGTCAAAGGCAATGTTTACTCCAACAATAAGTGTAACACCTAAGATGACGGCAAGAATGGTTAAGGAATTGCGGAGTTTTCGCTTAGGTATATTCCTAAACGCTATTGAAGTAAAAGACAAAAATATACCTCTTTTCCGCCTAAAAATTAGTACTTTAGCGATAATATAAAAGGAGGTTTTGTGTATATAAAAGTTAATTACTAAGTTTGTGCATAATATAAAATGCTAAAGTAAGCAAATAACTTAGCCCCTTTTAGCTGGCAATTCACCATGAAAGGAGAGATTTTTAGGAAAATGTTTACGAATTTAAAAATTAGAACGTATGACTTTTTGGGAAAACAAGAATTTTCTAAAAAACGGTATCTAAGAAAACAATGGGCGTTCAATGGCTCTTATCGGCGAAGATGGAGACGCTGTTGAAACTGTAAGTCGTTGTCCAACATGGTTTTCTTCTCTTGATTTCAGGAGCAACAACATTATTTTCTTAAAGGGCAAGGCGTTGCAGGAATGAATGATTTAGCTTATCCAATGGCGAACCCAATGTTTGGTGATTTATTTGTTAATCAATTTAAAATTGGAAAAGTTGATGCTGAATTGGTACCAAGTTTTGTGCCGCTTGCAATTACAGAGGTTAAACCGCTTGAAAAAAGCGTTGTAGTCTCGTACAAGGGTATAGGAGGTGGACCTGACTTAATTCGTTTATTGTCAAGCGGCGCAATACGATGCACCGAGCGACCTCTAAACCCACATGGCAAAGCATTTGACACGGAATATAAACTTTACAGCAAAGTTGTTATAGGCGTTGATGATACTGACTCAGCGACTAAAGGTGCAACGTTTAACACGGCATTGCAGTTAGCTTCAGTTCTAAACAGCTCATCAAAAGATTATCGTTTTCTTCGGTTAACGTTATCGCTGAATTGGCCTGCTAATCCTGTAAAGACAACGAATAACGCGTCTTCAGGGTTGGTTTTTGCTGTTACCCCTGGAAAAGAAGAGGCGTTAGTGCGTGATTTTGAGCGGTTGATTAGGAAATACTCGATTTCTAAGGAAACGGGAATGGTTGTGATGACTAAGGTTCGGGCGCCAGAAGTGCTCAAAACTTACGCTCGGAAGGTTAAGCGAGAGCAGGTTACGGTTTCTGAAGCGTTAAAAGCAGCAGAGCAGGCGGGAGTAAAAACTATACCAATAACGGGTGAACGAGGCTTAATCGGTGCATTAGCAGTCGTAGGCTTGGTTGATGACGCTGAAGAAGCAGTTACTCCTGTAGTACAAAGTGAGTCGGCTGGGTAGTGGTGGCCAGATGAGGTTCCCAAGGGGCAAATGGATCCGTTTCGCCATTATTTACCTATCATGGCAAGTTGCTTTTTCAGTCGCCGTTTCCCCTCTGGGCTTTAGAATCTTATCAGCAAAACAAATGGGTTTCACGCTGGAAACATTTTGGTTTGGTCTTCTTGTTGCTTCAGTGGTATTAACTTTAACAACATTGCTTGCTAGAACATCAATAGCTTACGGTTTATACTCTAAAGGTTTAAGCTACATTAAAACAAGAGAGGATTTCGAAAAGTTCTGGAGCACTTCACTGAGAGGATGCGACGACGGCTTAATAGCTGAGACACATTGGAGCGGGGCAATTTTGCCTCTGTTTATGTTAGGCTTCGCAGCCATAGGCATTCCCTTCCCTTTTAACGCTATTCCAGCAATGTTCGCACGATGGGCAACGCATGTTGGTGCACATATGCTTTTTCCTAAGGAGAAGTCTGGAGAGCGAATGTTTGGCGGCATGAACTTTATCGCTAAAGGCCTTGCTTACGAGGACACGGTGGCTTCAATTAGTTTTCTGTTGTCGGGAAACATTATTGCGCCAGTTTTACTGCATCATTTAGGCGCTTACATTTCAACTTTTGCGGGAAATAAGGAGAGAATCGCCAAACACTTGGGTGTGTAGAAATTGGGAGGCTTAAAAAATAAAACTAAACTGACCATGTTCTTGATTATTCTCTTTGTCAGTAGCCTTCTTTGCACAAACCCACCGAACATTAAGGCTCAAGCTACGCCAAACATAGTGAACACTCCGTTGACTTTTCATAATTACTCAAGTGATTCTTAATGATCCAAATGGTTCCTTCTGTGTTTACAATGGAGCAGACGGCGCAACCATATCAGCCAACCCAACGCAAACCAATTTGATCTCGGAAATTACGGGGCAACAAGTTGTCTACGGTATGTCTTTTTCCTACTGGTCAGCTGTTATTATTTGGGCTGTTAAGTTGCCAATTGATTTGCATGTTAGATGGTTCCGTAAACATTAGAGCCTTCATCAGCAGCAACTTTAAGATCAGCGGACTTTTCAGCGGCGGCGGATACGGAATGGGTCTAGTAGACATTGACCAGAACAACAATGAAGTGCAACAATTCATTACTCAAGCTCCTTACACCCAGGGTGGCAACCCATTTACAGCTTCGCCGACTCAATACAGCGTCAGCACTAACGTTGACTACACGTTCAAGGCGGGGCATTCGATCGGTTTCGCAGTCGGCTTAGGAGCAACAACGCAAGGCTTCACTGCCACAGTTTATTTTGATTCAAATTCGTACAATTCAGGCGCCACGTTACCCGTTGAAGAGACAACACAGTGCCAAAGCTTCAACGCGAACGGACAAAATATCGGGGTTGTCAGCAACTCAGCGATCTCAGGTTGTCAATTCAATTCCGCGGCAAACACCCTTCAGTTCCAAGCACAACTAATCAGTTATACTACCGGATACTGCAACGTCAGCATCCCAAAAACGCTCTTGCAATCACCTTTTACAGTCTCCTCAGCCCAACAAACAATCCCATCAACATTAACTGAAAACGCAACCCACTACCAAATCTATTTTACTCATACAAGAAACAGTAACCCAATTCAAATAACTGGAGCAGCAGTATCCTCTTCGCCTTCGTCATCAACTGCTCCCACTGGCGCAATTTCGTCTTCTACACTTCCTCCCTCATCTAACTCTCCGTCGTCATCTACATCTCCAACACAAACATCCCCAAAGGCAACGTCTTCCCCAGCAACAACAACTACACCGCCAACAGTCCCGGAAACGCAACTTCAAGATATCCTTGCAATATTCGTGTTATCAGCCATTTTCTTAATGCTTGCAGTGGTGTTTTGGAGAAGACGTTTAGCAAAAGGTAGCCTTTCGGATTGATTTTTGAATTCAATGCTGAATTGAGTTACCGACGGTTTTTGTGCGTTTTTTGTGTGCTTTGTGTTTTGGTTTGCTTTCTTGTTTCAAAGCTTCAATCCTTTGCAAGTTGCGTCAAAATTCGTCAAAAAAAGTCATGAAGACTTATTGTGCATTTTTCAAACAGTTCTAAGCAGCAAACAGAGTTCAGGTTCTACGATAATTAGATGGGCGGTAAAGAACAGAATCAACACAGGTCCTAAGAGGGTCACAACTTTTGTTCTTTGGTTTGATTGTAGTTTTTAGGATACAGAAAGCAAAAATATACGAGCTGTTACACTCTACACTGTAACTCAGACTTGGTATGTTTAAAAAATTGTTGTGCGGGATTGCCCTAGCCTGGTAGGGGGCAGGCCTGCTAAGTCTGTGGTCGAAAGGCCGCGTGGGTTCAAATCCCACATCCCGCGCCATTTCCAAATTCAGCTGACTATTACCGTTAATTTTAGAAAATGAGCCTAAATTTTTGCCCGAAATAATGCTGTACCCCCTACGAGCTACGGTTTGAAGCCACGCTAACCCGTTCACAGACTTTTGGGGCTGAGCCCGGTTCAGGAATTGAACAACCGCAATTTAGTCTTAAATATAAGAACGAGCAACATGGAAACTATCAGCAACCTGGCCCTGTGATCCAGAAATGACCAACAACGAAAACTTGACGGCAAAAGCTGGAAATCCCAATTCAGCCAACGAGCCGATAGGCCGAAAGAGCATTGTGACAGTGAATCATCTTCGCAAGCAATATGGCACAACAGTCGCAGTCGACGACGTCTCGTTCTCCATTACCGAAGGCGAGGTTTTTGGCATCATAGGACCTAACGGAGCTGGTAAGACAACCACGGTTGAATGTATTTCAGGGCTTCGTGTTCCAGACTCGGGTTCCGCAACTGTTTATGACCTTAATCCCAGAGACGACCGTGAGGAACTGCGTAAATGCGTTGGAGTCCAACTCCAAGAAAGCTCATTACCTCCACGTATCAAGGTCGGGGAGGCTCTTGAACTCTTTGCATCTTTCTATCCAGATCCTGTTAATCCAAAGGATTTACTTGAGTCGCTTGGAATTGCTCAAAAACGTAATGCCAAATTCAAACAACTGTCCGGAGGTCAAAAACAGCGACTTTCAATCGCGCTAGCACTTATTGGAAATCCAAAGATTGCCATTTTAGATGAACTTACCACTGGGCTTGACCCGGAAGCAAGACGTGAGACTTGGGAACTTATAGAGCGCATTAGGGATCGAGGCGTGACAGTGATTCTTGTAACGCATTACATGGATGAAGCCGAAAGACTGTGTGACCGAGTCGCTTTGATTAATCATGGGAAAGTAATTGCACTTGACACCCCGCAGCTCTTGCCGCAAACGAAGGTGGCGGCGTGCGGATGCAGTTTGTGCCTTCAGGACCTGTGGATGACAAGGTTCTGACTGCCTTGCCAGGTGTAACTTCGGTTGAACACAGGGGAAATCGGATCATTGTTGCCGGCTCCGGCGACTTGACTACCCGCGTGCTTTATGCGTTACTCAAGATGGGAGTGAATGCGTCAGATGTTCAGGTGAAAAGCGGCAATCTGGAGGACGCGTTCGTCAAACTCACTCAAACCGACGATAAAACCATAAAAGACGAGGTGGGGAAGCAATGAGTACACAAGATTCTGAAGTCACAGTTCAAAGATCCCGCAAGGCTTTCTGGGAACTTGTCAAGGTTGAGGGAAAACTCGCTTTGAGAGAGCCAGTTGGCGTAATATTCGGCATAGGGCTTCCTGTTTTCTTGCTGATTATATTTGGTAGCATTCCTGCATTCAGAAATACTGTTCCGGGCACGACGTTATCCGCTTTCGAAGTTTACATCCCGATTCTTATGGTAACTGTGCTGATATTTATCGGACTATTTGGCTTACCCATTCCAATCGTTCGTGACCGTGAGATTGGTTGGCTAAGGCGAATCTCCACCACACCCGTGTCACCGACCAAGCTATTGGCTGCGCAGGTGACAATCAATCTTATTCTTGCGGGGATAGCATTCACAATACTTACGGTTGGAAGTGTCTTTTTCTTCGGAGTGAAGGGGTCGTTTGAGATTCCTGGATTCGTTCTTTCGATCGTGCTGGCAACGATTGCACTGTTTTCTTTGGGAGTGCTTATTGCTGCGGTCGCGCCGTCCCAGGGGGTTGGTACAGGTATAGCGCAGGGGCTTCTATATCCGCTGTTATTCTTCGCAGGAATTTACGTTCCCATGCAGTTCCTTCCAGGCTACCTGCAAACAATAAGCAATTTCACTCCAGTCGGAGCTGCAGTTCAGGCTCTAGGAAGCTCAATGCAGGGGACATTTCCTTCTCCCATATCATTGCTCGTGATGGCCGCTTACTCAGTTTTCTTCGGCTTCATCGCGGTTCGCTACTTCAAGTGGGAGTAACGCGATGTCCCTCAGGCAGGAGTCGCAACCCGCAGAAAGATTCAAGCTTAAACCGAAAAGCAACTAACTTTTTCGTGTGGAATTTAAACGTGGGTGTAAATCTAACATCCCGCGCTACAAAATATTCTCAATTTAATCGTTGCTTATGCACTGACATGTACCTTTTGATAAAATAGGTTACAAAGCCTTCTTCTGGTCTTTGCAGGGCTTTATAATAGGATTTTCTGTTCCTATATTCTATTATAAGCATGGGATAACTGTTCTTCCATAAGATATAATTCATCAGTAGCCTACCAATCCTGCCATTTCCATCTCCGAAAGGATGAATCTTCTCAAAAATGTAGTGTGCTCTAGCAGCAACCTCGACCGAGTTTAGTTTTGACTCGTTTATGAACAAGTTGAGTTGTCTTATGAGGTATTCTACTTTTTTCCAATCTGGCGCAACGTAAGGTCCTACCCTGACTGAATAATTCCTAAATTGCCCTGCAATGTCAGGTTTTGTTTCTCTGAATATATTTGCGTGCCATTTCAAGAGAAGATGCTCTGACAAATTCTCGTCAGTCTTAAGCATTTGCAAAAAAACTGCTGCATGAGATTCAGTTTCCCGAATGTCTCGGATTGACTTACTAGGTGCTATTTTATCCTCTAGTATTTGCCTTGCTTCTTCAAGAGTTATAGTTGAGCCTTCGATGGCGTTCGTGTTATAGGTAAAAGCTATCGCTATTTCCTGCAACTCTTTTTCTTTAGCTGACTGGGGAACTTTTGTCCATTCTGTTTGAAAATTGTTTTTGATTTTTTCAAGTTTTGCATTTAACTCTTTATGAGGTTCATGCATGAGTTTGGCTTTGATTTCTTCAATGTTTTCAGGGATTTTTTTGCCAAGATAGAGTTCTTTTGTGACGACCTTTCCGTCTTTTCTAAAAGAATGCTGCAGATAGAAATACTCGGATTTTCCTTTTCTGCGTTTGATTGTTCGCATAAGTATTTTTACCATTACAAACAATATAAATATTTCATTTTTACTTGTATTGTAATGGTAATTACGTGGCAATTTGCCATCAAGTGCTATTCCAAGCCTGGTAGTCGGCAGCATGCTAAGTCTGTGGTCAAAAAGCCGCATGGGTTCAAATCTCACACCCCACGCTTTGCTCTTTTTGGGAAATCAGGCTTGGTCATTAGCTATTTTAGCAAAATAAGCCAGAAAAACATCGATTCATAATTCAGCTCGCGCAATAATTAAGATGATGCCGCCGTAACCTCCAAACATTCCAAACCGCGCGCGCTGTATAGGGATTATCTCTATATTTTGTTTATTCTTAAAAAAAGAAAAAGTATCGTTGCTAGTTAAGATGAGGGCTTAGTTGTAAAGTCTTATCCGAATTTCGCTAGCACTTGCCTTCCGAAGTCGGTTATTTCGACGGTGTTGAAATCGTAGGGGCCATATCTTTTTGTCGGCTCAGGTATGTCGATGAGCTTGGATTTTGATAGGTGCCGCACTGCGTCGTTTAGGGCTTCAGGCATCAAACCTGTTTTTTTGTGTAAGAGGTCTACCGTCACCAAGAGACCTTTCTCAAATTGAGAAAGGGCTACAAGAACTCTTTTGGCTGACGGGTCAATCATGTCGAAATCTTCTTTTTCAAAATCTTCATCCATTCCAAAACACCACTCGTAACTAGGACAGTCTCGCATAAAAACAATTTGAAAAAACCAAATGGAAAATAGCCCACAAAAAATGGGCTTTGTTGAGCGAAAAATGTAAGTATTTATTCAAGCCATCCATACTTAGCTCCTCGAAGAGGGTGTTTTCTCTTGCGTGAAATTTAAACGTGAATGTAAATCCAACACCCCGCGCCATCTCCAAATTCAGCCTACTTCTTAACCTATTTTCAATTAACAAGATCAAATTATCGTACGAAATTATGCTTTACCGCCTAAGGTATAGTGTTTAAATTCCACATGAACTAATTGGGATACAGGATTAGAAATGGAATGTGCGTTCAGTATTTTAAGTGAAATGGGATTTGTAGCTGTAATTGTGTAACCACATACCTTGAAATATCGAGCCATCGGTAACAATCAATTACTGTTTAGTAGCGATAAAACGATGATAAAATGAGAAAATTAGCTGTACTGACTTTCGTAACCCTCGACGGTATCATGCAGGCTCCAGGAGGACCAAAAGAGGATTACCGGAGATTTCAAATACGGTGGATGGTCGGTTGGTTACTGGGACGAATTTTTGGGAAGGGTTATGGAGAAACAAATGGCAAACCCATTTGATCTCTTGCTTGGTCGCAAAGCCTATGAGCTATTCGCGGCTTACTGGCCAAATGCAAAAGAACCAGGAGCCTATAGATTAAATGCAGCCAAAAAATATGTTATCTCCACAACCCTTAGCAAACTCTCTTGGAATAATTCTACTCTAATCACAGGCGACGCTGTGGACGAAATTGAGAAACTCAAGGACCAGGACGGCCCTGAGATACAGGTTCATGGAAGTTCCAACCTTATCCAAACACTCCTAAAAAACGATCTAATTGACGAATTCCGTCTAAAGATATTTCCAATTACGATTGGAGCAGGAAAACGCCTTTTTGGAGATGGCACTATACCATCCTCATTCCGACTCCTCGAAAGCCAAACTTCTACTACTGGCGTAATAGTGGTCACATTCACAAGAGACGGAAGCATAAAAACGGGTTCCTTTTAGCCTCCATGCAATGAGACAATTCTAATAGATCAAAGAAATGACGTTAAAAACGCCTAAATATTTTAATTTTCAACCAAGGGATGCGGCGCGAAAAGTTTTTAGGAAAAGCTCGGCAAATATTCTTTTGTTGTTTTTGGTTTATGAAAAAGGATTTTGAGTCGATTGATGAGTACATCTGTTCTTTTCCTAAGAACGTTCAAACTGTTTTAGAACAAATAAGGCAAGCAATCAAGGTCGCTGCACCCAAAGCAGAAGAAGCAATTAGTTACAATATGCCAATATTCAAGCTGAATGGCAATTTGGTCTGGTTTGGAGCATTCAAGAATCATATAGGTTTCTATCCGCGGAAGTCGGCTATCGAGGAATTCAAAGAAAAACTGTCAGGTTATGAAGTAAGCAAAGTCCAGGGTACCGTCAAATTTCCATTGGACAAGCCAATGCCATTAGATTTGATAAAGGAAATGGTAAAGTTCAGAGTAAAGGAAAACCTGAAAGAAAAGAGCAGTTTCAGATATTCATAATTTCAAATTAGGAGTACCCGAACGTAGTTCGGGAGCCTTTGCCGAATGCGTGCGCTCTTGGAATCATGGAGCCTGATCGAATCCAAGTGTACATGATGACGAACAGCCGCAGTAGATTTTCCTCAGCCACCTGAGGACGTGTTAAGGGCCACGGCGGCGCGAATGAGGGTCTTGAAAGCGCCCTCGTCAATCTTGTCGCCTTCATGGATGTCGATGGCGCGCCTGACGGTCCCGGGCTGGTTGAAAAGGTGAGATGGGTCCTTTAGCGAAGCGCCCTTGAAGAAAGTGAGCTTAACGTGATCTTTGTATGTCTCGTCTGTGCAAATGCCGCCGTTGTGGGACCAGACGGGCGTCCCAGGATTGGTTGGCTTTACCCACTTCCACTCTTCAACAATCTCCGGATCAGCTTCTTTGATGAGCCGGCGCACTTCGGCTAACGTTTCTCCACGCCAGTCGCCTAGCTCCTTGATTCTTGCATCTATCATTCGAGATGCAGATTCGAATCCTTGGGAACCACTTTTTCCCTTTGAATCTTGCTTCTTGGTCATCATATCACAGCTTCTATGATTGTAGAATGTTCCAGACGTTGCCATCAGGATCGTTGACGCTGAAGAATCTGCCTCCGGGCGGATATGGCATGATCTCGCTGTTTGGCTTGATGCCCTTTGCTTTAATTGCCTTGTATGCTGCCTCAACATCCGGTGTTGAAAGATTGAAAGTTCTTTTTGTATCAAAATTTTTTTCTTCGGATATAAAATCAAGTGCAACATATGTGCCGCCACCAGGAGGAACAACAAAGACTCCGCGGTTTCCTTTTCCCCACATGGTGTCTTGAGTTGCTTCAAAACCTAATACATCAGTATAGAACGCTTTAGCTTTATCCATATCGCGTATAAGCAAATGGGTCAGAATTATTTTATCTACAATTTTCATAAAAATCGCCTTGTTATAAAATCTAGCATAGCCTGGCATAAATTTTTTTCGCCCTAATAGTCTCCGTGCTTTTGGGCAATTACACCAAATATACTCGCAATTTTCTTCAGTCCGAAACCTTTCAGTTATGCTGTGGGCTATCCGCATGAACCAATGATTGACTCGAAGCGATAACAGGTTTTGAACCCATTTGAGACTGAGTAAAAACTAATTTCAACTCCAGAAAATTGCTAGTTTTGTACAAATAATGTTGGCCTAAAAAACGATAGAATACATATTTAAAGCAATTTTCTGAGCTCGATTTGAGTTTTTACAGAGTCTGATTTCGATCTGGGGACTCAACGGCTCCAAATCATGGTATAGTTCAAGGATTATTGTAGTGTTCCTAGGTCGCATTCTTAAAACAAAATACTATTTTACTTTTGAACGACCAATGTGTATTACAGATTTTATCGCAACACTTATGTCTATAAATTATGGATGAACACTAAACTTCAATAATTTTCTCGTTTAGAAGAACTTATAGTATCCACAATCAAACTCGTATCTCATGTGGAATTTAAACGTGGGTGTAAACCTAACATCTCACGTAAAATTCTCATTTTGCCAATTCAGTCTCAATTAGTGTTTATTTCAGCAAATGATGCTCAGGAAAACGCTCAAAGCCTTTGACCTCTATGAGCGCGCTTGTTCAAAACACAGAGATTAGTGAAATAACTATCAATAAATGTCAAGATTGAACTAGGTAGTTGACATCGCCATTTTTTCTCGTCTTTGGAATTGTTATCACGAATTTAACACCTTTTCCAGATTCACCAATTTCCTCAATTTCCCATCCGTAGACTTCAATCATTTTCTTGGATAAGAACAAGCCAAATCCTGTGCTGCCTTCGGTGCTGAAGCCTTCTTTGAAAAGCTGTGTTTTATTCTCAGCCGATATTCCGACACCGTCATCTTCATAGAACAATTTCAAGTGGGACTCATCTTCTTCAAAGTGCACTTTTATCTTTGTTGCAGTCTTTCCGTATTTGGCAGTGTTGTCAATGAAATTATAAAACATTTGTCGCAGGAAAGAATCTGATACAACATTAAGACTATGGCAACCGTTAATAATGGTGGGAAGCGAGCATGAAAAGAGATTTTTGGCTTCATCAAATACACTCCCCACGTTAACAAAAACTAGTTTTTCAACACCTAACTGCTCATATACCCTGGCAGAATCTAAAATTCTCACGATCTGATTAACGGATAAACTAATCTTGTCAAGATCATTAGCTATGTCCGTTTGGTCTTTGTGTTTCTTCTTCATCAAATACGAGTATCCATTTATCGCGCTTAGTTTATTGCGAACATCATGCCTCGTTAACTCTCCAACAAACTTGAGTTTTTCATTCATCATTTCCAAGTGCTTGTGATTTTGCTGTAAGCGTTCTTCAATCTTTTTTAAAGCAGATATATCAACAAAGTTTTCAACAAGCAAAGTTCTTCCATTGTGTTTTGTTTTCACAACGCTTTTGATTACTGGGTGTCTTTCACCATTCGCAGTAATAATCACTCTTTCTGCTTTATCTATAGTCTGCGCCAAATCCGTGATTGGGCACTTTCCAATTTCTGCTGGGCAAATGAATTTGTGACAAACTTTGCCTACAACTTCCTCTTTAGTTGCATCGATTAAACCTAATGCAGCTGGGTTTGTGTCAATGATTTCGTGAGTTTCGCTATCCACTACAATAATTCCTGAAAGTACAGAATTCAGCAGTGTTTCGAAGTATATCTTTATGTTCTCAAGATCTTTTCTGGCTTCTTTTCGTTCAGTTATGTCGATTACTGATCCTTCCAAAATTTGCTGTTCTGGACAAACCTTAATCGACCCAATGCAAGTTCTAATCTCGCCCTGCTTGTTTAACAACTTGCATTCAAAACCACTCAACCGACCATTGCTTTGAAGCAAGCCTAGCATTTCTTGTCTCTGAAGAGGGTCTGCCCAATGAAACACCGAAGGGTTACCCTGCATCTCTTCCCGAGTATGACCAAAAATCTTGAGAAACTGCTCATTGCAGTCAAGAATCTCCGACCCATCTATCTTTGAAACAAACATTCCAGCTTCGGCATTGTCAAATATGCTCCGATATTTTGACTCACTTTCAATCAGTTTCATTTCAATGCTTTTGCGTTGTGTAATATCAAGGAAAACGCCTTGTACGACTTTCTGCCCGTTATACTCGACGAGGCTACTACAAACTTCTATCCAAGTCACTGAGCCATTCTTTCTTACTCCCTTAAATTCATAAGCTGATTCCTGTTTTACCCCTGCTAATCGCTGACTTAACCGGTGAAGGAAAGCCTCTCTATCATCAGGATGGATCAAATTTGCAATTTCAGCTGGTGAAAAAGAGAGCAGTTCTTGACTTGAAAAGCCAGTCATTCTTTCCATTGCATTGTTGGCAAAAACAATATGCGGTGGAGGACCCTGAACAATAATTACTCCTTGAGACATGTCTTCTATCAGTCTGCGGTACTTTTGTTCGGAATCAAAAAGTAACTTCTTCGCACGTTTGTGGTCTAGTGTTTTGTGAAGAGCATCTGACAACTCGCCGTAAACTGTTTCCGGGTCGCCGTTCTTGTTGATGTAAGCGTCTGAACCAAGATTTAGAGCTTTTATCGCCACCTCTTCTCTGCCTTTTCCAGTGAATAAGATAAATGGAATTTCATTCTTCGCTTCTCTCAGTTCTTTTAAGAATTCTAACCCGCTCTTTTGGGGCATCTCATAATCAGAAATAATCACATCATAATTGCAAGATTTCAGTTTCTTGAAGGCGTCTTGAACACAGCTGGAATGGTCAATTTCGAAATTGCCCATATCAATTAAAATCTTCTTTGTAATCTCCTGAATAGAGACGTCATCATCAACATGTAAAATATGAATAAGATCAGACTTACCTGAAGAAACTAAATCTGTTAAGGTAACCGTAATTTGCTGTGCTTGATTTTTCGTTTGCATTGATTTGTTCTCAGATTCACATCTCTCTCTAATGAATTCGTTATAAAGGCGTTATGAATCCAAAATATTGAGCGATAGATTCTTTGTCAAAATGTATGATACGGTTATATTTGAAGTGCCAGGTCAAAAAACTTCTCTCTTTCATCTATTCCTTGAAATGATATCGATTTGAAAAAACAATTGCCCTTTTTTGTTCCGTAACCTGGTGCTTCAAGTTCTCTTGTTTTATCTCTGCTTCCATTCTTTTTTTCCTTTGTTCTTCGTTTGGTTTGTTTTTTTTGTTTCGCTTTTCAGTTTGTTTTTGGCTTTAGCTTTCATTTTGATAATCCTCCTTCAATATCAAATTGTATTGCATCCTTATTCGGTTTGCCTTCCTTATACTCAGTTTATTCACGGCATAAGTCCATACTCTTAAGAAATTTGGTCTTTCAAGCCAAAACGGGTAATAAACCATGGCATTTACGCACTTAAATACATATACTTATAAGTGTCTATGCACATATATGTTTATATAAATAAGTGAACTGAAAGCGAAAAAATGATGCAACAGCACACAAGCATTCGTAACTCACTTATTTTCAAAAACAAAAACAAGTGAATAAAATTGGGCCGCATAAACGTTGACATCTCAGACGAATTAGAAAAACAGTTAAGATTGAAAACTGTGGAGCAATTTGGCGGCAAAAAAGGCGACTTATCGAAAGCTGTCCAAGAAGCAGTAAAAACATGGATCAATACAAAATAGTAAAGTCGCCTCCTCAAAATACTGATAACTACCTTGTATGAAGCCTAAGTAAAGGCAGGGCAAGCCAGTTAGCCTGGAACATCCTTGTATGAGGGTTAAGGGCAATCTAGCTGGAAAAATCCCTTTTGCAAAATAGACAGAAGTAAAGTTGCAGCTTTAACTTTATTACTTGCCCGCTCAGAAAAAAAATTCGAGATTGTCTCGCAAATTAATAATAAGTAAATGGAGTCAAAAAAATGAGTATAACCCAAATAATAACTGAAAAGGTACCAAAAATTGATCAGCACTTAGCTGATAAATGCCCTGAATGTACAGGCAAAAATTTAGTTCATGATTATGATTCAGGTGAAACAATTTGTGGTGACTGTGGTCTTGTTTTGTATGAGCAGATGATGGATAAAGGACCCGAATGGCGCGCTTTCACTCACGAAGAAAAAGCCTCAAGAAGCCGCGTCGGAATGCCCACATCATATTCAATTTCTGACAAGGGATTATCAACAACCATTAGCCAAGTTGATAGAGACGCATTCGGAAGAAAACTGCCGATCTCCACTAGATTACAAATGTGGCGCCTCAGAAAATGGCAAATACGCAGCCGAGTACACTCATCCACCGACCGAAACCTTGCCCAAGCGATGGCTGAAATTGAACGTTTATCAAGCAAAGTCTCCATCTCTCCACCAATAAAAGAGAAAGCCGCCGTTGCCTACAGAAAAGCACTAGACAAAGGTTTAGTCCGAGGAAGATCAATCAACTCAATCGCCGCAGCAGCTCTTTATGTTGCTTGCCGCAAAAGCGGATCACCTAGAACACTTAACGAAATTGCCGAGGCAAGTCTTGTTGATAAAAAGGATGTTGCCAGATGCTATAGACTGTTGCTGCAAGAACTCGATTTTCACATGCCAATTTCTGACCCACTAACTTATGTTTCAAAAATTGCCGAAAAAACTGGAATATCAGGCAAAACACAGGGCACTGCCATAGGTATACTCAGAGAAGCTAGACAAAAGCGGGTCTCTTCGGGAAAAGACCCCATGGGCTTAGCAGCCGCCGCACTCTACATTGCATGCTTAAAAAACGCCGAAAAAGCAACACAAAAAGACATCGCAGAAGCAGCCGGAGTCACAGAAGTCACAGTCAGAAACAGATACAAGGACCTACAGAGGCGGCTGAACCTCGAAGTACCTGATCGAAAAGAAGCTTTTTAGTTTTCCTTGCTTAGTATTTTCTTTTTTTATTTTAGAGATGAGATATTTAACTCATGCCCAATTATTCCAAACAACCATTCTTGGCGGCAACTGACGAAGAATATACCATGCTAATCGAGGTCAGTGAAGAATTTGAGAAACAAAAAATCGACAAAACAGCTCGCGAAAAATCTGGAAAGCCAACGGAAATAGTCCTACGCAATCACCTCCTAAAGAAAAGCCTTAACCTTTCAATGATCCCAGAAGTCACAATTCAAGGATCTAAGATCAAAAATGATCTGCTTCTCTTAAGGAGCGGCGTGGACCCAAACCAAAAAAACTTTCCGTCTAATAACGTGAAGATGGTAATAGAGATTAAAAACAACGCAGTCGCCGGCAAAACAATGGAAAACGGAAAACGAGAAGACCAAAACAAGGTCCTACGCGCCAAATTCAATGAACTCGAAGGAACTACCAATGTTAGGAATTTTGCCCTTATCGTTCTTTCAGAAAGTCTACTCCCGCCAAAAACTCCTCACAAATGGCGATTCAAAGAAGAAGTGATAGACAAAGAAAACTGCAAAGTCTTTACCCTAGTTGCTCGTCAGCTCTACCCTCCTGGCGGACTCTATATTAAGTCCAACATAGTAGAAATGCTTCAAAATAATCAAATGAAAAAAACCGGAGAATTTCAACAGCTGATAAATTACCTTAAATACTTGTAACCCTAAAAGGAACGTTTGTGGTCGCTTGGTTCTTTTTCGTTTGGAACTTAAGCGTGTGTGTACTCCTAGTATCCGGTGTCATATCTAAATTCGGCTTATTTTTCAGTTATTTTAGTAATAATACTGATATTGTTGCAAAAATTTGTTAATTAGCCTCATCAAACTTTTTTTAATTTCAGGCTAATTTGAAGATGGCGTTAAAGTTGTTTATCACGACCGCCGAAAGCATGAGTAAAGATGTGAGGTAGCCGGCGTTTAGGAATTTCTTTGCAAAAGGCGAAATTTTATTGGTAAGTCTTGTTTGGGTTTCAGCCTTGTAGAAAATAAGTCCAGTCAACGTGACAGCTATGAGCTTTACCACACTGAATAAGACCATGTTTGATTGGGTTAAGTTCGCGAGCAGAGGGTTGGTTTCTGATGCTCCAAAAAACACAATCCCGACCAAAGTTGTTAACCAATCTATAGTTCCAATTAGAATGATGGTTGTGCAAAACAAGACTTCTTTTTTAACCAAACCTACTCCATACCCCTATCGATTCTCTTACACTAAAGTAGCAAGCGATCGAGTTATGTCTTCACAATGGTGACCTGTAATTGCAGATATGCAGCTGTACATGAACATTCACATAACCAATTCAAAAATGCGACATTTCTCATCATATTTTTGCTACCTATGTTTCAAAGCTTGCAGCACATGCGTTGAACAACAAGGACAACAAAAGAAATCATAAGTTTAGTGTATCAATAAACATTATTGCTGCTGAAAACACAAAACATTCGTAGCCCACAAAAACAAAGAAGAAAACCGCCCGACCCTAGCTCCGCTAACCCGCAATTTAACTGACAAAAATAGAGAAAAAGAAAGAAAAAAGACTTAGCTTTTAAGAAGCAGTAGGCGCTGCAGGACCTGAAGCTGCTAAAGTTGAAGACTGCTGTGCGGATGTTTGATTCCCGACCGGTATTTGTTTTGCCGACTTCAGTGACAATGCCTTCTATTTGGGATAGCAGTTGGGTTGGGGCTTCTTTGATGTAATTTAGTGCTTTGCTGAATAGTAATTCTGTTAGGGCTGATGCGAAGGGGTTGACTGCAACATTTGTCCACCGCTTTATGCGGGTTCAAGGGTGACTTCTAAAGGAAAGCCTACAATGCTTGGTTCGTTGCGTCTTAGTTGGGCTAGTGGTACCTTGGGTACGAGTATTCGTCCATCAGGGTACATTTTTGCAAAAAAGTTCTCTTTAGCACCCAGAATACCCACGACGTTTACTGTTACTTTTAAGGTCTCAGTCGTCTCCAGTTTAAATTGTTGCCTTACTATCTTGGGAACTTGTAGTTGATTGTTTTTTGTTAAGATTGCTTTGAAAGTGACTCTCTGGGTTAATGGCACCTTGTATCTTCCTTTTTCTTCCGTTTTCTCACATTTTTTTCCTTTTTTTTCCTGATTCTTCCGAATTAATACGCATCCTGCAAAAGATTTAAGCTTTGCTTCAAAAAAGCAACCCAAAACAGAAAGAACAAACCCTGCCAAAAAAATCGTCAATAACTCAAACTAATCTGATATAGCACTCACGAAGTTTTTTGTTCAGAGTTCTTTCTGAAACTCAAAATAAGCGGCACAGTTGCAACCGAAATAACCGCTGAAACTGCAAACGCTAACCCGTTAAAACCAACTGAAACGCCAAAAGAAAACGCGGTAGCAGCAAAAACGGCGCTATTGTTTGTGCGAGACCTGCTATTGCCCAAGCAACTCCTAAGCTTCCTCCTTGAGCATCTTTAGGAGTATTCAAAGAAATCAATGTGTTAAGCGTAACAATCTGGACGCCGAAACCAAAGGAAATCAAAGCCGCAAATACAAAGAGAAGCGCCAAATTTCCCACTGCAGCCAAAGCCACAAGACCAAGGGTCAAAACTCCAACGCTATATCAAGGTCAGAGTTGTCCGGTCCAATTTCTTGCTTAGAATCGGTAATAAGACGGCTTGCGTAAACACGCTTACGCCGCCAACAAAAAAGAAAACCAAGCCTGTCTCCAATGGACCAAACCCAAAAACCACTTTGCAACCAAGGAGAAAGAGCAGCTTGAAGAAAAACGAAAGCTACAAAAAACAAAAAGTAAATACTCAAAAGCAAGGCTATTTTCTGTTTTCTGAGAACAGATAACAAAGCTCGGAAAGAAAGCACTGTCCTCTTAATGTTGAAACTTGAAGGTTCAGGCAGCCGAAAATACGCTAAAACCAAATTCGTAAAAGCCAAAGCAGACGCCAGAAAAGACGGCAGCCCATAACCAAACAGGCTACTGAGCGTTCCACCAATCGCTGGACCTAAAATGAAGGCGACACCTGCCGCTGCTCCAAGCAGCCCCAAGTACTTTAGCCTTTGATTTGGAGTTGTAACGTCTGCAACGTAAGCTTGTGCAACGGGAACGGTAGCTGCAGTGGTTCCGGAAAGCATCCTGCCCAAAAATAGAAGCCAAATCGCCTGTGCTGAGCCGAATAAGAAGTAGGCTAAACTGGATACTGCCAATGCTATGAGGAGGATTTTTCTTCTTCCGAATCGGTCACTGAATCTTGCAACGATCGGGGTGAAAACAAAAGACATTGCGCTGTACGAAGCTAAAAGCACACCGTATAAAATGGCTGAGCCTCCTAAGGAAACCACGTAAAAGTACAGGTATGGAACTACAATGGCGAAGCCTAAGTTATCAAGAAAAACAACAAGAAAAAGAACACTGAAAGCCGATTTGCTGGCAGAAACGTCGCCTTTCTCTTGAGATTCATTAACCAAAAATTCCACAGTAAAACTTTAACAAGATTAAACAAATAAGCATTTTTGAGAAAATCAAAATAGAGTTTGGCGGCTCTCAGGCCAAGATTTGCTATTTGAAACTTACGATTAGATGATTATTGATGTTGCCTGATGAATTTTGCAAGATTTACGATTTCAAGATCGCCTTTGCATCTAGGACAAGTGTTTTGGATTTCAGGTGCCTTTGCCCCGATTTTAATTGGAGCTCCACAGTGGCAACAATAGTAAGTGAGGGTTTTTCCTTTCTCTGAAAGGGTTTTAGCCAGCTTGACTGCTTCTTTTTGTTTTTCAGTTAATTCCTTTTCTTTCTTTTTTGAGGTTTCTTTTTTCTCAGTGGAAAAATTTTTGCAGGTTTCTGCCTCAACAAAATAGTTAGAATATCCAATCTTCGCAGATGCCAGATTTTTTCCAGTTTTCTTGCAGGATTCTTCGTCGAAGTAACCGCAGTCTTCGCAGGTCTTCTTCTGACCATATTCTTTTTGAAGTTTCCAATAGCAGTCAGCACAATACATTTGTTCCTTACTGTTTATATTCACAGTTAAACCTGAGCCAGAAAAGGATTTCTTGCAACCGCCACATTCAAACCGCATAGCATTCACGTTAGAAAATATTATTCGGCAGGGTTTTATTTATTGTTTGATTAAGAATCAATTGTTTTTTAGGGGATTGTGGCGTTGTTTGGGTAACCCTCTGCTTTCTCAATAACTCAAGTACCTCGTATTATCGCTAAACTAAAACGCCGACGATTTTCATCTTTTCTAACACGTCTTGGTCATGGGGTGCAATATCCATGGATTCTGTCAAATCTTGGCCAGCAACATGACCTAAATGGTCTCCTTCAAGCCATTGAGTAGATTCAGTGACATCGTATACTTTGCCTTTGAAACCTACATAGGCAGGCTTCCCATTTTTGCCATTAAAAGTAGCAAGGTCTTGAAGACTAAAGTTTCGAGTTTCTTCCATAAACTTCGCTTCAATGTTTTTTGAATGAAGCTTAAGATAAAGTTTGCGTTTGAATCTGGTTCATCTTTTCTTTTTCCTATACGTCATAATTAGTATTCTTGATTTGTCAAGGCTCTGCCAGAAAATCTGGCTAATATGATGTCAGTTTTAAGAAAACGGGTTACCACTGCATTTGAACACAAAATTTTTGAACCCCTAAATGTTGATTCTGGAATATCCTTATAAATAGCTGAGGAATAAACCTTTATTACAAACTTAAGGAGAATAGAAAATGCAAAAAACTAGTTTTAAGATTGCAACTTTAGTGCTTTCAATGCTTATGATCGTTTCAATAGGCGCTTCAATAATGATGATGCCAAATGCTAATGCACACATTCCAGCATACACAATTCCAACACTTTCGTTCATCAACGTCGCACCTAACCCAATAGGTATAGGACAAACAACAACCGTTGACTTTTGGCTTGCAGTACCAACACAAACCAGTGAACGCGCAGTAAACATGACAGTTATAGAAACAGACCCAAGCGGAACTAAAACAACGCTAGGACCATTCACTTCAGACATTACCGGCGGAACAACAACCTTGATTACACCCAGCGTAGTTGGCAACTATACATTCCAAATGTTCTATGGCGGCCAAACACTTACAGTAGGTAACACTACAACCAGTTTTGCTGGCGACATATTAACAGCCAGCCACAGCAACGTAGTGACATTAACCGTGCAACAAAACCCGATAAGCGGTATTCCATTTACTCCGCTTCCAACACAATGGTGGCAGACTCCAATTAACGCAGAAAACGTTCAAAACTGGTACGCAATTTCGGGACCATGGCTCGGATTAGCCTCAAATGCTTTTGGAAATACTGGAGCATACAATGCAACTGGAAACTATAATCCATACACCTTAGGACCAATGACTGGTCACCTTCTCTGGACAAGGCCTTGGGCAGTCGGAGGAGTTGCAGGCGGAGACGCAGGTGGAAGCGAAACAAGCGGCTACTGGGGAACATCTCAATATGAACCAAAATGGAATCCAGTCGTAATTGACGGAATTGAATATGCTACACATTATACAACAACAACAGGGTACAATGACGGAATTGTTGCAACAGACCTATTCACCGGAAAAGATCTTTGGACAATAAACACAACTAACCCACTGAAATGCGGCATGCAAATTGCTTGGGAGTCACCTAACCAATACGGCGTTGTTGGACCATACCTAATAACTTCCGGTAGTCTTCCTGCACAAGACACAGGCGGAGCAAGCTACGCGAATCTCTACAACGCTTCTGGAACCCAATACAACATATATGATGCCCTAACTGGACAGTACATCAAGAGCATTATAAACGGAACTGCACTAAGTTTTCTCACAGCAGATGCAAATGGTAATTTGATAGGCTACTACGTTAACGCAACAGCAGGCACAGAAATCGTTCATCCACAACCAGGAGTAAACGTTGTCCAAACAACACCCGTTGGAGCTCGTGCACTGACAGCATGGAACATGACAATGGCTCTAGGACAAAACAGTGGACAATGGAGTCTATCGTTAAACAGTGTCTCTAATTTTAGAGACGGAATAATGTACAATAACCCATCGATACCTACCAACATTTCAGGCGTTCCAATAACACTCAATGGCGGTGGATTAACACAGAGCGAAATCGGCAGCAACGTTATAGTGATGACTTATGGCGGTAGCGTCGGCGGTTCTCCAGGAGAAACAGCTGGCTGGATAGTTCAAGCAGGATTCGATCAAACCACCGGAAACTTCCTATGGATGTATAATTACACAGAAACACCATTTACGCGGCTAAGTCAAAACTTCTATTTCCTATCAGGCAACGGCGTCTGGGTTGACATAAACGAAAACACCTTTGTAGCTACAGGTTACTCACTATTTACAGGCAAACAGGTTTGGCAAACTACGCTTACAATTAATGGATCTACTCCAAACACTTACGACACATACGGCATACAAGAGATAGTGGACTCTGGACACGGCATAATGTACATGTGGGGCTTAGGCGGAGACGTATGGGCTGTCAATATGGGCGATGGCAAAATCCTATGGACGTACAGTACAGGCGACAGCGGATTTGAAACACCCTATGGCGTTTGGCCCCTGTGGGTTCAGTACGGAGGCGTACTAGGCGGCGGTCAATTATATCTCTCTGAAGGTCACGAATACAGTCCACCTCTATTCCACGGAGCTCAAGTAATAGACTTAAACGCAACAACAGGACAATTAATCTGGCAAGAATTAGGATATGCTGACACAGGCGGAGCAATTGCCTATGGCATTTATACAACATTCAACTCTTATGACAACCAAATTTACGCTTACGGCCAAGGACCAAGCAAAACAACAGTTACCGCACCAGATATTGCAGTTACAGTAGGAACACCAGTAGTAATTAGAGGAACCGTGACAGACGTTTCAGCTGGAGCATCGCAATCAGCAGTGGCAAAGAACTTCCCCAACGGCTTACCAGCAGTATCTGACGCGAGCATGAGCCACTGGATGGAATACGTTTACATGCAGCAAGTATACCCAACAGGCACAACAGGTGTTCCAGTTACTATTAGCGTTATCGACTCGAACAACAACTTTAGAACAGTCGGCGCAACGACATCTGACGCAAGCGGCTTATTCAGTTTAGATTGGAAACCAGATATACCAGGTAACTACACAATCATCGCAACATTCCCAGGTTCAGGCGGATACTACGGATCGAGCGCAGAAACAGCACTTTATGCTATGTCACCAGCATCATCGCCAACACCAACTGCAACAACAGCAACTAACTTAGCATCAGAAACATATGTACTAAGCATAGGCATCGCCATAATTGTCGTAATAATCATTATTGGCGCTGTATTAGCAGTGCTGATGATGAGAAAAAGAGCATAAGAACAACACAGCAAACAATAAACTATATTTCCTTTTTTTATTTTTTTTAAATTAATCAAAACAAAAATAATCCATATACTGAAAACTACAATTATCTTAATTTTATATTAATATCAAATTAATCATTTTTCAAAGTTAGGCTAGCTTTTATGCTTTTCTTTTAGGCAAAATTCTTACTTAGAAAAACCAAATGAGATATCATAGTGAAATGTGTAACTCCGGTTAGAATATACTGAACTGCAATAGCAGCAATAAGTAATGCCATGACTCTGGCGATAACTAACGAACCTGTTTTGCCAAGTATCTTGTAAACGCCGTTAATAAACCTAAGAATAGTCCATGTCAACGACAATACGACGACCACAGCCAAAATCGCAATTAAAGTTGCTACTAAAGCGCCATATGGCATTGTATAAACTTGAAGATTAAATATTGTTGTCGTTATGGCTCCAGGTCCAACAAGAAGTGGAATAGCAATCGGAACTACTCCAATCGTTTCAGGGACGATTCAGTGCTCTCTCGAGTTCCAGAAATTAGGATTCTAATTGCAATAATCAAGAGTAATATGCCTCCTGCGACTTCAAAGCTGTAAATTGACAAGCCAAAAATGTTCAGAATTTCTTGTCCTGTGAATGCAAACACCAGAAGTAGAACAAATCCGACAAGCACAGCAGTGTTGTAAACTTCTTTTTCTTTGATTTTCTGGAACATTTTGAGTTAAGCCAATAAAAATGGGAATGTTGCCAAATGGATCGACGATTATGAATAGAGCAATGATTGCTTTAACCAAGTCTGAAATGAAATCCACACAAACATTCTCCAGAGCTTAATATTACTCTGTTGCTGATTCGATAAAAACGTAACGGATACAAAGTAGCCAGAAAAGCATAATAACCAATTTTTTTGTTAAAAATTGTTAGACTGGTTTCTTGCCAGCTTGCAACAAAATCAAGGAATTCCTGCACTGGTTTACGACCATAATTTCTTAATTTCTCTCTTAGTTCAACCTGTTCTAACGCCGCTTTCTGGAAGGCTTGAATTTGACTGGCTCCCTCAGTAAGGTATAGGAAGCCGTCGGCTCCTGCTCTTGCACATCGTACACTTACTGTCAGCAGTTCTGAGGTTGATGGCACATCTTTTGGATTGTCGCCTGGACCGAAAACGTAAAAGCTAATGTAGAATGGTTTTTTAAGTAGCTTCTTGAAGCCACGTGCAAGCGTTTCCCAATACCATGGAGTAGCGTAGTTTTTGCTAAACATTACAACATTGAAGGCGTCAGCATACTTAGCTAAGTCGTCAAAGTCAACACCATACCGCTCGTAAGAGGTTACAGGGTCAGGTTGAATACACAAAACCAGTTCTTTCTTGACTACTTCTCGCACTTGAGCCATGTAGTCAGATGATTTCTTTTCTTCGCCATTCAAGCCAGCCCAAGCCGCTTTTCTTCCACAGACTCGTTGCATCTTGGACATGTGCAATGTCCATGATCGGCAAAGTATTGGCTATTTAACCATATGCCAGCCGATTGTTGGTCAACATTAGTTATGTACTGTAATTGTTCAGCTCTATGCTGCGGCTGTGTCGCGCAGACGACGTCCCAATATATGTTGTAGTTGGGGTTTCCCATTTTTGCGGGTCCCAAAGGTGACTGAGATATCCATTCTGGATGATTACGGACAGCAACGTTGTCGGCGAAAACTGCAATGTTGCTGCACATATCTTGTACTGGAGTTAATCTTATGCCTGTTTCTGGTTTAACACGTAAAACATGAAAATCAAAGCCTTCTGCCTTTTGTGGCTGGAACGTGTATGTGCCAAATTTCATTCTGTTACGCCTTTTCAGCCGCAAAGAAGCGGTTGTTGTGTAATAAGGTTTTTGTGTAAAGCACGATTTGATCAATTATAGCTGAAAAACAATTGACTGAATTCTATATTTCTAAATTTTAGTTAGTGGTTACGTTTTTTCCATAATTTTAACTTAAATCTGTAAATTTGTGCAAAGGTTGAAAGAATACTCTTTTTTCTAAGGAATTAACTCCTTCAATTTCAGGCTTAGTTTTGAACGTTCTTTTAATATGTGGCTTATATTTGGTTAAATAATTGGATGAATGCTGTTGAATAGCTTAATATTGTAAACAATCACACAATAATAAGCAAATATGTGTTTCATATGAGCATATTTTAAATATAAGTCCGTGTAGTTGTATAGTAAAAAATTATTCAACTAAACAAATGTCAAAAAGGAATAGATGAAAAATGGCGGCAGGAGACATAGCGTGGGTAATAACTGCAACAGCATTAGTCATGCTCATGACACCAGCACTAGGATTCTTCTACGGAGGCCTAGTGCGAAAGAAAAACCTAGTATCAACAATCGTTCAATGCTTCATAATATTCGCAGTCATAAGCATCATCTGGGCGCTTTGGGGCTATGCCCTTGTGTTTGGCAACAGCATCAACGGGTTAATCGGCTTTAAAACAAGCCTGATAGGATTAAACGGCTTAGACATACATGCCGTTAACACGGCAATTGCGCCACAGGTTCCCGAACTACTTTACTTTGCATTCCAACTAAAATTCGCAGCAATCACGCCAGCTCTCATTATAGGTGCATGTGCAGAAAGAATCAGATTCAAATCCCTTCTTATCTTCATGATTCTTTGGTCAACACTCATCTACATGCCAATCGCACATTGGGTATGGAACCCAAACGGATGGCTTCACAACTATCGGCGCTATCGACTTTGCTGGAGGGATAGTTGTACACATTTCAGCAGGCATTTCAGCATTAGCTGCAGCATTAGTGGTGGGCAGACGAAAAGGATGCGCAGTTCCATGGCAAAACCACATGAAATCATTAGATAAAAAAGATCACTCAGCAGAATTCAAACCAACCAACATCCCTTATGTACTCTTAGGTGCAGCATTACTCTGGTTCGGATGGTTCGGCTTCAACGCCGGCAGCGCAGTAGCCGCAAACGACTTAGCAGTCTCAGCACTTGTGACTACAAACTTGGCAGCAGCAGCAGCAGCTGTAAGCTGGATGCTTGCAGACTGGGCAATCAAGGGAAAACCATCGGCAACGGGTATTGCGGTTGGGGCAGTGGTTGGATTAGTGGCGATTACGCCTGCAGCAGGATATGTCAGTGCATCATCTGCTTTAATTATTGGTTTAGCGGCAGGAGTTATTTCAAACTTGGTAGCTAACTGGAGGTCAGGTAGATCACGAATTGATGATTCATTGGATGTTTTTGCATGCCATGGTGTTGGCGGAATGTGGGGGTCAATCGCAACAGGCCTCTTCGCTTCAGCAGCAATCAGTGCATCGGCGGGCGTTCCTGGCTTTAACGGTGCCCTTTTTGGAAACCCAGGCCAACTCGTTGCTCAGTTAATTGCAGTTGGGGTAGTGGTACCATTTGCATTCTTCGGTTCCTATTTACTGCTTAGACTCGTGAATATATTCTCACCTTTGAGGGTGAGCGAACAAGCAGAAGATGCAGGTTTAGACCTTAGCGAACACGGCGAAGAAGCATACCAACTTGACTAAGCTGAGAACAGAGCAAGAACTCTAATTCTTTTTTTATTTAATTTTGAAATAAGCTTTTAGACATTTAACACTTTAAACTTTGTTTTTTGAACGGTTTTCCATAAAAATGTTTAGCTATCCAATAAGCGTTGAAAGAATGCAAATATTATGAGAAATTTTTTGAGCATTTATCCATAATTACTGCTTTAATCAATGCGAATGTATAGTTTAAATATTAGTTTTGCCAACTTGCAAGAACAAACAAACAGTATTGACGCTGAGAGGGGACAAATATGGGAGCAGCTGACATCGCGTGGGTTCTGACATCGACAGCCCTAGTTATGTTAATGGTTCCAGCCTTGGCTTTCTTCTATGGTGGGTTAGTGCGGAGAAAAAATCTTGTCTCCACGCTTGTTCAATGTATCATTATTTTTGCTGTGGTAAGTCTTGTATGGTTTTTTTGGGGCTATAATTTCGTTTATGGAAAAAGCATCGGCGGATTTATAGGGTTTAGCCCAAACTTATTTGGATTAAACGGACTAACAATAAACACCGTTAATCCCACATACGCAAAAGATATCCCAGAAATTCTATTTTTCGCGTTCCAACTAAAGTTTGCCGCTATCACTCCTGCCCTAATCATAGGTGCATGTGCAGAAAGAATCAAATTCAAATCGCTACTTATCTTTGTCATTTTGTGGTCAACTCTCATTTACTCTCCTATTGCGCATTGGGTATGGAACGCCAACGGTTGGCTTCACGTATTGGGCGCTTATGATTTTGCTGGTGGCATAGTAGTGCATATAGCTGCTGGGTTATCGGCATTGGCGGCAGCGCTTGTAGTCGGTAGACGAAGGGGCTGCGTTTACTGGAAAGACCAGCTCAAAGCATTAGATCAAAAAGGCGCAGGCAAACCAGCATCTTTGGCAACAGAGTTCAAGCCAACAAACATTCCATATGTAATTTTAGGCGCAGGCTTACTTTGGTTCGGGTGGTTCGGTTTCAATGGTGGCAGCGCATTGGCAGCTGACAATCTTGCTGCATCAGCTGTCGTAGTTACTAATTTGGCAGCCGCCGCAGCTGCAGTTAGCTGGATGCTAATGGATTGGGTATTCAAAGGAAAGCCTTCAGCAATTGGAATTGCAGTTGGTGCTGTATGCGGTTTGGCTGCAATTACAGCCGCTTCAGGTTACGTTAGTTTTATGTCGGCAGTTATAATAGGTTTGGTTGCTGGCGTAGTTTCCAATTTGGTGGCTAACTGGCGAGCTGGCAGATCAAGAATAGACGATACGCTCGACGTTTTTTCCTGCCATGGAATCGGCGGTATAATCGGTGCCCTTGCGGTAGGTTTGTTCGCAACAGGTTTGGTTAATCAAGGCGTTAACGGTCTTTTCTATGGTCATCCTGCTCTGCTTGGTATCCAAGCTCTTGCTGTACTAGTTGTGTCTGTCTTCGCGTTTGTGGGCTCCTATTTGCTTTTGAGATTGGTGGATCTGTTTTCTCCTCTGCGCGTTAGTCCTCAAGAAGAAGAGGATGGCTTGGACCTTAGTCAACATGGAGAAGAAGCATATCACCTCGAATAACAAACCTTGACCACCGTATTTCCTTAAGTCCGACTACTTAGCGATAATTTGCAAAAGTATATGAGCCGATTAACCAATATGGTCATCGCAGGGTGAGGGTGTATTAAACAGCGAACTGTTCTCTGCTTAATCATTGCACTAGTAGTTGCTGTTTATTTTATCAATGTAGGTTTTATTCAATCTGTTGGTTCCTGTTATGGTCCATGCATAACCGCCGACATAGACAAAACACAAGTTAACATTAATGGAACTGTCACAGTCACTGGGCAAGTGTGTCCTCCGGAACAAAATCTAACGATAAGAGTGGATTTTACAAGACCTGATTACAGCTATATAGAACAATACGTGTTAACTGATCCACAAACAGGAAATTTTTGTGTTACTCAAAAACTTGACATGCCTGGCTATTGGAATATATTTGCAGTAAACGGAGCCCTCTCCGATAGACTATACGCTCAGGTAAATGACCCATCCAATCCAAATTTCACGGCGCCCCCTCCAGCTATACCGTTAACTTACAAGCCAAACTACACAGTCTTTGTTGTGGCAACTACCTTGATAGCAATAGCTATTGTGGCGGTATCGTTAGGCTTAAAAAACAAAACAATAAAAATAAGTTCACTCAGATTAGCGGTTCAAATCGGCTTATTGTTTCTAATTTTCTTTGGTATATTCGTTGACCACCAGTACCTGTCGGTGCCAGCAGGTGAGATTTCACCTCATTCAAATTCATTTACAACTAATGTGTTTGGTGTATCGATGCCTGATGGACTTCCCGCACCGTTTTTCGCGTGCTTTTATCCATGTGGAGGAACCGTAACTTGCGCGTTGTGGCAAATTCAAACTTATATTTATCCGTTCTTTAACGTCGGAGGCGGCTGGGGTGTACATTATGACTCCACGGGTATCGAAAGATTAGCAGTAGTTTTTGGAATTGTGATTGTTGCTGCAGTGATTCTTGGTAGGTTCTTCTGCGGTTGGGTTTGTCCTTTCGGTTTATATTTAGATTTAATGACTTATCTTAGAAAAATCTTAAAAATCAAACGAAGACTCTTTTCTGACAAGTTTAACAAGCAGCTTCATCAATTGAGCTATGTAATCTTAGCGGCTATAATCATAATCTCTGTAATTTTTGGTTCACAAGCAATCGCAGGATTCCAAATAGTTCCTGGAACCCAAAAAGGAGGACCTGTATGGGATTATTATTCATCGCCATTTTGCCAAGTTTGCCCAATGAAGCCATTTTGCATTTTAGCATGGACAGGCCTAGGCTTAATGAAGCCCGCTTGGACAATTCAAACCACAACTGGCCAATTTTATCAACTTGGATTCTACTTAACATCCATAAACCTCATAATTTTGGGAATAGTGACCGTTGCAGCGTTCTTCTTCAGGCGCTCATGGTGCAGAATCTGCCCTCTAGGCGGCTTAATAGCTTTATTCAATAGATTCCCTCCATTCAAGTGGATTTCAGGAGTACGTTTAAACAAAAATGAGGAGAAATGCAGCAAATGCGGCATATGCAAACGGGTTTGCCCAAGCCAAGAGAAAAATGTCTACGAGCAGAATAAAGGTGATGTAGCCTCTTCACAATGTATTTGGTGTTTGCGTTGCGTTGAGATGTGCCCGAATGAGGATTGTTTACAATTCAAATTTGCAGGAAAGACAGTTTGCAAGTCAAGGAACTGGCTTAACAATTCAAATAAGGAAGTAGTAACAGACTAGAATTAGTGACAAACTACAATGGGAGCAAAATTGTCGGTTAAGAAAGGTTTTTTTGCGTTTCTTTTACTGCTAACACTGTCATCCTTAATCTTTATAAGCACAGTGCGTTCGCAGACTTCACCTACAACCATTTTCATCCAGTCAGACGGCAATATTAATCCACAAAACATTCCCATACAACGTAACGGAGATACTTACACTTTCACTGGTAACATTAATGACCCAATCCTTGTACAAAAAAGCAACATCATGCTCGATGGCGCTGGCTATTCCTTAATGGGAACTTTGAGCGAAGAGCAAAAAAATTCTGAACCAATTTTAGGTCTAGGTCCAAACACCACATTTTCAGTATTGTACGTAATCGGTATCGATCTTGATAAGAACGTTAGTGGTGTAACAATCAAGAACTTAAACGTTGGCAACTTCAGCGTTGGAATATATGTCCGAACAACCCACAACACTCTGATTGACAACAGAATTTCAGACAATATAGTTGGCATACTACTTTCAGGCTCATCAGACACTTTAAGCAAAAACTACATTGACAACAATAAGCAGGGTCTCTTTTTCGGCTTCCAACAAATAAATGGAAGTGCAAATAACATACCTTCAGACATAAAAGTTAGCCAAAACAGCTTTGTCAACAATAGCCAGCAACTTAGCGGTTGTGTGTGCAAGCAATACAATTTTAGTGAACTCAAACATTCTTGGGATGATGGCAAGCAAGGAAACTTTTGGAGCAATTACAACGGAACCGACAGTGATCACGATGGCATTGGCGATACCCCATACATAATTGATGTTTTAAATCAAGATCGCTACCCATTAATACAGAGTCTTGCTTCGCCACCTATACCATCGCATTCTACGCAAATTCCAACTGAGCTTATTATCATCGGGATTACTGTACCCTTAATCGTAGTTATAGCGGTGGTTTTTCTATTGAAAAGAAGAAAGAATGTTAAGATTTAGCTTTCCGCTATCTTTTTAATATAAATGCTGATTACGGATAAGCGGTAATTGAAATGAAGGTTGTTGCTTTTAATGGGAGCGCGCGGAAAGATGGAAATACAGCAATTTTGATTCGCCACGTTCTTGAAGTACTTGAGAAAGAAGGAATAGAAACTGAATTAATACAGCTGTCTGGCGAGCAGATTCACGGTTGCATGGCATGTGGAACCTGCCGCAAAATTAAAAACAAAGAATGCAAGATTGTAAACGATAACGTTAACTTATACATTCAGAAAATTGCTGAATCAGATGGGTTAATACTTGGGTCACCTACATATTTTTCAATGATGTCTCCTGAGTTGAAAGCCCTTATTGATCGTGCAGGATTTGTTGCAAGATCAAATGGTGACTTGTTCAAACAAAAAGTTGGTGCTGCAATTGTTGCAGTTCGAAGAGCTGGCGGAATTCCAACCTTTGATGCCATAAACCACTTTTTCCTCATCAATCAAATGATAGTTCCAGGTTCATCATACTGGAATGTCGGTTTCGGCTTAAACATGGGTGACGTTGAAAAAGATGATGAAGGCATAAAAACTATGGAAGATTTGGGCAGAAACATGGCGTGGTTACTCAAAAAACTAAAACCTTAACTAAGCAGCTTTGACAACTATTTAGATTTTCTGTAGAATCATATTTCGACCTTTCATCAAGCCAAGAAGGTAGAATGTGGAGAAGAAGAAAGGATGAAAAGAATTGAGAACATTTCTTATTTCATTATTGCTTTAAGATCTTCATCAGCAGTTTTGATAGGCATTATATTGAACTTTTCCACTAACACATTTAGAATGTTAGGTGTTATGAATGCTGGTAAGCTTGGTCCTATTCGTATGTCTTTTATTCCAAGATACAGCAATGAAAGCAGTATGGCAACGGCTTTTTGTTCATACCATGACAGCACCAGTGAAAGCGGTAAATCGTTAACTTCTACACCAAAAGCATCCGCTAAGGCTTGAGCAATTTTAACAGCTGAGTAAGCGTCATTGCATTGTCCGATGTCTAGCAGTCTTGGGATGTCATCAATTGTTCCAAGTTCTTTGTCGAAGAATCTGAATTTTCCACAGGCCAATGTTAGGATAATCGTGTTTTTTGGTGCTTTTTCAACTAATTCTGAGTAGTAGCTTCTGCCTGGTTTAGCGCCATCACATCCGCCAACTAAAATGAATCGTTTGATATGGCCGTTTTTGACTGATGCTATGACTTTATCGGCTACATTTAAAACAGCGTTTCTGCCAAAACCTACCAATACCGTTTTACCATCCACGTCTTCTGCAAATCCAGACAATTCCAAAGCTTTCCCAATGACAGGAGAGAAGTCATTACCATTTAGGTGAGGCACTTTTGGATATGCGACAGGTCCCGAAGTGAAAATTTTGCCGCTGTAACTTTCTAGGGGTTTTTGGATACAATTCGTTGTCATCAATATGGCTCCAGGGAATTGTGCAAATTCCTTTTGCTGGTTAAACCATGCTGTTCCGTAATGACCGTAGAAATGAGGGTACTTTTTGAGACCTGGGTACCCGTGGGTGGGAAGCATTTCGCCGTGAGTGTAAACGGTAATGTCTTTTCCTTCACTCTGTTTCAGGATATTTTCAAGGTCGATTAGATCATGTCCCGAAACAAGTATTGCTTTTCCTTTTTTGTGACCAAGAGGCACTTTTGTAGGTACAGGGTGTCCATATTTTTCAGTGTTTCCTGCGTCAAGAAGTTCCATTGCACGTATGTTGATTTCACCACATTTGAAAACTAAAGCAACCAAATCACTAACACTAAGTGAATTGTTCAGCGGAGCCGCTAAACCTTCATGAATAAAATTGAAGACTTTGTTGTCTTTCTTTCCAAGAAGGTAGGCATGATACGCATAGGCGGCCACTCCTTTTAACCCGTAAGTTAACAACCATTGAAGCGAATGCAAGTCAGGGTCTATTTTTGGGTCAGAGTTTATTCCAAAGTGCTTTCCCTGTTCAACTAAACCTGCAGTCGTCTTTTCCAGCTGCAAACTAGATGCAGCTCTGACGGCAACTTGTTTTTCTTGCAGCTTTAAACGCAAATGATCTTGCAATTGTGCCGTTTTTCTTATGTATCCAGCTATTGATTCAGGGTCAAAGTTTACGTTTGTTAAAGTAGCGAACAATGCTTCACAAGTGAAAATATCAATTTTTTCGTCATTAATCCCAGTTTTGTTTGCCTCAACTGATAGTTGGCTTAGGCCTCTGAGCATGTATACAAGCAAATCTTGGAGCGATGAAACGTCAGCTGTTTTACCGCAGACACCTGCTACTGTGCAGGCTTGCCCTTTGGCTGTTTGTTCACATTGATAACAGAACATTTGATTTTGACTCATATTTTTTACCTTTGGATCTAATAAGTTTATTTGTAGATAGCTATTGTCCCTAACATTTAAGGGATTTAAGAAATTTTTTTATGTCGAGGTGTTGCGAACTAAATACGTGGTGCATTGGTTCAAAATCTTGATCATTATTTATCAAAGGTATCTGATGTTCGTTGACTCTATTTTCATTTTGATTGAAATATAAGGATTTCTGAGTTTTGCTTCTTTTGTTTTTCTGGAGCCCGATCAAACTCTTTGAAGAACAGAAAAAAGGAACCGTATCAGAATGTTGATATGGTTTGTTGTGGCGTCGGCCAACAATCGGGAATTTTCCTCACACTAGCTTCAACCTTAGTTATGCCGCTGATTCTGGCTATCTCATCTTGTATGGCAAATGATTCAGAAATGTCTCTAGTCAATGCAGTTGCTTGGATGTCATAATCGCCGCTTGTTTTCGTAATAATTACTATGTCAGGTATTTCCATAAGTGACTCAAAAACCGAGTTGGATAGTCTACCCGGAGCTGCAAAAGCTATGTTGAAATCTAATATTGAGGAGTATCCAATCTTATACGGATCTATTTGAATTGATACTTTCATAGAACCTCTTTCTTTGAGGCTATTGTACCTTCTTATGACTGTTTCTGTAGACACCCCTATTTGTTTGCCGATTTGAGTAAACGAGGCGCGACCATCCAATGTTAGCTTCGCCATGATTTGTTTATCCAGTTCATCAATTGACGTTTCTGTTTTTGGAGCACTAAATATTTTGTTTGGATCTTTTTGGTTATATTTATCAATTTTTTTTAGAATACCTGTAAGGTTCAGGTTTTCAGGAATGTTCCTAACGCCAGTCCAAATATAAGTCTTCAAACCTATGGTCGGTAATCTCTGCTTTATCATCTGCTTTACTTGGTCTAGCTCATTTAAGTCCATTAAAGATGCGTATGCTCTGACATTGTAAGCACTATTATACTGTTGGAAGGCATTTACCTCAGTCATTTTTTGTATAAGTTCCATTACACGTTTTATTTGATCTGCATTTACGCTTATGAGAAGAGTTGCGATTGCTCCAAGCCCAAAATGACTAAAATTTATTTGAACTGTTGCACCTTTAATTATGCCTTTTTTTTCTAATAACCTGCAACGTTTCCAAGCCACGTTTTTTGTAACTTTGCACTCTTCTGCCAATTTATCATACCCAGTCCGACCATCTTTTAGCAGAATTTTCAATATCTTAGCGTCAAGTTCTTTGAGTTTGGCAGGCGGTTTCCATTTCTGCGGCATATACTCTTACTGATAAAACTGCCAAATTATTGTAGTTTTTGGCTATTTTAAGCGGCTAGTACCCTTTTCTAAAAAGTTGAGATGTATTGCCTCGGTGTGGGCCATTTTTCCCAATCTTCACCAAATCTCCGGAGTTCGACGTCGACTTTTGTTATTCCTTGGATTTTTCCAATCTCTTCCTGAATGGAAAGCAGCCGATCCAAATCTTGAACCATTGCATATATTTGCAGATCGTAGTCTCCCGTCGTTTTCATAATACTTATAATATCAGGTATGTTGCTTATTTTATCGATAATAATGCCTGATTTTTCATCAGATGTAACGGCAAAAAAAACGCATAAGGCGCGGTAACCAATTTTATTCGGGTTGACCTGTATTGTGACTTTTAAAGCACCATTGTTTTTTAGTTTTTCATATCTCCTTTTGGCAGTGTGAGGCGAAAGTCCAATCTTCGTGCCTATCGTTTCCATCGGCATCCGACCGTTTTCAGCCAGTAAGTCTGCTATTCTCAGGTCAATCTCGTCGATGCACGAATTTGTTTTTTCCTTATTCTTAATCGTATGACTGATAGAGACCTCATTTTTCTTCCTGCAATTCTCTGTAATTGCAAGGTTATAGTTCATTTCCTTTACATCGGTCCATATCGCAGTTTTCGTTTCTAGGATCGAAAAATTGCTCTTGATGCTATCTTTGATTTCGTTAAGTTGCTCAAGCGTTTTAAGAGTCGTAATAACATCTATGCTCCCTTGGACTCCCCTATTGTAAACGGCGTAAACGACGAGCATTTTTTGCAAGTATTCAATAAGTTGATCTTCTTGGCGGAAGTCTACATTAATCAACATGTGGGCAACAGCTTTGTAGCCAAAAAGTTTGTAGTTGATGTGTGTTGTTGCGCCTGTAATTATGCCAGTTCTTTCCATTTTGAAGTAATTTTTCTTGACAGTTTCTTTAGAAAGGTCTGTAGCTTGAGCAATTTCTTGTACGCTTTTGCGTCCGTCAACTAGTAACTGTTTAAGAATTTTCGCTTGAACTTCACTTAACTGTTTAATCTAGTCCACATTTCCTTTTTAGGGTTCATGTGTTTTCCATCAATTTAAATTCACCGATGAAACGCTTGGTTTTTCTTCTGAATGATTTTTTCCCACTCCAGATTGTGTTTCTAGTATTATCGCCATTTTTTTCTATAAATTGGCTATTTCATTTAGTATTTTCTGCAGTTCTACAAAGTCTTATAAAGGCTTATTCAATATAGAGAAACTGATTTCAAAAGGAGAAAAGAAAAAAATGATTTTTACAAGAAATAAAACTGCGGCAATTACAATAGCAATTTTCTTGATGGCATCGATGTCAGCTTCAATGATTCTCGTACCAAGCGCAGGCGCTCACACACCTCCGTGGCAAATACCCACATTCGCCTACATCAACGCATCACCTAACCCTGTTGGCGTTGGGCAAGGCGTTGAGGTCATAATGTGGATAAACTGGGTTATAGATGGCGCTAGTACTGCTAACAATGTTCGATTCCAAAACTATGCGTTAACCATAACTGATCCAAATGGAAAAGTTACAACACAAAATTATCCAATCGTTTCTGACACCACATCGGCACAAGATTATTTCCTTCATTCCGGACGTAATCGGTACCTACACGCTTAACTTCACTTTCCCAGGCCAAATATACACTTATACGACGCCAGTCTCAGGCTTATTCGGTGGTCCTCCATCCCCAAGTCAATACATTAACGACACCTATCTAGGCAAGTACTGCCCAAACAACACTCACAGTTCAGCAAACACCAATCTCCAACTTAGCCTTAAACCCACTTCCAACCAACTACTGGACAAGGCCAATCTACGGTAGTAACCCTAACTGGGCTGTTATCTCGTCAAACTGGCTAGGCACCGGTGCACCAGGATATCAAGGCTGGAATGTCTCCCCTAATTTAGGCGGCAACGGCGCAATATTAAATGGAAATAACGGCGACCCTGTAGGTTCATTGACTGGTCACATAATGTGGACTAAGCCATTGCAAGCAGGCGGAGTAGTCGGCGGCAACCAAAGCATAATCCCAGGTGTTACATACTTTGAAGGCTCAGCTTACTCTCAAAGATACGTGAATCCGATAATAATGGAAGGGCTGCTCTATTACACAGCGCCATTGGGTTACAATGGACCTAGCTCGGGACCCACTGTCTGTGTCAATCTGCAAACAGGACAGGTATTATGGTCTACGAACTGATGTTCCTGCACTATCATTCGGCTACATATATGACCAACAAAACCAAAACCAACACGGAACTTGGCCACCAATGCTATTCACTTAGTAACCTGGCGAGCATTCGATGCGTTTACAGGAAATCCACTATTCAACTTGACAAACGTTCCAAGTGGAACAACCCTGCTTGGTCCACAAGGCGAACACCTGATAATTAGCAGAGTCAACAAAGGCAACGCAACAAATCCGAACTACTATCTACAAGAATGGAACTCATCCAGATTGTGGTTTAATGCCAATAACTTTGGCACGCTATTTACGGCCTCAAACGCCCCGGCAATCACAGATGCAAGCAATGCGTTGTTTTTCGATTGGAATGTCTCCGTGTCATATCTTAACACCGCTGGAGCTGTGACACAAGTTGGAGGAATCACAAATGATGTACTATTATGCTACAGTGGCACTCTACCTGGATTAGGCGCAACATTCATGGGTTCACAGAGCTCAACACCATACACGTACTTCACGCTCAACATAAACGGAGCTTCAGCCTCACTAGGTCAAGTTCTATGGCACCAAACTTACAATCCACCACCAAACAACTTAACAGTTCTTGAAGCCGGAATCGACCCTGTAAACCGAGTATTCGTTGAAAACTATAGGGAAGCTAATAATTTTGTAGGTTACAGCTTAGACACTGGTGCAAAAATATGGGGACCCACTGCATCTCAACCAAGCCTTGACTACTACGGTAGTCCAGCATCAGGCAGTTTGGCAACGGACTTTTGCTTATGGAAAACTATACAGTTCTGCATACGCTGGAGTAGTCTACTGCTATGACACAACGAACGGCAATCTGCTTTGGACTTATGGAAATGGCGGTTCAGGCAATACTACCAATTCTGGTCTTGAAACACCTTTCGGACACTATCCAACCTTCATTAACGCAATCGGCAACGGAGTCGTATATACTGTAACCACTGAGCACACTATTGAAACACCCTTGTTCAAGGGATCATTGGCTCGAGCAATAAACGCTACCACCGGACAGGAAATCTGGACTGTTTCAGGTTACACCGGAGAATTCACAACTATGAGCTACGCTATGGCTGATGGCTACAACACTTGGTTCAACGGCTATGACAACTCAATTTACGTTGTCGGCAGAGGACCAAGCGCAACTACAGTACAAGCACCACTTACATCTGTCAACGTCGGCGACAAAATCGTCATTCAGGGCACGGTAATGGACAAATCTACAGGCACAACACAAACTCAACAAGTAGGCAACTTTCCAAATGGAGTTCCAGTTTCATCCGATGCTAGCATGCGAGAATGGATGGGCTATGTCTATCAGCAGCAACCAGAACCAACCAACTTCACTGGCGTCACAGTCAGTTTAAGCGTGGTTGATTCAAACAACAACTTCCGAAGCATTGGCACAGCCACAACAGACGCAAGCGGAACATACAACCTTAATTGGGCACCAGATATACCAGGCAGCTACACATTATACGCTGAATTCGGCGGCACAAACGGTTACTACCCCATCATTTGCCGAAACACACGTCTACGCTACTTTAGTAGAACATCCAACAACGACACCCACCGCAACGCAGAATTTCGCAACACCCTCGGACCTATTATTGTACTTGGCAGTTGTAGCAATTGCTATAATCGTTGCAATAGCCGTAGTCGGTGCACTGATACTCAGAAAACACGCATAAAACAAACACTTTCCTTTTTCTTTTTTTTGTTCAATTTTATAACATCATAAAAGCTATTTTGGTAATTACATTTCTTTTTTTATCTATCAACTCGCATTATTATTGCAGGAAAACAATTTCCTGAAAACGAAATTCATTAAACTTCTTACTTCAGGGAATTACTCTATTTGCTTTAAGCAGCCGCCTCTTAGCCACATAAAGAATTACCACGGAAACTAAGATTGCTATGATTGTCGCTGAAAGTAAAAGAGGCAAAGTTGAAAAAACCTCTTCGGAGGAGCTTTGGCTAATGGACCAGATTCTCATGTCAGGATCACATAATTCTGTTGAAGGATATGCATCCGCAACTTACTATCTCGACTTTTCCATCATTATTCAAATCGGCTGTCGCCGACATTCCAGACACTAACACCTTCGGCTAAAGTCCAATCGGTCGCTCTCTTTCAGTGTCAAAGTTTTTCCGTCCCAGCTCCAGACACCAACTTGCCCGCGATCTGGGCTGGTAGCATTCGTGTTGAAGCTCCCATAAGGAGCCAACATCCCACCGGTAACAATTTCTACTGACGAATCGCTGTCCACATTGCCTAAAGAAATACACAGAACTTCAGTAATATCATCATTTATCCATTCTCGACTGCTAAGCAGATTCAAAGCGCTTCCGGTCCAATTCCAAATTCTTAGTTGACCTTCAGCTTTGCTGCCATCATAAGTGAACCCACCTGTCACTATCTCTGGAACCCCATTTCCATCCACGTCACCTACTTTCAAATTATTGACAACCGTGTTTCCTAAAATGCCTCCGGCGATATTTGGAGCGTAGCCTCCTGATTGCATTTGCCATTCCTGATGAGCTTTTAGCGATAATGTTGTTCCTTTCAAATACCAAATACAGAGCTTGCCCCTTGCTGTCATTCAGATCGCCAGAATAGCCAGCAGTGAAAATCTCAATTTGGCCATCTTTGGTCACATTTGAAACGTAAACTGAACTGGAACTTTTCACGTTAGCAGCATCTAACGACCAATTATTATCCAAAATCAAGGTTATTTCCCTCCAAATGCCATAGGAAAAGCTTAGCTGTACGCTGAGAATCTGCATCAAAGCTTCCAGTTGCAAATATTCCAGGCATGCCTTTATTGTTTAAGGCGCTAACAAAAATGGAGCTAACTGAAATCCCTTCATAATGTGCTTCTAAACTAAACGCGCCATTGCTCCAATGCCAAACTCTAAGAGAACTGAAAATTCCTGATGTCATTCGTAAACAATCCACCTGTGATAATCTCTTTTGCGCCATCATCTATCGACATCTGCAGCATAAACGACTTCGATGGTGCCTGGCCATTTGCAACTTGATTTGAGCGTAAAGTTTTGTCCGTTCCAATTCCACGTTGTAAGTGGGGCTTGCATCGGTGTTCTTGAACCATTAATTATGCTGTACGTGAAGCCTCCAACTATTATTTCATTAATGCCATCGCCATCTACATCGGCTATGAAAAGGTCATTTGGTCCATGGTCACATGTACCACCCACTCCATAAGTGTCCCAATGCTGTTCACTGTGTAGAACGAACTTGTTTTGCGCTTCGACATTACAAACTACAGTTAACGACAAAAGTGAGAAAACCAAGAATGAAGTAACCAGATATTTCCATGTGCTATCGTTCATTGTAAATCCATCTCCAATAGCCCACAAAGAAAAGATATAGCTGAAAAGTCTTTAATAGATTTGCTATCGAAAATTAATTTGCATTTTTCTTCGCAATACGAAAACCGTATTACTGAGTCAATCGTAAAAGTGGTTAGTAAAAAAACCCAACTTTCTGACTTACAAATATTCATAGTTCCCGTTTGAAGTAATGCTCCAATAATCTTCTTGTTCCTCTTCGAACAATCTCTGATAGCGTTGCAGGACTAATGCCCAGTTTAGCAGCTAGCTCAGCCATACCTATTTGTCGTGGATATTCAAAAAACCCACTTTTCAATGCAAGCCAAAAGATTCGCTCTTGATTCTCAGTTAAGACGCCGATTTGCTGTTCAAACTTGCCCACCTTTCGAATGTTAACGTGGTAGCCCGCTTTTTTGAGGTCTCCTATTATACCCTGATAAGCTTCGAATGTTGGCACCATAAAACTGTATGTAAGCATGTTGCCTTGAATGCTTTTGCCTGAAACAAGAAACGCATCATGCGACAAGATGGTGTTGCAGACTTGGCATCCTTCGCTTTCAAGCCAAACTGATGATTTGCCTTTCACATGTCCTTTAGCTGCAAGTTCCTGTGGAACCTTATGCGCTTGGTCTTCACCCACATCCATGAGGTGTCTGACTGATCCGCTGCTTGAACTGCGTACATCAACAACTTTTAAATGACTGAATCCTAAGGAAGCAAGTTTCTTTACCATTTTGCAATCTTTATTTTCTAATTCAATCACGACATGGTAAGGCTCACGCCAAGCATCTTTCAAATAATCAGCCTTGTTAAGTAAAATAACAAAAAACTTGAAGTTAAAGGTACTTGCGAAAAAAACCATCAAAATCGGGTATTTGCGCTGACTTTGCATAATTGAGAGAGGATCATTGTTTGACAAAAAGTGCAGAAAAATAACTATTAATAAGTGCCAATCGCTGGATCGCCCCATTATCATTGAGAAAAGAGAAATTGTTTTGTTTGCAAGGTTTTATAAAGAGATCCAAACATAATTGGTAGAAAGCTTGAGTATTTAAGCTCATGCTTTTAAACAAAATAAATGAAGGAAGAAAAACAAAAATGAAAAAACTAAATAATAAAATCAGCGATAATTTTGCTTACAGCAATACTAATGCTCTCTATGATATTTGCAATGCGACCCACACTCGGCCAAGTCTATCCTCCAACAGGAACCCACATTCCAACATATGCTCGAATCAACGTCGCTCCAAATCCAGTCGGCGTTGGTCAAACAGTTAACGTCAACTTTTTCCTTGCCACACCATTAGAAACTAGTGAAAGACCCGTGAACATGACAGTTGTAGAAACAGACCCATCCGGAAAAGTAACGACACTCGGACCATTCACAGGTGACACCACCGGAGGCACATTCTATAATTTCGTTCCACCAACAGCTGGCAACTATACATTCCAATTCGTATATCTTGGACAAGTACTTTCAGGAACCCCAGGACCAAACTCATATGCAGGACTTATTAACGATCCCAGCCAAAGCGAAGTAGTAACACTCGTAGTACAGACAAGAACCGATAACACACACTAGTTTTCCGTTTACTCCGCTTCCAACACAATGGTGGCAGACTCCAGTATCCGCAGATGAACGTGCAAAACTGGTATGCTATTATGGGACCATGGCTTAGGTTATGGTGCAAACTCATTTGCAACCACTGGCGCATACAATGTCTCTAGCTATCAAGCTAATCCGTACACTCCTGATGTTCTCTCAGGACACGTACTATGGACAAAGCCTTGGGCAGCGGGAGGTGTAGCTGGAGGAATTGCAGGTGGAACTGAAGATACAGGTCACTATTGGTCAACATCACAATACCAGCCTAAATATGCACCAGTCATAATGAACGGCAGAATTTACTCTCAGACAATTTGATACAAACATGGGAACAAACATGGGACAAGGCATACAAGCTGTTGACTTATACACTGGAAATACATTGTGGACAATAAATACCACTAATACTTTGCGATGTGGCATGGTTGTACAATACCACCATGTTAACCAATACGGGTGCTTAGGTCCTTTCATCTGGACAACTGGCACTCTTCCACCGGGTGACACTGGCGGCACTATTCCTGCCAATACTGGTACTTCAATCGGAGCTTTCGGTCACAACTACGCTCACCCAATGGAACATGTATGATGCTTTCACAGGACATTATTTGCTTAGCATTGTCAACGGTTCTGCTCTAACGATTGGAACAGATGACCAAGGAGACATGATTGGCTACTTCATTAACGAGACTGCTGGCACACAAGTGGTTCATCCACAAGCAGGACATAAACGTGATTTCAACACAAACCGGACGCCACTTAACTGCTGTAAACATGACTGTTGCAATTGGACAAACTGGTGGTTCATGGCAACCATCGCTAAACACAGTGCGAGAAATGAAAACCGGATACATGTATGATGTTGCAGTACCTACTAACATTTCAGGTGTAGCTATTAACCCATCTCTGTCTATTAATTCATTGACTAACAATGCAGTTGTTATGACCGGCAGGATTTGTTCATGGACAAGGTGTTGGTGGAGAAACTCCTGGCTGGGTCGTTGTCTCTACAATTGATCAATATACAGGTGCACAATTGTTTACGACGTAACATTACATATTCAGATACTGCAGCATTGCTACCGTGTACAAGAGTATCAGTTACTTACGGACAAGGACAGATTGTGATACAGCAACGATGTTAATAACGTGGAGTACACAATTGATGCTCGCACTGGCACAAAACTATGGACATACACTCTTACAGGCATGAACGGTGCACCGGTAAACAACTACGATCAATTCAGCTACAAATCAATTCTTTGCAAAAGACTGCTTACTACACTGAAGGCTTGGGAGGAGATCTCTGGTGCCAGAACTTGGACGGAACATTACGATGGTACACAAATACAACAACACTTGTGGGCAGATCCTGGAATTGAGAGCCCCTACGGTATTTGGCCTCTGTGGACTTTCGGAAGCAGCTGCATATCGAATGATGTCGGATACTGGTCTATTGGTCACGAATACGATCCACCGTTATTCCATGGAGCACAGCTATGCGCAGTAAACGCCACTGATGGAAAGTCTCGTATGGAGCGAACTAGATACAAGTGTTACTTCCACTGAAATCTGCATACAACATCGTTGTGTCGCTAAACGCTTATGACAACCAACTATACGCTTTTGGCAAGGGACCGAGCGATATTACTGTTTCAGCACCTAGCATTGGAGTTACAACTGATACACCCATAACCATAACAGGAACAATAACCGATGTCTCAGCAGGCACACAACAACAATTCGTTAAATCGAACTTCCCCAACGGTTTACCATGCGTATCTGACCAAAGCCAGAGTCACTTTATGGAAGCAGTTTACCAACAACAAGTAATGCCATCAGACGTTACAGGTGTTCCAATCACCTTAAGCGTTCTTGACGCAAACAACAACTACAGAACAATCGGCACAACAACATCTAACGCACTAGGCACATTTGGCTACACTTGGACTCCAGACATACCAGGCGATTACACCGTCTACGCGAGCTTTGCAGGCTCTAACAGCTACTATCCATCTTCAGCATCAACAATGGTTCACGCAAGCAGCCCAGCCTCACATACCACAGCTCCAACTGCTACAGCCGCAACCTCAGTTGCTGACACATACTTTGTTCCAGCTATCGCCGGACTATTCGTTTTAATCATCATTGTACTCGCTTTAGTAGTATTAATGATGCTTAGAAAACGAGCATAAACACCACAAACAAAAAAAATCTACCTTTCTTTTTTTTATTTTCATTAAAGCAAGCTTTTCTAAATTTCAAACATCAATTTTAACCTCTTCATGTTTTTGAAGTCAAAGACTCTCAACACGTGAAGAAACAAAGGTCTCTCCTACCGCTGCATTATATTACGTTTGGGAAAAGGACAACTTAATATTCTTGAGAAAAAGAAAATAGCAGGATAACCAAGACATTAGTTAGCGCGCAAAAGTGGTCGAAATCATCAAAAAATGGCCGGGGTGAGGTAGCTTGGTAGCCTAGAGGCCTGTGGAGCCTTTTGCCAGGGTTCAAATCCCTGCCCCGGCCCTCCTTCTCAAGCGAGAAAAGGCAGCAACTATTTCTAAAAAAACATATGTAGGCATTCCACTAATCAAAATATCTTAGAGCCCAAAAATTAATTGAAAAACTCAAGCGCAAATATTAAAAATTCAGATCCTCGACAACTGAGATTGGTGTGGTAACCTATTTATCGTTAAGAATCAATTTTGATACCGCGTCAAACGCAGGGGTCGCCGAGCATGGTCAAAGGCGTAGGCTTCAGGAGCCTATCCTGTAGAGGTTCGTGGGTTCAAATCCCACCCCCTGCACCATAAATAAATTTATTTAGGCGAAAAATAATGAATACAAAATTCAAACTGTTGGCGGTAATAATTGTTATTCTGTTACTTTCATCAGGCATTTCGCTGTTCATTTTTCAAACATTTGAAACCAAAAAAGAGCCGTCAACACCAATTCGTGTGGCTTGTGTCGGCGATAGTTTAACATCTTGGACAGAATACCCTAACGATCTATGGATGTTGCTTGGCTCGAATTATTCAGTTGGCAACTTTGGGGTTGGCGGAGCCACAATCACAGTTAGTTCAGGTAAACCATACGTTAATGAGTCTGTGTTTCAAGATGCAAAAGAATTCAAACCAGATATCGTCATTATAATGTTGGGAACCAATGATGCAAATCCTGCCCTAAAACCAAACACCTCAAGTTTTGTTAACAATTATGCCCAACTGATAGGTAAATTTCAAGAACTTGAAAGCAAACCGAAAGTGTGGATTGTGAAGCCGCCGCCAATTTTTAACAACGGTACAGGTCTCAGCACAGAAAACTTCGATACGTACATTATTCCAGCTATTGAACAAGTGGCAAGCCAGATCGAATTTGCCATTAATCGACGTTTATACTCCGATTGCTTGACCATTCTGAATATTTCGTAGATGGAGTTCATCTAAATAATGAAGGCTCACAAGTAGTCGCTAACATAATTTACAATGCGTTAATTTTGCAGTCAAACTCTACCCTTACTCATTCGAGCATTGACAATCAACAATTTTGGCTTTTTGAGGCTATTTTTTGGAAATCTGATAACATTCATGTTTGTAAACATTTTGATGTGATAATGGAAAGTATTTTATAGCAACTTATTGGTATAGAATTGATAGAGATTTTAAGGCGACTGCCATTGTACCCAAATGGGCGCACTCTCGCTACCCGTAGATCTGATCCGTACAATAGCTATTATCTTGGTGATTTTACTTCATGCATCGATAGAAGCCACCCCCAATATCGATATTATGTCGCCGCAAGGAGTGCAACTCTGGTGGGCTTCGGATATTTATAACTCCTTAGCTCGGTCAGCGGTACCATTGTTTGTCATTTTAACCGGCGCTCTACTTTTACAACCAACCAAGGTAAATGAGCCGCTCAAAGTATTTTTCAAAAAAAGATTCAATCGAATTGGTTTACCCATAATTTTTTGGGGTGCAGCATATTTTGCATGGCGATACTTCGTTAATTCGCGAAGCGCTTACTTCAAATTCAATTTTACAAGGTATCTTTGCTGGACCCTACTATCCACTTTTGGTATCTTTACCTTTTAATCGGCTTGTACCTTCTCACGCCGATTTTACGTGTAATCGTGACTTATGCAAATTGGAACATTATCAAGTATTTACTCGTCATTTGGTTTGTCGGAACAGCCATTATACCTCTTTTTGGTTTATATGAAGGTATTAGCTCGCAAATAACGTGGTTTAAGGCAACCGTTTTTGCCTTGACAGGTTTGGTAGGATACTTTGTTTTAGGCGCCTACATAAACAAAATAAAAATACGCTCTATCCATTTTGTACATGATTTTTGCTATAAGCTTAATTTGGACCATAATAGGAACTTACTTAATAGTCGGTACTTTAGGAGAACGCTACAGTCAATTCTTTTATGACGCATCCAGCGCCAACGTTATAATCACTTCAGTCGTTTTCTTTCTTATCTTGTCAACCATCCGCCAATCCGAAACTTCGCCGCCAAAGATTGCCGAGCCAGCGATTCGGATTCCAAACACCACTCGTATCATTCAAGTTATCAGTCAAAACACTTTGCCAATCTATTTGTTCCATGTGATGATTTTGGAAGCACTTCAGAAAGGATATTTTGGCTTTAAAATAAGCGTGACAACAATAAATCCGGTTATTGAGATACCATTAATTACCTTGGTTACATTGCTTATCTGTTTGGCAGTGATTGTTCCTCTGAAAAAAATACCGTACATCAAAAAAGTGCTCGGATGAAAATGCATCTTAGTTTGACTAAAGGTAGAAATGTTATATTAAAAACACAAAATGAAAAACTATTCAGCACAAGGACGGTTAAGCTTTCGCGGTTATTACCTAAAAAGACTAATAACAGATATACACAAAATAGAATTCGTTGGTTAATTTGCCCGAAGACAGGTTATGGAATAAAGTGAATATTCTGTTAAATTCGTATGGTCAAGAATCTTTACTTTTTTCAAAAAACTATGTGCTCAAAGAAAACATCGACTATAAACCTCTAAGTGAAGCATTAGAGTATTTCTTTGAATCATGGTTTGATGTTCTTCATCCAACATTAATTTCTCTTTCATGTGAAGCCGTTGGTGGCAATAAAAGTGAGACTGTAAAGATAGGCGCCGCTATTGTCTTAATGGCTGGAGCTGCTGACATACATGACGATATCATCGATAGATCAGCAAACAAAGGATCAAACCTGACCGTTTTTGGAAAATTTGGTCAAGACATTGCCATACTTGCGGGAGACGCTTTGCTTTTGAAAGGTATTTATCTGCTTCGAGAAGGATGCAAAACATTGAGCAAAAATGAGGAAGATGAAATTTTTGATTTCATAAAGGGAACTTTTTTTGAAATGAGCAGTGGCGTCGCAAGGGAGGCATTTCTCAGAGGAAAAACTTCAATTTCATTAGATGACTTTCTCTCGATTGTTAGGCAAAAGGTAGCAACTGTAGAGGCTACAATGAAAATCGGTGCAATTATTGGGAAAGGATCTGTAGAGAAAGCCTCTATTCTAAGCCATTTCGGCAGGACATATGGGGTACTATTGTCTTTAAGAGATGAATTTGTGGATGTTTTTGAGGTTGATGAACTCAGAAATAGACTTGCAAATGAATGTTTGCCTCTTCCAATTTTGCTTGCTTTTCAAGACAAAAATAGAAAGCAGCAACTTGAAAATATTCTCCAGAATGAAATTACAACTGAAAACATTGATAAGATATTGGATCTTTCGATGGATAGTCCAGAAAGTAAAGAATTGATTGATCGCATGAAAAACATAATTAAAGACGAAATTAATAATTTATCTTCTATAGAAAACAATAAAGACATATTGACCCTACTATTACAATCAACAGTTGAAGATCTATGACAAAAAAGGAAAATTTGGGGACTAACTTATCCCCAAGCTCTTGCTCTAATAGGTTTAACGCGCATTGATAGAAGCACTTCTCCTTTCGTTTATATCTGTATCTGTGTTGTACAGAAATACTTAAAAGGTTTTCGGAAGAGTCATGACTACTTTGAAACGATACCACCATTTTGACCATATCTTTAAGCTGTCAAAACCCCCAATCTTGTTTATTTAGAGAAGTTTTAGGGATGGCTGAAGGCAGTAAAAATACCTCTATTACCAAAATATGGATTATTAATACTGAATATTTAATTGTCTATATCCGCATTTATATTTTCGAGCACGGAAATTCGATGCTAAAAAAGCTACTTATCCCGTTTCAATTTGGGTTGCGATCTGCTCTATTGGATATTGTACTAGTTGGAAATTCTTTTATATGGTATTATGTAGTTTTAATTCTTCTGCTTCAAGATATAGTTACAAATATCAATCCTAGCTTCAACCAAAGTGTATTGATTTGGGGTTTACATTTCGGTGGATTGATAGTGTCAGCGGTTGCTGGAACTTTTGTATCCAAAAAAATTCAACAAAGACAATTAATCATACTTTGGATGATTCTTGGCATTATTTCTTCACTTGCAGTAGTAATTGTTAATTCATCAAGTCTAGAACAAATCAGTCTAATTAGTCTCTTTTTGGGTATTTCGCTGGGATTCGGGATGCCCACATGCATTGGTCGTTATGCTAATTCTGTTTCAGTGGAGAGTCGAGGCCGCGTAAGTGGAATTACGATATTTGCTAGCGGAATTGGAATTGTCGCTATTAGCATTTCAGGAATAGCTGGACTCCTTATTCTTGGAATATTTCTTGCAATTGTACGGCTGTCTGGCTTAATCATTTTCTTATCCGCTAGGACTCCCTCAACATCTTTGACCGCGAAGAAAAGCACTCCAAGTTATAAGAAAATTGTCGGTCAGCGTTCTTTCATTTTATACTTCGTGCCTTGGCTCATGTTTTCTTTGTTAAACTATCTTATTGCACCCCCAACTGGAATCAATACGTCCGGAGCAGAAAACTTATCATTAATACAAACTGGTTTTATCGGGATATTTGCCTTGCTCGGAGGTTTTTTCATTGATTCTGTTGGAAGAAAACGAATCGCGGTTATAGGTTTTATTTTGTTAGGTCTTGGAACCGCTGTACTAGGTATTTTTTCGCCTAATCCGAGTTTCCCAATATTATTTTTGAATGCAATTCTCGATGGAACTGCGTGGGGTCTCTTATTTGTCTTATTCATTTTAACGCTATGGGGTGACTTAAGTTATAATGAATCAAGCGATAAGTATTATGCTATAGGCGTAACGCCCTTTTTTATCTCAAAATTTTTAGACCTCACAATCGGCAGAGCATTTATAGTACCCTACTTTAACAATCAAGCCGCATCTACATCCACATTATTTTCTTTTGGAGCTTTATTTTTATTCTTAGCGGTTTTACCACTAATCTATGCTCCTGAAACTCTTCCTGAAAAAGCAATCAAAGATAGAGACCTTAAGAGCTATATTGTGAAGGCTCAGAAAGCAGCAATGAAAGAAGAAAAGAAAAACTCAAAAGAGAAATCCCCGCAAAAAAATGAAGATGAAAGCGAAGAAAAAAATGAAGCATATGATGAAGCGCGGAAGCTGGCGGAAAAATACTATTAAGTTAGCATTGTGCACATTTAGGCTATGTTCTTCCATGTGATTCTCACGTCTAATTGTAACTTGCAGTGTAAGTACTGTTTTGGTGAAAGCTTGGATGATTTTGACGAGGATTTCGGTGATGATATTGAAGTTGATTATAATTTGCCTCGCCAAATCAGTTATGACATTAAGGAATTAGCAAAGTTCTGCGAGAAAGACCCTGATTGCGTTTTGACTTTCTACGGTGGTGAACCATTACTTGCACTAGACAAAATCAGGCAGATTATGGATAACGTTGACCCCTAAGCATTTTATGATTCAGACAAACGGCTTGCTTCTTGACAAGTTGGAGACAAAATACGTTAACAGTTTTCACACCGTACTTGTTTCGGTAGATGGCGAAGAACCTTTGACTGATTTTTATCGTGGAAACGGTACTTTCCGCAAAGTTATTGACAACTTGAAATTGATAAAGCGAAACGGGTTTGCCGGAGAATTAATTGCCAGAGTAACAGTGATGGAGCAAACCGACATCTACAAGCAGGTGCGATGGCTTTTAAAAAATGATGATTTTTCTTTTTCTTCAATACATTGGCAATTGAACGCAGGTTTTTGGGGAAAAGATTACCAAAGACGCAACTTTGAGGAATGGACTAAAACAAGCTATATTCAAGGCGTAAATCGGCTTGCAGAGTTCTGGGTCGATCAGATGGAAGAGAAAAGCATCGTTTTGAAGCTTTACCCTTTGCTTGGCATAGCTAATTCTATTTTGAATGAAGAAAAAAACTGCCTTATGCGGTGCGGCGGAGGCTGGATTAACTATGCTATCCAAACTGACGGCTACATCATTCCTTGTCCAACAATGTGGGGCATGAAAAAATACTATTTAGGCAACATAAGCACTTCTAATCCGCTCAAGCTAAAGAAAATCTTTGTTGACCAGCCACCTTGTTCAAACTGTTCAATTCTCAATGTCTGTGGCGGACGCTGTTTATACACAAATATTACCAAGCGTTGGACCGATGAGGCTTACGGAAAAGTTTGCCACACAGTAGAGGAGCTTGTAAACGCCGTAAAAGTTGAGATTCCGCGTATCCAGCAGTTGATACGTCAGGGAAAGATAAGTTTAAGCGATTTTGATTTTTTGAAGTACAATGGCTGCGAAATTATACCTTGAGTATATTTTCGCCAAATATGCTGGTGGGGGCAAACGCTTTTCCCTGAACCTCAACCAAACAAATAACCTCTCAATTTTGCTCCGTGTGCCTTTCTCGACTGAACTTTATGACTTTATCCACTCTTTCTTTGAGCACTGCATCATACTCTTTTAGAAGATCAGCCTCGTTTTTGCTGTGGTAATTATCAATCGTCAGCTTAACATCGTTCAAGGTGCAAGTAACTTCAATGATAATAAATTGGGTGTTTTCGTCAAAAGCAGCCATCCACTCCTCGAACTCTTCTTTGCTAAGTTTCTTTTGGTCATCTGTCTCATAGTAGCCATAGACAGCGTCAAAAACAGCAACCCGCCATCTAGGAATAGTTGTTGCTCGCTCAATCTTTTCAATTCTTTTAATCAAATTTTTACTCATTCAAACCCTCCATTGTTACTTCCATTTAGACCACAACCTCTCAGTCTCTTCCTGCCTACGCTCAAGCCTGACAAGACGTTCTTCCATATCCTCAAGCTCTACATCCTTTTCTTTTCAAGCAAGACGGCGAGTCGATCAAGAAAATCCTTTGACAAACCAGCCTCGTCATCTTCTCTTTGTTTCATTGTTGTGGTGTGGTCTATTTTTTTCCATTTCTGTTTCAAAATCTCACCTCAACTTAGGACAATGCATGTAGCGACTTCTTGAGCCGTTTAGTCTTACTTTCAACTAATAGAGTTATGAAATAAGTCATTTGTTCCAGCGCCTTTTCCTTAGTTTTTGCGTCAGTTGCCTCTACAATACACAGTTCAATGCCTGCCTGAAGACCGTTACGATAGCTTTCTTGAATTAATTTCTTTGTTTTTTTGCTCATATTTTCACCTCTGTTAAACCTAAGTTTCTGCTTTTTTGATTAGCCTTTCTTTCAGTGCCTTTTGTATCGACTTGTTGAAAATGATTACCTCAAGCTTGGAACCTCCTATGAATTCAAGCTCATTTTTTGCTGCTATCCAGTTGTTAAGTCTAAGCAGATCACTTTTCAGCATTCTAGCTTGTACAAATGACGTAGGATCTATCTTGTATTTTGTGCCTGGATAAAACATTGTGGCTTTTTCCTGCAGATACTTGGTTACTTGAGAGTTAAGCAGGGATTCAGCCATTTCCTCGGTCGGTTGGGTATAATCTGTTGCTATGTCTGTAATCTGATTGTAGAGTTCTTCTGAAATAAGAATAGTTTTTTTCATGCTTTTTTCACCTCCCTTACAGGTTCTTTGTGTTCGTAGTAACTTTGAACCTCAGCCCAGGATACGTTTTGAATGTCGTTTCCATGTGCCGATTGATGATCGCGTAACTCGTAGACCCGAACACGCTCACCGCAGGATTTGCAGAAAAGAGGCATATTAAGCACCTTCACAACGCTTGAACATTACAGCAGAAACAACCTTCAGCATGACTTCATTGAAGCGTTTCTTCACTGCAGCCTTTGAAGTGCAACCGTCAAAATCAGCGATTGTTAAAGGCAACTTATTTTCGCTGAAAGTTCTCTGCTTAATTTCCCATTCGCCCGGATCGTTTGAGCCCCGATAGTTAAGACTGCGTAAAGGTTGAAGACATCGATCTGAGAATCAAGCCAGCCTTTCAATCCAAGTATGTCGTTGATTTGTTCTTTCGTATACTTTGCCAACGTTAAGGCCTCCATTCTACATGAATCCAATTAGCTTTTTTAGAGACAATTTGTACGTTGACTTTGTAGCCGCTGTTTCTTCCGACCTTGATGAGGTGAGCAACTTCTTTGTCGTCATTTCTTACCATGAAGCCATGATTTGTTTTCTTCATCGGCTAGCCCTTCCATAGCTTTCTGTTTTGCAAGTCTGAAGGTAAACGCATCCATAGCAACCGTGGATCTTGCGAGTACGCACGCTGTAGGTGCCAAAGCAGTCTTTTTCAGACTGAGACTTAACAACAGAAGACATCATTTTAAGCCCCCACTGGCTTGCACTGGCTGCAGTAGTAGAGTGTTTCAAAGTGGCCGTTGCAGTTCTTTGAAGATCCGTTGACAACAACTGCGCGGATTACAGCTTTGCTGCCAACCTCGATTTCTTTGTTGCATCCTGAGCATTGGTGAACTACACGAGTGACAACAACCTTTGGTTTTTTTGAGGCATAGTAAGTCTGAGTTTTTGCTCGTTCGTCAGCTGCTGCTTTCTCTTCGGCTTGACGTTGGGCACGTTCTAACTTGTATTGCTCGTAGGCTTGAGCGATTTTCTCGTTTTTTTCTTGAGTTAAGATCATCATTTTAATTCGCCTTTGGTACACTAAGTATACTGCATAACAAAGTATATATACTTTGTGTACTTAGTACACTACATACCTAAAGTGTTAAAAATCACAACAATAGAAAGAGGTATATGAAAGTGACAATGAAAATAGACCAAGAAGTGAAAGCCGATCTTGAACGGATCGCCGGACAGATCCAGGCGAAACAGGCGGCAGCGTTACACTCTCCGACGCTGTACATTATCTCATAAAAGAACATCGAGAGAAAGAACGATCTGGATAGGTGATTTTATGAGTGAAAACGAAAGAACTGCAAAAATGACAGATGCCGATTGGATACGGTTGACGCATTATTTGGAAGCTAGGTTTCCTGAATTGAAAAACAAAAATCATCAATAAAAATTCCGCTGATTCGGCGGAATTAAAATCCGTTTTTTGCGCTTCTAAACTATGTAGGAAACACTCATCTTTTTTATGTCTCAAACCTAGCCTAATTGGTTCAGAAAGTGCTTGTCTCAAAAGATACAAGCATTGATTCTCTGAGAATACCCTTTGCAGATTTTACTTTAAACCGCCAGACTTCTTAATGTACCAAGCAATACCTGTTAAATCAAAAGCCAACGTAGACGGCGCCAACTGCAAAAGCCTAGATAAATCCGGTTCATGATAGACATAGCCAAGCAACCAAAGATTCTGCGCTTCAACATTGTGTTCAAACCATATATCTAAGATTTCTGAGGTTGAGGCGACAAAAAACGGCGATCTGCCCTAATATGTTTCATCAAAGCTCCAGAAGCCACAGGATCCAGATTCTTCACTTTCTCAAAAGTAATTGCAGAATTTGCTTTACTCAGCATCTTATATAACACGTGCAAACCTAGGTCAAAGGGGTCGGTCATTCCTTGGAATTCATGTGTTTCTTCAGTTGTTAATTCCATGTACTCTACTTTGCCAAGGCCTGGGATCACTACAGAAAGCATTTTTTTGGGGTCCACTTGGAAATCGTCGATGTTGAAAGCTTGCAGTGCCCAATCAATTTTTTTTTCGTGTTCTTCAAACTGTTTTTTAAAGTCTTTCTTAGGGGATTTAGTTTTTTGGTTTTTTTCTATATGTTCTGGATTTTCCATATTTTCTACTCCTTTTGTTATTGATGATTACGGGTACTATGGCCATAATCGGCACATTGAACTGAGGCAAAAGAGGCACGAATTCAACTGGTGTAAATCAGAATAAGTCAGATCCAACAAGAGCTTCTAACTTGAACTCTGGAACCTCTATAGCGGGCTGTGCATGTTTCAATCGTTCGCGTAATGTTTTTGCCATACTTAACTTCTCTTTTGTTGTAATCGTCCTTGAGCCTCAGCAGTTGCAACTACAAAAGCTTGACCTGTTCCATTTCTAACAGCATCAGTCATAATGCTGAGAATTTGCTGCGGGTTAGTGCCGTTCTGGATAGTAACATGAAACACTGGCGCTGCAGTCAACGTAACCGGTGAACTGCCAGCCCCGCCTACGTTACCAACAGAAACCATGTCTAACGGAGAAACGCCTGACGCACCTAAAACACTGCTGTTATTGCCGCTGAGTGGAACCACAGCTTCAGGACCCGCTTCACCGATTAACGCTAAAGTAGGTGAATAAACAATCCCGCCTTCAGCTAACCCAATGCTTTTTAATGCCCCTCCGATGGCGCCGCCAATCGATTTCCCCACATTCATAACAGTGTTAACTCCATCAATCAACGGCTTCAAAACCGACATAACACCATTAATCGCTGTTTTGAAAGCACCTTCTAAAAAGTTTCCAACAGGAACCAACACGTTATTCCATAGCCAAGATAATGCGTCTTTTACATCGTTGAAAGCGTCTTTTAGCAGATCGATCGGCGTCATTAATGCTTCAATGGCTACTTGGAAAACCTCTCCTAAAAAGTGGCCCACAGGCACAAAAACGTTGTTCCAAAGATACTCTAAGGCCCCTTTGACGTCATTGAAAGCTGTTGTTAATGCACCTTCAAGTATGCTGCCGATCTCGTTTATTGCATCTCGGAAAGGCTTGCAGGTTTCATAAGCTGTGATTAAAGCACCGATCAATATGCCGATAATTGTGATTATGCCAAGGGTTGAACTGAAGAATTCCATAGCGTCGCCGGCAAGAGTGGTAGCTGAAGCCGTCAAACTGAAGCCTTCAGGCAACGTAGCAAGAATTGAACTTACACCTGTAATCGCTGAAGTAACACTTGGAACAACACTTAACCCCGTCATAATCAAAGTACGGTTCATGTTGTTTGAAGCGTCAGTTACCCGTTCATGCGCAACCGTCAAAGCAGCTTGAGCAGCAGAAAGCCTATCAGATGCATCTTTGGCTTGTTGACTATTTGGACCGTACTTCGTAACAGCCTCATTATATTTTTCTGTTGCTGACTGCACTGCATTTGTATCTCTTGAAACAGTCACGTTAGCTTTGTCAAGGGTAGTCTGAGCACCCTCTAAATTGTAAACGGACATTCCTAAGGTTGCTATTCCTGTAGCTGCTTGAGAAGCCGCTAAAGCATTATCTTTCAAACTTGAAGTAGACTTATCTGTTTCTTCTGACCCCATAGAAACAGTAGGCGCATTAACAGTGACGTTACTGCTTGCTTGAGTCATGCTAGATTGAATATTTCCTGCGGCTTCTTGACCTGCAGTCTCAATTTGCTGAAAACTTGAAGAGAAGCCGCCAACGTTTACATCAATATTTTCAAATGATGTTTGTAGAGAACTAGCTGTTTCTTCACCTGTAGTATTTATTGATTCAAAACTTGAAGAAAAATTGGTTACGTCTAAATTGACGCCTTCAAAGTTACCCTGCAATTGACTGACAGTTAATTGGCCGTCCGTTACAATTGAACTGAAACTTGATGAAAAAGCAGATCCAATCTCGCCACTAGCTGTTTGACCTTCCCCAACAACAGTGTTAAAAGCGTCAGTTAAAGAACTATCAATTGAACTGCCGAGGTCCTCAAAACCACTAAGAAGCGTCTGCACGCTCTGACCAATCTGGCCAAAGCCTCAGTTGCCGAGTCATCAATCGCAATCTTCGCGCTAAGCGTTGGCTCACTCAATTAAAATCACCATTCATACAGCTCCTGCAAAAGCATTTGACGCCAAAGAACTGTAAGTCTTAATTCAACCTCGGCTAAAGCAGGCCTCAAAAACGGTTGAGCACGCATTCTAGATGTCCCAACTTCAATAAATGGGGCATATAGTACATCTGATTCAACTATGCAAACATTGGTTTCAGGATGTATAACAGTTAGACTTCTCTGCAATTTACCGGTTCTAACTGGAACAATCTCTTTAGCTCGGTCGACAACCATCTGAGCGGCAGCAACACATACTTGATCGGCAGACTCATGAAGCACCTGGGGAAGCTTAGCTAACAAGTCTTTGAAGCTATCAGCGCCGGCAATAGTTACGCTAAACAAAACAAAAACTCCTTGCTTGAAGATATTACAACTAATATGCAATTGCATAATGGTTGTAATGATGGTTTAGATTTACGAGTGTTCTGTGCTTCGTGTTTGCCCCGCCGGCTGGTGAGGCAGGTCAGGTAAGTCCTTAGGGACGAAAGTGTGACAAAATTGACAAAAGACCCTTCGGCTGATTTTTTCGGGTATGCAACAAACACAGAATCACCTCACTTAATCTGGTCCTTGCTTGTTGTGACTTTATGCGTTGGAAAATCAAAGCGTATAGAAGCAAGATTAACAATGTTGCTGCATCCTTTGCATTTGAAAGATTGGTCAGTGATGTGGCCTTTTGGAAAAACGAGTTTTTCACCGCAATGAGGACAATAAACTGGCAGTTTCTTAAGCTGTAAATTGCCGTCTTTATCGATCTCGTAATAGTCTAGGTTAATGTTGTCAGGGTTACTCAATTCATCGATAGCCTCTGAGATTACATGGAAAGCCTGAAGTTTACCTTGGGCTTCAGCTGCTACTTTTTGCAGTTCAAAGCTTGTATGTTGATAGTGGTAAGCGATAGCGTCAGCGTAGCCTGCACTGTAATATTTCTCCCGTATTTTTGCAGCGTCAGCGTTAGTTATGTTTTCTTGCTTAATCAGGGAATTAGCTTCGGCGATTTCTTTTTCAGCGCCTTCTCTTAATTGAACCCATTTTTTCAACTCAGCAATCACTGTATCTCTCTCTGCAACGGCAACTTTGACCTGAGTTTGTTCTGAAATGGCCCAATGTGCTAAGGTAGTTATTAACCCAGTTAATACTTGAGTTTCAATGCTTTTAATGGGGTAACTTTTTGCATGAAAGGCTTGCTTGAAAGCTAACTGAATATTTCTAGGAGCTGCCAATACCCCTAAAGCTTCATCAAGAGACATTTTCGGTTTGCTACTCATTTTCTCGTTCTCTAACAATAGAATTTTTAGACAAAAACTCATCATGGCGCCGCAAAGCCTCCAATGCCTGAGCCCTCACTCGCTTGCAGATGCCCTCACGTTCTTTAAACGGTAAATCACTGAAAAGAACCTGAATGCCATGAGATCTGCAGTAATCCCTTAGCCACCTTTGATGTACCTCTAACTCAGTTAACCCGGGAAATTCCTTCTTTAAATAAATGGAGTGTTTGTAGACCTTGCGATATTTTCTCTCGCAGAGGCCACAGCGAAGTTTAGGCCGTCCTGCTCTTCTGAACTGGCAGAGTAGCAGGGCAGTCTAAGCATTGCGTCAACGGCCGTCACGCCAGAATTTTTCCTTAGTAACAAAGATAGTCACAAGTGCACTCTGCCATCGAGGGCAGGGTTGGCCGTTAGCGAAGCAGGGATATCCTTTTTTGAATTTTCGTGTAGCATCTCGATTAGACTTTGGGGTTAGCTCCGGCTCAGTAAAATTGATTTTGCAGCATACGCTAATCATGTCGAAAAATTGTGGCCTTTGAACGATTTTTGCAAGTTCAGGACCATTAAGCCTTATGCTTTCAGCTTTTGATCGCTCAACAGCCTCGGGCGACTCAGCGGCAGAAATGTAGTAGCCATGTATGCAGGATACGCAGCACCCAGTCTTAGTGCATAATTTGCAGTTTTGCAGCGTCATATCATAGAAGATGCAGGGTTCAGGCTGAGTAATCGCTGTTAGTTCAGGTTCTTTTTCCAATTCTTTCACCTCTTGGATAACTTGAGTTTTTGTTTTCTTTTTGAATGGATTTCTAAAATTCATTTCTTAATTACCTCCATGACTGCGAGCTCTAAACCACAGCATTTTCTCAGGGTTAGACTTGACAGAGTGCTCACGCTTACTGGTGTGGTCAATGTAGCATTGCTTGCAGTAAACCGGCTTGTCTGTTCTAGGAATAAACGGCAAAACAATCGGGGCGCCGCATACGCTGCATTTAGCATTAAAAACAGGCATCTAACGTTTAGCCTCCCAAAACTTGCAGGGTCCCCTCTCGGGAAAAGCTACTTTTGTTCTGTGCTTTGATGCCTGCAGGGGTCGATTAGGATCCAGGGTTAGGCAGCTTGGTTGAAAATCATGTTTGCACCAAAATGCAGTTGAGCCATCTGCCTCATAGTCGATAGGTGTCTCTTGGGATCTGCAATTGAAACAGCATCCGGGCATCTTACATTCTTTGCAGGCCTTCTGGCACTTCTCGATAGAAGCATGTGGGCCAGCTATGGAACCTGACAAAAAAGGGAAGGTTGCGCGGAGAGTGGTGACATCACCACAAAAAACGGCTGCGAAATTATACCTTGAGTTTTGGAACTTAAAAATAAATCAATGTTCAAATAGTATCCTTGATGTATTTGTTTCCTGAGAAACATGTTGAAAAGATCGTTCGCATTGTTTTTAATTGTTCTTTTGGTTTGCTCTTTGTTTTTTGTTTTTAATGTCAACTCTGTTTCTGCAAGTACAAACCAAGTTTATTGGGGTGCTTGGGTTGGGGATTCACATATTGGAAATTACGGTTTACTTACCACTTTTGAGGATCAAGTTGGCAAGGGCGTTTCAATTTGGAATTGGATACAACTGTGGAATAGGCCACAAGATTCTGAAAACATCCCCACGTTTGATGTTAATTTGATGAATCAAGCTAGGCAGCACGGGGCTATTCCTATGATCAGCTGGACTCCAGAAGCATGTGATAATAATGCCAACTTTGTTAATCTTCAAAGCATTTTATCAGGAAAAGAAGATGCTTATTTGACTGCTTGGGGACAGGCATCTGCTGCTTGGGGGCATCCCTATTTTGTGCGCCTAATGTGGGAGTTTACAGGTAGTTGGACTGACAATACCCAGCAAAATCCCGGATATGGCTACTACCCATTGGGTAACGGCAACACGCCCGCCACTTTTGTTGCTGCATGGCAATATATCGTCGATAAAGTTCGAGCTGCTGGTGGCACACAGATAAGTTGGATATGGTGCCCAGCCAATATCGGAGACTCCGTAAACACCCTGAGATCATTATATCCTGGCGATGCTTACGCAGATTGGGTGGGAACCGACGTCTACATTGGGCCAGGGCAGACTTTTGATCAAGGAGCACAAATTGAACTTCCCAATATTCAAACTGTAGCCCCAAACAAACCTGTAATGTTGCCAGAAACAGGTTACACAGGTAGCAATCCAGGTGCATATTGGTCTAACCTTCTGACCAATTTATTGCCAAACAGTTATTCATATATCAAAGCTATAGTTTTATGGGAAAGACCTACCGGTGGTTTTACTGTTGTCGATTCAGCAACTTTACCATTGTTTAAACAAGGAATTTCCTCAAACTATTATTCCTCAAACATCTATGATTCTCTCAATACTTCACCCATCACGGCAATAGGGGAAACTCCAAATCCTACGTTTCCTACTTCAACTCACATTTATCCGTCCGCTTCTCCTTTGGGCACTTCAACTTCTTCAAACAACCCTGTGATATCTTCTTGGTTTAATTGGTATTTTGCTTTTGTTGCAATCCTAATGGCTGCCTTCGCTGTTGTAGCAGTTGTTCTTAAAAATCTTAGAAAGGGAAGGGCGCGGATAAAAGAGGCCGTTACAGAGAAAACGGATGCGAGATTGTCTCATGAAATTTTTTTCACAAAAAATAAGAATATATTATTTTAAAGTTTTTTGTAAACCACATCTTTTTCCTTAACTGGTTGTGCCACTTTTAATCCGATGCTTTGTCCTCCTTCGGCTCGTTGGATTCCTGCTCTGTCTATTTGCATGGATTCTACGATTTGTTCAAAATCAGTGGAGGGTCCTTTGATAAGGATAAGGTCGCCAACGTTCAGAGGTAATGTCAAGTCTAATACTGCTACTCTGATTTTGGGGAAAAAGTGTGCAATATGGCCTATTTCGATTATGTCGTCTTCAATCAACCATTTTCACCTGCATTAATTGGTATATTTGAAGTTACTAAAAAGATTTGTCTTAAAGTATTAAGAAATAATTTTTACGATTTTGAAATATTCCACTCAAAATTTTATTAAAATCTAAAAATAGGATGCTTATTTAGAAATTTGGTTGTTTTTTTAGGCTTAAGCTGTGACAATTAAGAAATTGTTGGTTTACCAGCCTGATGTTGCGTCGTCGCCAGTTTGCTCCAGCTGCTTTCTTTTCTTCGTCGCTAACATCTGGCGGAATATTGACTTGATGATGGCTTTCTTCGATTATTTCTCTTTTCTTCTTTCGCTGTTGAATAGTGAATTCTCCCTTCTTTTTCTTTTCCATGAAATATATCACCTCGAAAAACGTTTTAGTAAAACTATTGTTCGGCTGGTTCCATTTTATTTTTTGGTTTGGCTTATTTCTTTATATTAAAAGATAGTTGAAATTTGGCGTATTAACATAAGTGATTGTGCATAAGCAACAACAAAGAAAAAATTCAGATAATAAAATCTGGGCAGAAAATAAATAGGGGAATTTAGGTGTTAAAAAGGACTAGATAACTCTTTGACTCTGGTTTCAATGAATTCTGCTACTTTTTGTTCACTAAATTGTCTTTCTTCTTCTTGCAATTGCAGTTGTTCTTTCACTGTGTTTAGAAGCTTTTCAACGTTTACAGGCTTGATTAGGTATGCGTCTGCATTCTTGTTTAAGGCTGTGATTGCATTTTGCATTGATGGATATCCTGTAACCATTATTTTGCGTGTTCTTGGAGTAGCGTCCTTCATTAGTTTCAATAGTTCTACGCCTTCCATGTCCGGTAGCCGAATATCTAGTAAAGCAATGTTGTAAGCTGCTTTCTGAGTTTTCTCAACGGCTTCGTTTCCAGTTGCTGCTAAATCTACAATGTACCCTTCATCCTCAAGAATTGCTTTCATCGTGTTCCTTATGTTTTCGTCATCGTCGACAATGAGAACTTTGGCATTTCGATCCAAATTTTTTCACCTCCAACTTCAATTTTAGATTCAATCGGTAAAGTAACTGTGAAAGTTGTTCCAACTCCATTGCTTGTCTTTACTGTTATTGTTCCTCCATGTGCTTCTGTAATCCGTTTACATATAGCTAAACCAAAACCCATCCCCTGCGCTTTCGTCGTGAATAGCGGAGTGAAAAGTTTCGGTAAAACTTCGTCAGGAATACCAACACCTGTGTCTGCAAAAGAGATTTCCAAGCGACCATTTGCTTCCTTGCTAATCAATCGTTAGTTTGCCTACGTTTGACATAGCTTCAATGCCATTTTTGATTAGATTTATGAAGACTCTTTTTATTTTGTCTTGGTCCACTTTTACAATTGTGTCATCTATAATGTGGTTTACAATTTCCACTTTCTCAGGCACATTGACCATCGCTAAAGTTTCCATCATTAGATTTTTGAGAGAACACTCTTTTACCTCAAGATTTAGTTCTCTTGAGTAATCCAGAAGGTCACTAACTATTTTATTTGAGTAGTTTACGCATGTGTCGATGGTTTCAAGCATTTCATTAGCTTGAGATTCAGGAATTGTTTTGCCTTTCTTTTTGAGGAAATAAGCTGCGTTTTTGATCCCTGTGAGGGGGTTACGTAAGTCATGTCCGACCATTCCGGCTAACTCGCCGATTGCAGCAAGCCGTTCGGACTTAACAAGCTTAGCCTGTGTCGTTTTTAATTGTTCTGTTCTTTGTTTAACTAGATCTTCAAGTCGCTGCGAATATTTAGAAAGTTCAGCCTGCAGTTTCTTAATTTCAGTTACATCCATTCCAAGTTCGAGAACACCAACAATGTTGCCGTTTTTGTCTTTCATTGGAGTATCGGTGATTTCCAAGAACACAGATTTGCCATGTTTGTTAAATGTGACTTGGTGAATATCAATACGTTTGCCACTCAAAATCTTAGTAACTCCACAATTGGTACAAACAGTATCTTTGTTGTAAATCGCAGAATAGCATGTTTGATTTACAATATTACCCTGTAGTTGTTTGCCAAACTTGTTCATCCAGGCGATTTTGTAGTCCCTATTAATTAGCATAAGAGAAGCACTGATGTTTTCAGTAATGGCTTCAAGCTTGTTTCGTTCTTCACGTATTTTCTCTTCAAGTTCTTTCTTTTCGGTAATATCAACTGTTAGTTCCAGCGCTGCGACAACTTTTCCATCTTTGTCTTTTATTGGGGTGGCGATGAGTTCATACCAACATGGCTGTCCTTTTGCCTGTAATTCCTTATTTAAGTACTCCCGAGAATCAAATTGGGCGCCTTCAAAGATTTTTTTAGGTCCACAATTGGGACATATTTCGTTTAATGAGTTATATGAGGAGTAGCATTTTTTATTTGCAACATCTCCAACTTTGGTCTTTAAAAAGTTATTTATCCAAAGTACGCGATAATCCCTATCGACTATTCCTAAGCCAGCACCAATGTTTTCAGTTATAGCCTCAAGCATGTCACGCTCCTGTTTAAACGAAGCTTCCATCTGCTTTTGCTCGGAGATATCCCTAACAACTGCAAGGAGACATTTTTGATCATTCAAATCTACCGATGACACAGAGAGATCGATAGGCAACTCAGTTCGATCTTTTCTCAGAGCCGTAAACTCAAAATGCTTCTTAAAAAATGAATTGTATTTTAGTTCCTTCAGCAACGCTGAATGATTTTTGTGCCCCTTTGGAGGAATGACCAATTCAGATAGTTTTTTGCCTGTTGCTTCTGTTGCTGAGAAGCCGAAGGTTTTCTCGGCGGAGGGATTCCAATAAATGATTTTGTCGTCTTGATTTACCAAGATTATAGCATCCATTGCATGAGTGCTAATGGCGCGAAATCTTTCTTCGCTTGCTCGCAGCTCGTCTTCGAGACATTTGCGTTGAGTAATATCGCTTACCAAAGCCAGCGCTCCAATTGGTTTCCCTTGATCGTCTGTTAAAGTGGATATTGCAAGATTTGTGCTAATGCGTTTTCCATCTTTTCGTGGAAACGCATATTCATATTGACCCTTGATAACTTTATCATTAAATTTTTTCATGATCGTTTTTATCTTTTCAGCCATAATTGGTTCAACGAAATCTAATAGATTTTTTCCTAACATTTCGCCCTCTGTGTATCCAAGCATTTCTGGCATGCGTGGATTTACAAAAGTTGTTGTAAAATCCTTGTCAATAACCCAAATACCTTCATTTGCCAGCTCAACAAGTTGTCTATATTGAGCCTCACTTTTGATTAAAGCATTTTGTACTTCTTTGATCTCTGTTGTATCACGAAAAATTGCGTAAAGCAAAGTTTTTCCTGCTAATTCAATCGTTCTTGTAGTAACCAAAGTGCTTCTAATATCGCCATCTTTGGTGCGATGCAGTGTCTCAAATTCTCCTCCGCCATTTTTCACCATTTCAGCTAAATGAAAGTCTATTTCATCCGATGATTCATGAGCTTCAATATCGTGAACAGTGAGTTTGCAGAATTCCTCTCTTGAATAAGCTAACTGCAAATGAGCAGTATCATTGAATTCAACAAAAGCTGCGGTTTCAGGGTCAACAACTAAAACTCCTAAAGGAGCTTCATTAAATAGTGCATGATAACGTTGGTCAGATTCACGTAGTTTTTGCTCGACTCTTTTCCTCTCAGTAGTATCTTTTAAAACGCCTACCGCATTCCATTTATTGCATAACCTTATCGGAGAAATTGATAACTCAACTGGGAATTCACAGCCATCCTTTCGTTTCGCGGTTAATTCGACTTTTCCGACTGTAAAATAGCCTGTTCCGGTTTCACCGAACATTTTTACGCTGGCTTCAATGCTTTCTTTTCCTTCTTTGCACATTTTATTTGGCACAATCAATTCATGAATCTGCTTCCCGATTACCTCTGGGCTTGAGTAGCCAAAAATCTTTTCAGCCGCTGGATTCCAATATGTAACCTGGGCTTGTTCATTTACCAAGATTATGGGATCTCTAACGGAATTAGCTATGCCCTGAAATTTTTTTTCACTATTGAGTAGGTCCGCTTGAAGCTGTTTTTGATTTTGAGATCTTTCAGTGACATCATGGAATATAACGAGGTCTAATAGTTTGCCTTCACTTCTAATTCTATTGCCTTTTATCTCTAAACATCTGAGATCGCCATTCTTGCTGGTTATGCTAATTTCATAGGGGGCGATGTTTGAGCCTTCCAGCCTATTTTTTGCATTTTCCGCAAGGAGCTTCTTGTATCCCATATCAACGAAGCTTAATTTGTCAAAGCTTTTTCCGACTAATTGTTCTTTTGTATAGCCCGAGATTTTTCCTACTATGCTGTTTGCTGCTACCATTTTTCCCGAGCTATCTATGACAATGACTGGATCTGGAATAAGATCAATCAATTGCGGTAAGTAGTCGCTATGCTCTTTGTTTTTGTCTTTGTTCTCCAGCATCAATTATCACCTCTACTTGACCAATTTTTCCATTATCTTCATAGAATAACTTCAATAATTCTACATATTGACTGAAAGTTAATTCTGGAACAAGCCAATTTGGGCCTTCCCATTTATAGCGGGATTTGATTTTTTGATGAAGTTTCGTCATGATCAGTATCTCTAATGTTCGGGCGCCTGAACCCGAAAATTTGTTCAAGAGCATCGGAGAAATCGTCTATTTTGTATGGTATTTCTTGTTTGGCAATTAGGAATTTTTGCTGGAGGTGAAAGTAAACTGTTTTTTTTACGTTTTCTCCTAAAGTGGATAATGCCTCATCTAATGTCTCCAGAAGAACGTGCTCAAATTTCTTGTTTTCACAGTTTTTACTCAAATATTACCCAGCTGCCCTTTTCTTTATCTGAGTTTTGACATTAACTCATCGGAATTGTTTATTGATACTTCTAAAACGTTAGAATGAAAGTAAAGCGTTATGAATTTCTAATTCTTATTGTCAATTCAATATGCAAGAAATTCGTTATACATTTGAATCAAAAAATTATTTCTGTTAAAGTTCGCGTTCATCTAAAACAAGTCAGTATTAACTATATAAGAAAGAAGCTCTGAATTACTTATAGGTGGGGCTTCTCTTGGTTTTAGCCAGAATGACTATATGGCGTTTTAAAGAGGGAATGGGCGAAAAAGGTTTTTCAGAACTCGATATTGTTCTCAACACCTTAGCACATCAAACAGAGGGTTTTCGCGGCGCCATTTCACTATTAGATAATGACGACTCAAATACGGTGACAATCCTGACTTTATGGGTAGATAAAGAGTCATTAGACATGTCTGAAAAAGAAGTATTCCAAGAAGCACTCAAAAGAGTCCAAGAATCACTTGAGCAACCTCCACAAATCAAAAATTACAAGGTATTCTCAACAGAGCTTTTTCAACGTTCACAGTGGCCATTCCGCTGGGCTTAGTTACAATGCTTTAATGGCAAAGTTGACTCCTGCTTAAAACACGGTCGCAAATTTTTTTTTGTCATTAGGCTTTATCTTCGGAAACAATCTTTTGGTAGTTGACTATTTTGAGTAATGTTTTTATTACTTCTTGTTCGTTTTTGTATTCTCGTTCAGTCTTTGTGGGGCCGTCGTCTAGCATACCGAGAAAACCCTGTATCTAGGGAGATTTCTTGGGCTGATGGTTCAGGATACATGCCTGGGGCGTATGCGATCCTGGGTTCAAATCCCAGCGGCCTCACCACCCTTTGGGGGTGGAACCACCACTAGTCTTATTAGATTAACCGCTTGATTATAATTTATGCAGCGCCGCGCAAAATACACCTACTTGTTTGAAGATGAAGATGTTAAGCGATGGTATGAGAACACATCGCGAGGTTCATTGGTATCTGCTGATATATGTTTGCGCCGGCTTGGCAGTTTCTGCGAACAACTTAAAATTAAGCCAAAAGAGTTTGCATCGCTTACCAGATCGTGAGCTCCACGATATGCTTATGGATTATGTTTCCTCTGAAGAGAAAGAGGGACATGCAGGAAACTACATCAACTCAACTCTTAAATCCCTTAAATCTTGGCTGGCTCACAACCAAAGGGAAACAAAAATTAAAATAAAAATTCACGGCATCGATGAGACCCCTACTTTGAAGGATGAAAGAGTTCCAACTCTTGAAGAGCTAAGAAGAATTTTTCTTTCAGGCGATGGAAAAGCCAGAACAGCATGTGCTTTGGTTGCTCATGGTGGTTTAAGACTACAAACATTAGGAGATTACAAGGGTAAGGACGGGTTGAGGATCAGTGACTTGCCTGAGTTGACAATTGAAGGCAAATCGGTGACTTTTTCTAAAGTCCCTGCGCAAGTAGTTGTTCGCCAAAACTTGAGCAAGGCAGGGCATCAATATTTTACATTTCTAAGTGAGGAAGGTTGCAGCTATCTCAAAGACTACTTAGAAGAAAGACTAAGGGAAGGTGAAATCCTCACTTTGAATTCCCCCATAATCACTCCGAAAATGAAAATGAAACCATTCATAAGATCAGTAAATATTGGTGACTTAATGCGCGACGCCATAAGAAAGGCGGGGTTTCAATGGCGTCCTTATGTTCTCAGGTCTTACTTTGATACTCAGTTGATGCTTGCAGAATCAAAGGGTTTAGTTCTGAGAGATTATCGGCAGTTTTGGATGGGTCACAAAGGTGACATTGAGCATCGGTATACGGTTAACAAGCGCAGGTTACCTGATAGCGTAATTGCTGACATGCGCCAAGCCTACGAAAAAAGTCAAGAGTTCTTGCAAACTTCGAAAAGTAGAGAGACAAGCGAGGAAAAGCTTAGGAGCAGTGTTAGGAAGCAGCTTTTGTTGGTTCTGGTTTCAGCCAAGCGGAGTTGGATAAAATGGATGTGCCCTCGATGAGCGACGAAGAACTGCAGAATATCATCAGGAAGAGGTTATTAGGGTTGCAGGCGTCAAATGGGGCTTCGCAGAAAGTAGTTAGTGTTGACGAAGCCAATGATTATTTGGCAAAAGGCTGGGAATACGTGGCCAAGCTTTCAGACAACAAAGTTGTCATCAAAATGAACCAAACCTCAACAACTTAGTTCGGTCACATAAATTTTGAACGCGTATTCCAATTTCGAAATTTAGATCAAGAATGATGTTTTTCCTTAACTTTTGGATTTTTTCTGCTTTCAATATCGGAAAAAAGGGAGAATGAGAGACTTTGGATAATCTAGTGCAATTTCTACACAATGTAGCCTGTACTATTTTGCAAAAACGGAAACTGTTTTTCCAAATCCCAGTTATTGGAAAGCCTTTCCACTCGCCGGAATCCAAGTTCACCAGTAGCAATTGCTTTAATCCTGTTTCTTGTTCTGCTTTGTAGCACTCTGTTAAGGGCTGGAAAAGGTCTTCTCCTTTCAATTCGAACTTTGCAGGTTCTCTAGTTTCTATAGTTAGTGCAGATTATTGTTTGCTTCTCTATGGTTTTGTCTTGTCCTGTGATTGCAATTCTGAGACGATATAGTAGTTTTCTCTGTATTTGACGAACATTCTGCCTTCGAATCGGCAAACCAACTCTGACTTATAGTTATGTTCATTCATTAATTATCACCTCCTTTGTCTTAGGTGCTGTATTTCACCCCAGTTTTCAAGAGAAAAAAGGGAAAATTTCTGAAACGCGTTTCAAACGATCTATTCTATTTTGCTTCAGATGTTGTTAGTGCTGTTCCCTAGATATCGCTGAATTTGACCTCTTTTTCGATTGTTCTTAGCGTAACTCCAGCATCTTCGAGACTCTGTAGCAATTGCAAGACTTTGGCAGGTTCTCTTCCTAGAGCGATCCAAGGTAGAAACGTAGAGATAGTCTATGCTTCTGCTTTTAACGAGTTTTTGTAGCTCTTCCAATTCAGTTTTTTGATCGTTTTTTCCAGTACAACGTCATCAAGGGAACATGGACTGCTTCAACATTGTCTTTTTTCATTATTTCCTCACACATTTGGATTTGGTAGCGAATGCTTTCACTATCCATCCGCGCCACTCTCAGCATGATATTATGCCTCTTTTTTTTGCAGATTCACTTTTCATTTTATCACCCCTTAGTGTGGATACTACACGATTTTTGAGGTTAAAGCTTGGAAAAGATTACGGGCAGTTAGGGGAAGTTTTAGCACTCTTAGCCGCGATAATTTCTTGTGCCTTTGCAAATAGTTCGTCAGTTACATAGCGCAGATTTGGATCATCGGCAACTGTTGCTGGAAACGCTTTCTCAACGACCGCACCGTCGAGTTGGGGTTTGCCAATATAGAGTGGATTGCTAAGGATTTCTCTGATTTGCTGCCGCGTTAAAGGCTTTTTGAAAGTCTCGGAAAGTTTCATTGACGTTTTCGCGGACTATTTCGTCGTTCTTGTTTTCGAGAAAGAGGTTGAACAGTGCAGTTATTACGGGCTCCCAGCCAGGGCTTTTTGCTATCCAATTTCCTTTCTTTTCGTATGCTGGCGGAATAGCGGAAGTCCATATGCGATTTTTGAATGCTTGAATCTTAGCTCTAATCAGTGGCGTTTTCTTCTTTCATTTTTCTTTCAATATAATCACCTCCCAAACTTTTGCATTTTCAGTCATCCTTTCATTCTTTGAATTCATCGTTCCATTTTTGGCAAATCATCCAACAGATCCGAGGAAGGTTTAGGCCATCTGGAGGACGTTTAGTTATCGGCTGCAAGATTGGAACGTATTTCTCGACTATATCTCGTCGTCGCCGCCGATTCGAAGGAACCAAACTTGACTCGATTTTCCCAGGTCGCTGTTCAATCCCAATTAGTCCCAGCACAAGCAACGTTCTACGAATTTGAGCATAGAATTGACGGCGGCTATAGGTGAACCAGGCGCTTGCTCAAGTTTCCCTTTGTCTACGCCCACCCGAAATCGCTGAATTCTGCTCGGGTTAATCCTCCTTTGGCTTTTAACTCATTCAATAGAAGTCTGCCTGCCTTCTGAGTAATTTTATATTGGAACAAAATTTCGGCAATATCCCCTTCTTCCGATAACAGCTCAATTTTAATGATTCTACCTAAGCTTCGCAATGCCATCTTTATCCCCCTGTTTATTAGGCTTGAATTCGTTTTCTTTGACAACCGGTCGGTTACCGTGAAGTTTTTCTTTTATATTTCTCAAGTTCACGCTTAATTTTGTTCAATTTCTTATCATAAGGCCCATCCAATTTTTCTCGTTTTGATAATTCGAGTAAGCTTTGGAGAGCTTTCTCGCGATTTAAGGCGTAGTCAATGAGGTCTCGGATTTCGTCTTTCTTAACGGCATTTAAGTTTGTATGACATTTGGGACATTTGTAAAAGAATCCATTAGTGCCCATCGGGTGGGTGCAGTTTGGGCAAATAACACCGACATTGGACAGAAGTTTCAGCATGTCCAAACCAATGTTTACTAGTTCTTTTACAACACTTTCATGGGATCCCATCTTACCCTTTTCTTCTTTGATGAGCCTCTGCACGTTGTCGAAAACGTCTTTTTTAACATAAGCCAAGTCAGGATTTTCACGAGTACGTTCTGCTTCTGTATAGTTTTTTTCAACAATTTTTCCAGTTAATTGGGGACTACCCTTGTAAATGGTGTTCTGCAACATCGTGGTGACTTGCTGCCGTGTCAAATCATGACCGATCTGTTTATTCAGAAATTCGCCGTGGAGTTTGTTAACCCAATATGTTACCTCAAGGTATTTTTTGTATCTTTTGTAAAGTGTGAATATTTCAGTTAGTACAGGGTCCCAACCAGGGGTTTTTTCTATCCATTCTTCCTTTCGTTGGTATCCTAAAGGAGTATGCGGTTGGGTCCAGATGCCGTTTTGGAATTTCCGTACTTTGGACCTTTGAGAAACCCTTCCTCTGACGTTGTTTTCATCTTCAGCACCGGCTGCCTTGACAGCGACAACAATCAAGTTGGCTATGTTGTTAACGTCATATTCCTCGGTGTGTGTCACGAGGGTAACGTCGTAGAGTTTAAGCTGGAAGAGGAAAAACATAAGCTGGAATGTTTTTTTCCCCCAGGCGATTGATGTCGCTTACTATTAGTTTCTTAATTTTTCCTGCACGCGCCAATTGGAGAATTAAGCCAAGTTTTCTATTGCTGAAATCTCTGCCGGTTTTTCCTTTGTCGGAAATATGATAGATTATGGAAGCACCAATTTCCTCGGCTCTTGTAGAGTGCTCTGATTCTTGACATGGAATACTTTCGCCGTCAAGCTGATCTTTTGTGCTTACTCTACTATAGGCTGCAACAGGATAGCCTTCTTCTGATAATACTTCAATCCTGTCAATCCCAGGAACGCTATCTAGTGGAAATCCTGTTGTCCTTCTTTGTTATTTTTTGTGTTCTCATCAGATTTTTCTGGGTGTGCAATGTATTCTTTGTTCACACCTGAGCATTTCTTTTTCAATTTGATCTTACGCTCCTGTAAAGCCTGAGTAAGGAGGTCAACGTTTGGACAACTGAAAGGTGAATAAGGAGGAAAAAGGGGAAGAGACGCGGCAATTTAATTGTGCAGAAAAACGGAGTGCGCTCAGTCTGCCCCTCGCAGAGCTAAAAAAGACCATGCTAAACCGATTTAGCTTTTTAAT
>CAWDYC010000012.1:0-36728 GCA_963806535.1 Candidatus Bathyarchaeota archaeon
AACGCTTCCTGCGTAATCTTTGGCGAATCTGACGTTGTTTCACTGATTCATCGCCAGGAATCAAAACCTGAAATTGCTAGGGCAGTTTTTGATGCAATGGCAGACCGAATTTCATCGATGATACATAGATTAGGAGTAAACCTTGAAGTAGTTCTTGTTGGCGGTGTAGCTAAGGATGTTGGCTTTGTCGCATCTTTAAATCGAAAATTAGGAATTAACGTGTTGATACCTGAATTTCCTGAATATGTTGGAGCACTTGGTGCTGCTCTTGTTGCTACCAATCGTGCAAAAGAGGGCCAAAAATGAAGGAACCTAGCACAGTTAATGGTGACATTGAGTTTTGGCGCTGGGAGGAATACCAGCGTATAATGCCGGGAATAAAATGGACAAACAAGGACATAATAACTGCAGGCGTAGATGTTGGTTCTGTCGGTTCAAAAGCCGCCATAATGGTTAATGGTCAGGCTTACTCTTGGGGAATTACCAGGACAGGCTCTAACAGTCCTGAAAGCGCCAAGAAAGCATTAGACTGGGCGCTCATTGATACCGGACTCAAATATCAACTGACATCAAATACATTGTCGGCACAGGTTACGGTAGAGTCAACGTTCCAATGGCAAATAAAGCCATAACAGAAATTGCTTGCCACGCAAAAGGAGCAAATTACATTTGGGGATCCAAGCGTCCGAACCGTACTCGACGTTGGAGGACAAGACATTAAAGCAATCCGAATCGACGAAAGTGGCAGAGTAGTCTCTTTCTTAATGAATGACAAATGTGCAGCTGGAACAGGTAGAGGAATGGAAGTTTTCGCCGATTTACTAAAAATTCCTATTGAAAAAATCGGAGAAATGTCTCTCCAAGTAAATGAGGAACCGCCTCCAGTAAGTTGCACTTGTGTGGCTTTTGCAAAAACTGAAGCCGTGGGACTCCTCCGCAAAGGCTGGTCTAAAGAAAAGGTTTTAGCAGCATACACTCGTGCAATGGCAGTTCGCATGGCTAACTTGATTAATAGGGTAGGCTTAGAAAAAGAATTAGTTATTACTGGGGGACAATCAAAGAACATTGGAATTGTCAACAGAATAGAAGTTGTTTTAGGAGAGAAATGTCTGCCGATGCCTAAATGGCGAGAGAACGGCTTAGATCCCACGATTGCAGGCGCGTTAGGTGCGGCGCTTTTCGGGAAAGCACTCTACGAGAAAGCACAGAAAACTTAGAAGCGTTCTAAACTTATGATTACACATTATGGTTACAGCGATGGATCAGGCGAGTACTACATAACTATTGACACCGACAAGTGCAACGGTTGTGGCAAATGCGTTAGGGAATGCCCCGAATCAGCACTTCAGATGGAAATCATGTTAATAGACCTTGAAGACAAGACCGTGGCGTCAGTTACTGAGGAGCACCGGAAAAAAATAAAGTATACGTGTGCTTCCTGCAAACCCGAAATCAATGCTACCTTTTGCGTTCTAGCCTGTGAGTCCAAAGCGATTAAATGCACGTGGAACGCTCATTTATTTTGATTGAGAAATTTTGAGTTAACTTCTACTATTCTCGATTCATTAAAAAGGTTGCTTAGAATCCAACCAACCAGTTGTCGTGAATCATAATATATTAGAAAGTATTATTAGAGATATTATTTGAGGATTCGCTAGCTTTATTTATGTTTTAACACACTCAAAGGTGTTAGTGGGGTAAGAAAATATTGGCAAGAAATCCTCAGTCGAAAGATGAAGCATTGGAAGCCATAGACTTCATCGTAAATGTTTTAAAAGAACATGAGAAAGATTTGGATAAACTGATTAATGAGTTAGCAACCGTCACTGAGCAACTTGGAGACACCGGTCAGATAAATGGTAAAGTAGAAAAGGTTGAAGAAAAAATAAATAACTTGCAAAAAGAAGTCACAAATCTAATTGCTTACTTATCGAGTAAACCACAAGAGACTCTTCCTGTAGCAGCAAAAGAACAGGAAGCTCAAGCGACATCTACCGCGGCGGTTCAAATCGGACCGTCTCTGATTTTTAGATGTAAGCAGTGGGAGGATTTTCAAACTTTAGCTTTTCAAGCTCAGAGATTGTCTTTCAGCTTCACAGAAGACGAGAAGAGTTTCCAAGCTGACGCGTTTAAGGGTAACCAGATCATTATTTATAATGGCCCTGTTCCAAAGTTGTCAGCCGTTTTGAAAGCATGGTTGTCTAGAACAACTGGATATTCCAGAAGGAAGTATTCTGGAAGGCGTTTTAGCAATTAGCTAAAACTTATATTTTCATTCTTTATTTTTGATTCATAAAGCTTATAATATGCTTTATAATATCTTAAGTCTTGTTAGTGCTTGGAGGATTAGTTGAGGTTGAAGGCAAAACCATTAAAGCCAATTAACTTTTTCCGTTTTCGAAGCCTTCTCCTTTCTCCTCGATGACGGATGGCAGTGGCAAGCCAACAAACAGCAACCAATCCTCCAGCACTGACTCGCCAAAAACCCTTGAACACAACCAATTTACGCCAAATCTTAAATGCACTTAACAAACCATTATAATTTAGGTTGATTTGTTTGGCTATAGATGTAGAAAGAACCAAGAAGCCGAAACTTCCGACGAAAAAAAGATTACTGAAGAAAATAAAAAATAGAAGATAGAACCACCGAAACTACCTTGACTTTCGGATTACAGATTTAATAGTGGGAGGAATGTTATTCAACTTTCCCATAATTTTGCAGAAGAATAAGTTAATTAATAGATTAACTCGTCTTCGTTTCTACTTGTCAAAATATCCTCGAAAAAGTAAACCTTTAAGGAGAAAGAATAGACAAAAAAAATATTTGAAAAAGAATAGATGCTGCTAGTATTAGTCCGTAAGAGTTGTTTGTTTTTCAAGAAGTATTTTACTTGGTGTTGTCAAATATTTAAGATGGAAGGGCTTTATTATAATTCCAGCTTTTAAATCTGCATGGAAAGTCTGGCTTTCAACTACCCAGTCGGATAATTCAGAATCATGTGCTCGAATGAACTCTGCAAAATTTGCGAAGTTTTCATGAAGTGAAATGCAGGCTGCATCCCAACCCATTCCTCTTCCATCTAAAACCAGAATCACGTTGGGTTGCTTCATGTACCAATCTTTCATTTTCTGCAATGCTTTTGTTTTTTCTTCGCCTGCCGTAAATTTCAATTTACTTTTAATAAATGTAAAAGCAGCTATTTCAAAGCCAATTTGCCCAAACTTCGGGATAACAGTATATCCTTCTATAAAGTTTTCTTCAAGCATCGCTCTTCTTCGGGTGACCGTAGGTTGAGAAACACCGAGGGATTTTGCCAGCTGCCTATCGCTTCTATGAGAATCCTTCATTAATTCAAAAAGTATCTTGTAATCGATCGGTTTAAGTTCTTTCATAGTAATCAACTTTTACCATTCACTATTTTTTTGACATCATATATAAACATCATTGTTGAATAAACGAAAAATCGTTCCCGTAATACACGACAACACTAACATTTAATCGATACTTTTAAGAGAAAAAAACCCTTAACAAATGCTGGAGTCAAGAAAGTATTGTCGCCTCGAATTCTTATGGACGTAAATCAGGAAATAACCAATTTACTCAGCGATTTAATTCGTATAGACACAACTAACCCCCCAGGCAACGAAACACAAGCAGCTACATACATAGCAATATACCTCGGCAAAGAAGGGTTCAAAACCGAAATTATAGAGTCAGCTCCTGGAAGAGGGAGCGTAATCACAAGAATTAAAGGAACAGGCGAAAAACCTAATCTACTTTTATTGTCACATTTGGACGTTGTTGCAGCCAACCCAAATGAATGGAGCGTTGATCCTTTCGCAGGTGCAGTAAAGGACGGCTTCGTTTATGGCAGAGGAGCTTATGACATGAAATGCATGACAGCAATCGAAATGCTTGTTATGAAATATTTAAAGAAAAATAATGTGGAACTTAAAGGCGACGTTGTTTTGGCGGCTACGGCTGATGAAGAAAGAGGCGGCGAAGAAGGAGCAGGCTACCTTCTCAGGAACTACCGAGAAAAAGTGTGGTGCCCTTATGTTATTAATGAAGGCGGCGGTTTGGCTTTTCCCTCAAAAAAAGGCTATGTATTTCCTGTTCAGACCGCGGAAAAAGGAATTTTGTGGCTTAGAATAAAGGCCAAGGGAACTCCGGGGCATGGTTCGACGCCGAATATGGCTGATAACGCTGTTATGCGTATGAATAAAGTTGTGGAAATATTGGGGAATTACAAGGCAGAAACTAGCTTATGTTCCTACTCTTAGACAGTTTCTTTCTGAAATGGGAAAACATGACTTTGAAGTCAACGATGTATTTTCCCGTTTGCTTGCTAATCCTACTCAAAGCGAAAAAATACTTGATGAGTTAGCTAAAATTGACAAGGCTTTGGCAGAAGAAATTAGACCAAGAACTAAAATGACCATTGCCCCAACCATGATTCATGGAGGAGTTAAAGAGAACATAATACCTTCAGATTGTGAAGCGGTGTTTGATTGCAGAATACTTCCAGGACAAGACGTGAATGTAACATTTAATTTGATAAAAGATTTGTTAAAAGATGTAGGCTTAGAAAAGTTAAGTTTTGAGTTTATTCAGAAGCATGATGGATCGGAGTCTTCTACGAAAACTCCGCTGTACGAGACAATCACGAATGTTCTTAGGGAGTTTGAGCCAAACTGTGGAATCACACCGACATTAACCACAGGAGGAACTGATTCACGTTTCTTTAGAGAAACTGGCAGCGTCTGCTATGGTTATCAACCTATGATTCCAGATGAACCGAACGATCAATTGGAAAAACGAATGCACGGCATTGATGAGCGAATAACAATTGAAAACCTTGTTTACGGAACTAGTATACTCTATGAAACAGTTAAAAGATTCATGAGCTAAGAAACACCAAGCTATCTCAACCTCTAATGGAGTCAAACCTCCTTTAGTTTTTGTGAATTACTTTGTGTCTGAATAAACCTTCTTGGCAAATATCAATTTGATCAACTTAAGAGACTCAAAACAGAAAATAACATCCAAGAAAAGTACTTTGTACGATTAACTTCGAACAAACGATAGTTTAGTAAAATTTTTGTGCTTCTTTGTTCTTTGTGTTTTGGGTTGTTTTTTTGATTTGGGCTTTAATTTGTTTGTAGGTCACGTACCAAAAAGTATGGAAAAGGCTAGAAAAGGTTTGAAACGTACCAAAAAGATTAGGAACGTACAGAAAATCAAAAAAGGTTTAACAAATCTCTCGATCAAATTAGAAAAAACGTGAAAAATTCTCAATCGCTGAGTTAGATTTGATGATTTTATTATTCATTAAAAAAAATAATTCGAATAAGTCTTCAAAATTATGAATCGATAGGCATTTAGGTTTGAAAATAAGTATTAATGGAAACGGTTGATGCTGATGGCTTTACAAAAAATAAGCAAGGTATTAGACGGATGCTGTCCAGACCAAAAAGTAACTGTGCGCGGCTGGGTTTACCGTAAACGTGAAGGAAAAGAACTTATTTTCCTAGTAATCCGCGATTCAACAGGAGTTATCCAATGTACAGTTAAAAAAACCAGCCCCGGCTGGACTGAAGCACAGCGTTTAACAATTGAATCTTCGCTGACGCTTGAAGGCACAGCCAAAGAAGACAAACGTGCTCCAGGCGGATACGAAATCAGCGCAGAAAACATCACAATTATCGGTTTAGCAGAAACCTTCCCAATAGCCAAAGACAAAAGTGAAGAATTCATCCGTGACATGCGCCATCTTTGGCTTCGTAGCCGAAAAATGAATTTAATGATGAAAGTTCGCGGCGACGTGTTAGAAGCATCACGCCAATACTTCAAAAGCCAAGATTACACTGAAGTTTCGCCGCCAATGTTTATTTCAGCAGCAGTTGAAGGCGGCTCAACGCTTTTCGGCTTAAAATATTTTGACCAAGACCTATACTTAACCCAGAGCTGCCAGCTTTACCTTGAAATCCTGATTTACTCTTTGGAAAATGTCTATTGCATTGCTCCATCGTTCCGAGCTGAAAAAAGCAGAACAATCAGGCACTTAACTGAGTACTGGCACATGGAAGGCGAATGGCCTTTTGCTGACATGAATGACTTAATGAAGTTTGAAGAAGGCTTAATGACTCATGTTTGCCAAACCATCGGCAATACCTGCCAAAAAGAATTCGCAGAATTAGGCGCTGACATAAACAAGCTCAAAAGCGGTACAGACTCCGTTTCCACGCATAACCTACGCTGAAGCAATCGACAGGCTAAAAGTGAAAAATCCAACGTTAAGCTGGGGCGCTGATTTAGGTTACGAGGATGAGAAGGTTTTAGCTGAAGACTTCGGCAAACCATTCTTCGTTTATGATTATCCAACAGCGATTAAGGCATTTTACTGCAAAACCTACAAAGACCATCCTGAAGTTGCAATGTCAGTGGATATGATGGTGCCACGAATCGGCGAAATCAGCACGGGCGGCGCAAGAGAAGAAAACAAAGACATGCTTATCGAACGTATGAAAGCGCAGGGTTTGAAACCTGAAGAATACGAATGGTACCTTGACCTAAGACGCTACGGAACCGTGCCGCATGTTGGCTTCGGAATGGGCGTTGAACGCCTTTTGACATGGATGCTTGACCTAGACAACATCATCGACGCAATACCGTTCCCAAGAACAACCCGCAGGTTCTACCCATAACCCACTTTTCTTTTCTCTGAATAGTCAGATTTAATAATGATTTTTATTAGTCTTTCAGCTTTGTTCTTTATATGGTAACCTGTAAAATACTCCTGTTTCATCTGTGTTTTTCGGTAAACCTAAGCTTTCAATAATTGTTTCCATTGCTTTAACCATCGGCGGTGGCCCGCAAGTGTAAAATACGTTTTCTTTGTAGTCGGGCAACGTTTTCTTAATCATATCACCAGTGATTATGCCAGTTTCCCCTTTCCATTGGCTTGAAGGCTGGTTAACTATACAAACCATTTTTAAATTCTTATTTTCATTTTGCATGCTTTCAAGTTCTTCTTTGAATGCGATGTCATTTTCCGTGCGGCAACCATAGAAAAGCGTGATTTTCGAGTCTAAACGTTTGTCTGTGGCATTTTTGCATTATGCTGATGAACGGCGTTATTCCTATGCCTCCTGCAAGCAAAGCGATTTTTGGGTATTCTCCCTCAAAAGTGAATTGTCCATATGGCGCATCTATTCTTGCCCAGTCACCAATCTTCGACTGCTTTTAGAGCCAGTGAGTATTCATGGTCAGTTAATTTTTTGGTAAATTCAAAATGTTCTTTTTCTGTTGGGCTGCTGCTGAAGCTGAAATGGTGAGTTAACTCTTTGTCGTCTTGTTTTATTGTTATCAATGAAGTATTGGCCTGGTTTGTAAGTTAACTCTGAAGGTCTTGGAAACCTGTAGCTGGTTACGTCAGCGGTTCGAGGTATAATTTCACTGATTTTTGTTTCAAACTTCATAAAAATCAATTCGCTCTTTAAGAAAGTGTGGATTCTAGTATAATTTGTTCGTTACAATAAACTTTACGGCTGAACTTATTTTATAAACTAGTTTACCAATTTTAACAACGCTTGTTATTTGGAGAAAAGAGGTTGGCAAATGGGGCAGGCATCCAAGAAGTGGCATTCGCTAAACGTTGATGAAGCGTTAAAGAGCCTTGACTCTAGTCGCTTCTGGGTTAACAGGTCAAGAAGCTCAAAAACGTCTCGCCATTTATGGACCCAACGAATTAAAAAAGGAAAAAGGAAAGTCGCCGCTCAAGCTTCTGCTTGGGCAATTCACAGACGTTCTCATGATTATTTTGCTCATAGCCATCGGGCTTTCTTTTGCTGTCGGTGAAGCAACTGATGCAGCCATCATCTTAGCCATCGTAGTAGCCAGTGCAGCTTTAGGTTTCACCCAAGAATATCGAAGCGAAAAAGCAGTTGAAGCCCTAAAAAAAATGACTGCGCCAACCGCTAACGTGCTTCGAGATGGAAAAGAAACCAAGATTCCCGCTAGCCAACTTGTTCCAGGCGACATTATCCTGCTTTATACTGGCGATAAAGTTCCTGTTGACGCAAGACTCATCGAAGCTTTTACCCTCAAAGCTGATGAATCTTCTCTAACTGGAGAATCAGCGCCAGTCAACAAGTTCACTGCAGAACTAGCTGAGCAGACGCCGCTAAATGATAGGCGTAATATGGTTTTCATGGGAACAATCATTGTTTATGGAAGAGGCAAAGCCGTTGTCACCACTACAGGCATGAACACGGAGTTTGGCAAAATCGCTGAAATGGTTCAAGCGGCGCCGCAAGAGCAAACTCCTTTGGAAAAGCGGCTGGCAGGTGTTGGCAAATGGATAGGTATCTTAGCCATAATTATTGCGGTAAGTGTAGCTGCAGTCGGCATACTTGTTGAACATCGCCCCATCGTTGACATGGTTCTATGGGCTGTTAGCCTCGCTGTTGCTGCAGTTCCTGAAGCGTTGCCCGCCATCGTAACAGGTGCTCTCGCCATAGGCATGTACCGCATGGCGAAAGTCAACACCATAGTTAAACGGTTACCCGCTGTGGAAACGCTTGGAAGCACCAGCGTCATCTGCAGCGACAAAACAGGCACCATGACCAAAGGCGAAATGACAGTCCAACAAGTCTACGTCAACAACCAAACTCTAAAAGTAACAGGAATCGGGTATGATCCAACAGGCGAATTCCAACTTGAAGACAAAACCGTCACCCCTGACGACCACCTAGAAAGCGCTGCTTAAAGTCGCTGTACTATGCAATGACTCAAACAACGAAAAGGATGAGAAAACAGGCAAGTGGACTGTTAAAGGTGACCCAACCGAAGGCGCATTAATTGTTGCAGCAAGAAAAGCAGGCATCAGCAAAGAAGAGCTTGAAGGGCAAGAGCCACGAATAGCTGAAATTCCGTTCTCTTCCGAGCGAAAACGCATGACAACGATTCACTCGGCAGAAGGCAAAAAAATCGCTTACATGAAAGGTGCCCCTGAAATAGTCTTAGAGCGATGCAGCAAAATCTTCCTCAACGGAAAAGTGCAACCATTAACCAAAGAAATCTTTGCTGAGCACCTCAAAGTCACGGAAACCATGGCACTTCAGGCATTAAGAAACTTGGGTTTTGCCTACAAAGAACTCCCAGCTGACGTTGGCAGAATTAGATGAGGAAATTGAGACTGACTTTGTGTTTGTCGGCATAATGAGCATGATTGACCCACCACGCCCTGAAGTCAAAGATGCCATAGCATCTTGCAAAAGCGCTGGAATCCGAGTTGTCATGATTACAGGTGACCATAAACTTACAGCCACAGCCGTAGCTAAAGCGCTCAATTTGCTTGATGAAAAGATGCAGAAGGACAGGTTTTGACTGGCACAGAACTTGAAGAAATGACAGATGACCAATTGGATGCGGTAGTGGAGAAAGTGGTGGTTTATGCTCGGGTGTCGCCTGAACATAAAATGCGCATTATTAAGGCTTGGAAGAAGAAAGATGAAGTTGTTGCCATGACAGGCGACGGCGTAAACGATGCACCAGCTTTGAAAATGAGTGACATCGGCATTGCCATGGGCATCTCAGGCACCGAAGTAACAAAAGAAGCAGCCGACATGGTTTTGGCAGACGACAACTTTGCCAGCATAGTTAAAGCCGTCAAAGAAGGCCGAGAAATCTACGATAACATCAAAAAATATCTAACTTACCTGCTGCAATGCAACATCATGGAGATTCTTGTAATGTTTTTCGCCGTTGTTAGTGTTCCTTATCTTGCAGGAATTTTCACAACAAATCCCGATGTAGCCTTGGTAAGCAGCGCTGGAATCGCATTAACTGCTGTTCAAATTCTCTGGATAAACCTGGTTACTGACGGGTTACCTGCTATTGCTTTAGGCGTAGACCCCGGAGACCCAGATTTGATGCAGCGCAAACCACGTAAACCCAAAGAAAGCATGTTTAGCAGAGACGTAAAAATTTACTTAACCGTTATGCCGATTATTATGTCGACGCTATCTGTTGATTGCGTTTTTCTCTAATTCGCCATGGACAAGTGAATTCCAATTGGCAGAGGCTCGAACACAACTGTTCACTGCAATGATTATGATGGAATTAGCCGTTGCAATTTCTTCTCGGTCTCTCAAATATCCCATTTACAAAGTTGGGCCATTCAAAAACAAGTTCCTCTGGCTTGCTGTACTCTCGTCATTTGCTCTGCAACTCTTCGTTCTATACACTCCAGGTGTCCAAAACCTATTTGACGTGCATACCCCTGGTCTTTTCGATTGGGTGATCGCGCTATTGTTTTCGATTGTAATATTTAGTATTCTAGAAATTGGCAAATACGTAAGTTCAAGTCGGAAATATGTGCCTGTACCGTAAAGCTTTAAAATGAATGATGATGATTGAAGGGATAAATCAAACAACATTGGAGAAAATAATAGAAATGAGCAACAATCTGTTAACTAAATTGGCAAATCCTGCACCTCTCGGGCTTCTCGGCTTTGGCATAACAACTGTTCTTCTTAACTTGGTCAACGCAGGCGCTATTCCATTGGACACTGTGGTTTTAGCTATGGGCATTGCTTACGGCGGAATAGCACAAATTATTGTTGGCGCAATGGAGTTCAAAAAAGGCAACACTTTCGGCACTGTAGCTTTCCTGTCTTATGGCTTGTTCTGGTGGAGTCTCGTAATGATTCTGCTTTTACCAAAGATTCCTGAATTCGCCGGTTTTGCTCCTTCTTCATCTTCACTAGCAGCATATTTCATAATGTGGGGTATCTTTACTTTCGGCATGTTCTTTGGCACTTTAAAGGCTAATCGAGCTTTGCAGTTCGTTTTCGGCAGCTTATTTGTACTGTTCTTTATGTTAGCTATAAGAGAATTAACTAACAACTTTGGTCAAACTGGATCAATAACATTCAACACATTCGTAGGCATCGAAGGCGTCATATGCGGCTTAAGCGCAGTGTATCTTGGAATAGCTGAAGTCTTAAACGAATCTCACCATAAAACTGTCTTGCCAATTTATCCAACAAGCTAAAAACAACTAATTTCTTTTTTTATTTTCTAATAAATCAAGTGAAAAACTTATATTCTTAAGATCTTACCATTCCCAACAATTTAGGATGATCTAAATGACAGAAGCTAGTTTACCTTTCAACGAAAGGTATAGTCCAAGTATCGCAAAAGTTTCTAATGGAGAAAAACGAAAACAAGAATGGGAAAAATCACTAAAGAATCCACAAGAATACTGGGCAGAAAAAGCAAAAGCCATCGATTGGTTTAAGCCATTCAGCAAAGCCCTTGACGATTCAAACCCGCCATTTTACAAGTGGTTCCCAGACGGAGAACTAAACATTTGCTACAACGCTCTAGACAGACATGTAAAAACTAACCGTAAAAACAAGCTTGCCTACATTTGGGAAGGCGAAATGGGCGAAGTAAAAACTTACACTTACTATCAACTTTATAGAGAAGTAAACAAACTTGCAAAAGCACTAAAAGACTTAGGCGTCAAAAAAGGCGACCGAGTAGCAGTTTTCCTTACCTGTTATTCCAGAGTTGCCAATAACTTTGCTTGCAACAACAAGAATCGGTGGAGTTCACACAGTAGTCTTTTCAGGATTTAGCGCTGAAGCATTAGCAGACAGAGTAAACGATTGTGGAGCAAAAATCTTAGTAACTGCAGACGGCTCTTTCCGAAGAGGAAAACCAGTCGGAATCAAAGACAACGCAGACCGTGCAACACCACTTATGCCTAACATCGAAAAAGTCATTGTTGTTAAACGGACAGGTCAACCTGTTCAGATGAAGGAAGGCAGAGACATTTGGTATCATGATGCACTTGCAAATGCAGGCGCAAATGCCTATGTTGAACCAGAAAGCATGAAATCAACCGATCCACTATTCATTCTATACACTTCAGGAACTACAGGTAAACCAAAAGGTGTTCAACATGGAATAGGCGGATACCTTGTTTGGGCTTACTGGACGCTTAAATGGGCATTTAACCCAACTGACGAAGACATTTACTGGTGCGTTGCAGACATCGGCTGGATCACAGGACACACATACAACGTTTATGCACCATTAAGCAGCGGAATCACAGCATTCCTATTCGAAGGTACACCAGATTACCCAGGCCAAGACCGATGGTGGCAAATGATTGAAACCCACGGCATAACCATCCTCTATGGTACACCAACCGCTGTGCGAATGTTCATGAAATTCGGCGAAGACTTAGTGAACAAACATGACCTCAGCAGCTTACGTATACTCGGCTCAGTAGGTGAACCAATAAACCCTGAAGCATGGAAATGGTATTATCGCGTCATAGGCAAAGAAAAACTACCGATAATTGACACTTGGTGGCAAACAGAAACAGGCGGATTCATGATTTCTCCAGCCTCAGGCATAGAACTAACACCTTTAAAACCAGGTCAGCGCAACTCTTCCATTGCCCTCAGTCAACGCAGACATTTATGACGAGAAAGGACAGCCAGTACAACCAGGAAACAAAGGCGTACCTAGTAATCAAAGTCACCTTGGCCAGGAATGCTTCAGACAATCTGGAAAGACCCCGACCGCTTCAAGCAAACATACTTTGGCAGATGGCCCGGAATCTACTTCTCAGGCGACTACGCAATACGTGACCCTGATGGTTACTTCTGGCTCCTCGGCAGATCAGACGAAGTTCTCAAAGTAGCAGGACACCGAATCGGTACAGTTGAACTTGAAAGTGCATTGGTTTCTCACCCAGCAGTCTCTGAAGCAGCAGTTATGGGCAAAGAAGACGCAGTTAAAGGCGAAGTTCCAGTAGCATTCGTAGTACTTACGAAGCGGATTCACAGCATCCGACGAACTTACGTGCAGAACTCATAAAACATGTTAGAACAACAATTGGTCCAATCGCAACTCCAGACGCAGTAATCATCGTTAACAAGCTGCCAAAAACACGAAGCGGCAAAATCATGCGTAGACTCCTCAAAGCAGTCTTGACTGGTGCACCACTAGGCGACACATCAACAATCGAAGACGAAGGCTCAATCGAAGACATAAAAGCAACATACAGCGAACTGCGAAAGCAACTCGCCAAATAATTTCTTTTTTTTAGTTTTACTTATTGATAACTGTTTTTTTTTGCGCAGATTTTTTCTTTGTGTTTTAGATTGCTTTTCTGTTTTAAGGTTTGAATCTTCTCCAGGTTGCGTCTAGATTTGTCCCAAAAAGTCCCCTTCCGTCCCGAAAAGTCCTGAAAAGTCCCCAAAACGTTTAGAAAGAAAACGTGAAAAAGTTAATAACCTAAGGGTCTAGATAGTTCCAAGCTTTTGTTTTCAATGACATTTCTTTGTGTAAATGTGTTTTTCTTCTTTAGATCTTAAAATGTTTACAAGCAGCATCATCATAATCGGAATTTGTGGCTCTTCGTTTGCACTTCTGTCCCCAATTCTTTGGCGAACTGTTCCAGAGCCACGCGTTGCTGTTGTGTAAGTTTTTCTGGAACCGCTATGCCTATACGCACATTTAAGTTGCCTCTTCCATATGCCCTGAAACGTGGCATGCCTTTTCCTCTCAACGTTATTGTTTCTCCAACTTGTGTTCCAGGATGAATTTTAACAGTTGTTGGCCCTTCAAGTGTAGGAACCGTTATTTCAGCGCCAAGTGCAGCTTGAGGATAAGTAATCATAGCTACATACCAGAGGTCCTCTGCCTCTCTGATAAATTGCTGATTAGTCTTAACATGCACGACAACGTAGAGGTCTCCCGGTTCGCCACTGCTTTCTGTCATTTCCCCTTCCCCACGAAGCCGCAACTGATATCCTTCGTCAATGCCCGACGGAATATGTACAGTGATTTTTCTTCGTTTTCTGACTAAACCTGAACCACGACAGTTACTGCAAGGAATTTCAATTATCCTGCCTTTCCCCCTACATTGAGGACAAGCAGTCACTTGCACAAATACGCCAAAGCTGCTTCTATGCTGAACTTGAACTTGCCCTGCACCGCCACATCGTGGGCAAACTTTAGCAGTTGTACCTGGAGCCGCACCTGAGCCTCCGCATACGTCGCAGCGCTCTGTTCTTGGGATTTCAATTTCTTTGTCAGCTCCCTTAGCCGCTTCTTCCAGAGTTATTTCAAGGTCATAAGCTAAATCTTGACCTCTGTTGCTTCTTTCAGTGCCGAACCCGCCTCCTCCACCGAAGAAAGTGCGGAAAATATCGCCAAAGCCCATATCTCTAAAAACAGAGTCAAAGTCAGCACCTCTGAAAATGTCTTCTTGTTTATATCTTTGGTCAAAACCTGAATGGCCAAGCTGATCGTATGTTTGTCTTTTTTGGTCGTCGGAGAGAACAGCGTAGGCTTCACTGATTTCCTTGAATTTTTCTTCCGCTCCAGCATCCTTGTTTCGGTCAGGATGAAATTGCATAGCTAGTTTTCTGTAAGCATCTTTAATTTCATCTTGGGAAGCGCCACGTTGAACGCCAAGAATTTCATAGTAATCTCGTTTTTCTGCCATTAGATTTACCACTAAACTCGCATTTATTTTACTTTAAGAGGTAGCTCCAGACTGGAATTTATACCATTTCCCCTAATTTTTACCGTTTTTTAGGTTTCAACGGGATCTAAAAAAATAAAATTTGGAAAGACTACTTTACTTTGTAGTCTTCTGAGTCTACCACTTTTTCTTCGCCTGGGTTTTCGTAACCTGGACCTTCAGTTCCGCCGCTTGGTGGTGACTGCGGTCCTGCGCCTGCTTCTGGGCCCTGTCCTGGTTGCTGTCCTTGCTGTTTTGCTTGTTCAGCCGCTGCTTGCTGGTAAACCTTTGTTCCTACTTCTTGCAGTACTTTTTGGAGTTCGTCAGACTTTGTTTTCAACTGTGTTATGTCGTTAGTTGCTAGAGCATTTTTTAGTTCTGTCACGGCTGCGTCGATTTTGCTCACTTCTTCTGGACTGATTTTGCCCTCAAGGTCTGTTTTTGTTCGTTCAGCAGTATAGACTAAGCTGTCAGCATTGTTGCGTAGTTCAGCTTCTTCTCGATTCTTCTTGTCTTGGTCTGCATATTGTTCGGCATCTTTGATCAACCGTTCTTTTTCTTCTTTGGATAGTTTCGTTGATGCTGTTATTCTTATTTTTGATTCTTTTCCTGTAGCTATGTCTTTGGCGGTAACGTTCATTATGCCGTTGGCGTCTATGTCAAAAGTTACCTCTATTTGTGGGACACCTCTTGGTGCTGGTGGCAAATCTACAAGGTTAAAAGTTCCTAGTGAAACATTGTTTTGTGCCATGGCTCGTTCGCCTTGCAATACGTGGATTGTAACTGCGGTTTGGAAGTCTGCCGCTGTGGTAAAGATTTGGCTTCTCTTAGTTGGTATTGTTGTGTTTTTGTCCATTACTCTAGTCATTACGCCGCCCATTGTTTCAACACCTAAACTTAATGGCGTGACATCGAGGAGTAGTAGGTCGGTGACTTCGCCTGATACAACGCCTGCTTGGATAGCTGCGCCTATGGCGACGCTTTCCATTGGGTCGATGCCACGTTCTGGCGATTTGCCTAAGATTTGCTCAACAAATCGTTGGACTAGAGGCATTCTGGTCATGCCGCCGATTAAGATGATTTTGTCAATTCCTTGTGGCGTTAATTTTGCGTCTTCGAGGGCTTTAAGAAGGGTCGGTTGTGTTCTCTGCACTATTGGCTGTGCTAAAGACTCCAGTTTTGTTCTGGTTAAAGTGAGGTGCAAGTGCTTAGGACCAGACGCGTCTGCTGTTAGAAACGGTAAATCAATGTCGGTGCTCATAAGAGTAGAAAGTTCAATTTTCGCTTTTTCTGCGGCATCTTTGAGTCTCGGCATTGCCATTCTGTCATTTGAGATATCTATGCCTGTTTGACGTTTGAACTCGCCCAGTATGTAGTCCATTACTGCTTTGTCAACGTCTGTTCCGCCAAGTTGAGTGTCGCCGCTTGTGCTGAGCACTTGGAAAACTCCTTTTCCAAAATCCATAACAGTAACATCATGTGTTCCTCCGCCGAAGCTGAAAACAAGGATTTTCATTTCTTGCTGCACTTTGTCTATGCCGTAGGCTAGGCACGCAGCTGTTGGTTCGTTTATTATTCGCATGACTTGGAAACCTGCGATTTCTCCTGCATCTTTTGTGGCTTGGCGTTGGTTGTCGTTGAAGTGGGCTGGGACAGTAATTACTGCTTTGTTGAGTGAGCCGCCTAGATACGTTTCTGCGTCTTTTTTGATTTTTTGAAGGATGAACGCTGAAATTTGCTGTGGAGTATATTCTTTGCCGTATACATTTACTTTGTAGTCGGTTCCCATTTTGCGTTTTATTTCAAAAATCGTTCCTTCTGGATTGGTTGCTGCTTGCCTTTTTGCAGGTTCACCTACCAAGAGTTGTCCATCTTTGGTAAAGGCTACAACTGAGGGGAACATTTTTCCTGCCATAGTTGGGCCTTCTGCGCTTGGAATAACCGTAGCATGTCCGCCTTCATAGATTGCGGCTGCTGAATTGGTTGTTCCTAAGTCTATTCCTAATACTTTTTGACTTGTTTTTTGATTTTGGTTACTCATTTTATTTTTTTTCCTCCGTTTGGTTACTTTGATTTTTTGGTGAAACTGCTACTTTGACGATGGTTGGTCTGATGACTTTTCCTCTCATCAGGTAGCCTTTTCTTATTTCCTCAAGCACTGTGCCATCAGGAACATTGTCTTGTTCTACAACGGCTACAGCGTTATGTCGTGAGGGGTCAAAAACTTTGCCTTCGGGGCTATCTATTGCAGTGACACCTTCTTGCTCAAGAACCTTTCTGAGTTTCTTGAGAGTCATTTCGACTCCTTCTATCAACGAGTCAGGCGATGTTGAGATTTCACCGTTTTTGACGGCAAGCTCCAATTCATCAACAACGTCTAATAGTTGAATTACAAAGCGTTCGGTGCAGTAATTCTTTACTTGTTCTGCTTCCCTTGTAGATCGGTTCTTAAAGTTTTCAAGATCGGCTTGTAAGTACTTTAGTCTGATCAAGTAATCTTCTGAACGCTTCCTCTCGTTATCGAGGAGCTGTTCTAAGCTGTCCTTTGACTGTTCTTCTTGTTCATCAACCATTTTTGACCGTTCCTTCATAGTTTTATTCTATGCGATGTATTTTTCCTTTTTTGCGTCTTTGGACCTTGGTTGTTCAAAAGGCAATACTGGGGTTTTGTCTTTCTGGATTTGGTTGCTTGGCGCTGTGTTGGATTGTTCGATGAATTTTCTAAATATGATCTCAGCGACTTGATCTCCGACTGACTCTTCCTTGAGCTCAGCATCAAAGAAGTGTTTCTTGAAAGATTCGACTATTTCACTTTTGCTGATTACGACATTAGGGTTTTCGCTGTCATTCCATGCTACGGACATTAGTTTGTGGCCAAGCTCTATGAATATATTGACTAGGGTTGTATAGTCTATGTCGAAGGGGGCGTCTCCTGTGAGGAATCGTCCTTTTGTTAATAGGATTTTTTTGTCGTTTTCAGGGGTTACTGTTAGACTTCTACGCATGTACTTCACCAGTGCTTAAGCGATAAGTGCACCGCTTCACCTTCAGCACGAGTGTGCGTGCTTGCTTATAAATTCTGTGGAAGAATAATTGCAAAATTACTTTCAAAGGTTCAAAATTTTGGGGTTAACATTGTTAGAACATTTTCTTGATTTTTGAAAAGAGAAATTTCTGGAATAGAAAATTTTTCCCAGTTTTAAAAACAATCGAGCTCTATATGACTTCTTCTTTTAATTATGGCGTTTTATTTTCTCTTCACGAAAAGCCTATAAACGATGATAGCTAAATTTTGCGGAACAAATTGAGGCGGATTTAAAAATACGGAAGGAAACCACGCAAATGAGACAAAAATTTGTCCAGAAAATCTTGAAAATAACAGCGCCTCCACTCCACAACTAAACTCTGAGGAGCTTCTAAGTCTTCCAGTAAGCGAACTACTATGTCGATTAGACGCTTCAAATTACGGCTTATCTTCGCAAGAAGCAGAAAAACGTCTCGAAATTTATGGCCGCAATGAATTTGCCAAGAAAAAGAAGCGTGCGGCTATCATAAATTTTCTTTCCCGTTTCAAAAGCCCGCTTGTCATAATTTTGATAATTGCGGGAGGTGTCTCAGCCGCCCTCGGTTCTATTCCAAGTGTAATTGTGATTTACACTATGGTTTTCCTAAGCGTATCTTTGGCATATTATCAGGAAAATAATGCTTCAAAAGCAGCAGAGTTATTGAGAGAAAAAGTCGCTACCTCAGCAACAGTTCTGAGAGACAATAATAAACAGGAAATTAAACTTCCACTGATTGTTCCCGGCGATGTAATCTGTCTTTCTGCAGGCGACATCACACCTGCAGATGCACGTATAATCGAAGCCAGAGACTTATTCGTTAATCAATCTGCATTAACTGGTGAATCATTCCCAGTTGAGAAAACTTCAGCGCCAATAAAATCTAAAGATGCAGCAATTACTGAATGGAATAACTATCTGTTCATGGGCACCTCGATAGTTAGCGGAACAGCCTTAGCGTTGGTTGTCAGAACCGGCGGTTTAACCGAATATGGAAAAATCGCTCAAAAGTTAGTTGACAAGGCACCTGAGACAGAATTTGAGAGAGGCACCAAACAATTCGGTTTTCTCATAATGCAGGTTACCTTTTTGCTTGTTATGTTTGTTTTCATGATAAATGCACTTCTTCACCCAAATGCAAATGGCATACTAAACGCTCTTCTTTTCGCCGTTGCTCTTGCAGTAGGTTTGACACCTGAACTTCTTCCCATGATTATTACCATAAACCTTTCAAAAGGAGCTCAAGCGATGTCAAAAAAAGGAGTAATCGTAAAACGATTATCATCAATCGAAACGTTTGGTAGCATGAACGTCTTATGCACGGACAAAACGGGAACACTTACAGAGAATCTGATTAAACTTGTTCTCCACATAGATATGGAGGGAAAAGATGATGAAAAAGTCCTCCAATACTCCTATCTGAATAGTCGATTTCAGACTGGTCTTAAAAGTCCGCTGGATGAGGCAATTCTGAAGCATGAAGATATTGACATTTCAAGGTTCAAAAAAATTGATGAAGTTCCCTTTGACTTTGTGCGAAGACGCGTTTCTGTTGTAGTTGAGCAGGAAAGGCAACGGTTTTTTATTGCTAAGGGTGCTCCTGAAGAAATCCTAAAAGTTTGTTCTTATTGCGAATTGGATGGGGTAATTTCTGATATTTCTGACGAAACTCGACAGAAGATTGAGCAGAAGTATCTTGACTTAAGCGCTGAAGGATTAAGAGTTTTAGGAGTTTCATCCAAAAAGCTCAAAGAAGAAAAAGCTGTTTACTCAATCAACGACGAAAGCGCCATGACTTTTGTCGGGTTTGTGGCTTTTCTTGACCCTCCAAAAGAAACAGCTAAGCACTCACTCGAAATTCTCAGCAAAGCCAAAGTCGAGCTGAAAATTTTAACGGGTGATAATGAGCTTGTTACCCGAAAAGTTTGCAGCGAATTAGGTTTTGAAATTAAAGGAGTAGCTTTGGGAAATGATATAGCCCAGATGTCTGATGAAGCGCTCGCAGCTGCGGTGGAAGACGTAAACGTGTTTGCACGGGTAACTCCAGCTCAAAAAGACCGTATCATAAACGTTTTGAAGACAAACGGTCATATAGTTGGTTTCATGGGCGACGGAATCAATGATGCTCCATCTTTGAAGACATCAGACGTGGGTATATCCGTAAACAACGCGGTGGATGTTGCCAAAGAATCCGCCGACATCATCTTATTGAAAAATGATTTAACAGTTTTAGGCGAAGGTGTGTTGGAAGGGCGAAAAACTTTTGGCAATACGATGAAGTACATTATGATGGGTGTAAGTTCAAATTTTGGCAACATGTTTAGTGCTGCTGGTGGCTCGATATTTTTGCCGTTTTTGCCCATGTTGCCCATCCAAATACTTCTAAACAACCTTCTGTATGACACTTCGCAAACAGTCATGACCACTGATAATGTGGATGCAGAATACATCGAAAAACCCAAACGATGGGATATTTCCTTCATTAGAAGATTTATGATTATTATAGGTCCAGTAAGCTCTCTTTTTGATTATGTAACCTTCTTTACGATGCTATTTGTTTTTCAAAAGTTTATAGACCCTACTTTGTTCCCGGGGGCGTTCCAAACTGCATGGTTCACCGAATCACTTTGTTCGCAAACGCTCGTAGTACTCATAATAAGAACTAGACGAGTACCTTTCTACAAGAGCAAACCCAGCAAATATTTAGCGATAATGCTCCTCGCTGTCATCAGCTTTGCAATATTAGTGCCCTACACTCCAATTGGAGCATTTTTTGGATTTGTACCGCCTCCACCTTTATTTTACTTAGCTTTAGCCGGAATTCTCGGTGCCTATGCAGTGCTAGCTGAAACTGTCAAAAAATTATTTTATAAACGGTATGGTCAACGTGTAGAACAGGTTTTAGTGCCTAAACGAAAGACCATTTATTCGACAAGTAGGGCAACGAAGTTCATGCAGGATATGATTGCTGTGATTAGTCTTCGGTCTGAAGATGTACTTTTAATTGAATCATTGGCTGAAGACTTGAAAAACGTTTTGAACTATCCGCTTAACTCAGGACATATGATTCGAAATCTTCAACATTTGCAACGTTCAGGATTAGTGAGTGTGAATTGGCAAGCCAGAACAATAAAACGTGAGGCTGCGCTGAAAGAATATGTAAAGAAAAATGTAACTGCTAGCGAAATGTGGGCAACTAAGGCAGCAGATTGGCGTGAAATATGCTTAATACTGCAAAAAATGCATGAAACAATAAATATTGAATATCAAAACTATTGCATGCAAAATAATGGAAATGGAAAGTTTTCTTAAAGGAATTGACCTTTCAAGAAACATAGAAAAACATTGTACTATTTCCATTGGTGCAATTCGCCCTGTTTCCTGCACTTTGAAAACCAGATTTTTGATAGGCGAAGCTTCTAAAATTATGGTTCCAACTGTTTTTTAACTGCGTCTTCTGCTGCTTTTATCGCTTCTTGTAGTTTGTCAGGTTTTGTTCCGCCGCCCTGCGCAAAGTTGGGTCTTCCGCCTCCTCCGCCTCCGAAAATCGGCGCAACTTCCTTCATTATGTTTCCAGCGTTAACACCTTTTTGAACAGCTTTTTCCCCCGTCATAATCATAAGTCTGCAAGATTTGCCATCTGACCCATAAAACAGTGTCATAGCTGCGTCATTTCGTTTTATAATTTCAGTTGCGGTTTGTAACATTCGGTTAACGTCTGTTGATTCCCCAAAATCTCGTTTAACAATCACTATGCCGCGGACCTCTGTAGTTGCTTCAGCATTTTTCGTTTGCCCTGCCAAGCTTTCTTTTTCAGCAAGCTCTCTAGTCAGCTTGCGTTTTTCAACGTTTGCCTCTTTAAGTTCTTTAACGATTTTTTCGGCGGTTTTATCCAGTTTATCTATCGGAGAAGTCAGAGATTCTGAAACCTTCCAGAGTAAACTCTCCTGTTTCTGTACGGCTTTCACTGCTTCCAGGCCAACCGCATAGCCCAATCGTTCCACGCCGTCTTGCACCTTTTCAGTGTAGACGATTTTTACAAAGCCAACCTCCAAAGTGCTTCCTAAATGGGTTCCAGCACACGCTTCTACATCCCAATCTCCAGTCTTTACAACGCGGATGTCTTTGCCTGGAACTGCGCCGCCTTGGTAAAGTCTGAAGCCGTATCGTGATTCAGCTTCATTACGTGGATACCACTTTATCTCAACTTTCATGTTACCTGCAATTGCACCGTTCGCCAGCAGCTCAATTTTGTGAATTTCTTCAGGGCTTAATCTTTTGTAATGCGAAATGTCAAGTCGTGATGTTTCCAAGCCCTTTTGCGTGCCTGATTGCCAAACATGTTCGCCTAAAACCCGTCTAGCAGCTCCATTAATTAGATGGGTAATAGTGTGCGCTTTCATTAGCGAATAGCGCCTCTCCCAGTTAAGAGTGCCGTGAACGGCGTTGCCTTCCTTGAATGTTGGCGCTGTGCTAAGTTTGTGGACAATGACTTTGCCAATTTTTTGCGTATCAATTACGTCGAATTTTGATGTGACTGTTGATAACCATCCGTGGTCTGCAGGTTGACCACCGCCTTCGGGATAAAAGCACGTTCTGTCCAAGACAACATACTTTTCGTTGATTACTTTTAGAACATTAGCATCAAACTCTTTCATGTAAGTGTCCGTATAATACAGTGTTTCTGTAGCAGGCAGTTGCTCAGCTATTTTTTCCAAGCTTTTTTCTGCTTGAGTTTCTTCCTCTTCTACTGGTTTAGATGCTTGCATATGCCGTTTAGCGATTAAAGCGTAAAAGTTTTCTGGCATCTCCACTTGCACGCCTTCCTTCTCTGCTGCCTGCTTGACAATTTCTGGTGGAAGCCCATGTGAATCGTACAGTTCTGTGAGCGTGTCCATTGGCAATTTGCCTGTTCCTTTTGCTTTTAGATCAGCGGCTATTCTCTTGACCATACCTTCCCCGCGGACTAAGGTGTCTTTGAACTTTTCTTCCTCAACCTTGAGCATTTCAACAATTTCGTTTTGCATTTCTTTGATGCGTGGGAAATCTTTTGACCATAAAGCAACCTGCATGTCTATAATGTCGTAAAGTTTTGCCGGTTCTATGTTTAGGGTTCGCATTAAACGGTAAACCCTGCGGAACAGTAGCCTTGCCAAATAGCCTTCTTGAATATTTGATGGCACAACTCCTTCGGAAAGTATGAAGCTCAATGTTTTTGTGTGGTCGGTTACTGCCCAAGCGTTTTCAATGGGAACCAACACTTTTTCAAGAGTTTGCAAATCTATTCCTGTAAGTTCGGCTACTCGCTTACGAGTTACCATTCTGTTCGCGTTTTTGTCAACGCTGACTAAACCGGAATACTTTGCAACTCGGGACAAAAATTCGTCGTTAACATTGGTTATTCCAGCCATTGGATAGATTTTATCAAGCATTTTTCCATAAATTGCTTGGAACAAGCTTGGAACACCTTGACTGATCCATGTGAAACGATCAATGCCATATCCTGTGTCAACGGTACGAATTGGCAACTCGACGAATTCTTCGCCAACTACCTTGTATTGCATGAAAACTAATGTGCCGACTTCCAAGCCGCGAACGATGCATTCCACGTCAGGTCCGGCATTGCCTCCGCCAACCCAGACGCCTTCTTTGTAAATTACTTCATCTGATTTTATGCCTAATGCTTCAGTTGCAAAGCGCTGGTGGAAACGGACGGTATCATCTTTCCAGTAAATTTCTTTGTCTGGATAATTGAATGCGTGTGCTCCACCCATTTCAAAAATAGTTAAGTGCCTGCCAAAAGTGGGGCCAGTATTAGAAATATCGGTTAACCTGATGGATGGCTGAGAAATCACTAGCGGGTTTGCAGGTGGAGGTGCGATGCCTTCTGTAACGTATGGTTGAAAGTCAATTATGCTGGCGTGAGTTAGGTAAATGTCTTTGCGCCATCTTGCTACAACCGGGTAAGGTTTTATGCGGGTGTGACCTTCTTTCTCGAAAAACGAGAGGAAAGCCTCTCTCATTTCAGGAAGGCTGAAGCTTTTTTTCGTTGCTGGATTATTTATGAAGGTGTAGCATCCGCATTCGTCAGAGGTTGATTCGCCACAAGTTTCTTGCTTCTCATTTTGTGTCCAATAGTATTCTCCACATTTTGGGCAATGTTTCCTGACAAAACCTTCCTCTTTAAAGAATGGAAGCGAATAATCCTTCTCTGTAAATCTTTGTTCAGCCATATCAGTATCCCTTGAGTTGTGTTTCCTGTTTTGAAGTTGGTTTATGAACTCCACGAATTTAAAGGATTTCAATAAAAATAGGCTGACTCACAATCATGGTTGGCTTCATTGCATGTAATCTAAGATATAGCGTCTAAGCGGTTTGGTGAGGTGCCTCTGAGACCTTGTTGAAGTTGCATACAAGCCTTCTAGGAGCGCTCTAGGTAGGACTGATTCTGTCTTTTTCATTTCATGAAATTTACATCCGCATTTTTCGCATCGAAATCCTTGGTTTTTGCCCATGGATTTCAATCGTTTTTTACATATAGGGCAAAACGGATTCTCCTTTGACGTTTTGATCTTAAGATTTAGGATGTTAATCTTTTCAAGGTTAATCGTTAATGGATTGCTTTGCGTTGCTTTGTGTGCAGCACCGTAGACCTCAATGCAGTCGCCGACAATGAGTTCTCTTGCAATTTTACGCAGACTCCCCGTCGGCTCATAAGCTGCGCAATCTACCTCCGCTGAATCGTCCTTGATTGAAAAAATAACGTGACGAAGTGGAACTATGTGTGGATTTTTCGAAACAATTCCTCTTGCAATAATAGAATTGTAAGGCTCAATTTTGTCTAAAGATTCGACATATTTTAGGTGGGCGTCTGTGCCTTGGTTTGAACGGAAAATAATACAGCGCCCAACAGGTTCAAGTGGCTTAACTAATCCGTAAGCTTCCTTAACTATTTCAGCTGTTTCGCCTCGAATGCCGAAAAAGATCGGGTCTGGGCCTCGTGGAGTAATTATTACTCTAGAGGCTTCTTCATCTACATTGTTGAAAACGTAAGGCCACAATAGCTTATCCATTTCAAAAATTGACGTTTCATCCACCTTTCGCTTTGACCCCCAATTTTGGGGTTCTCGATAAGCAATCAACTCGTAAGTAGAATCATCATCTAAGGTTTCGCCTATGGCTGCTAAAGAGCCTATGATACCTCTGCAAGAGTTAAACCCAAACGCTTCAGCACCATACGTCTTGATTAAAGCCAAAGCCTCTTTAAGTGTCACAATACTTGTTTCCGTCTTTCTGGCAAAAAATTTTAGTTTCTCAGGAATCTTTTGACCTTTAAAGAAGACTATGCCCGGGTCAGTGCCTTTTTCTTTTATGGCAGAGTTTTTTTCCCATAGGTCTACAACCGCTTCTTTAATTTTCTCTTCAAAGGCTGCATCATACTTGAATCTTAAACAGAGAGCGCCGTTGCCTCTTGTTTTCCATGGCACATTTGGATTAAGCCGTATGAGAGAAGGATAATCAGTAAATTGAACATTAAATTTTCCAAGCTTTTCGATAAGTAATGCTGCAAGGTAAGTTGTACATCCTCCTTTTGTTGAGTCAGTATCGTCAAAACCAATATGCATTATCTGTTGAAGGGTCAAAGCCACCTTGTTCTCCGAGATAAAGAAAGAATAGCCTGCGAGAGTAAAAAAAATATTGTTTTTTTATACTAAAAAAATGGGTTTAATTAGGTGATAAGGGGGTTTGATTCAAAAAATACTTGTTCGTGTAATGCAGCGACTGGTTTTTCATCTATTATCATGGTAAGCTTTGAGTTTATTTTGGCAACTTTTGCTATTCTTTTGGTAACAATAAATTTGAGCTTTTCCATGTTTTCAGCTTTAATGTTTGCAATTATATCGTAGACTCCCCATAGATTATGTGCTTCTTCTACGCCTTCAATATTTTTGAGTGCTTCTAGGACTTGATTTTCAGATCCAATTTCAGTATTTAACAGTACATATGCAGTTGGCATTTTTCTTAATCTCCAATCTGTTTTAGATTCAGGGGTCTCAGAGGTTTGGATTTGCTTTTTTGTTCAAGGGGAACGAAAAAGGTTTCATTGGTGTATCCAAACCTCTTCATCCAACCAATAAAAAATTGCATGCATCTGTGCACAGTGAAGGTCTCTACTCTGTGGCTTTCTTGCATATTATTATAGATTTGCGAGTCTTCCTTCATTTTTTCACTGCACCAAATGCATGAGACTTCTAAATCAATTGTACAAAATTTAAAATTATGTGGCTGTATGTTGGCAATCACAACTTAACGCTAACTTAAGAAATGTCTTATTTAAAGAGAATTTAATTCGTGATTAGAAGATTACATAATATTTCGTAATGAAAGATTTGATTTTCTATTTAATGCAAAAAAGCAAAAGAAAAAGAGTTTAAATTAGTAGTTTATCGATCCTCAACAACGATCATTGTTAAAGTTGACCGCACTTTGTCGAGTTTTCGAATGCGCCATGTAACTATTTCTTTTAACTTATCCATTGTATCGGCTTTGACTCTTGCTACTATGTCGTAGACTCCGTAAACGGCTGATGCTTCTTCAACGCCTTCAACTCCTTTTACTGCCTTTAAAACATCTGATTCTGAACCTATTTCAGTATTTATTAAAACAAAGGCTGTGGGCATATCTAATCATTCTCTAAGAATTGATAAGTTTACTGTGCATTAAAAAGTTTCCTAGGCGTCAAGACGACGTTTGAATTGTTATTTAAAAAATTGTTTTGTTCTTTTTCATAATTTTTATTCCTACCCATTGCAGAGCAGCATAAGAGGCAATAAGCCTAAACCATAAAGTCACAACTCTAGTTAGTAACGTAATAGAAACACTTAGCGCAGCAGGAATTCCGAGTGCAGTAAATGAAATACTCATGATTAATTCTGGAAAACCAAAAAATGTTACTCCAGCCGTTTGAAGGGTGCCAGTTAAAGTGAAAACAATAAGCACTTTATCAACGGGGACAGGATAACCCAACGCAATAAATGTCAAAAATATGACTGACACTTCGAAAATAAAACTTATAATGGCGTATATTATCGGTTTAACTAGGGTTTTAGGATTAGCTTTTAGCTCTTTTATGCCTGAATGAAATTTACCTAAAACTTCCTCAGCTCTAAGGTTAAAATTTTGAGGATTCCATTTCTTCCTAAAAAACGAAGCAATGCGTATGCCCCAGTTTAGTAGAGTTTTCGTCGCTTTTGGTTTGAGGCTGATATAGTAGATGAGGAGTAGAGTTGCAATTGATAATGCTAAAACCAGGGCAATGAAAAAGGTTACAATTAACGGTAGGGGATAATTTATGAGTACTAATGCTAAGCCCAGACCTAAAGCGACATCAGTGATTGTTATAACAAAAATTTTTTGTCCTACTACTGAAGATGCCACTTTTCCTGTGTCGCAGTCCGTGTCTTTAGTTAACATGTAAGTCTTTGATATTTCTCCAGACCATCCCAACTGTGGAACTGTTGCCTCAAAAAACAATCCAACCCAAGTGAATAGGAGTGCTTTTCGAGTGCCGATTTTTACTGATAGATTATTTAGCATATTACGCCAGACTAGAGCAGAGAAGAAGGCGTACATAAAATAAGCCAAAAAGGCGCCTGCATAGTAGTAGAGATTTGTTTTGGAAAGTATGTGTACAACTTCAGTGGGATTGACGTAGAAGTATAGATAAAGGATGAAGGCGACTAAGCCCAGGATTAAGATTGTAAGTATAGCCTTTGTGTGCTGTGGTCTTTTTGCATTGCTCATTGTAACTTTTCAAGCCTTGATTAATGCTTGATGCTTAAACTATTAAGTGTATACAAGAATGCAATCAGATTATCGAAAGCTTAGGTGCAACTTAACTTTAAGTTGAATTTGACAAAAACCTAACTATTATTTTATAAGCAAAACATAAGCCGACTTATTTAGTTAATAAACAAAAATAGGGAACGATAGAGAACTATCGTTTTATTCTTCCATCATTATCAATGTTAAGGTGGATCGAACTCTGCTTATGGTTCTAACTTTTCGAGTTACCAAATCCTTGAGGCTTTCCATTGAGTCAGCTTTTATCTTAGTGATTATGTCGTAAACGCCGTATGAAAAGTAGGCTTCTTCTATGCCTTCGATTCTTTTTAGTTCGTTAACAACTTCTTGTTCGGCTCCTGATTCAACGTTTATTAATACAAAGGCTCGGGGCATTTTTTGTCTCCACACATAACTAAGTAAACACTGAATTAAAATTTTTCTCCGAAATGCAAATTCCCAAAGTTAATTACCATAAATTTTGTCTGCTCTAATGGTTAAAAGAAATTTTTGAAGAAATTAGGCTGTCTCATTCTTTCTTTTGTTCAAAAAGTTAATTTGTAATTGCACATTTTTACATCTAAGCACACAAAAGAGTTATATTAACACAGCAGAAAGGATTAGGTTATTGTGGGGAAATCCATGGTTAAGTACATTTTCGTTACGGGCGGTGTATTAAGTTCTGTCGGAAAGGGCATATTAACTTCTTCTATCGGTAAAATGCTTCAAGCACGAGGGCTAAAACCTACAGTTGTAAAAATTGATCCTTATGTGAACGTTGACGCTGGAACAATGAACCCATATATGCATGGCGAAGTTTTCGTGACAGACGATGGCGGAGAAACCGACTTAGACTTAGGCTGGTATGAACGCTTCTTAGATTTAAGCCTCAAACAAGAAAACAACTTAACCACAGGTATGGTATACAAATCAGTTATAGAAAAAGAACGAAGAGGCGACTTTTTAGGTCGTTGTGTCCAAATTGTGCCCCATATAACTAACGAAATTAAAAACCGAATAAAAAGCGTCGGCAAAGCCACATGTGCCGATGTAGTTTTAACTGAAGTCGGAGGAACCGTCGGTGACATTGAAGGTTTACCGTTCCTAGAAGCTATACGCCAAATGCGTTTAGAAGAGGGTTACGAAAACACGCTTTATGTGCACGTGGCTTTGGTGCCAATTTTAGATGTTACAAGTGAAATGAAAACCAAACCTTTACAACACAGCGTTAATGAACTTCGGCGCATCGGTGTTCAACCTGATACCATAGTGGCTAGAAGCCCCAAAATGATTGATGCAGAAGCCCTCAGAAAAATAGCTTTGTTTGGAACAATTCCTGAAAGTGCCGTGTTTTGCTCTTACAACGCAGACTCTGTCTATCAAGTACCACTCATCTTAGATAAACAGGGCATGGGCGACTTTATCTGCCAACGACTTCAATTCAAATGCGAGGGCAAAGACTTCGGACCTTGGCAACAATATGTTGAAGCCGCTCTCCACCCAGAACATGAAGTCAAAATAGCTCTAGTAGGCAAATACGCAGGGCTCACTGACAGTTACGTAAGCATGACCGAAGCTTTACGCCACGGTGGTGCTGCAAACAAAGCCAAAGTCTGCATTTCATACCTTGAAGCTGAAAAACTAGAACATGAACCTGAATGCATAAAAGATCTCGCAAATTTCGACGGCGTTTTTGTTCCATACGGCTTTGGTCCACGAGGAACTGAAGGTAAAATTGCCGCTACCAAATTTGCCCGAGAAAATGACATACCCTTCTTAGGTATCTGCTATGGCTTCCAATTGGCTGTAATTGAGTTTTCCAGAAATGTCTGCGGCTTGAAAGATGCAAATAGCACAGAGATTAACCCTGAAACGCCTTATCCTGTAATAGATCTTATGCCTGAGCAACGTGGAATAGAACTTAAAGGCGCAACAATGCGTTTGGGTGCTCACAAGATTATTTTACAGAAAGGCACACTTGCCTATCATCTGTATGGTCAAGAAGAAATCTATGAGCGTCATCGTCACCGATTCGAAGTTAACTTAGATTATTCGGAAACCCTCAAAAATAACGGTTTATGCTTTACAGGCAAAAGTTCTGACGGCAGAAGAATGGAAACTTTAGATTTGCCAAAGAATTACTTCTTCTTTGCTTCACAGTTCCATGGAGAATTCAAAAGCCGACCGGGACGACCTTCACCTGAATACTTCGGGTTCATCCAAGCATGCGTCAACAAAAAGCTTGGAAAACCAAAAGCTTTCATGCCTTAAGGCAATCATTAGAAAAGGCTATAATGCATGATTTACATGAAACGATAAGGATTGAGAAAAATGGAACCAACAGGAAATTGGGACTCAAAAGGCTTTAGCAAACAAATGAAAGACAGCAAAAATGAACTGGCTGATTTGCAAAATGAACTCAACAACGTAATGATAAAGTTCGCTTTACGTGCATTGAGAGTTTATCAGTCTACCCGACCCGAGCCTCTTAGACCAGGCGAACTCGCTCTTTTGATTAAAAACGAACTGAATTGGGTTATCGCAGATCTTACAGCTCAGCCAAATTTGGACAACATTACAAAGCTCGTTAAAGACGAATGGACTAAAGAGCAAAAAACATAGGTAATTTTCTTTTATCTTTTTTCTTGAAATTTACGTCTGATTTTATTGCTAAAAATAAATAAAAAAATTAGTTTATCGCTTTGTTTATTTTGTGCGACAGAATTCTTCCATTGTTGACATTAAAGTCGGAACTGCGTAGACTATGTCTCTATCATTTACCATGCCTACGAGGGCGCCGTTTTTGTCAACGATTGGTAAGTGCTTTATTTGCCAGTGTTTCATCAGTTTAGCTGCTTCTTCAACGGTTGCTTCCTCATCTATGACTACCAAAGGGTTTGTGTAGACCATTCTTGCTATGATTGTGCTTAGAGGTACGCCGTGTTCAACTGCTCTCACTAGAACATCTTTGACTGTTATGATTCCGGTTGGTATCCCGCTTTGTATGACCAGGATTGCATCTTTATCAAATTTTGTCATTAAAGCGACAACTTCTTTCATTGTTGTATTATTGTTCACTGTTTTACAGTCTTTGGACATTATGTCTCTCACGAGAACATTGCTTGCCATTCAATTTTCACCTTAACGTCTATGAAAACACACTGGTCATTTATCAATTTTTTGTTTCTTTAGGCTCCACATGTGCAAAACTTAAAGGTAGGTTTATTTTATTGTTTTTCAGAGAGAGCGAAGAATTTTTGAGCATCGATTCTAAACCATCTGAACAATTCAGCGCACGGTTAGATAATGCTAAGAATTATGCTGAAGTTTGGCAAATCGTAAAGGACACCGTAGAGTTTGCTCAAGCCAAAAAAAGAGATAGTATGATGCTTTTTCTCGATGATTTACCTCTTCAACTTGGCGCCTACTATCCAGTTGGAACCAACAACATTGTCTTAAACCGGGCACTGGTTGACATCGTTGAGCAATCAATCAGTTCCAAACCCACAGTTAACGCTTTAACTTACAATCTTCTGCTGCATGAATATCTGCATGCTCTGGGTGACCTTTCGGAGGCTGGCGTTAGCGCCGGAGTTGTCGACGTTGCCAAAAAATGCTTTGGAGACCAACACATTGCAACAGACATAGCTCGCAAAAGTCCTTGGGTTCTGCTCAAAGATATCCCGCTTGGACCATTTATGGCGCCTAAACGTGTTATGGAAATTGTTAAGAATTTTGAGAAAACAGGAAAATACATTGTTTAAGCTGTTGAAACCCGTGCGTTTTCTGGCGCAAAATTTTTCTTTGTGTTTTGGGTTGCTTTTTTGTGTCAAAGCTTAAATCCTTTGCAGGTTGCGTGTGTATATGTGTGGATTTGTGCTGAATTGTGCGAAATTGTGTGATTTTGTGTGGAATTGTGTGGAAGGGTAAGTTAAGTTACCATTAACTCAAAGAGTTACTTTCAAAGCCATATTAAGAAAGAACCTTCTACAGGTTCCAAAGTTGGTCCGTTGGCAGTTTAAGTTGGACCCGTCCGAGAACTTAACAGTCACAATAAGCATCGTTGGTTTAATGGGTGCTAAAGAAAGTTTTTTAGGCAAAATACACAAAGACGGCAGAATCACAGTTTCCGCATTAATTATCGCATCTTTGAAGCAATATGAACCTGACCTTAAAGGACAAATGATGGAAATTACTCTTCAACCTTGCTAACTAAAGCTCTTTTTCATTACTTGACATAATTGAAACTTTAAGTTGCTTAACCGGCTTATTCCCTTTAAGACCATCAATCAAACATTTTAATCGTTTTCCTGATCCTTTTACAACCATCACTTCAAGACAGTCTGTTTCTGAAAGATGAGCGTGCAAGTAGGCGGTTATCATATCATCAAACTCATGTTGCAGCCTGAACAATTCCTTGTTTTGTTCAGCTTTTTCATAAAGAACAGTTATTGTAGCAATTACGTTTCCTTTGATTTTTTCTAAATCATTCAACTGCGTAAGGTACATACGGACTGCTTGGCGAATTACCTCTGACCGGTTTGCGCCTCCATCCTCTCCAAGCATTGCATCTAGTTGCTCTAGCAATTCGTTCGGCAATGAAAGACTAATGATGCTCACTTAAATTCCCCTGAGATAATAACTAATTGTTTTCTATTGCTCATTTGATTGACTTAAATATTGTTATTTTTGATATCTAACTTTAATAAGAAATCATTTCCGCCCATAGCGTAATAATAGGGCATACAAAAAGAACTCACTTATTAAAAAAAAGATAAAACTTAATAAACGGTTGCTCCATGATTTAATAGAAAATAATGATTCCTAAATTACGCGTAGGCGCTATTTGCTCATGACAGACTCAAATGGTTATTTTCTCCAGGTTTCAGATTTGAACGTTCAGTTTCAGAAAGAAATAATTTTGGAACATGTACATTTCAAAATAAAAAAAGGAACAACCCTCGCGATTGTAGGACCCAACGGCGCAGGAAAAACCATGCTTTTTAGGGCAATTCTCAATTTAGTACCTTACACAGGAAAAATTGAATGGAGCGAAAAAGCCAAAATAGGATATGTGCCACAAAACGTCAGCGTAAAAGACATTCCAATTTCAGTGAAAGAATTTCTTTCCTACAAAAAAGGCGCAAACATTGAAGATGTGTTGAAAGCTGTAAAGCTAAACGACCCAGACATAATTAAGAAAACATTAAGCATTTTATCTGGTGGACAGCTTCGACGGGTTCTGATCGCTTGGGCATTAATGGATGACCCCAATGTACTATTGTTTGATGAACCCACAGTTGGTGTAGACATAGGCGGCGAAGAATCAATCTTTTCAACGTTGAGAGATTTGAAACAAAAAACAAACATCACCATGTTACTAATAACGCATGATATTCACTTGGTCAAAGAGTACACTGACCAACTGCTTGGCTTAAACAAATGTACAACTTTTTTTGGCGACTCACAGCAGATAGCTGAACCTTCCTTACAGCAGAAAATTTACGGTGAAACAGTTTGCTTGAGTCCTTAAACGGTAAGTGAAAAATATGATTGATATTTTAATCTATAGTTTAATAGCCGGGGTTGCGGTCGGATTCTCTGCAGGCTATTTAGGGTCCATAATGGTTCTTGAGAAAATGGCGCTGGTAGGCGATGCCATGTCACATGTTGCTTTGCCTGGGCTCGCAATAGGCGTTCTACTCGGCTTCAACCCGCTCCTTGGTGGCTTCTTATTTCTATTTGTCTCAGCCGTTCTCATTTGGCATTTAAACAGGGTCACTAAATTGTCTTTTGAAACATTAGTGGGTGCCGCTTTCACATTGGCGTTGGCAATAGGAATACTACTTTATGGGAACAATTTGGATGCTCTTGAAGCAGCTCTTTTCGGCGACATAACGAAGGTAACATTAATGTACGCTGTTTTAGCGGCGATACTGGCTGTTATGGTAGTTTTTTTGACCCGTTTTATCTACAAAAAAACCGTTTTAACCTTAATCTCTGAAGAACTTGCAACATCCAAGGGCATTAATACGGCTTCTACGAACCTCTTGTTCCTTCTTCTTGTATCAGTTACTGTGGCAATAGGCATACAAGTTACAGGTACTTTGCTAGTTGGCTTTCTGGTCGTAACTCCTGCGGCTGCAGCACGAATTATAAGTGGGAACCTAACAAAATATCGTAACCTTAGTGCAATCTTTGGAGTGGTCTCCGCTGTGTCAGGGATACTTCTATCTTCATCACTAAATATTCTTCCAGGACCATTGATTGTTATTTCTGGGGTTGTAATTTTCATTATAACCTTAACGTATAGATGGCGCAAGAAAATTCTGGTTTAGTAATATAAGAAAAAATAAAATGGAAATTGTTTTAGTAGTTTTCTACCCAAACTTCAAAGTACGCTTTTGGATGAGCACATACTGGGCATTTTTCTGGCGCTTCTTTGCCTTCGAAAACGAAGCCGCAGTTTCTGCATTTCCATTTGATCGGCTGATCTTTCTTGAAGACTTTGCCTTGCTCAAGGCTTTCAACTAATTTGTTGTATCTTCTTTCATGATAGGCTTCTACTTTTGCAACCATTCGAAAAGTTGCGGCAACTTCTGGAAAACCTTCCTGTTGAGCTATATCTCCAAAATTTGGGTAAAGTGTACCCCACTCCATTTTTTCGCCTGCAGCTGCTGCCTTAAGATTATCAACGGTTGAACCGATTACTCCTGCCGGGTAGGAAGCTGTGATTTCAGCCATCCCGCCCTTGAGATGCTTAAAGAAAAGTTCCGCATGTTCCTTCTCGTTGCCTGCTGTTTCCTCGAAAATTCCGCCTATTTGCTCATATCCTTCTTTTTTGGCGATGCTTGCAAAGAATGTGTATCGGTTTCGTGCTTGAGATTCGCCTGCAAACGCAGCAAGGAGGTTCTTTTCTGTTTGGCTACCTTTAAAATCCATAATAATAACACCTATTAGTATTAAAGGCTCGAAGGAAAAATAAAAGTGTTCCCTGTAATCATTTCTTCTTTATGTATATGCTTTTATGCCGCTTACACTAAATAGTTTTTTGCCGAATGATGAGAAGGCATTAGCTTGACATTAATTTGGATGAGAGATCAGAGTTACTCAGACGGCACTTAAAACAAAGTGAGTTACAGGTACGGCAAAATTCTACTGACCTTAAATAATAGCAACAAAGTTCAAAATAGCAAATTAAAGAAAAAAACTAAGGCTCAAAATCTAAACTACTTTATAATATTTCTCATGAGAATTGGCATCTGAAATTCTAATATCTTTTTCTAGATATATTCCGAATTAAGAAATATTGCTTATAGGCATTTGGCGTTTTCTCTTATTTGAGGCGAAGATTTAATTGCAGAAACGCGGCCGAGCGACTATCACAATAGACATCTTAGAAGCGACTTTGAAGCCTCAGAAAAAAATGCGGATAATGTACCATTCAAACTTGAATTACGTACGCTTCAGCGGATACCTCTCAAACTTCTTAAACAAAGGGTTCATCGAGCCAATCAAAGATGAAGAAGGTAACGGTTGCTACCAAATTACTTCAAAGGGGCAAGGATCTGCTCTTGGTTCTTAAGAAAGCAAATGAACTTGGATATTCGGATGAGATATAATTTTTTCTAAGTATCAAATTTTTATTTTGTTTTGATTTAATGGAACTTGCCAGTTTTTTCAGGATCAGTCGAATGCTAATTTGTTTCATTAAGCATGATGTCGTGCTATTTTAGATTCATCTTATTTTAACTAAAATGTTATGAGTGTGATTCATCTATTTTTCTGCAATAACAGCAGAATTGTATTATTTTTGAGTGAACTTGAGGACTATACTTTTAGCCCTTCACACTTTATAACACTTGCCAACTCTTTTCTTAATTACTCAACTAACTTAAACAATTATCCACTCCGGTCACGAAGGGATTTTATAGTGGTAACAGGCGCATCGAATAGGTTTCCAAATTATTAGTTTTATTAATTTAGCCATTGAAATTTTGAAAAGTAGAAGGTGTTGCATTTATTTTCCAAAGATCGAAAAACTAACAAAAATCGCAACAGTCTAGATATTGTGCGGGAAATCCTTTCTATCGCGTCAGTTAAGGTCTGCAAAACTAGAATAATGTACGGAGCTAATTTGAATTTTCATCAATTGGAAAAGTACTTGAAAGCTCTTCTGGGAAACGCTCTTCTGTCATTCGATGGAGATTCAGGTTACTTAACCACAGGGTCAGGAAAGGATTTTCTCCAACTCTATGAAAAATACTTAGAGCGTTCCGCACGTTTGAAAGGAGAAGTTGAGGGCTACACCAAAGATCGACAGTACCTTGAAAACATGTGCGGAGTCGGAAAAGACAATCCAGGCAATAACGGAAAAGACTCTCGTTAGTAACCTTCTTGTTAAAAAATTGGTTTAGGTTGATGAACAAATGAAGAAATCCACAGGCATGACTAAAGTCAAGTGCGAATGCGGCGATGAAATCTTGCTGGTGCCTGACGTGAAGGAAATGGATAAAGCCATAGAAGATCATGTAGATTTGCATCTTCAGGGTATGAAGGGCCATAGCTGTTCAGAGGCAGAAGCTGAACATCTAAGAGTCGATTTAATTACTCAGGTCCTAATTATAGCAAGCCAATCTGAAGAAAAAAATTGATAGATGGAAACAAAGATCTTTTTAGATTTGGTATATATCGATTTTTTGAATATGAATTATATGATTTTTTAGTCGTATTGTTTGTTTAGTGAAAAAGGACTAAGGTGGGAAAGAGAAATAGTCAATTTTTTTTTCAAGGCGAAAATGTGGTGTTATGGGGGTCCAAGAACTCTTTAATAGAGGCTGTTCATAAAGTAACTAGTGTATTTTTTGGAGAAGGTGAAAGCGCCTAACGTTTAATTAGAGTTGTCTTCCTTTCTGTATCCGCTTCTGTCAGGAAGGGATTGGGTAGTGCTGGTTCCAAATCTCGTTTTGGTTTTTGGGGGGCTTCGCCTCTCTTTTTGCATTAGTGACTTTTTGTTCGCGAACTATTTCTGGCAAAGGATTTGGTGGAGTTAGTGTTTGTTTTGTGTTACCTGCCTATTTGTCCTATCCAAGAGATGATCCAGCCGACAACAAAGAGTACCAGAAACAAGGGTGATAATGAAACTAATGCGAGTTTTCTGCGTTTTTTTCTACAGGCTGCATTTATCATTTCAGTACCTGTGTTACATTCTTGCTCAATTCTTAATATATAAGGTTTTGTAATTTAGGTGCAAACAAAACCACACGAA